>CP025011.1 GCA_002952755.1 Candidatus Saccharibacteria bacterium YM_S32_TM7_50_20 | reverse complement strand
TTCGAGTAATGTTTTACTCCAGGCCCCGAACCCCGTCGGAAAGACAAGAAGCAATTGTGGCCGGTACAGTAAATACTGAGTAACTTTCAATTGTAGGGTTGAACATTCGACTAGTTCGGCCGTAATAAGTTTTTTCATTCCCCAGGCCGAGAGGTTTTTCGGTTCCTTTTTTGTGGGAAAAAAGTAACAATAGAAGGATTGCTATTCGCGGGAGCGGTGGTATTGAGGAGAGGGAGTCTTAGAAGAATGATGGAAATGGGGGCGGATGACAAAGGAAAGTTGTCTGACGATCTATTTGAATCCAGTACAATAGCTGTCAGATGATTACTAATCTTCGGTTACAGCATTTTAGGTCGTACGACGACGCCTCGTTTGAGTTTGGGGACGGCGTGAATATCATCGTGGGTCCCAATGCAAGCGGCAAGACGAATTTACTTGAAGCCGTGCTGGTTATAGCCCGCGGGAGTTCGTACCGGGTCAGTGACATGGAGTTGGTGCGATTTGACGCTCCCTGGTCGCGCCTGGACGCCGATACACTCACTGGCCAGCGTACAGTCAAGCTGCAGCCGGGAAGCGCTGAGAAGTGGCTAAAAAGCTTTGAGATTGACGGCCAGCTACTCAGCCGCCTTACCGCAAGTCGGCTATTGCCAGTGGTGCTGTTCGAGCCGAATCATTTATCGCTCCTCCATGGTTCTCCCGATCTGAGGCGGGCTTTTTTAGACGATCTGTTAGAGCAAACCAACCCCCGTTTTGGTGCGCTCCGGCGCCATTACCGGCGGGTATTGTATCAACGTAATACCCTGCTCAAAAAACAGCCGCGCGATATTCACGATCAATTATTCGTGTGGAATGTACGTTTGAGCGAACTTGGCGGACAGATTGCCAGCAGCCGGCAGCAGTTAATCGCTCGCTTTAGTGAGCATATGAGTAGCCTATACGAAGAGCTCAGCCACCAGTCAAACCACGTCACGCTCGAATATACGTCCCGCTTTTCAGCAGATAATTATGAAAGCCAATTGTTGCACAAGCTCGAAACGGGTGTCGAGCAGGACATGTTGCGCGGTTTCACCGCCTATGGCCCGCACCGCGATGACATGGGGGTGTATATCGACGGACATGCCGCCAGTGATGCGGCTTCCCGCGGGGAGACACGTACGCTGGTGCTGACGCTGAAGCTGCTCGAGCTGCAGTTGCTCGAGGAGTTGCGGGGTGAGCAGCCGCTCCTGCTCCTGGATGATGTATTCAGCGAGCTTGACGGAAAACGTCGCCAGGCACTGACCGCACACGTTCGTGATTATCAGACGTTCATCACGACCACCGATGCGGATATCGTGGTGCACCACTTTGCCGAAGCTGCCAATATCATCCTGCTGGCTTAGATGGGTGCTTATTGGCTATTGTCGATGTCGCGAATGACGCTGACCGGAATCGAGGGGTAGTCGCCGCTATAAAATACGATGCCCGGGCTTGCGGCGACTTGCCATCGGCCATTTTCTTTATGCAGGATGACGCGCAATGTATCTTGGGTGCTTGTATCAACGGGAGTTAGTTTTGCTGCATACCACTCACCTCTGACATATAGTTTTTCGTACGCAATGGTGTAGCCGGACAGGCTGGCGATGCCCGTTACCACCGGATGGATATCGGCTGCCTGCTGTGCCAGCAGATCTTGCAGTTTGGCGGTGCTATAGCTGAGGTTGGGCGTAGCGATGGTCATAGTAGAACTCACCGCGATTGCTTCTGTTTGGTCTTGATAGTCTGCGCCACCGAACGTTACGGCGTACGACCCGGGCGCAAGGCGGACCTGTTTGTTTGTGCTGGTGTGGGCGAGGATGGCTCCCATGGTTACGCTGTTATTATTCGTACCGCGGATCTTGCCGAGCGTGATGTTTGTCCCGCTGGCTGCAGCTAATGTCACTTTTTTGTCAATTACGTACGTTTGCCAGAGGTGTATGCCGACAACGGCTAGGGTTACGAGTACGATGATGGCCGCTGCTAGTAGCAGTAGTGATCGTCGATTGCGTGCTTGGGCTTGATTAGGTGATTGTGGGGGCATACTAGTTCCTTACTCTGGGTTAGCGGTAAAAATAATCTTCATTGTTGCCAGGTCGTAGCCGCGACTCTTAATCCAGAATAAGGCATCTGACCGCCCTCGCGGCGTTAGTGCGTTTATGTAAATCGCAGGAGTCTGCGCCGCCTTCTCTGAAGGGTTAACGCCGTAGTCGACACGCCACTCAAAACCAGGGCCAATATACGGAAGTATTTGGATGATGGGGGTGTTTTTTACCGATTGACTGGCATTGATGTCTGACTGTTTGCTCGAGATAACGCTACTGGCCTGAAGGTCCGCAGGGTGCGTTTCATACCAATTATTAGTTGCTGCGCTGTTTGACGTTAGCACCAGTCCTACGTAGCCGTCAGTGCCCTTCTGTACAATAACAGTGCGCGATAGCGTGGCAAAACCTGGATGGACAGCAGTGACGGTTACCGGCCCAGGAGAGACATTATTCATGCCACTATGGCCCTTCTTCCCATTAATAGTGATTGTTGCACTCTGAGGGGCAATGGCAACGGTTATGGTCGCCGAAGACCGTTTGCTAAAGGCAAAACCAAGGATGACCAAGACGCCAATAAGACATCCGACGCCTATATATAAAATTCGTTTGCTACTGTGTTGCTGCATAGCGCCCCCTACTCATCTTAAAGCTGCTGAATACTGCCTTTAAATCTTACTGCCAGATAGTATCCGCGGGGATCGTCATTTAAGCTAGGGGTGTCCATAACCCCAAGGTTTGGCATCCGGCTATCCAGTGAGGCGCTTGCTACGTTGGTTTTGGTTGACGGCTGCGGGCCGGTCCAGATCATCGTATGCCCGGAACCGCCGGCACCCGCCGGTACGATTAGTTTTCCGTTACTATCTATATAGCTTCCAGCGTTTAATAATAGGATATCGCCAGGCAGTAGAGGTGCGGTGGTCTTTAGTTGGAGGGCAACAACTGCGTATAACTCTGGATGCTTGAGTACATAGTTAGCTTGGTTGCTCGTCCCTACTCCAGGATAGTGGGGGTCGGACCCTGTGGCATGCATAATCGTTGCTACAAAGATACCGCAGTCCGCAGCGGTGGGACCTGCTACAGATCCGCTGCAGTAGTCCTTATTGTACTGGCATATGTCCGAGCTATATTCTGGCTTGGGTTTTAGGGTTGCGCCTTGGGCATTGGTCAGCCAGGAGTCCTGGATTGCCCGGGCGGCTATGCCTAGCCCATTTGCACTGGCGGCAGTACTGCCTGGGTCGGTCCCTGTTGCGCAGGAAGCGTTTACGACGGGAGTGCCGACGGGTGTTCCGACAGGTCCGCCCGTGGCAGCCCCGCTCGGGTTGTATACCAAAAGTTCTGGCTTATGCGGTAGTGTGGTTTCTGTATAGCCTGGCGGGCCAAGTTGAAGGCTGGCAATATCGCGGTAATTTGCAGTAACTTGTTGCACGAGCTGTACACGCTCGGCATAGTATGAGTCCTGATGGGGTGGCATAGACGCTTTTGCCCATTCGAAGTTATGCGGATAATTCTGATAATACGTTAAGGTATGCATAAAATCGATAGCCGTTGAAGACTGGTGCGTAAGAATTTGAGCGAGGCGGTCTTGGTTCGGGGTGGTCATGGTTATGGCGGTCGCCTCAACTCCGGCATCGAATGACTTGAATGACTGCAGTCCGCTGGAGCTATGAGAGCCATCTACCAGGTCGGGATTGTTTAGCCCCGTGTTCAAAGGATTCCAAATGTCCAGATTCGTTATATTACCACCTTCCCCGTAAGCAAAAGCAACTAACGCAATTACGTGTTGCTCGGTTACGACATCGCTTTCCGGTGCACCTGTTTTTGCGGCAATATCTTTGAGGACCTGGATCATGAATTGTTCAAGCGTATAGGGCGGCGGCACGTGACTTACCCATACGCCGGAAGCCGGTTTAATGGTAAGTGATGCATCGGCACCTGTAGCCGCTCCGTTACAGTTCGTAATACTATACAGAACGGTGTCGAGATGGTAGCTTTGGACGTCGGCTGGCGCCGACTGTGGTTCGGTTGTGGGTGGGGCAAAAGCGGCGAAGACGGGCGCATTGCTCGAACTGAAAAGAATGAGGACGGCCAGAATGCTGCCTATAAGGCTGCGTGCGCTTTCTGAGCGTTTATAGAGTGATGTGAGCTTTTGGCGGAAGGTGCCGATCATCATACTACTCCTAGATAGATCCTGTTAAGTGTGTCGCAGCATATGTCTGCGCCATGTATGAGCGCCAGTGAAGCGCCTCGTCGCTTGCGAGGAAACCTCTTGTGCACTGTGAGGGTTTGTTGGTCTGGAGCACGTAACCACTGTCGTAGCATGGGCCGTATTTGGTGTTGAGTGTAGCCAGGTTTGGTTCGACTGTTTGAATCAGCTGGGTCAGGTCGAAGCTCGGATCGTTATCTACTTTGCTGAGTTCGTCTGTTGTCCAACCCCACTCATCTACACCAAACGAATCTGAGCGTTTTATCGTTGCTGCAGCAAAAGCGTGGTTATGCGACGTAAAGACACTTGCGATACTTCCAAATAATCGCTGAGGCGAGCTGATGACCGATAAGGTCGACATAATGCCGCCACGAATCGAATCGGCCATGCCGCTAAATGTCGTCGGCATAACGGCAGCTACATTGCTGCTGAGCGAGAATGGATTGTCCATGGCAAAATAGCGCTCTGTAAACGATTGCTGCGCATTTTGGGCATGCAAGTCGGCCATGGCTTGCTGCTGGGCGGCGTTTGCATCATCGACGCTCATTGGAGCGCCAAACGTAATCTGGCGATTGCCTACCTGCTGCATGTAATCGGTTGCTACAAGTCCCTGATCAAAGCGTGCCGAACCTGTTTGGATACCTGAGAAGTCGAGGTTGGCAACACTATGGATAACATTATCTACAAACAAACCCAGTAGCTCCCCCAACCCGACGCTTCCACCCAGCTGCAACCCAGATGAAATGGCCGCACGGATCGCGGCGACAATGCCTTCCGTAGACCCGGCCGAGTAAACTGCCAGAGCTATCTCCCCCCCACTAATCAGAGCCTGAGAGTAAGGGTTAAGTACTGCGTCACATCCGACATTTGCCAGGTAATCATGTACTTGATTGAGGCCGGGTATGAAGCCGGTGATGAAACCCCCGGTCATGACTTTATCGACCAGGCTAATGATATCTGCGAATTTCTGATTGGGAGGAAGAACGCTCGGCACGCCTGCTAATTCCTTCTGGTCGTCAGAAGACAAAGCTCGACCAGTTGCGCTTTTGTAGCCGGCTGATTTCTGTGCATCAGTCCACATAGCATTTTCGGCACCCACAGCCTGGGCAGTAGTGTCGCCGTACTTTTGCTGATCGGCGGCAGTCTGGATCTCGGCCCCGAATCGTGCCACATTTTGTTCGCGCATCTGTTGAGATCCGTCGAAGGCGTTCGCTAGGCCGTGCAGCACACAGGCCATCGTGACGGCAGCGAATGCCGTAGAGACGTCACTTGCCGTTCGGAGACGATTGGCCAGTTTGCTTCTTACTTGCCCAGGAGTATCGCCAGTCTTGGTTGCGTTTATGGTATCAGTCCTCTCCTGTTGCGCCTCGTTGTCTATTTCAGATACGCCTGTCGAACGCGCTTTGGCGTCCTCACCTTCTACCTGTTTTATGGTATCGTCGACATTTTTCGCCCGAGCTTCTGCGTCGTTCAGGTTACTATAATCTTTTCCTCTGTTATACCATTTAATCAGTTTGATGCCGGTTGCTTGGTAGAACCCCTTGTATACGCCCCATCTAAAACGGCGAGTCTTAAGCTGCAGCATATCGGATAGTTTGCTCTGCACGTCATTGGCAAACGCAGACAAAACTCTTGTTTGCTCTGTCCGGCCTGTAAGCGAGACGGTAGAGAGATCGTCGAAATTGACACCATACATCCTCTTAGCATAGTCGTTGAGGTAATAGCCCTTTCCGTCTATAACCACGCCATTAAAGGTGTTAGTCCGGCCAAGCAATCCCCCGGTTTTATCACCGAATCTCGATTCACCGGTAAAGTCGAATTTGAGTTTATTCTGATTGCCAAGCTCCAGGAGATTTTTTTGCGGTGTAATGCCCAGCACTTTGTAAAAGAGACTATCCTTTGGTGGTACGAATCTGCCGGTGCTGTTATCGGTGAGCACGGCGGCATCAAAAATGGTGCGTGAGAACTGCTTGTTCATGACATAGGTAAAACGGGCCATGCCAACGGAGCGCAAGACGGTTGCAAAGTGCACGTTTTTGAACGGAGCAAGCAGAAGAACGATAATGAGCAAAATACCTACAAAAAAAACCGCCCCGGCGCTCAGCAGACTGCCAAAGATGACTGCTTTTTTATGCCGGCTATAGAAGCTTTTCGCTCCCCCTGCGGGTTGCTGGTCGCCTGCCTTGCCCTTATAAAAACCACCGTTGAGCCAGTCGACTTTGGGGCGTCGATTGCCGCCCTCTTCTGCATCTCGAAGGTCGGTGCTTGGTATACCTTGAGCAGTTTTAGCGGTTTTGGCGTCGCGTCGGCGGTCGTCTCTCCCTTGTGCAGCGAGGTCGGGGGCTCCACTTCCGCGTGGCCCCTCATCTGTGCGTAGATCCGGGAGGTTGCCGGGTGTGATACCCATCTGCTTTTCTTCTTGGGCACGGAGGTCTCTGGCGGTGTAGGCCTTGGTCTCCATGTCACCAAGCGGGTGTTCGATTCCGGAGCCATATACGCTGTTATGTAGCTCGTCAGCACTGGGTCCGGTTTTGGTGTCATGGTCATCGTCATGGTCATCGTCGTACGTTGCCATAGATAATGACCTTATAAGCTCCCGGGCGTTAGCTGATTGGCAAGGTCGATCGTGCCTTGCACTTGATCCATCGCGCCCGACTGGATTTGCTGTACCTGCGTTGGGTTAGTCGTAATGAGTGTCGTTTCAGTCGGGCTGGCTACCACCTGGATGTGGACGTGGTTTTGGCCGGCAAAGAAGAGGCCTTGCCCTACCGGGAATTGGCTCAAACGTTTTTTCTCTTCGCTGGTGAGCTTGAAAACATCAGACAGCACGTCGACTGCAGTTGGGGATTGCTTCAGCAGGAACTGCATGCTGGCGTTAGCGACAACAGCGCGACCCATGCGCGAACCCATAAAGTCTTCGACGTCTTGAGTGACGGTGGTAATACCAAGGTTGTATTTGCGAGCGCGTTTCGCGAGGCTAAACAGGAAGTTCGCCGAATCTTCGTACTTCATGAGCTGCCAGGCCTCATCCACGATCAGGATACGCTTGCGCCGGTCGGTTTTGGTCTTGTTCCAGATGTAATTAAGTACGATGTACATGGCCACTGGTCGCAACTCGTCCTCGAGGTCGCGGATGTTAAAGACGACGAGCGGGTTGTTAATGTCGATGTTGCTTTGCTGCGAGAAAATGCCAGCGAATGTTCCAGTGGTATATTTGCGCAGGCGCTGAGCTAATTGCGGGCCGGTGCCGCCCATGTGCAGGAGTGTGTCGTAGAGGTCGGCAATCGTTGGCGGGTAGCCTTGATGCGTGAGCGGATCGTTGGTGATGCCGGCGCGGGCGTAAGTTTCGATGAGTGCCGCATCCAGATCAGATTCCTCTACCGGAGACAAAGCGGGAGCCAGCACTTGCTGTCCGCCAAGCATCTGCGCTTGGGCGCCGCCCATCATTAAACGGAACAAACCGTGCAAGGTGATGAGGTTGCTGCGCAAAGCATTGTCGGCCTCTTCGGTGTCGACTACCCTGGGGAGATCGAACGGGTTGATACGCGTAGCCGAGTTAAGACTGAGTCGCACATAGGAACCAGCAACGGCATCGCACATCCGTTCGTACTCATTTTCGGGGTCGATGATGAAGATTTCGGTGCCCATCATCATGCTGCGCAACGCCTCAAGTTTGACGGTAAACGATTTACCGGCACCAGACTTGGCGAAGACGACCGAGTTACCATTCTCCAGGCTAAAGCGGTCGAAGATCACCAGGCCGGAATTGTGCATATTAATGCCATATAGAATACCGTTGTCTTGGCTTAAGTCGGCGCTGGTGAATGGGAAGCTAGTGCTAATCGCCCCGGTGCTCATGTTGCGGCGGATCTGTAGCTGGTCACTAAATTGCGGCACAGTACTGTTGAGTCCCTGCTCTTGCTGTGATGATGCCGGTTTGGAAAAGACCAGTTGCTGGCCGAGCATCGATTCCACCTTGTGGCTGATAAATTCGAGTTCCTCGAGACTGCCGGCGTAGACGGTAAAGTAGAAACCAAAGCGGAAGAAGCGCTCTTCGCCCACCTGCAACTTATCACGCATTTCTTCGGCGTCGAGGATGGCGGCCTGTTTTTGCGGGTCGCGTACCCGACCTTTTTCGGAGTCGATCTGGATGCCGGCTTCCAGCTGGGTGACTTTTTTACGCAAGTTGTCGAGCACGACCTGGCTTTCGACCGGGTAAATAAATAGTGAAATATCAATTACTTCATCGAGGTTCACCATGCTGCTCATCCAACCGGTGTATAGTTGGCGCGGGTAGCCGTATACATAATAGGTGCGTGCCATACGGGTTCCGAGGTGAAAATAACTACTATTAAATTCCAGGGAGCTTGGCGCGATAAAATCACGCAGCGCCGTGACACCCTTTTGGAAAGCGGCAGCCACTTCTTGCTGTTCGCGCTGCTGCTGGGCCTGTGCCAATGCAACAGGGTCAAGTTGTTTTTTACGTGCCATTAGTTGAGCTCCCGTTGTAAGTGTGCCTGAGGGGCATTCCCTTGCCCTTTAGTGATAATATCGGCGGTCAGACTTCCAAAATTCTTTAGTTGTTGGCGGGTAGCCGTGTCTGGGTTATAGGTGTCGTAGAATAGTTCGATAAGCTCCTGGGTGTCGAGCGGCAAGCCTTGAATACCACATTGTAACGCACCTTGGAGGACGGCCTGGACGCGGTTACGAAGCTCGGTTTTGGCCTTTTCGAGATCGGCTTCATTCACTACTACGTGCTGTTCTTTGGTATTAAATAGGTTCAAAAAGCCGGTAAAAAAGTTCTTGCTTTGAGTGAGTGCTTTTTGGACATCAACATGCGGAAAGTACGGAATAACTATGTAGAATTTTTTGTCCATAATGTTGGTTTGCTGCGACAACTGGTCGATATAGGTAATGTAATCTTCCATGAGCATGGCAAGGAGCATGTTGTCATGCTCGGTGCGGATTTTGTCGAGTTTCTCGACGTATGGTTGTAAGTCCACTTTTTGCGAGCGGATGAAGATTTGAATTGGGAAATAGAGCGAGTTTAAGAATCCTTGATACGAATACTCTACTGATTCCTGCTCCTGGGGACTCATCAGGTCGAAGTTGACTGATTTGACCATCACAACAGATCGGAATGAGCCGTCGTTCATGATCACAATACCGTCGCGGATCTCGGCAATTAGCAGCGTATTTTGGGTGCTGTTAGGATTGGTGTGTGGTGTAGCTACTAAAGGCTTGCCGTCTGCCCCAGTGGCTGCGGCGGGACCGCCGGCGACTACATTTGTTGGTTGTGGCGCAGCGGAAGCATCAGGAGCGCCGACCGACGCTGCCATGCCAGCTGCCTGGTGCATGAGATCGCTGGCAATAACAGGATGAGCACCGGCTACGTTCTGCGGGCCCCCAGCGGGTGCCATCGAGGCAGCTTGCTGCGACACATAAGGCATGCCCGGCTGAGTTTGTCCACCTGAATATGGTTGGTTTGGTGCGTTCGGATTCATATCCCTCTTTTAATGCAGTTTAATGACGACTTCGTCTTGTGGTGCCGATCGTTCGGCTTCGCGGGCCAAGGTGGCCACATTCAGATCGTCATTCCTGGATAGCTGTAGTATAGCAGCCTGCTGAATGGGTGTCACCGGCGCTGCTACGGCTGCAGCGGCCGGCGGAGCAACGGGACCGGGGCTCGGTGTTGTGGGTGTCACGGCGTTGTATTTGTACTGTGGCGCTACCGGTTGAGCGGTAGGTATGTCTGGTGATTGCGCTGGAGGTGTACTAGCCTGCTGCTGGGCAGAAAGCGGTTGAATGGTGTGCAAGTGATTGTAATAGGCGGTTGTCGGTAATTCCTGTTTTTTAGCATCGAGTTCGGCGACGATACTCGCTTCGTCCTGGGGTGGAGTGCTCGTAGTACTTTGTACAGGAGTCACCGCTGAAGTTATGACAGGATCGGAGATAGGCGCGGATGTACTGGGGGTGGCCGGGGTGACAACCTGGGTGTTAAAAGTAACCATATTATTAGGAATACCGGCAGGCTGGGCGGGCTGATTGAGGAACCAGTAGTCGTTTGGCTTCTGTGGAGCCGCTGCTGTAGCTGCGGACTTTGGCGGCGGCGGCAGGGTTGGCGCATCCTTTTTGCGCATCTCTTCCAGTAGTTTATCACGGTGCGCTTTTGAGCTGGCCGAAATCATACTGTCGACACGTGACGCTGCTGCATTGTTCTTTTCGTCCAGAATGTCGTCGGCAGCGCTTATCTGCACGTCGGATACAGGTTGGGGTAAGGAGCTGGGATTCACCAGACGGTCGGACTGCGGATCGCCCATGACGAGCGTTGGCTGGGTAGACACAGTGAGGTTGGCATTCTTAATAGCCCAACCACGGCTATCAATGGTGGCGGCCAGCGCCTGCAGCCGGCTGTGCACTTCGTCTTGCGAAAGGCCGTTGGTGTAATCAACCTGTACATGCTTAGGCGCTGTAATGGTCACCAGTTCCTTGACGCCATCCTGATCCCAGACTCTGCGACGGGGTTTCAAAAAAAAGCGGATCTTGGCCAGCGCCCAGAGTTCGGTCGGCTGGTCCCTCCCCCAAGGGAATGCAAAAAAGCCCGATATAAAAGCAACCGGGATCAAGACGATCGTCAAGAACGCCGCATGATGCGTGCTTAAGAAATAGCAAAGATACAAGCAGATAGCCGAAATGCCGGCATAGATAAACTGCCGAAGCGACAACGGCCCAATGAGCTTGTCCTCGGCCTCCACATCCTGAATGACCTTGTAGGTAGACATTACTTACATAGTATACGCGAGAGTAAGGGCTGCTTGTAGTGTTATTAAAAAGACTACAGGCTTAGCTAAACGGTGCCATCCGGATGGTAATAAGTGGCTACACCGGTGTTAGGGTCGGTATGATATCCACTACCGCCAATGGCTATCTCCCAGTTACCATGGACACCGTTTATAGTGACATTATCTAGAAATACGTGGCCGCGACGACTCATCGTGCGATTGTTCGATGTGTCCCTTGGATTACGATAGTTTACTTCGTAACGTGCCATCCAGTAGCGTGTGACGTTCTCAGCGATCCGGATGTCACCTATAGGTGCTTCAGCATCATGGATTTGCTGATGGAGTAGATTGGTGTTGGCTTGATTAAGCGTAATAGCGTCATGTAGCTTGCTCCAACGACTCCAGTCGGCTTGCGCATAGTTAGCTGGCGGGGTACCGGGAGCGTAGCGTCCTTGAATTTGTGCCATTTCATTTTGCCACTCAGTCCTGTAAGTGTCTAAGTCAGTGACTTGACCGCGAAGTTGGTCGGTGAGAGTGTTTATGTTTGCAATCTCAGCCGTACATCTTTCAGTAAAAGCCCGGTCCATAAAATAGGCCTCGCGAGTTGCGTTCGGACCTCGGACTTCTTCAGCCCGATCCCGCCTCTCGAGCACTCTATCATAGAAATCGTTGAGCGGTAAGGTATCCAAAGATCCGTCAGTATAAAAGCCCGGCACGTTGAAGTTTGCTGTCGGCCGCCCGGTCCATACATTACCGTCAGAGTTTCTCCTTACCCAGTTCGTACCATTGTATCGGGCCTGACTTCCGTCATCATACCTGACTACGCCATGATGAGTTAGTATGCCGCCATCCCGAGTGTAGACTCTGTCGTACGTGTTGAGGCTCTGATCAGGGCGGTGTGCAAGGCGTTCTTCGTTACGGTAGTCCGCAATAATGGCGTCAGCCAGCTCGTTGGCACGACCAGTAGAATGGATTTGCATCCCCTCAATAGTTTCCATACGGAGATCTTGTGTATGGTTTACGACATTGACGTCATTTTGCTCAAGCTCATCGCCAATACGAGTTTTGCTTAATCGTATATCAACCTCAAAACCAAGGTTGGCTGAACGCTGTCTTGCAATTATGTGCCTCGTAATGAGCGGCTCGAATGTATCGCTGGTCAAAAACGATAAACCTTCCAACTCGTCACGCGCGGCAATAGCATATGCAAGTTGTCTCGAGTGCTCTTCTCGCCCCAGGGCTGCTTCCCTATTGCCACGGCCACCTAGTCGCTGCTCATTAGGGTCACCAAGTGACGCGTTAATCGCGCAGCCAATGAGGCTGTTCATTCTGAGCCGGAGCACTAGTTGCCGGTCGGCATCTGCATGCGGTTCTGGGTGTGCCGCTTCAAAAGCCATGCGTGCTTCCATAGTGTGGTAGCGGTAGTTTTCGACAGCTCGTGCACGCTGCTCTGCGGCTTCGGCGCCGTCAACCATGCGCTCGGAGGCGTCTTCGACGTTTTGTGCCGCTTCGATGCGGTCCCCGATACCGGGTATATGGTCATCGAGATTCCCTCCCGTATTTACGAGATCTCGTAACCTTTCTTGAGTGTCGGATAGCGAGTGTAAACGGTCGTCTATGGCTTCGTGTTGTCGCGTAAGACGATCTCGTCGCAGGTTAGCGCTATATGCCGCCCGCGTGCTACTTCGGCCGCGGGGGTCTATGCCTGCTGTTAAGTTGCCGACATTCCCGCCAGGTAATAGATTTCCTTCAGCCCGATTCATATCTATAAGCTGTCGGCGCAAGTTGCTCATTTCGTCGTGGACAGCATGTATGTTTGCGGTTCGGTCTTGGACGGTCAATGGATTGCCGGGTACATCGGCCACTCGTGGCTCGATCATCACATTCGGATTTCGATGTGCCAGTTCAGGAAATTCCCCTACTAGTGCTATTGGAAAAGCCATGTCGACCAGCCTAAGAGTGAATTTTTCATATCTAAATTATAAACACATGATTGGTATAATGTCAATATAGTGCTTATGTAATTACTATATGAGCCAGTATGGGTAGATGAGCGGCGTTATCTCTGCCATCTTAAGGTCGTAAATTAGGTTATAAGACCGTTGTTTTGAGGGTCGCCCGTGCCCGTGCCTACGCCGTAGATACGTTGGTTTTCCGCAGAACGCTGTGTGACAGCATTCGTAGCTGGATTTTGTCTGAGAACGGGGCGGCCAGTGTCAGGATCTCTATATAGTGTTGGAGTACCAAATTCGTCGATAATTTCCTGCCCCGCCAACGCATGTCCTGCGGGATAGCGAGCGATCTCGTAGGTAATTTCAGGTCGGTCAGTTGTTGGGTTAATCTTTGTTTCCACAGGGTTAGCCTCCATTTGCACACGTCGCCGGCCAGTGGCGGGAACGTATATAGTTTGCGGATTTGTCGGTGAGGGCGGAAGCGCGGGGTTATACGCGGCGTTTTCGACTACCAGGCCGGTATTTGCGCCGCTGGTCGCACGGCCGACGTTATCATTAGTAGCCTGTACATTCGTCGTAGATCCATATGCAAAGGCTGATTCCGCCTTGTTGATAAGGCCCGTTGCTCGATCCAGTTCGTCGCGAGCTTGTTGTATGACAACAGGGTCAGTGGCAGTATCGCGCTGAACCTCCAGGCGCCTAAACACCCGTGCCGTTGATTTGCTCAGGTTTTCGACGGAGACCTTTTTGTCGCGAATACGGCTGACGCTATCGAGGTCTTTATCGGCTGTATACACCGCATCGTCAACTTCTTCCTCGGTCAGGTGGCCGGCTGCCTGAAGCCGGTCGTACAAGCGCATTTGAGTACCGTACCCAAGCTTGAGGTCGTGACGGCCTACATTGCCAGAAACAGCATTTAATTCGCCGAGCAAGGCAGAAGCTTCGGCGCGATTATCTCCGGCCACGTCACTTACTGCACGCAGCATGTCGCCCACGTCACCATAGCCAGTTCCTGTAGCTGCAAGGCGACGCAATGAGTAGCGTTGGTATGCCCTGCTGTATCCGCCTGCTGCCCGGGCGGCAGAAAGGGCTGCTTCCATGTTGCGGCGTCCTTCGTCAGTGTTGACGTCGTAATTCATATTTCGGAAGCGGGCAGCGAGGCCGGCACGCGCTTCTTCTTCGCTGCCGAACGTTCGTGCTTGGTGCAGTAGGTCGTCTTCCTTGGTCGCCTGCGCCCGTCCGGTCTGAGCGTATTTGGCGCCAACCATGTCACGATGTTGGCTTAGGGCAGCTTGGCGTATTCCCCGATTCGTTAAGAAACCGAATTTTGCTTCTGCTGCACCGAAAGCACCGGCGACCTCAGTTGTATCATTAAAACCACTAATACCCCGGTTGAGCCCGCGAATACCCCGGTTAGCTGTCCGTGCAAGCAGGTTATTACTTTGGAATTGACCAAGCTCGTTAAAGCGCCGTCCTTCAGCAACCTTTTGCATGTTGGTTTTGAATTTGTTGGAGCGATAATTCTTAAGACGGTCAAAGGCACCCTTGCTGCGGTCGTTCACTACTCCACCTACTGTGGCTACCAGGCCGCCAGCCAGACGGAAGGCTAAAGGAATAAGGAAGTATGGTGCAAAGTAGGCGATGATAAATATGAGTTGGCCGATCACGCCGGCATTTACTTTTGCGGCGACTTGAGCAAAGACATGGCCTATCGCGATAAAGCCAGCCACAATCGGGAACATCAGGAGTGCGCCGCTCAGAGTATCCCCCCAAATCTTCCAGCCCTTACGGGTATTCGGCAAGATAGAGAGTGCGATGGGGACAGGAGATATTGCAATCGCAAATAAAACGACCATTTCCCGGAACGTAAGCAACACGAATCCAACCAGTGACGCAAGTAGACCAGTAAGTGCAAAGCTCAAGATGCCAAAAATACCTAGGCCAACAACAGCCGCACCCCCTAACACTCCTAGAACGTCGGATGTGCCTGCGCCAATGTGGGCGGCACCTAACCCCGTACTAAATGGCTTGTAGATAAGATAACGTGTCCCGTAGCCGACCACGTCTGATGCAGTTACCGCCGCTTTAAGTAGTTGCCATGAAGCAGCAATGAACACGACGGCCATGAGCAATCGAGGCAGCATTTTTTTGATGGTGTAAGCATTCAGTAGTTCGGCACCCAGCGCTTGCGACATCACCATTATCAACCCAGCAATTACAATGAGCGCCATGGAGATAACGCGGAAACTGTTCCAGGCTGCATAAAAATCTGCCCCTGCCGATCCGGGCTTACTTTCGTCTAGATAGGTATTGACGCTTATATTGAGCATGTCGTTGATGGCAGTATCGAACGTACCAGCCAGAGAGATGGCGCCTTGGGCGATCGGGCAAATCAGCCATGTGAGAGGATTCCATCCGATATCACATATCAACTGCTGGTTATTTCCATTCGAATTGGCAGCAGCGCCGGCTATAATGCCCGAGATAGCCGTGAATTTTTGGTCATCAATAATTGCATATGCTTTGGTGATGCTGCCATATGCAGGGGGCTGACAGGATTGGCCCGGCGGCTCTAGGGTCCACTTCGGTATCGGAAATTCTGTGTTCGGCGTAATATTATCAATAGTTGTGCCTAAATTAATCTGGCCAAGCGCAGAACAGTCTTTGGCACTGTGCACGTAAAACTTTGATGCATTGTCAAAGGTGTAGACTCCAATATAGTTCTGCTCGTTGCCATTGCCTTTGGTCCAAGCAGTAACAAAGGCATTGCTTGCTTTGCTGCCATAGAACCAGATATCGCCATTAAGATGGCTGCTATTGGTAATAACCTGACCTGCCGGAAGGGCCGGATTTTTTCCATCATGGCCAACAGGCACAGGCGGGTTTCCGGGGGAGTAATCATAAAACGCCGGATTGGCAAACGTGTACCCGGCGATGTTATGATTTAGGTCACCAAGTCCCGGGCTCTGACTGAGCCGATCGTAGGATAAGTTAAGAATACCTTCGCCGTTATGTTCGGTAAAGCCGGCGTCCGGAATCCATATAAAAGGTACCTGGTTTTGCGCGGCGTTACTGAACGGATCGGCTTGTTTGGCCGCGCCTATAAGGGCCTGACGAGTCGGGCTTGGAGTGCTCGCCAGGAAATAGAAACTATGATTATCCCACGAAGGGTTGATGTACGTTTCTGTAATAGGTGCGCCGCCATTGTAGCTCACCTGTATTTTAATAGTCGACACGTCTACCCACTCAGCGTTAGAGACATTACCTGTAGCAACAGGATTAGATGAGGTGGACACGCCCTCAACGATAACGTTCTGCTGAGGGCCGCCGTTGATAGGCTTACCCTGAGTGTCCAGCCCCTTGTAGGCCATGCCTATACCTTTACTGGAATCAGGGTACCAATATGAGAGGGAGCCAACAGCGTTACCCGCAGGAGACAGCCCGGTTTGATGAAAGATAATCAGGGCTGGCTGTCCAACTCCTCCCTGTGCAATAATATTGCTGTACTGCGACGCGACCCAAGTATCGTCAGCGACTGGAATCATGACAAGATGCGGCGTATCTGATTGACGGTTTGGCCCTGATCCGCATGGGTCCAGGCCAGGCCCATTTACTCCTTGAAAAAGGCCTAGGGTGGTAACTCGCTGGTTAAAGTGGTCATAAATATATGATGTCCATGCAGTGGCTGTTGCTTCGGGTATGGCACCAGGGTCGCGGCCAGCAGCAGGAAGACCCAGATATCCGAAGATGTTTGTCTGCCGGGGCAAGCCAGCATACATACCGGTAGAATTATAGACATCATTGAAGGTGTTGCCAGAATCGCCAGCCGGATTTCGGCCGAGTGACGTATCTATACTAGTGGCCGCAAGCGTCTGTCCCGGTATCATGCCCCCCTTACATGCAATAGCATGAGCGATAGGTACTCCACCGCCGGGACCCTTGAATATGCCTCCATTTATAGTAGTAAAAGACGTTCCAACCTCATCTGCATGGCTGGTTTTGAGAAAAGGTGCGGTCGCAGGCAGAATGATTCCAACTAGGGCGGCGAAAATGATAGTGGCTTGCTGAAACGAGTGCCCAATTTTCGCAACTTTAGGGCGCCTCATTGAGTGCCCTCCTGTCTCACTGCGCTCGAGAAAGAATCTACTTTATAGCCTGAAGGCTTCGTGGCGTAGCAAAGTGCATCGGAGGTGGCAAATTGATTAGTAACCGTATAGACGTACTCGATACGCGTCGGCCCCTTCTTTTTATTGACAGTGGTGGTTAAATCGACACTTTTTACGGGCGTAACTGTACTTTTATAGTAGACGTTGTAGAGCAACTTTACTTTACCCGTCCAGCTAGAAAGCGAGTCAGTGCGTTTGGCTGTATCAGAAAGCAAACTGTAGCTGCTGGCAGCATCGTTTTTTTGAATATCTTTTAGTAGCGAGTCACAAACACCACGATAACCATCGCCCTTATGAATAAAAATCAAAGGAATGGCCACTAAAATGATGGTTGCCAGCGAAGCTATGACGATTAATCGACGAGGACGCATGCTTTGTAGTATCTCTTTGCTTTCAAGTTAAAGTGTAGCAGCAGGCACTATTTAATACAACGAGCATGCGGTTGCTTATACCCGTCTGCTCGTGCCCGCGCATGTCTTAAAACGTCCACTCTTGGTCCTCCCGGACTTGACCGACATCCAGCAGCGGAATACATGAAGTCGGTAAGAATAGATCCGGGATGACGCGAGTAGGGATAAGTGTAAATACGGGGTAGCTTGTGATTATTCTGCGATGACCTATACTCTATAATAAGCAGAACTAAAAAACGGAAGATATGCTGCAGCGCGTAAAACACATAATTCAAGTAGTCCTCTTCAGTGCGGCAGTCGCGGTACCGTCGGCAGTATTTCCGGCAGCCATTGTGCACGCTGCCAGTCCTGCATTATGTTTTGACGCACTAGCTGGCATAACTACACAATGCGCAGATACTCCTACCCTTCCCGTGGACGGTAAAGCTCCGAGTAAAGGCATCTTTGCAGCCGGTAAATGTTACACCCTATCGGATGCCGCGAAAGGCTGGGTATCGCAATCCGACTGTTCCGGGGACGTTTTTCAAGCCAAGAATGTCGTCCAGGCTCAGACCGCGTCGGGCAGCACTGACAATGCCGCAAAAGGTGGGAACAATTGCCCAACAGAACTCGACCCGCAGCAGCAGTGCAGCATCGTTCGCCAATACCTAAATCCCATTATTAATACATTGGCTGTCGTGGTAGTACTTGCCGCTGTCATTTCTATTATTGTCGCGGGTATTCAGTACAGCACCTCGGCAGACCAGCCGAATGTCACAGCAGCGGCTCAGCAGCGTATTATTAATGCGGTTATAGCGATTATAGCCTTTGGATTTTTGTGGGCCTTCCTGCAGTGGATTACACCCGGAGGTATCCTATAATGAGTAATGAACGGTATCTGGTATCGACATGTTTTTGGATATATTGACTCATTTTGCCGCTGGAGCGAGCCCCTGCCCGGAGCCAGGAAATTTCTTTGGGATCCCTTCGTGGTTTGAGTATCTCGACAGGGCGAAGTACGTAACAATAGATTCGAGCGGTCTTTGTTCGGTGGACCCGCATTTTATTGATCATACAACCGGTAATCTTGATCTTAGCTCGATTGGTTTGGTCGGTCTTGGTGTTGTCGATATTTTGCTCCGTGTCGGCGCTCTGGTTGCCATCGGGTTTATCGTGTATGCCGGCTTTCAATATATAACCGCGCAGGGTGAACCCGAAAAAGCCAAGCATGCCCTCGGCACCATTATTAATTCCCTCGTGGGTCTAGGAATCACCGTCGTCGCTGCTGCTGCCGTACGGTTCCTTGGCGAGAGTCTTGGTGGAACTGGAGGTGCAGGCAAAACCTCAAGCGGGGTAGACCTAAGTAGCCTGCCTAATGCAGCGGCATCAAATACTACACTTCTCTCCCTCTATAATATTGTGATTGGGCTATTTGGCAGCGTGGCGTTATTAGTGCTGATTATCGCCGGATTGCGCTACGTTACTTCCAATGGCGACCCTAATACTATGGCAAAAACGAAAAACACGATTATATATGCTGCTATTGGACTGGTTGTATCCATGCTTGCCTTCTCGATTGTTAACTATGCACTTGGTCATATATAGGAGGTAATATAATATGTTGCGACATACGCGCTTGCTGGTTACGGTTTTTGTACTGGCGTTTGGAATCGTCTTTGTTTTCTTACCACATTCAGCAGCAGCTTTTAATCCATTTCAAAACGCCTGCTCGAACACAGGTGTGACTAATACGCCCGGCAAAAACCCTTCAACGGTTTGTACGACGAGTGGGCAAAATCCTATTGGCGGCACCAACGGCATTTTGTACAAGGTTGGGCTCATACTGTCGACTGTCTCAGGTATCGCCGCGGTAATTTTAATGATAGTCGGTGGTTTTAATTATGTTACGGCCGCTGGCGATCCCAATAAAGCGGCGAACGCCCGGCGTACCATGATTGCTGCAGGCATTGGGCTGCTCGTTATTCTTCTTGCCCAAGCAATTCTTGCCCTAGCTGTTAATATCGTGAAATAATGGAGGCAACATGTATATATTCAGGCGTATATTGCTCATAAGCGTAACTCTTATTAGCGTCGTTGCGAGCAACTGGCTGTTACCCGCTCCAGCTTCGGCCGACACTTCTACTGATGCTGCTAAGCAGCAGGCTTGTATTGGTTCGGGGGGTACCTGGACAAATCCGGGTACTGGCGCAGTGTGTGTAAGTAGCGGCCCATCCCTGGACAATACGATTGCTTCGGCAGTGAACATACTTAGTATCATAGTCGGTATTGTTGCGGTGATTATGATGATGGTTGGCGGGTTTCGTTATATAACTTCTGGGGGTGACGCCAATGCTGTTTCCAAGGCTAAGCAAACTATTACGTACGCAATTATTGGCTTGGTATTGGTGTTCTTTGCTCAAATTCTCGTTAAGTATGTCGTCACTACCTCGACTGCTACCCCGCCCCCAGTTAAGGCCAAAGCAAGATCCTAATTTTTTTCCGGTGCCATTGTAATGCGGCTTATGCCTGTGGTATAACGTAAATAAAGCGTTCAAAGAAAGGACATTTCATTATGTTACAAACCGTTCGTAAGCATTTCGCGGCTATCGTCGCCACTCTTGCGCTTAGCATTGTGCCTGCGCTAGTGCCTGTTGCGGTGCATGCAGCTCCTACTATCGGCGACTGCTTATCTCAAGGCACCGGGTTGAGCACTGCTGGTAATGGCCAGACTTGTACTGCTGATACGAGTGCCGACCAATCATCGGCGACCAAAGTCCAGAATATTGTTACTACGGTTATAAACATTTTCTCTATCGTAGTCGGTATTATTGCCGTTATCATGATCGTGCTTGGCGGCTTTAAGTACATTACTTCCGGGGGCGATTCAGGCAATATTACCAGCGCCAAAAACACTATTGTGTATGCGGTAATCGGCCTCGTTATCGTTGCTCTGGCACAAGTTGTTGTTAAGTTTGTCTTCGACAAAGTGAACAATACGGGCACCGGAGCGCCGGCAGGACCGTAAGCTACATTTATTTCGAACACGTCAAAAATCCGCCCCTAAAAAAGGCGGGTTTTTATATATGGGCTGAGAATATAAGAGCAGGTCTATGAGGCAGCATACCGTACAGTATGAGCTGATAACACTAGACGTAAGCATTGGCATCTGTCCTTCTCTCGCTCCCACCCTGAATTAATTTCCACACAATATACCAGGCACTGTTGCCAGGAATGCTGAAATAAAATTAGCCTCACTCAGGTACCATATACATTATTTTTAAAGGGGGTGAGTCTATATGGCCAGCGGACCTGTTGCGTTTTGCATATAATAAAACACCATCGGATGAACGATGGTGTTTTATAGTTCTGGCAGTTTTTTAGAGGACCTGGATCTTTTTTACCGTATCCTGTTTTACTTTTGCAAAGCTGATGGTAAGGACGCCGTCTTTAAGAACAGCTTCGATCTCTTCTTCCTTAACTGGCACCGGCAGCGCAATGCTGCGAGAGAATTCGCCCCAGTAGCATTCCTGAACAAAGTAGTTCTCTACTCCGTCTTCGTTGCCGGCAGATAATGTGCCGCGAATACTGAGTGTGTTGTCAGAAATACTAACGTCAAGGTCACTCTTATTTACACCGGCAGTCCGGGCTTTTACAACCAGTTTTTCTCTGGTTTCGTATACGTCTACTGCGAGTTGCCCTGGCAGGTCTTCGCTTTCGTCCCAATCATCATTTGCGGCCGTTGGTCCAGCGCCTGCGCTCTGGGTATCTGCTGGAGCAATTGCTTCATCATCACCCAAAAAAGCGGCGGTTAATTCGTCCTCTTGCATGAGCAGGTCGTCGTCGCCACTTGTGCGTCGCGCCATAGTTGTTACCCTCCACGTACTTAGTTCTAAGGTGTTCGAATGTTTGTGTTAATGGTAGTATAGCTTAGGTAATATTTAGGTTGCAACCGCAAACGGGTTATTTACAACACAAAAAATACAACATGAGCATAGTAGATCAATTACTCTCCCTCGTGGCCCCTTATGACTGCCTATTGTGCGGTAGTGAAGGACGCTTATTATGTGCTTCGTGCAGCCAAACCATCCCTGCCTTTCCGTCGCGCTGCTATCGCTGCAAGCGGTTGACTGACGATTTTCGTACTTGTCGCCTTTGTAGATCGACGTCAAATTTATATAGGGTGTGGGTGGGCACAATGTACGATGCTGCAGCCAAAGAGCTTGTATATAAGTTAAAATTTGACCGTTGTCGCAAAGCGGCCGATGACATGGCTGCTTTGCTCGCCGACTGCCTAGAAGTGAGAGAGTGTACTGTTATTAGTCACATACCAACCGCGCCCGCACGCGTACGCCAACGTGGGTACGACCAGGCTGCGCTTATTGCCCGTGCTTTGGCCAGGCGTGTCGGTATTTCTTACGCTACCTTGCTCGTGCGCACCGGAGAGCAGCGCCAAGTGGGACAAAAACGCACACAACGTCAGCGCCAGATGCGGAATGCATTCCGGGCCATTCGACCAGAATTGTTAAACCAGCATGTACTTTTGATTGATGATGTTCTTACAACGGGTGCAACATGCGAAGCGGCCGCTCAAGCGCTAAAAAGCGCCGGAGCCCGCCGAGTAAGCGCAGCAGTTTTCGCTGCCGCCTAAACCCTTTCCCTTCCAAGGCAGCCCATGGAAAATGAAATTATGATCTAGCGGCAGTCCGTTTTGCTCGATTATCCTGATTGGTGGTATAATCGCCTCTGTTACGGAAGGGTGACCGAGCGGTCGATGGTAACGGTCTTGAAAACCGTCGTGGGGCAACTCACCGTGGGTTCGAATCCCACCCCTTCCGCCAAAGCAAAAGCCCGCATGAAAGCGGGCTTTTGCTTTGGCGGTTGAGTGTGGGATTCGAACCCACGGTGAGAGCGGCGCGCAAGCGTCGCGTCACCGTGGGTTCGGTAGAGCGAAGACACGCGCAGGTGCTTGCACCGAGCATGTCCGAGCGGCGGAGCGAAGTGAAACGGAGCGATCCCACCCCTTCCCCACGTCCAGTCTTCGAAGCAGACGCCCCCGCCTTGTACGATCTGCATTCATTCTGATTTTCCAACCTCTTCCAAGGCCAGCCCATGGAAAATGGAAATTATGATGTAGCTCATTTAGGTATTATTCAAAAACGGGTGTTATCTATGGGCCGTGCAGAAAGTGCTGCGGCAATTGCCGCATATCGTTCGCATCCGCACTACCCGCGAGCGGCAAAAGAGATTTGGGTATATCGAACAACGAAGTGCCGGTGTCGACTTCGAAACAAAGTCTTTAAAATCACTCGCCAACAGAGACCAATTGTAGTACAATAACTTGGTCCATATGGAGAGGTACCCAAGCGGCTGAAGGGGTCGGTTTGCTAAATCGATAGGGGGGCGCAAGTTCCCGCGAGGGTTCGAATCCCTCCCTCTCCGCCAAAACAAAACAGTCTGCAGTAGTAGGCTGTTTTGTTTTGATTGTATAGAGTGAACGAGCATACGGTGCAGGTCTACGCCTAAAGCGACTGAACGGGGGAGCGATGCAAGATAGACCCACTCTACTGATAGCAGATGTAGAGCTAGGGGTTTGACAACGTTTTATTCTCGAATACTCTTTTGAGGGCTTCGTAATTTTCACGCACCTCATTTCGTTCGTCTCTAAAGAAGATTTTAGGGCCGAAATCGCGCTCAATTTTGGTCGTAAACCACTCCTGCCACTCATTGAATGTTTTAGTGGTGTCTGGCCGATTCATGTAGCAAATAACTGGAAAGAAGTTTGTTTGCACGTGCCACATGCCGTCCGCTGTGGCGAGCACCTTCCCTTCAATGGTTGTTGGGAGGTGACCGGGATGACATGAATGTGTGCGAATGGCTTCGAGAATCGCATCGCGCGCAGCTTTGCGAAGGCCGGCCTTTTTAAGTATTGCCTTGCCCGTCTCCCACGACCAAGACTCAAAAGCGGAATGATCCCGCTCGTATCGTGCATCTCCTAGGTCATGCAATAAAGCAGCGCAGTATACTTTTTGAGTATCGGCTCCATATTTTTTGGCTAGTTGGATGGCCTTGCTGGTCACCCATTGCACATGGTTGTCCCACATCCATTTGCCCATGCTTGTTGCGGCTGTATTGTAAAGCCTACTCACTTCAGTAAAAACAATACTGCCTTTTTCCACCTTCCGATGATAGCAGCTTTGCGACTGTTTTGCAGACAGTCACCGTATCTCAGTTTGTAAAGATGAGCATCGGTCTGAGATGCTAACACCCCCCTCATGATCGTAAGCAGCGCGCATACTTCCCTCTACCAACCAATAATGCTACGTTGTACAATAAAGCGCATATGGATGAGGGCAATCAGAAAACGACCGGCCAGGAACCTCAGAGCGGGTGGCAATACGCGCCAAGCAGTGGACCGGCCAACACCCCCACCCCCAATCCCGGCCCCTCTGCCCCAGCGCCTGGGGATGTCGAGTGGACGGCATCAGAGTTCGTAGCTCACCAGAAAGGCTTCGCCTGGTATCTTGGATTTGGAGGTATTGGCTTGCTGTTGGCCGTCGGTATTTTTGCACTTACCCGTGACATTTTTTCGGTAGTCGTGATTGTAATTTTAAGTTGTGTGCTGGGATATGCCACGTCGCGCCAACCGCGCGTACTTACCTACCGGCTCGATCGGTCCGGGCTGACGATTGGTCAGAAATTTCACCCTTATGGCGAGTTTAAATCGTTTGCACTCATTAACGAGGGGGCATTCACCAGCATCACCTTTGCTCCGCTAAAGCGTTTTATGCCGCCTTTAAGTATCTATTTTTCGCCAGAAGACGAGCACGCCATTATGACCGCCCTCGGCGCACACTTGCCTATGCAGCCTGCTGTCAGAGATGGGTTCGATCAGCTGATGCGCCGCGTTCGTTTTTAACCTGCCTAAAATAAAAACAGCCTGCATATTAGTTAGTAGGCTAGTTAGCAGGCTGTTTTATACTGGCGGAGAGGGAGGGATTCGAACCCTCGATGGGCTTGCACCCATACTGCATTTCGAGTGCAGCGCACTAGACCAACTATGCGACCTCTCCGTAAATACTGCTCCATTCTACCATATATTTACTGGTAATTAACTGGTAAACGTGCTAGAATTACCCCTGTTGCACACGCACCCGTAGCTCAGCTGGATAGAGCGTTGGCTTGCGGAGCCAAAGGTCGTAGGTTCGAATCCTGTCGGGTGTACCAAGCAAAGGCCCCACCTTGTGTGGGGTTTTTGCTTGGTACATTCGTCTGATTTGGTTCTACGACTAGGGATTTGCGCAGCAAATACTGTAGTCGTAAGTTCGGCGAAAGAAAAGCTCTCGCAGGAATGCATTCCGAGAAAGCTTTTCTGTAGAAGGGCAAAGCCCGCTATCCTGCCCCGGTGTACCAATTGATAATCCACAAACTCATAACAGAGGTCAGCAGTGCCTCTGTTTTTTGATTTTCAGAAAACTACATTTTTCGCTAACACCTTAAGCTAGGTTTGGACTCTTGTTGGCTTATATTGCCAGAATTAGTATAGGAAACTTATATACTATCCGACCCAGGGGCTGTGTAGTTTGACCCCTGCAAATTGCTCAAAATCTCTCATGTTACGTGTTACCAGTATCAAATTCTGTGTAATACATTGCGCGGCTATAAGCGCGTCAATGAGAGGCGGTGTTTGCCCTGAGAGCTGGCCAGTTGCCAGTAGTTCACCCCAATGCAGAGCCGTGCGACTATCTACATTTACAATGCGACCGTCGAACTGCACGATGAGCTTAGCAAGAAGAGTGTCAAACTGTTTATGTCTAGGTTCGTCCCGGATGAGTGAAACACCCTTTTTAATTTCACCAAGCACAATACAAGAAGTAAACATGGCTAATTCATCGGTTTTTGTGAACCACTCAATAAAACCAGTGTCTGGCTTCTTTTTGGACGCTTCACTGATCGCATTGGTGTCAAGTAAGTAACCCGTTATCATAGCGAGAAGCCGGTAGTGCGACCGACAGTGGAATTATCTCGGGCCAATGTAAGCTCGTCCAGGCCGCTTGATAGGAGCGTCTTCTTCAATCCTTTTGTGGATGCTATGTAGCGCTGATAGTCCGCGTAGCTAATGACGACAGCGGCATTATGGCCGTGCCGACTAATAATTTGCGGACCATTGTTAATGCTCGTGTCTACGACCTCGCTTAGTTTGTTCTTGGCTTCTTGCAGTTGCCATATCATATGTTCATAATAGTCTAGACAGTCTAGAATGTAAAGGTCCATCTCCAGAGCTTCCTGTATAATACAGGTTACAACTTCATCTACAACGGCGTACCAATTGATAATCACAAAACTCATAACAGAGGCAATGTGTACCTCTGTTTTTGATTTTTAGAAAAGCTCCTTTTTGCTAACACCTTAGACGGGGTTGGGATTATTTGGTCAGTAGCTATAGGCTGTAACGAGTATTGCTATGAAGAAAGCTCCATAATAACCCACCTGCAGGAGCATTAGATACTTAAGCTTATTAGCAAGCTTCATAGATTGGAAGTAAGCCGTTATTGATAGCATGGAAAATAAGCCAAGCAGCGTGATAATCTTGGCTATCCCGGTCACATAGGAAGAAGCCAACAAGATCAAAAGCATAGGAACTAGCAACGCCGCTGAGCAATTCGTCAGGAAAACATGCCACTTCGTTTTCCAGCCTCCAACTTCCGGTATAAAAGTAACGCTGTGCTGAAACAGCTCTGACAATACGGCAAAAGCAATAAACCAGGTACTCAGATGAAAAGTAGGCACAAACCAAAATATAAAGAACGCAGTAAGTGGTGGTAGGGCAAGTATGAACAGCACAATATAGTAAACTATCGTTTTCTTTTGTACTGCCGCATGCTGACTGAAGGTGGCATGTACGCCTTTTGGCCACCTTATAGCCAAGAAAGTAAGGCCAATGAGCAATATGAATACTGACAGCAAACAGAGTTGTTTAAAAGCTTCTATGGGTTGCATGGAATAATCATAACAGCTAACTAATCGCGCAAGACGGAGTGCTCTGTAATAACCGGGCTCCGCATTTCGTTACTTGATACATTCGCCGAGTTTGGTTCTACGATAGGGATCTTGCGTAGCGCAAGATACCGTAGTCGTAGGTTTGGCGAAAGGAAAGCTCTCACAGGAATGCATTCCGAGGAAGTTTTTCTGTAGAAGGCAAAGCTCACTATCCTGCTCAGTGTCGAAGCCACTCCTCTGTAAGTGATTAGTCGAGTCCTCTAAAAAACAAACAACATATGAAGATTTAGGGCCAGAACAGTTAGGCTATTTTTGTTCTTTTCTTGCTATGATATCGTCATGCTAACAATTCCTAGCCCTCTAGTACACTCTAAAGATGAGCATAATATAGCAATCTTATTGAGCAAAGCAGCAACGCAATATGTGGCAGCGCTACAAGAAAAGTTGGTGCAGACTTTTGGCGACGCTATTTGGCTGCAGCAACCTCCCGCCCTCCATGTGACGGTTATGGAAATTATCTGTGATGCGGAGTATAGAGACAAAACGCGGGCCGAACATTTTGCGCAGTGGTATCAGAAGTATAACCGGATTGTGCACGAGGTGCTGTCCACCTGCCCGCCATTCGATATTATGTTCGATCAGCTCATTGTGAGTCAGGGGGCGATCATTATAAAGGCCAGCGATACGTCCGCGTTGAATGCAATCCGTGTCCGCTTGCTTGAGCGAATTTCGCTGCCGGAAGGTACTAAACAACCACCAGGCATCACCCATTGCACGCTTGCACGGTATACCCGGCCAATTAATCTTGATGATGCTACTCGTCTGACAGGCGATACGAAGGTTAAGCTGATCGAGCATGTCGATCACTTCTCGCTTATCAAAGATTTAGGACCCCCTGATTTTAATGGAATGCCGCTCGACAACTATTCGTTAGCAATTTGAGTAACCTTTTGCCCTCCCGTCATACGGGACCCCCATCCTGTATCTAGTTACCTATCTTTAACCAGGAGTGAAAAACTCGCCCGAGGCTCGTAAACTTCCTTACTTATTTCTGCGGCCTGCGAGGATGAGCAGTTTTGGAGGGCACGGCAGCTGGCAGGTTTTCCTGCGGGAGCCCCTCAATACCATCGACGCCACTTGGGAGATTAACCTCCTGACTCTGATCTAAGCGCGGTTTCACCAGTACTGAAATCAGGATGGCAACGGTCCCCGCTACGAGGAGTGTAATACTATATGCCATCCACCAGGTTCGCACGTTGTTAGTCAGTGTCTGTACTACATGGAGGATTTGCGTTTGCAACGGCGTATCGGCGGTTTGTTTTTCTGCAACCTTTACTGCGACTTTGTGCACAATAAAGCTGGCCAGCCAAGCGCTGGCTGCGCTGAAGGCTCCCATAACAACCATAAAGATGCCGGCCCGCCGCACGCCATGACGCCAATCTATGCTTAAACATGCCACAGCCACAAGCAAACAAAGCGTGATGACCCCGCTGATATAGAGGCCGGAGACACTCCTCTGGTACGCTTTCGGTACGTTTTTAAGCTGTTGATTCAGCGTGATGCCGTCTTTAGTCTTAATGGTGTCGGCGGTGATAGTGCTGTCCTTGAGAAAATCACCTTGCAAGATGTTGTTACGGGAGGCCGAGGCAATGGCCGCATCGTCTACCCCCTTTGGTACGCAGGTGGCGGTAAACGGGTCGATGTCGCCGCTTGGAGTGGTAGTTGCAGCACAGCGCGGCAGCGAAGCGACACGTGCTTGGGCGTATTGCCCGACCCCATCGGCTAGTTTAGCTTTGGCGCCGGACATATCGATGCGGAACTGCAGTGTCGGTGTCTTCCCCTGGATCCAGGCATAGGTGGCGTCGATGGTATTTTCGGTTTGTGACTGCAAGTAGGACGGTGGAAAGGCAGATTGGATAGCGGCTCGGATGTGCGGATCGCCTACTGGCACATCACTACTGGAAGTATTGCTATGTTGCTGTCTTTGAGATTGATCCAATGCCTCACCCACAACTGAGGTATACAACCCGCTACTTCTCAATGCTTGTTTTATATCGGTAGAGTTGCCAAAGACCTGATGTACGCTCCAGGCGAATCCGAAACTAAATAAAAGCGGTACAAGAAATGTCCCTGCTAGTGCGACGATGGTTTTGCGTAGTATATTCATAGTTCATATTGTACATGTCTGCGTGATTCGGCCAAGGAAAAAGCTGGCCGTTTGCGGCTAGTCCGCTAGGCAGTTTTGCCATAAGCTGGTATCATAAGGCTATGGATGAGGAGGGGTTAGGCCAGCGCCTGCAGTTGGCGCGTGTGAAGGCGGGCATGACGCAGCAGACGCTGTGTCAAAAAGCTGGCCTGAGCTACTCTACGCTTACCAAGATCGAGCGCGGAGCTATCAAGTCGCCCTCGATTTTTACGATTCAGAATATTGCCACGGCGCTCGGATTGAGCTTAGATCAATTGCTCGGCGTTGCGCCTGCACGCCCCCGGCCCAGGCAGCGTTCTAAAAGCGGCGTTACATTCGTTTATTTCGACATTAATGGTTGCCTTGTACGCTTTTTCCATCGGGCGTTTACTCGCCTAAGCCAGCAAACAGGTGCCTCGGCCGATATTATCGAGACAACCTTCTGGCACTATAACGACCGCGTTTGCCGGGGCGAAATGACTATGGCCGCGTTTAATCGCAAACTGGCCAGTGACTTGCACACAGCTGAGCCGATCGATTGGCAGGCCTACTATATGGACGCCATCGAGCCTATTCCTGCCATGCATAAAATGGTCCAATGGACAGCCCAGCACTACCGGGTGGGTCTGCTCACGAACATTATGCCTGGTTTTGTCGATGTGCTGATCCAAAAAGGCCTGATACCTAATGTGCCCTATGATGCAATCGTTGATTCGTCGGAAGTCGGACTTATTAAGCCAGAATCCAGGATGTACACCCAGGCTACGCTCAAAGCACACTCCCCTGCTTCGGAAATCTTACTGGTAGACGATTCGCGCATCAATCTCATGGCAGCGGAGAAACATGGCTGGCATGTGTTGTGGTTCGATGATTACCGGGCGGAGGAATCAGTCGCCCGAATCAAGAGCGCACTTGAGTTCGCTCAGTAAATAAGGTGCTGTTCGCCCTGTAGGAAGCGCTGGGCAAGCAGCGCCATTTTGAAGTGGTAGGCGTCCCAATTCTCTGGGAATAAATCATTGGTGACGCTGATGTCCCAGGTAGTGCCGTCGCTTCTCTGGGCTGCGGTCTCAAAGCTATATGTTGGGTCGCTGTGGACTTTGACGAGTTCGTCGATGGGGCAGATACAGATAGCATAGACTTCCTCTGGCTGCAGGATATAACTCTCGAGCGGGGCGTTATCAATTATCAGCGATATATCGATGATGTTGCGGCGTTCATTACCGAGTACATCCGGCGCAACATGTAGTTTACGTCCTACGAAAGTGAGCTGCTCAGGCTTATAGTGCTTGCCTAGTTCTTCGACTACTTCGCGCAAGCCGTCTGTCCGCTCCTTGCCGGCCTGGTAGTGGCCGCCAGCCGTTACATCGAGTTTATTTGGCGCCCATGAGGAATCGGGGCTGCGCATTTGGTAGACAATCGCCGGGCGCGGACTGTCTTGTACGATCCACAAATTAAATGTGCCAATCCAGTCCCCGTCTTTCCAGGCCTGGGATTGCGGTTTATGCGTGCCTGTTTTGGTGAAGAATGGCGGCTGCAAAATATCGACAATTTCTTCTTGCTGATGACTCATGACCACTATCATAACAGAATTGCACCGTATGTAATTATCTAGCTGGCTGGCGTCCGCATGACCCGAACATATTATAGACATAGGCATGTATTATGGTGGCTGGCTGAGGTATACTCGTCAGGTCGCGCACATGCTTTAGGCCGTTTTTTAAGCGCTTATAGTCTCTAGAAGCGTGACCCATAACGAAGTTATAAAAGGTACAAATATGTCACAACCATCTGAACAGGGTGGGCATCTTTTTTCTGACCCAGAACTTTTAGCATACGCCACCGAAAGACTCGGATTGAGCCCGGATATTGAGATTGTGCCGCTTGAAGAGTGGTTGGCTGCTACTGTATCGACGCTTTCAGAAGAGGGCACAAATCTTAGTATTCCTGCTGACGAAGACACGATGCGGCACCGACATAACCAGCTCATGCTGGAAGGGCGTCTGCCGACACATCTGCAATCGTTCGAGTCGTTTACCCAACGCTATGATGAGCTTATCGGCCCTGTAGACAACGAGGTTACTGATGCCATGATACGTTTGCGTGAACAGAGTCCAAGTTATGATGATCAGCGTTTTGAACAGACTGCTGCTTATTTTATCGCCGGACTGCTCAGGCCCCACCTATTGGACGAGCGTTCAGAATTTGCCCAAACATTTATGAGGGGCGCGTTTCGCCTTAATGGAGACGGCCAACTAACATCTCGTGATGGGCTAGAGGTTCAATTGCCCAAGCGTCATGATGGAATAGCCTGGTGTGCACCAAGCATGGCTGATAGCGCCGCGCTTAGTCTATACGTGAAGCGAAACCACTTAAAGAATGTGGCTTTATTTAGCAGCACTGTTTTTAACGAGGCATTTTCTGTAGCCATGGCCCAAGAAGTGTTTACCGTTTCTTTAGAGCATGTATTGACCAGTCATGACATCTTGAAGGGAGTTGTTCGGCTGGCAATAGTGAATGAGCTTAGGCAAGATAAAGGGCATCGTTATGGCGCGGTAGTTATGCCACTAGCCCATCATTTGCCTGAGAGAACTGTCCGAGGGACTATACACGCTGCCCCAGCGCTGATGGTTCCTGGCGGCAGTCTCGTACTAAGTGGCTTGCACGAGCATCTCGGTTTCTCTAATTCAATAGAGTTCATGCTACGGCAAGCCCAGAGGGTGTTTGGCAGGGGCCCTGATATGGTAGTCCCGATGACCGATGATGAAGATAGAGTACTAGGCCAGCAAGCTGTATTTAGATACCGAGGCTCTCCCTTTCCAACTCTTAATTAAGTAGTCGTGAGGCTGAGTTGCGTTTTTAACTCACTGCGGAGCATCGATGGCAGTACCCTTGCAGCTCTATCTGGTGGGCGGTGGGGCGAAAGTGGTGAGCCTTGGCGAGATCTTCGATCACCCGTTCCAGCTCGGCTTCGTTCATCGGTATAGTGCGACCGCAGTTGATGCAGGTGAGATGGTGGTGGTGCGCAGTAAATTTATCGGTTAGTTCCAGTTTATACTTCCAGCCGGTATGCAATCGCTGCACAATGTCCAGCCGCTCGAATAATTCTACGGCGCGATATACGCTTGCACGATCGGTTTTGGGCACCCGGGCCACTAATGTGTGCATATCGAGCGGTTCCTGTCCCAGAAGCGCCTCAAATACGCTCAAACGCGCTTTGGTAACGCTCTGTTGGTTGTTTTTCAGGATGTCAATAAAATCATCACGTGCGGAACTCATGCACTGATTGTACTATATTGCGATTTTGTTGCAATATCTAGCTAGTTTGGAAGCGGGCAATTTCCTGCTCAATGGCCTGCAAATGGTCTTGGGCGGCTTGCAGTTGGGCCTGCGACTCAGCAACGATGGCCTTTGGCGCATGTTCGGTGTAGTTTTTGTTATTAAGGCGTGCTTCGAGTCGCTCAATAGCTGCTTTTTCGGACGCTGCCTCCCCGGCAAGTGTATCGGTGTAGTGCCTGGCAGCTGAATAGTCAATAGTGAGCCAGACGTGCTCTTTGGTTTGCGTTAATTGCACCCCCTGGCCTTCGGTTACCTCCGTCAGCGCCCCAAGGCGCGCGAGACGCTTGATGAGCGTTTGATTATCGGCAATAAGGGGCGACTGTGCATAGCTGGCCTCCATTTTTTGAATCCCCACTGCTTTGGCTATAGCACGAATTTCGGTAACGATTATCTTCAGTTCGGTGAAGCTGCTCACTCGCTTTTTGTCATACTCAGGCAAGTCTTCTGGCCAGGCGGTAATCGCGAGCAATGTATCGGGTGCCCAATTGAGGGTTTGCCAGATAGTCTCGGTGACGAACGGCGCAAACGGGTGCGCAATCTTAAGGATCGATTGGAGGAGTAAAGCCAGCAGTGGCAGATTTTCCTCGGCCTTAGCGGCCTCCAGATACCAATCGGCAAAATCGTCCCAGACAAAGTGATACAGCGTTTCATATGCTTCTGAGAAATGGTAGGCGTCGAGGCAATCAGCAATAGTAGTTACGGTGGTATCTAGGCGACTTAGGATCCAATGGTCGGCATCGGTGCGAGGAATGATTTCACCTTGCGGCGCCCTGGGAATGACACTTTCGATGTAACGGGCAATATTCCACAGCTTATTGGCAAAGTTACGTGCACTAATCACCTTCGGCACCCCAAACGGCTGGTTGTTCCCTGCGGACATGCCAGTGATGATGCCCATACGCAACGCATCGGATCCATATTCGTCGATAATGTCCATGGGGTTTACGACATTGCCTTTGCTCTTGCTCATCTTCTGGCCATGTTCGTCGAGAATCAGACCGTGCAAATATACGGCCTTGAATGGCGCGTCATTAGTGACGTACAAGCCGAGCATCAACATGCGGCTGACCCAGGGGAAGAGGATGTCGAATCCCGTCTCCATTAGACTGAGCGGGTAGAAGTCTTTGTAATCAGCGTCATCGGGGTAATTGAGTGTGGCGTAGGGCCACGAGCTGCTACTGAACCAGGTGTCGAAGACGTCAGGGTCGCGGCGGTAGGTTTTGCCGTCTTTTTCGATGATTTCTTGCGTTAGGTCGTCGGCATTATAGATCCAGTCGTCGGTATCGTCGACATTTTGGTAGGCGGGGATCGGAATGCCCCAGGCGATCTGCCGGCTGATATTCCAGTCTCTGAGATTTTTGAGATAGGTGATGAGTTGTGTTTTCTTGCTCTCTGGATAAAAGGCGATCTTCCCTGCTTGCAAAGCAGCGATAGCTGGTTTGGCCAGCGGCTGCATATCGACGAACCACTGTTCCATGAGCATGGGCTCGATGATGGTATCGCATTTGTAGCAATGCCCCATGCGGTTTTGATAATTTTCGTCTACTTTGATCAGTAAGTCTTTTTCTTTGAGCGCTGCCACAACTGCTCTTCGGGCCTCGAGCACGGTCATGCCCTCGAACCTCCCCGTCAGATGATTGAGCGTACCGTCGTGGTTGATAATTCGTTTCGCCGGCAGATTATGGCGCTGGGCAACCTCCCAGTCGTCAAACGAGTGGGCGGGGGTTATCTTTACGACGCCTGTACCGAAGTTAGGATCTACCATTTCATCAGCCACGACTTGTACAGTGAACGGGCCATTGACCCCCTCTACTTCTACCACCTGCCCTACATACTTCTGGTAACGCTCATCGTCAGGATGTACAGCCACAGCGGTGTCACCAAACTTAGTCTCCGGACGGGTCGTGGCCAAGGTAAAAGGCCCGTATTTCATGTAGTACAGCGGAGTTTTTGCCTCTTTATAAATAACTTCGATGTCGGCAAAGCCAGTGCGGTGGAAGGTACAGTAGTTTACAAGGCGTTCGCCGCGGTAGATGAGTCCTTCATCCCACATCTTGCGAAAGGTAGCATAGGCGCGTTTGACAATCTTTTCATCGAGCGTAAACGAGTGGCGACTCCAGTCGACACTCGCACCCAGACGCCGAAATTGCCCTTGGTAGTTGTCTCTGTTTTGAGCTACAAAGTCCCAGATGTTTGAGTACAGTTCTTCGCGGGTAAAGTCGAAGCGGCTCTTCCCTTCTTTGGCTAGAAAGTTTTCGTACACGGCTTGAGTTTCAAAGCCAGCGTGATCAGCACCGGGCAGCAGCAACGCACGTTCGCCGCGTGCTCTGTGATACCGAACGGCAATATCTTGCAGGCCCAGCGTAATAGCATGCCCCAGGTGGAGGTTACCGTTGGCGTTGGGTGGAGGGACGACGACCGAGTAGCTCTTCCCTGTCTTACGTGGCAGAAAAGCCTGGGATTTCTCCCAGAGTGCGTAGATGTCGGCCTCGTACAACGACGGCTCGTACACTTTCGGTAGCTTCATAGTCGCATCCTTAGATTTAGTTTACGTTGCAACCTAAGAATACCACCTTACGGCACGTTTGGCCACCTCTGTTAATTGAGAGCCAGCTACATGAATAGTCATGTCTTCTAATCTGAGTTCAACGCAAACAAAGCTTTCCACGTGAAAGCCCACCTTTAACTAACCTAAAAATGTAGGGTATTTTTGTTTGCATTTTGTCTATTAAAGGAACGATCCGTAGATAGTGTTTTTTCGAACGTGTTTGTTTTTGCAGCGCAAGCGTAAGACAAGTTCCCCGACATTGCAAGCTCAAAAAGTAATGCATCGTATTCTCGTCATTCTGAACCCGTCTCAGAATACAGATGACTTCTGTTATTCGTCTGGATGACGGATCAAGTCCGACATGGCATAGAAAACGGTAGCCCAAAAGGCCGTGTTACTAAAGGGCAGGGGGTTACATTGAGAGGTTAGGGGCTGTTTCGAGGGTATACGGGTTGGCGGTAGCTTGCTGCTCCATGGCGTGGAAGCAGCCCAGAGCAGCGATCATGGCGCCGTTATCGCCGCATAGTTTAAGGTCCAGGTATTCGATAGAGTAGGGAAGTGTGCGAGCCAGGCATTCGCGCAGCTCGGTGTTTGCCGCCACGCCGCCGCCTACGACGACGCTCTTCGGCACAAACTCCTGGTAGGCGAGCAAGGCTTTATCGGCAATCGTTTCGCAGGCTACACGCTGGAAGCTGGCGGCGATATCGGCCTTTTGCTGTTCATTCAGAAGTCCGGATAACTCGTAGGAGGGAAGGGAGTAATCTTTGCCGACTTGCTCCTGAGCCAGGCGCAGCACGGCTGTCTTGATACCACTAAAGCTGAAGTCGTACTTACCGGCCATCCGTGCCTTGGGGAGCTGGAAGGCGTCTCTGTTACCCTGCTGGGCAAGGCGCGACACATTGATACCACCAGGGTAGGGCAAGCCGATAATTTTAGCTACCTTGTCGAAGGCCTCGCCAATGGCATCGTCTTGGGTTTGCCCCAGTAGTGTGTAGTCGAAATGGTTGCGCCAGATAGCCAGCTGGCTGTGGCCGCCGCTTACAATAATACCCAGCATGGGGAATTCAGGCTGCTGCCTGCGCATCTGGTAACCCTTCAGCGTCGTTTGGGTAAGAAAATTAGCGTAGATATGCCCGATAACGTGATTGACGGCATACAACGGCTTACGTTTGATAATTGCCAACGTGCGCGCAGCGAGCACGCCGATCAGCAAGCTGCCATTAAGGCCGGCACCATAGGTGACGGCAATGGCGTCAATGTCATTCCAGGTGCACTTGGCGGCCGCTAGAGCTTCTTCGATGACCGGTATAATTGCCTCAATATGGCTGCGTGCTGCAATCTCCGGTACCACACCACCGTACTGGGCATGCAGACTCATACTGCTAGCCACAATGTTGCTTCGCAGCATGTGGCCGTCCTGCACCACGCCTACGGCCGTTTCATCGCAACTCGACTCAATACCCAGCACAATCATTCTAGTGCCCAGCATAACATAGGAAATCGACGGAATTCCCCATTGACTATATTGTAATTTTATGCTATTAATTAGTAATTATGTCAGCCTCAGAATTCGGGTTTGGACCCGACGATACTTTGCGCGTTCCGCCTCCAATGCCCATGCCTGTCAGGGCAGCGTATAGGCAGCCTAGTTTTGATGTGGATGCAATCGTATCAGAAGTCACGACCGATCCTAGCTTGCCCCGGATCGAGCAGTTACAAAATGATTATCTGGGACCAGATCAAGTCCGGATTGCTTGGCGGCTGGCGAATGGTCAACGTACGGGGCTCACTCCAATAGAAGATGGTCGTTTGCTTGAACGATTTAGTAGGGTAGCAGAGTGGGACGAAGTCGTTACTGCTGCGCAAGGGGTACTGAATGCGCATCAGGCAGCAGAGAACGCCTTGGCACGTCGCACGATTGGACAGCATGCGAAACAAACGGTTCTTGCTGAGGCGGTACGCACTGACGGGCGTTTTCAACAGAATACTATGACCGAGGCAGATGCTCGTAGTCTTTGCGCAAACCGTTTGCCAGACGCCGATGCCTACGGCAATCAACGGGCGAATGATTTCTTGACAGCACTCGCAACCAACCCTGGGCTTCGGCGGGAGATTGGGGTTGCTGATCGGCAAGCGATTGCTGAGCGGGCATATGAGGCAAGCTTCCCCTTTTCGGATAACGGGCAGAACGCAAAGAAAATGCGAGATGCTGCTTCGACTGCAGCATTCCTGGTAATGCTGAGAACCCATCAATCGTCTTTAGAGGGGCAGCGTGCCCATGATCTAACAAGGGCAAGGGAAAAATACGATGCAGTAGGGCCACAGTTAGAAGCATTCGAGAGAGGCCGCGCTATTGCGGTCGCCGATTCGGTTTTTGACCGCATCGCTACCCAGATAGATCATGCCCGGGCAGCAAGACCTGCAACCCGCCCGTCGCGTTCCGAGCCAAACCCGTCTCCAAAACGAACTCCTCCAGTGCGGCAACAGCCCGATCCCCACGGTGCCATTCATCCAAGCCACCAAACTGCAAGTCCTGGAACGTTCTATAACCAGGCAGAGCCGCCCCCTTCAGAAGTAAATGTACCGCCAGATTCCCAAAGACCTCCTGTCCAGGCAGTCAGGCAACGCGATGTGGGCGCAGAAGCAACGGCAACGATGCATCCTGCTTTTGTTGACGTCGTCCAACAGCCATTAGAGCAGTTAGGTGATGATCTTGACCATCTGGGGATGTTAGCTCGCGAAGCCCCGGGCCCGGGGCTTCGCTCTACGTCTGAAAACAAATCTGAACAGACTAGTGACCCCAACGCTCTAACCCCTGAAGAATTAAAACTTTTAGGTTTTAAACCTGACCCCGGGCAGATGAAGGACCTGAAGTATGCCGCTGGCATTGCCTGGTCACTAGAAGACGGCTTTCGTCTGGACGAGTTTGAAGAGGCGTTTATGCCAGGCTTTAGAGGCCAGCAAGCCCTACTCGAACAGCTTATTAAGATTGGGGCTGTAGTACCCGGCGGTACTACAGGGGCATTTAGGATAAATCGTGAATACAAGGGTAATATTTTTTACGCACCTCTCACGCCAGAGAAAACATTGGAAGAAATGTTGAGACAGGCTGCAGAGGATGACGATTACCAACGCTAACAACAGCCTAAACTTTCAAGACTGTGCTGATTCTATGCCTGGTGTAAGGTGAGTGCCGGTCGTATACTGTGCCCATGCGTACATTAGTAAAGAAGATTGTTCCTAGAGGTGTATTTCGGGCTGTTGAGCCGTATGGTCATTTAGGTGAGGCTGTGCTTACCCAGGTCCGGGCTGGTTTTCCGGCGAAGGGGCTAAAGGTAATCGGCGTGACAGGTACCGACGGCAAAACTACCACCTGTACGCTCATTACTGCCATGCTTCGGGCCAATGGTTACAAGGTAGCTATGATGACCACTATCTCCGTTGATTACGGCGATGGCAGTGGCCCTCAACCCAATCCCACACGATTGACCACCATGGGCGTGGGCTCGCTGGTAGCTAAAATCAAGAAGATCAAAGCCAGCGGCGCAGAGTGGCTGGTGTTGGAAACAACCAGCCATGCGCTGGCGCAACACCGGGTGTGGTCTATTCCATACGTCGTATCTGTTATGACTAATATCGGTCATGAGCATCTGGACTACCACGGCACCTTCGAGCGTTACCGCGATGCCAAAAAAATGCTCTTTACCCAAACAGACCGCAACAAGCAGGGCTTACGCGTCGGCGTTGCTAATGCCGATGATCCAAGCGGGGGACTGTTCGCTAAGGCGGTCAAAAACCCCATCACATACGGCATTAAGAAAGGCAATCTGCGGGCAAAAGACATCAAGCTTACCCCTAGTGGAAGCAGCTATAATGCCACCATAGAGGGCGATAGTTATCATATTACTTGTCATTTGCCAGGGAGTTTTAATGTTTATAACACGCTGGCTGCAGTAGGCGTGGGGCGGGCTATTGGCCTTACGCCAGCGCAAATCGAAAAGGGTATTGCCAGCCTCCATGCTGTTGAGGGTCGTATGACGCGCGTGGATGAGGGGCAGAACTTCGAGGTGATTGTTGACTACGCGCACACGCCCGAAAGCTTCGAGAAACTCTTTGCTGAAGTCCGTCCGCTCACCAAAGGCCGGCTGATTGCTGTCTTCGGCTCTGCCGGCCGCCGCGATGAAGCTAAACGAGCTATGCAAGGCAAGGTTGCCGGCCGGGACTGCGACATAGTGATCGCTACCGAAGAAGATGACCGCGATATCGACGGTACCGAAATTCTGCAGCAAATTGCCGAAGGTGCGCTCGAATCGGGTAAGAAAGACGGTGTCGATTTGTTCTTAATCCATAACCGCGAAGAAGCGGTACAGGCGGCCATCGATATGGCAAAAAAGGGCGACATCGTACTGCTGCTGGGCAAGGGCCACGAAAAATCAATATTAGGTAATGGCCCCAAAGCCGCCGAACTACGCCATCTCCAGCAAGACGATAGCGACCCCCGCCGCGTAGTCAAACGCGATTACGACGAAATCAAATGCGCCCGTACAGCACTCCACAAACGCCCGAATCACAAATCGTAAAGGGCGCCCAAGTGTAACTCAACACGTTCACGCCCTACGCCGTAGTTACCGAATCCAAGCGCCGTGTAGCTGGCGCATCAATGTCAGCACAAGATCGTCTATGATTTTTTATCTATAAGTTCGGCTAGATCAACAGGTATTTTGAGGGTTTGGGTAGAACTTAGATGCGTTAGAGTGTCATTATCCCAGCGGATATCACTCGTTTTAGCAATTATACGTGATGCCTCCAAGACTTGCGGTCCGGATGGGTTGTGAACACCCTGGCTTCGTAAGGCATTGGAGGCTGCACCCCATACAGTGCCCTGTCCCCCAGGACCTGGCTTCCACTCTCCAAGCTCTACTGTAGTGTAGCTTGTCTTCGGCACTTCTATAGGGGGGTGTGCTGGTGCGGTGAAGTGTGGATGGGGCAGGCGAAGCCCGTCGTCTACATTGGCTGAACCCGAAGGTGTGGGTAACTGTTCCATACCGCTACCCCCATGAGGAGGGTGAACTTGTGTGAGTGCATTGCCGCCAGAACCGCTATGGTGCCCGTATTTCATACCAAGGTAGGCGCCAACCATAGCAGCAGTTGCTACTGCTCCTAATGTGGCGATACGGCGCCAGTGACTACGCTGCCCGTCCTGTGGAGTAGTCTCCCGCGCCGCGAGTTTGGCGCCAATGGCACCCCCAGGATGTGTCACCACGCCCAAGAAGCCGCGCATTTTTCGCCAGCGTGACGACTCAGGAGTCGTTTCTTGACTATCTCCTTGCATAATTTCTGCTGGGGCAATGCTGATGGGAAAATCGGGGCCTTTGGATTCGACAACAGAATCAGGAGCACTCTGTGTCTGCTGTATCTCTTCTCTGCCGGGCGCTCCCCGAAGGATGTCTTTGTCGGGGTCTATGCCGGCTTCACGGTCTTTCCCACTACTCCAACGTGGATCTTCACGTCTGTTCTTGCCCATACCATGTTCAGTATCGAATTGCTCCCAGATCTGCCCCGTTAGCGAGCCTTCAGGAGCATCCCTTGTAAGCGCATCCTCATCACTCAACGCAGCTACGATATTTTCATATACACGAGGAGGTACTTCTGACTTCACGTCTGCGGCGATGCCTTCAGGGCTCCATTGGAAGAAGTCCTCAATAGACAAATCTGGATTACCGCGACGATATCTCTTTAGCGTTTCGGACACCTCCCGATATGTAAGCCGCGCTTTTTCGGCTTGCTCATGCCTGTCCGGATATCTTCGGAGCCATCTTTCATCAGTCATCTCGGGTTCTATTTCACGTTCTTTCTTGAACGGTATATCTGGGTCAGGGATCGCATCTCTTTCGCTGAAACGGGTAACTTGCTGCTGGAAGGTCATAGCTCCGAAGCTATTGGGAAAGGTTGCCTCGGCTTGGGCTAACACTTCCTCTATGGATAAGCCTTCGCCTGGTGCAAAAAAAGTTTGTTTGCCCTGGCGGGTCCCGGTCCTAGCGCCGGATCCCATGAAAGTGACTGCCGTGTGCCCATACCCATGGATGACAGCTGCGCGGCAAGCGGCATCTGGGAGGTCGGCGTTTTGAACTTCGCGAATAAGCGGATAAGGGACAAGGTCGTAACCTCTGAGGCCAAGGTCTACTATTTCGCCATTCTCTGCCACACCATGATAGTATTGCCCTCCTCGGAGTTCTTCTACATCAATCCAGCCAGTATGAATCAGGGGTTGATATCTCCCGCGTTCAGGGAAGACTTCCTTGATCTTTTCAAAATCAGGATTAATAGGTGTTGTTTCGTGAGGCAAAGAGGCGCCGGTCATATATTTTATATGCTATAATATATGGGGTTATATGTCAATATCCCCTTAGAGAAGCTGTCTCTAATTTTTGCGCATAACCTTGAGAGGGCGGTGATTCACTCAAGCTACGCAACCGGTGCTGTTTAGATTTTTGGCCCCTATTGTCCAGGCTATGGTGAGTTAGATTGGCGACTTTGAGCTAGCCCCTAAGCGTAAGCGTCATGCACTTCACGCCGCCGCCGGATTTGCGAAATTCCAGGATGGGCGTCCCAATGACCTCGAACCCGGCATCGCGGTATTTTTGCAGTAAGCTTTTAGACTCATTGCTGGTTATAATTGTGTGTCCGTCGCTGACGGCATTCAGCCCAAAACCTTGCGCCTCTTCCAGAGTCGCCTCGATGCAGCGGGGGATGGCAGCGCGTAGGCGCCGCTGGCTGGCTTCGTCTAGCGCTGGTGGATAAAAGGCAACTGTCTCGTGATCCAGCACGGCTACCGAAGTATCTAAGTGGTAGAAGAATGGGTCGACGATATGGAGCGGCACCACCTCAAGTCCGAAGTACGCTTCGAGTTCCTGGGCAGCAGCTGGATCAGACCGAAAGCCATAGCCGGCCAGGATCTTATTGCCGCAAAGCAGATTGTCGCCACCGCCCTCAAAAAAGTGCGTAGCTTGCTTTATATTGGTGTATCCATGCTTTTTAAACCACTCGGCAAAGACGGCTGATTCCGGCCGGCGCTCGGGATAGCGAAAGTTACTGAGCAGTATTTTGCCATCGATCATCAGGCAGCAATCGGTTGCAAACACCATGTCGGGCAAATGTTCCACAGGCTGCACCAGCTCTACGTTCCAGCCAAGCTGCTTAGTGTAGATATTATACAGCTGCTGCCATTGCTGGACGGCAACAGCATGGTCTACCTGATTATCCTCATGCATCCACGCATTAATCTCATATTCAATCCCAAAGAAATCGGCCGGGGTCATAATCACGTGTTTTCTTTGCATTGCTATCAGTATACCAGTCCGCTTCTGATAGATTTACCGAGAACACACTAGGCGTACGCGTCTGCTAATATAATATGCTATAATATGCGTCAAACATGAGTGCTGAAAGAGTCGAAGGCAATACCAGTGAGGACCGAATGATTCCGGCCCATGCTCTTTGGAGCTTTATCACTAGGCAGGATGCCAGGATCGCTGCCGAACATGCAGCGCAAGAGGCCGCCCGCCCTGGACATCTTAGTAGCTCGCAGGAGGTGGCTCAACGCATCGCAGCAGCAGGCTCACTGGTGGGCCAACGAATGGTAGTACATGAGTTAGTGCGCGAATTTTTTCCACAGAGCGATAATCCCCATAGTGTCGGGAGTACCACTCTACAGTAAAGTGGCAGAAGCGACGTTCTTGCATATTTAAGAGGTATATGCTATAGTTTTATCTATAACACATGTATTAGATATTAGCTATGGCTTATCCAACACCAGCCTTTGAAACTCCACAGTACTCAGCCGAGACCACCTTAGCTCTCGACTACTTGGGAGCCGCCAGCCCTGACGGTTTACCTATTTCTCCTGATGATGAATTTGCAGTACTAGAATTTGCCGATGAGATAACGGCAATTGACGAACAACTCCTTGTGTTGGATGGGCTGCTCAAAGTTGCTGGTGATCGTACAATAGTAGAACAAGCTATCGAACGACGTGAGGATGAGAAGTTTGGTCGAGGCTTAATTGAGGTTGTCTCCACCGAAGAAATTCCTCGAGCCGTTAGCCGGACATTAAAAGGGAAAAACCCAACAGTACTCGTACCAGCTTCTGTTTGGAAAGGCGAAGAAGTAAACGTTGGCGACGAACTAGTCGACATACTCTCTCCACTTGGCGACATGAAAAAAGTAGGCGAAGAACAGTTCCCTAAGTCTACTATGCCAGCTGGTTCTTCAGGCTTGCACCTGGACAATTTTCTCTGGGCTCCTCGTGGCCAAAGAGGATTTCGTTATACCTTTTCTTCAGCCACATTGGATAGTGGCAAGGTGCTGTTTTTGGCAGGTAATGCTAGTAAGCGCGCTCGCCAAACCGGCCCTAAAACTGAGGGAGGTACGCATCCTTATGAAGATGCACTCCTGGCTATGGACAAGGAGCCCCGTGTTGAGTCGTTATATAGGGCAGCTAGAAATGGCGCCTTAAAGACTCCTAGGTTTGCTTTCGATACTCAGGATGGAACACACATGGTAGGAACTCTCTTAAGTCCTGGCGATACTGTTATATGGCCTCAGGGCGGCCCTGGGAGCGAGACCGCAGCATGGCATGCTTTTCGTCAGGTTGGCGATCAGCCCAGAACGTCTACATCTTCTCATTTTGTTAAGCAATAGCAGAAGATACTTTGCACGAGAGGGCATACAACGCTTGACAGGCTAATTGGCGCTCTATTATAGTGAGTGCTGACGCGTTGGCACTCGTGACCATAAAGTGCTAACGTTCTCAGCATACTACAAGGTAATGGAGGAGTATCAGTATGAGCGTAAATGTGAAACCTCTGGGCGATTATGTCGTTGCCGAGCCGGAAGAGGCTCCGACCAAAACTGCAAGCGGCTTATATCTGCCCGAAAAAGCGACCGAAAAACCTAAAGTTGCCAAAGTATTGGCTGCTGGCCCGAAGGCTACCCAAATAAAGGTAGGCGACCGTATTTTGTACAAGAGTTACAGTCCGACCGAAGTGAAAGTAGATGGCAAGGATTACTTGCTAGTAAAAGAAGAAGACGTCCTCGCCACCCTACAATAGTCAAACGGCGACCGTCATCCTGGATTCATTTTCAGGACCAATCATCATTCAATAAGGAGCAAGAAATGGCAAAAAAAGTATTCTATGACGACGATGCCCGCAAGCGCGTCCTTGCTGGTGCCGAAATTTTGTACAATGCAGTCAAGACAACTATGGGCCCCAAAGGCCGCAACGTAGTTATTAGCAAGAGCTACGGTGCCCCCACGGTAACGCACGACGGTGTCACTGTTGCCAAAGGCGTTGAAATCGGTGACGAAGACGACGAAACCCTGGGCTACAAAGTGGGTGCAGAGCTCATCAAGCAAGCCGCTAGCAAAATGAACGATGTTGCCGGCGACGGCACCACCACTGTTACTGTATTGACGTACCACATCTTAAGTGAGGCTAACAAGCTCATCGCCGCTGGCCACAACCCCATGCTTTTGCGTAAAGGTCTGGAAGCCGCCGCTGCCGACGTGCTTGCCAAGCTTGACGGCCTGCGCGAAGACATCCAGGGCAAGAAGGGGCGCATTGCTGAAGTCGCCACCATTTCAGCCGGCGATGCTCAAATCGGTGATCTCATCGCAGAGATTATGGACAAAGTTGGCCGCGACGGCGTGGTAACAGTCGAAGAGGGCCAAGGTTTGAACCTGGAGAGTGAAGTTGTTGAAGGCTTCACTATCGACAAGGGCTTCGTGAGCGCCTACATGGTGACCGACACTGCCCGCATGGAAGCTGTATACACCAAGCCAGCTATTCTGATCACCGACCAGAAGATCAGCTCGGTGCAAGAGTTCCTGCCTATCCTCGAAAAATTGGCCCAGGCTGGCAAGAAAGACCTGGTTATCATCAGCGAAGATATCGAAGGCGAAGCGCTTGGCACGCTCATCCTGAACCGTTTGAAGGGTGTGTTTAACACCGTTGCCGTGAAGGCGCCTTCGTTTGGCGACCGCCGCAAGGAAATCCTGGATGACATTGCAGTATTAACAGGTGCAACGGTTATTTCTGAAGAGCGGGGCATCACTTTTGAGAATGCCGAGCTCGACGCCATTGGCTCCGCTCGCAAGGTAATTGTTGGCAAAGAGAGTACCACCATCATCGAAGGCGCGGGTCCTGCCAGTGATGTTGCTGCCCGCATCAAGCAAATTAATGCTCAGATCGCCGCTGCTAGCAGCGGGTACGACCGCGAACAGCTGGAGAAGCGCCGCGCTGCACTTTCTGGCAAAGTGGCCGTCATCAAGGTCGGTGGTGCTACCGAAACCGAAATCGAGGAAAAGAAGTTCCGGGTCGATGACGCCGTCGCTGCCGTCAAGGCTGCACTGAGCGAAGGCATTGTACCGGGCGGTGGCGTTACGCTCATCAACCTGGCGGCTACCATTGTTGCTGCCAACGATGATGACGCTGCAATTGCCGCAGGCAAGATGGTGCTCAAGCAAGCTCTGGAGCAGCCATTCCGCATTCTACTATCCAATGCCGGGCTCAACCCCGACGAATGGCTGCCACAAGTCCGCGCTGCCAAGCCGGGCCATGGTGTCAATGTCAACGACCCCGCTGCACTGGTTGACCTTAAGGCCAAAGGCGTGGTGGACCCAGCCCGTGTCACAAAAGAAGCTTTGCTCAATGCCGTCTCTATCGCCGGTACGAGCATGACGATGGGTGCGCTCGTGGTCGAAGTCCCTGAGAAGAAAGAAGCTGCAGCCGCACCAGACATGTCTGGTATGGGAATGATGTAGCATCCGCTTTCATACGGACAAAAGGGAACTCTCGCTCTGGGGGTTCCTTTTTTTGGGCAACGGGTAGATATGCATTGCAATGCGGGTGTACAATGGAATCAAACAAACAACGCCAAAAAAGGCCGAGTGTGTGAGCTCGGCCTTTTTACGTTTTCTACTAGCGGCTAGTCGCGTCCGCCACCGTACGTGCTAGAGCCGTACCCCGAGGGAGTATTATGGATACTACTTTTGCCCGTGAGCAGCTTAAGGAGTGATCCAAAACCAAGTACGGTAGCAATGCCGAGCCCTAGCGTCGCCAGGAATTCCTTGCGCGTCATTTCTTTTTGCATGAGTGTTTCGAGATGTTTGTTCATTATGCCTATCCCGTCGTTTTTATTTTAAAGCTTATGTTTTATTGTAGAAGAGCTGCCATAGGCTGTCAAGGATCACAAGGCGGTACTGACTGCCCCTGTTCCGCCAAAACTGCGAGGATTGCGCCGCGGCGTAAAGCCGTCTGCATAACGGGGCCGAACTCTTTCTGCTGTCATTGGCGTGGTAGCCCTCGCTTGTACTGGAACAGAGCGGGCGGCCGGCCGAACAATAGTGGCCGGAGATTGCACCGGTGCTACAGGGGAAGCTGTAGTAGGATTGCGTTTCTGTAGAAGGGCCTGAGCTGCTTGGAATTGTTCATAACGTGCAACCCGCGCCTCGATATCCTTTTCTCGCATGCTAATCACCCGTTTAGGGCGTCTTGAACGCCGATTCGCGAACCAGACAATGCCAACGCCGACGTGGTAGGCGATGATCATTGGTCCGGCCAGCAAGATCTGATCTTGTATTCGCGGCGAAGGATTCATGATACCACCCAGAACAAAGGCGATGAGTATCACCCAGCGCTCCAGTCCCAATAATTTTTTAGGACGAAGCGGCTTAATGCGGTTAATAAGTATCAGCAATAGTGGCACTTGGAAGAGCAGAGCAGAACCCAACATGTATAGAGTAACAAAGCCCATGTACGACTGGATGGTAAGCAGGGGATGGATCTGATTGGTTGTAAACTGATGCAATAAGAAGTGCAGCGCTGCGGGTAGGCCAATGTAGTAACCAAAAATCATTCCAGCAGCGGCTAATACTCCCGAAGCGACACTACCCCAGGCTATAAATCTGATGGCATCTTTCTTAATGAGTGGCTCCAGATATTTGAGGATCTGGAATACAATAACTGGGATACTGCAGGCGATGCCGGTATATATACAAACCCGGAATAAAAAGTCGATGCCGCCACCAACCGAGGTATAAATAAATTGCTGATTATGCGCAGGCTGCAACAGCGCATTCACAATGTGCTGTTGGACGGCGTATGCTGCAGTTCCCCAGAGGCCAATAGAGAGCGCCACATACAATAGCCGCCTGCGTAATTCGTGCAAGTGTTCGGCGAAGGGGAGTTTCTTGTTCTCGAGCCTACGAAGTTGACCGTGGCGTATCTTCTTTTTTCTTGCTTTCATCGTGTCCATCGCCGTTTAGTCCACTGCGTAATTCGCGCATTGAAGTGCCTAGGCTTTTAGACAACTCTGGCAGTTTGCGGCCGCCAAACAAGAGCAGCACAATGGCCAGGATAATGATGAGTTCTGGAGCTCCCAGATCCAAAAATCCTACAGTGCTTAACATACGTTGTTACCCTCGCTTTGTTATGTTGACCACTTACATGATATCATACGGATAGAGTAATGCTTAAGGTAATGTCATGCAGTTGTACAGATTGAGTGGGATTGAGCAACGTGTTGCGGCCGCATACGGTGCCGGCGCATACGGTTCGTGTGATTATAACAGTAGTTCGACGTCTTGTGCGTCGAGTACGGCAAATAATAGCGGGGGCACGGCACTCACTAATACGGGGATCGCGGTGGTAAGTATTATCACCATTGCTTGCCTTATTGCACTTACGGCAATTGTGGTCCGCGTCTGGCGTCGCTCGGCCAAGAAGACTGTGCCTGAGCTTGTTACGATTGACGAAGAAGACCGCCCTTCTGGCAGTAGCCAAGACGACACACCTGTGTAGAAACCGCTTTCACCTCCCAAAAGTAGAGTCAGGCGTAGTGCAACCAGACCGACTTTAGTCGGCCTGCGTGAAAACGCTCTACTTTTGGGAGGTGAAAGCGGTTTCTATTAGCGTACTAGCAATTGTTGTCCATATGCTGTGTTGAGTATGAATAGCAATACAAGACTTAGTGCGAGTAACGCAAGTAGTATCCAGAAGCGCGTTTTTTCGCTCATCTAACCTCGCTCCAGTTCGGCAGTTACAACCAGGCGATCTTTCGGGAGCCACAGCGGCGTACATGTATAGAGGGTCAGACGAGCGTCCGAGGTCGGGTTCTCGATACTAGCTTGATCTGGGTGGACAACGTTTGTGGCATTCACCTTGTAGATATATCGTTTGCCTTGCCAAAAAATGCCAATTTCGTCACCAACCTGCATGTTATTCAGAAAATAAAATGGACCCCGAGGGTCGGTATAGGTAAAACGGTGAGCGACGATGACAGTATTGCTGCCTTTGTCTGGGGTACTAGTGTTTGGCCTGCGCCAAGTGCCACTATGCAGCGCCGCCATTGTCTGTCCTTCGTTAATCGGTGCGTCAAGGAGCATAGCGGGAATAACCAAGCGATTACCCTCGGGCATAGCCGATTCTTTGCTGAGTGGAACATGCAGCTCAGAACCAAGCATTTGCAATCGGCTGGTGGTATGGCTTTCAAACCAAAACGTCAGTATGGGCACAAGCGGCATCACGACAATGTAACCGCAGACAAGCAATATTGCGCCTAGGAGCGTAGTATTCGCATGGGCCAGCTTCATACTGTTAGTATAAGCGTTTTGATGCTGTTTTACGCAGTGTGCTGGGTGAAGTAGTTGATTTCGTTGACAATGTCGAGGAGGGCTTGGGCACGGGACTTCTCATCGGTAATCTGCTGTGCAGCAGCGTAAGCCTCCTTAATAAGCTCTTTGTTGTCGGAGGCCTGAATCATCATCATGGTGGTGCGGAATTTTTCTTCTGGCGTTTGGTCGAGATGGCCAATAAGGGGACTCAGTTGCTGCAAGGCCTGCTGCTTGATGTTAAGCAAATCATCTCCATCGCTTGCTGCTGTCGACGGGAGCGAACTGGCAGCAGGAAGGTCTTCGGGTACTGCTGGTGCGCCAGCCGGGGGCACCGCAGGAGAGGCAGGCTCAAACGTTTGGGCTGTGCTACTTGGTCCGCCGACAACGGTGCTGCTATCTGTATCCTGGGTTGGGTCGACGAGATCATTTTGTGGAGGTGCTAGTGGCATGCCTGTGTCCTGCATTGCCCCTGCTGTATCGTCTCCTGCGTCGTCATGTGCGCCACCAAACATAGTTGTCTCCCTCATCTATCAGCCTATACTATATGAATACTACCATAATAGCACAAGCGGTTTGTGAGAAAGAAGCGTATGTTGGACGATCTCAAATATATCCACCAAAAGGATACGGCAGATGCGCTGGGCATTGTTGCTCATCAGGCCGAGCAGCTCCGGGAATCTTGTATGCTGCTGGGGAACGCAACGTTTAAGGACATTCACACCATTGTCCACGTCGGCATGGGCGGCTCTGCTGTACCTGCTGAATTTGCCAAGACCTGGCTGGATCCGGCCAAGCCGTTTGAAATCGTCCGAGACTACGCATTGCCGTTGTATGTCGATGAGCACACCTTACTTATCGCCGACAGCCATTCCGGCAATACTGAAGAAGTGGTTAGTGGCCTGGAAGAGGGGCTACGGCGAGGCGCTCAGGCAGCGATTATTACTACGGGGGGCAGATTGCGCCAGATTGCCGAAGATCGACAATTGCCGCTCATCGTCCTGTCCGCCCACATGCAGCCACGCTATGCTGCCGTATCGAATCTTAAGGCAATAGCGACAGTATTGGTAAGCGCAGGGTTAGTGGATGCAGAAACTGTATATCCAGTGGCCGAGGCAACGGCTACACACGTTGAGCAGGCTATACAATCGTGGCTACCGACAGTGCCCACCAAAGATAATCCAGCCAAACAGCTTGCCCAGGAATTGCTCGGAAAGTCAGTGGTGATATATAGCGGCCCGCGGCTGCACCCTGCAGCATATAAATGGAAGATTAGTGTCAATGAAAATGCCAAGCAGATCGCCTGGCTCAATCAGTTGCCCGAATTCAATCACAACGAATTTATTGGTTGGAGCGAACAACCAGTCGCCAAGCCGTATGCCGTGATTGATCTTCGGAGCAATCTCGACGACGAGCGCATCCAAAAGCGTTTTGAAATTTCATCGCGTTTGCTTTCCGGCATGCGCCCAGAACCACATGTCGTGCAGGCTAAAGGACGGACATTGCTCGAGCAACTAATGTGGGCCTCAGCCTTTGCTGACTTCACCACCATCTACCTTGCTCTTTTAAATGGCATTAACCCCACGCCCATCGACCTCGTAGAAAAGTTCAAACGCGCTATGGTGTAACCGGCAATGTCACCTAGACAAAGCGTAGATATAGTTAACTGCCAGGGAAAAGCTATCCTCCTAGCTCATTGCTAACGGTTGGCTAATCTTGTTTGCAACCCGCACCAAGCCATCTAAGTGGTTCTGCACTGTTTCGATCTGTTCTTCTATAGTCATGACGCGACCTTCACGGTGGTAGGTGTTGAATTCGCTTATGTCTAGTATCATCTGCATACTTTCACGTACTGCCGCAGCTTGTAACATTTCGTTTTCAACCCACTCATCCTTTTCCCGCTTACTACCGACCAACGGTGCTATTTGTTCGGCTCTAGCGAGCACTTTCGTAAAAGGTAAGCTTGCGAGCCCTGAGTAGTGTCTCATGTATTGCATGCGTGACGAGTCATCCGGCAACGCGACAAGGTTTAACATAACTTCTTCTAAGGCATCCTTGTCACTAATAGCGTCAATCATATGTATAGCATCATCGTAAGTAATGTGAGTCTCTCCAACATCGATAGGCACCCAATGAGCATATTGATTAGCCCAGGAACCGTCGAGGATGCTGACTCGTTCTACTACTGGGCCTAGAGGTTCATTAGGGTGAGTGAGTGCGTTAAGGCGCAAGCTTAAGCCGTGATCGGCCGCTTCCGTCATCTGATCTTGCATGCCTTTCTCTTCGAGTCCGAAGAACTTAGAATGATTTCCGCCCCAGTCATGTTTGTCGAACTCAAGCGGGCCGTCTTTTTGCCCTGTCTGCGGATTATAAGTGGGTTTACCGGGAATGGGCCAGTGCCCGTCGCGGATGGTTATTAGCCAACGATCGTTATTGGCTACTATTTTGTTTCTTTCTTCTTGGGTGAGGTCCTCGCGTCTACCGAAAGCATCAGTAATCTCTGGGTAGGCGTACTCGATAATTTTGGGCGTATGCGTATTTTCTCCAGGTAAAGCTTGCTCGGCAAAGGTAGCGGCGATGGCTACGGTATCCTCTACGCTACATGACTCAACCAAGCCATCGTCGCGAACCCGACTGCCGATGAGTGGTCCGAATACTCTAACGTCCGGACTAGGAGAAGAGGAGTTAAGTTCTCTAGTCCATCGACTATCTGGAACTACGTGCGCTGCCTTATATAAAGATGGAAGACCGCCTAGCTCTTCTGCACCGGTACTGCCATATTCCCCGACTCCCCCCAGGGCCTTATTTCCTACCCCTTGTGCAACGGCAAGGGGATTACTAGCGTCATGGCTCACTGCATCGTACTGCTCATGAGCGTTTGGTGGTATGTTTTGTGTTGTTTCGGTCATCTTTTTGTTTGAGAATTATATTTATTAGTAAAGCATTGTATCGTAAATCTGTCAAATGTTCATCACAACATAGAAGTGGCAATAGTTAGGGAGCTCATTATCTTCAGCTAGTACACAGGGGTGGGATATACTATAAAAAGCACTATGCGAATATTAGTTGTCGAAGACGAAGAGAAGATTGCTAAGAGTTTGGAGCGGGGTCTAGGCGCAGAAGGGTACGTGGTGGATGTGGCCGAAGACGGTGACATGGCCGAAACGCTGCACGATGCCAACAGTTACGACCTTATTTTGCTGGATTGGATGATCCCGGGACACCGTGACGGGCCGGCGCTCGTGACGTATTGGCGGGATAGCGGTTCGCAAGTGCCAATTTTGATGCTTACGGCCCGCGCGGCGATTGGCGACCGCGTGCAAGGATTGGATGTTGGCGCTGATGACTATCTGCCGAAGCCGTTTTCGTTTGACGAACTGCTGGCCCGCGTGCGAGCACTCTTGCGCCGGCCACAAGCCAGCATAGGTAATCTTTTTGTATCTGGCGCGTTGGAACTTGACGTGGTCTCTAAAGAGGTAACAGTCGATAAGCAATTAGTGCACCTTACCGCTAAGGAATTTCAGTTGCTGGAATATTTACTGCGTCACAAGCGGGAAGTGATTAGTAAAGATCAATTGCTCGACCATGTCTGGGCTGACGAAGCCCGCGTGCAACACAATACCGTCGAGACGTTTGTAGCTAATGTGCGCAAAAAGATTGGTGACGACGTGATTCACACTATTCGAGGGCATGGGTACAAGGTACTCTAAGAGCACTATGTTTAAGTCGGCGCGCGTTAAGCTTACTCTCTTTTACCTCGCTATTCTGCTAGCGTTTAGCTTTACACTGACGTTTAGCTTTCGGGTGTTGTTTGAACACGAGTTTGGGCATAGCAATGATTTACAGCGCGGCGAAGCTCGGCAGCTTTTCTTGCGCGGACTCTATATACCTGGGCGGCCTTACAATGATTTCAGCAATTTTCAGCAGGATCAGGCGGGGGAAGTGCATACGCGCCTCAATGAAGATTTATTTTTCATTAATATTGCAGCTTTGATTATTGGCGGCGTGCTGAGTTACTGGTTTGCCGGGCGCACACTTGGACCAATCGAAAAGGCTCACAAGGAACAAGCTCGTTTTGCGGCCGATGCCAGCCACGAACTGCGTACGCCACTCACTAACATTAAATTGGAAAATGAGATCTTTTTGCGTCAAAAACAATTTGGCGAAACTGACGCCCGCGAACTTATTCAGAGTAATCTTGAGGAAGTGCAGCGATTGGAAGGACTATCGAGCAACTTGCTTGCTTTAACGCAATATGGGAGCACGCCGCTCAATCTCAAAACTTTGCCTGTGCAGAAGATTATCGGTGACTCGTTGCAGCAAGTTAAAAAAGTGGCCGAAAAACGGCAGGTGCAATGGAAGGAGGATATAGCAGAGGCCAATATTATCGGCGATGCCAACAGCCTGGTGCAGTTGTTAGTTATCCTGCTCGACAATGCCATAAAATACGGGCCTGAGGGAGGCGTGGTGTCTGTTGGTAGTAAGCCAGAGGACGGGCATCTACTGGTATGGGTGCAAGATCAAGGTCCAGGCATCCATACCGATGATATGCCTCGCATTTTTGACCGCCTATACCGTGGTGACAAAGCCCGTAGCAGCAAGGTGAGCGGGTACGGGCTGGGTTTAAGTTTGGCCAGAGCTATTGCCGACGCCAACCACGCCGAGCTGCGTGCACAGAATATCCCAGGCACAAAAGGTGCGTGTTTTGTGTTGCGTATCCCCTTAGCGGGTAAGTAGCTGCTAGATCCTGCTTTAGCCGGAATGAGGTTTTAGATGAGTTCTAGTTATGATGCGCTACACCCTGATATACTAAAAAGTATCATGAGGTGGTACATATCCACACGGGCACGGCTGGGGCTGGCCCTTATTGGTGCAACGCTTGTCAGTGTCGCCTTGTATGGTATTGGTGCATGGCGCAATCACGCTTGGGATTTTTGGTATCTTAACTGGAACTTGCTCCTGGCGTGGATACCTTTGCTGCTGGTGTTATGGTTGGAGCGTATCTTAAGCCACAAGGTATGGTCGGCTTGGCCGGCCCTGGCCGTGACGTTCTTGTATCTGAGTTTTCTGCCGAATGCTTTTTATGTCACTACCGACGTGATCCATTTGCAGGAAGTGCCGCGCGTTGACCTGATATACGATGTCGTGACCTTCACACTCTTTAGTTTTACAGCCTTTATTATCGGTTTGCTCAGCGTCTACTTGCTCCATATCCAGTTATTAAAGCGGGTGAGCGTACGGCTGGCCTGGGTTTTTGTGCTGTCTGCTCTTTTTTTAACTAGCTTCGCGATTTATGTCGGCCGCGATTTACGATGGAATACCTGGGACGTTTTGCTCAATCCAGCTAGCATAATCTTTGAAGTTTCAGATGGTTTTGCCCACCCGAGCGCCCATCCGGAACTGTTTTCTATCACCTTCGGCTTCTTTGTACTTATAGCTGTGACGTACTCGGTAGCCTGGTACGCGGGCCGCCTTGCCCGGCAGCAGAAGTTACTCGACTGAAGCCTGATATAATTCCCCCCCTGATGAAGACGCTACAAACTGCGCTAGTGAGCGCCATACAAGATTTGTTCAACCTTGCGAGTACCCCCTGAGCTTACCGTCCGGATGAGCAATTTGGCGATTATGCAACCAATATCACCTGTAGCTAGCCGGTAGACTCAGCCGCCTACCGCACGAGATAGCCAACGAATTAGCTTCGCGTCTGCGGGAACGAGCGGAACTGTAGATACTGTCACTGTTGCTGGGCCCGGTTTTATCAATCTGAAATTGAGCGATGTAAGCTTGATTGAGCAGGCTAACTCGGTGTAATAACAGGCTTCTTTCCACTGCGATCCGCACCTTGGTCCAAATACCCGAGGCCTTATTTTAGATCTCGGATCGGGGCCCAGGATAGCAATGGTCGGCTGCACTAGCACTCGGGGTGTTATAATAGGTTTACCGTGAAAGCTGAGAACACAACACCAGAGGATAAAACCAAGACCAGCGCCAAAGCCGCGCGCGTTGCCAACAAAACACGTGAAGTAAAAGAAGTGGCTACCAAGCTACGCCATCTTGGTCCTGTTGGCCAAGCCGAAGTGGTGAGCCAGGCGCTTACCTCGCAAGCTACCAAACAAATGAGCCGTCAGGTGGATGGCTTTACCGATTTTTTGCGCGACCAGAGCGTCATCGGCATCGGTATCGGATTGGTCCTTGGTACCCAGTTGAAGACAGTAGTAGACAGTATTACGAATGGTTTTGTGCTGCCCGTCACGCAGCTCTTTTTGCCAGGCAAGCAGAAGTTTACCGATCTTACCTGGACGGTGCATATGGGCAACAGGGCTACTGCAATTCAATGGGGCAACGTTGTATACACGATCTTCAATTTTTTGCTCGTAGCAGTTATCGTGTACGCTATTTTTAAACTCCTCAAGCTCGATAAATTGTCCAAAAAGAAGACGTAAGTAGGAAAAGAACAGGACCATATGTCAGGAATGAACTTGAGCGACAGTGAATGGCGCAAGAAACTGACCCCGGAGCAATACGAAGTGCTTCGCGGTAAAGGCACCGAGGCGCCATTTACCGGTAAACTGTTATACAACGATCAGGCGGGCAGCTACACCTGCGCAGCCTGCGGCAATGTGCTATTTGACTCGACGACTAAGTTTGAAGCCGATTGCGGTTGGCCCAGCTTCTATGATGCCAAAAAGGGTTCGGTAGTGCTGTCTCCCGATAATACGCTTGGCATGCATCGTGTAGAAGTTACCTGCGCCCGGTGTGGCGGCCATCTCGGGCACGTGTTCGACGATGCCCCTGATCAGCCGACAGGGCAGCGTTTTTGCATTAATTCGGCGGCACTAGCATTTTTACCAAAGAAGTAGGCATCTGATAATGAATATTGATAAACACGCACTGCCAACCAAACTTCTATGGGTAGACCTGGAAATGACCGGCCTCAAGCCGACTAGCGATGTCATTATTGAAATAGCGGCCGAGATAACCGATTTTGACTTTGCTTCGCTCGCTAGCTACGAAGCGATTATTAAGCAGTCTGAAATGGCGTTAGCTTCTATGAATGAGTGGGCTGCGGCTCAGCACGCCGCCAGCGGTTTAACCGATCGCATTCGCACTCATGGCCGGCCAGAAAAAGAAGTAGTGCAGGAGTTCGCCGCCCTCATTAAAGAGCATTTTGGCAACGAGCCAGCAGTACTGGCCGGGAATTCCATTCACCAGGACCGTCAATTTATCCGGCAATGGTGGCCCGAAGTCGACGCCCTGCTGCATTATCGTATGTTCGATGTCACCGCTTTTAAGGTGCTCATGCAAGGCAAATACGGCGTAGAGTTCGAGAAAAAAGACGCCCACCGCGCCGCCGGCGACATCCGGGAGTCGATTACAGAGCTACAATACTACCTCGACTGGCTCAAGCAACGCGCGAGCTAGTATTGTTCATTATATAATGAGGATAACATGAGTGAATTCAATCATCGTAAACCCCGCTGGGCCACGAGTCTGGCAGCCGTTGCCATGGGGATGTCGGCCTGCGCGTCAGGTGGCAGTAAACCTGATATAAAAGGTTGCGGAGACGGCATGGAGAGTACGGCGCGTTTCGGCTTCAGCATACCCGCTTCCAATGCACCCGCATTGCTCAGAGGGCAAGGATGGGACGTTGTAAAGATAGTCGAGACTAAAGACCGGGACAACCTAAGGGCCCCGAAAGATTTGGGATATATTGTCTTTGCTCAAGTTGGATATGGCGCAACCGGTCTTTCGCAAGCCCAGGCGAGCCAAGACGCTCCAAAGATTGCCTCCATGGCTGCAACGGAACTCGGTATGACACTATCTGCGGAAGCCCCTTCTGGCGTATTCGAGGCTCCTGAGGGAAGTTTATACGGTACGTTTATCTTACATTTTGTACCGAGCTCCCCGTGTATTGCACGTCCAATTACATCTGTTTAAGCAAGGATCAGACTTCACCTTCTGGTTTATGAGGTGTATAATATACAATCTATACGGATTTTTGCAAAATGCGCGCAGTAATTTTTGATTTAGATCATACACTCTTCATGACTGAAGATACATTGCACGAAGGCGTTACAGACCTTTTAGCTATTCTTCGCCGTCTTGACGCGCGTGTTGCGGGATTGAGTAACAAAGATCACCGGATCCTGGTGCGGCTGGAAGAAGCAGGTATTCGCCAGTATTTCTCGCAGGTTTTGTGTGCTGACCAAAACATGGACGAGCGGATTGAACCAAAAGAACCCGCCGGCGTCCATCACGTATTGCATCTTATGCGCATGGCTCCAGAGCAGGCGGTGCTGGTAAGCCATGCTCATGGTGATATCCTGCTGGGTAAGGATGCCGGCCTGGTCTATACTATTGGCGTCAGCCATGGGTCTGGTAACGTCTCGCCTTTGCATGAAGCAGGAGCTGACTATATCGCAGAAGATATCCCCGCAGTTTTGGGCATGATAGGGTAAGCTTAAACATGATGCCAGACCATATAGAATTAGAAACCTACCTTTTGAGTTTTCCGAACGCCAGGCTTGACTATCCATTCGGAGAAAACGTAGCTGTATATAAGGTAGGCGATAAAATGTTCGCCTTAGTGACCGAAAAAAGTTCGCCGATTCGTTTGAGCCTAAAGTGTGATCCGCTTTTGGCTGAAACACTCCGCCAGAAATACGAAACGGTCGTGCCGGGTTATCATCTGAATAAAAAACACTGGAATACCGTACTGCTCACTGGCCAGCTAACCTGGGAAGAAGTACAGGATCTTATCCGTCACTCATACCAATTAGTGGTCGGCTAGTCTGTGTTTGCTGGCCATTGCTGTAGGAGTAAGGCTACCTGTTGATAGTCCTGGTGCAGCAGATTACGTTCCGTTTTGGCGGTCGGCAGAGAGTTATCGTACGCTGTTTTTATTTCGGAGGCGTAGTCGGTAAGCTGCTTACGCATAATAGTGATGAAGGTGGCGTCAAACGTGGAGGCGGATTGGGCGGCAGTCAATGTCTTGTCGGTGGCTGTGCTTTTTTTGGCGAGGAGTTGTTTCGCCGAAACTTTCGTCTTCTTTTTGGCTAAATAGCTGAGCCATTGATTCTGATGGGTAGTGAGCGATAGCTTGGTATTAATCGCCGCATTGAGTACGAGAGGGTTACTCGACTGGCTACTTAGCCCGCTCACGCGTATGATCTCACTTTCGGTTTGGGTAAGCGTGGTGAGGTCGGCGACATTCGTTTTATCGCCCAAAAAAAGATTACTGCCTACAACAATGACGATGATCAGTAATATCGCACCACCAAGTAATACCGCCAGTTTCACCATAAACGAACCAGATCCGGCCGTACCTAATCCCTTTGATGGCTTTGACGCTTTGGTGGGCCCGGCCAGAATAAAATCGTAATTAGGAGGGGGCGGCTGCGGAGGTGCGCCGTACGGATCGGGATTCATAACAATATTTAATCACACGCCGGTTATGTTATGAAAGTGTTAGCGCACGCTTAGATAAGATCCGGCCGTCCCGATTATCTGTGCAACAGGGGTAACATACGCTACACTACTAGTAGTGGACGCGGTTGAGGATATTAAGAGTCGCTTGAGTATAGAAGACGTAGTAAGCCAGTACGTCGAACTTAAGCGTGCCGGCCGTAATTTTAAGGGTTTGAGTCCGTTTGGTAACGAGCGCACACCTAGTTTTATAGTGAGCCCGGAAAAGCAGATCTGGCACGACTTTAGCTCTGGCAAAGGCGGCAATATGTTCAGCTTTGTCATGGAGATGGAAGGGCTTGATTTTCGCGGTGCGCTAGAGCTACTGGCCCGCAAAGCCGGCGTCGACCTTGAGCAATATAAGGGGTCGTACACAAATAATACCAAAGAAAAAGAGCGGCTGCATGAAGCCCTGGAGCTGGCTGCTCATTTTTACCAGGTCCAGTTTAGTAAAAACCAAACAGCGCTCGAATATGTGTTCAAAAAACGCTGCTTTACCAAGCAGACAGTACTGGAGTGGCATTTAGGATATTCCCCGAATACGGGCACGGCACTCGTTGATTTTTTGCGCAAGAAGGGCTTTAGCGAGCAGGAAATCAAAGGGGCGGGCCTCAGCGCTCAGCGCTACCGGGGCCTGGGGGACATGTTTCGTGGCCGCCTAATGATCCCATTGCAGGATCCGCAGGGGCGTGTCATCGGCTTTACGGCACGTATCTTGGTGGACGACCCCAATGCGCCAAAATACATCAACACGCCGCAGACGATGCTGTACGACAAGTCCCGCCATATCTATGGGTTACATTTGGCCAAAGAAGCTATTCGCAAGACCAAATATGTGGTGATTGCCGAGGGAAATCTGGACGTTATTGCCAGTCATCAAGCGGGCGTGCGGCAGGTGGTCGCCACGGCAGGCACGGCACTAACCGCGCCGCATCTCAAGGCACTGAGTCGTTTTACAGGCGATATCCGGCTCAGCTTTGACGCAGATAGTGCGGGGCTCAATGCCACAGAGCGCGCCATCCCTATTGCTAGCAAAGTGGGCGTCAGCCTGAGCATTATTACTATTCCGAGTGGTAAAGATCCTGACGAACTGATCAAACAGAACCCCGCAACCTGGCAGGAGATTATCGAAAAGCCCCAGTATGCGCTCGATTGGCTTATGAATAGATATCAGGAAAAATTGGACATTACCACTGCGCAAGGCAAGCGACAGTTTAGCGATGTGATTATGGGAGTAGTGCGCGGGCTGAACGATCCTGTCGAACAAGAGCACTACATTGGTGAAATAGCCAAGCTCATTGGCGTCAGCAACCAGGCACTCCTCGGTAAGCTCAAAGACGCTGTTCCGCTACCTAAGCTAAAGGCGCATAAAGCAGCAGTCAAGCCGCTCGATAGTGCTCAATTGGAAATGACAAAGGTGCAGAATAATCTACTCTCGATTACCTTGCTGCGCCCGGCAATGCGTTCCTTTCTGGTGCCTATCAAAACTCAGATGATCATCGAGGCGCCAGCGCGCGACCTATTAGCCTTTTTAGAAGCCAATCCGGACTTTGCCGGAGAAGCTGCAGCTGCAACACCTTTGCGACCGATTGCCGACTATGTTAAAATGTTGTCATTATTGTTTGAAGAGCTCTATCAGGACCTCGAGCTTCAGGAACTTCAAGGCGAAGCCGCTCGATTGCAGGTACATCTGATAGACCAATATGTAAAATCCCAAAAACAGCGCATTACCCGCGAACTACAATCCTCAGACGACGCTCGCACGGCCGAACTACTCGCTGCAGCCAAAAAATTCGACGACCTACTAAAGAAGCATAAAGGAGGCGCCCATGCCTAAAGCAAAAAAGACTATCGCTCCGGCAGAGGCTGACGCTACGCCGGATTTCGAACAACTCAAAAAAGAGCTCGTCGCCAAGGCAAAAAAAGACGGCCACATCGACCAGCGCGACATAACTAAATCTATTGCTGATACCCCCGAGAATGCCGACGTTTTAGATAAGCTTTATACCGAGCTGGCCGACTTGAATATCCAGGTAACAACTACTGCCTTGCCGGTCGTTACTGATGATATAGCAGCAGGCAGTGATGAGTGGTCGGTCGAGGGCGACGAAGAGATTATCACAGAAGACCAGCATTATCTGGATGATATTGCCGATGACTCTGTCCGTTTGTACTTACGGGAAATCGGTAAGATCCCTCTGCTAAACGCCGAGCAGGAATTAGCCCTGGCCAAGCGCGTTGTTGCCGGCGATAAAGACGCTAAAGATCAGATGGCAGAGGCCAACATGCGTTTGGTGGTATCAATTGCCAAGCGATATGTGGGCCGCGGTCTTGATTTGCTTGATCTGATTCAGGAAGGTAACACCGGCCTGCTGCGCGCCGTCGAAAAGTTCGACCCCGAAAAAGGTTTTAAGTTCTCAACCTACGCCACCTGGTGGATTCGTCAAGCCATTACCCGGGCAATCGCCGATCAGGCTCGCACCATCCGCATTCCGGTGCATATGGTAGAGACTATCAATAAATTACTGCGTACCCAGCGCCGTCTGACGCAGGAACTCAACCGCGAACCGACTAACGAAGAGATCGCTTCGGCGATGGATATCGAAGTCGACAAAGTTGAGCACATCATGAAGATTAAGCAGGATATTTCCTCGCTCGACGCCTCAATCCGTGACGACGAAGAAGAGTCGGTGCTGGCTGACTTTATCGAAGACGAAGACACTATCTCGCCCGAAGAATCTGCAACCAATCAATTGCTCAAAGAGCAGGTAAAAGACATGCTCGCAGCACTTACTGAGCGCGAACAAAAGATCATTAAGCTGCGTTTTGGTCTAGAAGACGGCAAGCAGCACACGCTTGAAGAAGTAGGGCAGGAATTCAGCGTCACTCGCGAGCGCATTCGCCAAATCGAGGCTAAGGCCCTGGCAAAATTACGTAAGCACAAAGACGCCCGCAAGCTGCACGATTACATCAAGTAGGCTGTAGCTATTCTTGCCGAGCTTTGGCTGGGGCAGTCGTTTCTTTGCGACTGACGATGTTGGCTGTAGTTTAGCAGAACTCCTGTGCTGTGTTGAGTAGAGCGTTTCACGCAGGCCGACTAAAGTCGGTCTGGTTGCACTACGCCTGACTCTACTCAACACAGCACAGGAGTTCTGCTCTAAAAAAGACTTGCAAGTTCGACGAGCCTTGGATAGTATGCAGCCGTCGGTCCGGAAAGACACATTCAAATTTAAACTAAGTAGCAAGGAGTGGGTGCTATGACTATCGCCATGACTCCGGTGGGCCAACCACCGGTAATTAATGAAGTAGGGCCATTATTAGTGTACGCGCTGGCATTCGGAATCGCGTTGGGTGGCGCTTCGGCTGCGGCGGTCGCCGTATGTGGCTGGGGGCACGTCAGCGTCAGCCAAGTAGATTTCTGGAAAGCTCTCATCAAAATTCAGTGCAAGTAGGTACCTCTGCCGTCCTGCATCCCGATTTCAAGGTGCGCGGCGGGGTGTTACACGACATAGGCCTACACACTCAGTATCGTCTGTCGACAGATGCGATTAGGGTGCTTGCCGACTTAGGAAAAGGCAAGCACCTGCACGAAATGACTCAACACATCAGCCGCGAGCAAAATTTGAGATACGCAGAAGTCATGCAGGCGATAACTGCTTTTTACGGCCAACTCGCTCGGATTGGTGGCCTCCGTGTCACGTGGGGCAGCGAATATCATTGGCTGCTCCGATTGAAGGCAAGATTAGTCTGGCGGTCTCGCAACCGATTATCGCTTGCCGGCTTTATAAAAGGCGTGTGGCGCGCATATGGACTTTTTGTCGTCGGGTTTTTAGTACTGTATGCGTTAGGGTCATTAGCGGCTGGTTTTCCGCTGTGGCTGCTTTCTGCATCAATGGCAGCGGTCGCATCGTGTATCGTTCACGAGATAGGCCATATTGTAGCAATCAAACTATACCGTCAGCGCGCCGTATTGCTTTCACATGCAGGCTATCTAGCTTGTATGTACCTGCCCCAAAGTGTTGTTCATGAACGCAATATTGCTGCCGCCGGTCCGCTGAGCGGTATAATCTTCTGTACAATTGTTATGATTGCCAGCCACGGCATCTCCCATCTCATACCACTATGTATCGCAATACCACATGCCATGTGCTTACTTCCTGTATGCGCTGATGGCCGAAGTATCTGGGCGCAACGAATTCAAGAAAATCCATCTTAATGCATCGACGACCGTATATTGATGTGAGATATCTCACATTGATAGGTAATATTATTTATTTTATAATATAGCTTTTAATTCTGAGAATATTATGAGTGGAACGACTGCGCCAGATATAAGACTTGGAAGGCCCGTTTTTATAGACCACATAAGCGAGACACGAAGCGCGCCTGACTTGACACCCTATACGGACTCTTCGCTAGTCTGTGGAATTATGGAAAAATATAACGACGGGAGCGCTCTAGCGACCGAAACGATTGGCACTTTGCGTAGCATATACGATTATCATCTTGATCATTATGCGGATCCTCGTAATGCCAAAGGTTATGAACCCCCATCTTTAAGCGCAGCACAACGATCCCTTTGCTTGGATGTTTTAACTAATGTAGCGAAGCAATCTGATTCGGCGTGGGAGCTTGTAACGGGCATACTTGGCCGGGGGGTGATAGATTTACGAGAACCGGAATATCCCCAGGACGACGTGGATCTTGTTGTCGCAAAAGGGGTAGGGGTGCTCTCGTTGTCAGCAGTAGGCGAGCAAGAACCTTTGGTGAAATCAGATCCTATGCCGGAAGTAGGGGTAAGCCAAGACACTGTGTCGTTGAAAGGTAAACATCGTGCATTCCGCCGCCGCCACGTACAGGTGGTCGATAGGCCAACCACTAACGGAGATGTCTATAGTAAGCCGGTGGGATTTGCTGAACATAATCCCGCCTTGCCTGACGAAAAGACGGAGCGACGACACCGACGGCTTGGTGCTAGTATTGGTAGGCGTATTTTGCAATCGTTTTCCGGTGTGAAAAAAGGAAAACACGCCTTTTAGCCAGTCGCGTGACTGCCTCAATATGACACGAGCTAAATATCGCAAAATTGCATAATATTTCTATTCGGACTACTCAAAGAGGAAATATCCGTTATAATACGGGCGAATGAAGTGGCAACGAACAACATTGATCGGCCTGAGTGGGACAAACGGCTCGGGTAAGGATACCGTAGGCCATTTGCTGGAAGATCAGCACGATTACTTGTTCATATCTGTCACCGATCTGTTGCGCGAGGAGCTTACACGTCGGCAGCTGCCTATCGACCGCGAACACTTGCGTGAGCTGAGTGCCGAGTGGCGTCGCAGTTTTGGTATGGGTGTACTGGTCGACCGGGCGGTCACGCAGTTTGCGCAACAGAAAGGCGCCTACGCCGGATTAGTGCTGGCAAGTTTGCGTAATCCACTCGAGGCTGATCGTGTGCATGAGTTGGGCGGCGCTATGGTATGGATCGATGCCGATCCGCATGTTCGCTATGCGCGTATCCAGGCCAATGCTGCAACTCGCGGCCGGGGCGGAGAAGACGACAAAACCTATGAGCAGTTTTTGGACGAGGAGCAGGCAGAAATGCATGCCTCAGGCGACGAAGCCACCCTTAATATGAGTGCCGTCAAAGACCGCTGCGATGAGCAAATTATGAATGATAGCGACGATGTGCAGGCACTTGGCATCCAGGTCGAGCAGACGCTCGGGCTTAGCGCCTCGCATGTAGCATAGCAGACACGTAGAAGCTCATGGCTTACTTACGGTATACTGTCTTCTAGATGAGCAATACAGACGTGTCCCAGGCCAAGCTACTGGCTTACAAGCGAGCAATTGATGACGATATCGCTAGTTATGCCGATCAAGTTCGTGAAACCACGCTTGAGCAGTATGGGCAGATTGTTTTGGACACTGATACGGATATTTTTTTGGATATCCTGGCCCGCGGCGGCAAACGCATCCGCGGTGCGCTTGTGATGGTCGGCTACGAAATGTGTGGCGGCAGCAACCAGGAGATGATTGTACAGGTTGCGCGCGCCATCGAAATGCTGCATGCCTACATGCTCATAGTTGATGATATCCAAGACCGCTCTACATTGCGGCGTGGTCGACCAAGCGCGCACGAATTGTTGGCGACATATCATCAGAAGCATCACTTAAAAGGTGACGCGGCACATGCCGGCATAAGTTTAGCACTCAATGCTGCTCTGGCCGGTGCGCATGCTGCACAGATGATCTTGGCAAATATCGATGCCGATCCACAACTTCGTCTCAATGTAGTAAGTATAGTAAATCGCACGATGACCATTACTGCTCACGGCCAGGCGCTCGATATCATGAACGAGCTGCGCAACAATCCGAGCGAAGCCGATATCGATCGCGTGCTGGAGTGGAAAACGGCGCTGTATAGCATTACTAATCCATTGCACGTTGGCATGGTTCTGGCCGGCGCAGGCTGCCGGGCTACCGACGCCATTACGCCCTATGGCCTATACATCGGTAAAGCGTTCCAGATTACTGATGACATCTTGGGTATTTTTGGTGATGAAAACGACTTAGGCAAGCTGCCTGGTGACGATATCCGCGAAGGCAAGGGCACCGTGCTCACCAGTTATACGCTGCATCATGCGCCGAAAGATGAGCAAGGTTATCTAGCTCACTGTTTAGGCAAGCAAGATTTGAGTCCGACAGAGTTCAAACGCTGCAAAGAAATTATACAATCATCAGGCGCGCTCAATGCGGCTTGTACGACCACACACACTTATGTACACAAGGCACTACAAGCACTGGATGCGCATAAGGATCTATGGAGTGCCGAAGGTGATGCCTTTTTGCGGTACTTGGCTACAGCACTCCAAGACAGGACTGCCTGACCAACCGGGACGATACTAGCAGCATCTCTATAGAGATGTTATAATATACCCTTTATGAGTGTAGAATCCAGAGAAGATGGCATGCGTACATATTATACGCCTCCGCTCGAACAGATCAGGACGTTGGCTGACCCTAATGAACAGTGGTTGTCCCTTCAGCGCTATCCTCAGAGTTATGTAGGCTTTCATCCTGAGGTCAGGGCTGCTAATCTTGGAAATTATATCGGTCCTATGCTTGATTTTGCCGCAGACCCAGATTCTTCTCCCTCTCAGCTGGTAAGGGCCAGGGCTATAGAGTTGGCCTTAGACGCCACGTACTCAAGATATAAAGTGCAGATAGGTGAGGATGTCGCACGGCTTCGTGCAGGGGTGGAAAATACTATCCCTGAGTACGCAACACATGGAGGAATCGCCGCCGGGTTTGGATGGCTCGACATGGCTCCGGGCACCTATACCCGAGCATACCATGGCTTATTCGGCTACCTAGCGCGCAAGGAGGGTGTGCATCGGGATTTGCTTTTCCCCGACCACCACGACTACCCTGACCCGCTCAATGAGCCCGATGATGTGCCAGTTGCAGTTGGTATGCTTCTCGACAAACTTATAGGAGAAGTCGGGCCAAATGCGCCATTTATCTCGCCGAAAGTGCTCACTGATGCTTTGGACATAGCTTTAGATTTCCGGGGAGAGGCCTACCAGTCTGCCCTGGCCGATCCCAGTAACCCTATTACCGCTTTCGCTCGTGTCTCCCGCCTCACCCGCGCTGGCGGTTTTGAGCATGACGACCCCATCGATTTTTTGTATGGGTTGCCAGAAGAAGAGAGAAGCGAATACGCAAAGGTGCTCAACCGTTTATACGAGGCTGTTCCGGGACTGGCGTCTGCATTCCCTACGATAGACCAGGAAGTTATTAATAAAGGAGTGCGCGGCCTTATAGCTAACTCGCTGTTTGCGCTGGAATCATTTGCTCGCAACGATCATTCCATTAATGCTACGTTTCGATGGCCGGATGGCCCGCCGATACCAATGCAAGAAAATGACCCGGTGTCTGTCCTGAACATGCTGGCCCAAGCTATGGAAACGCTCGCCCGGACAATACATAGTCCCACGACCAAAATAGAGCACACCCGTTCAACAGATACGTATAGTCAGTTTACTTTTTGGGACCCTGACAATCAGCCGGTGCCGGTTGTGGCATATCACGCCCGGGCCACTGGCGGCAATACCTTTGATCCAACGTACGAATTTGCAGGCGATGCGACCAGTCGTTGGCGCGTAAAACTCCAGCCGGATGGGCCAATTTGTCTAGAGAATGCCAAGCAGACTCCCGACACGCTCACGTTTCGGGTGGATCTCGATCGGTTTGGTACGGCTCTCGATGTCGGCGCACTGCAGCGCAACCCTTTCATGAACCCCAAAGATGTAGACAATGATGTAGAAGTGAGAGTAGGCAGGTTACTGGCATACGGTAACTGGCTCAGGGCTGCGCGCAAAGGCGAGCACCCAACCATGAACCACGTACGCGCCCTTAATGCCGCATATGGCGACCCCGCGATATTCTCAGCCAGCGTGCTAAGCCAAGTTGCTCTATGGCAATCTATTGGCGATGCAAGGGATGGGCAACCTCTATTAATCCAGTCTTCGCCGACTCGCCAGCACGCTGCATGAGCATAAATGCCTGACGGAAGCTTTCGGCAATTTGTTTGCTCTCGATGACGACCCCAATCGCCTCTTTCCCATATGATATGAGCGCTACCTTGTCGCCGGCTATATTCCATTCAACGCGGGCAGTGTAGGCATCGGCCGGAATCCAGGTTCGAAGCATTTTATTTTGCTGGTCAATTGCAGGATCATGATTAGCGCTCGGGACATCGGGCGTTATGGCGATTGTTTGAATGCCCAACAGTGCCCTCTTTTTACGTAATTCGGCAAAAAAAGATTCACCGAAGAAGCGTACGTCTTCCGGAGATCGCAGCAGGTAGAGTGTTTTGGTTGTCGCCAGTATGTCGCTGTAGATCTGCTTTAAACCTTCTTTGCCTTGGTAAAAGCGAATGCCTGGCTGCTCGGTGTGGGCAAAAAAGAAGTCGAGCATCTCAGGCATCTCAGCATCTAACTTGCGTTCCTGAAGCTTAACGGCATTCAAACGTTGCTGGACCAGCCTCTCCAAAGCTGCAGGGCTAGCAGGGTAGTACAGGATGCGTGCTCTGTGCTGGCTTTTTGTGGCCAGACCAAGAGCGCACAATCTATCGAGTACTTTATAAGCGTTTGATCGGCTCTCGCCGATCTCCTTGCTTACAGTAGGCGCGCTGCTTTTACCTAGGCGCACCAACGTCGCGTATGCTGCGGCTTGCGGTTCTGTAAGCCCAATGTCTTCAAGTAGATGGACGTCTATCATAGGTATGAGGGTAGCATAATTACACAACCGTGAAAACCGATATCACACGTTGCTATGTGGATGTTGCAATTTAGTGGTCTGCTACATAGGATGGGGGTTATCTAAAGGAGAGTCTTTTAACTATGCCGCCAGTAGAGAGATCAGTTTCTAGTCAACATCCTGTAAACCAGGAACGGATACAAGCCATGGCAGAGCTTACAGCCGCTACGGCTAGGTATCATTTAGAACAGGCATTAATTGCAGCGACTGGGAATGCTACGGAGATAGACGTGAGCATCACAGAGCGTGTCATCACTATTTTTCCGTCCCCAACCGAAGTTAGATCTCACGCCAAGGAGCCTATGCCGTCAGCTCAGTTGGAGGCTTTAAAGCCTGTTGCCCAGCAGATGGGCATTGGACGCAAAGAGAATGTTTTGCCGACCGGCATGATGGTGACTGGCCCCTATCGGGCGAAGCTAGAAGGTGGAATGGTATGGAAGATGGATGCCGAGCAAAATTTGGCATTGAGCGACCCAAATGCGCTGAGTATTACCTTTTGCGCCAGTCCGTACGTCGAGTTAATGCCTGATGAGGTACGAGTTTTAGAAGAAAGATATGGGGCACAGCCAGGCGACGCGGTCAGTGCCGAAACCTTCGTTCCCACTCAGTACGGTGCTGCTGAGTTCCTAGCCAGGCGCGCACCGGGTTTTAGGCTGCAAGAAGAGGTTCATCACTTTGGCTACGATATACATAACGGAAATGCGATTACGACAGAGCAAGGGGCTTTGAGAACGCTCGGCTATATACCAGATGCCAACGGTACATATAAAGAAGTATCTTTATTTAGAATCGACAGGGAAAATTTCGAAAAGCCTGATGGGAAAGTAGGCTATCGTAATCAACCAGACGCTGCCGCCACCATGACCATTTTAAGCGAAGCAGACAAAGTCTTATATGGCGACGCGGAGACGCCAAATGCCTTCTTTACTACTCCAACATACCCCTCTCGCATACTTGCCGTTTCCAGAGCAAGTGTTGAAACAGGGCGCCTTATGGTAACACCGACAGCTGGCGCTGATCTGATTGCTGAAATGAAGGGAGAAGTACCGCCCGCCAATGCAGAGGAAGCACTTACTAAGCTTATTAACCAGGTTCCAGGAGAGCTACGCGTTATAGCAAAGCAGGTTGAAGCCAGTAGGCGTCAAGCGCAGTTGTAATGAATTTCGACCAGATATTACTCAGGCCCATTCCAGATCAAACGGGCGCTCGCGGCCGCATCCAGGGCAGGCGTGGTTATCCTATAGTTGTAGCCGAGCGTAACTCCGAGTCAGTAGTCGATCTGGCATTATATGGTATCCCTGGACAAAGCTATTATTCTCGGCCGAATTGGCTGTCGGACGTTGGCTTTCCCGGTGTATCAAAAAACGTGTTCGTTAGGCAAAGCATCGCAGAGCGGCTTAGTGATCTTAATTTTGCGCTACAACGATCGGTAGAAGTCGAGCGGCTTTTTGGCCGTAAGGTTGAGCTATATGTAGATGAGGGGCTGCGCTCGCCGGAACTGCAAGCCAAACTCCACGATGTTCTCCTTCCAGACGCGCTACGCAAACGACATCCCCATCTGAGTGAACAAGAGATTCTCGCCTGGCGTAATCGTCTTATCGCAAAGCCAAGTCCCGATTCGCCCGAGCCCCATTTGACCGGGGCTGCGGTCGATATCAAGCTGCGCTATGCCCGTGAGGAACAAGGCTTTGTCGCCGGCAGCTTTGTACCGATGGGTGCCCGCAGCATAGATAATATCGATGCTGCTGCACTGGATTATTACGAACACAAGACTAAGCTGCTGGCTTCCGAAGTTACCGCTCAGCGCAACCGTCGTGCTTATTATTGGATCATGCGCGGTGCCTTACTTGAGGCCGACAGTGGTTTTATTTGCAACCCCAACGAATGGTGGCACTGGTCGTGTGGCGATCAGATGTGGGCAGCCTATCTCGAAGCACCCTATGCCTTTTATGGGGCTGTAAAAGTAGAGGGAAAGGATTTTATATGAGTATTGAACAACGAGTGGACCTCGTCTCGGCTGATATCAGCAGACAGGTTGAGCTAGAGGTATGGGATGGTTTTGCAGCATTGTTTCGCCTAGATCCCTTGTCGCAAGAAAGTGTAGATCGTCGCCTTTCCGATATCCTGACGATGACCAACGGGCATATGAATTTGCGTGGCATGATGGCAGGAGCGGAGCGTCAGGAGCTTGATTTGCTTAGTGGAGAGTGGGGAGAAAAGACAGGCTTACCCGGCATAGACCAAGCTGATAGCAGTACTTCCCGCGAGGCGAACAGGCTGTATGCTATGCTCGATTTCGATAAACCAAAGCATCTATCTCCGGGAGTGACACCTCACTTTAGCGGTAGTCTAGGTTGCGCCGGATTTGGCGTATTTCAACGCATAGAAGCATCATTTGGCTACGATATTACTCAATTTTCTCCAGACGGCAAACACCCTATCAATAGAGACCGTTACTCGGAAAGGCCGAATTCTCCCTTGGGGGCCGCCCGGCACTTTACACTCAGTAGCAGTCGTGGCCTGTTCTATCATAAGGGTGAGGATAAAGACGTCCACACATTTGCTCCAGGAGCGCAAACTGAATTTGATCTTGAATTGGCGGCTGGCCGAGTGATACTTGGCGGCGAGGTTGCGGAAGAATATAGAGAACTGAAAGATGTAGGCTTTAAGGCGGCGGAAGGCGAACGGGGGTTAGTGGTTATACAGGCTGCAGGCGACAGAGAAATCCACCATATACGTGCACCGAAGCCGGCCGACGCCAAGCGTGGTCGTGCTCAAACGGCACATACATATGCTGCAATGGAACATGCACTGGGTGACATGATTCCAGAAGGGTCTAACGTAGCATTTGCTACCCGGTCCGACTATGCGGTCTACCAGAAAGTCGCCGCTCTCTCATTGTTTCTCGATATGGGTTGGAGGCCACACATGGTGGGATATACATCCGCGCAATCAGGAGATCCAAAGCTAGCACAGCAACCTCAACTTTTACATATGCCCGAGGTGCATTCGTTTGCCTCGCACCTCCACCAACTGTACCTGCGCCTTCATCCAAACGCATTACAGGCTTCCTAATGTAACAGGCGGCCTAACTGGCCGATGTCTGACGATGTAATAACAGTACCGCCTTGCGGCTGTGCTGTTTGCTGTAGCGTTGGAACAAGCGGATAGCGAAGTATATGGATGCTGCGATGACCGCGCACAGCCAGTCGGCGGTAGTTAGGCCGCGCGCATTGAAATACGGCTGCACCCATGGGTTGTAGACAATATTAAAAATGCAGAAGAGTGATGCGCCAAAGGCAGCCAGAAGTTTTTTGTTGCTCCATAAGTAGGCGGTAAAGAATGGCTCTTTATCGCTGGTACGCACGAGCAGCAGATTAATAAATTGGCACAGCACAATAGTAATGTAGGTGAGGATGGTTGCCTCAGCGTATGCATGGCTATGTATGTCGAACTTTACGGGGCTGAGATGGTTGCGGTGAAAGAAGAACAGGAAATTGCCATAGGCAAGTGATGCGGCGAGTAGTCCATAGCCTACAAACTCGCCGATCGTACGTACATTAATGATATGGTCTTTTAAATTGCGCGGTTTGTCGTGCATCAGGTCATTTTGAGCTGGATCCCAGCCGAGGGCCGTAACCGGGAATAATTCGGCGATGATGTCGATAGCTAAGATCTGGACGGCTAAAATGGCGATTGGGATATGGAAAATCGCTTGAGCGCCCAGGCTAATCAGCACCGCAAATAATTCCCCCGCATTGTCGGTAAGCGCGCATCGAGCCGCTTTGACGATATTCCGGAAGGTGAGCCGACCTTGCTGGATGGCGCTAACAAGCGTGCTAAAGCTGTCATCAAGCAATACAATCGCAGCGGCCTGCTTAGCGACATCGGTGCCAGTGCGGCCCATCGCCACACCAATGTCGGCGCGTTTCAAGGCAGGAGCGTCATTAATACCATCGCCTGTCACAGCCACGACTTGTTGCGCAGCTTTGGCGATTTCTACAATGCGCAGTTTATCCTCGGGAGCCACCCGGGAGAAGACAACGCCGCCACGGTCCACAAGCTGTAAGATCTGCTGGTCGCTGAGTCCGGGCAAATCCTCACCGAGTACAATTTTTACCGCTTCGCCAGGCGCTGCTAAGTTCGCTTTTTTGGCAATTGCCTCGGCGGTTGTAGGGTAGTCGCCTGTGATGACTGACACCTTAATATGTGCACCTTGTGCAGCAAGCATCGCAGCAGGCACTTGCTCGCGCAGCGGATCGACCATCGAAACCATACCCATAAAAATCAGGTCTTTTTCGACCTCATCAAAGGGCATTTTGGTGGGTTTAGATCCCCTAGAAAGCGTGCCGTAGGCATAGGCCAGGTTGCGCATAGCTTCCGATGCGCGTGATTCGTTATAGCCAATAAAAAATGCCCGATCTTTTTTGGTGAGTGTTCGGACGCGCCCTTGATCCCAGATATGTGTACAGCGCTCAAGCACACTTTCTGGAGCGCCTTTCGTGAATACCCTCATTTCATCAGGATACTTGCGCACCGAACTCATGCGCTTGCGAGCAGAGTCGAACTGGAATTCTTTTATCTCGGCATATCTTTTATCCAACGCTTCAGGGCTTACTTCTGCCTTGCGGGCCAGCGTAATAAGCGCGCCTTCAGTAGGGTCACCCACGCAGTACCACGTGGCATGCTCATCATCCGGCGGGTTCACGTGGGCATTGCTGGCCATAGCGCCCGCTTCGAAGAAGAACTGTAGCTTTTTGAGTTGTTCCTTAGTGAGCGGTTCGCCCATGGAATCAGCAATAAAGCCATTGGTTTCGTAGCCGGTGCCAGTCACTAGATATTCGTTTTTGCCAATCATCACACGTTCGACAGTCATTTCGTTCTTGGTAAGTGTGCCCGTTTTGTCGGTGGCGATAATCGTGGTAGCGCCCAATGTCTCTACAGCCGATAGTTTTTTGACGAGCGCTCTAGCTTTGGCCATACGCCCAGCTGTTTGAGCCAGCGTGATACTGACCTCAGCGGCCAAGCCGTTGGGAATCATGGCGGCACTAATACTAATGGCAAAAAGCAGTGCGGCTTTAATTCCTAAGTGAGACTGCAGAGCGACATAGGTGAGGGCAACGGCCAGGATAGCCACCCCTTGAGTCAGACGTTTACTCAGGTGGTTTAGCTCGCGCTGCAGCGGCGACGTGTCCGTTTTGGTAGACTGGCTGAGATTGGCAATACGCCCCAACTCTGTACGCATAGCGGTACCTATAACTACGCCGTGGCCATTGCCAGTCGCTACCGTTGTGCCCATAAAGAGTAGATTATGGCGGTTAGCAAGTGGGACATCGCCGGTAATGGCGTGGACAAACTTGCGAGTTGGGTTGCTTTCGCCCGTGAGCGCAAAATCGTTGGTGGCAAGCTCCTGCTCGCTGATGATGCGCAAATCAGCCGGCACTGAGTCGCCTTCTTCTACATATACGATGTCGCCTAGCACCAGCTCGGCAGAGTTTACGGTACGCAGTTTGTTTCCACGGACTACCTTCGCTTGGGGTACGGTCAGCTTTTCCAGACTGGCCATAAGGTTTTCGGCCTTATGCTCCTGCACAAAACCGATAGTTGCGTTGATAAGCGCGATCAGAAACAAGATGGTGCTGGTGCGATAGTCATGTAAAAAAACTGAAAACCCACCGCTAATAATTAGAATAACAACCAATAAGTTTTTAAACTGACGCCAAAAGGTAACGATGGCCAGCTCCCGCTTCGTTCGTATTAGTTCATTTGCCCCATTGCGTTCTAAACGCTCGGCAGCTTCACGTGTATCAAGCCCTTCCGGTTTTGTTTTAAACTGTTCAAGCACCGTTGCCGCGTCCATTCGGTAGTAGGGAAGTTGAGGAGAGTTATCCATGCAAACAGTATAACTGAAGACCTTATGGTTTAGTCTTGTCCTGTTTGCTATAGGAAGCATTTTCGTGCCAAGGGATACTTGCAGGATAACGGCTGAACGAAAAGCGTGCAAAATTATAATTTTGCGATACCATGATTCATGTATTTACAATTTGCATAGATGTACAGGTAGAAATACATGGAAAACGATATATCTGCGAAGGCTCCTTTTCTGGATCCGCACGAAAGTGGCGCAGCGCTTAGCGACCTAGGTTCCACTTTCCTGGATGAAGCTTTAGAAGATGTCGCTGGGCATAGTGATGGAGTGGTTGTTGGTGTCGCTGGCGCCATCGCACTAGCCGAAGTAGATGCTTTTGCCGAAGAGGGTGAAGAAACGCCTGTATCTGTGGCGGGCGATCCGTCAGCTGACGATGGCTTGTGGATATCCGATCTAGTAGAACAGGAAGAGGACATGCCGGCTAACGATAGTCCAACCAGGGGTCGCAACGAAGGTGTGGTGTCAGCCGACCCAGTAAGAGATTATCTACGACAGATTGGTAAAGTCCCATTACTGAATGCCGAGCAAGAAGTTGATCTCGCAAAGCGGATCGAAGCTGGCCTGTATGCCGAGCACAAGCTCAATTCTGGCGAAAAGCTAAAACCTGAATTCCGCCGGGAACTGGGGATTATCGCCGAAGATGGTCGCAGGGCCAAGGATCATTTGGAGGAAGCAAATCTACGCCTGGTAGTGTCGTTAGCAAAACGATATACGGGCCGGGGTATGACACTTATGGATCTCATCCAGGAAGGAAATATTGGTCTGATCCGTGCAGTCGAAAAGTTTGATTATACTAAGGGCTTTAAGTTTTCAACCTACTCCACTTGGTGGATCCGCCAGAGCATCACGCGTGCGATGGCTGACCAGGCCCGAACTATTCGCGTTCCGGTACATGTAGCAGAGAGCTTGAGCAAGGTAAGACGCGCGCGCGAGACGCTGCAGCAGCAGATGGCCGACGACCCAACACCAGAGGGTATTGCTGCCGTCGTGGATATGCCACCGGAAAAAGTGACGGAGTTGCTTATACTTTCGCGAGATAATCTATCGTTCGCTGATCCGTGGGGTGAGGATCAGACGGTCGGCGACAATATTATGGAGGATGATGCAGCGTCCCCGGAAAATATCACTGCCCATGCGGTAATGGGCGAAGCTCTTGAGAAAGTTTTGTCCACGCTACCCGAGCAGCAGGCGTGGGTCTTGAGGTTGCGTTTTGGACTCGTAGATGGGCATGAGTATACTCTTGAATCGATTGCTAAGGTATACGGAGTTACTCGTGAGCGTATCCGCCAGATTCAGAACAGAGCCCTTGAGACACTAAAGGGTTCGCAAAAAGCTAGCCATTTATTGGACTTTCTCCGCTAGCATTTAGGTAGTTTAGTAATATCGTCAACTTAAATGACGGCAGTATGCTCGCCAACGTGTTTACAAAATCGGCGATCAGTATTAGGGTAGTATGGCATGGCTGAAGCTCGCTCGCCCACAGAGGCTCTGTTGGATGTTCCCTTTGATATTGGCGATATATTGGTTGACGCGCTTGGCGAGCACTCGCCCCTGTTGGTCCCCGAAGTTCTAAATAGCAGCTCCGAGTATCCTCCCAAACTATTCGTTGATACGTTTGCTGCTGGCCTGAATTTATACCACGCAAACTATCTAGTAGCCGGGCAATCGTTAGGTAGAGGTGAAAGATTAATCTTGTCTGGCTTGGCACATAGTCAGACGCCCCGTCATATCATTACTGTTACAGACGCCCAAGGTTTCCAAGTGACCCTAGGTGATATAGAACATCAGGCGAGGGGTGTGGGCAGTGCTATTCACCACGCGGCTGAAAAAGGTGCACCTGATCTCGCTACACTCAATAGTTTGATGCACGCCTCAGCAGAGCAATTGCTCAGCGATCGCGGCTATGATAACCAGCACCCTATACACAGGGCAGCCTACTTATTGGCAGATGCCTCAAGTTTGAGAAAAAACGATAAAGGGCCGGCTGCCAGTCGCCGTAGACACAGCGAGGCTCAAGCCCTTTTGCACCATTTTTCGCCTAGTTTGTCGGCACCTCCTATGGCACTCGAAACAGATATGTCGGCAGATAAGATACGCCGAATACCCAGTGCATATAACCAATGGGCAGAACATATTGGCTTGCCGCCCAATGATCCTAGGTATGTGCTCATGAAGAATCTCCTTGGTTTAGGCGATGCCCTCCCGCAGTCCTTTGCGCAGATTGTTGACGCACGACCAGGTAAGGCCGATCAATTGATTGCCTTATTGTCTGCTCATCTGGAGAAATTTTGCGCCGATACCATTCTTGAGCCAAAATTAGCGGTTAGCTGGAATAAAAGACCGCTTGCTCGCACGCGAGTAGTAGCGGCCGCCCCAGCAGCTGGTTCGCTCGCCTTACCCAATAGATTAGCGTCCGAACCTTTGGCAGAGGATGTTGAGGCGGACGATGTTAACCTTGCATCTACAACAGAGAAAGGCAGCGGCGCTCCATTGACGGGAATGGCATCGAGCGATGAGGTATTGATTGACGAACTCGAACTCATACCTAGCGATCTAATGGACGAAGAGGATCAACCTAAGCCTAAGACTCATAAAGAGCCAGGCGCTATTCCCGACGATCTTGTAAAATTATATATGCGTGAGACAGGCAAAATAGATCTTCTTACTGCTGAGGGTGAGGTAAAACTCGCCAAACGAATTGAGGCTGGCTTATTTGCTCAAGAAAAACTTGATTCGGGCGAGGAACTAAAACCCGCATTTCGCCGTGAGCTAGAAATTATTGCGCTGCAGGGCCATAACGCTAAAAGACATCTGATTGAAGCTAACCTTCGTCTGGTAGCATCTGTAGCTAAACGTTATATTGGTCAGGGCATGCTCTATTCGGACCTAATCCAGGAAGGTAATCTGGGTTTAATTCGCGCGGTAGAAAAATTTGACTATACAAAAGGTTATAAATTCTCGACCTATGCTACATGGTGGTTGCGCCAGGCTATGACTCGTGCACTTGCTGATCAAGCGCGGACTATTCGTCACCCCGCCCATGTCGTCGAAGTAATGAACAAAGTCGAACGTGTAAAAAAGAGACTTTACCAAGAAAATCATGAGGAAGCGACACCCGAAGAAATTGCCGCAGATAGCGGTTTAGACATAGACAAAGTAGTAGAGATACTCGGCTATCTACAAAGAGACCCCCTGTCGTTGGATTTTGCTTATGAAGATGAATCCGGTGATACTCGGCTCTTGGGTGACCAGATTGTAGATGAGGATACCCCTTCGCCCCAAGAAGCAATCGACCCATCACTCCTCGCTGCAGGTCTCGAAGAGGTTCTGGCTACATTGGGCGAGCGGGAGCAGCGAATCTTGCGCCTGCGGTACGGACTTGATGGGGAGCCTCATACGCTCGACTCGATTGCTCCCTTATTCGGCGTTACCCGTGAACGTATCCGCCAAATCGAGACCAAGGTGCTTGCGAAGCTGAGGGGGTTACCTGAGCTGGATCATCTTCGGGAGTTCTTCACCTAGCCGTTCAGGTATACTAATGCTATGAGCGAGCGACTAGTAGTTATCGATGGCAAGAGCGTGTTTTATCGTGGCTATTATGCCATGCCTAATTTGAGCACCAAGGATGGTCGGCCTACCGGGGGCGTCTACGGTTTTGCAATTATGGCGCTTGAGGTTATTAAGCGGTTAAAACCGAATTATGTTTGTGTAGCATGGGATAAGCGCCACACCAATATCCGTAAACGTTTGGAACTGTATCCCGACTACAAAGCTGGGCGCAAGGCGGCGCCAGAGGATTTTTACGACCAGGTAGAGATACTGTTGGAGCTGCTCAAGTCGCTCGATTGGCCGCTGTATGAGTTGGACGACTACGAAGCCGACGATATTATGGCCACCCTCGCCGTCCAGGCTAAGGAGCAAAACATCGAAACCTACCTAGTGACGTCCGATCTCGATGTACTGCAACTGGTCAACTCACACACGCACATTTATACGCTTAAGAAGGGCTTGAGCAACATAGAACTATTCGACGTTGCCCATTTTGAAGAGAAATATGGGGTGAGTGCGCATCAATGGGTGGATGTGAAGGCGTTGAAGGGGGATGCGTCCGACAATATCCCAGGCGTCGCAGGGATTGGCGAAAAGACAGCGCTCGAACTCATCGCCAAATATCACACGCTGGATGGCGTATACGAAAATATCGAGTTGCTGAAGCCAGCAGTTAAGGCCAAGCTCGAAAAAGATAAAGCCATGGCGTATCTGAGTAAAGAGCTAGTGACACTCTATACCGATGCACCACTCCAGCTGGACCTCGCTGGCACCAGATTGCACGATGGCGTCGCCCCTGAGTTCGTCGCTATGCTCCGTAAACTGGAATTTCGTAATATCCTCCGCCAGGTTGAGGCGCAACTACCTGATCTAGACGGGAAAGCGGCAGCTGAGGTAGGCACTACGCTACAACCAGCTAAAGAAATAAGTCTTGCAAATCAGCATTTTATCGATCACTGCCCGCGCGTCGTCGCGCTTAGTCCGGATGCGTCGCAGCTATGGGTTAGCGCCCATCCTGGAGAGTACAGCGCAATAGCTTTACGGGATGCCAAGCAAGCGTTAGCTGGTCCACTCATTGGCCACAACCTTAAAGATGTGTTCCGCGCTCTGCTAGCTGCAGGTATGCCAACAAGCGGAGAAGTTGCACACGATACGCGCGTTGGCTCGTTCATTCTCAATTCCTTGCAGCGCTCCATCGATCTTTCTGATCTTGTAGGCCAGACAATCGCCTCAGACGACGCTCCAAGGACTATCGCAGCCATTTGGCAAGCCTACGATGACCAGCAAAAGGAATTTGGCCGCGCGCCGTCGCTGTATAAGGTTGCTCACGAGATTGATTTTCCGACTATCTACCTCCTGGCGAAGATTGAGCACCGCGGTATTTTGCTCGATTCCGCCTATCTCGCTAAGATGAGCCAGGACTTTGCACACCACATTGCCGATCTTGAAAAGCAGATTTATGCTTCCGCTGGACAGGAATTTAACATAGGCTCTCCAGCTCAGCTCGGCATGATCTTATACGAAAAACTTGGTTTGCCTACAGCTGGCGTGAAGAAAGGCAAGACCGGGTACTCAACCGGCTCCAACGAACTAGATAAGCTGCGCGAGCTACATCCGATCATAAATCTTATTACTCAGTACCGTGAATATACCAAACTCAAAAGTACTTACATTGACGCCTTGCCGAAACTCGTCGATGCCCACGGCAGATTACACACCACCTATGCGCTCGATGTGGCATCTTCCGGCCGGCTCAGCTCGCACGACCCCAACCTGCAAAATATTCCGACGCGGACAGAATTGGGTCAATCCATTCGCAGCGCTTTTTTGCCAGCCAAAGGCAATGTCTTTGTGAGCGCAGACTATTCACAGTTCGAGCTGCGCCTAGCAGCGTACATGTCCGGCGACCAGAACATGATCGAGCAATTTAACCAGGACGTTGACATTCATGTGGCAACCGCCGCCCAGATTTATGGGGTGCCCATTAGCGAAGTGGATAAAAATATGCGCCGGCAGGCCAAAACGGTTAATTTTGCCGTTCTATACGGCATGAGCCCTCATGGTTTGAGTGCTGCCACGGGCATGACTTTTGTGGAAGCCAAGCAGTTTATCGATAAGTATTTTGAAGTGCGTAAACCCATCCGCGACTATATTCAAAAAACACTCAATAAAGCGCTCAGCGAAGGTTATGTCGAAACTATCTTTGGCCGCCGCCGTCCTACGCCCGATGTCAAAAGCAGCAATTGGGTTGTTCGCGAAGCAGCCAAGCGGGCAGCCATGAACATGCCTATTCAAGGTACCGAAGCAGACCTTATGAAGCTAGCCATGCTCAAAGTGGAGCAGGCAATTGACGGGTTAGGCGAACAGATCTTGCAGATTCACGACAGTATCTTGGTTGAAACACCCAGGGAAAACGCTGAAAAAGTAGGCAAGATCCTCAAGGAGACCATGGAGTCTATCTATCCAATCGGGGTCAAACTCGTTGCCGACGTGAAGGTGGGTGAAAACTGGGGTGATTTGTAGCACCCCGCCTGTTCTTTTGTTATACCCGGCCCGATATGGTATCCATAGTTATTTTATGTAATACGTAACGGTAACGGTATAGTTGAGGTCGTTTTCGCCGGGCTGGACGCGTAGGGAGGAATTGTCGGCGCTGTTGGCTACACTCTTGGCGTCGAGTGGATAGATGCTACCGCCAAAACCACCGCCATCTTGTACCATTTTCACAGAAGATACCTTAAAGCCCAAATCTTTGGCAGACTGGTCGGCTTTGGCCCGGGCGTCTTTGCTGGCAACGTCGCGTGCTCGGTCGCCGAGTTTTTTGCGCATACTATCACTAAATTCGGCTTGCGGAGTAATCTCTCCGGTTGGAGAAGTGGTTACAAGGTAGTCTTGCACCTTTTGGGCCAGGTCCTTTTTGTCTATGGTGAGAGTTACACGCAGGGTGTACGTCGGCGTGGCATCGGTGCTGCTGGTAAAGATCGGATATGACCAGCTGTCGGCGTTGGTTTTGATTTGTGTATCGGTTACGCCCAGGCCCTTTAGTTTTGCAATGAGCTCATTATTCTTAGCGGTAAGAGCGGTGAGTGCTGCGCTTTTATCACTATTTGGAAAATTATAGGTAGGCATAAAGATAAATTCGTCTGGCGCTGCCTTAATAGTCGCTTCGCCTGTTACCTGAATGGTACGGTCTTTATTGGTTACCGTGCTCCACGGTTTCCATATCAGAAGCATGGCAAGGATAACCAAAAGTAAAGAGGCAATAATAACTCTAAAGTCCAAGTGTATGCCTGTCTGCTTGGGCTCTTTTGCTACCAGTTCTGATTGATTCATATTTCCCCCTCTTTTTATAGTAATACATTCACGGGTGTCATGTACTATAGAAGCATGGTTGTGGTGGGCATCGAACAGTCTGAGGTTTTGGACGAACAAGGGCATAAGACAGGGAAAATCTTACCCCGCGACAGAGTACATGCTCAGCAATTTTGGCACGAGGTAGTGAATGTGTGGATCGTTAACGGCAATGGCGATGTTCTGTTGCAGCTCCGCGCTCCTGGTGTGGAGTTATGTCCAAATGTGTGGGACGTTGCCGTTGGCACGCATGTGCATCCTGGCGAAGATCCTTTAGCAGCCGCAGTTCGCTGTTTGCATTCCGAACTCGGCATCGACATTTTACCCGAAAGTATCAAGCATTTATTTAACATCCAAGCAGCCAACCCGCTGCCCGATGGTCGTAAGCACCGGGTGCTTGGCCATGTATTTTTGCTCGAACAGGACGTCGACGTGCGGCGCATGACCGTAAACGGGCAAAAAATCGCCCAACTTGCCTGGAAGCCCATTGTTGAGGTTATGGCCGAAATTGGTGGCACCGAAACAGCCAAGTTATACTTCCCGCGCGAAGGTGTGTACTACCCTAAGCTTTTTGATGCGCTGCAGGTGGCGGCTTAAAGTCGGGTATACTGTCTGGTATAAGCAAGGAGATGTACATGTTTTTAGGGTTAAAATCGGTTATTTTTCCGTCAGCCAACCTTGAAGCCGACACCACTTTTTGGGAGGCGGCTACGGGAGTAAAGGCCTATTTTGCGCAGCCGTACTATGTCGGGTTTAAGGTTGGAGATCAGGAATTAGGCCTAGACCCCAATGCCACCAAAGAAGGGCTCGACTATCCGGTTTCTTATTGGCATGTGAAGGATGTTAACGAAGCCGCCAAACAGCTTATAGCCAATGGCGCGACAACCAACACTGAAATCAGGGACGTTGGTGGCGGTATGATGATGGGCACTTTTAAAGACCCAAGTGGCAACGTTTTTGGCATTATCGATATAGCGCAGGAATAACTAGACGTTTCCGATGAAATACAAAGCCGTATTATTCGATCTTGACGACACGCTGATCCAAACCTGGCAGGTAAAATGGGCTTTAGCATAAAATGGTTGCAAAAAAGTACTACGATATTGAGCTGACCGATGAAAAATTAGGCAAGCACTGGGGTGAGCCTCACCACCTCATGGTTAGCAATTTATATGATCACCGTGATGAATCAGAGAAACTGGTGAGCAATTTCTTGCGCCACGAGGACGAGTTCCCAAAGAAAGTGCACGACCAGGCAGTCGCCACGATAGAGGTTCTGCTGGAGGCTGACTTGCCCGTCGGTGTCGTAACTTCCATGACGACAGATATCGCCACGAAAGATCTGAGCGAGCAGGGATTCCCTTGGCAACGGTTTTTTACCGTGCAAGGCTCCGACAAAACAACCGCGCACAAGCCAGACCCTCAAGTCTTCGAACCCGCGCTCGCGATACTCAAAGAGCGGGGCGTTACTGATGGCATTGTGTACGTCGGTGATGCGCTCAGTGATCTGTTGGCAGCCAAAGCAGCCGGTTTGATTTTATAGGAGTTACGAGCGGTTTCGTAGACAGTCAAACATTCACAGCCAAAGGCGCAAGGCAGGTGGTTTCGCGCTTAGGCGACTTACTGTCGCTCATCGGTATTGCTTCAAGTTCGATCCCCCAATATCAACCGGCGTCTATCTTGTAGTAAGGTCGATAATTACGCAGCCTGCCAAAAATGCGGTCAGGTGTGTAACGCCAGATTGCTGTATATCTGTTACGAGCGCTTCGGCCGCATTAGAGACGCGCTGATTGTTCCTAATGCCCGATGCGTTTATTTATTCACCTGGCTCGGTAGTCGGTGGTGGTCCTTGCTGCATTTCGTACTCAAGGTGCTGTGTTGCCAACCTTTGGTCCCGAATACTACCAGGTGCGCTGTCACAGCCAACTAGTACTTCCAAAGCGTAGTGGGCTGACCTTTTGAACCGCTCACCGAGAGTTAACCGTTCTGCCGGAGGGATATCTTCCATATGTTGTCGCGCCATTACTAGCCATACAATAGCACATATATGTGATACATTTGTCGGCCCTATTTGTCCCCTGCGTTACTATAAAAGCGTCGGGCTACGAGTTTCTATTGTATTTTGATCGTTAATGTGGTATTGTTTATATACACATTGAGGTGTGGAGAATAGCATGAAATACTTTTTGGGATTTTTAGCGGTTGTCGGCCTGGTTATAGTGGTGTTCTTTTTGGTGCTTGGTGGCCTGAATAGCGGCAAAGGTAGCATTTCTAAAAATCATATTGTGTTGTCAGACTACGCCAACACCTCTACCGTTATGCGTCTTACCACCGAGGGTCCGGTGAATGCCGATCAAAATCACCGGGTAGTACGCATTACCATTGGCCGTGATCAGAATATGATCGAGGAAATTCGGGGATACCAAGGATCGGTAGTGAAGCAGCAAACCTATGCGAATAACCAACAAGCCTACGAGACGTTCCTTAAGTCGCTTCAGCTTTTGAATTTCACCAAGGGCAATACAAAATCTACCATAGTTGATGATCGTGGATACTGTCCTACGGGCTATCGCTATACCTACGAAATTGTTAGCGGCTCTACTACGCCAGAGCACTTCTGGGGCAGTAGCTGTGGGCAGGGAAATTTTCAGGGGCTGAGTGCAAACATCCGTGCCTTATTTAAGGCTCAGATTCCTGATTACGCGCAGTTTGTATCTAGCTCCCGCTTGTAGTACTTGCTAACCGCCGATCCGAAATACTAAGCGTTTCTGGGTGTTTGCGGCTATTCGCAGGGCTGGCAAGCGGAGACGAAGGGCGTTAGCTAGGGAAGCGCTGCCCACGGTAATGACCAGTGAGTCACCGCGAATGCCTACGCTGGCCGGTGCACGAAACTGTTCATCGATATAGCGTTTGATGGCAATAATCTCGTCTGGTTCCTTAGGTGCCCGCTGACTTAGGAGATCTTGTAGGCTGTCCATACCTCTACTATACGGTATGCTAGGTCAAATAGGGTCGTTTTGCATCGGAGATACCAGGCTGGTACAGTAGGCTCATGCCAGAGTTGCCAGAAGTTGAGACGGTGCGGATTGGCTTGAGCAGCTTATTGCCCGGACTACAAATCAAAGCGGTGACGCACGATTGGCCGAAAAGCTTTCCGAATGCGCCAGCCGAGGTGGCTGAGTTTTTGATTGGCGCGCGGGTAAGCGGCGTACGCCGCCGGGCAAAGGTGCTCATCATCGACCTGGATACTGATTACTCATTGGTGATTCATCTCAAGATGACCGGACAATTGGTGTTTCGGAGCACTATTGCTCACTTTGGGGCAGGGCATCCAAACGACAGCTTGATTGGCAACCTACCCGACAAGTCAACGCGAGTTATACTCACATTTTTTGATGGCAGCAAGCTCTTTTTTAATGATCAGCGTAAATTTGGCTGGATGCGTTTATTGCCGGCTGCCGCTGTTGAGCAACTCGATTTTTTTCAAAAGGTAGGACCGGAGCCGCTGGCGAGCGATTTCACTGCCGATGATTTTATCAAGCGGCTTAGGCGGCGGAATAAAAGTGGCATTAAGGCGGTGCTGCTCGATCAGACCGTGGTGGCGGGGATCGGTAATATTTATGCCGACGAGAGCTTATGGGGCGCCAAAATCCACCCCGAGGTCAAAGTGTGCGATATACCAGAAGCCCTGCTCAAGGCGCTTTACGAAGCGCTGCGCAGTGTACTACAGCTATCCATAGAAAAAGGTGGTTCAACTGATCGGAACTATGTGAACCATGAGGGCAAACGTGGCAGTTACCTCACATTTGCCCGCGTATTTCGCCGCGAAGGCCGGCCGTGCCCTCGATGCGGCACAACGATTATTAAGATGCGCGTAGCCGGCCGAGGAACCCATATATGCCCGCGATGCCAGCGAGTCTAGCTTATTTCTTTTTCCAGTCGCCTCCATTTACCCGGTTGCGACTGCTGCTTAGGTGCCAGTTATGCGGATTACTATCTTTGAGCGCTGCAGCCATCTTTTTGGCGGTTTTGGTATAGAGCCTTTCGGCATGCACTCGCGCGCGCATGTCGGTCCATTGCTCGCCCAGTCGATGACCGCGAAAGGCCTGCTCGCGTAGCTCAAAGTCGACATCCAAATTATCGGCATCCTTCACGATCTTCGATTCGATGCTCTTCCGCTCCTCGTACTCATGCATAAGCTCTTTCATCTCTGCCTCAAGTGCGGTGCCTTCCAGCATGTCGCGCAAACCCATGTTCTCATCGCGGGTCACATACTGGCGGCTGAGATAGTCGACATCCCCGGTACGGCTCTCGGCGATGTCGTGCGCAATGGCCATCTTCATGATTTTTTCGACGTTAGTAACATCTTCGTGCTTAGCAATTATGAGGGCAATCCAGGTTACCCGAAACAGGTGTTCGGTGTTATTGGCAAAGTCGGCGTTCAAGAAATGTTTCCAGGCGCGGTCAATAAAGCGTAGCGCACCCAGCTCATATATAAAGTCAATATCACGGCCAAAATCCATGTGCCAATGATATCATATCTATTACCATGGTTGTGACGGTCACAGGAGCAAATGATTTTGCGCGTCTGAGCGAGCTCAAAAAGCTAACAGGGGCATTTATTGCCGAGCACGGCGATATGGCGGTGGAGCGTTTTGACGGTGATGAGGCTAGTGCCGCACGCATGCGCGAGAGCGTAACGAGCCTGCCGTTTTTAACCGACCGCAAGCTGGTTTTGCTCCAGGAGCCAGGCAAACAGAAGGCCTGGGCAGAGCAGATAAGCGATGTGCTCAAGAGTGTGGCTGACTCGACCGATTTGATCATCATCGAGCCCAAACTGGATAAGCGCCTCAGTTATTATAAAGTTCTCAAAAAAAACACCGACTTCCGCGACTTTGCCGATCTCGATGCCAATGGTCTGACGCGCTGGGCTTCAGAGTATGTAAAAGTCGCTGGCGGTACGCTAGCGTCCGGCGACGCTCGATTGCTCATTGATAGGGTAGGGGCAAATCAGCAAATGATCCAGCAAGAGCTCAACAAGCTGCTTAGCTATGACTTGCAGATCAGCCGCAAGTCGATCGAGTTGCTGACCAACCCTATGCCGCAAAGCACTGTCTTTGAATTGCTTGATGCTGCTTTTGGCGGTAATAAAACTAAAACTTTTGGCTTGTACCATGAGCAGCGTGCACTGAAGGTAGAGCCACAAGCAATTATCGCTATGCTCGGGTGGCAGTTACATGCGCTGGCACTAGTTAAAACTGCCGATCACCGCTCGACAGAAGCTATTGCCAAGGAAGGCAAGGTGAATCCCTATGTGGTGCGCAAGACACAAAGCCTGGCGAGGGAGATTAGCCTAGAGAGACTCAAAAAGCTGATACATGATTTGCTGCAGCTCGATCTTAATCTTAAAACAAAGACTATGGATGCTGATGAAGCGCTGCAGTGGTATTTACTCAGCATATAGATTTGCAGCAGGCAACTATTCCATCCTCCAATAGAGTCAAGCGTAGTGCAACCAGACCGACTTTTAGTCGGCCTGCGTGTAACGCTCTATTGGAGGATGGAATAGTTGCCCTCAATGCACCTGCAACAAAAAACCGCGAAGTGGTCCGCGGTTTTTTGCAACGACCTGCGTTGCTACTTTTTCTTGGCAGGAGCTTTTTTGGTTGCTGGCGCCTTTTTGGCAACCGTCTTCTTAGCGGCTGGCTTGGCGGTGCTGCCTGCTGCAGCTTTGCTGGCACGGGCTAGCTGGCTCTTCTTGCGAGCGGCTTTGTTCTTGTGCATCACACCTTTTTTGGCGGCGACGTCGATCGCACTTACTGCCTTGCTCTCCAGCTTCTTCGTATCCTTAGCGCCACTGCCTAGTGCGCCCTGAAAAGCCTTCAAAGCACTCTTAAGACTACGCTTGGTTTTACTGTTGCGTACGGCAGCTTTGTTGCTGACGCGTACACGCTTTTTTGCTGACTTAATGATGGGCATGTAACGTGATACCTTTGTTGTTAAATTGTCAGAGTTTAATATACAAGAGGTCGAACACTTTGTAAAGGTGCGCCACTCGGCACAGGAGATAAATATAGTTGGCAAGCTTATGCTTATGTGATACGCTGACCGTACAGAGGTAAAAGACAAAAATATGGATCAAAAAACAGCAATCGCCGATCGCCTCAAGCAAGCCACTAATATTTTAGTTACCGTCAGTAATAATCCCTCGGTGGACCAACTGGCATCATGCATCGGACTGACCTTAGCACTCAATAAACTCGATAAGCATGCTACGGCTGTTTTTAGTGGTAGCGTCCCGAGTACCATCGAATTTTTGTCACCGGAAAAAACTATCGAAAAAAACACCGATAGTCTGCGCGATTTTATTATCGCACTCGATAAGTCCAAGGCCGACAAACTGCGCTATAAGGTAGAGGACAAAGTCGTCAAAATTTTTATCACCCCATATCGTACCTCTATTAACGAGAAAGATCTGGAGTTCTCCCAGGGCGATTTTAATGTTGATGTCGTACTCGCCATCGGGGTGCATAGCCAGCAAGAGCTCGACCAAGCCATTACGGCACACGGCCGCATTTTGCACGATGCAGTGGTGGCCACGCTCAACATAAAACCGGGTGGCGACCTGGGTACTATGAATTGGCTGGATACCAATGCCAGCAGTTTGTCTGAGCTAGCTACCGAACTTGTTGATGCCATCGATAAAAATCTTATGGACGGCCAGATGGCCACGGCCCTACTAACCGGAATCGTGTCAGAAACCAATCGTTTTAGTAATGACAAGACATCGCCTACGACGATGACGATTAGTGCTGAACTTATGACCGCCGGTGCCAATCAGCAATTGGTGGCGACCAAGCTCGATGAACCACCAAAGCCTGCCGCGCAGCCGCCGAAGATCGCTATCGATGGCAATAATCAGGAGCATGCGGACAGGTCCGACGTAACCGATGAGCCCCCTCATGCAGAAGATGGCACGTTAGAAATTGATCATGACGGCCAAGATCGCCCGAACGATAGTCCGTTGCCACCCGCCCCCGAGCCAGAACCCGAGCAAACTTCGGAAACACCAACCCCGCAGATCCACATCGACAATGAAGGTTCTCTACGCAGCCTGACTGAGCATGAATCAGCCCCTCCGCAACCGTTGCCTGAGCACGAGGATAACGCAAAGGGGAGCATTGATCCTACGGAGCATATGGGGAGTGGTCATATGATTTTGCAGCCTCCTTCACTGGGTGGGGAATTGAGCGCTAGTGGTTTGCAGAGCCCTGAAGACCGCGAAGCGCCATCTGGTAGCCCAACTTTATCGCCATCGGCGCAGGGTTCTCTAAACTCAGATCCGTCGTCCTTTGCGCCGCCTGCACCTGCGCCGGTAGTGAGCCCATCATGGACTCAGCCGAGTCCAGTCATGCCCACCACTACGCCCGCAAATCCGTACGCGCCAGCCCCGCTAACTGTGCAACCGTCGATGTCCACGCTCCAACAGCCAACCTTCCAACCGCCCGAACCTATAATGCCCCCATCGCAGGCACCTAGTCTGACATTGCCGTCCACTCCACCTGCTGCATCGCAACCTTTGTCGCCTCCAATGCCGCTGCCCGAACCTACCTCGCTCCCGGTGTGGCAGCTTGCTCCGACACCACAGCCATCAATGCCATCTACGCCTCCGGCGCCCACGGCAACTCCACCTAGTAGCGAGACGCTGAGCGAAATAGAACAGGATCTTAACAGTCCACACCTTCAAACAACGCAACCGGCGCCTCCCACTCCAGAACCTTCGTTCCAGGCGCCAACCTTTCCGACTGCCCCCGTAACGCCTCCGGCGCCCACGGCAACTCCGTCATCCGCCGATAACCCGGCCGCCAGTCCTGATCTCGAAAGCGCCCGCCAGGCGGTTATGGATGCAATAGCAGGTAATGCATCGGCTCAGCCTACCGAGCCGATTGTCGCGCTCAACGCCCAACCACTTGGTGCGCCGTTGCACGACCCGCAGCCTCCTACACTAGCCTCTGAACCTGCAGCCGTTACGCCGTTAGCAGCTGGTGGTATCACGCCATCGGTTGTCGAGCCTTCGACACTACCAGGTGGGATGCCGAACGGTCTGGTGCCTCCACCTCCCGTGCCTCCGCCCATGATGCCAGGCACTCCAGGCTTTTAGTTTTTCTCTGTTCACCGTATCCTAAGAACGATGAACGGTATCCTATTAATTGATAAGCCCAGCGGTTGGACGTCATTTGACGTTGTCAATAAGGTGCGCCGCATTATCGAGCAGAACGGTCTTAACACTACGAATAAAAAACGTTTTCCAGTAGGCCATACGGGCACGCTCGATCCTCTAGCGACTGGTCTACTGGTGCTGATGTGCGGCACGTACACAAAAAAGGTGCCCGAATATACCAAGCTTGATAAAACGTACGGAGTACTGATGCGGCTGGGTCAAACGAGTACCACTGGTGACGAAGAGGGTGAAAAGACCTTTGTGTCCGACCATAAGCCAACGCGTGCAGTACTGCAGGCTGCACTGCAGCGTTTTGAGGGAGACATTATGCAGACGCCGCCAGTGTATTCAGCTATCAAGATCAATGGCCGTCGGGCATACGACTTGGCCCGCAGAGGCGAGACACCGCAGATGCAGCCTCGCCCAGCGCATATCTATAGCTTACAGCTCCAGGCCTACAACTATCCCGATGTACACTGCATCGTTTCTGTCTCAAGTGGGACGTATATCCGTTCACTTGCCGAAGATATTGGTAAGGCGCTGGACACCGGCGCATATATGGCAGCACTCCGCCGCACGCAGGTTGGCCCGTTTAATATCAAAGACGCAGTTACCGTGGATCGGCTCGAGCCGGAAGCGCTGCTACGGGCGCTGCGCGAGCGCTAGGACCGGGCCTTGCATGCGTTCACCTCATCTGATATAATCCTGGCTAGTATGATTTCAAGTGAGAAAAAGCAGGGTGTCGTTGCTACCCTGCAGACCAAAAAAAACGACACTGGTTCGGCCGCTGTACAAGCCGGCATTTTTACTGAGCGTATCAAGGAGCTAACCGAGCACCTCAAAGTCAACAAAAAAGACTTTGCTGCTCGCCGTGGCCTCTTGCAACTGGTTGGTAAGCGCAAGCGTGCACTTAAGTACCTGGCGGCTCAAGACGGTCAGGCGTACCTCGACACTATTGCCAAGCTTGGTATTCGCCGTTAAGATGCATAGACTATGGGTCTTGGAATCTCCGAGGCCCCAAGCTTGTGCACATTAAACACTAGATTCGTGGGTAATAGCGGGCAGAGGCCAGATATACCGCGCCGGGAGCACAAGGGTGGCGTATATTTGCACTGTGCCCGTTCTACCGAATCTAAAGAAAGATGAGAACGACAGATGGGACAGACAATCAACCCGTACGGCAAAGATATCATAAAAGTAGAAACCGATTTCTGCGGTCGCACTTTGAGCCTCGAGATTAACCGCGTAGGTTTTCGTACCTCAGCTTCGGTTATTGTTCGCTACGGCGAAACAGTAGTGCTCGGTACGGCTATGGTCAGCGACCAGGCAATCACTGGCTTTGATTATTTCCCCTTAAGCATCGATTACGAGGAAAAGTTTTACGCTGCAGGTAAGATCAGTGGCAGCCGCTTTATTAAACGCGAAGGCCGCCCCAGTGACGAGGCCATCCTCATCGGCCGCCTCATCGATCGGCCCATTCGTCCGCTGTGGCCCAAGGGCTATCGGCATGAAGTGCAAGGTGTCGCCAGCGTGCTCAGCACCGACCCAGCCTTCCGTCCTGACATGATCGCCATGATCGCCATGAGTGCCGCCTTTATGTTGACCGGTGCACCATTTGAAGGGCCGGTAGCAGGGATCCGCGTGGGTCTCAAAGATGGCAAGCCTATAGCCTTTATGTCGCTCGAAGACGCTAAAACCAACGACCTTGACTTAGTTGTTGCGGGTACTGAGGCGGCCATCATGATGGTTGAGGCTGGCGCCAACGAAGTTTCTGAAGAACAGATTGCCGAGGCGCTGACGTGGGCTCACCAAGCCATGCAGCCCGCTATTAGGCTACAAAAAGAGTTGGTCGAAAAAGCAGGCGTTATTGCTAAAGAATACACATTGAGCTTGCCGAGTGAAGACATCCAAAAGGCAGTCGACGCCTTCCTAGACGGCAAAATGGGCGAAAAGTTGCGCGCGCCAATGGCGGAGCGCCACCAACGTATGCACGAGTTGCGCCTTAGTATGCTTGCGCATTTTGCTGAAGACCTCGGCGACGGGTGGGAGAGTGTGAAGCGCGACTACGAAGACGCTTTCGCTAGTGCCGCTAACAAAGATGTCCGCAAAGGGATTTTAGTAGATGGTGTACGTCCAGATGGCCGGGGTTTTACCGAAATTCGTCCGCTTTCCAGCGAAGTCGGCATATTGCCACGCGCTCATGGCTCCAGCTTATTTACCCGTGGCCTGACGCAAGGGCTGAATATCGTTACCCTCGCTCCTCTCAGCTACGCGCAGCTTGTTGATACCATGGAGCGCAACGAAGAAAAGCGCTACATGCATCACTACAACGCCCCTGGCTATACTGTCGGCGAGATCAAGCGTTTAGGTTCCCCGGGTCGCCGCGAAATCGGCCACTCGGCACTGGCTGAGCGTGCACTGCTCCCAGTCCTTCCGTCCGAAGAGGTATTTCCGTACGCTATTCGCTCGGTCACTGAGATCATGAGCCAAAATGGTTCAACGTCTATGGCCGCTACCTGCAGCAGCTGCTTGGCATTGATGGACGCGGGCGTACCACTTACCGCACCGGTCAGCGGTATTGCCATGGGCTTAATGACCGACGGCAAGCAAAATATTATCTTAAGCGATATCGCCGACGCTGAAGACTTTGCCGGCGATATGGACTTTAAGACTGCTGGCACGGCCAAAGGCATTACTGCCCTCCAAATGGACATGAAGGTGCACGGTCTGTCGGTTGAGACACTTACCAAAGCGCTGCTGCAGGGTAAGGAAGGCAAGGCGTACATCCTAGAGCACATGCTCACCACCATTGCCGAGCCCCGTAAAGAACTCAGTCCCTACGCTCCGCACGTCGAGGCGATTACCATTAATCCGGATAAGATCCGTGAAGTAATCGGCAAGGGCGGGGAAATGATTCAGCGCATTACCGCCGAAACCGGCACCGAAATCGACATTAAAGACGATGGCACCGTGATGATTGCTAGCCCTGATGGTGCGAGTATTCAGAAAGCTATCGAGTGGATTAAGGGCATGACCGAAGACCCGGCGGTGGGCACCATCTACTACGATAAGCCAGTAGTGAGCGTTATGGATTTTGGTGCCTTTGTGCAGATTCTGCCTGGCAAAGACGGCCTGGTGCACGTGTCCGAAATGCGCGAAGAGCGTGTCGAAAAGCCCAGTGATGTGGTAAAAGAGGGCGACAAAGTAACCGTTAAGCTAGTAGCTATTGACGATCGTGGCAGGCTGCAACTCAGTATGAAAGCGGCCGCGCGTGAGCTTAAAGATGAAAGCAAACAAAGCACAGACAAGTAAGGCTTCCTTTTGGAAGCGTCCGGTGGGGATGGCGCTGCTCACAGCGTTGTCTCTGGCCGCAACTTATCTGGCTGCCAGCTTGGCCATTAATAGTGGTAGTTTATGGGAGTACGCACTCGCAGTTATAACGCTCGCGTACTCCTTGCGACAAGCTACTGGCGCAGTCCGTGAGGTGCTGAGCCGTGGCTAAGGCCGATAAACAGGCGCAACTTGATCAGATCGCCGCAGAGATTCGCTCCAAGAATGTCTGCCCCGACTTGGCCAAAACAGCCAACGACCTGGTATTCGGTGAAGGTAATCCCGATGCCAAGATCATTTTTATCGGCGAAGCGCCGGGCAAGCAAGAAGACCTTACTGGCCGTCCGTTCATCGGTCCTGCCGGCAAAGTGCTTGACCAATTGCTCGAAAGCATCGGCTTAAAACGCGAGGATGTGTATATCACTAGCATTCTCAAGTACCGGCCGCCAGATAACCGCGACCCACGACCTGACGAAAAAGCTGCCTTTTGGCCGTATTTGTCAGCTCAGCTGGAGGTTATTGCGCCACAATTGATTGTCGCTTTGGGGAGGCATGCGGCCAATTGCTTTCTGCCGGAGCTGCAGATTAGCAAGGCTCACGGTGTACCGCAACAGTGGGAAGGGTATACATTGTTGCCCTTGTATCACCCAGCTGTAGCTTTGTACAACGGCTCAATGCGCCAAACTTTATTGCATGACTTCCAGCAAGTCGCGACATTCGCTAAGAAAGACAAGTAACTTTTACTCAGCAAACGAAAGGACATAACTACTATATGAGCGACAACCCGAACGCAAATAATCAAAGAAATAATAATCGCCCTAAGCGCGGAGGCGCACCGGGCGGCCAACGACGAGGTGGCGCTTCAAACAATCCTTCCCCGCTGAATGTGCCCAATGCTAGCATGTCGCGTGGTGCTGCGGTACGTGCCCAGAAACGCTCGCAAGCCGACGCGCAAAAGATTGCCAATCAGTATGCCGCCGCCAATATGCAGCCCGAGCGCCGGGCTAATTTCATCGACGACAGTCCCCGCCTCAAAATCATTGGCTTAGGTGGTATGGACGGCGGCGGTTCTAAGAACATGATTCTGGTGGAGTACATGGACGACGCCGTGGTGATCGACTGTGGCAACGACCTTGGTGTCGATCTGCCCGGCATCAATTACGGCATCGCTGATATCGCGTACCTGGAGACTATTCGCCATAAGCTACGTGCCTATATTATTACCCACGGCCACCTCGACCACATTGGCGGGCTACCGCATATTGTGCCGCGTGTTCCTGCGCCGATTTACGGTTCGCGTTTTACTATTGGTATGACCGAAAAGGTGTTCGAAAACTTTGGCTTGCCTATGCCCGAAGGCTTCGAGCTCAAAACGATCATTATGAACGAAGAAACCCACGAGCGTCTCAAAGTCGGTCCATTTTTCGTTGAACTGGTACGCGTTACACACTCCATCCCGGGTTCTACTTGTGTGGTGCTCGATACGCCTGTGGGGCGCATTATTAACACCGGCGATTTCCGTCTCGACCCCAACCCGCTCGATCACGAGCGTTCCGATACAGACCGCCTTACACAACTCGGTGACGAAGGCGTCTTGCTACTCATGAGCGACAGCACTACTTCCGAACGACCCGGCCGTACCCCATCAGAGAGTACTATTGAACCCACCTTCGTTGATCTCTTTAGCCGCGCCCCTGGCCGTATTTTTGTCGCGGTGTTTTCTAGTAACATCAATCGTATTCAGATGCTGGTCAATGCTGCTACTCATCACGGCCGCAAGATTGCTATGGACGGCCGTAGCATGATGAGCACTCTCGAAGTTGCTGTCAAACTCGGTATGATTCGTATTCCAAAAGGTACGTTTGTGCCCATTGCCAATGTCGCCAGCATGCGGGACGAAGAAATCGTTGTTGTGTGTACTGGTTCTCAAGGTGAGCCCAGCTCCGCTTTGCAGCGTATGGCCTCCGGCGATCACAAGTACATCAAGCTGAAGGGGCAGGACACTGTTGTCTTATCTAGCACGCCTATTCCAGAAAGCGGCAACGACAAAGCTATTGGCGATATGGTGGATGATCTTATGAAAAAGCAGGTGCATGTCTATCGTCACGCCACCCGCGATATCGACGGCTGTGGCCCGCTGCACGTTTCCGGCCACGCCAGCCTGGAAGAATATGGCGATATGATTGACATGACGCGTCCCAAATTCTTCCTGCCTATCTACGGCGCCTATCGGTCAAAGAAATATCATATCGAAGAGGCAGTGCGGCGCGGCGTTCCGCGGGCTAATAGTCTCAACATTGATAACGGCCAGGTTGTCGCGTTTACTCCAGACAAGATGGAGGTTATCGGTGAAGTACCGCATGGCACCACGCTGGTAGACCAAACCGGCGCCATCGTAAATAACATCGTCGTCAAAGACCGTGTGCTCATGGCCGAGGAAGGTTTAGTGGCGGTTGTTCTCACTGTAGATAAGCGAACCGGCAATTTGCTCACCAGCCCGGACATTATTAGCCGCGGCTACATCTATATGCGCGACAACGAAGAGTTGATGAATGGACTGCGAGGCGAACTTCGTCGTGCTGTAGCCCAACGCTTCAAGCGTGTCGATCTCGATCGTTTTAAGGCCGAACTTAAGGACCATGTCACGCATTATTTATTTGAGCAAACTCAGCGTAGCCCTATCGTTATCCCCGTCGTTAATGTTATTAGCGCCAAAGGCGAAGGCAAGTCTGGCCAGCAACAACAGCAGGGTAGCGGCGGTCAGCAGGAAATCAAGCCCGTTGAAGAACAAGTGATCGATCAACAAGAACGCTTCCAGCGCATGCGCGAAAAGCTCCTCGGCCAAGACGCCCGCGTCGATTAGCAATCAGACCAAAAGTGGCGTGGTTTTGACATAAGTTGTAATTTTTGCTATAATGTAAGGTGTTAGTTTAGCTTTCCAAGAGAGCTGATATAATACAAACACATATGGCAAAAAAGAAAAAATCGTCCAAGGGTCGTAAGAAGGTAGAAGAAGTCCGCGAACCGTCGCCGTTTTGGCAACTTTCAGGGGGCATTCTGCTCTGCGTAACTGCACTATTTTTGCTCTTTGGTGGCTTTGGCACTGGTGGTGCCTTGCCAAAAGGTTTGTTCCATGGGGCGTATTGGACATTCGGTTGGGCGGCATATCTGTTGCCCTTTGTGCTTGTCTATTGGGGGGCGTACAAATTTAGGAGCGAAGATCGCCGTATCCCTCTCAGCAAGCTGGTCAGTATATTTGGCGTTTTGCTCTTCACGGCTAGCTGGTTATTTACTGCTTTTGCTAGCAAGCAAGCAGGCATATGGGTAGACGGCCATGGCGGTCAGTCTGGTCAGCTCGTTGGCGCAGCTGTTTTGCAAGCGCTCGATAGTTTTCCCGCATCGCTGCTGTTTGCCGTCTTCGCTGGGCTGTCATTCTTCTTTGCCTTCGGCATTTCGCCGAAAGTAGTGCTTGGCCTCGGTAGATTATTCAAGAAGCGGCAAGCGGAGTCGGAGCTCAGCGATCTGCGCGCTCGTGCTGAGTCGAGCGGTTTTAAACTCAATGAAGGCGTACCGGTAGAGCACCATAATGCCAAGCAATTTACTGGCCTGCGCAACACAGCCGAAAAACTCGCACCATCTGAAGATCATGAGGCCCTAACACTGGCCAGCGACCCTAATTGGAAATTTCCTGGGGTAGACTTGCTTGATGCCAAGCAGGATAAGGCCGATGCTGGCGACGTCAATGCCAACGCACAGCTCATTAAAGAAACTTTCATGAACTTCAATATTGATGTTGAAATGGAGGGCGCTAACGTTGGTCCACGAGTTACCCAATACACTCTGAAGCCGCCCGCCAACGTCAAGCTTACCAAAATCACTGCACTGGAAAATAATCTATCGCTCGACCTGGCAGCGCATTCCATTCGGATGGAAGCCCCCATCCCCGGCAAGCGCGCAGTGGGTATCGAAGTGCCAAACGTGAAGTCGGCCACTGTACGTTTACGTTCACTGCTGGAATCCCACGACTGGACCGACATAAAAGGCCCGCTTGGCTTCGCCATTGGCCGCGATATTGCAGGCAAGCCAGTGGTGGCCGACTTAGCCAAAATGCCGCACTTACTAGTCGCCGGTCAGACTGGCTCCGGTAAATCAGTGATGATTAACACGATTCTTACAAGCTTACTGTACCGCAATAGTCCATCAGATTTGAAGATGATCCTAGTAGACCCCAAGCAGGTTGAACTAAAGCCCTACGACGACGTCCCACACTTGCTTACACCAGTTATCACTGAACCGGAGAAGTGTATTAGCGCTCTTAAGTGGGCGGTGGCCGAAATGGAGCGCCGCTACAAGGCCCTGGCCGATGTCAGCAAGCGCAATATCGCCGAGTACAACCTCGTTAAAAAAGAAGAGGGCATGCCGTATATTGTCATTGTCATCGATGAGTTGGCCGACCTCATGATGATGGCTGCCCGCGATGTTGAAGCACTGATCGTGCGTATTGCCCAAAAGGCCCGTGCTGTTGGTATCCACTTGGTGCTGGCCACACAGCGTCCGTCGGTGGACGTCATTACCGGTCTCATTAAGGCTAATGTGCCGGCACGTATCGCCTTTACGACTGCAAGTCAGGTAGACTCTCGTACTATTATCGACCAGATTGGTTCTGAAAAACTCCTGGGCCAAGGTGACATGCTACTGCTGACAGCCGATATGCCCAAGCCGAAGCGTGTGCAGGGTGCTTTTATTAGCGATGATGAAACCATCAAGGTGACCGACTTTATCCGTATGCAGCGTCCGCCACAGTACGACGACGAGATCATTTCTCAGCCTGTACAGTTGAATGGTAAAGGTGGCGTGGTAGCAGACATGGGCGGCTCAGACGCTGACGATGACATGTTCCGCGACGCCGTCCGTGTAGTGATCGAAGGCCACAAGGCAAGCACCAGCCTGCTGCAGCGCCGCTTACGCATTGGCTACGGCCGTGCCGCTCGCCTAGTCGAAACTATGGAAGAGCAGGGCATTGTCGGCCCGGCAGATGGTGCCCGTCCTCGTGAGGTACTGGTCAGCAGCCTTGACGAAGTCTTCGGCTCTCCAGCCGAGGGCATCTCTTCTGAAGTCCCCGAAGAAGCATAGTTTTTATTTGATCGATATACAAGTAGGGTGTCTTATATATTGACCTATATATGTTAATGTGCTTAAATATATGCAGTGTTAATAAAAATAAAAAGATGAATCATATACCAGAAACCAGCCTCGCAGGCGTTCCCAACTTAACCCGACAGGATTTTGAGGCGGGACTACGCGACCTCAGTTCTGCTGCATTTGAGGGTGAGGACGAAAGCGCCATGAAGGCCTTAGATGTGTATGTAGAAAATCATCAAGCAGCTTTGAGCGCCGTGGTTGCTGGGATCGAGGGCCGACTTTCTGAGCCTCAGGCAGACTCTATTGAATTACCGTTCAGTGCGGGGGCTCAAATCAACCTCCCTTATAGACACGGAAAGGTCGAAACAGCCCTTGATCTGTCTTCTCTAGGACTTCCTCGCACTAGCCGAGAAGGCGTAACGCCCTTGGCTGTTATTATCCATGGCAAAGCGAGCGGGACCAGCCCCAAAGAGGTTGGTGCTATTCAACTTATTGTAGACGATGGGGGCAGAACAAGAAGTCAGTACTTAGAAGATATATCTGGTGCCCGTGGTGGTGATGAGAGCTCGCCGCACTGGGTAGATCCAGGCCGCGCCTTACTCTCGCGTATGACAGTGGAGGTCAAAGACGTAGCAACAATACCTGCCAAAAACGGACAGTCTATGTTAACTATACGGTCAGAAGCAGATAGAGCTACGAAAGATAGTGCGGCACAGGCATGGATTATTCGTCCTAAACCAACTGATACCGAGCGAGCAGCTACAGGTGCTGAGGAGGGGCGCGTCCGTGCTTTTATTCGTAAACGGGCGCGGAAGATAGGTGCGATAGCGGCGGTCAGTCTTGTTGCAACGGGCGCTGCCGCCCACAATTCACACGAACCACAGCATCTCAAGAAAATGCATACAGCTCAGGAGATGGTGCTACCGGCAGGAACAGACGAACAAAATGGCGTGTATCAAGCAGAGGAGTTTTTCGACGCCGATACATTGGCCCGCTCGCGCCAGGCGTTTGGCTCCTATCTAAAAGGCGACAAGGCAGCATTACAGGCTGAAGCGCTCGCTCATAATTATCATGACAATTGGATTAGTCCAGCTGATTTTGCCGCTGTGCAGAATGCGGCCAGCTACGCAGACCTTGCCATAGCATTCAAAAAGACTATCAAGGATTTGCCCATTACGATTGATTTCAATGCTGTCGCAAGTGCGAACCTAAATCCGGATTATACGTATACACCCAACGCTTCTATAGCTGACAGCAAGAGGGCTGTCGAAAGCATACTTAAGTTTTATAATCTGCTTGATCAACATGACCTCGCAAAAAATATGCGGCCACTACAATACAATTTGGTGGGAGAGATAAAGGGCGCCTCAGACAATGGTGTACATGATCCAGATGGCTATTTCAGTCCCGCCCAGGGGCTACAAGGGGCGTATATCGTTATACCCACGAAACATAACAACGACTATGTGGTGGCGCACGAGAATGGCCACGACTACGATATGAGCGGTTTTGGCGCCTTTCCGCCCAATAAGCTGTCTTCTATGGTTGCCGGCCTTAACCCTAAGGGTTTTACCTACGCTGGGTATGCTAAGGCTTCCCATTCGAAGACCACTATCGATGGCAATACTGTGACAGATGACCAATATGGCAATAGCTCTGACCAAGAAGACGTTGCGATGACAAATGAGACCCTTATGACCGAGAATCCCACTTTGGGCACCGAGGATTCGACCCTATTCGAGAAACAAGAAGCGATATTATTTTATATGGAGCAATCCTGCCCTGGCTTTACAGCATCCTTTTTAAGCCATGCTAAGCTGGTGTCGCCAGGCACGCATATTTCTACAGTGATACATGAAGTATCACGTACGTCTTTACCGTATCTTGAGGGACTTTCTTTCCTGTTACTGTCTGCCACGGCTTATGGGTTTGCCCAGAACAGTAAGACCCGGCGGGCAAGGGAGAGGTTGGGTCTTCCGGATAATCAAGATGGCAGCATTCGGCTGTAGTCTGAAGCGGAGTATAATGCAGCCAACAGCGTGCCTATATTTGCCAAAGACTACTTCTTTATAGTATAATTATCTCTGTTATTAACTAACCTGTGTGTGAGGATTTTGTCTTGCATACATTCGCATAAAAGCGAATTCCATAGGAGGAACAATGAACCAATACGAAATAGCGGTTCTGTACCACCCAGATCTCGAAATCGATCTGGAAAAAGCGACCACTAAGGTTGAAAAAATTTTTACCGACAACCAGGGCAAAGTGACCCATGTCGACAACTGGGGCAAGCGCAAATTAGCGTACCCTATCAAAAAGAACGAATCTGCAGTATATGTTATCTACAGCGTCGACTTCCCACCAGAAACAGTCCGCAAGGTAGAAAGTACCTTGAACATTACTGATGAAGTAATCCGTTTCCTGATTACCCGTCCCGACCTGAAGGCAATCGCCAAGGCCGAAGCTATGAAAGCCGAAAAAGCCAAGCGGGCAGCCGAACGCGGCGAAGCAGCCGACTCAGAAGAAAAAACCGAAGAATAAGCCTTTCTTAAGAACAAGGCGAGGGGGATACAATGGCGAAGGGGTTTAACAAAGTTATCCTGATGGGTAATCTGACGCGCGACCCAGAGGTCCGCAATACACCAAGCGGCCAGTCGGTTGCCAGTTTTGGATTGGCAGTCAACCGTACTTGGCGGGGTGCCGACGGGAACCAGCAAGAGAGTGTCAGCTACATCGATTGTGTGGCATGGGGCAAAACGGGCGAAATTATCGCCCAATATGTCCAAAAAGGCCGTCCTATTTTGGTGAGCGGTCGTCTGGAGCAGCGCGCTTGGGAGAAAGACGGCCAAAAGCACAGCAAAATCGAAGTTATTGTCGAAGACTTTAACTTTGTAGGCGGCGGCGCAGGCGGCTCCAGCAGCGGCTATAGCGGCCCCACGGGCAGCACCGCACCTGCTCCGACCAAGCCAGCCACCCAAAAGAAGGATGATGTTGTAGACGACATCGGCGACGAACCGATCAACCTCGACGACATCCCATTCTAGTAAGGTTTAACAGCAAATATTGTCATTCCGGACTTGATCCGGAATCCAGAGCAATAAGCATAGAAGGATCATAAGCATGGCTAAAATTTTTAAGCACAAAACAGACATTCCGTTTTTTGACTATAAGGATGTCAAAACGTTGCAGCGTTTCGTAAACATGTACGGGCAGATCGAGACCCGCAAAAAGACCGGCCTTACCGAGAGCCAGCAACGCCGTTTGAGCGTTGCTATCAAGCGCGCCCGTCACCTTGCGCTCCTGCCGTTTGTTGCAAATAGCTAACAGGGGAGGATAGGTGGCGTACATATCACTGCTTACTCAGACTAGGGAGCTGGAAAGACAACTGGCATATATCGCGTCGAACGCAGATATTGATACACTTGGCCATGTTGAGCAAGAATTAATGCGCCGCATCAAGCAGCAGGCTATCGACGCCCGACTCGAAACTCAGGAGTATGAGTATGCTGAAAGCCGAGCCTTGCAAACAAAGGCCGCCCGCCTAGCCACCAAACGGTTAGAGCAATTACAGCAGGACATCATCGAAGCAAGTAAGCATGGTCTGTTTAGCGCTATCGACGTTGCGTTACTTTCGGCGAGCGTGCAACAAATAATTGCAGGATTAGAATAGGAGGCCGTTTCAATGGCACTAAGCATCACCGATCTCAAAAAAGGAACACTGTTTCAATTAGAAGGTGTGCCCTACCGTGTGGTCGAGTATAACCAGAAGGTTATGGGCCGGGGCGGCTCTATCGTTAATGTCCGTATCAAAAGCCTGCTCGATGGTAAGGTACTTGAGAAGACCTACAAAGGTAACGAACAGCTTGATACGGCCGATGTGACCACTCAAAACGTCCAATATCTCTATAACGATGGCACGACATTCTACTTCATGAATGGCGATACCTTCGAGCAGTTCGAAGTGCCTGCCGATCTCGTAGGTGATAGCGTCGGTTACATGAAAGAGGGCGATCTCTTGCAGCTCCAATTCTTTAATGACCGCCCGATTAATATTGAGCTGCCTAAGAATGTGCCGCTCAAGGTAACCTATGCTGAGGATGTAGTGAAGGGCGATACTGCGAATGCGGTCACCAAAGACGCGCAACTAGAAACCGGCATTACCATACGTGTGCCTGCCTTTGTCAAAACTGGCGATGTTATTTCCGTAGATACTAGTAGCGGGACGTACCGCGAACGCGTAAAGGTATAACATATGCCTAAACCTGGCGATTTACTGCTGGTACATATGCTGCATCCCGAACCTGTTGGTTCGTATTTCGACCGGGGAAGTTGGCCGCTGCACATGACACTCGCAAGGTGGTTTACGTCAGATGTACCAATACAGACTTTGCGTCAAGAATTGCTTCAAGCGAGCAGGCGTATTGCACCGCTTGAGATTACCGTAGGTCCAGAGGTACTATTCGGCCTGGAATATACTATTCCAGTCAACCTGATTGTTGAGCAAGCCCACGTCGCGCAGTTACACCAGATGTTGCTGGCCGTTTTAGTACAATTGGGTGTGAGTATGGCCGATCCGACCGTATGGACAGGTAAGGGCTACCAAGCGCACGTTACAGTGCAGAGTGAAGATAAACGAACAATGCCAGGCGATAAGATTCTAGTCGACAATTTCCATATGGTGCGTTTAGCCGATAAGCGTACTTGCGAGATTATTGCAGCTTTTCCGCTAGGAGCCTCAAATGGCTAAACAGCGTCTAGATCAAACTGTTTTGTTACGGGGCCTTACCGAGACACGGTCGCAAGCCGAGAACTGGATCCGTCTGGGCAAGGTAGAGGTGAATGGATTGGTAGTTACTAAGCCAGGCTTTTTAGTAGCCGAAGATGCCGCCATTGTATTGACGGCTACAGAGCGGTATGTGAGCCGCGCTGGCCTGAAATTGGCCTCAGTTGCCAAGGCGCTTTATCTCGATTTTAACGAAAAGGTTATGTTAGATGTGGGCAGTTCTACGGGTGGCTTCACTGACTATGCGCTGCAGCATGGTGCGAAAAAAGTCATTGCTGTTGAGCTTGGGAAAGATCAGCTCCATCCTTCGCTCCACGGCAATCCACGCATCGAGCTCCACGAGCAAACAGATATCCGCGATATACACGAGCTTTCAGAAACGCCAGACATTGTTGTCATTGATGTCTCATTTGTATCGCTTCGGGATATCTTGCCGTATGTTGGTATATTGTCTGGGAAACAAACACGCATCGTCGCTATGGTAAAACCCCAATTTGAGGCAGCAGTCAGTAGGCTCAAGCACAAGGGCGTCATCAAAAACGCCCACATACGCCGCGACATCCTAAAAGATTTCGAGGAATGGGCCAAATCGCACTTCCGGATTATCAATAAAGCTGATTCCGAAGTCGCTGGCGCGAAGGGCAACCTGGAACGCTTTTATCTTTTAGCCAAGATCACCTAAGAAAGCAGATACCGACTGTAGATAACACTTATGCCTGCGTGCTACACTGCAAACACGTATGTATTTTGCCAGTCGTGTTGCAGCCGGCCAAAAATTAGCCGAAGCTGTCGCCAAAAAATATCAGGCCAGGAGCGAACAATGTGCCGTGGTTGCGCTGAGTGATGGCGGCGTGATGGTGGGGGCGCAGATTGCCCTCCGCCTTGGCTGCGTACTGACAATGCTCATGAGCGAGGCAATTGAACTACCTCGTGAACCCGACGCCATAGCTGGCATTACACAAGACGGCTCATTCAGCTACAATCAGACCTATTCGCCGGGTGAAATCGAAGACCTTGTTACTGAGTACCACAGCCTGATTGAGCAGGAAAAGATGAATAAACTGCAGGATATGCATCGTTTACTGGGTAGAGGTGGCCTGATTCGCAAAGATTTGCTTAGAGATCATATTATTATTTTGGTCTCTGATGGCTTAAGTAATGGGTTTTCTCTTGATATCGCCACGGAGTTCTTTAAGCCCCTGAAGATTAAGCGTCTGATTGTGGCCACCCCTCTGGCCAGTGTGCAAGCTGTAGATCGTATGCACATTATTGCCGATGAAATCTTTTGTTTAAGTGTCATTGAGGACTATATAACCACCGACCATTACTATGACACTCAGGACGTTCCTAAACACGAGATGGTTGTCAAAACTATTAACCAGATTGTCGGCCACTGGCAAACGACAAGTTAGTTATTCCAGATATTTACGCAAGCGGGGAATATCTTTGAGCACGATACGTGACTGCGCGCTGGTTAAGAGGCCCTGGCGTTCCATGGCCGATAACTCTCGCCCGGCTGTCTCACGCGTGGCGCTAATTGAACTGGCTATGTCCTGGTGCCTTAGAGGCACTTCCAGCACCAAACCCTCCTCGGTTTCTTTCCCAAAACGGCGTGAAGTGGTAAGTAAGAACGAAACCAGGCGCTCGCGCACCGTGCGATATTCCAGATTGAGGATACGCTCGGAATGCAGGCGATACATATCGACGAGCATATCTAGAAGCGGCAGTGCAGCTTTAGGATTGGTGTGCAGAAAATCGGTAAATTGCTCACGGCTAATCTGCAAGAGCGTGGTTGGCGCGAGAGTTGAGTAAATAATATGTCTATCCTGACCAGTAAGTGCCCAGGTAAGACCCAGTATTTCACCGGGTTTACGGATGATCAGCAGGTTTTCTTCGCCGTATTTGGTAATATCGTAAGCTTTTACCAAGCCACTTAAGATGTAGAAGACGCCGCCGGGAGGACTGCCCGGGCGAATAATGTATTCGCCTTTGCCATATAACTGCCTCGTTCCCTGATGGAAGAGGTTGATAAGTGCTGCAACCTGGCTTTCATCCGTCAGCATACCTTACATTGTCTCATAGGTGTTGCCCCCAGGCAACTTGTGACGAACATCGCACAAACAAGGTGACGAACATTGCCGACACTTATGAGGGCCCGAGTCATACTGAGAGTACAACTGAGGACAGTTGAAAAGGAGGGGTGATGGTTACATTTAGCTCTGTAGAAGAACAGCTAAAGCGGGCCGGTTGCAACTTTCGGTGGTGGGGGCGCCCCGAAATACGTGAGCTCGCTAACGTTCTCATGCCCGATGAAATTATTTACGGCTGTACCAACGGCCGCTATGAAGGCGGCTTTGCCTTGCTATGCGTCACCAATCATCGATTATTACTGGTGGACCGCAAACCGATGTTCTTGTCATTAGAGGACATTCGGTTTGACATGATCAGCGAGATCGATTTCAGCGCTCGCTTGCTGGAGAGCACTGTGAACGTTATGACGCCAAATCGTAAGCTGGTATTCAGCAGCTGGAGTCAGCATAGAATGCGAAAAATGCTCGATTACACCCAGCGGCGTGTCATGGAGGTGCGCCAGCAGTACATGGTGCAGCAGTTCCAACCCGCTCCGCTCGCCAGCCAGCAACAAACCGCCCCGCTCGTGGGCGGTTTAGCTATGCAGGGGGAGGGCAATCAGTTAATGCAGTCGCTTCCGCTGAATCCATATAACCGGGTGCCGATATTGATGCGGCGCCGGCGCTACCCGAAGTTTTACTAAGTTATTTAGAAACGTTAAAACGGAATTCGACGATGTCATCGGGCTGCATCACGTAGGTTTTGCCCTCGGTTCGCAATTTGCCAGCGGCTTTGGCGGCTTGCTCGCTTCCAGCCGCGATCAAATCATCATAGGTAACAATCTCGGCGGCAATAAAGCCGCGCTCAAAATCGCCATGAATAACACCTGCAGCCTGCGGTGCGGTCGCACCTTTTTTGATAGTCCAGGCCCGCACTTCCTGCTCACCAGCAGTCAGGTAGCTCTGCAGGCCGAGTACATCGTAAGCGGCATGGATGAGTTGTACTAATCCCGATTCTTTTTGTCCGTAGCTTTCCAGCAATTCGGCGGCATCGCTCTCATCCAGTCCGCGCAACTCACTTTCTAACTGGGCACAAACAAAGAGCGCTTTGGCGGGGGCGATAAGTGTTGCCAATTCTTGTTTACGCGCCTCATCGTTTACACCCGCTTCGTCCATATTAAACAGATAGATAACCGGTTTTGCGGTTAGTAGATGCAAATCTGCCAGATGTCCTAGGTCCAGGTCATTGACACTCGATAGTGGTTGGTCGTCGTTAAGCATAGCCCGTGCCCTGACGAGCGTGTCGAGTTCGGGCTTGAGTTTAGGGTTGGCTTTGGCTTCTTTTTCAAGCTTTGGCAGCCGCTTATCAACCGTTTGCAGATCGGCCAAAATCAGCTCGGTATTAATGACGGCAATATCTTTTTTAGGGTCAAGATGATCGTCCACATGCACCACATTCGGGTCCTGAAAAGCCCGCACCACCTGCACAATCGCATTGGTGCTCCGAATATGGCTTAAGAATTGATTCCCCAGGCCTTCGCCCTGGCTTGCGCCAGCCACCAGGCCGGCAATATCGACGAATGTTACCGTAGCAGGAACAATCTTCTTTGTTTTGTACAGCTCGCCCAATTTGTGCAGCCGCTCATCCGGCACCGGCACAATCCCCGTATTCGGCTCAATCGTCGCAAACGGATAATTCGCCGCCAAAATATTGTTATTAGTCAAGGCATTAAACAACGTCGATTTCCCAACGTTGGGTAACCCAACAATGCCAATTTGAACTGAACTCATAGACAGTAATTATAACAGAGACAGCCTTCGCTGATTACACTTAGTTGCTAACGTGATCCAGGTTCATAAGCGAGCGTATCACCTGACGTTTTGCATACACCGCATGTTTCTTGTTTTTTGCCTCTTGTATGCCGAAGGTCTGGGTCGCAACCTCTTCTTTAAAAGCATAAGAGGTAACACGCATCATGAGATACCCGTCTTCTTCCTTTGCAAGGAGGGTTCCGGCCGGAAGCCGGACCCCATTGAGATAACTAGGCTCTAACGTCATAGTGGTAGGGCGTTCATAGCTTGAGTGTAGTAATCGCGGTACGCTTTCGACCATTTTACCGTCTGCAAGATATATTTCTATATCTTTGCACGAGCCATCGCGTATCTTTACCCGTCGCTGCGAAGGTTTTAACACGGGCAAACCTTTGGGATCGATTGCGCGGTCCACGACGCCTTTAAGCAGCTCAATAACCACTTGAGCTGCAGGATCTTGAACGTCTACAAGTGATCGTATTTTTTCGCTAATCGCGCCGTCTGTAGTATCAAAAAGATGATCTAGCCCTCGTTCAGGGTCGTTCACGATTTTGGCGATCTCGCGCGTCAGCGCAGCATATCCATGGCCGAAGAGTTTATCTATATCAGTCTCGCTTATTATTCCCATAAGTTGTGCGCTTATCTCTAAGCCTGCGGCTTCAAAAGATCCAAGCAATTGGCTTGCGGTTTCCGTCTCTACAAAGGGGTTACTGACCTCATAGTGTCTGTCAATGAAGTTCCGTCCAGCATATGCTTCATCGGCATATACCTCCATGCCGATCTTTAAGGGTATATCTGTTAGGTCTCCTGCAAGCGTAGTATCAGCAGATTGCAATCCGAAATAGACACCAGCATTAGCTACGGGAATGAGTACCTTCTGAATTTTGCCACGCTCGTCGAAATATATACCTGTACGTTGAAGCTTTCCGATTGTCACTTCGTCTCCTGGATAGTGCGCCGGTAGACTGTATAGATATTCTATAAACTTGGCTCGCTGCATTGCAGGACTATCATCCCAGTTTACAGGGATGGCAGCTCGATCTAGGAAGTTCATGATTGTATCTGCATCTTGGGCCCAATGAAAGGATTCTGAGCTATATACGATTGGACGGTCAGTGCTGAGTCCTGCGCTTAACTCTGCACGAGTAGTAGCCATGGGATCGGCAAGAGTTTTCATTGTATCTGAAAGTGCATCCACTGCTGATTCGCGGCCGGCTTGATCAAGTCCTTCCGCCAATTGGAGTCGCCAGCTAGAGCGTCCATCTTGGTAGGCATCGGCTGTTAAAGTGTAGCCTTTGCCGGATTCAAGATGTAATGCTTCTCCGCGCTTTAGTGTGCGAGTTTTTTGTAGCAGGTCACCAACGCCAATCATTCTGCCAAGCATGGCAATATCCACACGGTCGGAAGCTATCCGGGTGACAAGGTCGCCAATTAGGACTCCGTCCCCTGTGATAAGACCTCGTTCCCCATGGGGAGAAACGGCATTTTTCATAATTCTCATGGTATGGCTTTCGTCGCCAATTACGTCCTGTGCGCCACGTACCGCGCCTTCATAAGTAACCTGTGATCTATATTGGCGTACCTCACCGTATAGACGCTCAGGAAGTTGCATTGTCTCCGCTCCGCTCCCAATAAGCGCTGCTACCGGCAACTGAATATTTCTTGGTATGTCTTTTGGCGCTAGTGTTTCGTTGAGAGGTACTGACATAGTGTTCTCCCTAGTGTCGGTTTAACCATGTTGCCAGGGCGCCTAGAAAGCGTATCCTTCTCGACGATTTGGGAGTAACTGCCTGGTAGGCACCCTCTTCAGTGGGGGGAGGAGTAAGGACTTCAATAGCTCCGGTACCTTCAATAGGCCGTCCATTGAGCTTATTAGCTACGCGAGCTGTGCCTTTTAACACGGCTTGCACAGCACTTTGTATAGCCTCTGGTGTGGTGCTGCGGCCAGTAGCGTGGAGGGTGGTAAAGTTAAGCAGGTCAGCCGTCTGCGACTGTAGGATTCTTACACTATTGGTTAAGTCATTTATTACACCCGACTCCATTATAGTGGTGAGTTTTGCTAATTGCGACTCGCCAGACTCGCCCTCCATCATATAACCCAGAAGTTCTACATATGCGGGCGTATTACTCAGAGTGTCGAGTTTGGCGGTACCGCTAGTCTCAGTAAGGCCATGATAGCTATTGACTGCGGGGGAGTTGCTATCGTTGCCATGATATATTTGTCCATGCTTGCCTTGTAAATATCCTTTACGCCAGGCTAGCTCATACTTGGCGGCAGTCGACATTAAACCCTGTAGCTCACCGGGCATTAGCGACATATTAACAGTATGGTCGTCGGCATAGTCGTGTTTAATGTATATTTTGTGATCACCCAAACCTACCTCTCCGCTATACATCACCCCCCAATGTTCGTCGTCGATTGTTTCTAGCCAGACTGTATTATTCGCAACGGATTTTTCAGCTAAAGCGGGCTCTGGTGGGTCTACCAGCACGGAGGTGTGGATATGCTCACCCGCCAAAACGGTTTCACTGAGACGTTTCTGGATTTTTATCATAGTTCCCAGGCTCGCCATCTCTACTTGCACACGTTGGCCAAAAGTGCGCTCCTGAGAGTTTACGACGCGTGCTCCGTATACTGCAGCGATCGCTGGCATGGCCTGCTCATAACCCCTCTGGTCTATACGACGTATTGTCTCGGGCACGTCGCGATTCTCGCGCCATAACGCTGTTTCACTGAACTCTGCCGCGAGCAGTGCATCAACGGGATTTGCTGGTGATTGCGTTGGGGCTTCGGCGTACGTAACTGCCATCTTTATTGCTACCTTTATTTTTGTAGTGCTACTAATTACATTAGCACTTTATTGCTGGACAGTCAATTCCATATCCAGATGCATATAGAATTGATCTTATGTAGTCTTAACACAGAGGCAGAGGGAGAGTATTATAACCATAAGGTTTATGGATAAACCAGTAGTAGGACAACTGAATCCCGTCCAATATAAGGGGTGGTTTACGACGCGCAATCTTGGTATCGCCGCGGTTTTTGTAGTTGCATTAGTAGGGGGTGGGGTGCATTGGCATAATCACGCGGTTACTACCCAGCACACCAAGCAAGTAAATGCCGCGATCGCCCAGTCAACAGATGCCTACAACAGAGGTGATGACGTGAATGCTATCAACTTGCTTGGCGGGATGGCCGCACTAGCTACCAGTGGCAAGCAAAAGGCCCAAGTATATCAAGGACAGGCGCAAGCCGCGCTTGGCGCGAATAAGCTAGCCGACGCACTTCATTATTATGATTTGAAACATCAGGCGGATCCCTCCACTGCCAAACCGGATGCATACGCTATAGGCACAATTTACGAGCGACTAGGCAAGAAAGACCAGGCGCTCGCCGAGTATAAGATTGCGCTAGCTTACGCTAAAATCCAGCATGGCCAAACGGGAAATGACGCCGCTGCCATTCAAGCGAGCATCGATGAACTGGAGCAGCAATGAAATACGTGCGCCGTCTACTTGTTTTTTTGGTGGCTGCCCTTGTTGCCGTCTCGGCCTTAGGAGTCGCGCTGCCATCGCTTGCGCAGAACGCCGCGGCCGGAACGGTAGGGACGTGTAAACCGCCGCCCATTATGTTTGGCCGCAATGAGTGGTGCGGTTATTTTTCGAACACCTACGAAGACTTCGGTCCCAATGTCCGCGCCGCCGGCGTGCCCGCCAGCGTCAATACGGCGCAAGCTTTTATTACTATGATTGAGGGCGATTACAAGTCGGGCAACAGACAGCGCATCACTGAAGGTGCGTTTGTCATTCGTATCGTAATAGGCGCGCCGCTCCCCGCACCGCCACTTAGCACGGGAGCTGCGAGGACAGTCACTGCCGCACAGATCCTCGACTTTGAAGGTCGTGTAAAGAGCTATGCTAATGCCAGCGAAAACGGCAGCCAATCGTTCGGTCAGAACGGTCACATCGACTGGTTCCATAGCGACTATATGCACTGCGGCGACTACAACTCAATTTACCAGGTAAATCGTAACGATATTGCCCCTTTTATTATTAGCCCTGGCAATACCACCGGAGGATGTGGCAGCGCTACAGCACGGTACGACCACATCGAGTTTTTTGATAAAAGCGGGAATCTTTTGTGGAAGGCCCGGCGCCTTTGCTTAAATCCCATGGGTACCATAAAGCCGCTCAGCAAGCCTGCCGCCGTGCCGAGCTATAATGTAACGCCCAGCATAACTATTTCTCAGAATGGCGGCCCTCTTCCAAATAGCAGCTACGTTGATGCCGGTAGCTCTATTACTTTTGGCTACAGCGTTTCTAATAGTACGCCGAGTACAGCAACAGGCATCGCCTGCAACATGTACGCCAATATATTTCCTGGTTTTCACACTATCCCGAGCCCAGCCGACAGCAGCGGGGGGACGCCCGTTGGGCCTGCCTGCACTGGTACTTTTAGTCCTGGCACAACAAATCTAGGAAACGAAACAGTAAATAACGTGCCGGCTAACAGCTCGGTTTGTAGATCATTGTACGTTAATCCCAGCAAGCCATCGGGCGGTCCGCTGGGGTACGAGGCGTGCGTGTATGTCACTGCCAGGCCCTATTTCCGCGTGTATGGTGGCGATCTTTCAGCAGGCAACCCGCAACCTGGGAGTTGTGGCTCAGCCATAAAAGCGGGCATTGTGGGGTGGAACACCGAGGCCGCAGGCGGCTACGGCGGAGCAGGTGTGCAATATGCTGCCCTGGCACTCGATAAGATTTACGATGTGGCCACCAACTTAGGGAATGCGTCAAGCGCTGTAAGTGCACCGAGCGGCCTGGCCTTCGCCAATACTGCAACATCTGCCCCGGGCAGTTTTGGCGGCAACTTCGGCGCCAGCCCGGTGCTGCCATGCATGCCAGACTACTACGGGACGCCAAGCGGCACTGGTTTGCCGGCCTCTCATCCGCTCGCATCCTTAAACGGTCCATACGTCGCTACTGGCCCCGTAACATTTGGTAACGACACGTTAGCAGCTGGTCAAAAGACGATCATATATGTGAATGGAGACGTAGTTATCAATGGCAATATTACGTACTTGAGTAACTGGACGGTGAATAAGATACCCCTGCTGGAGGTTATAGCCAAAGGTAACATCTATATTGATGGTGGAGTAAAGCAGCTCGATGGCACGTATATTGCACAGGGGGGCACCATTTATACCTGTGCAGCAGGAACAACGCCGGTTGCGCCTAGTAGTTCCAGTTTCTTTTCGAGCTGCAACAACAGGCTAGTCGTAAATGGCGCGTTTATTGCTCAGCAAGTGCAGCTGTTGCGTACCAACGGCAGCCTTGGGGGAAGTAGCGCCACAGAACCCAATACAAGTACAAATATCAGCGAAACATTCAATTATGGTCCGGCTTTTTGGATTCCACAGCCTACTTTGGGGCCCACAAGTACAGATTACGACTCGATCACAAGTTTGCCGCCCATTCTATAAAGTCACACGAAGAGTTCAAATCAAGCCGCTTTTGTTTTATTATTGGTGTAGACAGGTATGACAGAAACAATAATCCAAGGTAGCTTTAAGCCGCGTCATAATTGGTGGAGGACCAAGCAGTTTCGAATTGCGGCTGGCGTGGTAATCGTACTCGGAATAGCCGGCGGCCTCGGGGGATGGCAGTGGCATAGGCATCAGCAATCCAAAGAGCTTGCTGCTAAAATCGCTAAGATCGAAAAATCGCTTGATCACCCCGTGTATCCGGCTATAACACAGCAACAGATAGACGAAGCACACGAAACCGTGGCATTAGGAGGACTAGTACAATCGTTCGATGGTACAACCATGAAATTTCTAGCAAATGGCTTGGACCAACCCGTTACTTTGACTGTTACGTCCGCAACTACATATACCAAGGGAGCTACCTATGCAACAGCCACCGCCAGCGGTTTAAAGGCAGGGACGCACGCCAATCTGTCTTATAATTCGAAAACGAACCATGTACTAACGGTAGCTTATGATCTTTAAATGTAGAACAACGCGGTCGATGGTAGCCTTCGTATCAATAATAGGGCTGCTGTCGGCTTTATCGGTTATGTTGCCCGCGCGATCGGCGTCAGCGGCAACCGTCATTCAGAATATGGTTACTAGCTCGTCGGGTTCACTCCAAACGCGCTGGTATAGCTTGCGTGGCTATGGAAATATCCCCAAAAATCAACTCAACTGGCCAAAACGCAGTGATGGTTGTCCACCAAATGCTACTGGCTATAAGGCTCTGCCTTGGCAACCGCAGTATGGCCCTTACAGCGGTGACGTAATGAATCTCAGCTCAAACTGCTTCGATCGCTATGTGGATGCTGGTACCAATGCCAGCGATGGAGTCGTGAGCGGCGGCGCGTGGATTCATCCGGATGCGCAAGGCCTTTGGGCGACAGGCCTCCCAGCCCCGGCCTGGCATGGGGCTTACGGGTCGTGGTCTAATGTAATGGCCGGATGCTCAAACGGGTCGCTTATAGGCGGCAATGCTCGGGCTGTTTGGGGCGCGCCAGGTCCGGATAACAGTGATCAGTTTTATCTAACGCAAACTGCCGGCGATATAGGCGGTGCATGGGTGAAAGGGTTGTACTTTGATCAATATCCGGGCGGCACTGCGCAGTCAACCAAGCTTTACTCGAATGGGGTAACGCTCATGCGGGATAGTTTCAATTTGAGCGCTACGGATATAACCCGGCTAGGGCAGGGCACGACTCATTTGTATTTCCAGGCATATGCCGACGACTGGCTGCAAGTCTATGTGAACGGCAGAGCAGTAGGGGCATATTCGACATCTACAGTTGGCGAAGTGTCGTTGGACCTGACAGCGGTGAAGAGCTTCCTCAACGCAGGAACGAACTGGCTGGGTGTAATGGTGGCCGACAAAGGGATCTTCGACACCGTAGATCCGGGCGGACGCGCCGCCGGCGTATGCTACAACTTACAGTATCAATATATACCGCGGGCGGCATTCAACCTGCAGCCCATTGTCAGCCATTCGCCACCTGGTAACGTCGTAGAGCCAGGCGATTCGATTACCTTTAATTACATCATTAGCAATCCAACAAGCGGCGCAAGTGATCCGACAAACTGCACGACCTACGCACAGACGTTTGGCGGCCGCCATCCGCCAGTTGGTGGCGGGGAGGTGCTTGCTGGACCGGGGCCTGGAACATCGTGTCCTATCGTGGTCGGCCCCTTTAGCAACCCAACTATTGCGACCGAAACAGTCACGGCAACAACCGCAAATACCACTATTTGCCGGTCATTGTACATTAATCCAATATCGCTCGGGGGTGGTACGGCCGGTGCGGAGGACTGCGTATTTGTTGCAGCTAAACCTTACTTCCGTACTTACGGAGGGGATATTTCCGCCGGTAACCCCCAGCCCACCAGCTGTAGCACAGTGGTAAAGGCTGGTATTGTGGGCTGGAACAGAGAAGCGGGTGGCGGCTACGGCGGAGCAGGTGTGCAATATGCTGCCCTGGCACTCGATAAAATCTACGATGTTGCTACCAACCTGGGCAACGCGGCTAGCGCTGTGTCTACCCCGAGTGGACTAGCATTTGCTAACACATCTACTGCACTACCAAGCAGCTTCGGCGGCAACCTTGGTACCCTGCCATGTATGGCCAACTATTACGGCACGCCAAGCGGTGCGGTTTTGCCGGCCTCTCATCCGCTCGCTTCCTTAAATGGTCCATATACAGCATCTGGTCCAGTAACATTTGGCAACGACACGTTAGCAGCTGGTCAAAAAGTAATCATCTATGTAAATGGCGATGTCATTATCAACGGTAAAATAACCTACTTAGGCAGTTGGACCGTAGATAAGATACCTTTGCTTGAGATTGTTGCTAAAGGCAATATCTATATTGATGGCGGTGTGACACAGCTCGACGGCACATATATTGCTCAAGGAGGTACTATCTACACCTGTGCAGCAGGCCAGACGCCCGTAGCACCCACCAGTCCCAATTTCTTTACCAGTTGTAATAATAAGCTAACAGTGAACGGCGCCTTCGTTGCTCAACAGGTGCAGCTTTTACGTACGAACGGCACGGTTGGCACCAGCAGCACTGGTGAGTCGAGCGGGAGCCCTAATATTGGCGAAGTCTTCAACTACGGTCCAGCATTCTGGATTCCCCAGCCAACATCTGGTCCAACAAGCGTGGACTACGATGCAATTACCAGTCTGCCCCCTATTCTCTAAATAGAGGCCTTGCGTACAGGCGTAGTGCTTATGTATAATCAGATCAAATGAGTCTATTATCTGGCGTATCGTCATTCTTCGGCCTGGACATTGGCACGACCGCGATCCGAGCCGTTCAGCTGCATGGCAGTGGACAGGTTAAGAGTCTGGTCCGCTACGCGTATGTCCCTGTAGACAGCAAAATTGTTCTGAGCGATTCCAAGACTGACCAACAGCGCCTGGCCCAAGTCATTAAGGAGCTCATCGACCAAGCGCACCTAAATACTAAAAATGTTGCCGTTGGCGTGCCGTCCCAACGTGTGTTTACTGCAGTGGTTGACTTCGAGCGCCTGCCTGCCAATGAATTGAACAAAGCCATCCGTTATCAGGCTGATTCGCTGATTCCTACACCTCTGGACAAGTCCAAGATTGACTATGCCGTGATTGGCGATTCCCCCAAAGATAAAACGAAAGTTGAAGTACTACTTAGTAGTGTCGAGAATGATTTTGTCGAGCAGCGTCTTGACCTGCTCGAGTCGATCGGTTTGGATGTCGTTGCTTTCGAACCCGATAATTTAGCACTCACCCGAGCTTTAATCCCTGGCGATAATTTTCAACCACAAATGGTTCTGGATATCGGCAGCAAGAGTACTGATCTTGTCGTAACCATGAACGGCGCACCCCGGTTGACGCGTTCCATTCCGACCGGAGCCGAAGCAATTGTTCGCTCCGCCGCCCAGAACCTGAACATCGACGACAGACAAGCCAGGCAATTTGTGTTCAAGTTCGGTATGGCGAAAGACAAACTGGAAGGTAGAATCTACGAAGCGATTATCAGCACCGTCGATATGCTTACCAGTGAAATAGACAAGTCGATCAAATTTTTCCAGAGCCGTTACGTGAACGCTCCAGTGAGTCGTATTATCGTAACCGGCGGGGCATCGGCTTTGCCAGAGTTCCCCCTGTATCTTGCCAATAAATTTGGCATAGAGGTAGAGATTGGTAACGCTTGGCGTAATGTGTCATTCGCCCCGGAGCGTCAGAACGAACTGCTGGCAGTTTCTAACCATTTCGGTGTTGCTGCCGGACTTGCGGAGCGAAACGAATGATTCAGTTTAATTTACTCCCCGACATCAAGATACAATATCTAAAAGCTAGGCGGCAAAAACACCTGGTTATGCTGGGTTCAACAGTCGTCACATTGGCATCGGTGGCGACGCTTACTATCCTTATGATGATTGTATTTGGACTGCAAAAGAAAAACATTAGTGACCTAAGCCGTGATATAACAAAGGATAGTTCTCAGCTCAAAAGTACCCCGAATTTAAATCGGATGTTAACTGTGCAAAACCAGCTCGCCTCATTGTCTTCGCTGCATAACGCCAAGCCCGTCACTAGTCGTTTGTATGGTTTTATGACTCAAGTAACTCCATCGGCAGCCAGCATTACCCGCCTGAATGCTGACTTCGGCCTGCATACCATCCAAATTTCCGGAGTTGCTGATTCACTGAGCACTGTTAACGGTTTTGCCGATGCACTTAAATTTGCCACATATCACACAACGGTTGCGCCCGCGGCCGAACGTCCGGCATTCTCTAGTGTTGTTCTCAGTAATTTCGGCCGTGATAGCAAGAGCGCCACATACACCATTTCACTTGCTTTCGACCCGGCTTTGTTCAGTGAAGCTTCCGACGTCACGCTCACCGTGCCAAATGTCACCACTCGTGATAGCGGCGGCGCGGCAAGTCCAGCACTTTTTAAGAAGACGGATGGACAGTGATATGGCGCGCACGACGGCATTTACCAAGCGAGCGTTGATCGGGAAAGCAAATAGCAACATGGTTGCCGCGACAACTATTGCAGCATTTATTTTTGTATTTACCTTGGTAGCAGGTAAATCACTACTCAGCCAAATGGCATACCAAAACAGAGTGATTTCTACCAAAAAGACAGCGCTCGCTCAGCTAAAAACCGATCTGAATGCCCGCGACAACCTCCAGGCGTCATACAATTCTTTTGTTGCGCAGAATCCTAATGTTCTGGGTGGCAATGCGGGCGGGACTGACGCGCAAGACGGTGATAACGCGACCTTGATCCTTGACTCGTTGCCGAGCAGCTATGATTTTCCAGCACTTACTACGAGCCTAGAGAAGATAATCAACAACCAACAGTTAAAGATTTTGTCCATCACGGGCACCGACTTACAAGCTACAGAAGGTAATAAACAAACGAGTCCTACACCGACCGCCGTTGCCATGCCTTTCCAGGTTAATGTCAATGGGCCGTACCAATTAATCCAAAATCTCAACGACGTTCTCCTGCATTCCATTCGTCCGTTTCAGGTCCAAACGATCGAATTATCCGGCGACGAGAGCAGTATGAACGCCACGTTTACCGCCCAGACCTATTATCAGCCTGGTAAAACGCTTAACATTACGAACGAGGTAGTGAAATGAAACAAAAGGATATCGCCCTTGTCCTCGTAATGGTTTTTATTGGTGCCATCGTATCGCTTTTTGTGTCGAACCTGTTTTTCTCATCGCCCAAGAATAGACAACAAACTGCCGAAGTTGTGGATCCTATTACGGCTAATTTCCCCAGTCCACCGTCGCGTTATTTCAATTCTAATGCAATAAATCCCACGCTTCCCGTACAAGTCGGTAATAATAATAACCCCAACCCATTCAACAGCAAACCACAATAAGGTATAGAGGCAGTACATGAGCGTTTTATCCACTGCCGCCCAAAAGCAGGTTGAGGAAACATTAGTCGCAAGTGGCGCTCTATCTGCAGAACAGCTTGCCGAAGTGAAAGACAAGGCTGCTAAGCAGAGTATTCCGCTATTAAGTCTGCTGGTAAGCGACGGCAAAGTTAGCGAAGAAACATTAACGAAGACCATAGCACAAGTTGCGAAAGTACCCTATGTCAACTTGAGTTCGGCAAAGATTGAACCAGAAATCCTAGAATTGCTTCCAGAGGATGTTGCTGAACGGTATATGGCCGTGCCCTTGGGGGAGATGCAGAACCGTCTCGTGGTAGCGATGCTTGACGCCGATAACGTGCAAGCGGTCGACTTCTTAAGCAACAAGATTGGTCGTCCACTGAAGGTGTATGCCGCATCCGAGGCGGGTATTCGCCAGGTGCTCAAGCAATACCAGGCGAACATTTCCAAGCAAGTGGTTGGTGAAATCAGCGGGCTCAGCTCTAGTTCTTCCGCGACTGCAGATCAAGCTGAAGAGGCAGCGCCTGCACCGAAAGAAGGCGGCAAAGCGGCTAATATAAAAACCATCGTGCAGGATTCGCCAATCAGCAAGGCATTGTCCACAATTTTGGAATATGCCGCAAAAAATGGCGCAAGCGACGTACACATCGAACCCCTGCAAGACTCATTAAAAATCCGTTGCCGGATTGACGGTATTCTCCGCGAGGTACTGAGACTACCTAAAAGCACCGAGCCACCCCTCGTATCCCGCATCAAGATTCTGGCTAATCTGAAGATCGACGAACACCGCATTCCTCAGGACGGTGAATTCACCGTGAGTGTCTCAGGACGCGATATCGACCTACGTATTGCTATCAGCCCCACAGTTTGGGGAGAACAAGTTGTTATCCGGTTGCTCGATAAGAGCGGCACGAGCCTCAAGCTGGAAGATATGGGCTACACCGGCCGAGCGCTACGCACTATTCGTGAAGGGCTCAAGGGCAGCAACGGTATGATCCTTACCTCCGGACCAACTGGTTCGGGTAAGTCTACTTCGCTGTATGCGCTCTTGCAGGAAGTAAAGAGCGATGCTATTAACATTGTCACGCTGGAGGATCCGGTCGAGTATAAGATGCCCGGTATTAACCAGATCCAGGTGAATGCTGATGTTGGGTTAACGTTTGCAAACGGCTTGCGCTCTATCCTGCGTCAGGACCCCGATGTCGTCATGGTGGGGGAGATCCGCGACAAAGAAACGGCCGAGCTGGCCGTTCAGGCCGCCCTTACCGGCCACCTCGTATTTAGCACGCTGCACACCAACTCTGCTGCCGGTATTTTGCCGCGTTTGCTTGACATGGGCATCGAGCCGTTTCTTATTGCCAGTACCGTACGCACCGTTATTGGGCAGCGCCTGGTACGGCGCGTCAGCACCACCAATGAAACGTATGAGTCCGACAAAGTCGAAACTGAAGCCATCAAAAAGACAATCGGTCACTTACTGCCTAAAAACGCCGAGGATATGCCTAAATTTGCCACCGATTTAGGCTACGAGACCTTGCCACTCAGCAATCAAAACGCTTATACTTTAACCAAGGGCAAAGATAGCCCCGAGGCGCCCAATGGATATAAGGGCCGCATGGGTATCTACGAGGTGTTTAACGTCACCGAGCCGATCCAGGAGCTTATCCTAAAGCATGCGACGAGCGCCGAAATCGAAAAAGCTGCCCAGGCCCAAGGAATGGTCAGCATGCGCCAGGATGGCTACTTTAAAGCGCTGGCAGGGCGTACAACCCTTACCGAAATTAACCGCGTAGCAAGCGCCGATAGCGCTTAAAAACGAGAAGGCGGACAAAGACATATGCAAAACACACCCCGAATCGAAGTACTCCTCGAAGAAGTAGTAAAAAAGAAAGCTTCCGACCTGCACCTGCAAGTCGGCCTGCCGCCCATGATTCGAGTAGATGGCAAGTTGATGCCGGTCGCTGGTGCCGATGTATTGAGCGACGAAGCTGTTGAAACATTGATTTTTGCCATACTCGACGAAGATCAAAAGCAGATTCTCCTAAAGGACAAAGAGTTTGACTTCAGCTTTGCATTCGGCGAGCTTGGTCGCTTCCGTGTCAATGCCTTCCACGAGCGCGGTAATCTGGCCGCTGCGCTACGTTTGATAACCAACGAGATTTTAACCATCGAGCAACTTGGATTGCCGCCAATTGTCAGTAAGTTCGCTGACTACCCCCGGGGACTTGTGCTGGTAACTGGCCCCACGGGCTCCGGTAAGTCCACAACCCTTGCCGCTATGATCCATAAGATCAACATGGAGCGCGCCGAACACATCATCACCATTGAAGACCCTATCGAATACACCCATCGCTCTAAGAAATCGGTGATTGTGCAGCGTGAAGTACACTACGATACCTATTCATTTTCCGCAGCCTTACGGAGCGCTCTGCGCGAAGACCCAGACGTGGTACTTATCGGAGAAATGCGCGATCTTGAAACTATTGCTTCAGCCATCACCATTGCCGAGACAGGCCACTTAGTGTTTGCTACTCTGCACACCAACAGCGCTGCTCAAAGTATCGACCGTATGATTGACGTCTTCCCACCACACCAACAACCTCAGATTCGTTCCCAGCTCAGCAATATCTTAATGTCAATCGTGTCTCAGCGCCTTATCCCGCAGATCGGTGGCGGCCGCATTGCTTCAGCAGAAATCCTCATTGCTACACCGGCCGTCCGCAACATTATCCGAGAGGGTAAAACCCACCAGCTAGAAGCGGTTATCCAAACTGGCGCCGAATTTGGCATGCAGTCAATGGATAAGACTTTGGTAAACCTTATCCACAACGGCACCATTAGCTATGACGACGCCAAGATGGTGGCAGTAGATTCAGATGAACTTGATCGATTGATGAGAGGGTAGGCAAGAAGACCAATGCTTTCGTTTCGTTACACTGCCCGCGACCCAGGTACCGGCCAATACGTAAAGGCTGAGGTGCAAGCTGCCGACGAACAATCTGCTAGCCGTCTCATTCGCCAAGAAGGCTTCGTGCCTATCGATATCAAACTGGCCGAGAAAGCCGCTACCGGCCTAAGCAGCCGGCTTAATCGCGTCAAAATTAAAGACAAAGTGCTTTTTTCGCGCCAACTGAGCACGCTGATAAACGCTGGCTTGCCGCTCGTGCAGTCGTTACGTACAGTAAACGAGCAAACGCAGAGCAAACCCCTTAAGATCATTATTAGTAAAGTAATTGCTGACGTTGAGGCCGGCTCTACACTCTCAGCCGCCTTTGCCAAGCATCCACAGGCATTCAACCGCGTATATATCAGCCTGGTCGCGGCTGGCGAAGCTTCTGGTACGCTCGATAAAGCACTGGAGCGCCTGGCGATTCAACAGGAAAAAGATGCTGACCTTATCAGCAAAGTTCGCGGCGCCATGGTGTACCCCATCATTGTGCTGATAGTAATGTTCGGTGTCGTTGGCTTCATGATCGTCAAAGTGCTGCCCCAGGTAAAAATACTATATGATGGCTTGCCAGGTGCGACCCTGCCGCTCATTACCCGGATCCTGCTCGGTATCTCGGATTTCATTATTCATGACTGGTGGATTGTACTCATCGTTTTGGGTATTTTAATCTTCTTTACTACTCGCTGGGCTCGCACATTTGGCGGCCGGCGGGTGATTGACCGACTCAAGATGAAGGCGTGGCCAGTCGGGCCACTCTTTATGAAGATGTATATGGCACGCTTTGCCCGTACTGGCACGACATTAGTCGCAAGTGGTGTGCCACTTATTCAAATGCTCGAAATAACCGGCGAAGCAGTTGACAACATCCACGTCAAAGAATCCCTGGACAGAGCCGCAGACAAAGTAAAAGGCGGCAAAGCGCTATCGGACTCAATTCAAAACGATGCTACTTTTTTGCAACTGGTGCCCAATATGATACGCATTGGTGAGCAATCGGGCTCGCTCGAGCAGATGCTCGGGAAAACCGCCGAATACTACGAAAAAGAAGTCGATGACCAAGTAAAATCTATCTCTACCATCATCGAGCCAGTCCTCATGGTTATCCTCGGTGTGGTCGCCTTTATTATTGTCGCCGCAGTGCTATTGCCTATTTACGGTTTAGCAGGCAAGTCCTTCGTCCAATAATTTCAGCAGTGCAACAAGCGTTCTTTGTTAATGATGAGCTTTTGCTCACTTTCCGCAGCGCAAATCTATTGCATTTTATGCATAGCTTTCGTATCATTCAAACATAAGAAGTTTAACAACAGCAAAGGGGGCATGTTACATGCTGTCACATCTAAGAAAACATAAAGCAGATGAGGGGTTCACGATTATCGAAGTCTTGATCGTGCTGGCAATTGCCGGTTTGATCCTGCTCGTTGTGTTCCTGGCCGTACCGGCTCTGCAACGTAACTCGCGCAACACGCAGCGCAAAAACGATATCGGCAACACGCTCAGCGCTTTTGGTGAGTACACGAACAACAACGCTGGTGCACTGCCAACAGCCAGCGGCGCATGTTCGACAGCCGCTAACTGTCCGTTCATCGCCAATGTAAAGCTTGGCCTCTACACCACTGGTAATATTAGCTATACGTACAATGCTACCGCTCCTGGTAGTGCGCCAAGCGCGCCTGCTTCGGTGGATGCTGCCCTCATCGCAAATTATCTGAAGTGTAATGGTACGACTGCAACGACAGCAAGTGCTAGCTCACGCAGTGTTGTAGCCCTCTATTCGGTAGAGACTGGCGGTGGTACGCAGGTACAGTGTCAGGAATCCGGCTCATAGTCTAGGTCCTCTAGATACGGCACAAATGCAGACGAACTCCGAAAGGGGTTCGTCTGTTATGTAGTGATTATGATACGATGACTCCATGATTGTGGTCGTGCTTATCGTCTTGGGTCTATGCTTTGGCAGCTTTGTGAACGCGCTAGTATGGCGGTTGCATGAGCATAGGGACTGGGTGAGCGAACGGTCGGAGTGTCCGCACTGCCACCACCAACTGGCAGCTTTAGATCTTATACCGGTTATAAGCTGGGTATTTTTACGCGGCAAGTGCCGCTATTGTCATAAATCCATACCAGACACGCCGCTTACTGAACTGGCAGTGCCCGTTTTATTTGTAGTGTCCTACTCTTTTTGGCCGTATGTTCTGAGTGGGAAGGGGATTTTCATTTTTAGTATGTGGCTGGTTTTTATCGTTGGCTTTGTTGCGCTCGCATTGTACGATATACGCTGGTTTTTACTACCTGATAAGATCGTATTCCCGCTCGTTGCACTGGCGATTATCCAAGTGCTGGTTAGTTGGTTGTTTTTTCATGAATCCTGGAGAGGCGCTGTTGGGAGTCTGCTTGGGGTGCTTGTCTTGAGTGGCGTATTTTGGATACTGTATGAAATATCCGCGGGCGCGTGGATTGGTTTCGGCGATGTGAAGCTCGGTATCGTCCTAGGCTTGCTCGCTGGTGGGCCCGTAAAGGCCTTCCTGGTACTCTTTTTAGCCTCGTTTATAGGCTTGCTCGCCGCTCTTCCGCTTGTGGTGATGGGCAGGGCAAATCGTAAAAGCCATCTGCCATTCGGGCCACTACTTCTGGCCGGTATGGTCTGCGTTCAGCTCTTCGGATCGTCACTAGCGAACAGCTATATAGGGTTGCTATCGCCTTAAATACGTACGTTACCTGGAAGCTGCTTATGGTATACTTTAAGACATATGGGGGGCCTACAACCTACTGGCCAATCACTGCATTTTTTTCGGCACGCATGGCGCCGTCTCTTTGCAGCGGGCAATGATCAGGGGTTTACCGTCATAGAAGTGTTGGTTGTACTTATCATTACCGGGGCGCTGTTTACATCGGCAGCCCTGCTTATCGCCGGCAAACAGAATCAAACAGCCTTTGATCAGGGTATTCAGCAAATTAAGTCACAGATTCAGCAAATCATGAATGAGGTTGCCATCGGGTATTATCCAAATATTAAAAATTTTTCGTGTACAGCAGGTTTGAGCGGTCCGGTCATTAGCAATGCTGCGCCCAACAAGCAAGGGGAAAATGCTGGTTGTATTTTTGTGGGCAAGGCGATGCAATTTAAGGTGCACGGCACCGATCCAGAACAGGATCAGATTTATACCATCACTGGGCTACAGAAGCGTTTATCTGACGGGCAGGAATCTCAAAGCCTGAGCGATGCCCTCCCGTTAGTGGTTGCTCCTTCAACCTTGCAGCCTTCTCTCCCCAGCGCTAGTACAAATATTACGGTCCAAGATGGCTTAAGCACTGTCGGTAACGCTGCTTCGGTAGACGGCATGTGGTACGACAACGGCGCTGGCCGTGTGCATGTCGGTGCGGTAGCTTTTACCACCAGCTTCCCGGGGGTGCAAACGGGCGACTTGCTTACTTCAGGCTCGCAGCAAATGAATGTCGTTCCAATAAACACGAGCAATACCGACACCTCGCAGGTGGCGGCAGTTGATGCTATAAATGCGACGCTAAAGACCAGCCCGGTCAATCCCGTGAATGGCGTTTCTATTTGTTTCGCGAGCGGCGGTACCAATCAATCTGGCCTAGTTGTCATTGGCGGTCATGGCCATCCACTTTCGGTGACTCTTACCGTTTTTAATGGGGATAGGACGTGCACATGATTTTCTTCCGTCAACACAGCTCCGAACGCGGTGATACGATTGTCGAAGTGCTGATTGCAATTGCAGTCATTACCCTCGTCCTTGGCGGCGCATATGTGACCACAAACAAAAGCTTGCAGAACACGCGCGGCGCGCAAGAGCGGGCAACTGCGCTCAAGTTTGCCGAGTCGCAATTCGAGCAACTCAAAAATGTGATTGCAACCAACCCATCCAAGGTATTTCCTTCAGGCGGCCCAGTACCGCCCACAACCTTTTGTATAACCGGTGGCGTTAACGTGTACGATGCTACAGTTGCGCCACAAAACCAGAATTGCACCCTGGACGTAAATGGCGCAGTCGCCACTTCCAGCTCGCCCCAACCACTTTTTATGCTAAAGACAACCCGAAGCGGCAATACTTTTACGATTGCAGAGACGTGGATCGACATCAGTGGAAAAACAACAGATCGCTTGCAGTTAAGCTACAGGATATATCAATAGATGCGTAAGCTAACACCAACCGATAAAGATCATGGCTTTACGATTGTCGAGCTACTACTGGCTACGCTTATTTTTTCGACGGTATTGATGCTGGTGACCATGGGGATAATGCAGGTCACGCGCGTCTACTATAAAGGAGTCACCGAATCTAATACGCAGAACGTAGCTCGTTCGCTAGTAGATACTGTTTCACAGGCCATACAGTTCGATGGAGGTATTATCACCGCCGCTACAGGCTCGTCCCCGACCTACCTATGTATCAACGATCAACAATTTGCTTTCTGGCTTGGCAAGCAATTGGTCGATACTGCCCCGACGGGCAACCAAACCAATAAAGCTTTATTGCAGCACACGGTGGCAGGTTGTGCAGCACCTGGGCCGGGCGTCACCGGGCGTGAGTTGTTGAGTCCCCATATGCGTTTATCCAACTTTACTATCATCCAAGTGGCGGGTGCATCTAATCTCTATCAGGTACATGTCCGAGTTGTGTATGGTGATGATGACCTTTTGAATAACCCCACGGCCACAACAGCCGCTTGTAAAAATATTCGCGCAGGCACTCAGTTCTGTGCAGTGTCCGATCTAACTGCTGTCGTACAAAAGCGAGTAAAATAGAGAGAATGAGTGGCAATATGGTACACAGGAATAAAGAAGCTGGCATGGTGTCGATAATGGTCACGATGATTCTTATGATCATCTTAAGCTTAGTTGTTTTGGGGTTTGCCCAGATTTCCCGGCGGAATTCGCGCCAGTCCTTAGATCGCCAGTTAAGTAGCCAGGCGTTTTATGCTGCCGAAACAGGCGTTAATGATGTTCGCAACCTCATTAAGAACAAAGGCCTCCCGCCTGCGAAGCCAGACTGCACCAATGGGAGCGGCGCCACTGCGGCCTATTACGGCGGAGGACCGTTTGCCCTGAACTCTACGATTGATGCCGCTCATGATGTGATGTATACCTGCGTCATGGTCGACCCTAATCCTACGGCACTGACGGTAAACGATGTTAATACCACCGGCACCATTATGCCGCTGGCTAGCGTTTCGGGTACTATCAAGACGCTAACCTTCACCTGGTACACCAAAACGGGGAGCCAGACTCCACTGACAGGTTGTCCGACAGGCGCAAATGGCACACTTTCGCCAGCTGCCAGCTGGGCCTGTGGATACGGCGTCTTCCGCTTTGATTTGGTTCCTACGAGCGGAAGTGTTACTTCCGCTAGCTTGCAGAGTGGAACGATGACGTCATTTATGGTGCCGGTAGCGCCAGCAAATTCCGGCCGGGCGACAACAGGTTTCAGTACCTCGGGTACCAATAGTGGATTACCTGCAAACTGTAATGACACAAAATGCAGTCTTACGATCAACGCCGGACTTGGCGGCGGTCAATATTATGCACGATTTACTTCACTATATAAGGACGTGTCCTTGCAAATTACTGGCACTGACGCTGCCGGCAACCCAGTAAAATTCCTGGGCGGACAGGTGGTTATCGACTCCACGGGCAAGGCCTCTGATGTGCTTCGCCGTATTCAAGTACACGTGCCCATTACTCCTACGACCAATCAACTCAGCGATTATGCACTTGAGAGTACGGATTCGGTATGTAAACGTTTTGCGGTAATGAGCAACTACTTTGCTTCTACAGCTGCCGCGGCAGTTCCGACCATGACTGGCAGCGGCAATCCACTTTGTAACTAGCCCTTAGGTCTATGGAAGCGTTCATGTACGCTTTTTAGGTGCGGGTCGGTAACGTGAGTATATATCTGAGTTGTAGCGATATTGCTGTGTCCGAGCATCGCTTGCACACTCCTTAAATCGGCACCGTTCATGAGCAAGTCGGTTGCAAAGGAATGCCGTAGCGTATGAGGGCTTACGTGCTTGGTAATACCGGCCAGGAGCGCATAGCGGCTTACCATTCGTTGCACGCTGCGAGCTGTAAGTCGGTGAAAATTACCCGAAAGATCGACCGTTTTGCGTCCACTATAGCGAACAAATAAGGGTTTCGTGGTGTCGTCACGCTCATCCAGATAACGCTGGAGCCAGGCGGCTGCCTCAGCGCTTATAAAGATGGGCCGGTCTTTTTGTCCTTTGCCGCGTACCATAAACTCGCGCCGCTTTAAGTTTATGTGGTCACGGTCCAAGCCGACGAGCTCGGACACACGCAGCCCACTGCTAAAAAGCAGCTCCAATATCGCCCGGTCGCGTAATCCAGACAGTTTGCTCAGATCGGCCTGATCGAACAGGCGCGACAACTCATCTTCATTTAAAAAAGTGACTTGCTTGCGGGCGGTACGGGCAAGTTCCACTTTGTCGGCGCTCAGTGTTTCGATATCGCGTTTGGCACAGTACTTCAAAAAGCTGCGCAGCGCAATCAGGTGATAGTTTTGTGTAGTTTTTTGTAGCTCATCCGATACATTTGTGCCAAGTCGATTCAGCCACAGACGCCATTTTCGAACCAGCTCAGCATCGATATCACGTACTCCTAAGTCGTCACCAGCAAAATCGACAAGACGGGTCAAGTAGTGATCGTAGTTGGTAATCGTCTTCTGCGATCGATTTTGCTCAATTTCTAAATATTCCAAGAAATCAGTCTTGGCTCGCGTGAATAGCATATCTTTATTCTAACACTCCCTTGTATGGTGAAGGTGAGTCGCATCTGTTACAATACGCCTAAAGTAAGCAAAGGAAGACCTCACAATTATGCAACAAACATTAGTTATTCTGAAACCGGATGCTCTGCAGCGCGGCATTGTGGGCGAAATTATTACGCGTTTTGAGCGTGTTGGTCTTAAGATAGTCGCCACTAAAATGCTGCGTCCAGATTACGAGCATTACTATGCCCATTATGAAACTATCGGCACACTCAAAACGCGTCGTGGCGATGATGCTTTTAATGTCACATTGCAAATGATGCAAGAGGGGCCAGTTATTGCCATGGTGCTCGAAGGCGTAGATGCTCCCGAACAAGTACGCAAAATGGTTGGCACCACCGAACCAAAGAGCGCCGCTCCTGGCACGATTAGAGGCGACTATGCACATATTAGTTTCAATCGTGCCAACACCGAAGGAGTGGGCATGCCTAACCTTATACATGCATCAGCAGATGCGGATGAAGCGGCTAAGGAAATTGCACATTGGTTTAGTGATGACGAGCTTTTTAGCTACGAGGTACTTCACGAAAAGTACACCCAGGCCCAGCGCAACAAGTAGCTCTTTACAATGCTGATGGGGAAGCAACCTTTTCCCAGACGCGCCCCCATAGTTCAATGGATAAAATAACTCCGTCCTAAGGAGGAGCTCCACGTTCGAGTCGTGGTGGGGGCACCATTCGTAAACATGGCATTTTAGATCGGCGCTGGTACAATACATATAAGAATGGCCGAGAAGTATTTTGAGGATCAGTTTGACGACGAAGAGGTATTATTCGTTTTTCGCAAACATCCTATAGTTATGCGGCGCGGCCTCATTGTAGCTATGCTTGCACTACTGCTTGGAACGGTACCATCGCTGTTTAAGCCAGAATATTCAGTATATTTTATAGGCCTTTTATGCGGACTGGCCCTTGGAGCTATCCTGATGTTGCCGTCGTGGATAACATGGTTTTTTAGCGTATTTATCATAACCAACCAGCGGCTTATCCAGATTACGCAAAAAGGTTTTTTTCATCGCAGTGTCGTCGATATGCGCCTGAACCAAATCCAAATGGTTAATTATCAAACTTCTGGCTTACAGGAAACGCTACTAGGGTTTGGTACAATTATGATGCAAACATATGTAGGAGATTTGGTGATTCACGAGATTCATCATCCTGCCAAGATCCAGAAAAGAATACTGGAGATTTTACGCGAACAAGGAGTCTCCGCGGTTACCAGCCCTGCAGTACAGTCGTCGCAGGGAGAAGAAGCACTCGAAGATGAAGTATAAAGTTAAAAAATTACTTTCCAAGCGGTCTACCCGCCGCAAAAAACCCGAGCAATCACTTGAAGAAGCGATTCACAATATTCCGCGTATTACCAACGAGACTGTCGCCGAGCATAGGGAAGAGGTGCTCAGCAGCGCACGGAAGTACATTTATCCACTGCAGCATTCGTTACGCCGCATCGTGCTTATTTCAACCGGGATTTTTATTATTCTTGCTTTGACTTTTTTCGTGTATTGCACACTTGCACTCTATCGTTTTAATGCCACTTCGACCTTTATTTACCGCGTAACGCAGGTTATTCCATTTCCGGTTGCAAAAGCTGGCTCGCTGTATGTCTCGTATGAGGATTATTTGTTCGAGCTTCGGCACTATATGCATTATTACCAAACACAACAGAAGGTTGACTTTAACAGTGATTCCGGCAGAAAACAATTGGCTGCGTTTCGCAAAACCGCTCTCCAAACAGTTATCAATAATGCATATACAAAGCAGTTAGCCGCAAGGCAACATGTTAGCGTCGGCAATGCCGAAATAAATAATGAAATCGCCCTCCTACGCAACCAGAATCGTTTAGGGAGTAGTAACGCAGTATTTGAGGATGTACTCAAAGAATTCTGGGGCTGGTCGATCGATGACTTTAAGCACGAACTACGGAACCAGCTTCTGGCGCAAAAGGCGGTCTCCGGCCTTGATACCGGCACGCACCAGCGCGCCCAAGCGGTGCTGGGGCGATTGCGGAGTGGCAGCGACTTCGCAACCATCGCCAAACAATATTCCGAAGACCCTGCAACCAAGGCCAGTGGTGGCGACTACGGAATGGTTATCGACAGGACCAATCGAGACCTTTCGCCACAGGTAGTTGATGTACTGTTTAAGCTACAGATAGGGCAGGCATCAGATGTGGTTGAAACTCCGCTTGGCCTAGAGATCTTAAAGGTCAACGAACATAATGGCGACACTGTTCGTGCATCGCACATCTATTTTGCCTTTAAGCCTATTAGTACCTATATAGATCCTCTTAAGGTTCAGCACAAACCGCACTATTTTATTAAGTAGGATGGGGACGTAGTTGCTTTTCTTGCGGCTTCTTGGTATCATTACCCCTGTTACTTTGTGTTATTGGAGAGGTGCGCCCTTCGTACATATCTTCAAATAACATATTAGCAGTCTGGGCTCGTAGTGTAGTGGCCTACCACGCCTCCCTGTCACGGAGGAGATCGCCGGTTCGAATCCGGTCGAGCCCGCCAGTATCATTTGATTGAAATAGTAGCAATTATATGCTACTATTTTTATAGCTAAATATAAAAACAGAAACATGAGCGAAAACCTCGCACCAGTCGATAATCTTTCAGTTGCTGCAGGCGCGGAGAACACGCATCAACTACCCGCAACTGTTCACGAGAATCTGTTAAAACTTCATGAGTTTGGAGAGGTTGGTGCATATCTTGCCTCAGTGTATCTTGCGGCACTAGACATTAGCCCTGATTTAAGCGACGTAGTCTTAAACCCCTATGATTCTGCCAATATGAGAATTCCAGGCACTGCTGGCCGTGCAACTCCTCCCTACTACTCAGATAGTGGCCACCCAGAAGTGTCGTTCAATGCTACAAGCTGGGACGAGTATGCTGACCTGATGCGAAGCCGCCCCACAACAGTTGCCGAGATAGCGCGAAAGCTCGGCATAGGACCAGAGCAGGTTAGTCCAGAACTTTTCTCAGCCTTTACGCTAGGCCACGAACTGGGTCATGTCGAGGACTGGAGAGCGAAGGGCTTTAACCGGACAGGTATAGAGGCTGTTTATGATGAGGAACTCGATACGCTGCCCATCCCCGGTGTGGCGGCGGCAACGATCGTGGCCTGGGTGGCAAGAGACCCAGAAAGGGCTGAGCAATATGTGATGACTCATAAAGATCATCTAGCCGAGTTAGGTATAACTACCGTGAGTGAGCTTGTTGCCGCTCAAGACCTTGCCTATCGGTCAATCCCCTCTGAGGACATGCCGGACCAATTTGCAGTAGCGGTTATGGCTTCCATGAATGCGAAATGATTCCAAACCTTTAAAGTAACGACCCGCCAAGATGCTTATGTTAAACCTCTCTATACGAGAGGTTTTTTGCTTGTACCCTTAAAGACCTTCCGGCGTCATTTTTGCGCACAAAGTAAACGTGCCAGTTAGTGCGAGTACTCACTGGTCTATGTTCGTAATAGAGTACCACCAAACCATTGCGCTTTAATACTTCGTCAAACATATCTTTATCCCAGTAAACAAACAGTCGCTCTTCATGCATACCGTCTTTATCACGAACCTCAAAGTCACTTTTGTTACCGGCCTTTATAGATATCATGCCAACAGCCCCAGTACGTTGTGTCACTAATATGGCCTGGATAGCCCTATCTATGCTCTCTCTGGGGATGTGGAGCAATACGGCACAAGCCCAGAAACCATCGAAATGTTGGCCCAATTCAGCCAAGTCGTATACATTACGGACTTCGAATTTAGCATTCTTTACTGATTGTCGAGCAGCCTCAACCATACCCCGTGAGGCATCGGTTCCATAATAGTCATAGCCCAATCTGATTAACTCGGCAGCATCTCGGCCGCCCCCACAACCAACTTCCAAGATATAACCCTCTGGCAGTAGTTGCTTAAACTTTGCCGCGTCTTTTTCCCAATCATTGACCACCATGTGTTCGGCAGCCCAATGAATTGCTGTTCTGTCATAGGTGGCAATCGTCTTTGCTTCCTGCTCGTCTTCTGTCATACGGCTATGCTAACATTTTACGCATTCACAAAATAGTTCCAAACCTCCAAAGCAACGCCCCGATATTTGAAGCAGTATACCTTTGTGGTATTACTATTTTATGTCTGAACTTCTACGATTCTCCGGAGATGTCGCCATGAACTAGGCACTACCCCTTTATCTCTCGGTTTCTTATTAGCTAGGCCCGAAATTCGAGCCGCTAACCCCCTATAACGACTATCTACTTCGACTTAGACGAGACCATGTTTAAGCGTACGGTAAATACCGAGACTACTCTCGCTGGGAGTTGGAGAGCGGATATCCCGCAAACGCTTAGAGAACTTCAAAGCCGGGGTTTTGGCACGGCTATCTTATCGTCTGCCCAGATAGGCTACATTCAGGCTGCTTTAGATATTTACGCTCAACAGTTTAGCGAAGATCCGACTGAACTATTTGATGAAGTGCTCATTACGCGGGACTTCGATGAATTCGGGAACAAATACAAGGCCTTTCCCGCGGTTGCGGAAGCAGTAATTGAGTCAGATAGACAGGCAATATTTGTCGATGATGCAAAGCTAGTCTTCGATGGGACAACTAAATTCGTTTTTGTGTACCTGCCTTCAGGCATGCAGTATCGAGGCGGTGATAGCGCTACCTTCGAGGCTCCACTAGAGCTATAAACCCTATGCGTCTAAAAGTGTGGACTGGACCTAGTCTTTAATAGCATCTAATGAAGGTACTCTTTTGTTATGCTAAGTGTATGTTTAAGCGCCTGCTACAACAGAGACCAGGAAAGCAGGCGACCGACAGAATCAGTCGTGGCAAGCGCATATACCTCGGTGCACTCGGTCGGATGATGGGTAATGCTCTCCGGGAACAAGGCCGTACGGGCCGGACTCCACGCCGTTTACATCTACTGGACAGAGTGCTTACACCAAAAACATCGCCACCTTATCACCTTTCTGCAGAAACGCACAAACAGATATCAAAGACAATGGAACAAACAAATTACTGGCACGGTACGGGCCGCTACCAGTATCGCGACGGTAAGGTGGCTGATGTATTGGAATACATAGCTTCGCACCGCGAACTACAGCCGAGCCTCGACCCATTCGAGGTATCGGGCCAAATGCAGAGCCTTTCCTTGGCACGCGTTCGCATATATGCTCGAGCCTATGCAGATCTGCATCGCAACACGGCCATACCAGCAGAGCGATACGGAACATCAGCCTTTTGGTCTGCGGCGTTTTTAGCTGACTACGCGCTAGAGGCAGCACGCTCGGAAGGGGGACTCAGACAAGTGATGAAACGCCTGCAACAGAACGGCAAAGACGAATGGCATGCCAAGGTCAATCAGCGGCCCCTCAGCGTTTTTTCTACATTTGCAGCAGGGTCTGACATACCGGGAAATTACCCTATCCTCTTTGGCGTACATACTGTATCAGAGCTTCCAACCTCACCTGCGATTGCTATTCATGAGGTTCGCACCGGTGAGCCAGTAAAGCTTGATAGCCAAGTCACCCATGTGGAAGTACCACGTGCATACATCGAAGAGACGGAGAAAGTTTTAGCCGGACATGCCATAGCTCTTCCCGTGTACGCACTAGAGGATTTTGAACAATATGCAGCAATGCTTCCTACCAGTCGTCTGATGAGCTGAGTAAATAGTTTCAGGCTTGAGGTGAGGGCACTTTGGCAGTCAGCTTCTAGCGAGCAAAAACCAGCACCGAGGAATAGCAGAAGGTTTTGTCGCCAGGAGTGTTAGGGGAGGGATCACCTCGAGCCAGTTAGTATGCGTCCGCTAAGAAATGTATGTTCAAGATTCCATACAGCGATTTCTTCCTCTACCCAATAGTTTGCATATATATTTTTAACTGTATTATATAGTCATGGAAAAGCGCGGTGGCCTAATCTTACCTCTCAAGACAGAAATTTATCAGGACGCTCTAGGCAAGCTTACGAAAGTAGAGTTTTCAGATGGCACCCATACTACTGAAGCAGATTTTGGCGCACCCCAAACCTTAGTCCTAAAGAATCAAGAAGGAATAGTTTCTCAGCCTGACGAAGGACGGTATCCTTTTAGCCAACGCCTAGCTCAATTATTTTTTGAGTACTATGAAGAACACGGCAGTTTCCCCACCTTTGAGGGTTAAGATCTTCCCGTCCACCTATCCTTACCTGAGCAGATTTCGGTAGTTTAGATTCGGTTTTGACCCTGATTTTATCGCGCCTACGTAGGCAGAGGGCTAATGGTAAAATAGTTCCGTGCTTTCAATGTAATAGGGCGCCACACTGTGGTAATCCCATAGGACTTGTGTTTATGAGCATCGAAGCAATCCAATATAGACAAGCAGCCTTCTCCGAAGCTGCCGCGCTGGCCTTGACAATGGAGAGAGCTAATGCACCACGTGCTGGCGAACCAGTTCCCGAGGTCGCGAGTGGCCAGGCTTTAGAAGATGTGGATACCCGGATGAAAAGAATTGCAGCCCGGACCTATGCCGCTGCGTATGGTGAAAGAATAATTGGTTTTGCGTTGAGCCATCCTCTCATAGAAACTGGCGACCCCCATGCCTATACTGATACACAGCATCTGTCGTTTTTGATGGTAGACCCTGACTATTGGGGTAGGGGTATAGCCAGTAACCTAATTGACCTAACGGCAGATCATGCGCGTGCTACTCGCAGAGGTTTACTAACGCTCTGGACTGATGAAATAGATAACGATCGAGCTCGGGCCCTATATGGGCGTAAGGGGTTCATTTTAAGCGGGGTACGAAGAACTATTGAGCAGAGATCACAACTCCAGTATGTGTTGAATTTATAAAGAAGTTTTAAATCATCAACTACATGACTGCCAGATATCTATATCGAGAACAAGTTGTGCAGGTTTTCTGCTATTATTACGATATTTCTAGCCGCGTAACATAGCGTATCGTATAATTACAAGTAATGCCGAGCGGGGGAATAGGGGAATATTGGCGAAAGTATTTTGGCCGGGTGCCCATATGGACGCCAGTATTAGCATTTTATGTGTTATTTACCATTGCGGTTACATTTCCATTCATCCTACACCCCACCAGAACCCTCATTGCACCTCTCGACGGAGATGTAGCTGGTAGTATCGCAAAATACGAGGTGCTTGTGCATGAGCATGCTAACCCTTTTACGGCAACGCATCTCAACTACGTTCATTATCCGGACGGCATTGACACCAATGTTGGTGTCGACCGCGTTTCTTTTCTGTCTGTACTCTATCTGTGGTTGGCTTCTTTGGTTGTTGGCCCTATCGCCGCCCATTCTCTTGAGTCAGTGTTTGGCTATATACTAACCGCATTTATCGCCTTCTTATTCGTTCGCCGTATTACTAAATCTGCTGCGGCCGGCATGGTGGCCGGATTTATTTTTGCCTTCTCGCCCCATATGTACTCGCTAGCCCGCGCCGAGCCAACCTATACGCACATGTGGCTGCTTATATTACCTGTATGGGCATTTTGGTCACTTTGCATTGAAGGGCCGTCGAATATCCGGCGAGTTTTATTCGCAGCATGGTCCATATTGCCTGCGATGTTTTGGACTCCCTACTATATGTACCACGTGCTGTTAGTGGGTGGTACGTGCTTAGCGATTACGCTGTTACTGTGGCGACGACGCTATCATCTCAGGCAATTGCTGACTACTTTGTGTATTGTAGGCGGGATGTGGGTTCTAACCTCAGTATTGTACTGGTTTATTGGCACGCATAGCCCAGCGAGTCATGCGCCGCCACGGACACTTAAGGATGCCTACGATCAAGCGGCCGTACCGGCTATGTATCTGCTGCCCGGCTATTTTTCTGTTTGGGGGCGAGGAATTCATACTTGGATATCGGCCCGAATACCACAGACTTATCTCATCAATTTGTATGTCGGTCTTAGTACGCTCATAGTTGCTCTGGTAGGGGTGCTATTTTCTTGGCGCCAAAGGAAGCAAGGGCAGAAGCAAGATGCAGTGTATATCGCAACGGTCTTAGCTACCAGTGTTGTCCTTGTATGCTTGATGTTTTCACTTGCGCCCCGCATACATTTGCTAGGTTTTAGTATCCCTACGCCTAATGACGCGGTAGTTCATGTGGTGCCATCTCTCCGGGCCGGTCAGCGTTTGGTCATGCCAATGATGGGCGCCCTTTCTGTACTCGCCGGGATCGGCGTATATTATATACTCAAGCAATTCAGTCGTCCGTTGCGCCCTCTTATTTTTATCGGTCTATTGGCAGTTATTAGTCTCGACTTATGGGGACTGCCCAGTCAATCCGCGACATACATACCGCGGTCAGCTGCACTTACCGTCCTTAGCCGTCAACCAAAAGCGCCTGTCGCACAATATCAGCTAGGCTCTATGCTTGGTCGTATTGAACAAGTGCCATGCATTCTCCAAGACCAGTACGCTATGCCACTTGTAAATGATTGCACGCTGGGCCGGCCAGACGAAAACCCTTACGTGCCTCCTGCAAATCTGGCCGCTATTGATGAGCTGACTAGCTGCCAGCAGATAACGCTGCTCGGTAAACAAAAGGTACGTTACATAATAGCCAATCGCGATGAGAACTTCCGCTTCCTAAAATGTATTCATTCCTTCGCCGACGCTACGTTACTCGCTCAGGATGATCATTATGAAGTATTCACTCTTGATGTACGCTAGTATAAGAGGCCTAAGGTTATCTGCTGTTGCCGCAAAAAATAGCCGACTTTGATCCGGTAATGCCCGACAAGAGGGACTACTACTAAGGCCTACGGTACAGTTACATGAACAACTATATTGTTCGATACGAGAACAGACCACTTTTTATTTGCCATTTTCAGCTGACGACCATGTTATAATAATGCACAGCCTTTGCCACCTTAGCTCAGTTGGCTAGAGCATCGCTTTCGTAAAGCGGGGGTCCGGGGTTCGAATCCCCGAGGTGGCTCCAGTACCACGAGAATCCATATAGCCTTGCTATAGGCAATTCACTTCTCGGAGGCTAGATGCATATAACAATGCGGGTATCGTATAGTGGCTAATATGCAGCCTTCCCAAGGCTGAGCGCCGGGTTCGATTCCCGGTACCCGCACCACTTGTAGTATTTCATTTAATATCAGTGATCTCCTAAGGCCTAGGTCTTTTGCTATACTGCAGCTACTATGCCTGTGAGAGATAGAATCCGACAAGTAAAGCATCTGCAGAATAAGTACTACATTTGTGTACTTGAGAATCCTACTGATGTTGTCAACATCGCCTCGGCAATGAGAAACATTTCTGCATTTGGTGTAGAAAAGATGTACGTTATTGGCGACAGTAAAATCGTTAAAGATTTCGAGGCTTCACGAAGCAACAAACATTTAAAAAATATCAGTGTAGGCGCAAATAAGTGGGTTTTTGTGAAACAATTTGATACCACTGCCGAATGTGTAGCTCACCTTAGAAAAGACCGCTACACTATTGCCGTCACTTCCTCTCATGTAAAGGGTAAGGAAAATGTGAATCTTTACGAGGAAACATTTACCCAAAAACGATTGGCTGTTTGGTTTGGTAATGAGGCTAAAGGCATTTCAGACGAGGCGGCTACAGCCGCTGATATGTGTATCAAAATTCCCATGGGTGGTATCGTCGAGAGCCTAAATCTCGGCACGAGTACGGGTATTATTCTAAGCTACATCGGTTATCAACGATTGCAATTCATCTACGACCATCACAAAGCCCGTTTTAAGCCAAAAGGCAGTAGGAGGCAAAAGATGCGTTCTTGGGAGGAATTTCTAATACCAGATCGCTAACAGCTTGATAATTACAGAGATGCTGGACTAAGATTAAATAGCGGTATTGTTCTTTAAGATGATATTGCACTTTGATTTACGAAATGTCGCCAACGACTTACAATATACAAGATGTCACCAATACCCAAAAAGTATCTGCACGATAAATTAATTCTGCTCTTAATAAGCGCAAACGTTTTTTTGGCTTTTCTTGGCATTGTCCTGATCTTTCTGCGACTTAATATTGGTGAAGGTAGTGGTGGGTATATTGTCCAGTACCGGTCCAACTTAGGTATTAGTGCATTTAAAACAGGTAGCGTCACCGGGCTGCTTAGCTACGTTGGTTTTGCTTTGCTCGTTGTGACCATAGGATTTGTGCTAAGCATTCGCACGTATACTATTCGCAAAGAATTATCTTTAGCCATTCTGATATCCGGAGTAGTGTTGCTTCTAACGGCGATCATCACCAGTAATGCGTTGATGGTCTTGCACTAGCATGAAGAGTTTGGAAATACCTTACGAAGAAGATCGTACGAGGTCGTATCGTTTTTTTGAAATTTTACCTGGGGCTTTGTCTTGGCTTTTGCTATCTTTGCCTTTTTTGTTGAGTCTGGTGAATGTTACGGCTGCTGCTTTTTTCATATTGGCTTACATTCTTATATATTTTATTCGCTCGATCGCCGTAGATATTAGAGCTCTCTCCGGGTACAAGACGATGCGCGAGCACGCAAAGATAGACTGGAATGAGTTGCTCTATGAGGTTGAAGTTGGCGAGGTGAGCGATGCGCAGGCAAAAAGACCGCAATGGCATTACGATAACCTATTACGCTTAAGCGTGCAGCCGTCCATCGTAAAGCCCACTCAGCTCTATCATGCGGTTATTATCGCAACCGCCAACGAGAGTCGCGATGTGCTTGAGCCTACTATTCAGTCAGTCGTTAATTCCCAGTATGACACAAAAAAGGTGATTTTTATCTTGGCATATGAAGAGCGTGGTGGGGAGAGGGTTGCCTTGCAGGCAAAGCAGCTCGTAAAAGAGTATAAGCGCTATTTTTATCATGCTGAAGCCATAATGCATCCTTCTGGAATGCCAGGTGAGGTTATTGGTAAGGGAGGTAACGTAACATACGCTGGGCGGCAGCTGCAAACTTACCTTGAGAAGCAGGGGATCGATCCTCTGAATGTTGTAGTAACCACGCTTGATTCGGATAATCGTCCAGACAAAAAATATTTTTCGGCCTTGAGCTATTTGTATACTGTTGCGCCTGACCCAGTACGTGCGTCCTACCAGCCGCTTCCTATGTTCACCAACAACATTTGGGATGCACCTGCGCCAATGCGGGTCATTGCTACTGGAAACAACTTCTTCTATATAGTGCTTACTCAGCGACCTCACTTGGAGCGTAATTTTTCGGCGCACGCCCAAAGCATGCGGGCGTTGATCGACATGGACTTTTGGAGCGTACGAACGATCGTTGAAGATGGCCACCATTTTTGGCGTAGCTACTTCCGCTACGATGGTGATTATCGTGTCTACCCGCTTTCTATCCCTATCTACCAGGATGCGGTCCTCGCTGAAACCTACTTAAAGACAATTAAGGCGCAGTTCAAGCAATTACGCCGATGGACCTATGGAGCATCGGATATAGCCTACATCGTTAACCAGGGCTTCATAAAGAAAAATAAGGTACCCAGGGCTGACTTGACTTTTAAGTTTCTGCGAACCTTGGAAGGCCATGTCAACTGGGCCGCAGGCTCCTTATTGTTAGCGTTTGCAGCTTTCATACCCTTACTTATAAATCCGCAAAGCTATACCGCTAATGTGCTGCCGCTCATCGTTAGTCGGATTCAAACGTTCGGCTTGCTAGGTATCTCATCATCTCTTTTTGTTGCGCTTAAGACACTCCCGCCCCGGCCGACACGTTATAAGCGGCATAGAAGTCTTTTTATGCTACTCCAATGGATTTATTTGCCCCTGACGACAATTGCATTTGGCTCCTTTGCGGCGCTTAATTCTCAAACGAGGCTCATGTTTGGCTGGTATCTTACAAAATTCGATGTAACCCAGAAGTCGGTCAAAAAATAAGGGCAAGAGACGGGGCCTAGGCCGGCGACCGTATTCAAAGCGCTAGCCAGCAGGGTGATAGGCATCATATACGGTTGCGGCAACTTGATCGAAGCGCCCCAAGACTTGACGAACGATCTGCACTATTTGCTGTCGCTCCAGAACTCCCTTGTGGTCGGTACGCACTAGGGCCGCAATGATGTCGTCCACTAGAGCCGGGGCGTCTGTGACGGCGGTCTCTCGGTGGTTACAACTCGCATGTATATCAAGGAGCAGCCGATCTCGACTAAAAGCCTTGAGGCTGCGCCCTGTGCTCCGCACCATAATGCTGCTGGCAAGCTCTGCACGTTCAATAGTCGTAAAAATATTACTGCAAGTAGCGCACTTGCGACGTCGCCAGGTGTGATTGTGCTGTTTCTGTAATCTACTATTTATAACTTGCGTAGGAGAACCACAATAGAGACATACCATGACTACATATTGACATTACGCTTGTGAAAAAGCTAGTGGAAAACAGGCGATGGTATGTGGAAGATATCAAAATAGAGGCCTGCTGGAGGCCTCTAAAAGATGTAATTATGCTACTTTGCTTGGACTAGAACTCGTGAACGTCGAATACGATTACTGGCAACTGAGAAAGACAACTCTTCGTAAAACAGCTTGAAGTCATCAAGCGTGCTCGTTTTTTTGGCACTCACGTATAAGCCTCTTAACTTGGTTATGCTAACATAGCACGGTCCTTAAGTCAATAGTTCCTAAGGTGTTATGCTTACGCTTTAGCCTGCAGGACTAGGTTGCTAATTTGCGCCAAATCGACTATAGTCTAGTTTTAGCGTATACGGGCTCTTAGCTCATTTGGCTAGAGCGCTTCCTTGACATGGAAGAGGTGAGAGGTTCGAATCCTCTAGAGCCCACCATAATAAAAAGATCTGCTAGCGCAGATCTTTTTATTATATATGTCTCGTAGGGTACTAGTTAATTCGTATATGGAATAGGAGTAAAATTAAAAGCCTGCCGATTAGGGCAGGCTTTTGTTGGCTTATTGTCCACGGATGAACAACAGGTGTAGACAGCCAACATTATTTATATCACACGGAATTCGATTTGAAAAGCCCTTTTTTCAAATTTCATCAGTTTTTAATCAGATTGTCCGTTTTTCCACAAGTAGGCAGTCATTAGTACAACAAAAAGCACTAGCCGTATGGTACCAATACTGCTATATTTGTACTTGGAGATTTACGAGATGAGGTTTTGTCGATGTGTTGTTGTGTTATAATACATATCGAGCAGTGAAGCGAAATTCACCAGTCGCTGAGCTCCGCCGGCAGTTAGAACGTGCGTAGACGTGCTATCACAAGTGTCCTGGATAAAACAGGAAAGTCCGGTGGAACCACCCGATATTGTGCGACGTACAGTTTGGGCCCGAGACGCGTTAATCGATTAAATACCATGCGAGAGTATTGAATCCGATCAACGCGTCTTTTTATATAACGACTAAAGGAGTTACTCGATGGCTGGTAAGAATGAAAACGATTACATGGCAAGTATTCGCCATAGTTTGGCGCACTTACTTGCAGCGGCAGTGCTAGAGTTATATCCTGGAGCCAAAAACACCATTGGTCCGGCCATAGAGGGCGGTTTCTATACGGACTTCGAAATGCCGGACCCTTTATCTGAAGAGGATTTGCCAAGGATCGAGCAAAAGATGCGCGAGATATTAAAGTCATGGTCAACATTTGATTGCAGGGAAGTAACGGCTGAAGAGGGGCGTAAGTTATTCGCTTGGAACCCCTATAAACTCGAATTACTAGAAGAGCTGGCCACTAAAAATATCCCAATTACAGTTTATACTTCGGGCGTCTTTGTGGATCTTTGTCGCGGCGGCCATGTCGATGATGCTCGAAGCATTGCACCTCGGTCGTTTAAGCTTACTCGCGTGAGCGGGGCTTATTGGCGTGGCGACGAGGAGAAACAGCAGCTCCAGAGGATATATGGTATTGCCTTTGAGTCCCCAGAGGCTCTAAAAGGCCATTTAGCCATGATGGAAGAGGCAAAAAAGCGCGACCATCGTAAGCTTGGACAAGAGCTAGATCTTTTTGTTTTTTCAGACCTTATTGGCGCCGGGCTGCCTCTTTTTACGCCTCGGGGCACCGTACTACGACGTCAGTTGGATGCTTTTGTTCAAGAGATGCGCGATGAGTACGAATACCAAGAAGTAACTATTCCCCACATTACGAAGAAGGACGCATACATCGCAAGCGGTCATTGGAAGAAATTCGAAGAGGAGCTTTTCCGGATTACTACCCGGGAAGGCCATGAGTTTGCCATGAAGCCTATGAATTGTCCGCACCATACACAACTCTATGCAGCTCGCTCCCGATCCTATAAAGAGCTGCCAGTTCGTTACCGTGAAACGACCGCATGTTATCGCGACGAGCAAACCGGTGAATTATCCGGCCTGAGTCGATTGCGTGCCTTTACGCAGGATGATGCTCACGTTTTTTGCCGGACCGAGCACGTGGAAGCAGAAGTTTTAAAGATATGGGATATCGTAGACCGCTTTTATGGCATTTTTGGTTTTGAGTTGCGGATCCGTTTTTCGACACACGACCCTGAGCATCTGGACGCCTACTCTGGTAGTAAAGAAAGATGGGCGAATACCGAGGAGCAATTGCTACGCCTTATTCGGCAGAAAGTGGGGGATGATTACATAGCTGGCGTGGGTGAAGCAGCCTTTTATGGCCCCAAGATTGATTTTATGGCTAAGGACGCTCTTGGTCGCGAGCATCAAGTGGCCACAATTCAGCTTGATTTTAATCAACCAGAAGGGTTTGACCTCACTTGTATAAACGAAGGAGGCGAGCGTGAGCGCATTCTCATGATCCACGCTGCTATTATGGGCTCGATTGAGCGCTTTTTGTCGGTGTATATCGAACACGTGGCCGGAAGATTTCCTGTATGGCTCGCACCAGAACAGATACGCATTTTGACGCTCAACCAGGATGAGCCAATCCTGCACTTTGCCCGTGAGATTTCTCGCAAAGCGAAAGAGTTGGGTTTACGCGTTATGGTCGATGCCGACAACGAATCAGTTGGTAAAAAGATTCGTAATGCAGAGCTCATGAAAATTCCCTATACAGTTGTTATTGGCGGTAAAGAATTAGAAACGGGAGAGCTATTGGCTCGTATTCGCCAGGACATGGAAGTAAACGATATCGCTCACCAGCCGCAGACTGTTGATGAGTTTTTGAAGACAGTAGCTCACGAGGCTAAGTCTAGGGTGAGTAAAACTTCGCTGTAAGGTGGCAATGTAATGAGGCGTCCAGTGATAGCGTTAGATATCGACGATGTTCTTGCGGCCAGTGCTGAGGGCTTCGCGAATTACAGTAACCGTCAATGGGGTACCTCACTGACAGCCGACGATTACCAAGAAGATTGGGCCGCCGTCTGGGGTATATCCACCGAGGAAGCGGTAGCCCGCGCAGCCGGTTATCATAAAGATGGTGTAATGAGAACCTATCGTCCACTCTATGGAGCCCACAAGGTGCTAAGCAATCTTAGTAAAAGATATTCTATTATTCTAGTAACATCGAGACGCCGGGTGGTGGATTTAGACACGAGAGCATGGCTAAACCAACACTTCCCAGACGTATTTAGCGGCCTGGAGTACGCTGGGATCTGGGATGACGATACGCATACTGTTGAGCGGTCACTATCCAGAACGAAACGTGATATTTGTCATAGGATTGGTGCTTCCTATTTAATAGACGACCAACCCAAGCATTGCATTGATGCTCATAGCGGTGGCGTCGCGGCCTTGCTTTTTGGCGAGTATAGTTGGAACCAAGAGGATTGTAGCCTACCGGAAGAGGTGGTGCGGGTAGCGAATTGGATTGAGGTAGGGAGGTATTTTGATGACCAGGGTTGATGAGGATTTTGCTAAGCGGGTCTATGCGCTCGTTGCGCAGATTCCCTCGGGGCGCTGTATGACATATGGACAGATTGCTGCTCTGTGTGGTGCCGCCTGGGCTGCTTGGGAGGTCGGGCAGATCGCACATACAGGGCCCAGTGATTTGCCATGGCAGAGAGTGGTCAACAAACAAGGGGGATTGGCTGCCGGGTGGCCGGGTGGTGGCCGAGCGGCCCATGCAGCACTCCTTAGGGCAGAGGGTGTTGTTGTGTCTGAAGACTTCACGGTAGATATACAAAGACTACTATGGAATCCATCACAGACAACCCTCCTTTAGTTACCCTTGTAGGCCCGACCGCTTCAGGGAAGACAGCGTTAGGGTTAGCTCTTGCGGAACATTTTGCTGGCAGTATAATTGCCGGCGACTCAAGAACGGTATTTGTTGGTATGGACATAGGAACGGCTAAACCCATATTGAGTGATAGGCGCCGAATTCCTCACTATATGATAGACCTTGTATGCCTGGATCAGTCTTTCACTGTAGCTGACTACAAACGCGAGGCCGAAGCAGCGATCCGCGAAGCGGCAGGGAAAGGGGCACTACCGATTCTTGTTGGTGGCACAGGTCTATACATCGACTCGGTTTTACATGACTTTAGTTTCAGGGCCCCGGATCTACTCCTCCGGAAGGCCCTGACAGGTTTATCTGTTCGCGAGCTGCAGGCTTTGATTCGTGAGCGCGGCCTCGCCATGCCCGTAAATAGTAAGAATCCACGTCATCTTATCGCCGTCCTTGAGACTGGAAAAGTGCTTAACGAGAACAAGCCCATTCGTTCGAACTCCTTGACGCTCGGCCTCGATATACCAAGGGAGGAGCTATTTAGGAACATTCGACTGAGAACTGAGAGCATGCTGGAGATGGGTCTTGAGCAAGAAGTGTATGGCCTTGTAGATACATATGGCTGGAATAATTCTATACTTCGTAGCACGATTGGATATCAAGAGTTTTATGATTACGATGAAGGGCGTCTTTCACTAAAAGAAGTTGTACAGAGTATCGAAGCTCATACAAGGGCACTGGCTAAGCGTCAATTGACCTGGTTCAAACGCAGCGATGAGATTATTTGGATCAGTAAAGTGGAGCAGGCCGTAGATCTAGTTACAACGTTCTTGAACAAATAACCTATAACTAAGACGCTAAGTTTGCTACTATATGTTCATGATTGAGCAACTGTTTGGGTCGAAGACGAGGGTAAAGCTTCTCCAGCTTTTCTGCAGTAACCCTAATCGGGCGTTTTATGTTCGCGAAATTACCCGCAAGATCGACGAGCAAATTAATTCTGTCCGCCGTGAACTAGCCAATCTTTTAAGTATTGGGATCATTGCCTCAGATACAACGAATAATCGCTTGTACTATGAGGTGAATCAAGAATATGAATTCTACCAGCCCTTACGTGCTATCTTTGGGCAGGGGGCTCACATCGCGGATGACCAAAATGTTAAAAAGGCTACTCCGCATGCCCAAAATACAGAGAGCGAAAAGATAAAGGCCTTGGGAAACGTGGAGCTTGCTCTCTATACTGGTCAGTTCACACGGGATGATTCTAGTGGCATAGACGCGCTTATCGTTGGTGACGTTAATCAGCACGCTTTGCAAAGATTCATGTCTGAACTTGAAGCTCAGGAAGGTAAAGATATCAGATATACTGTCATGCCGTCCCAGGAATTTAATTATCGGCGTCAAATTAAGGATCGTTTTATAAGTACTGTGTTGGCCGCTAAGAAGCAGGTCTTAATAGATAAAAACGAGATATTTTAGTTTTTTAGAAGGAGAGTTGTAGAAGTATGGACGCACAATATTATGGGGCAAACTGTATCGTTCTGACAGCTAAGCAAGCTCGAATAGTTATTGACGATAATCTTGTCGATATGGGTGGCAAAAGCGTCGCTAAGGAAGGAGATATAGCCTTGTTCACAAGCGCGCATGCCGTCCCAGTCCAGAAGGCAAGACTTATTATTGATCAGCCTGGCGAGTATGAAGTGTCGGGTATTTCAGTGTATGGTATAGCCGCACGAGCGCACATTGATACTGACTCACAAAAGACTGCGACGATGTATAAGATCATTTCCGACGATCTAAGCATCTTAGTGACCGGCCACGTGTATCCAGAATTAAGCGATGCACAGCTTGAGTTGATCGGTATGATAGATATTATGTTTGTGCCCGTCGGTGGCAATGGCTACACGCTAGATGGTGTAGGTGCGCTTAAACTGATTAAAAAGGTAGAACCAAAAGTCGTCGTACCTACCCACTATGACGATCCTAAAATGACATTCCCCGTGCCGCAGCAGCCCCTTGAAAGCGCATTAAAAGCGCTGGCTATGGAGCCTAAAGAGACAATTACTAGAGCCCGCTTTAAGCCCACCGAGCTAAGCGATACAACGCAGCTCATCGTTATGGAAAAAAGCTCATAAAAACAACGCAAATAAAAATAGCTGCACGTTTCGCTTGCAGCTATTTGTAGAACCGCTGAGTCTGCTTTATTTGGCAGTCGGCACTGCGGGTGCTAACAGGCCTTTCTTCTTAAGGGTACGAAGAGCTTGCGTACTAACTTTTAGGGTTACCTTTTTACCGTCGATAATTAGGGTCTTCTTTTGCAGATTTGGCCACCATACCTTCTTCGTATGGCGTTGAGAGAAGCTGACATTATTACCAGTTTGTCTTCCTTTGCCAGTTATATCACACTTACGCATCACGTATCCTTTATTCAGATAGTTATTTTAGCGGTTTTTTCTTCTCAAGTCAACAGAATGTGCCAGGTTTGGTATACTGTAGCTTATGTTCGGTGATCTATCCTACGGCTACCTTATAGTAGTAGTCGCAGCCATGACTATATCCATTTCGTTTCACGAAATGATGCATGGTGTAGTTGCTTGGTACTTAGGTGATACGACTGCTGAAGAGGCAGGCAGGTTAACCCTGAACCCCTTAAAGCACGTAGACCTAGTGCTTACTATCCTTTTGCCGACAGTATTGATACTGCTGCACATGCCACCCATTTTCGTTGCTAAGCCGGTACCGTTTGATCCCCGCAATGTACGCTACAACGAGTTTGGTGCTGCATTAGTGGGCTTGGCTGGCCCATTCGCTAACCTGCTACTTGCCGTCATTGCCGCTCTTATTTTTCGTTTATGCAAGTGGTCCACATTTTCGACTATCGGCGAGTCTGTAATGATTTTTATAGAAATAAATCTATTCTTGTTTGTTTTTAACCTATTGCCTCTGCCGCCCTTGGACGGCTCTAGACTACTATATGCCTTTGCCCCAGAGCCGTTGCAGCGGTTGATGTATCAGTTTGAAGCAGCCGGTCTAGGCTTGGCTATCCCCCTTCTCATTATTCTCTCGCCGGTTATTAGCCCGTTTGTAAGTAATCTCGTAAGCGACATATATTCGTTTTTGCTGCGGTAATCGTGTATATACGGTATAATAAAAACGCTGGGCAATGGGCCGAACAATTGATTATCTGAATATTGATTAATAGCGGGAGCCTGATATTTGCACCAACCGTGGTTGTTGCGTGAAGACACCCACCTGGTTAATGCCGGGTTAATCATATCGGTCCACGTCCAGCTTTGTGTTATGTATTTTTCGGGGTGTAGCGCAGTTGGTAGCGCGTACGGCTGGGGGCCGTGAGGTCGCAGGTTCAAGTCCTGTCACCCCGACCAGAGCGGATGCTCCTGAACCCGCGACCTTTCGAGGTCGCGGGTTCTTGCTATCTACGGGCAAGACTACTCTACTAGGGAGAGTCGCTCAAGTCTCAGTACCTTCAGGAGGCAGAAGTATCCACTCTAAGGAAGTCGGAGGCGTTTCTCTGATTCCGCGCGTGGGCTTCGTTATTCGGACGAATTTCCCTCACCATATGCATTCGCTGAGGGCGAATGTGTAAGCCATACGGCCTCTGCTATACTGCGTCTAGTATATGAAAACACTAAAAGTAGAACATGCAGTTGCAGAGAAAATACAGACTGGGAAAATTACAACGACCTTACGCCTTTATGATGATAAGAATTTATCTGTAGATGACGTGGTAGCTTTGGTAGATAAGTGTGATTCGTCGCAACCTGCAAGGTGGAAAATGGTGGGCACAATTCGTATAGAGTCGGTTATCCAGACGAAGTTACGCGACTTGGTCGAATCTGACTACTTGGCCGCAGGTCTGCAAGGATCTTCTCAGGAGGCACTTGCAACGCTACATGAGTATTATGGCGCGCAGGTCAGCTTCGACACGCCGGTTAAGGTGATCCGCTTTAATTTTAACAACGATGATGACGTTCATATGAATACTACAAACACTCAGGATGATCGTCTAAGAGACGTTGATTTATATGCTGACGGTGGTTCGAGAGGGAATCCGGGTCCCTCGGCTGCTGGTTATGTAATTCAAGATCGAGACGGTAATATTGTTGTGAAGAATAGTACGTATCTTGGGATAACAACAAATAATCAGGCTGAATACTTGGCTTTAAAGCTTGGGCTAGAGGAAGCAGTGAAGATGCAAGTACTAGAGCTTAATGTTTATATGGATAGTATGCTGGTCATCAATCAGACAAAAGGCATTTTTAAGGTTAGAAACCGTGACCTATGGCCTATTCATGCTGCCGTTATGGCCATGCTTCCACGGTTCAAGCGAATAACGTTTACGCAAATACCCAGAGAGCTGAATAGACTCGCAGATAAAGCCGTCAACGAAGCTCTCGATGAGGCCGAGGCACGCCGGCGCGAATCTATTTAATTTTTTGTCATAAGTGGTATAATAAATTTGAGCCTGATCGTCGGCTGATCGCATTTCTAAGTTCATATGATACTGGAGAAATGAGGAAAGTCCGGGCAGCATAGGGGATGACAGTTGCTAACGGCAACCAGGGGAAACTCTAGGGAAAGTGCCACAGAAACGAAACCGCTACGTTGTATCATATACATCATAGTAAGGGTGAAAAGAGTGGAGTAAGAGTCCATAGTTTACATCGGTGACGTTGTAAAAAGGTAAACCCTGTCTGCTGCAAGGTGATGGATTGTTGAGCTTGCTCGTGGTTCCCCGCCATAATCCATCAGAGAAGTCCGCTTGATCTCGGTGGCAACACCGTGACTAGATAGATGATCAGTTAAAACAGAACCCGGCTTACGGATAATCGGGCTCAAAAATAAATACATCTCCCGAGCGGGAGATGTATTTATTTTTGGTTAGTTAGTAACTTATACTACTTGAGCAGTTTTTACGACTGCTTCGAAGGCTTTTGGCTCATTTACGGCCAGTTCGCTTAGGACCTTACGATCCAGCGAGACGTTAGCCTTTTTAAGGCCGGCAATAAGTTTGCTATAGGTCGTTCCGTTCTGACGGGCAGCAGCATTTATGCGAGCGTTCCAAAGCTCTCTGAACGTACGCTTACGGTTTTTTCGATCGCGGGTCGCGAACTGCAATGCCTTGGTGACCGCCTGCTTTCCACGCTTAACGCTCGAACGGTTTGATTTGGTCATACCAGATGTTGCGTGACGGATCTTCAGGTGCTTATGATGGGCTGCTACACCACGTTTAACTCGCATGCTATGCTCCTAGTTTCTGCTTGATGATCTTGCTGTTTGCGCTGGTCATGGTATCTAGGCCAGCAAACGTACGCTTACGGGCGCCGCTTTTTTTCTGCAAGAAGTGACTGACATGAGAATGGTGCGCGCGGACTTTTCCGTTCTTAGTTACGCGGACTCGGTCCTTCGTGCCACTATGTGTTTTTAATTTTGGCATGACTACTCCTTATAACGAAGTTAAGCTGTTTTCCGGCAAACTCTGGTGTTTGATCAACAACAATTGTGTCTCCGAAATCGTTAATAACCTTATCAGCAAGCTTGAAACCGAGCTCTTTATGCGCAAGTTCACGACCACGGTAGAAGATCGTAATTTTTACTTTATGACCAGCTTCCAAGAAATCAGTAACTTTGCGAATTTTGACACCCAGATCGTGCTCACTGATCTTCAGACCAAATCGCATTTGCTTTACGTCAAGCGTCTTAGCACTTTTCTTATTCTTTTGTAACTGTTTGGTGCGCTGGTAATTATACTTGCCCCAATCGACGATTTTTACTACCGGAGGGCTAGCCTCTGGAGATATTTCTACCAGATCTAACTCCTGGTCGGCGGCTATCTGTAAGGCTTCTGCACGTGACATAATGCCTAGCTGATTGCCATTTTCGTCGATTACACGCATTTGTGGCGCCCGAATATCGTGATTCAGGCGTGTAAACTTGCTGATAAGGATATCTCCTTTAGCCTTTATATTATTAGTGAGTCTATTTTAACAGATGGAACAACAGGGGTCAAGAAAGCTTTGCTACTCTTGCATTGTTTTCGGTCTGTACTGCAAGGCTTCAGTTATATGTTCGATGCGTATAGTTTTAGACTCAGCTAGATCAGCTATGGTTCTGGCGACCTTAATAACTCGTATGTAGGCTCGGGCAGAGATAGTCAGCTTACTTGCTGCCTCATCCAGCAGTAGTTTAGCGGATCGTTCTAAAACGGATACTGTTTTACAGTCATGATTTGTCATGTCCGCATTTAGCTTAGAGACGTTTTTATAACGTTTGGCTTGTAGTACTCGGCTTTTTGTAATTTGTTGTTGTACTACTAAATTGCTATCTTTGCCCGTAATATTGAGTATCTTTGTGTGGTCAATTTCCTCGACGTCAACACATAAGTCAATCCTATCGATTATTGGGCCGGAGAGTTTTTGACGGTAGTGTTGAATGCTATAAGCGCTACAAATACAGGGGCGGTTCGTTCCGAAGTGGCCACAGGGACAGGGGTTGGCGGTGGCTATTAAAATGAAGTTGGAGGGATAGCGTGCAGTATCTTTTGCCCTAGAAATAATGACCACCTGTTCTTCAAGAGGCTGGCGAAGTGCTTCAATCGTTTTCCGATCGAATTCCGGGAATTCGTCCAAAAAGAGCACTCCCCGGTGTGCAAGGGTAATTTCGCCGGGACGCAAGTGAACACCTCCTCCCACCATCGCCACATGGCTCGCGCTATGGTGCGGTGATCGGAAGGGCCGATCGGTGATTAGCTTATCGTACTCTCCGCTGACAAGGCTGTGTAAGTGGGTAACTTCCAGCATTTCATCATGCGAGAGAGGCGGCAGGAGGGAGGGCAGTGCTTTCGCGAGCATCGTTTTGCCGGTTCCAGGCGGTCCGCTTAGTAGAATATTATGACCACCTGCTGCCACAATCTGCAATGCACGTTTCGCACGTAGTTGACCACTTATTTCGTTAAGACTAGTAGTCGTTGGTGATGATAGAGAAGGTAGAATGGATCCGTCCGTACCTGTAGAGCTCTCTAGAACTCCATTATTAAGCCCATTGCATAGTTCTTTAATATTTTGCACAGGAGTCAGTTTTACATTCGGTACCAATAGGGCTTGCGGCATATTAGCAAGCGGTAACAAGAATTCTTGAATACCTTTATTTCTACCGGCTATAATCTTGCCAATAATGCCACGGACAGGACGTATGTCGCCGTCTAAGCCTAGCTCGCCTATTACTGCTGTGTCGGGTTTTATGGCCTGCGCAATTTGGCCGCTGGCTTGTAGTATAGAAAGGGCTATGGCCAGGTCAAGGCTGGTAGTATCTTTTGGTACGTCTGCAGGCGCTAAGTTTATAGTTATCTTTTTGCGCGGGACGGGCAAATGGTTGGTTGCTAATGCGCTGCGTATACGTTCCTTTGCTTCATCTATTGCTTTTCCGCCAAGACCAATGATGGTCATAGTCGGCAGCCCATTAGATAGATGACATTCAGCATCGACAATAATGCCTTCTAGCCCCGCTGTGAGTATAGATCTAACTGCCATTGACATGAGACTGTAATAGCTATACTTCCCCAAAAAGTAAAGACCTCCGAACTCGTACCTTTCGGAGGTCTGTAAGGATTTTGTTTTGATTATCTAAGGTGTTTGTTGCCCTATGTATGGAACAACGGCTTGCGAGAAGCCGTTGTTACAAGTCTGTTTTTGTTTTTGAGCACTTTTTTTATTCAAGTGCTAACACCATCTTATAAATTAGCTTAGGGGCTGTCAATAACAATTATGGTTAGTTTTTAATAAAACCTGTGCATAACTTTTACATACGTTTTTTTGAGGACATACTACCTGGCCAAGAAGTGTAAGGGCTATTGACTTTTTTGAGCCGATATAGTAAGCTTTTAATTAGTAAGCAAAAACAAAACTTACAAAATAACGCTCTTAGTAACCCTAAAAGTTACAAGAGCGGTCAGTCAAAAGCCAAAGGGTAGTAAGCGCTATATATTAATTATTAATGGGCGGATTTACTACCCGCGGCTCGATAATTACATACTGCGGTTTTACACCGCAGTATTTTATAATAGAAATACATATGGCCATAAAGCGAATATCAGCATCAACCAAGGTTTTGCTGGCATGCCTATTGGCTTTAGGGTTATTTTTTTCTTCTACTGAACCAAGAAAGTTGCCTACGGTTATCTTAGTAGTTCCTTTTATTTTGTTTTTTGTGACGATTTTGATTGTAATCCGTTTCTTCATAGATAGTTTGCGCGTTGCCCTGTTAGTGTCAGCATTCCCAACACTTCTGGTTGTACTCCGCTCGCTTGGTCAGCTTACTCTCCGCGATATTATTACGACGGCGGCCCTTTTTGGTATCGCCTACTTTTATCTTGAACGCGCAACTGGCCGCTCCAGCACATAAGGACGCATCTTGCTGGAACTGTAGTTCTTAAGTGAGCAAGCTGTTATAATGTAGGTGAATAGTTATGGATCCAATGCAGGAAAAATCATCAGGTATGGCTTTACCTCAGCCTTTGGGTGGGTTGAATAACGCTGCCATCATTCCGCCCGATGGGGCCTACGGCGCTTCAGACCATCCTTCTATGGGAAAGCCATTGCCATCTCCCCAATTTCCTTCACAGCCCATGGCAAATTCCACGCCTTTGATTCCTATGCAGCAGATGAATCCCGCTGGGGCGCCGGACACGGTAGTTAGCGATGACTCCCCAGATTCTTTAGACAAAGAATGGGTTAATAAAGCGAAAAGTATCGTTGAACAAACCAAAAACGATCCTTATACAGAGAGCAAAGAACTAAGTAAAGTCAAAGCAGATTATCTTAGAATTCGCTATAACAAGCTGATAAAAATCGCTGAAGACCAATGATTATACTTTTTATCTTACTGTTTTTAATGCTTCTTGCAGTGGCCATCGTTGCTCCCATAATGTATGTGCAGGCCCGCAAGCGAATTAGGGAACAAAAAAATTATGAGCGCGGCTTGAAGATGATATCGCTTCTCATACACCTGCCGCCTCCCAGTGAAGATACGGAAGTCGCTGGCCGCGACGTACGCGACCTTGTTGACGAGAACATATCAAAAGCGCACGTGATATACAACATTATTGCCAGCACCGTACAAAAAGGCAGTTTTAAGACAAAACTGTATGGCCAGCGTCATTTTGGTTTTGAAATTATTGCGAACAAGGGTTTTGTCTATTTTTACGCAGCAGTACCCCTTGCCCTAGCGGAGGTGGTTAAGCAGGGTGTTCTCAGTGCATATCACAGTGCCCGACTCGAAGAGGTCCCTGAGCATAATATCTTTAGTCCGGTAGGCAAGGTTGGAGGTACGGTAGGCGGGGAGCTCGTCCTGAAGGAGTCGTTTGCTTATCCTATTGCGACCTATCAAGATTTAAAGCGGGATGCGATGCAAGCGCTGCTTAACTCACTTTCAACGCTCGATAAAGAGGACGGTGCAGGGATACAAATATTGATGCGCCCGGCGGAGTCCTCTTGGCGCAAGGAAGCTTTAGCTGAGTCCAGCAAAAAGCGGAAGGGCGGAGATAGTAGTAAGGGATCTGAAAAGATATTGGGTTTCGGCAAAGAACTAGCTATGGCCTTCGTAAAGCCTCCTGAAAAAAAGGAGGATAAAGGCCCTAAAAATGATTTATCCAGCCTTGATCAGGCTACTATTGACGCGATCGACGATAAAACACGACACCCTGGTTATGAAGTGCTTATTAGAGTGGCTGTATCCTCTAACATTAGCCAGCGCGCGCAAGCCATTCTCGGCAATGTCGTTGCTGCCTTTTCCCTGTTTGATGCTCCTGGCAAAAATGGTTTCAAATTTACTCCGGCCAAGGATATCGACGAGTTCATAACAGCGTATATATTACGGTTTTTCCCCCAGGGGCAGAATCGCAATATATTAAATTCGGTTGAACTTGCCACTATTTTCCATTTTCCCGACCAGCGCAGCATCCCCACATCTCAACTCGAAAGGCAGGATTCAAAACAAGTGGATGGACCGCGGAATGTGCCGGATGCTGGTTTGCTGCTCGGCTACAATATATTTAGAGGGGTCAAGAAGCCTATTCGACTTGCCATCACTGACCGGCAGCGTCATATGTATACGGTTGGCCAAACTGGTACCGGAAAATCTACGTACCTCGAAAATTTGGCCCTGCAGGATATGCTGAATGGCGATGGGTTCGCTTTCGTTGATCCGCATGGAGACACTGCAGAGAAGCTTTTGGCTATGGTGCCTAAGGAGCGAACCGAAGACGTAATATATTTCTGCCCAGCAGATATGGATTATCCCATGGGGTTAAATTTATTCGAATTTAATACTCCAGACCAAAAAGACTTCCTCATCCAGGAAGCTCTTAATATGCTGTATAAGCTTTACGACCCCCAGCATCAGGGTATTATGGGACCTCGCTACGAACACCTATTTCGTAATGCGGCGCTTACTATTATGGCCGATCCTGCCGGTGGGACTTTTGTTGACATCCCAAAGCTATTCCGCGATCCGCAATATGTAAAGCAAAAGCTACAGTATGTAAAAGATCTTAATGTACTTGAGTTCTGGCAGAAAGAAATGCCGCAGTCCCAAAGATCGAACGAGTTCGGCGAAGTGGTGAGTTGGTTCGTGAGTAAGTTCGGTGCATTCTTATCGAACGAGATGATGCGCAACATTATTGGCCAGACTAAGAGCTCATTTGACCTTCGGGACATTATGGATAACCACAAGATTTTACTCGTGAACCTTAGTAAAGGGCGAACGGGGGAATTAAATTCAAAATTACTTGGCATGGTGTTTGTAATGAAATTCCAGGCAGCTGCTATGAGCCGCGCGAATATTCCGGAAAAGGATCGTAAAGATTTCGCGCTCTACGTCGACGAGTTCCAGAATTTTTCTACCGATTCTTTTGCGACGATCTTGTCCGAGGCTCGTAAGTATCACCTAAATCTTATTGTAGCTAACCAGTTTACGACACAGTTAACCGATGAAGTGCGCGATGCCGTATTTGGCAACATCGGTACCATCGTAGCTTTTAGGGTGGGGCAGGATGAAGACGCTGAAGCGCTTGCTAAACGCATGCGGCCAGCATTTGAGGCAAGCGACCTTTTACGCATGCCAAACTATAATGCTGCGGTGCGCACCTTAATTGGCGGTGTTCCTACACAGCCGTTTAGCCTGGCGACACTACCACCTCTAGGTAATCCTAATGTCCACTTGGCTGAAGCCTTAAAGCAGCTGGCTGCGGCAAAGTATGGTAGGCCTAAGGGTGTCGTGGAGAAAGAGATATTCGAGCGTTTAGCAACGAAGCCAGCTCCATCCGGTTTAGGAGGTCAGGCATTTGATTCACCATTTGGAGCTTCTCGGAGTGGTAGTGCTTCCTCGCCCAGTCCAAGCTCTTCTTTTAGTGGTGGACAACCGTTAGCACCTCCTACGCCTGCTAAGGCGCCATCCTTCCTCGATGAGTGGATGAATAAGCGAAGCCGTCCATTATCCGTTCGCCCCTCTCCTTGGTCATCGCCACCTCCTACAAAGCCGAGTCAGACTGCACCGCCAGCGTCAGCGCATGCTCCGAGCAGCTCCACATCATTGGGTACTGATGCTTCTGTCGATTCACGCCCCCCTGGGTTCGACCTCAAGCCTGCGAACCATGCGCTCGGACATAGGCAAGCCCAAAAACAACCCTTGCCTGCAGCGCCTTCACCTTCTCATGCAGCTGAAAAGGTATTGTCGTCTGAACCGGTTGCCGGTCAACCGCTCAGTCATGATATGGCAAGTACGGGACGTGATACGATTTTTATTGACCCCGATGGCAACCTACATCCTCGAACTTAAGTTTGGCCTTAGTTGCAAGGTGTTCTAAACTGATTTATACTATAGATAAGTGGGAATCATGAAGTTGATTTTCGAGAGGGTTATTTAAACAGTGGCAAAAACAAACGCATATTCTTCTGATCAAATTCAGGTTTTAGAGGGTCTTGAGCCTGTCCGTAAACGTCCCGGTATGTATATCGGTGGTACGGGCGTCGAAGGCTTGCATCACCTTGTATGGGAGTTAGTAGACAATGGCATTGATGAAGCGCTCGCTGGGCATGCGGATTCGGTGGTAGTACGCTTGCTGGCTGATGGTGGCGTATCCGTAATAGACAACGGTCGGGGTATTCCTACCGACATACATCCAAAGACAGGGAAGAGCACTGTAGAAACTGTGCTTACAGTATTGCACGCCGGAGGCAAGTTCGGTGGTGGCGGATACAAGGTGTCTGGTGGTCTACATGGTGTAGGGTCTAGTGTTGTAAACGCTCTTTCCAAGCGCCTGGTTATTACTGTCTACCGCGACGGCAAGGCATTCCAACAAGAGTATGCTGCGGGCACCCCTCAGGCTGACCTAAAAGTAATCGGTAAGAGTTCGCAGACAGGCACCGAAATCACTTTTTATCCCGATGACACTATCTTTGAAACCACCTCATTTAATTACGAAACAATTTTAGATCGTTTGCGACATCAGGCGTATCTCACAAAGGGTGTTAGGACGTCAATTAGTGATGAAAGAACGGGCAAGAGATATAGTTTCTATTTTGAAGGCGGTATACAGTCTTACGTTAAGCACCTCAATATTGGCAAAGAAGTCGTCGATGAAGACGTCTTTTATGTCGATAAGCAGGTCAACGATGTGCAAGTCGAAATTGCCGCCCAGTATACCGAAAGCTTCAGTGAAACCATTAAGCAGTTCGCCAACAACGTCTTTAATCCTGACGGCGGAACACATCTAACCGGCTTCCGCACCGCCTTAACTCGAGTCATAAACGACTATGCCCGCAAGAGCGGCCTCCTGAAAGAAAAGGAAGAGAATCTCACCGGCGAGGATTGTCGCGAGGGCTTGACTGCAGTTATCCTTGTCAAGCTGCCCGATCCACAGTTCGAAGGCCAGACAAAGAATAAACTCGGCAATCCCGAGGTGCGCGGCTATGTCGAACAGGTGATGAACGAGCATCTCTCCTATTATCTGGAGGAGCACCCGGCGATTGCAAAGAAAATGGTTGGCAAGGCTTTGCTGGCTGCCCGCGCTCGCAAGGCTGCCCGTGCTGCCCGTGAGAACATTATCCGCAAAGGCGTACTCGAAGGTGCGAGTATGCCAGGTAAGCTTGCAGACTGTTCCAGCAAAGATCCTAGTAACTCAGAGATTTATCTCGTTGAGGGTGACTCTGCCGGCGGATCAGCTAAGAGCGGCCGAGACAGTAAAACCCAGGCCATTTTGCCGCTCCGAGGCAAGGTTCTTAATGTCGAGCGCGCTCGGCTAGATAAAATGCTCGCTAATAACGAGATTTTGAGTCTTATTAAAGCTCTCGGTGTTGGTATCGAAGAATCCTTTGATGTTACCGCACTGCGCTATGATCGGATTATTATTATGACCGATGCCGACGTTGACGGCTCCCATATTAGCACATTGCTGCTTACCTTCTTCTTCCGTTTCATGAAGCCTGTCGTTGACGGGGGCCACGTATACTTGGCAAAACCCCCACTCTTCGAACTGGTGAAGCCCGGCAGAAAATCCAGCGAATTTATTTACGATGAGGATGAACTTGAAAAGGTTATTGACCGCAAGATCGCCGAGCGTCAAAAAGAAGGACTAAAGGTCAATCCCCAAGAGGAACGTTTCCGCCAGGCCGGCTTTATCGAACAAAAGCGCTATAAGGGCTTGGGCGAAATGGACGCCGAGCAGCTGTTCGAGACGACCATGAACCCTGTCAAACGTGTGCTGGTTCAGGTCCGGGTTAAAGACGCCGAGAAAGCAGACGCTATTTTTAATAAGCTGATGGGGACAGAAGTAGAACTCCGCAAAAACTTTATTCAGACGCATGCAAAATTTGTGAAAGATTTGGATATCTAATATGGACGAGCAAAAACAACCTATTGCTTCTGATGATGATTTTCGTAAAGACGACAACCCAGCTTTAGAAGGAGAACTTCTAGAGGATGACGAGAGTGGCATCGTAGAGGGTCTCGATCACTCAAGGCTTGTAGAACTCCGCACGGTTGAGCGTGTTATGGAGGATAGTTACTTACGCTATTCTATGAGCGTCATTATCGACCGCGCCTTGCCTGATGTCCGCGACGGTATGAAGCCGGTCCATCGCCGCATCTTATACACGATGAACCGGGACGGCCTGCGTAGTGCTGCTAAACACCGCAAGAGTGCGAACGTTGTCGGGGCAGTAATGGGTGATTACCACCCTCATGGTGATTCCGCTATTTATGATGCGATGGTCCGTATGGCTCAGCCATGGTCAATGCGTTATATGCTTGTGAACGGACAAGGCAACTTCGGCTCAATGGACGGCGATCCACCAGCTGCGATGCGTTACACAGAAGCGAAGATGGCTCGTTTGGCTGAAGAACTATTAGTAGACATCGAAAAAGAGACTGTTGATTTTCGCGATAACTATGATGGCCGTCTGCAAGAGCCAAGCGTACTGCCCGCCAAGTTACCTAATTTATTATTAAATGGACAACTTGGTATCGCTGTGGGGATGGCTACTAACATACCTCCGCATAATTTGGCTGAAATCGTTGATGCTACCGTGTATCAGATTGATCACACTGAGGCGACTCTTGATGACCTGCTAAAGCATGTCAAAGGGCCTGACTTCCCTACCGGGGGTTACGTGTATGGCAAGGAATCCCTACGTGCCGCTTATGCCACTGGCAGAGGCGGTGTGGTGGTGCGTGGTGTGGCCGAGATTTCCGAAACCAGTAAGGGCCGCCACCAGATTATCATTAGCGAGATACCGTATGCACTCAATAAAGAGAGCTTAGTTATCAAGATCGCCGACCTGGTTAAAGAGAAGAAAGTTACGGGTATCTCGGATATCCGCGATGAGAGTGCGCGCGGTAACGTCCGCATAGTAATTGATCTTAAAAAAGACGCTTATCCTAAGAAGCTGTTGAACCAACTCTATAAGTTAACCCCTCTCCAGACGTCATTTCATTATAATATGATGGCTTTAGTCGATGGTATCCAGCCAAGAGTGCTCGGTTTGCAAGATATCCTTCAGGAGCACATAAAGCACCGCCGGATCGTTGTTCGCCGCCGCACAGAGTATGAGCTACGTAAGGCAAAAGAGCGTGCACATATTCTCGAAGGTCTCAAGATTGCTTTAGATCATATCGATGAGGTAATCGCTACGATTCGGGCCAGTGAGACGACCGACGAGGCACAGGCCAATCTTATTAAACGCTTTGGGTTGAGCGATATTCAGGCCAAAGCGATCCTCGCAATGCAACTTCGTACTCTAGCAGGCCTAGAGCGCAAGAAAATTGAGGACGAACTAGCCGGGCTTATGAAGCTGATTGCTGAACTTGAGGCCATCCTTGCGGACGAGCAGCGAATCCTTGCAATCGTGAAAGACGAACTCCTTGAGCTTAAGAAGCAGTATGGTGACGAGCGCCGCACTCGTGTAGTGGTTCAGGAGCTCGACAAAATGAGCGACGAGGATCTTGTTCCCGACGAGCAAGTAGCAGTGACACTCACCAGCGCCAACTACATTAAGCGTAGCAGCATTGCCGATTACAAGCGCCAAGGACGCGGCGGTAAGGGCAGACGGGGCATGACAACACGCGAAGAAGATGTAATCGAGCACGTAGTGAATGCCAGTACGCACGACTATTTACTCTTCTTTACCACCAAGGGCCGCGTTTTCCGATTAAAGACGTACGAAGTGCCATCTGCTTCTTTGAGCGCCAAAGGTGTCGCTATCGTTAACCTGTTGCAGTTACAGCCAGAAGAGACAGTGAGCGCGGTTATTAATGTGAGTAAGCAGGGAAACAACGACGGCAACCTTATAATGTGCACAGTCCGCGGCGTTGTTAAGAAGACCCCTTTCAGCCAGTATCAGAACGTTCGCAATAGCGGTCTTATCGCTATCAACCTCGACCAAGGAGACGACCTAAAATGGATCCGCATGACCGATGGTAATAACGAAGTTGTAATCTCGACGGCCGGTGGCCAGGCGATCCGCTTCAATGAAAAAGATGTCCGACCTATGGGTAGAGTATCTAGAGGTGTTCGCGGTATCCGCTTGCGCACCGGCGACCAGGTTATTGGGATGGATATTGTCGAAGAAGGTTCAAGTATTTTTGTGATAAGCAAGTACGGCTATGGCAAGCGCACGAAGATATCTCAGTTTACTGCACACGCTCGCGGCGGCGTCGGTATCCGTTCAGCGGTTGTTAATAGTAAAACCGGTAATCTTGTTGGCGTGAAGTCATTAAGTAGTGATGAGAGCCAGGAGGTGATTATTGTATCCTCGCAAGGCCAGACAATTCGACTCGGACTCAAGAACATCCCTGAATTGGGGCGCGCTACACAAGGTGTACGGATTATGCGTTTGAACGACAAGGACGAAGTAGTATCGCTTGCGCTCGTTGATGCTACAGTGGAAGATGACGACGAAGAAGTTGTCGAACAATGATTATTCATTGATAAGAATCTGCTGTAACAATTACCACTTTTCCTGACAATAATAACCTTGACATTCTCTAGTGTTCTATCGTACTATCTACCTAAGTGTTTAGAGGTCGTATTCAACTGTCTCTAAAGATCATTAAAAATTGAATAGTGCAAATCAACGTCAATTCATTTTGAATTGTTTTGAAAGTCAGTTTGTAATCGCAAGATTACTTTTCGACTGAATCAGAGCAAATTCTTTTTTTGGAGAGTTTGATCCTGGCTCAGGATGAGCGCTGGCGGCGTGCCTAATACATGCAAGTCGAGCGGTAAGGCCTCTTCGGAGGTACACGAGCGGCGGACGGCTGAGTAACACGTAGGAACGTACCCCAAAGTGAGGGATAACTGCTCGAAAGAGTAGCTAATACCGCATGTGATCTCCGGATTAAAGCTTTATGCGCTTTGGGAACGGCCTGCGTCCGATTAGCTTGTTGGTGAGGTAAAAGCTTACCAAGGCGACGATCGGTAGCTGGTCTGAGAGGATGATCAGCCAGACTGGGACTGAGACACGGCCCAGACTCCTACGGGAGGCAGCAGTAGGGAATTTTCCACAATGGGCGAAAGCCTGATGGAGCAACGCCGCGTGCAGGATGAAGGCCTTAGGGTTGTAAACTGCTTTTGTTGGTGACGATTATGACGGTAACCAACGAATAAGGGTCTGCTAACTACGTGCCAGCAGCCGCGGTCATACGTAGGACCCAAGCGTTATCCGGAATTACTGGGCGTAAAGAGTTGCGTAGGTGGCATAGAAAGCGGATAGTGAAAGCGTGTGGCTCAACCATACATCCATTATCTGAACTACTAAGCTAGAAGATGAGAGAGGTAGATGGAATTCTTGATGTAGGGGTAATATCCGTAGATATCAAGAGGAACACCGATGGCGTAGGCAGTCTACTGGCTCATTCTTGACACTAAGGCACGAAAGCGTGGGGAGCAAACAGGATTAGATACCCTGGTAGTCCACGCCGTAAACTATGGATGCTAGCTGTAAGCCGTATCGACCCGGCTTGTAGCGAAGCTAACGCGTTAAGCATCCCGCCTGTGGAGTACGGTCGCAAGACTAAAACATAAAGGAATTGACGGGGACCCGCACAAGCGGTGGAGCGTGTTGTTTAATTCGATGGTAAACGAAGAACCTTACCCAGGCTTGACATCCCGAGAAGGTTTCCGAAAGGAAATTGTGCCGTAAGGAATTCGGTGACAGGTGCTGCATGGCCGTCGTCAGCTCGTGTCGTGAGATGTTTGGTTAAGTCCATCAACGAGCGCAACCCCTATAGTTAGTTGTATTTTTCTAGCTAGACTGCCCTGGCAACAGGGAGGAAGGGGGGGATGATGTCAGGTCAGTATTGCCCTTACGTCTGGGGCTACAAACACGCTACAATGGCCGGTACAAAGGGCAGCCAAGTCGCAAGACGGAGCAAATCCCATCAAAGCCGGTCCAAGTTCGGATTGCAGGCTGAAACTCGCCTGCATGAAGCTGGAATCGCTAGTAACGGTAAGTCAGCTATATTACCGTGAATACGTTCCCGGGTCTTGTACACACCGCCCGTCAAACCATGAAAGTCGCCAATACCTGACGTGTTGCCTTCGCGCAGCCCTAAGGTAGGGGAGATGATTGGGGTTAAGTCGTAACAAGGTATCCGTACGGGAACGTGCGGATGGATTACCTCCTTTCTAGGGAGAAAACTAGCAATAAGTCGAGTAATCACTTATGAGCTAGGTCGATCTCGATAGACGATTGATCAGTACTGATCGTTTATGTACCGTCTGTGCGAACAGATGGCGAGACACAGATCTGAACTACGAATTTGACGTTGATTGCACTATTCAGTTTTTAATGGAAGACAGGCGCAGACTCACATCGGCGCCTTTTTCTTTAACAGATTATTGAAGCGCAAGGGATTTTTCGATACAATAGCCCTGTCCTTTAGAGTGAAGAGAGTATGGGCGATTAGCTCAGCTGGTTAGAGCGCGTCACTGATAATGACGAGGTCCGAGGTTCAAGTCCCCGATCGCCCACCATATTTTCTGATTGTCATCCCAACCAGATTTCTCTCCATAAGGGGACATAGCTCAGCTGGCTAGAGCACCTGCTTTGCAAGCAGGGGGTCCGGGGTTCGAATCCCCGTGTCTCCACCAAAGAAAAAAGAGATTTAAATTAATCTCTTTTTTCTTGTCAAAAGTCTGCTATTTGAGACCATTCTTGTTCGTGTGTGCTGATTTTCACAGTTGCACGATACAGATATGAAAATGAAGTAAATTTATCAGCATTTTCTGCTTTACAACCTCTGTTTTTACTGATATCATTGCAAGGCACTTGAGTTTAGACAGAAATCTACATGAGTAGATTAGTGTGTAAACTTAAGTGACAAGCTGAAATTGGTGAGAGCTTGAGTTTTGCAACTTAAAAATTTGGATTATATAGAGCAAATTAAAGACAAACGGCTATTGGTGAATACCAATAACTAGTCAATGCATAAAAGTAGAGTAAGCCGTAAGGCTTAATTTTACTATCGTAAAAAGTTACGTAAGCGCACACAAGGGATGCCTTGACATACAATACCGATGAAGGACGTAAGGAGCTGCGATAAGCTTCGGGGAGCTGCTAACTAAGCTTTGATCCGGAGATGTCCGAATGGGGAAACCCGGCTGGAGTCATGTCCAGTCACCGCTATCTGAATATATAGGATAGTGTGCAGGTTACCGCCTGAACTGAAACATCTTAGTAGGGCGAGGAAGAGAAAGTAAACAACGATTCCGTTAGTAGTGGCGAGCGAATGCGGATGAGCCCAAACTTTTTAAGTTTCCGTCTGGTAACAGATGGATAAGTTGGTAGACGAATATTTAAAAGGGGTTGTGACATAACAAACAACCAGTACGGAGCCCTGGTGTAAACCAGTTTTCCGTATTGGAAGCAAGAGCTACCATTCTCTTGCATAAGGTCTACAAATTGGCGAGGCGAGCAGAAGTAGTTGGAAAGCTACACCAAAGACAGTGATAGTCTGGTACGCAAAGTTTCGCTAACCTTATATTTGTTTTGTCGAGTAGGTCGGGACACGTGAAACCCTGACTGAATCTAGGGGGTCCACCCCCTAAGGCTAAATATATTGTATGATCGATAGAGAACAAGTACCGTGAGGGAAAGGTTAAAAGAACCCAGGAATGGGAGTGAAATAGAACCTGAAATTGTGTGCGTACAAGGAGTCGGAGCCCTCTTGTAGGGTGACGGCGTGCTTTTTGTAGAACGATCCAGCGAGTTATTGGCTGCTGCAAGCATAAGACATCTGTCGGATGCAAAGCGAAAGCGAGTCTGAATAGGGCGAACATAGTAGTAGTCAATAGACCCGAAACCGGGTGACCTAACCATGGGCAGGCTGAAGCGCAGGTAAAACTGTGTGGAGGGCCGAACCGTAGCGAATTGCAAAACGCCCGGATGACCTGTGGTTAGAGGTGAAATGCCAATCGAACTCGGAGATAGCTGGTTCTCCTCGAAATAGCTTTAGGGCTAGCGTTGTACGGTAGCTGATAGGGGTAGAGCTCTGTTTTGGACTGGGGGCCGCAAGGTTACTCACCCTTGACAAACTACGAATACTATCAGTGGAACTACAGCAGTCAGAACGTCGGGGCTAAGCTCGGCGCTCGAAAGGGAAACAGCCCAGACCACCATCTAAGGTCCCCAAGTCTATGCTAAGTGGGAAACGAGGTGGGATTTCTTAAACAATGAGGATGTTGGCTTAGAAGCAGCCATTCATTTAAAGAGTGCGTAACAGCTCACTCATCAAGAGATCCTGCGCGGAAAATGTAACGGGGCTAAGCATAGCACCGAAGATGTGGACTCTAGTTTTACTAGAGTGGTAGAGGAGCGTTGATATTGCACTGAAGCTGGACTGTGAGGTCTGGTGGAGCGGTATCAAGTGAGAATGCTGGAATGAGTAACCATAAGGCAGGTGAGAATCCTGCCCACCGAAAGAGCAAGGTTTCCTGGGCAACGGTAATCGTCCCAGGGTTAGTCGGTCCTAAGCCGAGGCAATGTAGCGTAGGCGATGGACAACGGGTTAATATTCCCGTACTAGTGTTATATTGTTTGGCGTGCGCGGCATATTAGTCGAGGCGGATTCATGGTTATATCCGTCTAAGTAGCAGAAATGGCTACGAATGAAACGATCCTTTCGATCGAATCTCGATGAAGGTGCTGACTAGAAAAGCTACCAAACGCGTGTGTAATGCTATCCGTACCGCAAACCGACACAGGTGCTCAGGTCGAGTAGACCAAGGTGTACGAGTGATTCTTCGTCAAGGAACTCGGCAAACAAGTGGCCGTAACTTCGGAATAAGGCCTGCCCCCTCACTGTGTTAATCACGGTCGAGGAAATTGAATGCCAGTTTTCTTTTCAGAAAACAGAACAGTAGCGTACATAAGTTTTTAACTTCTTATATACGCCTGTATAAACGAGCAAAATTGAGACATATCGAGAAAAGAAAGCTGACCCTAACTACTCCTGTATCGTGGTTGATAGAGTGAGGGGGCCGCAGCTAAGGAGCCCATGCAACTGTTTACCAAAAACATAGGTCTGTGCTAACACGAAAGTGGATGTATACGGGCTGACGCCTGCCCAGTGCTGGAAGGTTAAGGGGAGAAGTTTACGCTTTGAACTGAAGCCCCAGTGAACGGCGGCGGTAACTATGACCGTCCTAAGGTAGCGAAATTCCTTGTCAGGTAAGTTCTGACCCGCACGAATGGCGTAATGATATGGGTACTGTCTCGACGAAGAGCTCGGTGAAAGTGCATTGACGGTAAAGATGCCGTCTGTCCGCAGCAGGACGAAAAGACCCCGTGGAGCTTTACTACAGCTTGACATTGAATCGGGCTATAACATGTGTAGCATAGGTGGGAGACTTTGACGCTTAGGCGCTAGCCTAGGTTGAGTCACCGGTGAAATACCACCCTTGTTATGGTTTGATTCTCACCGTGTCCATCAGTTGTTATCGACGCGTTCGATGGCAGTTGCTGGATACGGGACCGTGTCTGGTGGGTAGTTTAACTGGGGCGGTTGCCTCCTAAAGAGTATCGGAGGCGTTCAAAGGTTGGCTAGGTTCGGATGGAAATCGAATCGATAGTGTATACGCAGAAGCCAGCTTGACTGTGAGGCCTACAAGCCGAGCAGACACGAAAGTGGGAGTAAGTTTTCCGCTGTCCGTACATTTTTGTACATGAGAGTGGTATCGGCAGCGCTTTCGGATAAAAGTTACCCCGGGGATAACAGGCTTATAGCGCCCAATAGTTCACATAGACGGCGCTGTTTGGCACCTCGATGTCGGCTCATCTCATCCTGGAGGGGGAGCACCTTCCAAGGGTCCGGCTGTTCGCCGGTTAAAGAGGTACGTGAGCTGGGTTCAGAACGTCGTGAGACAGTTCGGTTTATATCCGCTGTGGACGCAAGGAAATTTGAGAGGATTTGTCCCTAGTACGAGAGGACCGGGATGAACGCACCGCTGGTGTACCAATTGTCATACCAATGGCATGGTTGGGTAGCTATGTGCGGAGCAGATAAACGCTGAAAGCATATTAAGCGTGAAACTGACCTCAAGATTAGATTTCCCTATGAGGACCCTGAAAGACTATCAGGTTGATAGGCGCAAGGTGGAAGTGCAGTAATGTATGTAGCTGAAGCGTACTAATAGTCCCATCGACTTTTTACGATCTCTCATTCGACCCTAGACTTCGGTCTGGATAGAGTGAGAGAATGTATCGACTAGTTATTGGTGTTTATCATATTTTGAACACCCGTTTGTCTCCATGTTTTTTGTAATCCAAATCAGCACCGTATGGTTGCCGAAATGACAGTTCATCAATACGTTGGTGCTGTCATTTCGGTGCCCATGGCGCGAGGGAAACACCTGTTCCCATGCCGAACACAGCAGTTAAGCCTCGCCGCGGTTACAATACTTGGGGTCAACCCCTGGGAAAATAGCACGGTGCCGAATTATATAAAAGCCATCCGAATAGGATGGCTTTTATCTTATATAGAAGAAGTAATAGAACAGATACGAAGCTTAGAGAAATGTAATAGCGCGCAGGCAAAGAGGCAGCCACCTAAGCATAAGTATTGACATAGATTCATAAGCATGTTATTATGCTAATAGTTTCGAAAGAAACAACGGAGGGTCTCGCCTAAAACGCGAGGCCCTTTTATGTTTCTGGAGAGCAAGAGACTTAAGCCATGGGAGGTTTTAAATGGCTGGAACAAAAATTGGCGGCTTAAAGGCTGCTGCAACGAACAAAGCAAAAAGAGGCGCGGACTTCTATGCTATTATTGGCGCCAAGGGTGGTGCTTTGGGCCGTACTGGAGGCTTCGCTAGCAAGAAAGTTGGCGACGATGGTCTGACCGGCCCTCAGCGGGCAAAAGAAGCAGGTAGGACTGGTGGTCGTATCTCGCGCCGCCCAAAAGGCACTCGCTCTAAGATCTAGAAGCGACTTAGACAGAAGTCTGATAAAGACTGGAGCCTCAGGTTCCAGTCTTTATGCATTGCCTATAGGGACGGTAAAGTCGTGATCTACTCACTTTCCACTCCTGATGGCAGTTAATACACGTATAGATATTTTCTGTTATTTGTAGACCCGAGCTTTTACATGTTGGACATGTGCTTCTTCTGTGAAGCCACTCCCGATATGTGTCTAAGCAGTCTTGGATGTGTTCATTGCTAATAGAGATCTCGTATTCAGCAGAAAGGTCGAGGGCATTCTGCCATGCTGCCACTTCTTTGTTTAATAGCTCAAGATCGTTACCATAATTTTGATGCCCCAGAAGAGCATGAGATAACTCGTGTAATACTGAGGCCATTGCCCTCTCATCTGTTTTTGAAATATAGAAAATGGTTTTTTCCGTAGGTGACCAATAATTCATGTCATCGGCTGTAAAAGTTAATTGCGGATAGTTTTGTTCTAGCCTAGCTATAAATTTTTCCATAGCGCATTTTTGCTAAATCGTAGCACCCGTATACAACTGCATCGTCAGGACGTGCGGCGGCTATAATTGGCGGAATAGCGACGATAGGTGTCTCATACCGTTTTAAATCTTTTGCCAAGAAGCCGGAAAAACGATCGAAATATGTGTCTACGCCGCCTCCCAACACGATAATCTGTGGTTGCATCATGGCAATAAGGTCTATGAGCCCTAGTCCGATATCGTGCGCAATGATGCTCCACGTTTCTCTATCGGTAATATCTTGAGCTCGTTTGCCAAAGCGTTTCACTATGGCTTGGCCAGATATTAATTTTTCCCAAGGCAGTAGTCGGCCGGCGCTTTCAACCATAACTTGTCCACCTTCGGAGTCGATAAAGCCGGGTGCAATCTCCTGGTTGACGATAACCCCTGTGCCAATACCAGTACTGATAGTGACGTATAGGACACGATTATAACGATCTTTTAGAAGCATCGCCTCGGAGAGTCCAGCTAGGTTGGCATCATTCTCGACAACAGTAGGGCACTCGACAATATGTTTCACGTCTTCTGCTATTGGTACATCCTTCCAGGGTAAATTGCCCATAGCGAGTCCGATGCCGTGTGCACGGTCAAGTTTGCCGGGCACGGCAACTCCGCACGCGATGAGATCATTTATTGTAAGATCATCTACATATTTTTCCAAAAGCACTAAGAATACGCTGTAATCTTGAGGCGTTGCAAAGCGGACTTTTTCCTGAATGACACCGTCATTGCTCAAACTAGCTACCAGCGTTTTGGTGCCTCCAATGTCAATCCCCAGGTACATACTGCTACTCAGTGTATCATGAGCAGGAGGCTCTTTTCTATACCCTTTGACCCCCGATATAAAAGGAGTTATAATCAGTACTAATCTAACGTCTACTCTAATAGAGTGGGTGGCAGAAATACTATACAAGGAGGCATGTAGAGACATGTCAAAGACATCTATAACAATGGACGAATTGCTCCAGGGTGACGAAGTTAAGCAGTTAGAAGCTGGCGACGTTATTGAGGGGGTAGTAAGTTCGGTAAAGAAACACGAAGTGTGGATCGACCTGGGCGCCAGAGGCGTCGGTGTTGTCATGCGCAGGGAAATCAGCCATGGACAGCAGCTTGAGGTTAACCAGCCAGTAACGGTGAGCGTTATTGACCCAGAACTCGACGAAGGCCACGCATTGCTCAGCATGAAGCGTGCAGCTAAGGATCGCGGCTGGGACGAACTCAAGCGTATGTTTGATGCACAGGAAATTGTAGAAGTGATGCCCTATGATGCGAACCGGGGCGGTTTGCTTGTAGAGCTGGAAAGCGTACGTGGCTTTTTGCCTGTAAGCCAGTTGGCCGCGGGCCATTACCCGCGTGTATCTGGAGCTGACAAGGACGAAATTTTACAAAAGTTGAACGCCCTAGTTGGTAAGCCTATACGCGTACGAGTCCTGGATGTTAGCCGCAAGGACAATAAACTGATCTTCTCCGAGAAGGAGGCGGTCAAGGATGATATGCAAGCCCGCTTTGCAGAATTAAAGGTAGGTGACGTCGTCGAGGGTGTGGTTACCGGTGTAATCGATTTCGGTGCCTTTGTGAATGTACAAGGTATTGAAGGACTTATCCATATCTCAGAGATTTCCTGGGAGCGCGTCGAGGACCCCCGTGACTACGTTAAAGTGGGTGAGATGGTCAAAGCAAAGATCATTGCCATAGACAAGGACCGGCTCTCACTAAGCCTCAAACAGATGAGCGAAGATCCTTGGTTGAAAGAGGTTAAGGCTTTTGCTAAGGGTGACGTCGTCGAGGGCAAGATAACCCGTATTACTCCTTTTGGCGCGTTTGTACAGCTAAGCCCCAGTGTGGAAGCACTGGTGCACGTTTCGGAAATGAGCGATGACGATACCGTTGATCCTCAGCAAATCTTTAAGCTGAACGAGAAGAAACAGTTCAAGGTGCTCGATATTGACACTGAAGCGCGTAAGATCGCTTTGAGTCTTAAGAACGCTAAATAAGCGCTTATACGTAGGGTGTATCGCCGGACTATTCGGCAGAAAGGAGTGCGACAGTGAGTAGAATAATCGAAGTTGAAGATACAATCACCGTTGGCGCCCTAGCCGATAAGTTGAGTCTACCGGTGACACGCTTGATCAGCGAACTATTCAAGAACGGTGTCATGACGACGGTAAATGAGCGTATCGACTTTGATACGGCTCAGATTATAGTCCAGGAAATCGGGCTAGATGTCGAATTGCAGAAAAAGATCCAGGAAATAGCCTTACCAAAAAGGGATAAGCGACAATCGAATAATGGGACTGCCACGTCACGTCCTCCCGTGGTTGCTGTTATGGGCCATGTAGATCATGGAAAAACAAGTTTACTGGATGCAATTCGAGATGCACACGTGGCCAAGGGTGAAGCCGGCGGCATTACCCAGCATATCTCTGCATACCAGATTACCCATAATAAGCGTCCAATTACCTTCTTAGACACGCCCGGACATGAAGCGTTTGCTGCCATACGTGAGCATGGTGCGCATCTGACTGATATAGCAATAATTGTTATTGCTGCAGATGACGGAATAAAACCGCAGACACTAGAGGCAATTCGTTTTGCGCGCAAGGCTGGAACGAAAATCATCGTTGCGATTAACAAGATTGATAAAGAGGGTGCTGATTCAAATCGAATTAAGCAGCAACTTGCTGAGCAGAACTTATTAGTCGAGGAGTGGGGCGGCGACACGGTTGCTGTTGAACTTTCGGCTAAGACAAAGAAGGGGATAGATAATCTGCTCGACATGATCCTCTTGGTTGCCGATGTGGAAGATTATCGTGCGGTCGTTGACGCTCCTGCAGTTGGCCTTATTATCGAGTCTCATGTAGAGCAAGGACGTGGCCCTGTGGCTAACGCTCTTATAGAGGAGGGCACTCTAAAACCTGGTGACTTTGTTGTTGCAGGCGCAACATATGCTAAGATTCGTACTCTGGATACGACCAACGGTAAACCGTTGGCTCTCGCTGGCCCTTCGACGCCTGTTGTTATTGCCGGTTTTAAGGCACCTCCAGAGTTTGGAGATGAATTTAGCGTGGTATATGATGAAAAAACGGCTCGATCTCTAGCAGAACAGGGTGCTATACAAAAACATGCCGACACTGGGCACGGCGATATCTCTAGCGGTGAGCTGATCCGAATCATTAATCGTAACAACAAAGTGCAGGAACTTAATATTATTGTTCGTGCTGATGTGCAAGGTTCGCTCACCTCTGTTGTTGATAGTTTGAAGGCGCTTGATACTGACGAGGTGGCTATTCGTATCGTTAGCTCTGGCGTGGGCAACATCAGTGACAACGATATTCGCACAGCGGCATCGAGCGATGCGATTATTTATGGATTTAACGTCGTAGCTCCATCCAACGTTAAGAGAGTGGCGTCACGTGATAAGGTTGAGATCCGTTTATATAGTGTTATATATGAGCTCATAGATGACGTTAAGAACGGGCTCAGTAAGCTCCTTGCCCCAGAAGTCATTGAAACTGACCTTGGCCGTTTGATAGTTCGAGCAATATTTAAGACTACAAAGACTGAAATTATCTGCGGTGGGGAAGTTACCAAAGGCAAAATGGCAGTACCTGCATTGGCACGAGTTATGCGAGATTCTCAGAAACTGGCTGAAGTAGAAATTACTAATCTTAAGCGTGGCCCCCAAGACGTCAAGGAAGTGCTTGAGGGTGAGATGTGTGGTTTAAGCTTTAAGATCAACGAGCGTGTAGAGCTTCAAGAAGGGGATCATATAGAAGTCTTCACGCGTACGACAGTGGCACGCAGTCTGTAGTGCTTTTCGCTAAAATGGTGATAAAATAGACTGGAGAGGGATAATAGATGATTAAACTTGATGACGACTTACTCCGCGAACTCGGCCTCGCCGGGCTGCCTCCTGAGGAAAAGAAAAAGCTCCTCGCCCATATCTATGAAACGTTGGAAATGCGAGTTGGGATGAAGTTAGCTGAACAGATGACGGACGCCCAGCTAAGCGAGTTCGAGCAGTTTATAGAAAGGAATGACGAGGCGGGCGCACTGCAGTGGCTCGAAACAAACTTCCCAAACTATAAAGATGTCGTCGCGGCTGAATTCGAAAACCTTAAGATGGAAATAAGCCAGGTAGCACCCCAGATACTAGCTTCCAGTCAGCAGGCAGCAGCGCAATCTCAGCAGATGCCAGCCATGCCTGCATCAAATTCCCAGCCCTACACTTCTCCGGGGGCAGCTCCTGTGCCACAAGCATACCCGCCATACCCACCGCAACAGCCTCTGCCGCCTCATATGCCATCACAAGAAACGCGACAGCAAGGCGATTACGACCTAGCCGCTTGAGCGCCTAAGAAGATATTTTTATAGCCGGCCAGGAATGCTTGGCCGGTCATTTCTTTCTTCCCGGCCGGTTTTATTTTATCGAGCACCAGCGTTTTTTCTCTACAGTATATGGCTGGTTGTCTATCTATTATGGTACGTCTCCCTGGGTGCCCTTGTTCGTCTAAAACATGCGACTGAGTGACGATAGCCGAAGAATCTCCAAGCTGGAAGCGGCTCTTTGGCCACTCAATGAAGGCGCGAATCTCCCGTTCCAGCTGGTCTGCTGGCTTACTCCAGTCTAAAATACCATCTTCCTTGGTTAGCTTTCGCGAGTACGATACTTGTCGATTGGTCATCTCCTCTTGTGGGGTGACTCCACGACTTCCGGCCAGGTATTTTGGCAGCTCTTTTGTAAGTAGTTTGTGGCTTAAATAGATGAGGTTGGTAGTGAGCTCGGGCGCAGTAATGGTCTTCGGTAGGTCGTAAGTGTCGTAGGCGATAAGTGGCCCTTCGTCCATAGCAGGTACGAGAAGCATGAGACTGACACCAGTTTGTTTTTGTCCGCTTAAAATAGCAAAGGTAATAGGATCGGCGCCACGCCATTCCGGCAGGATTGAAAAATGACTATTAATAATACCTAGTGCAAAACGGTTGATGATTGTTTGAGATACAATAATACCGAAGTCGATTAATATCGCAACCTTGCTCCTAGGCTTATAATCGTAGAACACGTCATCAAGCTCCTGTTTGGTTGAGGCAAAGAGTAAAGGAGCTCCAAGTTGTTCTGCGACTGCTATAACAGGTACGTCTCCGGTATGGTGCGCCGCCCGGGGTTTTGTTATAATCGCCTCGAATACAAAATGTTGTGCCAGCAACTCCAGGCTCTTGGCTGCAACGGGGCCACTACCAAAGAATATGATTGGTTCTAATGCATTTTTCATAGTTCAGTTCTTGCAGGTCGCCATCTTCATTTAGTTTGTAGAAAGCGTTTGGATTGTTTTTGATATGATCTATAAAAACGATACCATTCGTGTGATCTATTTCATGTTGAAATACTCTTGCTAGGAATCCGGTAGCGGTTAGTCGTGTTTCTCTGCCTTGGCTATCAAGTGCACGGATTCGCACCTTGCTATATCGGGGGACCTTACCGTAAATATCGGGTACGCTCAGGCAACCCTCATAATCTTCTTGTATGTCACCTTCGTATTTCGTAATAACCGGGTTAATGAAGATGGAGAATGATCTATCTTTCTTGTTGTCAAAATTATTACGAATAATGACAACTCTTAGAGGTGAGTCGATCTGAATGGCTGCAAGTGCCACCCCAAGCTCGTGCTCTCGATTGTCTTCCCAGTCTAGAGTAGCGCTCTGCATATTGGCAATAAGGTCTTGAATTTGGTCGGTGATTATACCTACTTTTTTGGACCGTTCCCGCAAGTGAGTGTTGGGAAGTGTAATGATGGCATCTCTGTGCATGTCAAAAAGTATAACGGAGATCAAGATAATTACAACAGATTCATAGGGTCTATATCGTAGCTCCAACCGCTCGGCAATTCTTTTATAATCTTTACTAATTCTGACCGTTGTGTAGATTTGACAATGATTTGCCAAATAAATTTGTTTTGCAATTTCTCATGGAAAGAAGGTGCTGGGCCTTCGATAGCAATCTTGTATCTCCGGCTGCGTAACTGTTCAGCCAAAGCTCTTGCTGTATGCTCCGACGATATACTCGTGGCCCGTTTGCACTGCAGTTTAAGAATATAGCAGAAGGGGGGGAACACAAATCTCCGACGTTCGTCTAGTTCTTTGTTGTAAAAATAATCCCAGTCCCCTGCAGTAATTGCTCGAATTAGCGGACTTTCAGGTGTATATGTCTGCAATACGACCTGACCGGCGCGGTGACCGCGCCCTACTCTTCCGATGACTTGGGTTAGGAGTTGGTAGGTCCGCTCTTCCGCGCTAAAGTCAGGAAAGTTAAGACCACTATCAGCTATAAGTATTCCCACCAGACCTAAATTAGGGAGGTCGAGCCCCTTTGCGATTGTTTGTGTCCCGACGAGTATATTAATTTTACCCTCCCGGAGAGCCTCGTATTGTTGTTCCATCCGTTCGCTCTGCATGTTGTCGGTATCAAAGCGCATCGTGATCGCTTCTGGGAATAAACGGCCAACCTCTTCAACTATAGCTTTCGTGCCAATCGTTTTATACACAATCGAAGGGTTTTGACATTCTGGACATCCGGGAGGGCTTGACGTTTTAAAGTCACACGAATGGCATCGCATCGTATGAGTATCGCCGTGATAGATAAGCGCCAGATCACAATGAGGACATGTAGCTTGCCATCCACATCGTTCACAAAATACTATCCGTGCAGTACCGCGTCTATTCAAAAAGAGTAATATTTGCGCGCCATTTTGCAAAGCGGTTTCCATACGATTAATTAATGCATTTGAAAGATGCGGACTTTTAGTAAACAAGTTGCGGTCACGTATGTCTATAATCTCAATTGTGCGCTGGGAGTCGATGAATTTGCTTGCCGTTTCTGTCATGCGAAGAATGGGGCGCCCTTTGGCCTTAGCTATGTAATAGTCGCTTACTAAGGGAGTAGCAGAGCCTAGGATAAGCTGGGCACGATGGAAAGACGCCAGCTTAGCGGCTACCGTAGTAGTAAGGTAATATGGGGCTTGATCTTGTTTATATGCTGTTTCATGAGCTTCATCGATTACGATCAATCCGACATTCCTAATTGGACTAAACAGCGCTGACCGCGCGCCGATAACAATTTGCGGTTTCGTTTGTTCTAGCATATATTGCCAATTCTGTTTTCGTGTCGCTTCGCTTAGCTTGGAGTGTTGGATAATAACTCCTTGCCCAAAGACCTCAACAAAATTATTTGCTAATTGTGAAGTAAGACCTATTTCTGGAGTAAGAATAATCACTGATCGCCCTGCGTTAATCGCCCGTTTGGCGAGTTCAATGTATATTCGAGTTTTGCCCGTCCCTGTTTCGCCATGCAATAGATGAAGCCCCTGGTTATTGACGCTTGATAGTACCTTTTTCTGGTCTTTTGTCAGCTCGGGTGAGGCTGTGGCCGGTGAAAGAGCTACTGCAGCTATCATTGGTTTTTTAGGTAGGGCCTTGGGCAACATGAGTTGAGTAATGATACCGAGAGCGGCCGGATAGTAGGCGGCTATCCAGCTGATAAGTTCGATAAGCTCAGTAGGAAGGGGTGGAAGGGGCAGCGCTTTATCTATCTGTTTTACAGCAAAAGCTGGCCTTTGGGCCGATTTTACTACTACTCCTAAGATATGTTTTTTGCGTAATGGTACAGATACGATCGTACCTATGGCCAGCCGATCTCTACTACCGTAGGTTAAGGGCTCGTGACCGTGGTACGTAGCATCTCCGGGTAATACTTCCACAAACTGCATAGTCGCATTATATGTTTTTTATGGGCAGAGGTGGCAAATTTGTGTTGAAAAGCCTTTGCGGCTCAGCTATACTTTATGTACGTTGTTTGAATAACAATATAGCTTATGTTAGATGTATTTATCACTTCACGGGTTCGACGCAAAATCATTGTGATTTATGCTAAATATCCCGATTTTAAAACTCACGTACGGGGCCTTGCTAAGCTTATCAAGGAAGATGCTGGCAATATCCAGCGTGAGCTCAAGCGTCTCGAGAAAGTCGGCTTCCTTATCTCTGAAAAACAGGGAAATACGAAGATTTATCATACAAATAAGCAATTTGTTATCTTTAAGGAGCTGCAGAGCATCGTTCTAAAGTCGCAACGTGCGGCACAAAAGAAGCAACAGCAGGTAGTGTAACTTTTTCTTGCAAATAGGCCCCTGTTACGCTAGAATAAAACAGATATGATCCAAGTAACACGTAAAGACTCGAAAGAATCGTTAGAGAATCTCCTGCGCCGCTTTAATCGTAAGGTGCAGCAGGCTGGCGTTGTAGCCATTGTTAAGGGTAATCAATATTTTGAAAAGCCTATGAGCAAGCGCGAGCGGCGCAATAAAGCTATCATTCGTGCACAGCGTAAAGCTCTTAAATTGAAGAAAATTAAATTCGGCCAACGCTAGCAATGCTCAAAGCTCGTATTGACCAGGATCTCAAAACGGCACTCCTGGCCGGTAATAAGACGCTCGTAACGACCCTCAGAGGTCTGAAGAGTGTCATTTTATACGAAGAAGTTGCCAAGGGGCTGCGACAGCAAGGCCTAGGAGACAAGGACATTGTTATTTTGCTTTCCAGGGAAGCGAAAAAACGCCAAGAAAGTGCTGATTTGTATCGCCAGGGCGGGAATTCTGAAAGGGCTGAGGCAGAGTTATCGGAAAAGGCGGTCATTGAAGGCTATCTACCTACACAGTTAAGCGACGCTGAACTTATCTCCTTAATCGATCAGACTATTGCGGGCTTAGGTGTGAATGGCGATGCTGCTCTAGGTACCGTTATTAGTACCATAAAGCAAAAAACTGCTGGCCAGGCTGACGGCAGTAGGATTGCAGCAGCAGTGAAAGAAAGGTTGCGATAGTGATAATTCTGACAGGGGTTGCGGGTTCGGGTAAGAGCATGCAGGGAAAGATCCTGGCTGACGAACATGGCTACGCCTGGATTTCGACCGGAGAAATATTACGAGTTCTTGTTACTGGCAAGCGTCGTCAGGAAATGCTACAAGGCAAATTACTATCTGACGATGAGATGATCAATATAATGGACAAGGTTCTGGAGCTAATTGACACCAAACAGGAGTTCGTTCTAGACGGATTCCCGCGGACAGTGCCACAGGCCGATTGGCTCCTTGAGCAGGTGCATAAAGGACGGTTTTCGCTGAGTGCCGTCATTCACCTTACCGCTTCGGAAGACGTGGTCCGTAAACGCCTTCTAAACCGGGCACGCTTAGACGATACTGACGAAGCAATTGCTAAGCGATTCAGTGAGTACCAATCTGTTACGTTGCCGATTATAGATCATCTTCGCCACGAGGGTGCTCGTGTCTGCGATATAGATGCTGATCAGGATCCTCGACTTGTGCATGACGCAGTTCTTAGCTGTGTCGATGAGTAGGCTTATACTTTGGATATGATACGTATTAAGACTGACGAAGAGGTTGCTGCATTGCGTGAGAGCGGAAAGATGCTTGCCTCAGTTTTGCAGCTTATGCGAGAACGGTGCAAGCCAGGGCTAACGCCTAAGGCTATGTCCATATTGGCCCATGAAGAACTTGAACGGCTAGGCGGTGAACCTGCTTTCCTGGGTTTTTATGGATACCCAGACATTATTTGCATATCAGTAAACGATCAAGTCCAGCATGCTATCCCTAACGGGTACACCTTTAAGGCTGGCGACGTTGTCAATTTTGACTTTGGAGTCCGTTATAAGGGGATGATTACCGACGGTGGTATCACAGTTTGTGTTGACAATAAAACAACTACTGATACAGCCCGACTTCTTAAAGGAACCGAACAGGCGCTGCTCGAAGCTATAAAAGTTATCAAACATGGCTGTCATGTAGGCGACATATCTGCCACAGTTGAGCATACGCTACGTAGATACCGTCTGGGGATTGTAAGAGAACTTGTTGGCCATGGTGTGGGGCATCAGCTGCACGAGGACCCTGAGATACCGAATTATGGGCGGGCAGGGCGGGGTCCTGTGCTGAAAGCTGGTATGACCATAGCCGTTGAGCCAATCGCTACACTGGGTAGTCCCGCAATCTTTGAAGGTCGAGATGGCTGGACGCTTTCTACGGTTGACGGTTCCTACGCTGCACAGTTTGAACATACGCTTCTTATCACAAAAACAGGGTGTGAAATCTTGACCAAGGTGTAAGAAAGCTTGCTCTAGGCCAAGGGTAAGCGCTATACTGCGTGCATATATGCACGGGTCATCCGTTTCTACACCATATGTCGGCCTTGACATCGGCACCAACACGGTACGATGTGTAATTGGTATACTCGATCCAAATAATCCCGGTAAATTATCAATAATCGGCCATGGTAGCGCTCCCAACATGGGCATGCGAAAGGGCGCCGTGGTACATATCGAGGACGCAGCTGACGCCATAGCGCACGCCGTCACTGAAGCTGAACGCATCTCAGGGGTCCGCATACAAGGCGCAACCGTGAATATAAACGGTACGCATGTAAGTGGACTTAACTCTAAGGGGGTCATTGCTATTAGTTCTGCCAATCGGGAGATTACTGCTGACGATCGCTTAAGGGTTGAAGAGGCTGCAGCCATTGTACAGTTACCCTCCAATAGAGAGATAATCCAAGTTTTTGCACAAAACTATCGGCTTGATGGCCAAGAGAACATTAAGGACCCGGTCGGCATGCACGGCGTTCGTCTTGAAGTAGACACGCATATTGTAACCGCTGCCACTCCAAATTTACGTAACTTGGACATGGCTTTAGAAAAGGCCGAAGTGTCGGTTCATAACCGTACATTATCAAGCCTAGCTGCCTCAGAGGCCGTATTACAGCGCCAGCAAAAAGAAGCCGGTACTGCTCTTATTGATATTGGCGCCGGTACCACGAATCTTGTAGTGCTCGAGGATGGCGAAGTGCAACATGTGGCTGTGCTCCCCATAGGCGGACAGCATATCACCAACGATCTGGCGATTGGGCTAAGAACTGATTTGGATGTAGCTGAAGCTGTAAAAGTTCAATTTGCAACCTTATCTTCAAATGTGGCGAAGCGCGACGTGAGAATCAAAATGCATAGCCAGGATTATTTCTTTAAAGCTGAAGACATAGCTATGATTACCGAGGCGCGCGTCGAAGAGTTGTTCGAATATGTCGACAAAGAACTGGCACATATCCATAAAGCTCATAAATTGCCGGGTGGTGTCATACTTGTCGGAGGAACTGCCAAGTTGCCCGGTGTTGCAGATTTTGCGAAGCAGCAGCTTCAACTGGCTGTGCGTGTCGGTAAGCTGCAACCTATGAGCGGCCTTGTGGATACTGTGGGCGATCCTGCATACTGTACAGCAGTTGGTTTGATGCTCTTAGATATGCTACTGTTACCCGAGGTTACCGCTACGCATACTAGTGGTGCCGCGGATCGAACACTACATTTTGTCGATAGTTTGTTGCGTCGTTTTCGACGCTGATTTTTTGAATACATTAAGAGTGGGTACCATTCTGGCCGTTCAAATTTGTTGAACTGAGTGAGTAGCTAGGCTATACTGCACCATATAACGTGAAGATTGGAGAGGGTCGCTCATGCCTCAAGTTGCACCAGCTATAGAAACATTCGCACGCATTAAAGTCATAGGCGTCGGCGGCGCTGGGGGCGCCGCAGTGCAGCGTATGATGGATGCAGGTGTCGAGGGTGTAGAGTTCATAATCATCAATACCGATGCGCAGGCGCTCCATCATTCGAATGCCCCTGTTAAGATTCATATTGGCAAAGACGAGACCAGGGGCTTAGGTGCAGGTGCCGATCCTTTGGTTGGCCAAAAGGCAGCCGAAGAATCCATCGACGAGATTAAGAAGGCTCTTGAAGGCGCCGATATGATCTTTGTCACTATTGGTGCGGGAGGTGGTACAGGCAGCGGTGCTGGCCACGTAGTTGCTCGTGCAGCAAAAGAAATGAATATTTTAGTGGTTGGGTTTGCTACAAAGCCCTTCGCTTTTGAGGGCGAAAAGCGTCGCAAAAACGCGGAACTGGCAATAGAGAATTTACGCAAGAGTGTCGATACGCTTATTATTATTCCTAATGACCGCTTGCTGCAGACTATTGACCGTCAGACGCCGCTGCTTGAGGCATTTAAAGTCGCCGATGACGTGCTAAGGCAAGGAGTGCAGGGGATTTCTGATCTTATTACCGTGCATGGTCTGATTAATCTCGACTTTGCCGATGTAAAGGCGGTTATGAGCAACGCCGGTTCGGCGCTCATGGGTATTGGTCGGGCAAGTGGCGAGAATCGAGCAGTGCAGGCTGCTCAGCAGGCGATTGAATCGCCACTACTCGAAGTGTCCATTGATGGAGCTCGCGGCATTCTCTTTAATGTCATCGGTGGTAATGATTTGTCCATGCATGAGATTAATATGGCTGCAGAGACCATTACGAATGCTGCTGATGCTGATGCCAACATCATATTTGGTGCTACGATTAGTCCCGATCTCGACGGTGAGGTAATTATAACGGTTGTTGCCACGGGCTTTGACGCCTCATATTTTACGAATCGCCGCGCTGATGCCGGAGGTGCCGCTTCTGTTTCCGTTGCCCCCCCGACTCCTACCCCTATATCGCCGAAAGTTGATGATGATTTTTCGAAGATCGATACCTCACTTGATGAGCAGCAAGATGCGGCGACGGATTTTAAAGCTCCTGATTCGGGCATGCCCAACATTTGGACGCTAGATGATAGCGATACTAGCCCAGAAGTAAACGCTACCCCTTCAGCGGTCCCATCAACTCACAGTAGTGATGACACAGCAGATTCTGACCCCGAACTGGAGAAGCCATCCTTCCTAAGACGTCTCACAAAACGGTATAAAGAGCATGATGATCACCCCGAAGGTGATAATACGCGTATTTCGTAATAAATAATACAACCTTAAATAGTTGCATGGCGCTATAAATAGAGCTATGATTTAAACCACAAGCACTATATGTAGTGATCGTACATTCAAAACAAAAGAAAGACGGGGGTACGCATGAAATGTAGTCAATGCGGATGTGATGATACAAAAGTGATCGAATCCCGTGACGCCAGCGAGGGTCAGGCAATCCGACGTCGTCGATCATGCCCTGATTGCGGTTATCGTTTTACGACCTATGAACGTGTAGAGCGTCCTCAGCTTATAGTAATTAAGAATGATGGCAATAGAGAGTTATTTAATCGGGAAAAGTTGCTGGCGGGGCTATACAGAGCGTGCGAGAAGACGCCTGTAACCAATCTTCAACTTGAGGCGCTCGTAGCCGACATTGAGCAGAATCTATACAGCTGCGGAGAACCAGAGGTGGCAACAACGCGTTTAGGTGAAATGATAATGGAGCGTTTGGCGATCATGAATGAGGTGGCCTACGTTCGTTTTGCGAGTGTGTATCGGCGTTTTACCGATATAGCAGGGTTCGAACGTGCGCTTTCGCAGATCAGAGAGCGAAAGACGGCAACGACCTCTTAAAGAAGTCTTGATCGTCGGTTCCCCTTTGCACTAACTTGTACTTGTGCCTTTGGGAGAGGGTGGGGTATAACAAGGAAATAGGGCCTACCAAGGCTCAAGGGGGAGCTGGCGATACTTTGAGAGATTGTTTCGCTTTCTGGGCTCTAACAAATAATTAAAAACAATAAAGTAAGTGCATAAGATAACGAGAGACGTCTTATGTGTAAAAAGTGAGGGTACTTATGGGACAAACCAACAGCGTAACGGTTGGGCGGTTATTCACCCCGCCAAAAAGTAAGGCATACGATCAACTGAAATGGACAAAACAGGAGTCACTCCTGAAAAATCCGATGACGGGTAATCCGGTATTTCAGCAGAAAGATGTCGAATTTCCTGAGGGTTGGTCCTTAAACTCTATTAACATTGTTGCCCAAAAGTACTTTACAGGCACTCCTGGCACCAATGAGCGTGAGAGTTCCTTAAAAGAGCTTATAGATCGTGTTGTTGACACGGTTACCAGGCAAGGGTTGCAGGAGGGTTATTTCGATAATGATGAAGAAGCCGAAGATTTTCGTGAAGAGTTAAAGTTCGTCTTAGCCACCCAGCGCGCAGCATTTAATTCGCCTGTCTGGTTTAATATTGGCGCACCGGCACGTTCACAACAAGCCAGCGCATGCTTCATCTTGGGTATCGAGGATACGATGGAGTCGATTCTAAACTGGTACCGCGAAGAAGGCATGATTTTTAAGGGCGGATCCGGTTCGGGGGTCAATTTAAGCTCTATTCGTTCTTCGGTAGAGCCGCTAGGCAAGAGTGCCGGCACCGCTTCTGGACCTTTAAGCTTTATGCGGGGTGCTGATGCGTCTGCAGGGGCGATAAAAAGCGGCGGTAAGACACGTCGGGCCGCAAAAATGGTTATCTTAAATGGCGACCATCCTGATGTAGAAGAGTTTATTTGGGCCAAAGCAGTCGAGGAACGCAAGGCGCGAGTGCTCCAAGAGGCTGGTTTTGATATGTCGCTCGACGGCAAAGACATTTTTTCCATTCAATACCAGAACGCCAATAATTCAGTCCGGGTTACTGATGAGTTCATGCAAGCCGTCCTTGATGACGCCGATTGGGACATCAAAGCAGTTACTACCGGTAAAACAGTCAAAACGGTCAAAGCTCGCCATATCTTCCGTCAGATTGCCGAGGCTGCTTGGGAATGTGCCGATCCGGGTATGCAATTCGATACAACTATTAATAAATGGCACACAGCCCCGAATGCTGGTCGTATAAACGCAAGTAATCCCTGTAGCGAGTATATGCACCTCGACAACTCAGCCTGCAATCTGGCGAGTATCAACTTGTTGAAGTTCTGGGATGACGTGCGTTTTGATGTCGAGGCTTTTAAACATACCGTTGAACTAGTATTTACTGCCCAGGAGATTCTTGTCGGCTATAGCGCCTATCCTACAGAGTCAATCACCAAGAATGCGAAAGCATACCGTGAGCTTGGCCTGGGCTACGCTAATTTAGGCGCTCTATTAATGGCTATGGGACTGCCTTACGACTCGAACGAAGGACGAGCCATTGCGGCTGGCATTACTGCACTGATGACTGGACATGCCTATACTACGAGCGCTAAGATGGCTCGCCGTGTTGGTCCGTTCGCCGGGTATCGTAAGGACCGTGAGGCCATGCTGAAGGTGTTGCGCATGCATCGTGCAGAAGTCTCCAATATTGACGCCAGTCTCATTTCGGAGGAGTTATTGAGCGCCGCCACATCAGCATGGGATGAAGCGGTGGAACTGGGCGAACTCTACGGAGTACGCAACTCCCAAGCGAGCGTATTGGCCCCAACTGGCACCATTGGCTTTATGATGGGTTGTGACACGACAGGGATCGAACCCGACTTTGCTCTGGTTAAGTACAAGGATATGGTCGGTGGCGGCAGTATGGTTATTGTGAATCAGACGGTGCCCCGTGCCTTACGTGCGCTGGGATATACGCAGCCGCAAATTGATGACATTGTTGCCCATATCCACGACAATAGCAGTATTACAGGGGCCCCTCATCTTAAGGCTGAGCATAGAGACGTATTCGCGTGTGCGGTTGGCGATAATGCTATTCACTACCTTGGCCATGTAAAGATGATGTCGGCGGTCCAACCGTTTATTTCCGGCGCCATTAGCAAGACAGTTAACATGCCCGAACAAGTTACGGTTGAAGATGTTGAGCAACTACATATCGATGCATGGAAGATGGGCATCAAGGCGGTGGCAATTTACCGCGACAACTGTAAGGTTGCTCAGCCCCTGTCTTCAACCGACAAGAACGCTGAGAAGAAGGACGCGCTGCCTGCCCAGGAATCGCCAGCTGCATCGGTTGAAAAGCTGAACGATAGAATAGTGGTAAAAGGGGCTGTACGTCGTTTGCCTCCACGTCGGCGTAAAAGCCAGACGTATAAATTCCGCGTTGCCGACCTAAAAGGCTTCTTTACCGTAGGTGAGTACGAGGATGGCGCACCTTGTGAACTATTCGTGAGCGTTGCCAAGCAAGGTTCTACCATATCTGGACTCATGGATTCGTTTGCCATATCGGTGAGTCATGGGTTGCAGTACGGGGTGCCGCTCAAGAGTTTTGTGCGTGCAATGATGAGCACCAGCTTTGCACCGTCCGGAATTACCGATGACCTGGAGGTCCGCACTACTAGCTCTATCACTGATTATATAGCTCGGCGTCTTGCTCTTGATTACTTAAGCTTTGATGATCGGTTGGAGTTGGGACTTGCCTCATTGGACGATATGCCTGAAGAACAGACTAGCCTGCTTACTGATGATCAATCTGCCGATAGTCATCTGATTGAGGGGGGCGGCCAGCGACCAGTAATGAGTAGCGAAACTGATCAGGCACCACTTCCGCCAAAGAAGGCCGATGTGCAGACCGACACCCATGCGCCGCTCTGCTATAGCTGCGGTAATCAAACCCAGCGAGCGGGTAGCTGCTACGTCTGTACGAGCTGTGGTTCAACCACTGGCTGCAGTTAATAGACCCTGGAGGGAACAAAAACCGTCCCTGTTAATACAGTGGACGGTTTTTGTTCGCGTTGAACTAGTCAAAAAGACTATGCTATGCTCGGGCAGTGAAGTTGCTTATTCTTTACAGACCGGATTCTGATCATTCGACAGATATCGAATCTTTTGTTCGTGATTTTCAGCACCGATTTGATGTTGGCCGGAAAATAGAGATGGTCAGTTTAAATACGCGTGATGGGGCGGCGACCGCTAGTCTATACGATGTCATGTCATATCCTGCCATTTTGGCACTCGCTGATGACGGTTCAGTGTTGAATGTATGGCAAGGAGTCCCGCTGCCTCTCATGAATGAGGTCGCCGGCTACGCTGTATAACTGACTGTGTCTTGCAGATGAGAGGTTGCTGCGCTATGATTTATTTGTTACAAAAGTAACAACATGCGCTTCGTAATTTGTACGAATGAGTGGCTATCAACCACGAAGCAGCAGGAAGAAATCATTTTTCGAGACTAGAACCTGCCGGGGATGCCCGTAATAGCAAATAATTAAGTGCCAAAAAAGAATCACTTCTTTTGGAAACCGGATGGTACCGCCCTTACATGAGGGTTCCGGTGACAGAAGCAGTGATTTTTTATGTAGCAAGGAGTCTTACATGAAATTTAAAAAAGGCACGCGCCGCCGCGCACTTGAGTACGAAAAAGATATAGCTCGTTATTGGAAAGAGCATGACATATTCGAGAAATCAGTCGAACAGCGCCCCGTACATAATCAGTGGGTGTTTTATGATGGGCCACCCTTTTTGACCGGGACTCCTCACCATGGTCATTTGTTAATCTCAACTGTGAAAGACGCCATGGGCCGTTTTCATACCATGAAGGGGCAGCGGGTTGAGCGACGATGGGGATGGGATTGCCATGGTTTGCCAGCAGAAGTATACGTCGAGAAGAAGCTAGGCATTAAGAGCAAGAAAGAAATTGGTACGACAATTAGTATCAGTGATTATGTACGTGAATGTCGTAAGGCGATGGTTAAGACGGGTACTGAGTGGGAAGATACTATTGAGCGACTTGGTCGCTGGGTGGAATTTAAAGGCGCATATAAGACCATGGACAAGGAGTACATGGAGTCTGTCTGGTGGGCTTTCAAGGAGCTTTACGAAAAGGGAAAGATCTACGAGGGTGAGAAGATTCTCATTTACTGCACCAAGGATGCGACGCCTATCTCGAAGTCTGAGGTTGCAATGGAAAATAGCTACCAGCAAGACACCGACCCAAGTGTATTTGTATATTTCAAGCTGGAAAATACAGATGAATATTTGCTGGCCTGGACGACTACTCCTTGGACATTGCCGGCAAATGTGGCGATTGCTGTCCACGAGGGTACAGATTATTCACTGGTGGAGTATGAAGGCAAGAAGTTTTATATTGCAAGCGACGCAGTGAGCCGTGTCATGCGCGACGGCAAACACCAACCGTTGGTCTATACCGTCTTGAAGCAGGTAAAGGGCCGTCAGCTCGTAGGTAAACGTTATGAGCCTCTATTTGAAAATCGCGGACCACAGGCGCATCGTATTTTGCATGCTGATTTCGTGAACTCTGAGGATGGTAGTGGTATTGTGCACGAAGCGCCTGCCTACGGCGAAGAAGACTACGAGCTCTGTAAAAGAGAAAATGTACCCCTCGTTTCCATTGTCGATGCAGATGGCAATTACACTGAGGGCCGCTGGCTTGGTAAGAATATATGGGAAGTTAATAAAGCCATTGCCAAAACTTTGGTAGAGGAGGGGATGGCCCTTAAGGTTGAGTACATCACTCATGAATACCCGCACTGCCACCGTTGTGGGTCAAAGCTTATGTATCGCGCCCACCCCAGCTGGTTCATGGACATCCAGGAACAGAAGGAAGCCATGCTTCAGGCCAATATGACAACCAATTGGATACCTGACACGCTTCGCACTAAGCGTTTTCACAATATCATTGAGCAGGCACCTGATTGGAATCTATCTAGAGATCGGTATTGGGCAACACCAATCCCCGTTTGGAAGGGTGTACGTAATGATGGTACCGAGGTGATAAAGGTCTTTGGTGGGTATGATGAGTTTGAGGAATTCACTGGGAAGCGCCTTAATGATTACCATTTGCCCGAAGTGATGGACATTACGTTTGAGCTCAATGGTACGCACATGAGTCACATTGGGAAGGTACTGGACTGTTGGTTTGAGTCGGGGTCGATGCCGTTCGCCCAGCTCCATTACCCCTTCGAGAACAGAGAAAAGTTCGAGAGGATGTTCCCTGCGGATTTCATCGTCGAAGCTGTTGATCAGACGCGGGGGTGGTTTTATAGTCTGACGGCTATCAATGTTGGCCTATTTGGCGTATCACCATTTAAGAATCTGATTTGTACTGGCTTTATTAATGCAGCCGACGGCAAAAAAATGAGCAAAAAGCTCAAGAATTACACTCCCCCCGTGGAGCTCATGGACAAATTTTCTGCAGATAGTTTTCGTTTTCTAATGCTCTCAAGTTCGCTTACTAATGGCGAAAATTTTGCTCTTGCCGATAAAGACGTTGGGGATGTGGCCCGCAAGCTGGGTATGGTTTGGAATATGTATGACTTTTTTACTTTATATGCTCAAGTTGACGATTGGGAATACGAGGGCTCTTTAGAGGACCCGTCAGATCGTTTGAAGAGTCCCCTCGATATATGGGTTGTCTCGCGACTACATAAGCTGGTAGCGGAGGTTGAGGAGCGTACTGAGGCATACGATGTACAAGGTGCGCTCCGACCGATTCTGCCCTTTATTGATGATGCATCAAATTGGTTCGTCCGCCGGAGCCGTCGCCGATTCTGGAAGAGTGAAGACGACGAAGATAAAAACGATGCATATCTTACGCTGCACTATGTGTTGACGCGACTCGCATACGTTCTGGCGCCTTTTACCCCTTTCATGGCAGAAGAGTTGTATCGCAATATGACCGGCGACACAGAATCGATCCATCTAAAAGACTGGTTACCGGCAGGCTACATTAACGAGAAGGTCATGAACGACATGGAGAAAGTTCGCGAGTATGTGAACCAGGGTCTGAGTCTTCGCGCTAAAGCCGGATTGAAGGTGCGCCAGCCGCTGGCCAGTATTACTGTGCCCCAGACTGAAGGGGAGTTCGATTTCGTGCCGATTCTTATCGATGAGCTTAATATAAAAAGCGTAAAGCAGGGTGAAGAGATAGAGATCGACAAGCACATTACTCCAGAGTTGAGGCGTGAAGGCATGATGCGTGAGGTGGTTAGAAATGTGCAAAATCTGCGCAAGCAGGCGGATCTCGAAGTTGATGATCATATTAAACTGAGCCTTATGACGGCGGATAGTATATTACAAAAAGCTATTGCGGAACACGAGGCAATCATTACCCATGAAACACTCGCAACAAGGGTAATCGCCGACCAGAAGTATGCTCATGAGATGGACTCCCTTATTGATGGAATTTCTCTAGTCATTTCTCTCGAAAGCGCCTAACACTGCCTGGGCATGCTCCTTTACAGAGTGGGGAAGATCTGTTACTATCTACAGGTAGCTAATTCTATTAGAAAGAGTAAAAAATATGAAAAAAGCAGTTATTGCTACTGGCGGTAAGCAGTACCTCGTAAGTGAAGGTGAGACGCTGCAGATTGAACTTCTCAAGGCAAGCGGCAAGAGCGCCACTTTTGAGCCATTATTGATTATCGATGGTGATTCAGTCAGCGTCGGGACTCCTATAGTCGAAAAGGCTAAGGTCACTGCCGAAATTGTTGCCAATGACGTAAAGGCAGAGAAGGTAACCTCAATTCGATACAAGGCCAAGAAGCGGGTGCACAAAGTGCAAGGACACCGCCAACACCAAACGGCGATAAAGATTACAAAAATCGCCTAGTTCTTTGTTCCAGCTGTGGATAAACCAGCGACCATCTATGCGTCGCTGGTTTTTTTTACATCAACTAGCCGCAGCCTAGATGCAATAGAATTAGTATTTTTACAACCGTAAACAGATGACCCTCGTGATTGTTATAATATATACAACATATGTTTCTTTTAATAAAGCAGTTATTCGGTCAGGAGAAGGCTTCTAATTATCTCTGTTTTGTATCTTGTTCGTACGCACTCGTTAGGAGGATACTAATAGAGTACTCCACACTCTACTTCAGTAGACGAGAAATAAAAATAAACCAAACAAAAGTACCGTGCATACCAAAATGTCATTATCTGTAAAATTGCCCTGGCGCTCATTGCGTGCTGTGCTCTGTATTTCTTTAGTTCTCTCTACAAGCTGGCTCACAAACTATTTTAGTAACCATGCGAGTGCTGCCACCAATAGCACTATTAACTTTCAGGCACGACTCATGAACGCGTCAGGCAGTATTGTGCCTGATGGCAACTATAACGTCGAATTCAAGCTCTATAATGCACTATCCTCGTCAGGTTCATCCCAAGGCAGTTGCTCTGGTGACGCTAATTGTCTGTGGGTGGAAACGCGGACGAGCGGCAACGTTGTCCGTGTGGCTAATGGTTATCTTACAGTGAGCTTAGGTAGTGTGACCACCCTTCCTTCAATAGACTGGAATCAAGACTTATATCTGGGCATGAATGTTGGCGGTACGGGCACTCCCTCATGGGATGGCGAGATGACGCCGCGCTTACATCTCACTGCTGTGCCCTATGCTTTTCGAGCGGGGCAACTCGCAAGTCTGGCTGGTGCCCACACGGGTGTGCTTCAGTTCGCTGGCAGCTTTGGGCAGGATGCGACAATTACTCTGCCCGACCCTGGCGCGTCTACTGCGACCATCTGTTATCAGGCGGCCACCGCGTGTGGCTTTGCCTTGGGTAGCGGCACGAATAGCTATATTCGGAACCAAACTACCACTCAAGCTGCTAATTTTAACGTGCAAGCAGCTACGACCGGCACTGTGGCGGGCGTACTTGAGGCTAACGCAACTGGTAGCGGCGATATCCTTGACCTCCTGAACGGGTCCGGGGTGAACGTCGCTGCCTTTGGTAGCGGGGGCACTATAACGCTAAAACCTTCTGCAACTTCAACGACTGCAATTCAGATTCAAAGTGGCTCAAACAATATATTGGCGGTTGACAACTCTAACAACCAAATAGTCCTAGGAACTGCAAGTTCACTTGCAGGTAAGCTCGTATTCAACAACGCCTCCAACGCCAATGCTATCACTCTCCAGGCTGCAACCAGTGGCTCCGGAAGCCACACACTCACTCTCCCCAACGAAACCGGCACCCTCTGTTCGTCCGCTACCACCGTGTGTAGCCTGCAGACTGCCTACAATGCTTCAGCTGGCGGTACGAATCCAACCATCAGCCTCACTAGTGCAGTCAATGCCATAAATATTCAGGATACAAACGGCCTTGGTGGCGGTAACTTCCTGAGCCTAACGTCGCAAACTGGGGCTGTCGTCTTTGGCTTTGCCATCCAAGGCCAGTACTTCGAACACCCTACTGTCGATTCAACCACTGCCTTCCAGGTTGAGAACAGTAGTGCTCATTCCGGCGGTGGCGACCACACCCTTTTCGATATCGATACCCTCAATGGCTACATAAATATCGGTTCCACCGGTAACTCACAAAGCGGCTTTGGCACAGGTAGCTCATTCAATGGAACAACGACCCAGATCGAAACTTCAAAGGATGCCAACACTACTACCATAATAGGGAGTACTAATCAGACTTCTGGTACGGCTACCATTAATATTGGGTATACAAATAATGCTGGGGGTAACTCCGTCGTTAGCATCGGTTCAGGACCAAACTCAGCAGCTGGTGGCACTACCACTATCCAAGGCAATGGCGTCACTATTACTGCAGGAGCAGCCTCGACTTGGTCGACAACCGCCGGCGCTCTTACTATTCAGTCTGCTGCGGCGGCTACTTGGGGGACGGCAGCGGGAATACTCAGCTTACAGGGTTTTGGTGGCACTGCTATTGGTACGCCGGCAACCTCGGCCGGATCGACGAATTCATCTGACATAACACTCACCACGGGTAATGCTACGGGTACGACTAGCACTGCGGGTAATATCGTCTTGGATGTTGGTACGAGCACAACAAGTAATGGCTCTATCCTTATCGGTACGGCTAATCGGGTACAGACTGTCACGCTTGGTAACACTACTACTGGAACCAAGATTACGCTCCAGGGTGCCGGTATTACAGAAACACTTACGAATAATACCGATACTATTAAATCCAGCACTACCTCAGCAAATACCTTTGCGGTTAATGACGGTACGAATAATGTGTTTAGTGTAAATACGATTTCCAAACAGGCCGTACTGGGCACCGATACCAATCAGGCGGGTAGTTTGTTGTTTAACACCACGACTGCCGGTAATCCGATAACAATTAACGCGAGTACCAACAGCACTGCCTCGGGCTATACACTGACACTGCCGACGAGCGCACCAACGACAGGATTGTGTCTGGAAACTAGCTCTAGCTCTGCAACCCAACTAATTTTCAGTTCGTGCTCCAACTCAAATGCAAGCATCACCGAAGTAAATGAAACTGATAATCATGGCTCAGGCACTACAGTTACAACTGTGAGTGATAGTCCAACAACCGTCGGAAATCTTATCGTAGTTGCAGCACAGATACCGAGTGGCAATGCAATAACTAGCATTTCTGGCGGTGGCGTAACAACGTGGACGCGCGTGGGCTTTCTGGCGGGTGACGGCACGGTCAACCGGGTGGAGATGTGGATGGGAACAGTTACGAGTACGGGAGCAGGGACTATTACGCTGTCATCATCTGGTCTGGGCAATAATAATGAAATCGTCGCCACTGAGTATACGGCGAGCGGAGTCAATGCAGGCACATCTTGGGGTGTTGACACAAACGGATCGCGCATCTCTTCGGGTTCATCAACAGTGACATTTTCCAGCCTAACTCCCCAAATTTCTGGAGAATTATTTGAAGGCTATGCCCAGGTGCAGCGTACACCGGCTACAGCTGGTGCTAGCTCTGGATTCACCTATAAGATTACCGGTCAGACCAATGTTGTTACATACAATACGAATGTAACTGCCGGTACCGCTTACCAACCAACTGCTAACCAGAACACTTCGGGCGAGGCTAACACCATATCGGCTGTCTTCACAGCTTTTGTGAGCAGTACCGCTATTAACAACGCATTATCCACACAGCAGGCTAACTTTAATGTACAGGCTGCTACCAGCGGCAGCGTAGCGGGGGTGTTGCAAGCCAATGCAAGCGGCTCCGGCGATATTCTGGATCTCTTGAATGGAAGCGGCACAACTGTCTTGGCCGTAAGTTCCACGGGTAATATCACCGCAACAGGCACGTACAATACCGATACGATTACTTCGTCAGGTTTTACATTTGGTGCTACAAATACAAGTCCGATTATCATAACTGGTGCTACTCAGACAACCGCGGCTACCGCCGGTGATACACTTGAGCTTCAGGGCGCTACGGGCAACACGACGGGGGCGGGTGGTATTGCGGAACTACTAGGGGGCACCGGCGGTGCAAGTGGTGCTGGAGGGGGAGTGGTCTTGCTTGGGGGCGCAGCTGGCGGGGGCAATACCTCTGGTGGTACAGTGCAGATTACGGGGGGTACTTCCTCTGGAACCGGTGCTGGTGCTGGTATTACATTGCAAGGCGGTGCTGGCGGCAATGCAGCGGCCGGTAGTGCTGGAGGTAACATTACTCTTACGGCTGGCAATGCTACCGGAACAGGTGCTAACGCAGGCGGGGCAATATATTTGCAGGGCGGCACTGCAACGAGCACAGGGCAGGTTGGTGCCGTATATGCAGGTTGGTCGAGCGGTGGAGTTGCGCCGACAGCATCAGATAGCGGGATTATAACTTCCCAATTACTTGTGAATAATCAGCTGGAGATCTATAATTCGACCCCCGGGACTGCGGCCCACGTATCGCAGTTACTATTCTCTAATACGAGCGGTTCCGGGAATTTCCGTATCGGTTCGAGCGGCGGGGATATATATTGGCAAGGGGGCGGTGGGAATGATTTACAGATGGGCGCATATTGGTCGACAATCTTGACCGGTGACCGCCAGAGCTCAACGCCGCCGAACTTCGTGGCGGGCGCAACCGGAACATCGGTATATGTCGCTGCAGGTCGCGACGCCGATATAGCCTTACAAATACAAGGCAACTCGTCGACGCAGACAGGCGATTTGTTGGATGTGCAAAAGAACAGTGGAGCGAATAATGTTCTGCAAATTACGGCAAGCGGCACGGCTTTGTTTAAAGCCAATACTACTTCGGCAACCGCATTCCAAATACAGAGCAGTAGCTCCGTTAACCTTTTGACTGTCGATACTAGTAGCTCGACCCCATTTAAGCTTCAGGTTGGCTCGGCCACGGCCAACGCTAATCAAATATTATTTATCGTTAACAACTACAATACCGCTACTGAACCGGGTGAGGTAGACGGAGCAATGTACTATAATTCAAGCACCAACAGCTTCAGATGTGGTCAATCCGGAGCATGGGCAGGATGTCTTGGGGGACTATTGGCTTCTAATACGGCGTCCTCGACCATTTCAAACTGTTCAACAGCATGTGCAGCATTTAACGTTTCACAACAGGGAACGACGCAGGACCACATTGCGATTCCGGCCAATTATTGTCAGGCGGGCAAGGTCGTTAAAATGTCTATTTGGGGCACATTTACAACCCCCTCAAACCAGAACTTACAGGTAGGGATATATATAGGAACAAGTAGTACAAGGACCAACGCTGCGAATAAGGTAGTAGGCGTATTGCCGGCGGTTTATCCTGGATCGGCCTCTTCAAATGGATGGAATATGGAGTTTCAGATCAATTGCTACTCGAGTACATCCGTGGTTGGCGAGGGCATACTCCATTACGACACAAATGGCACAGGTTCGGCCGATTATTGGATTAACTCTGGAGCTACTGCTACTACAATCAACACGACTGCACAAAACTTATATATCTTCCCTGTATGGGGCACAGCATCGGTAGGCAATACGATTACGCTTGATGGTGTCTCAGTGACAGGTATGTAGCGCGAAGGCCGACCTTAGAGTGAGCTCATATTTTTAGCGATGCTACTAACTACATCGCTGGGCGTATTTGCTTGGCCGTTGATTGTGATAAGCGTCGTGTTACTAAGAATAATGGCTACGGGTTGGTTTGCGTTTGCGCCAATCACGGCATTTCCCGCAGGTATGGCTAGTTTGGTAAAACCTTTCAGGTCGTCTAGCTTGGGAGGACTCGTAGTCGGAGCTGCCTGCTCACTTATAAGAGTCGTTTCGTCACCTTTTTCTATAGCAAAAAAGACGACGCCACTCCGAAGGCTACCAGACCCTTTTTTGTAGGTAAATTCCGTAGGGAGGGTGGGGTAGTATAGCGGAAAGTTTGGGGTAGTCTGTAAATCCGCGAGCAATGGATTTTTACCTTGGTGTCTCCAAAAGAAGTAGCCAATACCGGCGGCCGAAAGGATCACAATCAGCAAGCCTATATATAGCAAGCGTCTTGGTCTGCTTGATCGAGTTTTAGATGCAATGTTTTGCGACGTGGGTTGTTCTGGGCTGGGGTGATCTGTCATACATTTCAATGTAACGATTTTTTTCAATGACAGCAAGTCGATATGAGCATAGCGGCTAGCCGTATAGTACTACCATGCAAAAAGGGGCTTACGATTGTGGTGACGACACCTATCCAATGGTATACTTCCTTCAGAGAGAGGGTCTGATGAAACAAACGGTCATTGCAGTTATTAATCAGAAAGGAGGGGTTGGCAAAACAACCACTGCCGTAAATCTGGGATATCAGCTTGCGGCCGAACATGCTACTGTGCTGCTCGTAGATCTTGACCCACAGGGGAACGCTACGAGCGGGTTGGGGCTCGATAAGGAAGCGGAGCCTACGAGTTACGAAGTTTTGTCCGGCGATGCTTCATTGGATCAGGCGGTACGACAAGCTGAGCGTGAGGGCTTATATATTTTGCCCGCTAATGCAAATCTGGCCGCGGCCGAAGTGGAGCTGGTGCATCATGCCGAGCGTGAATTTGTTTTGCGACGCGCCCTAGATAGAGCAACGTATGATTATGTAATTATAGACTGCCCGCCGGCTCTTGGTTTATTGACGATTAATGCACTTACGGCTGCAGACAGTATCCTCATTCCTGTACAGGCTGAATATTATGCCTTAGAGGGCCTTGGGCAGCTATTGGCAACAGTTCAGCGTGTTAAAGAAGTGCTCAACCCCCATCTTAATTTACTTGGAGTACTTCTGACCATGTTTGACAAACGAACGAGTCTTTCCGAGCAAGTGGCTGCCGAGCTGAAGAGCCATTTTGGTGACAGGTTATTTAAAACAGTCATTCCACGCAACGTGCGCTTGGCTGAAGCTCCTAGCTTTGGCAAAACGATTTTCGAACATGACCGTTGGAGTAAAGGAGCACGAGCGTATAAACAGCTGGCTCGGGAGGTAACAAAACGTGTCGATAGGTAAAACTGGTTTAGGCCGTGGCTTTGATGCGCTCATTCCAAAAAGTGTTGATGCTGCTATCTTATTCGAGGAGCACGAGCGTATCCAAAAGATTGCCTTGGGCGATATCGTACCAAATCCAAATCAGCCGCGTACGACCTTCGAGCCCGAGGCGCTGAAGAGCCTAGCCGACTCCATTAGGCAGCACGGTATCGTGCAGCCGCTCGTAGTTACCCCTGAGGGGACTGGCAGATACTCTATTGTCGCTGGTGAACGCCGTTGGCGGGCTGCAGGTCTTGCAAAATTAGACACAGTTCCAGTTATCGTTCGTACGACTAAGGAACTCGAGCGTCTTGAAATTGCAATTGTTGAAAACGTACAACGTGTCGATTTGTCGCCGCTTGAACAAGCGGTGTCAATTGAGCGGTTGCATCAGCAATTTAATATGACATATGAGACAATCGCCAAACGGCTCGGCAAGGCCAGCTCCACCGTAAATAATATTGTGCGACTCCTGCAGTTGCCCGAGACGGCAATGATCGCTTTGCGAGACCAGAAGATCAGTGAAGGACACGCCCGCGCGATTTTATCGCTGAGAGATATGCCTGAAAAGCAGCAGGAGTTATTGGCCAACATACTGAAGTTTAGCTGGCCGGTCCGTCGTGCTGAGCAGTACGTTACTTCAGTGAAGGAAGGGTTTAAAGAGTCTCAAGCCACTAAGGAACGTATGCGTACCGAGACACCGGCTACTAAGCGACTCAGTAAGCGGCTTGGCGGAACACAAGTGTTTATTAGGCGTACGGCAAAGGGGGGGAAACTTGAAATTGCTTTTAAGACTGATGAAGACCTAGAGCGGATTCTACACACCTTACACTGACGGTACCTCTAAAATCGCATTGCCTGACTGACAGGTAGTATGCGGACGACTAATTTGCCGATAATATCCTTTGACTGAATAGGCCCAAAAAGGCGAGAGTCGAGCGAGTCGAAGCGGTTGTCTCCGCATACAAAGAGCTGGCCTTTGGCGACTGTCCATTCACCATCAATATTAGTCCCCTGAATAACATGGCCGTAGGATAAGGTGGCATCCGGACGAAAGCCATTAGGGTGCGCAGCATTGTAAACGGTTAGGATATTATTCTGGACGACGATTTTATCGCCAGGTAGCCCAATAACACGCTTAATAAGCTGTTTATTAGGATCCTGACCGAAGTTTGCTAGGTTGGGTGTGGTAAATACCACGATATCACCCCGTTTGGGAACGTAGTCGTGGCCCGTCAGGCGCGACCAGGTGCGTGGCAGTTTCCAGACGATAAGACGATCTTTGTCGTGCAGTGTCGTCTGCATACTGGGGCCGTCTACCTGATACGACTGGAACACAAATGCCGTTAAGAGGATTGCGATAAGTGGCGCTATGAGCAGTATGGCGATAGTAGATAGGACGCTCCGAAAGCTCTCGCGCTTATGAGCTGGCTTGTTTACCTTGTCGAGGCTGGGGCCTGGAACTATCTTATGCGATTCTTCTGGAGTTGGTCTTTCGTCATGCATTACAAGACCCAACTATACCCGAAAGTAGCCGATTATGCACGAGGCGTTCGAGTGCTGTTTTCGCTGTTTATGCAATCTGAGTTATAATTTTATCTAAAGCTAAGTTAGTGGGGCTCTGCAACATGTTGGTCAGGCGACGGACAATCGGTCAGAGAATGAAGTATACCTGGAGTGGCACGGTAATATTGCTTTTGACACTTATGACACCAGGTGTGCATGCCCAAGGGACCTCTTCTATCTCTCAGGGTTTTCAAAGCACCGACACAAAAATCGTTGTCGGCGCGCTTGTTAGTCTTAAGCAAGGCACTCCTAATACTTTGGAGCTTGGAACTGAGGATAATGCCGAGCGCTTGCTGGGAGTCGTGGGCAATAAATCAGTAATAGAGCTCACAACTGGAAAAAGTTCAGTACAGGTGGTGACAAATGGGTCGGTCACCGTACTCGTTAGTGACATTAATGGTTCGATTAAAGACGGCGACAAGATTGCCGCTTCGCCAATTGCAGGCGTGGGCATGAAAGCGACTGCGAGTACTCTGGTTATTGGTACTGCTCAGGCAGATCTTTCCACGGCGGATACCGATTCCCGATCGGTCACTGACAGACATGGTAAGGAAAAAACGGTTCGCATTGGGGCGATTCCTGTACAGGTCGACAAGGTTTTCTACCAAGCAACTCCAAGCCAGAATTCATTCTTACCACCCGTGCTGCAGCAATTTGCAAGCACAGTTGCCGGCCACGAAGTATCTTCCATGCGGGTCGTTATCTCTGCTCTGCTCGTGCTATTACTTTTTACAGTGGTTACGGTGCTGCTATATTCCTCTATACGTTCAAGCATCATTTCGATCGGACGTAACCCATTATCCAAGGAATCAATCTATAAAAGTTTACTCGAGGTGGGCCTCAGTGTTTTGGGTATGCTGGTATTCGCCGCTATCGTCATCTATCTTATTTTAACTACCTAGTTATCCACAGGTTTTTGCTATATCTAGCACGAAAAAAGCTTGTCAAGGAAAACATAAGCACGTACGATACTATTAGGGAGAACTCTCTGTAATGAGAGAAAAACAAAAACAATCGTGGAAAACCAAGACCAAAATACCGGTGTTGCGTTTGCTGGCGATGGTGTGGGACAGTCTCCAACGATTTCAAGCCCTACTCCGGCAACTAGCTTATTAGGTCTAGAGGGATTATCTCTTGACCCCGATTCTCTGTCGCGGCCATCTCCAGCCGTGCCGATTGTGAAACCTAAGACCCGGACTCAGCGAATTGTACAAGCGTTGCGTCGCGCTGATATCGTATTGGTTGTATTGCTCTGTTTGGGTCTCATTGGTCTGGTTGTTGCTAATACGCACAAACGGCCGACACAATCTGCTAACAATAATATCCAGAACCAGTATAGTTCCGTTCAGATTCCTCTGAGCGGTTTTGTGGTGAATGAGCAAGGGGTTAATTTTGGCACAAGCAGTGTGGTCGTAAACGGCGCGATGAGACTGAATGACGGATTGGTCGTTGCGCCTTCGGTACAACCGAACGCACCAAAGGCCGGCCAAATCTATTATGACCAAAATACAAACGAACTCGCGTATTACAATGGTACGGCTTTCGTCCCGCTCAGCGCATCAGGCACAGTGGTCCAAACTGTGGGAGGTTTAAGCGGGGATGTTACTTTGGGCGGTGGCCTGAGTGTGGTGGGTAATCAGCTGGCAAACGCAGGAGTTGTGTCGTTTGGCGGCCAGAGCGGGGCAATTAGTGTCGGCAGTGGTCTAAAGATGAATGGCGCTACATTGCAAAATGCCAGCATCCTAAGCTTGACGGCGGGCACGACAAACTTACAGATCGCGAGTGATGCAAATGGAAATTTGACAATTAGTAGCGTGGGAGCTGGAACGGGTACGGTGTCGAGTACTGGCGGTACGGCCGGACAAGTCGCTCTATTTACGGGAGCCCAAGCTATTGGTGATTCGGTGATTAGCCAAAGTGGCACTACGGTCACGGTAACAGGTGACTTGAATGTTTCAGGCGGCGCCACGCTCGGTACGCCGCTCGGCGTGACAAACGGAGGAACGGGAGCGAATACGCTTGCGGCGAATGGCGTGCTTGTAGGTAATGGGGCAGGAGTAATCAATTCAGTAACTGCGGCTAGCGCTGGTTTGTGTTTGGTTTCTACGGCCGGGACACCGGCGTTTGCCTCATGTTCTGGTGGGGGTGGCGTAACGTCGTTAGACGGGTTGACAGGGGCTCTAACGATTGCCAACTCTACCGGATCAGGATCGGCGGTTACCATTAATGATGCTACAACTGGAAGCAAGGGTATCGCGAGCTTTAGTGCTACCAATTTTTCAGTTTTAAGCGGCGTAGTAAATACCGTTCAGAATATTAACACCGCAGCTTCACCGACGTTTGCAGGCGTGAACACAAATACTATTACGCCTAGTGCGGCATTAACGGTTGGTTCTGCCACACAAAACTTTACTTTGCAGGGAGCGGCAGGGAGCCTTATAAGCGCTACAAGCGGGGCTCTTTCTACGACACTTAATTTTCAGACCCCGACTGCCAACACAACATATCGTTTTGCTACTACTAGCGGCGGTACGTTTGACGTTTGTACGACATTTGGCAATTGTGTTGGGCTAGGCGGCACGGTCTCCGGCAGCGGTACAACTGGTACGTTGCCCGTCTTTACTGGGGCGCAAACGGTTGGAGATTCACTTCTTTCCCAATCCGGCGGCGTCCTGACGAGCAATGGCAATCTCAATCTAACCAGTGGTCATCTATTTCAAGTGAATGGCTCACAAATAACATCTGCCAATTTAAGTAATGACAGCAATTTAGCAAAATTGAACGCCAGCCAAACATTTACCGGCGCTACCAATACATTTAAGAATACGGCAGATTCCGCACTGGCTTTTGCAGTCCAGAATGCTGGCGGAGCTGGCTTATTTAGTATTAATACTTCGGTTGGAGACGTTGAATTAGGGCAAGCTGGTACCCAAGCCGGCCAGCTTTTATTTGATAACGCCAGCAATGCAAATACTGTTGCACTAATATCGGCAGCCGTAAGTGGCAATCGAACTATCACATTGCCCGATGCTTCGGGTACTGTTTGTTTGAGCATAGGCAACTGTGCAGGTGCAGCGGTTACCCTCCAGTCTGCCTATAACAACTCTACGAGTCCTGAGATTACGCTTGATGCAACCAGGGGGGCACTAACGGTGCGTGATAATGCTACGCCTATTGGTGCTAATTTATTTGAAGTACAAAACAATGCTGGTTCTACGACCTACCTAGCTGTTACCACTAGCGGTGCAAGCGTCACGGGTAGCTTTACAGCCAGCGGTACTGTTAATAGCAGCGGCGGTACACTCCAGACCAACAGTATTACGCGCGTAGACAACGCCGGTAATCTGGCTAACATCGGCAGCATGTCATTAGCTGGATCTATTTCTGGGGGTACAACCTATACAGGCTCGGGCACGATCAACACTACAGGCGGAGCGATCCAGACTAACTCAACTACGAGGATAGATAATAGTGGCAATGCGCTGAATATCGGCAATGTTACACTGTCTGGTGCCATTTCTGGAGGTACTACATATTCGGGTTCCGGGAATATCAATTCTTCTGGTGGGGCGCTGCAAACCAGTGGAGTTACTAGGGTAGATAATAGTGGCAACCTAATTAATATAGTTGCGCTTACCGCAAGTGGCAACGCAAATTTGCAAGGCGGTACCATTACCCTTGGAACGAATGCCCAAGCTGGTACGCTGTCGCTCAATGACGGTGCTACGCACACCGGCAATATAGTGACGGCGGCTCTCGGACAGAACACAGTGTACACATTACCGGATCCTGGCGCCGGCACTGCGACCATTTGTCTAACTAGTGGCAACTGCGCAGGAAGCGGTGGCGGAGTTACGGGCTCGGGTACGAACAATCGTTTGGCAAAGTTTACCAGCACTGGCGGTACGATTGGCAATTCTACCATTAGCGACACGGGTACAACTGTTACGACGAGCGTGAACCTGGTAGTTCAGGGCGGTAGCGCCACTCTGGGCATTGCTAATAGCCAGACGGGATCTTTGGTGTTAGCCTATGGTGCAGCGAATTTTAGCGGAACATTAGTCCAAGGTGCGTTGACGGGCGCACAGACATATACGCTACCAGATGCCAGCGGTACTGTTTGTTTGAGCAGTGGAAACTGCTTGGGCGGTGGTGGCGGTGGTGCCAACACGGCGCTTTCTAATCTAAGTTCAGTAGCAATTAACACGTCGCTATTACCTGGCAGCACCACAGTAGATCTTGGCGCAAGTTCAACGCCATTCCGCAATTTGTATATTGCAGGCAGTTCGCTAACGCCAGGGACAAATAATTTTACTATTACTGGCACAGCTACTGCGGCGCGGACCATTACGCTGCCAGATAGTACGGGCACTGTTTGCCTTAATAACAGCTCAAACTGTGGGTTCGCGACAGGTAGCGGTTCTGCCTTTGTTCAGAATGGTAATAGTTTTAGCGCCGCTGGCGTGTTGGGCACGAACGATAATAACGCCCTCAATATCCGCACAAATGGACTTACTCGTTTGGCTATTGCAGCCGCCGGTGATGCGACATTCAGCGGCAATCTGACAGTTAATGGCAGTACGCTGAGCTCTGGGAGCGCATTAAGCATAACGCCAGGCGGTTCACTTACTGTTGGCGCAACGGGGCAAACACTGACGTTGCAAGGCAACGCCAGCTCTACGTTTACTGCTACTGGTGGCGGTTTCACAACAACAGTAGGCTTTTCGGGGACTCCCGTTGGTGCGGTAACATACAACTTCGACCGCGCGGCAACAGCAGGGACGTATACTATCTGTACGACTATTGGTAACTGTTCTAGCGCTGGTGGGGGTGTTACCACTGCGGGCGGTACCATCGGTACGCTGCCGGTCTTTACCGGTTCGCAGGTAATTGGTGATTCACTCCTTGCCCAATCCGGCGGCGTCCTCACTGCAAGCGGCCACTTCAACCTTACATCTGGCCATGTGTACGAAATTAATGGTACGCAGATATCCTCGGCGAATCTGAGTAACGATAGTAATCTGGCAAAATTGAACGCCAGCCAAACATTTACCGGCGCCACCGTAGCTTTCGAAAATGGCAGCGATTCAACCAATGCATTCAATGTACAGAACGCACTTGGCAATACTGTTCTGACGGTCAGCACATCAGGACACTCGCTCATTTTAGGGAAAGCTAGCACCTTAGATGGTACGTTGGTATTTAATAATGCTTCGAATGGCAACACAGTAACAATTGTGCCTGGCACACCAACCGCCAACAGAACGCTGACCCTACCTGACGCTAGTGGAATTATTTGCACTGATTCTGGTAACTGTGCCGGCAGCGGCGGCGGAGTGACTACTGCCGGCGGTACGAATAATACAATCGCCAAGTTTACCGGTTCCCAGACGCTTGGCAACTCGGGCATTACTGATAATGGTACGACCGTTGGCATCGGCGAGCTATTTACACAAACATTGAACGTAACCAGCGGCAGCGCGAGCACCTTTGCAGTTACAGATAGCGCCGGCAGTGGCACGACAACCTTACAGGGTGTTGCAATTAATCTCGCAGGCACAAATAACGCTTCCGGTTCGAACACGATCACTGGCTTAAGCTTCGGAAGTGTATCGGCTGCTACCAACAACACCTTTAATGGCATTGCATTCGGCACTGGTTTTAGTAGCCTGTTGAGCTATAACGGTACGACGCTGTTATCTGGGACTGGACTATTGCAGAATGCTGCAATCGATTCGTCAGCTACCTACAGTAATTTGCAAAAAGTTGGCGCTCTTTCGACTGGCTCTATTGCTTCCGGTTTTGGCACGATATCGACGGGCAATACGATCACCACAACTGCAGCCATTCAGGGTGGCACAGGCATCTTTACCAATAATAATGCACTGACGCTTGGTACGGCCTCATCTAATACAGGCGCCATCGTCTTCAAAGGATCAGGTGGTACGGGTACCCTGACATTACAGGGTCCCACGACACCAAATACCGGCAACTTCGCGCTTACTTTGCCAGCTGTTAATGCTAACGCAAACATCTGTACAGACAACAGCGCAAGCGGTTGCTCGCTGCAGACCGCCTACAACGCCTCAGCCGGTGGCGCTAATACAACCATCAAGCTTAGCAGCGCAGTCAATGATATAAATATTCAGGATGCAAACGGCGGCCTTGGTGGCGGTAACTTCTTGAGCCTAAGAGCACAAAATGCATCAGGGTTAGGAGCTGTTGTCTTTGGCTTTGCTATCCAGGGACAGTTTTTTGAAAAACCAACCACTGACTCTACGACAACTGTTCAGATCGAGAACAGTGCAGGCAACACGCTTTTTGCAGTGGACTCTAGTGGCGGATATATTAACCTTGGTTCGACGGGAGGTTCGACTGGAGGCACTGGTTCAGCCTTTAACGGCACGACGACCAATATTGAGACTTCGCCCAACGCTAATACGGTTACTAACATTGGTAGCACAGCTCAAAATTCCGGCACGGCAACAATTAATATTGGCTACACCAACACGGCTGGTGGCGGATCGGCAGTTAACATTGGTTCGGGCCCGAATGCAACCGGCACGACCGTCATTCAAGGGAATGGCGTCACGATTACAGCAGGTGCGGCCTCGACATGGTCGACAAGCGCGGGCAACCTTACTATTCAGGCGGCGAGTACTAACACTCTCCTTCTGGATACCGGCGGAACTGGCACCGTAAATGTAGGCACGTCGAATGCCGGTACCGTCAACATCGGTGCGCAAAACGGCCTCCGAAGTTCCACGGTCAATATAGCCACAGACTCGAGCGGTACTCAGACCGTCAATATCGGCTCGGACAACTCGGGAGACGTCACGACCATTCTCGGCGGTTCGTCAGGCGGCTTGAATCTTGGTAATGGTTCGAACTCCGAGACTATCAATATTGGTAGTGCGATCGCAAACAGTACGACGGTCAATATAAAAGGCGGCAGCTCGGGCGGCACTATTAATATCGGCAATGTTATTGCTACTCAAACCATAGCTATTGGATCATCAGGCTCTTCTTCAACGACGAGCATCCAAGGTGGTAACGGCGCATCTGCTGTACAGATTGACGCCCAAGCGAGTGGTACCCTATCCTTAGGATCTCTTTTCAATGAAAATCTGTTATTTGGCAGCGGATCGACAACGGGGACAACGACACTGGGCGGCACGTCGCAAACAGGAGCCATTACCATAGGGCGATCAACATCGTCGAACACAATCAGCATCGGCGATGCGGCAACGACCAACACTCAAACTGTCAATATCGCTAGCAGTGCCACGGGGGCGGGCGTAGATACAGTTACTATCGGCAGCACTAACGGTTCTAGTGCTACCACTATTCAGGGCGGCACAGGGAATATCAATCTTACTACCAATGCATCTACTGCAGGCACGAAAGTCCATACTAACACCAACTCGGCAACGGCGTTCATAGTTCAAAACTCAAGCTCCGTTAACTATTTAACTGTGGACACTGCCAACGATAAAATCATTATCGGCCCGTCCGCAGGGGATACTACGGGTACAATTCTCGTCCTGGGTAACAAGACTAATACCGGCGATCCAACTGGTGTCGATGGTGCAATGTACTACAATTCTAGCCTTAATAAATTCCGTTGCCGTGAGGCTGGCTTTTGGCGAGACTGCATAGCGAGCGCAAATTCTGACTGGAACATAACCAATGAGATGATTAGTGCCACAAACGATGCTTACTTTACCTTTGCTGTCTCAGGTACAAATGCAGTTAATGATGACGGCACGCAGGCGGGCGCGACCGGCCACCCGGGAATTGTAGAGCAAGAAACAGGCACGACTGCAGCCGGCGCTAGTCTAGTGAGTTCCTCAGATCGGAATGAAAGCAGTATCTTGCTTGGCAACGGAGACTATTGGCGCTATGAGACAGACGTCAAGATCCCCGTACTTTCAACCGGTACGCAGCGCTTTATTTATCGTGCTGGCTTTGACGATGCCAATAATTTAGGCAACATTGATGGAGCAGATGGCTGCTACTTTAAATATAGTGATAACGTCAATGGCGGTAAGTGGCAAGGAGTTTGTAATAGCAATAGTTCTTCGACAACCTGCGATACTACTATTGCCGTGTCTGCTGGCACTTGGTATAGACTGACTGTGGCAGTAAATACGACTGGTACGTCAGCCGATTTCTACGTCAATGGGGTGGACGATTGCCAGGTGACTTCCAATATTCCAACAGGTGCCGGCCGGAATACGACGTTTCAAAATAGCCTCGCTAAAACGATCGGAACCACAAGTGTATCGGTCTACCTAGACTACATCGACCTACAGGCGCAATTTGCTGCGCGCAACTAGGCTCGCGGAAATGCCGCAGCACGATTAGTCTCACCGTAAATTACATATCGCATATGTTTACGGCCCGGCTGAAAGCCGCTATACTAAGCCCCATCGCTATGCACGATTTTAAGAAGAATTCTGGTCGTAATCCACGACAGGCGCTTGATGGTTTTTTGAGCTCATCAGCACGTTCCGAGATGGGGTCGCAGACGGCAAAGCGTCAATCGTTACATCTGGATGGACTTAAAACGAGTGGCCGTCGTGTCGATGATTTCAGGCGTCCGGAGGGGTACCATACGACCTTACCACAGACTGCGCAATTGGGTGGTAAAGAGAAAACCAAGGGCAAAGTCGATAGCAGCGCCTCACTTTTACACATGACGCTGCCTGGCGGTGAGATTGACGCCAAAGCCAAGAAAAATCGTAAGCGTAAAAAGACTAAAACTCCAGTAGGCACCTGGTATGCTATCCGTAAGTGGGGTGTACGTACAGCGATGGTGTTGGGGGTACTTATACTTATCGTTGGGGGCTTCTTAGGTATAAAAGCGTTTACGAAAATTCACAAGGTGCTAAAGGGCGGTGGTAAGGCGGTTGCGCTACAGGCGAATGTAAAGCCAGAATTATTGAAAGGGGAGGGCGACGGCCGCATTAATGTCCTTCTTCTCGGCAAAGGGGGCGACGGTCATGACGGGCCTGACCTAACCGACACGTTGCTTGTTGCGAGCATTGATCCTGTGAATAAAACGGCGGACCTCGTCAGTATACCCCGGGACCTTTGGGTTACTGTTCCCACGTATGGATCGATGAAGATCAATGCCGTATATGCCAATGCCAAATATCGATCCCTTAATACAGCGCCTAAAGACGCGCAAAAGGCTCAGAATGCTGGCATCGCTGCTGCCAAACAAACAGTGACCGATGTGCTAGGTATCCCAATCCACTACTATGGGCTTATTGATTTTCATGCATTTCAGCAAGCAGTAGATACGGTTGGCGGTGTCGACTTTAATGTCCCGCAGTCGGCGGCGGTTACCGACTACATGTACAACGAAGATACGCACAAACCCTATGTACTTAGTGTTGGCGCCGGTCAGCAGCATTTCGATGGTTTACGTGCTCTCATGTATGTTCGTACCCGGCATACAAGTCTAAGAGGCGACTTTGACCGGACAGAGCGGCAGCGTCTATTTATTCAGGCTTTAAGTAGTAAGATTCTGACAGCCGGCACGTATACTAATCCCCTTAAAATATCCGAACTGATGAGTGCGTTTGGTGATCATATCTCAACTGACTTCAGTATTAACGATGCCCTGAGGATGATGCAAATTAGCAAGAATATTCCGGGTAATGGCATAACATCTGTCGGTTTAGCCGACCCGCCAAACAATTTTGTCATGACCGACGCTGCAGGCAGCGCATCGGTGGTTCGCCCAACAGCGGGATTTAATGATTATAGTCAGATACAGAATTATATTCGTAATACCCTAAGGGATCCGTATTTGGCAAAAGAAAATGGAGCAGTGGCCGTGTTGAATGGTACCAATACCGCCGGACTAGCAACGAGCAAATCGGATCAGCTAAAGTCCTATGGATATAATGTAGTTAACGTAGCTGACGCCCCAGCGCACACCTATACGAAAACTGTGCTCGTTGACTTCACTGCTGGCAAAAAACCATACACTAAGAATTACCTTGAAAAACGTTTCGGTGTTAAGGCGACAACCAGATTGCCTGATAACACAATCCAAGCCACAGGTGATGATTTTGTGATAATCTTAGGGCAGGATGCGACAACTAGTAGCCAAAATTAAACCGGCCAGTGGTTTTTCGCGATTAGCACATGTTAGCTTGAACATTCTTCTTGCACTACTCGTGCTGGTACTCGTGAGAATTGATTTTGTCCAGCTAGCCTTGGCCATTATTTTGTTAAGTAAGTGGCGTATGTTTGCAGTGCGTCCTCGATTCTGGCCAGCTAATGTTCGGGCAAATGCCGTCGATATCATCGTTGGCGTTTCATTACTGGTCTTTATGGTTCACGGCGATACGCAGTGGCTGCAACTGCTATGGGCGACCGCGTATGCGCTGTGGCTGTTATTTTTGAAGCCTGCATCGGGGGCAACTATGGTTTCGCTGCAGTCGATGATTGGCCTTTTGAGTGGTCTGACTGCCCTTTTTTTGGGATGGGGCGGCGGCGCACTCTACGCATTGGTTCTGACCAGTTCTTTGATATGCTATCTCACTGCACGACATTTCTTCGACAGCTTCGATGAGCCTTATGCTAAGCTCCTGTCATATTTGTGGGGCTATTTTGCAGGTGCCTTGGTATGGGTACTTGGCCACTGGCTCCTTTTTTATGGCTTTATCGCTCAGCCAACCTTGTTGCTCGTGGCAATTGGCTATGGTCTGGCGGCGTTATATTACCTAGATCACTACGATCGATTATCCAAAGTAGTACGTTTAGAAATTATGATAACAACCTATACCATTATTATAGCCGTAGTATTATCGTTGACCGTTAACGCGACTAGTACTGTACGTGCATTATTACATTAGAGAGGGAGTGAGGGGAGAATGGATAACGAAGGGCCTTTAAAAACGGACGAACGACAAACGGAACAGCAGGGATTTATTCCGCAGTGGTCGCCAAAGACAAACAAAAAAGCCCCCTTAGGGCCTAATCATCCCCGTATTCGATTTCTAGCTATTGCTTTGTTACTTATTTTAAGCATTTCATTCGGCTTTTTGGGCGGTTGGCTTGCCGACAAGAATCAGAGCCCGGCTACTACTATTCAGAAACAGCAAGTGGTCCTTAAAACACAAGGGCAGCTCATAAGCAATATTGCCCAAACAGTGGGTCAGAGTGTAGTCTCGATCACCACCTTACAGACGACACAGGGTTTTTTTGGTACCGACAGCCAAAAACAGGGGGCTGGCACCGGTATCATTTTGACTTCTGATGGCTTAATCATTACAAACCGGCATGTAGCGCCTGCGGGGACGACTAAAGTAACGGTTACACTTTCGGATGGCACGGAGTTTGATAATGTGTCAGTCGTAGGAAGGACAAATCAAAACGATAGCCTTGATATCGCCTTCCTGAAGATAGGTGACACCAAGGGTAAAAAGTTAACGCCTGTTTCCATCGGCGATTCGACGAAGATGAAAGTTGGTGATCCGGTTGTAGCGATCGGCAACGCTCTAGGCCAATTCCAGAATACGGTTACTTCTGGCATTATTTCAGGCTATGGACGTAGCCTTCAGGCCAGCGATTCGAGCGGTGCAAGTAACGAGAATCTAGAAGATATGTTCCAGACAGATGCAGCTATTAATGAGGGTAATTCCGGCGGTCCATTAGTTAATCTGGATGGTGACGTTGTCGGAATAAATACGGCGGTAGCGAATGGGGCTCAGAACCTTGGTTTCTCGATTCCTATCAACGACATAAGCGGTCTTATTAAATCTGTAGAGCAAACTGGCAAGCTGCAGCGGCCCTTCCTCGGTGTCGTATACATCCCTCTGACTAATGATGTAGCGCAACAGTATAATCTAAGTGTTGCCCGCGGTGCGTATATCCCCACTTCCAGCGCTACTGGTTCGGATACGATTCTAAGTGATGGACCCGCCTCCAAGGCTGGCTTAAAAGAGGGCGACATCATCACCAAAATAGACAATATCGCAATTGATCAAACGAACAGCCTCTCGGCAATCATTAATAAGCATGTAGTCGGTGATACGGTGATCCTGAATATTCTCAGGGGCGGCAAGCAGCAAACGGTTTCTGTTACTCTTGGTACTGCTCCTTCTAGTTAGGGCCTATCCGGTCTAAGGTATCTAGGAAATGCTGTGCCAAACCCTCGGTCTCTTGCAGATAATACCCCGCTTTTTTGGCTATATTTTTGAGTTTAGAGTGTTGGGGTTGCAAGGATTCTGTAATAATGTGCCGGGGCCTATCGGTTAATGTTGCAACCTGCATGAATATTCGTCTATACAAATCAAGTCCGTCTGAGCCAGCAAAAAGCGCAATCTTTGGTTCATGTGCGGCTGCCTGGTTAATTGGAAAGTCATCCGGTACATAGGGCAGGTTGGCGAGTACGACATTGTAACGACTCCCTGGTGTAGATACTTCTTTTATAAGGTCGACTTTTTCTATCATTACTTCCACGCCATAGAGTTTGGCATTATGTGTAGCGCATGCGAGGGCGGCCGGGCTTATGTCGTAAAGGCCCACTTGTGCAGTCGGTAATTCTAACTTGGCAGTTATGCCTAGGCAGCCTGAGCCCGTGCCAATATCGGCAATATGTAGAGCGTTTGGGGCGCGTTTACTTATCCGCAGCAATAAGGTAATCATTGCTTCGCTTTCCGGTCGAGGTACTAGCACATCTGTTGTTATGGTAAATGAGCGCCCATAAAACATGCTGGTACCTCTGATATAGGCAAGTGGAGTATGGAGTGTCCTTTGAGTAATATAGTTGTTCAATATAGTGATTTGACGGCTAGAGAGATTGAGTTCGGGGTGTGCCAAAATTGAAGCCCGGTTTCGAGCTAGCACATCTTCCAACAAGATAAGTACGTCTAAACGTGCGCTTGCTATGCCTGCTTTTTCTAACTTACCTGTTGCCCTATGCAGAAAATTATTGACGATCATTACACTTCGTTATTGAGTAGTTGACGTTCGTATTCCTGTAACTGCTCAATCAAGTCATCAATTTCGCCATTCAGAGCGCCAGGAATATTACTCCGGGAGTACCCAATGCGGTGATCAGTAATACGATCCTGCGGGAAGTTATACGTTCGTATTTTTTCTGACCGGTCGCCGCTGCCTATCAATTTTTTGCGAGTATCGCTTAATTGTTTTTGCTCTTCTTCAATCTTTGCTGCAAGTAGTCGACTTCGCAACACACCCAGGGCTTTTTCCTTGTTTTTAATTTGCGATTTTTCGTCTTGACAGGTTACGACCATACCAGTAGGCAAGTGGGTGATGCGCACTGCCGAGTCGGTTGTATTGACGCTTTGACCGCCATGGCCGGAGGCGTGGTAGACGTCAATACGCAGGTCGTTCATGGTAATCTCGATATCGGTTTCCTCTGCTTCGGGTAAGACAGCAACAGTGGTAGTGGAAGTATGGATTCGTCCTTGACTCTCGGTGCTCGGTACGCGCTGCACTCTATGAACGCCGGCTTCAAATTTAAGCTGACGGTAGATATCATCGCCTTTGACGCCAAAGATTATTTCCTTAAAGCCGCCGACCTCTGAGAGAGATTCGCTGACTAACTCGACTTTAAATGCATGTCTTTCTGCCCAGCGAATGTACATGCGGTAGAGATCGGCAGCGAAGAGGCTGGCTTCATCGCCTCCAGCTGCAGCCCGAATTTCCATGACGACATCACGATCGTTATTCGGATCTTGGGGTGTCAATGCTTCTTGCAATCTCGTTTCATTGGTCTTAGCCTTTTCTGTGAGTTCGGCAAGCTCATTTTCTGCTAGTAGTGCTAACTCGGGATCGGTATCGGCAGCCATAGTCTTGAGCTCGACTTGATTTTTACGCAGCTGTTCGCGTTCGTTGAATAGGCTAATAATTGCGTCTAGAGTGGTACGTCGTTTGGCCAATTTTGGGTAGTCTTTAGAGCTAAAGATGGCAGGGTCTTGTAGTCTTGACTCAATATCGCTCAATTCCTGCCGGAGATTTGCTTCTTTTTGTTCCATAGAACCCACCTCAACTCCCCCCTTCGATGCCAAATTGTCCAATGTTAAGACAACATTTGTACAGGGTAAAGAGGCGTACCGGTGGGTACGTCAACGCACCATGGGCGGATGTGGTCCTAAACTGGATGGTCTGGGGCGGAGAGGAGATTTGAGATGGGTTCATAGTATCCTTAGTATATCAGTGCGTTATAAAAGAAAACCGCCAGGCATATATGTCGGCGGTTTTGTGTGCTTGAGATAGCTAACGCGTAAGTTTGCTTGCAGCTTTCTTTTCGTCTGCTTTTTCACTTTTCGCAGCTTTGCGAGCGGATTGCTTCTTAGCGGCCTTGATACGCTTCTCGCGGGCAGCGTCGGCAGCAGCTGCGCGAGCCTTGAACTTATCGACGCGGCCTTCGATGTCAACGATACGCTCCTCGCCAGTAAAGAAGGGGTGGGAGGTGCTCGTAATGTGCACTTTCACGAGGGGGTAATCGTTGCCATCTTCCCACTTCGTTTTTTCTTCAGTAGCTACCGTAGAGCGAGTGAGAAACTTAAAACCATTATTTAGGTCTTCGAAAACGACCAAGCGATATGTAGCGGGGTGAATGTCTTTTTTCATAATCCAAGTAATTGTATCTGTTTTTACAAGGAATGTCAAAGAACATTCGGGAGCGATAGTATAGACTTCCACGATATCTCATAGTAGGCCATAGACATACCCTGTTGGTATCTGGTATACTCTAAGGAGTACGTAATTAAGCAGGCTAAGGGAATTATCCTCCTTTTGGCGGCCGTGCAGGCTCCACAGGGCACCTAGCCGAAGAGAAAGGACATAGTTATATGGCTACTGTTGATGTAGACATTAAGAAATTATTAGAAGCTGGTGCGCACTTTGGGCACAAGACTGCTCGCTGGCATCCTAAGATGGCGCCCTTCATCCATAGTAAGCGTGGAGGCAGTCATATTATCGATCTGACAAAGACAGTGAGTAGCCTCGAGAAAGCGCTTGATTTTATTGCGCAGACAGCAGGCGAGGGCAAGCAAATACTTTTCGTTGCCACCAAGCGCCAAGCGCAGGATATCGTTACCGAGTTGGCTGTATCAGTCAAGCAACCTTATGTAACCGAGCGCTGGCTTGGCGGTATGCTCACCAACTGGCCGACAATCGGTGCTCGCATAAAGCACCTACATGACCTGGAAGAGAAAATGGCATCCGGCGAGCTGGCTAATAAATATAGCAAGCTGGAAGTACAGCGTTTCCAGGAAGAGATTGACGCCATGAACGCTATTTACGGTGGTATTAAGAATATGGCTGCCAAGCCTGGCGCAGTCTTCATCTTTGATCTCGTTTCTGATAGTAATGCCGTTAAGGAAGCACGTAAGCTAGGTTTGCCAATTGTCGCATTAGTAGACACTAATGCCGACCCTGACCTTGCTGACTACCCAATTCCTTGCAATGACGACGCCATCAGGACAATCCAATTAGTTTGTGAGTACCTGAAACTAGCCGTAGAGACTGGTAAGGCTAAGGCTGCGAAGGCTAGCCCTGACAAAGACGAAAAGACCGAAGAAAAGAAGTAGGGAGGATCAGCAAAATGGCAGTAAATATTGAAGAGATCAAGCGCCTGCGTGAACTGACGGGCGTGGGCATGACCGACGCTAAGAGAGCGCTTGATGACGCAAATGGTGATTTCGATAAAGCCCTGACCCAGATGCGTAAAAAGGGTCTTACCAAAGCCGAAAAACGCGGCGAACGAGAAGCGCGCTCTGGTGTTATAGGAACATACAACCACGATAGCCGTATCGGCGTCCTTATAGAAGTAAACTGTGAAACCGACTTCGTTGCCCGTAACGGGCTTTTTACTGATTTAGTAAAAGACCTCGCTATGCATGTTGCCGCCTCCAGCCCACAATATGTGAGTGCCGACGACATTCCGGCTGCTGACCGGGAAGCCGCCCAAGCCGAATTTGCCGAAAAGGTTAAAAACGAAGGCAAGCCTGAAAACATGGTTGCACAGATTGTAGAAGGCATGTTAAAGAAATACTTTGCTGAGAAGTGTCTACTCGATCAGCCATTTGTGAAGGATCCTGATCAGACTGTCGGCGCATACATGAAGGAACATATTGCCAAGCTTGGCGAGAATATTGTTGTTCGTCGTTTCTCACGTATGGCGCTAGGCGAAGTCGCCAACTAGTCTAAGACATGGGATTTTCCCTGCGTAATTAATGGGGGTAAGAAGCGTATATGGACACAAAGCAATACGAAGAAAAGATGAAGCATGCCGTCACTCATTTCCAGGATGAGGCAAAGAAGCTCCGAACTGGTCGCGCTAGCGCGAGTATGCTCGACGGCATAATGGTACTGGCCTATGGCACGCCAATGCCGCTGAATCAAGTAGCGAACGTCACCGCTCCAGAGGCGCAGCTCATTCAAATAACGCCCTTTGACCCGAATAATATCTCGGCGATCGCAAGTGCTATTCGCGACAACCCCACACTGGGTCTCAATCCTATGGACGATGGCCGCGTTGTTCGTGTGCCTATTCCCCCTTTAAATGAGGAGCGCCGCCGCGAATTTGTGAAAATTCTAAACGGTAAGGTAGAAGACAGTATGATTGTGCTGCGTGCTGTTCGCCACGATGCCATGGATGCAATAGATGCTGCCAAAAAAGATAAGACCATCGGCGAAGACGACGCCAAACGTCACGAGAAACAAGTGGATGATGCTATGGCGAGAGCAAAAACAGAGATAGATGCTATTGCACGTGCCAAAGAAGCCGAAATAATGACTATTTAAGCGAGTCTCCGGCATAGGATATAATGCTGCAGATGGAAATCGATACAACAGTTACTCCCAAGCACCTTGGCTTTATCGTCGACGGTAATCGACGTTGGGCTACTATGCATAGTCTGCCCGAATACGATGGGCATCTAGCGGGGTATAACGCTCTGCGCGAGGTTATCGACGGTGCTTTCGAGCAGGGAGTCCAATTTGTATCGATCTATGCCTTTTCTACGGAGAATTGGAAGCGCGATAAGTCGGAAGTCGGGAACTTAATGAAGCTGGCCACCAGAGCGGTCACCTCAGATCTTAAGCATTTCTTGGATGAAAAGATCCGTGTGAGATACCTTGGTCGTCGTGAGGGGATAGGTGCTAAACTTTTAGCTGCTGTCGAAAAAGCTGAAGAAGCGACTCGCTCACTCACTGGCGGCACCTTGCTCATCTGTTTCAACTATGGCGGTCAGCAGGAAATCGCCGACGCTGCACGTAAATGCGTCGAAGATGGTTTATCTCCTCAGAACATAACCGAGCAGGCAATTACCGAGCGGCTCTACGCCCCCGAAGCGCCTGCGTTGGATATGATCGTGCGTACCTCTGGCGAGCATCGTCTCAGTAATTTTATGCTGTGGCGAGCTGCTTATAGTGAGTTTTATTTCTTGAAAAAATACTGGCCAGACATGACAAAACAGGACGTGACCGATATTATTAAAGAATACGGTCGCCGCCAGCGACGTTTTGGCGCTTAGTCAGATGTTATAAAAGGAGGGGTCATGTCAATCGTCTTGCTCGTGCTCGGCTTGTTGCTCTTTATTGGGCTAGTGATACTACACGAATTTGGCCATTTCATTGTGGCGCGCCGGGGCGGTGTAGAGGTTGAGGAATTTGGTATCGGCTTTCCACCTCGTGCTTGGGCGCGCAAAACAAAAAAAGGTTTTTTGTTTACGCTTAACTGGCTGCCGATTGGCGGCTTTGTAAAATTAAAGGGGGAGAACGATTCCGCGACAGAAGCCGGTAGCTTTGGGGCGTCCTCTTTTAAAACCAAGGGCAAGATTATGCTGGCTGGTGTAGCTATGAACTTGCTTGCCGCTTTTGTTATTTTTACCATTCTTGGTTGGGTAGGCATGCCCCGGCTTTTAGATAATCAGTATCACATTGCTAGCGACACACAGATAGCACATCGAGAGGTGCTGGTTGGGCTTATCGAACCCCACACCCCTGCTGCGACAAGTGGTCTGCGTACCAGAGATCGCCTTGTAGCTATTAATGCCATACAGATTTCAAGCGCAGATCAGTTGCCACAACTCACCAAGCGATTTGCGGGTACATCAGCTTCAATTACGTATATGCGCGGTGGCCAACAGCACGTCGCTTATGCTACTTTGCGTTCTGCTGCCCAGGCAAAGAATGGCGCCTACTTAGGATTGTCGCCAGCCGAGTTTGCGCTTACTCGGTCAACATGGTCGGCGCCCTTGCAAGCCTTGGGGCTCATGAAGCAATTTACTATTGCAACGTTTCAAGGGCTTGGAACGGCGATAAATGCTGTGTTTCATGGTGACGGAGCGAAGGCAAGCGAGCAGGTGTCCGGACCGGTAGGGATCGTCGTTGTCTTGCACGATGGCAGTTTGCTTGGGTATCAGTTTGTGCTGCTTATAGTTGGTTTAATCTCACTAAGTTTGGCTATCATGAACGTTTTACCTATCCCTGCACTAGACGGGGGTCGTTTTTATGTACTTGTGCTATCACGTGTATTTGGTAAGCGACTCTCGAAAGACATGGAAGAGCGCATCGTGGGGGCTAGTTTTGTATTCTTGCTTGGCTTAATCGTTGTAATTACGATCGTAGATGTCAGAAGATTCTTTTAGTAAGACATTAACACCTGGCAAAAACAGGGTGTTTCCGACGCCGTCCTGGGGCCCAGGGCTGGGGTTGATCATGATCGTTGTTTCTTTCGTAGTTGCTCAATTCGCTTCTCTTGGGGTGGTCATTATTGTGCCCTTGCTAGTACACATGACCAAAGGCCACGCAAAAGTATGGGTCAATTCCACTCTGGGTCAATTCGTGTATGTAGTCCTAGCAGAAGGATTGACGCTTCTTATATTGTGGTTTTTTTTGCGGAAGCGCGGCGGTTTTCGTGCAGCTGGATTTACGAGGAAGCCCCGGTTAAGCGATCCTATCTGGGCGGTTCTAGTGGGCATCGCGTACTATATTCTATTGGTTGTCGCTACGGTGGTGGTGGGTCTGTTCACATATATACAGGTGGACCAAAAACAGGATATAGGTTTTACGGTAGTTATTACCAATCTTGATAAAATGTTGACTTTTGTGAGTTTGGTCGTATTACCACCGTTAGTCGAAGAAACGCTGTTCCGCGGCGTGCTTTTTGGTGGTTTGCGCAAGCGACTGCCTTTTGTATGGTCTACGCTCATTGTAAGTGCCCTCTTTGCCATCCCACATTTATTAGAAGGTGATGGGAAGCTTTTATGGATAGGCGGACTGGATACCTTTATTCTGTCTTTGGGATTGTGCACATTGCGGGAACGGACTGGCAGCCTGTGGTCTGGCGTCTTCTTACATATGCTCAAGAATGGCGTCGCCTATCTCTATCTTTTCATTTTTGTCAGTAAGTAATGTGCTATACTAGCCGGAGATGAAACAGTATACCCACACTGGTAGCATTATTCTCATGATCCCGGCCCTAGAGGCCGTAGTTTTCTTCTTATAACCGTTTTTAGTCAATTTACACATACAATTTATAGAGTAAGGAGTTACACATGAGGGTCTCACAATTATTTGGGAGGACTTCTAAGACAGAAGGGGCGGACTACAAGATCCCTTCGCATCGTCTCTTGACCCAAGGTGGATTTATCCGTGAATCAGTTGCTGGCAGGTACTACATGTTGCCACTCGGCCAGGCTGTACACGACAAAATAACTGCTGTCGTGCGTAAGCACATGAACGACGCAGGCGCTCAAGAAGTCCTTATGCCAACGCTTCATCCTCTGGAACTCTGGAAAGAAACAAATCGGACCACCACGGCAAGTTTTGAGCTAATGAAGATTACCGACCGTCGTGGTGCGGATTTTGCACTTGGCGGAACGGCCGAAGAAATGGCCGTGGATTTAGTACGCAAGTTTAATGTCAGCTACAAGGATTTGCCATTTAATATTTATCAGTTCAGCATGAAGTTCCGCGATGAGATGCGTTCCCGTGGGGGGTTGCTCCGAGTTCGTGAATTCGTTATGAAGGACGGCTATAGTTTTGGCACCGAAGCACAGTTTAAGGAAACCTACCAGCAGATGTGGGATGCCTACAAAGCGATCTTTACTGAATTAGGCCTCCAGGTGGATGTGGTAGCTGCTGACAACGGCTATATAGGTGGAGAGTACTGCCACGAGTTTATCGTTGAAAGCGAGCAGGGCGAAAGTCGCTATTTTGTAGACGAGACAAGTGGCTATGCCGCACACGAAGATGTGGCGACATTTAAGGTCGACGCTAAGAACACTGACGAAGAACTCCATGATCTTAAAGAAGTGGAGGCGGTCCGTGGCGCCACTATGGAAGACGGCGTGCAATTCCATAATTTACCCCTATGGCAGCAAGTAAAAGACGTATTGTTTTTCGACGAAGCAACCAAGCGCTACATTCTAGCTATTATTCGCGGCGATTTCGATGTAAACGAAACTAAGCTTATGCAAGCAATAGGTGCATGGGAACTGCGCCCTGCAACCGAAGAGGAGATCCGCGAGGACCTTTCTAGCGAGCCAGGCTTTATCAGCCCTGTTGGTTTTGTCAAGAAAGGGGTCAAGAGCGGGCATGAGGTTGTCGTTGTTGCCGACAAGAGCTTACGCACCGTGCATAACATGTACGGGGGCAACAATAAAAAGAGTGCCGATCTGCTCAATATCAATATCGATCGTGATTATAAGCCTGATGTCGAAGCAGATATTGCACTGGCTAAGGCTGGATTTACATGTCCCGATGGGGGGTTGCTGAAAGAAAAGAAGGGGATTGAGGTTGGGAATATTTTCCAGTTAGGGTATCACTACACCAATCTCATGCACGACGCCGAGTACACTGACGAAGAAGGTAAGCGCCAAAAATATTATATGGGGTGTTATGGCATTGGTATCGGCCGAACTCTAGCTGCAGTAGTTGAAGCTCACAATGACGGTAAGGGGATCATTTGGCCTGCTAATCTGGCGCCTTACGACGTGTATCTTGCCCCGCTCGGTGAATCGCTTGAGGTAATCGCCCATGCCGACGATTTGTACCAAAGCTTGACTGCGGCTGGCGTTAGCGTATTATATGACGATCGCCTCGCGGCGCGGGCCGGTGAGAAGTTTGCTGACGCTGATCTTATTGGCCTGCCATATAGGGTAGTCGTTAGCGATCGTACGCTGGCCAATGACCAGTACGAAGTCAAGCAGCGTCGTTCCCAAGAAGCACAACTGGTCGCGAAAGACAAGGTGATAAATATGGTCGTCCAAAGCAAAGAGGATTGATATAATGAACTGTCATCGGGCTACGGAACGAGTACTACCAGAGGATTTTAAGGAGTAAGAACGATAACATCATGAACAAATTATTTCATTTAACGCAACAAGGTGTAGAAGAATTAAAAGCCGAACTGCAAGGGCTTATCGGCCAGCGGGCGGTTATTGCCGACCGTATCAAGACAGCCCGCGAATTTGGCGACCTTGGCGAGAACATGGAATATACGGCTGCTCGCCAAGATCAGGAACGCAGTGAAAATCGTATTGCCGAGATTGAGCACATCCTTAAGAACGTTCAGGTTATTACTGCCCCTAAGGGTGACAGTAAGGCGGTGCTTGGTTCCACGGTCCGCTTAAAGAGCAGTGATGGCAAGGAAAAAGAATTCCAGGTTGTTGGAACGGTAGAAGCCGACCCTCTCAATGGTAAGATTTCCGACGAATCGCCTATTGGTAAGGCACTTATGGGCAAAAAAGAGGGCGAAGAAGTAGAAATTAAGACTCCAGTCGAGACCGCTACCTACAAGATTATTGAAATCGGCTAAAATCTAGCTCTCTTGAGTCAAGTATTTGCCATACAAGGGTTTTGTGGTAAGAGATGGAGCCATACAATATGGTAAGATAAAACAGATATGGCAACACTTAAAGATTTTCGCGATGAACGACTGCGCAAGTTGGGTGAACTAAAAGAACTTGGCATTAATGCATATCCGGCAACCGCTAATCGCAGCCATGAATTAATTCAGGTAACACGCGAGTTTGACCAACTGCAAGGCCGTGAGGTTAGCGTTGTGGGTAGGATTATTAACATTCGTAAGTTTGGTAAGATTGCCTTCATTGTCATACGGGATGCGAGCGGTACGGTCCAACTTTTTCTTCGAGAAGGATTAGTCGAAGGCTTAAATAGCGAACAAAGTCAGCTTGGCATTGAGCAATTGTCCCTCCTTGACTCAGGTGACTTCGTGGAAGCTAGTGGTCCGGTTATTAAGACGCAAACGGGTGAGATATCGATTGAAGTACGTAGGCTCCGCTTACTCACAAAAGCACTTCGACCCTTGCCAAACACACAAGATGGCTTTACGAACAAAGAGGAGCGTTTTAGGCGCAGGTATATTGATACAAATGTAAACCATGACGTGTTTGAACGTTTTTTGCGTCGTAGTATATTTTGGCAGGCAACACGTGAATTCTTGTTAGGCGAGGGATTCATTGAGATTAATATTCCGGTGCTTGAAGTAACTGCTGGTGGTGCGGACGCCACTCCTTTCGTTACACATATGGATGCGCTCGACCAGGATTTTTATCTACGCATATCACATGAATTACCGCTAAAGCGCCTTTTGGTGGGCGGATATGAGAAGGTCTTTGATATTGGACCACGGTTTCGCAACGAGAATTATTCGGATGAGCATTTGCCAGAGCATATAGCTATGGAATGGTACTGGGCATATGCTGACTGGCGGAAGGGTATGAAACTAACGCAGCGTCTGGTGCGTTATATTGCAGATCAAACCTGGCAAACGCGCTATTTTAGCCTAACAAATGGGATGAAGGTCGACTTAGGACTCGACGAACAGGACTGGCCGCGTGTAAGTTTTGTCGATATTATTCGAGAAAAGTACGGTTTAGATGTCTTCAATTCGACACTTGATGAAGTGAAGGGACAACTTCGTGAACACAACATAGAAGTTGAGCAGACCGAGAATCGTTCACGCGGAATCGATAAGCTTTGGAAGAAAGTACGGACAACGATTGCTGGACCAGCCTTCTTGGTTGATATTCCTACCTTTTTGCAGCCGCTTGCCAAAACTCAAGCTGGTAAACCTGAACTAACAGAACAATTTAATCTCTTGCTGGGCGGCACCGAACTTTGTAAGGCATACTCAGAGCTCAACGATCCAATTGATCAGCTCAATCGTTTTAAAGAACAACAAGCCATGCGTGATGCCGGTGACGATGAGGCGATGATGCTCGATATCGATTATGTGGAAGCCTTAGAGTATGCGATGCCTCCAGCATGTGGTTTTGGCCTGTCAGAGCGGTTATTTTGGTATCTAGAAGGTGTTACTGCCCGTGAGGGTGTTATTTTTCCACATCTGCGATACGAGGTGGATGGAGTCACGAGAGGGCTTTATCCAGACTTACATCTTCCAGCAGCTAATGAGCCTTAGATTACTATGCAGCGTATTACTGTAGAATCGTCCGATCTTGTGGCCATTGGCTATGACGCCAAAATACGCACCCTCGAAATCGAGTTTAAAGAGAGTCGAATATACCAATACTTCGATGTTGAGCCCGAGGTGTATGAGCGTTTCCTACGCGCCGAATCATATGGTGAATTTTTTTACGCATTTGTGAATCGGCGATATCGGTACAAGCGAGTTGATGGAGATAAAGAGGGGCCTGCGAATGCGCCGCTTGCTTTCGTTGCCAACAATCTTCGGGTAGTACATGATCTTCGTGCTGCAATCGAGCCTCATGCGATAGCCATAGAGCAAGTTGATCTCGACATAGATAATAGTCTATCGGACGATCCTAAGAAGATCACTCAGCAAAGAGCAAAAGAAGCTTATAAGCTCTTGCGCCGTCCTGTGTTGTTGGCTGAAACTCATTGGAATATTCTGGCGCTCCGTGGTTTCCCCGGTGGATATATGGACGCAGTTGTCGGCTGGCTCCGCGCCGAGGATTTTTTGCTACTCATGTCAGATAAAAAGGATCATACGGTGAGCTGTACTGATATAGTGGTCTATTTTGATGGCAAGCGCATCAAGCTATTTTCCCAGGACAGGTGGGGAAGTATAGTTGATGTGCCTCGTGGCCAAAGTGATTATGCGTTTTGGCGAGTAGTCGCGCTAGAAGGCAGTGATAAGACGGTCGCAGAGCTTGAAGAAGAGGGGAATAATGTTGTCCCCGCGGAGAGTGTGTGGCATGATTTTGCAAAATGGTATGCGTTTCAGCGTCGCCTGCAGCGTACCTAGCGTAAGGGCCCTTATTTTGTTGTTATGTCAGTATGTATGCGTAGCCCTTGTAGCGGAGGTATAGAAAGATGATCGTTTTTTTGGCACGCTGGCGAGCGTATGTGGTGGGATGCATCGCACTTTTCCTGGGGCTAGCTGGACCGTATAACGCTCCGATCGCCGAAAGAGCGGTTCCTCAAGGGGCGTCAGCAGCTGGCCCGATTGTTAACCGGCCTCCAATTAGCTCACCAGAAGCGGCTGTGCCTCGCTGTGATTTGTGCAGAGGTCATCAATCAGCATATAAAGGACTACGCGTTATGTGCCCGGATGTTTGCGCCCAGGATTAGTAAGGTATAACCTAAAAAGCCCCCATTTTAATGGAGGCTTTTCGTGTAGGTTTATTTTTAGGCGCGCTTGCTAGCACGACGCTTCAGACGAAGCATGTTACCAGCGTAACCGAGACTTGCGGCCACCCCTGTTGGAACAACGAGGTTACCGGCCCCAGTGTTAACGAGTGTTTGGGGCACTGGTTGTGGTGTAGGGGTTGAAGGAGGGGTGACTGGCGGAGTAACAGGGGGGACGCTTATTTTTATGATGGCAACATCGCAACCGGCCTGGTCCTGCTTGCTGTCTTTATTGGTTGCCTGACCAGTGTAGCAAGCTTTGTTGGTGATGACCTGTCCATTAGTGGTATTGGCGTCTACGGTCACCGTGTACGTCTTAGTAACGGTCTTCTGTTCTTTGACTGTACCAAGATCTTCGACGATGGCTTTGCTGCCGCTTACAGGCGTCAGGCCAGTAGGCAAATTGTCGGTCATCTTGGTGTTGATCATGTCATCGACACCATCTCCCGATGGACCACCTTGGTTTCCGACGACAACTGTATAGATAAGTGTATCGCCAGGATGTACGACTAATGCGCTTGCCTCAGTATTGGCGTCAACCATCTGACTATTAGTTGTTTTATCTTGCACGTATTTGGTGATGACACCCTTAGGTGTGCAGGCGAAAGCTGGAGCGGCAATAAGGCCCGCAATAGCAACGCCCGTGATGCTCGAACTTACAATCTTAATAGAACTCTTCATATGAACTCCTTACTCCCTCCCGAAGTCTCTCGCTCCGAATGAGATATGAAAATAATTGTACACTCTTTATGCTATTTAGTCAATAGCTAAGTTAGACACCCATCTCAGCTCTCCAAGTAGAGTCAAGCTTAGTGCAACCAGACCGACTTTAGTCGGCCTGCGTGTAACGCTCTACTTGGAGAGTGGAGATGGGTGTCCGGAGGTTTGAATACTCACTCTATGCCGGCTAGTTTTATTTTGTAGGCTTCTTGAGTGCTTTCGGCCTAGATAGAAAGGAATTCTCCTCAGTCGTTGCCTGTGTCCAAAGTATCTCAAAGAAACGCCGTTGCATATTGGCGATGTCTTGATTGTACATCTCAATACCGAATATTTCCCCATCCTTCCATAGATAATAGGCGACCACGTTATCGTATATATCTACGGAGTGGGTAATGGCCAGTAGTGCCTTACTTATGCAACGGGCGTCGTAAAAGCGGAGGTGATCATTATTGCTTTTGGCGTACCAATTTTTAGAAGTTTCATGGAAGGTGTCACTGTGGATCTCGCGGAAGTGGATCTCATTGGCATTGCACGCTGCCACCCAGCGATTGTAAAAAGTGGTATGGGTCTTTGGCTGGTCGATCCTAGATGTTATACAGAGTACCTCCGTTTTTGCCTGGGCCTCGTTCCATAGCATTTGTTTGCGGCCCGCCAGTCCAGGGTAGAACTGAACTCGACTGGCTGGATCGCTGAGGCTATTGCGCGCCAAAACCTGTTCAAGCATTTCTAATTCGTCTTGCAGGCTTTTGAGGTCCTGCGCCTTTTGGGCGATAAGGATTCGCAGATTGGCAATTGGGGCCGCTTTTATTATGCCGCGCCTATGCTGCATTTCCACTTCTATAAGATTGGATTCCATTAAGCGGTCGATAAGGCGGTAAATGCGGGTGCGTTCTACCTGGGCATTCCGTGAGAGCTCGGATATACTTTGCGGTCCATGCGCGTGCAAAGCAAGATAGAGGTCGGCAATTTCCGGCTCAAAATCGAGTTTAGCAAAGTAGTTTCGTATTGCAGACACAGCGGTCAACATAGTTACTAGTATAGTATCTGTGCATATTCTGCACAACTGCTTTCCACAGCGATACCCCACTGTCTGCGATTTTTGTGCGATGAAGTGCACAGAGTTGCGAGAAATGTCCAGAAGTTACTGCATTATGATTGGTTAGTAAGGCTGATTATCAATTATCCCCTATGGGGACCAGAGGGACAGGCCTGTATCGGACCGGGCTTTGACCTACGGCAGGGGAGTAATAGGTATCTCTCGGCCGCCAATATGCGCTGCAAGGTAGCTGTCGTGGCTAATATAGACGAGTGCTCCCTGATACTGTCTGAGAGCATCCTCCAGCTCTTCAATTGAGGGAAGATCAAGGTGATTAGTAGGTTCGTCTAGAATGATGATATTCGGCTCATTGGCAAACAAGCGAATGAGCTGCAAGCGGGCCTTCTGGCCTCCGGAGAGGTGGCCTACTAAATGCTCTCTATCCCCGTACGGGTCGAAGAGATAGTCGCTTAAGGTGCGCATAATGTTTTCGGGATTGCTCGGGAGGCCGAAATCACTGAAAATGTGTTCGATAGCTTGAGAGAGCGTTAGGTTTAACAGGGTCGGGTCAATTTCTTGCTCATAAGTATTGAGTCGTAATTGATGGTCTGATTTAATCGTGCCATGCAGAAGCGTTGGAGGTTGCTGTTCGCTCAGGCTTCTGATGATAGTTCGTACAAACGTCGTCTTACCAACCCCGTTGCGTCCAACAATGCGTATGCGCTCACCCGTCTGAATTCGCATTGTGATGGGCGCAAATAGAGGCTTGTCATAGCCAACCTGCACGCTTTCGAGGGTTAAAAGTTCGCGTGAGCGCTCCTGATGGATGATCCTGCGGATGTGGATGGTGTTAGCTTTGTGCTTTTGATAGCTGGCTTCAAGATTGGGACGCATACCACCTATCGACTCTTTATCGATCCAAAAACTTGGTTTATCCTGTGCCTCAAGGACCTTGAGTTCCTTGAGCAGTTTGTGCTCAATAACCAAAAAAGGATTCTTCTTATCGGCTGTGCCACCCCAGCGCGCTTTTTTGGCCCGGGCAGATTGGATCTGTTTCTTAATGTTTTCGATACGACGTTGGATGGTGTCGTATTCGTTGAGATCGGCGGCAGTGCGAGTGGCATTTTGAAATAGGTATTCGCTGTAGTTACCGTTAAAATTGCGCGCGCCGTAGTCTTTAATTTCGACGATTCGTTCCACTTCCTGCAATAGGTCGCGGTCATGTGTAATGACAACTACGGCATGTTTGGTGGTGCGGAACCAAGCTAAAAAAGCCTGCTTGGCGGCATAATCCATATGGTTGGTTGGCTCATCGATAAGTGCGATATCGGCAGCAGAATATTCAATCCTTATAAGTTCTACGAAGCGTTTTTGACCGCCGCTGAGTGTTGCGAGGGGTCGATCAGCAGCAGTTCCTAGCTGATATGCGTCAAGGGCGCGCCGTATGCGATCTTCTACAGTGTAGTAATCAAGAGTCTGGAAACGCTCGAGGGCTTCGCTATAACGGGCAATGGCAGGCAGGTTATCGCCCATAGTTTGGGGGTAAGTTTCGATGATATGGTGCAGATCGGCATATTCCGGCAGATTGCGTAGGATGTACTCAACGACGGTTTGGGTGCCGACTTCATGGTGCTCCTGCCGCGTGGCTACCACACGGGCATTACTACGAAAAATGATATTGCCGGTATAATCGGTGTCTTCGCCAGCCAACATGCGAAACAGGGTAGTTTTACCCACGCCATTCCGTCCGATAATGGCAATCTTTTCATGTTCGCCTACGTCGAAAGTTAAGCCCTGAAAGAGCAGGGAGTTACCAATACTTTTTTGTTCGATATCTGCATGTACGAGCATAGCTAGTCCTTTATGCTGTTAGTGGGAGGTGCTGGACTAGCGATTCATGTGATCAGTATACCAGATCTCGTGCTTGATGCTTGATATATACTGGCTGTATGAATATGCAAAAGGCACTATTCGCGGCCGGTTGTTTTTGGGGTGTCCAGTATTATTTTGATCAAATCCCGGGGGTACTGCGGACAATAGTAGGGTATACTGGCGGGCATACCAAGAATCCTACCTATGATGATGTGGCAACTCGATCCACGGGTCATGTCGAAGTGACATTTGTAGAGTTTGATCCGGGCAAAGTGAGCTACGAAATACTCCTTAAGCATTTTTTTCGTTTGCACGACCCTACCGAATTACAGTACCAGGGTCCGGATAATGGTGATGCATACCGCTCGACAATTTTTTATTTCGACGAAGAGCAGCATAACGTAGCCATCCAAGTCCGTAACGCTACACAGCGAGCACTTGATACGCGCATAGTGACCGAGATTACACCTGCGGGGCCATTTTACAAAGCGGAAGAATATCACCAGAAGTTTAGCGAAAAGACCGGCATAGGCGTAGGCCTTGTTCCGTACGAGCCTTTGTAGGGCGAAAAACGCTTGCCTAGCCTTGAAGGTTGAAGTGATGGCCAGATCCCCACGCTCCGATAGGCGACAGCCAAGAGTAGTGCTATAGTTAACCTATGGCAAAAAAAGCAACGACGAATAAGAAGAGCGAGACAGTTGTCGCGCCCGCAAAACAACAAACATTAGGTATATGGAATCTAAGAGCAGCGCTATTCCTAGCGGCGCAAGCCGTAGGTGTGGTAATCGTTGGCAATAAATTTAGTGAAGCAATAACAGTGCGATACCCCTCTGTCGACCAACTTGCCACCACGGCCAATAAGCACCAGGTGCTCGCGACGGCAACGCGGCATTTATTTGATGTACGCTTGTCGTACGTGGCGGTCGCTTTCTTGCTTATTTTTGCAGCCGGGCATATGTACGCTGCTACTTCAGGTAAAAAGAAATACCTGGCGAGCTTGGAGCGTGGAGTGAATAAGATACGATGGTTGACGATTGGTCTTGGCGGCGGTCTGATACTCACGACACTTAGCCTTATGAGTGGCCTGAATGATCTCACAACACTTAGTTTTATATGGATGAGTGTATTTTTGGCCTCACTTCTTGCATTGTCGGTAGAGCTACTCGGTGCGAATCGCTCTGGTTTGCATAAGTTGCTGGCGGTGTTGGCTGGAGTGGGCGCAGTTATGCCGTGGGTGGTTATTATAAAGAGTGTTGTAGCTGCTGCTGCATATGGTGGTCACGTGCCCGCGTATCTTTGGGCAGTCTATGCGAGTACCTTCATATTCTCGGGAGCGTTTGTTATGGCTACCGCTTTCCGGTGGAAAGGGCGTGGCCAATGGACGAACGTTGTCTATACAGAAAAGATGTATCTGCTACTCGGTTTTGCTATGGCTAGCGCAGTTGCATGGCAGGTCGCAACAGGAGTGCGTTAGATTTGATTATTGTCAATGAGTACACTGATTTTTGACTTTGATGGGACACTGGCAGATACATTCTTTATAGCGGTTGGAGTATTTCGTAAGCTCACCAGGCGTATACGCAGCAGTCGTGCAACAGACGACGAAGAGATTGAAATTTTACGTGGTTTATCTGCGCGCCAGGCCCTTAAGCGGGTAGGAGCACGATGGTGGCAATTGCCCTATATTGTGTACGAGGGTCGTAAAGCCGTGCGACAGCAAATGAGCCAGGTGCAGGCAATCAAGGGTGTGAAGGGAGTAGTTGCACAATTACATGCTGATGGGCACCGGCTGCTAATTGTAAGTACTAATAGTAACCGAAATATTAGCCTCTTTTTACAGAATAACGGCATGGAGCAGTACTTCGAGCAAGTATATGGTGGTATTGGACTCTTTTCTAAAGCGCGCACTCTAACTAAAATTACACAGGAGCGCCAAATACCGTTGAGCGAATGTTACTATGTTGGCGACGAGATACGTGATGTGGAGGCCGCTAGACGTGCTGGTATGCCTTACGTGGCCGTGGCATGGGGCTATAATAATCGGCATGCTCTTAAGCAGGCGCACGCTAACCGTATCATCGATCGCCCCACAGAACTACTCAAATTAGTAACGAAATAGCGTCCAGAAAGTAGTATAGGAAAATGGTAGAGGTTGTCATTGAAAAAATGGTGCACGGCGGGCAGGGGCTAGGCACGCTGCCTGATGGCCGTAGGGTCTTTGTGTGGGGCGCCTTGCCAGGTGAGCGCGTCACGATTGATGTATTAAAGGGGAAGAAATCCTACGCCGAGGCAGTTACCGTAGATATTATTGAGCGGTCGCCGGTGAGAGCTGAGCCGCGGGAAAAGAATTATCTGGCCACGAGCCCTTGGCAGATTGTGCAGTTTAGCGCCGAAAATGAGTATAAAAAAGGTATCGTAGGGGAGCTATTTTCTCAAGCACACGTTTCAATTCCTGATTTTCGGATGACTGCTGCAGGTGAGGAATGGCGGTATCGTAATAAGATGGAGTATTCGTTTTGGGGCGATGACGACGGATTACACTTGGCCCTTTTTAATCGTGGTACGCACCAAAAGACGATTGTGCATGGAAGTGAGCTTGCACTACCGGCAGTAGACGCCGGCGCCCGGGCGCTCGTTGTCGAACTACGTAAAAGTACGCCTCGTGCCGGTGATCTTAAAAGCGTGGTGGTGCGCTGTAATCAGCGAGGTGACACGGTTGCGGCTTTATTTGTAAAGCTCGAAACTTTCCGCAAAATAACTTTGCCACCTGAGATAAAGGGCCTACGAGTATATTATTCTAACCCAAAGAGCCCTGCGTCAGTGCCCACCAGATTGCTGTATGAACTTGGGGAAGCGACGCTCAGCGACGAGCTGCTGGGCAGGCAATTTATATACGATGTCGATTCGTTTTTTCAGGTCAATATCCCGATCTTTAGTGAAACGCTTGCCCGTATCCGAGAGCATTGTGACGCTTCGGAAATCGTTGATATGTACGCTGGGGTAGGGACGATTGGACTCAGTGTGGCAACGAAGAAGGTCGAACTAGTGGAACTGGATACCGCCAGCGCTGCCATGGCTAGAGTGAACGCTTCCACAAGTACGCTTGAAGCGACCGTTATCGAAACAAGTAGTGAAAAGGCGCTCGATGCGATCACTGCGGCGTCACCTATTATCTTTGACCCCCCGCGCGCTGGTTTGCACGACCATATCGTTAACCATGTGCTGGAAGTATTGCCGCCAAAAATTATATATTTGAGTTGCAATCCTGCAACGCAAGCGCGCGATCTCGCCAAACTACAGGATGCCTATAGTATAGATTATTTCGAAGCCTTCAACTTTTTTCCACATACACCGCATATCGAGACGTTAGCTGTTCTGATCCGCAAGTCGGCTTAAAGCTGCTACAATCTAAGGACATGAATTACTGGAGGGAGCGCTCTGTGCCATATCGGCCAGGGCAGACAACACCATTTAAGGTGAGTCGCTCGAAAATCGAGCTCTATAAACAGTGCCCGCGCTGTTTTTGGCTTGATGTACGTCTCAAGATTAAACGCCCCGAAGGGCCGCCGTTTAATATCAACAAAACGATTGATGAGTTATTCAAAAAGGAGTTTGACGGCTATCGGGTAAAGGGCGAACCTCATCCGCTGATGGTGGAGTATAAAGTTGATGCAGTGCCGTTTAGCCATGAAAAACTCGATCAATGGCGCGAGACATTCGTCGGTGTCCAGTTTGTCCACGAGCCAACCAACTTATTGATTTTCGGTGGAGTGGACGACCTATGGGTGGCGCCGGACGGCGCTGTTATCGTTGTCGACTATAAGGCGACCTCTAAAGGCAAAGAGGTTGATATTAATGCTGACTGGCAAATCAGCTACAAGCGTCAAGTAGAGGTGTATCAGTGGCTCTTGCGCCGCAACGAGCTGACGGTGAGCGACACTGCATACTTTGTGTATGCCAATGGGAGGGCTGACCTGGATGGATTTAACGACCGCGTGGAATTTCGAACCAAAGTCATTCCATACACAGGCAGCGATAGTTGGATTGAACGTACGCTCCTTGAGATGAAAGCATGTATGGACGGAGATATGCCGCCAGTAGGCGAAAGCATTATGGGCGGCGAGTGTGAATTTTGCGCATACGCCCGCGCGCGTACTAAGCTTACTCTTACTGAGCTTCAGAAACGTTCAAAAACCAGCGCTTAAAATTGTTTTTTAGTAAGGACGACTGTTTCTTCGACGAGCCATTGTTTGCCACTCAGGATATCGATTTCGTGCGCAAAGCTTTCGAACTTTTTATCCTTTTTGAAGGCTTGTTCAAAGGTCATCCACTGATTGTGCCCACCCTCGAAGTCGCACTGCAATGTTCCTCGCGGGTGAGTGCCCCGCGCTACGAAAAAGATTTTATCTTCCAAGAGTTCGCCTGTTTCGGCTAGTTGCACCTGCTCGTGATAGACACCGGCGATTACGAAATTAGCAGTGAGTCCAGCTTCTTCCTGTGCCTCGCGAGCTGCTCCCTCGACGATTGTTTCACCCCAGCGTAATTTGCCGGTTGGCAGCCCCCAGTAACCAAAATAGGGGTTTTTGAGGCGTTTCTGGAATAAATATTCCGTTGTGCCGTTTGTGCCAACGCGTTCTAGCGCCAGGATGACTGCAGATTTAGGCTGCCGCTCGATAGTGTTGTTATCGGTGTCTAAACGATTGGCATATTCTTTGCCCTGAGTGGTAAGGTGGTAAGCGCCGGAATCGTTTTTCTCGACCAGCTGCAGTTCGACAAGGCGCCCAATATGAAAGTTAAAGTGATCGCTCGTTAAACCGGTAGGCTTTTGCAAAACTGCAAAGGTTGCCTCGGGATGAAACAGTAGTTCTCGTAAAATGCTGGTTTGCGTGGCGTGGATTTTTACATCTAAACTCATACTTAAGCTCCTTTGTTACCCAGAACTATACGAAATAAATAAAATAGCCGTCTAGTAAAGTTCACTTTAGGTGCGTCGTCCCTGCCGGTTAGGCCAATGGATGCTATAATAAGATTGTGATGAAGCACTTAGTGATGTACCTGAGTCGAAACTTTCGTTCCAGTCGTTCTGTGAGTTAAGTAACGACAATTTACCGATAACTACATTTATGAGGACGAATATATGATCGACATCCAATACATACGCGACAATCCTGAACAAGTAGCAGAAAAAGCAAAGCAAAAGGGCTATCCAGTGGATGTGACTCAGCTGTTGCATATCGACGAAGAGCGCCGTAATGTGCTTGGTATAGTTGAGGGCTTGCGCCAACAACGAAATGAGAACTCCGACAAAATGAAGGGCGGTAAGCCGGAGTCAGAACTTATCGCACAGGGCAAGACAATTAAGGCTGAGTTAGCTGCCGCTGAGGAGCGACTGGGCAATATCAATGCGCAGTTTGAAACGCTTTTGCGCAGCGTCCCAAATATGCCGCTCGATTTTGTCCCGATTGGGGCGCACGAGGACGAGAACGTTATCGTCAAAACAGTGGGCGAAAAGCCGCAGCTTGAAGGGGTACCTAAACATGATTATCAGCTGGGTGCCGAGCGCGATCTGATTGATAAAGAACGCGCCGCCAAAATTGCCGGTGCCCGCTTCGCCTACCTAAAGGGCGGACTAGTCCGTTTGCAATTCGGCTTGCTGCAATTTGTTATGGATACGCTTGGCGACGAGGCCATCATAAGAAAGCTCGTTGCCGATAATGATCTACAGATAAGCACCAAACCCTTTACCCCTGTCTTGCCGCCGGCCATGCTGCGTACTGCGCCGTATGTTGCTTCGGCTCGTCTGAATGCTGAGGAAGTAACCTACAAGATTGAGCAAGACGACCTATGGTTGAATGCCAGCGCCGAACACACTCTGTGCACTATGTATTGGGATGAGATTTTATCCGAAGATATGTTTCCCATTCGCTACCTTGGCTACAGTACGTCATTCCGCCGCGAGGCCGGTACTTATGGTAAGGACGAAGAAGGCATTTTCCGTCTGCATCAATTCGACAAGCTGGAGATGGAGTCGTTCGCTACTCCAGAAACCGGGCTGCAAGAGCACAAACTACACATTGCAATCCAGGAATATCTCATGCAGCAGCTGGGGCTATCCTATCAGTTTATACAAAAATGCACGGCAGATATTGGTAAGCCGAATGCCGCTGGTGTCGACTTAAACTGTTGGTTTCCGGGACAGGGCAAATACCGCGAAACGCACACCGCCGACTACATGACCGATTATCAGTCGCGCGATCTAAAGATCCGTATCCGCCGCAAAGGGGGACGGATCGAATTAGTACACACCGCCGACGCAACCGCGTTTGCCTTTAGCCGTATCCTAAAAGCGATCATCGAGAATTACCAGACCGCTGATGGCCGCATCATGATTCCAGAAATTCTGCGCCCGTATATGGGTGGTAGATCCGAACTCTAATATATAAAAGGAGGGCAGTATGATCCAGAAACTCGAAATTGATGGTGTTCACATGCCTGTAGGCGACGACCTGCGGCGCTACGTCCTGAAAAAGATTGGGCGGCTGGACAAGTACGTTCCCCGGCGCGCACGGGATAGCGTACATGCTGAAGTAAAACTCAAAGAGGGAAAGGCAAAAGATAAACAAATCCGGACGTGCGAGGTTATTATGCACTTGCCACATGAAGTACTGACGCTGAGCGAAACAACCATTAATATGTACGCCGCTATCGATATAGTTGAGGAAAAACTAAAGAAGCAGCTGCATAAATACAAAGAAATGCACGCCGATCCTAAAAAGCGGCAGCGACTGCTCGCTCGCCTCAAGCACCAGGAGGCCTGAAAAATAGTTTTGGCAATCATTTTTACACCATATTAGACTCGTTTTCTCTGGTAGTTCGGGTTACAATATGTCGTAAGCCGAAAACGACGAAAGAGGGAGTCATACGATCATGAATGGTCTGCTAAAGAAATTGCTTGGTGATCCGCAAGCACGCACCGTGAAGCGCCTCAAAAAGCGCGTCCGCGAGGTGAACGCGGTAGCCGATACCTATAAGAAGATGTCCGACAGTAAACTCAAGGAGCAAACGGGCGTACTCAAAAAGCGCCTCAAAAAAGAAAGTCTTGATAAGATACTGCCCGATGCTTTTGCAGTCATGCGCGAGGCAGCCGACAGAACAATAGGCTTACGTCATTTCGACGTCCAACTTATTGGTGGCATGGTTTTGCATGAAGGTAACGTGGCCGAGATGAAGACGGGTGAAGGTAAGACGTTGGTGGCGACGCTGCCCGTGTATCTGAATGCGCTCACTGGAAAAGGTGCGCACGTAGTTACAGTAAACGAGTATCTGGCCCAGCGCGATGCGGGCTGGATGGGGAAGGTCTATTCATTCCTGGGGATGACGGTTGGCGTTATTATTGCTGATCATTCCTATATTTACGACCCAGATTTTACAAACACTGAGCACGAGGACGACCGTTTTCGTCACCTCAAGCCGGCATCACGCCGCGAAGCGTACACCGCTGACATTACGTATGGCACTAATAATGAGTTTGGGTTCGACTACTTACGCGACAATATGGTCCGCGAAGTAGATCAGCTTGCGCAGCGTGATCTGCACTTTGCTATTGTGGACGAAGCCGACTCTATTTTGATCGACGAAGCCCGCACCCCCTTAATTATTTCCGCACCCAGCGTGACGAGCGGTAACGCCTATGCGCAGTTCGCTAAAGTAGCTCGCCAACTTGAGAACGAAAAGCATTATGAGGTAGACGAAAAGCGCAAGACAGTTATCCTCACCGAGAAGGGTGTCGACAAAGTAGAAAAAGTGTTGGGTGTGAGCAACCTCTATGCCACCGAAAACATCCGCACCATTTATCACCTTGAACAGGCGCTTCGTGCTCAGGCGCTCTTTAAGCGTGATAAAGATTACGTAGCTACCAATGACGGCGAAATCGTGATCGTTGACGAATTCACAGGCCGCTTGCTAAAGGGTCGACGCTATAACGAGGGCTTGCATCAAGCAATAGAGGCCAAGGAAGGGGTCGAAGTTCAGCAAGAAAGCATGACATTGGCAACTATTTCGTTTCAGAATTATTTCCGTTTGTATGAAAGACTGTCTGGCATGACGGGGACGGCAGTAACTGAGGCCGAGGAATTCCACCAAATCTATAAACTCGACGTTGTAGAAGTACCAGCCAACCGTAAATTGGCCCGCAATGACCGTCCGGACCGTATTTACAAAAACGAGAAGGGTAAGTTTAAGGCTATAGTCAAAGAAGTAAAAATGCTGCACACTAAGGGACAACCGGTGCTACTCGGCACAGTCTCAATCGAAAAGAACGAGTTGCTTGGCAGCATGCTGACTAAGGCAGGTGTACCTCATGAAGTATTGAATGCCAAAAATAACGAAAAAGAAGCGGCAATTGTGGCGCGTGCTGGGCAAAAAGGTGCCGTTACGCTAGCTACTAATATTGCTGGTCGTGGTACCGACATCGTGCTTGATGAGGAGGTTAAGGAGCTGGGTGGTTTGTTTGTGTTAGGCACGGAGCGTCATGAGTCGCGCCGTATTGATAATCAGCTTCGAGGTCGTGCAGGACGACAGGGGGATCCTGGCGTAACCCAGTTCTTTGTGAGTGCCGAAGACGATCTGATGCGTATATTCGGTGGTGAGCGTATCGCAGGCCTCATGGATCGTCTGAAAGTGGATGACGAGACGCCAATCGAGAACCGTTTGATCTCCCGCTCGCTGGAAGGTGCCCAAAAGAAAGTGGAAGGGTTCCATTTCGACCAGCGTAAAAATGTCGTTCAGTATGATGATGTGATGAACCGTCACCGCAAGGCGACATATGCCATGCGTAAGGAAATTTTAAAGAGCGATGATATCAGCAAGCGGGTTAAGATTTTTATTGAAGAGCAGGCTCGAATGCTCGCCGCCTCGCCAGATTTGTTGACCGAGCAATTTGAGTCTATCGTGCGCGAGACATTTCCGCTTGATGAGCCGAGTCTGGATCGGCTATTTGACACCGGTGCAGATAAGTTTAGCGATGTTCTAATTAAGGAAGCGTACGAACTGTACGATGGACGCGAAGCGGCATTTACAAAAGAAATTATGCGTAAAGTGGAGCGGGACATTTATTTACAGGTTCTGGACAATCTATGGATGCAACACTTGGAAAATATGGACCACCTGCGTGAAGGAATCCACTGGATTAGTATTGGACAGCGCGATCCGTTGGTAGAATATCGTCGTCAGGGCCAATTGCTGTTTGAAGAAATGCAGGCCAACCTGCGCCAAGAAGTTATTCGTTTGGTCTTCCATGCTGAGCCTATCGACCTTGCTCAGCTCGAGCAACCCGCCGAAACTGAATTAACGCTGGCTGCCCGTCAATCTATTAGCAATGCCGATCGCATTCTGACGGGCGACGATGAGTTTGAAGAAGCTGACTTTAGGGCAAAAGAAGCCAATCAAGCAGCAGTCAAGAAGCAACCTGTGATGCGCAAAAAGGCCCGCAAAGCCGAACGACAGCGCAAGGCCCAAGGCCGTAAGCGCAAGTAGGTTCTTAACATGAAGCATATTGTTACAGAATTGACCTTAAAAAATGGTGCCAAAGGTTTGTTAATCCACGTCCCGGACGCTTCCGTGATGAGTTTTGAACTCAATTTCCGGGCGGGGGAATATTTGGTAAAACCCGAAAAGTGGGAAACACCGCACCTTATGGAGCATCTATTGCTTGGTGCGAATGAGCGCTATCCCAAGAGTCGTATCTTTCAGGCGGAACTGGAGAAAAACGGTGCATACAATAACGCCAGCACTAGCGTATATGAAATTAGTTATGAGGCGGAATGTGCTGATTTTGAGTGGGAGCGTATTCTTGAGCTTATGCTGCTGGCTATCACCAAGCCGCTATTTCTTGCCGATGAGTTTGAGGCGGAAGCTGGCAATGTGCGTGAAGAGCTTATCACCCGGGCTAATAATCATTTCCGCCATCTCAGCCTTGCCTTACGCGAACGCTATGGTTTTATGGCTAAAACCGACGAAGAGCGTCTTAAGCTGATGGACAACGTAACCGTTACCGATGTGCGCGAACATTATGAGCGTACTCATACTACCCGCAATTTGCGGTTTATCGTCGCCGGAAATTTAACTCCCAAACGCCATGAGGCAGTGCAAGCGACCCTAGAACATATCGAGCTGCCACTTGGAGATGTGCGTATTGAACTGCCCGACGAACGCCCTAAGCCGCAGAACACTCCAGTGTATATCCACAACAAATCAGTCAAAAATTTGTATTTTTATATTGATAGTTTTATGCAGCGGCGACTTGCGGAGCCGGAGAGTGATGCGCTCAATCTGGTCAATACTATGCTTACCGAGACGCTCTATTCCAAGATTTTGGGTACGGCACGTGAGCGTGGACTGGTATACGGCATGAGCAGCGGGTTTGGTCAAACTAAGCTGAGTAGTAATTGGTGGTTTGGTGCTCAGGTATCCCAGCGGAACGCTCCAGCATTGTTCGATATTATCATTGATGAACTAAACAATGTCTTCCGCGGCGAGATTGCAACCGAGGATATAGATGCCGCCAAGGCATACGCTCTGGGTCGTTTCCAACGCAGTGCACAGACTGTTGCCGGAGTGGCTGGCGGTTATAGCGGACGGTATTTCTTCGACGGAGTAGTCGAAGATTATTATCAGGTACCAAGGCGTATCAAAGCTATAACCAAAGCGCAGATTGTTGACACCTCACGGGCATTGTTTGCTGACAAGATATGGGGATTCGGTGTCTTGAGTAATTGCGAAAAACCTTTTGCCAGCGAACTGCACAAGCAAATTGCGCCGCTGTGGGTGAAGCCGGAAGCAAAGAGTTAGACTATGCTTGAGGACCTGCACCAACAAGCGCTCGATCTGCAGGCTGAGCTTGAGGCTGCTGCCGAGCGCGTTGATGTCGATGCCCTGGTGACCCGTAAATTAAACCTTGATAAGGAAATTGCTAAATCCGATTTTTGGCACGAACCGCAAAAAGCACAAGAAGTGGTAAAGCAACAGGCCAAACTTGAGCAGCGTATTAAACCTTGGCTCGATCTCCAAAAAGATGTCGACGATCTTATCCAGCTGACCGACATTAGCGATGAAACAATGCGTCCGGAGATCAGCGGTAACTTAAATCAGTTAGTAGAACAGTTCGCTGCGCTCAAGCAAGAGTTGAGGTTTTCTGGGCCATACGACGATCATGACGCAATTTTGAGCATCTATGCCGGGGCGGGCGGCACCGATGCTCAAGACTGGGCTCAGATGCTCATGCGTATGTATGTTCGCTGGGCAGAGCAGAATGACTACAGGGTACAGGTGATTGATGAATCGCCCGGTGATGAAGCTGGGTTCAAGAGTGTGACGATGGAGATCAAGGGCGACTTTGCTTTCGGTAAGCTGAAAGGAGAACATGGAGTGCATCGACTGGTGCGCTTGAGTCCGTTTAATGCAGACAATCTGCGACAGACCAGTTTTGCGAAGGTGGATATACTACCCGTAGTCGACCATCCGGAAGATCTGGTGATAGACGAAAAAGAACTCAGAATTGATGTGTACCGTAGCGGCGGTCATGGTGGCCAGAGTGTGAATACAACCGATTCGGCAGTGCGCGTGACACACATTCCTACGGGCATCACAGTTGCAATCCAGAACGAACGCAGTCAGCTACAAAACAAAGAAATGGCGCTCACTATCTTGCGTTCTAAGCTCATCGCGCTGCAGCTTGAGCAGCATAAAGAGAGAATCAGCGAGCTGAAGGGTCCGAACCAATCGGCGGAGTGGGGAAACCAGATCCGATCGTATGTTCTACACCCCTACAAACAAGTAAAGGATCTTCGCAGTAAGTATGAAACTTCTGATGCTGAAGGCGTCCTTAACGGCAATGTAACACCACTCATTGACGCATATTTGGATTACGCGTTAGGAAAGTAGTGTTTGCTGCAAAAGTTAAGTAGACATATCGCCACTTGATATAAGCAAAATGGTCAGAGATTTAGTAAAACTGCGATGGGTATTTATTAAGTATGACTAAAAGTGAGGGAGCCACCCTAGTTGCATCGCATCGTGTCGGCCATTATAGTACTCTTCACAAGCTTGACGCACACCGTATTGTTCGCAGGCTATAAGGGTAGTCTGGCGCGCGCACCATTCCTCGACCGTTGTCTCGGCTAGTCTTTCATCAAACCCGTGTGCTTCAAATGTTGTCTCTAACCTAGTACGTAATCTAATTTGGCGTTCGACCAAGAAGTTTCCTATACAAATACCTACTGCTCCTATCGCTAGAGCGGCTAAGTTATAGGGGGTCAAATTGAGGTCGGGCAAGCTTTCGGCAGCCGGTGTGGTTGTGAGACCTATTATTGTGTAACCAAAAGGTGCCGTCCGAAATGAGCGTATAGGATGGCTAAAAATTTCTCTCGACCGCATTTTAATAACTCTAACATTTATCTAGGACGGGTCAAAAATCTAACACTGATTGCAGATATTGACTTTTATATCGTTTATGTTATTATTGTACAGTTCGATAAAAATAAAAAGAAAGAGTACAAATACATGCAAAATAATACTATGACGCAAACCGCTAACGCTGCCGTCCCAAGCACGCAGCCATTCAACACGCAGTTACTTGGCGAACAAGGTGAAGTTGATGCTATGGCCCGCGTCGAACAACAACCAATTGGAGAAGACCAAGTAGTCGTTGATGCAGCCAGCCAAATGGCTACACCAGATCCCACAGGTCAAGTTTCTGGCTTGAGTACGAACAATCAATCGACTGATTCGTCTAATGAGCCCTCAGCGCCCTAAAGAATAACCGACATTTATAAAAAACAGCCGTCTTTCTGGTCGGCTGTTTTTTATAACCAGACGACAGTTTGGTATAATTGAGCTAATGATTTTGTTGGACAGGGTAACGAAGACGTATGGTAAGGTGGCAACGCCCGCGCTTGACCGTATAAGCGTCCATGTGGAGCCAAAGGAGTTTGTGATTGTTGTGGGGCAGAGCGGTGCCGGCAAGACGACCTTACTGCGCCTTCTCACTCGCGAAGAAAAGCCGACGAGCGGTAAAATTATCGTTGGAGGTATTGATTACGATAAGCTCCACGACCGGGATATTCCACTTTTACGCCGGAAGATAGGCGTAGTATTCCAAGATTTTAAACTACTGCCCAACCGTACAGTATTTGAAAACGTTGCGTTCGCGCTCGAAATCGTTGGTGCGACCAATCACGAAATACGTGCCACCGTGCCAAAAGTACTCGACATTGTGAATTTGCGAGGTAAGGAAAAACGCCTTCCCATGGAGCTGTCCGGCGGCGAGCGCCAGCGTGTCGCTATTGCCCGGGCTATTGTTCGTCAGCCCAAGATCCTGATTGCGGATGAGCCTACCGGTAATCTCGACCCCAAACACGCTTGGGACGTCATTAAGGTTTTGGAACGCATCAATCACTATGGCACCACTGTTTTGCTAACCACCCACAACCAGGAGATCGTGAATAAACTGAAGCGTCGGGTAGTAACACTCGCACATGGGCAGGTAAGTAGCGATCGGGCAGAGGCAGAATACAAAATATGAATCGTAGGTTCCTGAGATTTATCCGGGTGGTCAAAACCGGACTGGTCAACTTTGTCCGCAATGCCTGGTTAGCTATTGCGGCTATGGCAGTGATGATTATTACGCTGCTCATCGTGCTGTTTTCGGTAATCACCAACGCCGCATTCAGTAACACGATTGCTCAAATCACTGATAAGATTGATGTCTCTGTCTATCTAAAGGACTCTGCCGAGCAGACAAAGGTGAATACGCTTATTGCTGATCTGCATACGCTGCCGAATGTCCGGCAAGTGACTTATCTGGACAAAACGCAGGCACTGGGGCGCTACCGCGAGCAGAATGCTAATAACCCTCAGCTACTGAGCGCAATCAGTGCTACTGACAATCCAATCCCCGCGACAATTTTAGTCAAACCAAAAGATCTTAATAAAATCAACGACGTAGAGAAGGCGTTGACAAACGGCAGTTATACAGGTGTTATAGATCAAATTTCATACCAGGGCGACCGCAAAGCGGCCATCGATAAGATTGCACATGCCACCAATATTTTGCGCCGAGCAGGTATTGTTGCTGTGGCTGTTTTTATGGTTATCTCGGTACTCATTATCTTCAACACAATTCAGATGGCTATCTTTAATCGTCGCGATGAATTGACCATTATGCGCTTGCTGGGTGCGACCACCTGGTATATCCGCGGACCGTTTGTAGTAGAGACAATTGTCTACGGTATTATTTCGGCGCTAGTATCCGTTGGTGTGATCCATTTGCTTTTTGTTGCGAGTAGCTCGGCACTACAGGCCACGAGCCTAGGACTTTTGGATATTAATTATGCCTCTCAATACTTCAGTATGCATTTCTGGATGCTTTTGACTGGCCAGTTGTTGCTTGGTATGCTTATTGGTGCCGCATCTTCTACTGTAGCGACCCGGCGGTACCTCAAATTTAAGAGTAAGTAGACTAAAAGATGGAGCGAGGATGTAGGGTGCTGCCGCCCTACGGCAGCGCTGCTAGCGGCTCGGCTTGAACCATTAGGGGGATTCGTGGTATGATACGCATGTATATGGGGCATAGCCGCATGAAACAAAAAACAATGCAAAAATACACATCTTGGCGTCGTCTTACTGGAGTGCCGGTGCTTACATTGGCTACTATTCTGACAGTTGGTTTAGCTGTTGTGCCAGGCGTCCAAGCGGATCAATTCGATGAGCAAATAGCTGCGCTGCAGCAAAAGAACTTGCAGTCACAAAATGCGCTGAACGGCTTACAATCACAGGCTTCCAGCTACCAGGATGCGATCAATAAGTTGCAAGCCCAAATTAACGCCGTGCAGCAATTGATTAACGATAATACTGCACAGCAAGCGAGTTTACAGCAGCAGATTGATATTAATCAGGCTGAGTTGGATCAAGAGAAGGCTACACTCGGCGCCGATATTAAGCAAATGTATGTAGATGGTACGCCGTCTACTATCGAGATGCTGGCCAGTAGTGGCAATCTCAGTGATTTTATCGACAAACAACAGTACCGCACCGACGTGCAGGCCAAAATACAGGAAACGCTCGTCAAAATTAATACGCTCCAAGCGCAACTCAAAGTGCAGAAGGCTAAGATCGATCAGTTGCTTTCCGATCAGCGTCTGCAGCAGACCCAATTGGACAGTGCCAGGAGCCAACAGGCTGGATTATTGAACCTCAATCAATCTCAACAGGCCCAATATAATCAGCAAATTGCCGCAAACCAGAGCCAAATTGGTGATTTGCGTAAGCAGCAGGCCATTCTCAATGCTCGGTATAACATCGGCACCTTTAAAACCAGCCCGGATCATGGAGGATATCCCGATGCCTGGAACAATGCGCCGCAAGATAGCATGGTTGACCCATGGGGCATGCTCACCAGGGAATGCGTTTCCTTCGCCGCCTTCAAGGTGCACCAGGCGTATATGGCCGGCAAGACGGATCGTGATATGCCATACTGGGGCGGTATCGGCAATGCCAACGAGTGGCCGGACAACGCACGCGCCTCCGGTATCCCCGTTGATAGTAATCCAGTAGCTGGCTCGGTTGCCATTAGTACTGCAGGATTTTATGGTCACGCAATGTGGGTTGAGGCAGTCAGCCCAGACAAATCACAAATTTATGTGCAGCAATACAATCAACAGCTCGATGGACAGTATAGCGAAGGTTGGCGCTACACAACCAGCCTAGTATTTATCCACTTCTAGCGAGTTAGATAGCAGTTTGCTGAAGGTAAGGGTAGCCTATTTTGATTGGCGTTATGGTTATGATCTAACGTATACTTGCTAGGACATAAGCAATACGGTAAGGGGACTGTTTCGTGCAAATACTGCATAGTGAAGGTGATAGGAAGAAGCAGTGGCTTCGGCGTGGTTTGTATGCATTCGGCGCTGCGATGATCTTATTGGGAGTATTCGACGTTGGCTTTTTGACAGGACGTGGCCAGCTAAGTTTCTCCGCCGGCGAGAGCCGGAATAAAACACTTCCGGCTAATCTCGATTATTCGAGTGTCACCCAGGTGTACAACGCTCTCAAAAATAATTATGACGGTAAGCTAGATGCCAATAAACTGCTCGATGGCATGAAGTCGGGTATGGCAGAGGCCACCGGCGATCCCTACACGCTCTACTTCAATAAACAGGCTGCAACCGACTTTAACAACCAGCTGGACGGGACCTTTAGCGGCATTGGTGCAGAGTTAGGCCAGAATGCTCAAGGCGATCTGATCGTTGTAGCCCCGATTGACGGTACTCCAGCTAGTAAGGCGGGCCTGCGCCCTCAGGATGTGGTAACGAGTATTAACGGGCAAACAACCGTTGGTATGAGAATCGATGCCGCGGTAAGTAAGATTCGGGGTCCGAAGAATAGCAAGGTAACACTGGTTGTGGTGCGCGATAAAACGCCGCAGACATTTATAATCACGCGCGACGACATTAAGATTCCAAGCGTAAAGTGGCAAATCTTAGATGACAGCGTTGGATACATGCAGATTAATCAGTTCAGCGACGACACGGCGAATTTGGCCAATCAGGCGGCCAAAGATTTCAAAGACCATAAGGTACGTGGAGTAGTGCTTGATCTCAGAGGTAATCCCGGTGGCCTCGTTGATGCCGCGGTCTCGGTATCGAGTTTATGGCTCCCTCAAGGGGCGCTTATCTTGCAGGAAAGACGGGATAATGTAATTGTCTCCAGCGAAGTATCCAACGGGAATAACTTATTGCAGGGCATGAAGACGGCGGTGCTCATCGATGCTGGAAGCGCCAGCGCCTCAGAGATAACCGCTGGTGCACTGAAAGATAATAACGCGGCCACTCTATTTGGGGTTAAGAGTTACGGCAAAGGGAGTGTCCAGCAGATCGTACAGCTGCCACAGGGGGTTGAGTTGAAGGTAACCGTGGCGCGCTGGTATCGTCCAAATGGTCGGAATATTGACAAGCAGGGCATCACCCCTGATCATGTGGTCACAATGAGCAATGATGATTACAAAAGTAGCAATGACCTTCAAAAGAATGCGGCGATCGATTTCATAAAAAGTTAATGATGTAGTTTATACGTTTTTCTTGCCAGGAGAGGGTTTATTGGGGTAGTATCAGGTCTAAATAGATAACATGTAAAGCGTTGAGGAGGTAGACAGCGTGCCAAGGGCGACGAAATATATTTTTGTGACAGGAGGCGTCCTTTCGGGACTCGGAAAGGGTATTACCGCAGCCTCCATCGCCAATCTGCTAAAAGCCCGCGGTCTCCGCGTTAACCTTCAAAAGTGTGACCCCTACCTGAATGTCGATGCCGGTACCCTTAACCCCCGCGAGCATGGCGAATGTTTTGTAACAAGGGACGGAGCCGAAACCGATCTCGACCTCGGTCATTACGAGCGTTTTATCGATGAAGAATTAACCAGCGCCAGTTCTCTGATGAACGGGCGCGTTTTTTTACGTGTGATTGAAGACGAACGGGCCGGGAAGTATCAGGGTGAGGATGTCCAGATTGTACCTCACTTAACTGCTGCGATCCAAAAATTTATCCAAGATGCTGGCGCTGGCTTCGATGTGCACATTGTTGAGATCGGTGGCACAGTAGGGGATATTGAAAGTCAGAGTTTTATTGAAGCCATTCGCGAGCTGGGTATGCGCGTTGGACTAGAAAACTGCCTGTATGTCCATGTGGTTTATTTGCCATACCTGGGAGCGAGCAAGGAGACTAAGACCAAGCCGGCTCAGAACGCTGTACGCGACTTACGCGGCCTTGGTATTAGTCCGAACATTCTTGTAGGACGTAGCGAAGAGCCGACCAATCCGGGAGCTAAGGCTAAGCTTAGTCTTTTTAGTGGTGTAGCTGAGGAGGCTATCGCATTACTACCGAATGCGCCCAGCATTTACCAGGTGCCTTTGACGCTCGAAGAGACGGGTATTGCCAACGTCATTTGCAAGCAACTGGGCCTCACCACGAAGCAACCGGATTTATCCGATTGGGCTAGGATGGTGAATCACGCCCTAGGGAAACATAAACACCAAATCACCGTAGGCGTCGTAGCTAAGTATCTCGACAACCAGGATACATACATGTCGGTATTTGAGGCGCTTCGCGCTGGAGCCTGGGCTAATGACGCTGATATTGCTATCGAATGGATTGACGCTGAATCTATCGAGAAAGCCGAGGATGTCGCCTCGGTTCTTAAAGGCATAGATGGAATAGTGGTGCCCGGCGGGTTTGGTACGCGCGGTCTGGAAGGCAAGATTGCCGCTGCGCAGTATGCCCTTGAGCATAAAGTGCCCTACCTCGGCATTTGTTTAGGGCTACAGATGGGCGTTATCGCTGCGGCCCGTAATGCTGGCGTAACTGGCGCAACAACTGAGGAGCTTAGCCCTAAAAGTAAACACCTCGTAATTAGTACGATGGCCGGACAGGCAGGCAAGGAGAATACTGGCGGCACGATGCGCCTTGGTGATTACCCTTGTAAGATCCAGGCGGGCAGTAGTGTGGCTAAACTATATGGTACTACGGCTATCATCGAACGCCACCGCCACCGCTATGAGTGTAATAACGAGTATCGGGATCAGTACGAATCTTGGGGCATCCGGCCGGCCGGCTTGAGCCCGGATGGTAATTTGGTAGAAATTATTGAGGCTACAAATCATCCGTTCTTTGTGGCTAGTCAATTTCATCCTGAATTCAAATCGCGGCCAAACCGTGCGCATCCTATGTTCCGCGGCTTTATAGCTAGCTTGTTGCAAAAGTAGGAAGCTTGCTGTAGCGTTAAGGCATGGATAATAGCGCTCTTCAGGGCACGCCGCAACCCCTTTTGCATCCAAAGCGTATTCTTTTTGTTGAGGACGATGACGCCCTCGCAGGTGTATATCTAGTCCGACTCCAAGCTGAAGGCTTCGACGTTCGGCGGGTAGCCAATGGGGAGGACGCCTTAGCGGCTGCAATTAGCTACAAGCCTGACCTCGTTTTACTCGACGTCATGATGCCCAAGGTGAGCGGCTTCGATGTCTTAGATATCTTACGCAACACACCAGAAACCGCCAACCTCAAGATCATCATGCTCACCGCGCTCAGTCAAGACGCTGATCGGAAGCGAGCCGAAGCCCTGGGTGTAGACGATTACTTGGTAAAATCACAAGTAGTCATTACCGATGTCATTGATCGCATCAAGAAACATTTAACCTAGCCCGGATTTATCCGCTGTACTGTATTTTATTGGTATTTATTGACATTAGCACAATATTATGCTAATGTTTTCGTATGGAAGTAGTCTCTCAAGCCCATGCAGCGAACCTCGCTCAACCTGCTCCTGAGCTAGCAAGATTTGAGGGAATGTTGGAGGGGCGCAAGATTATTTTGTCGACCAATATGCCTCTGTACGACTCGGAAAAAACCAATCCGCCTAATCAGAACGAAGGTCAAGAAAACACCATAGTAGGTGAGCTACAAATACCCGGAGAAGGGGATGTTCCTTTGCGGGCAGCGCTTGTTAAAGTAGCCGATGCGCAAGGTGTTAGATTTGGCATTAGTGGTCTAAATAGTGAGCAGAATCGGATTACGGCAAAGAAGACAGTCGAGATTAAGCCAGGTCAAGTCCTACGGCTTGGTCGCGGCTCTCAAGCTGATGCTGGGGAAGGCGTGCGAGCCGTTGCCGCAGAAGAGTTGTGGGATAGGTCGTATGGCGGGCTTACCTCACGCAAGCACGTAGAGATTCAGGTAACAGATGAAGGACTGTCAATAACAGATACCTCAACAAATGGGACATGGGTACATGGTTGGGAAGTATTGTCCACTCCAGCTGTATCTGCAGCTGATCCAGTCGAACAGAGTGGACGATTGCCTGAAAGTACGCCAGCGGTACATGCAGGAGCACTTGTAAGGAAGGCCTTGCCCGAACGGATTGAACCATCTGCAGAAGAGAAGGCGCAGGAGGCGTGGATAGATAGCCGTGATGCTATCTATAATACCATCAACACCCTCGTTAATTTGGTCTCTGACCCTACAAATCAGCAGCATATTGAGATCTTGGCAGGCAGATGGTTGGATACGGCTGCTAAAAGCGAAGATAGGGCTGCGAAACTTACCGGAGAGGTGATCGCTTTGATGGCTGCTGGCGCAACTGCGAATCCAAAGCGCATTATAGAAGAGATAGCAGCTCGTGGTGTCTTTGAAGAGGGACAGTTGCACCTCATGTCTGAGAGTCAAAAGGTGTTTGATACGATGGTTAACTTTATTACCCAGCTGAAGCAGGGCCATATGAACACCTCACCTGAAGGAATGGCTGCCATGGATGACCAAGTAGCCGGGTATCTGAGTTTTGCTAAGGATAAACAAGATCCGAATCTGGGCTTGGCGGTCACAGCATTCGGCGCAGGTTTGCTTGCAGGGCACGTCTTTGACCAGGGATATTATATGCAGCAAACCTTAGAAGAGGTTGAAAGCAGAATTCAAAAACCAGCTACGCCCAGTACCTAAATAGTATGAGTTGGCTGACAACTTAAGCAGTAGTGTGCAAAATAAGCTTTGTTACTCGACGGTAACTTCAGTACGGCGGACGGTTTTGCCTGTAAAGCGGCGAACTTTGCGGGTCTTGAAACCGACAATGCCGTCGCGCTCGGCATGAATGGTGAAGTTGCGGGAAGCTTTAGCGCCCTTGCCAGGCCGCTTTGTCATACCAACTTGTCGTACGATAATCTGGCCAGTACGGATCTTTTGACCGCCAAATACCTTAACGCCAAGCCGCTGGCCGGGGCTGTCTTTAACATTTTTGGCGGTACCGCCAGCTTTTACGTGTGACATATTATTTCCTTGTTATTACGAGCAGCTCGCGGGCTACAATTTGCTCTGGCCGATAGTAGACCAGATCGTGAGCCTCAGCACACTCAAAACTTACTCGATTGTACCCCATTTTCTCGAGATGGTCAAGAAGTGGAAGGTGGTGAATGTGCCCATTTGGAGCTTTCCAGGCCGGTATGGCCAAACAGAGACGCAAACCACTCGGTATTTGACTAGCTATATTCTGCAGATATTTTTCGAGGATGGTGTTGCAGGTGCTCCTTACTTCTTGGAGGGTTTCGGGATTAGGCCAAGTGCTGAGCGGTCTGCCCAAGTACGTTTCAGCTGCGACGGCCGAGAAGGGGTGCTGCCAGCTAAACGTTGTGGCGTCACCAATTTCTAGAGTAGAGGGTGGGCTATGGTGGCGCCCGGCAAGCCATTCCAGATTTGCCCGAGAGTAGTCGATCATCCGTGGCTCGAGGTCTGTGCCGTAGCTACCGTAGCCCATGAGCGCTGCTTCCTGCAATATTACCCCTGTGCCGCAGAAAGGGTCGAGCACGACATGCGCGTTCGTCGGCTCTAGTAGCCCGGTGGCTAGATTGATGATGATCTGCGCCAGCTTGGGTGGCAGCATACCCACGCGCGCATCTCGCTTAGGGCGATTTTGATCGCGGTCTGCATAGGCGGTAATGTCCTGGACGGCAGTGGTTTGCGCTAGAATCGTCTTAGTACCGCTATGAACAAGCAAGAATTCGATGCCAAGATCCCCGGTGAGTTGATTGTGTAAGACTTGAGCGCTGCTGAGCGCTGGCTCGGTATTAGGAACGAGGCGTACTGAGCGTCCAGTTTTCTTACAAATCTTTTTTAATTCCAGCCCGGTACGCAATAGCTGGCGGTTGTCGACTGTACTATCAAAGACGCTGAGGCCGAGTTTTAGCTTGCCTTCCTGGGGTAACTGGCGCAACCGTTCTGGCAATATTTTGGCTACATATTGTGCTAATACTGACCACTCCTTGCTTGGTATTTCAGCAAGTACGACGCCCAATCGGATACTGCCGCCGAGTCTCCCAAAGGCAATGGTATCGGGCTCAATATCCAGGGCTATAGCCTGCTGACTGATAGGTTCAAGATGCCTACCGCCATACAGACTTTCAAGCTCGGCGCGGCCAATTGCCGGTTGGCGTCCCAATATCAGAATACTTTTATATACCATATGCTGCCTATAAGTATACTAGATTTCTAGCCACCCTCCTTCCCCAAGTAGAGCGTTACACGCAGGCCAGCTAAAGCTGGTCTGGTTGCACTACGCTTGACTCTACTTGGGGAAGGAGGGTGGCTAGAAATCTCCGTAAAAGAGGTGCATACACGGAGAGTGTTAGAAGGTAAGGCGAGATTTGACGTATAATTGCATGCATATGGGGAAACAGTCTGGTTTTTTGAAGCGAAACTGGAAAGTGATCGTCAATCTAGTGACGGTTGCAGCGCTACTTATACTTATTTTTGCTATACGCCAGCAGATTATCGACACTTTTAATAATCTGGCCAAAGTAAACATTTGGATTTTAGCCCTGATGATCCCGCTACAGGTCGCAAATTACCATGCGCAAACACGTATTTATCAAACACTTTTTCGGCTGGTCGGCAACGAACTTACCTATAGTTTTGTTCTTAGGGCGGCACTGGAGCTGAATTTTGTAAATCATGTTTTTCCAAGTGGGGGAGTGAGCGGTATCTCATATTTCGGAGTGCGGATGCGTAGAGGCGATATCAGCGGCGGCAAGGCTACGTTGGTACAGCTAATGAAGCTTATCTTAGTCATTGTGTCGTTCGAAATTTTGTTGATAATCGGTTTGGTGTTTATGGCCATCGGGGGCCGGACGAATAGTCTAGTGGTGTTGGTCGCTGGGTCGGTCTCTACCGTCCTGGTAATTGGTACCTTTGCGTTTGTATTTATTATGGGTTCGAAGAGACGCATCCACGCCACGTTTTCAGCTATTACAGCCTTCTTAAATCGGGTGATCCATATCTTTCGACCGCACTATCCGGAGACAATCAGCATTGAACGTGCAGAGCGGTTGGTGCAGGAGTTCCACGGGAATTACAAGCTTATTGAAGCAAACTATAAAGAGCTAAAGTGGCCATTTGTATGGTCTGTCGCCGCTAATATAACAGAGATATTTACGGTATACGTTGTGTACATTGCCTTTGGCAAGTGGGTGAATGTCGGTTCAATTATTCTAGCGTACGCGGTAGCTAATTTCGCGGGTTTTGTATCAGTTTTGCCGGGTGGGATCGGTATTTACGAGGCACTGATGACCGGTGTGTTAGCAGCATCTGGCATCCCCGCGGCTCTCAGTTTACCGGTAACGGTGATGTATAGAGTGCTGAACACGCTCATCCAGATCCCGCCAGGATATGTGCTGTATCATCGAACACTGCGTAGGCCTGAGTCACCATGAGCAGCGACCTCGCATTCGGCGTCAGTGAGTTTGTGGCGTACGTGAATCAGACGCTGGAATATGCGTATTCAAACGTTACAGTCACAGGTGAGCTTGTGAATTTTAAGGTTAGTAAGAATCGTTGGGTATATTTTGATGTAAAAGACGACGAAGCAGTGGTGCGATGCTTTGGAACGGTTTATCAGTTACCCGGCCCGCTGCAGGATGGCATGCTCCTTGCGGTCAGAGCGACACCGAGGCTGCATAATCAGTACGGCTTTAGTCTGAATATCTTGAGCATACAGCCAGTGGGGGAAGGGTCTATTAAGAAGGCGGCAGCGCTACTTGAGACGAAGTTGGCAGCTGAAGGTTTGTTTGACTCTGACCGTAAGCGGGCATTGCCATATCCGCCTGCATCGATTGGTCTGATCGCCTCGGCGGAATCGGCGGCGTATCATGATTTTTGCAAGGTTATCAATGCGAGGTGGGGCGGCCTTGAGATTATACACATCGATGTGCAAGTACAGGGCGACTCAGCTCCGGCGCAGATTGTGACTGCAATTGAGCAATGCAATCAGTTGCCTTTGCCGCCCGAAGTGCTTGTTATCACGCGCGGCGGAGGCAGTCCTGAGGATTTGCAGACCTTTAGCACAGAGCAGGTGACGCGCGCGGTTGCGGCAAGTCGTATTCCCACGTTGGTTGCGATTGGCCACGAGATAGATATAAGTCTCAGCGAACTAGCAGCCGATGTTCGCGCTAGCACGCCGAGTAATGCGGCTGAGCTCTTAGTACCGGACCGAAAGGCGTTGGTAGCTGGTCTATCCACCTATCGCACGCAACTGGCACGGAGAACCTTCCAGATACTAGAGAATGCCAAGCAGGGCCTAGTGGGTGCGCGTTCGGTTTTATTCGATATGGCTGAAAGAGCGGCAGTGCATACCCGGCATCAACTGACTGTAAAACGACAATTGCTTCGTGCTTTTGACCCTGAAAGCGTACTGCAACGTGGCTATGCGCTTATACATAAGGAGGGCGTCATTATGCAGTCGCGTGATCTCATAGTTGGCGACGTCATAACAGTGGATTTTGTTGATGGCGCAGTCGATGCGCGCGTAACCGATGTTAGAATCAAATAGGAGTAGAGTAGCATGCCTAACATGAAAAAGGATTATCTGAGCCTCAGCACTCGACTTGATGAGATACTTGCAGCCTTGCAACGGCCTGATATCCACGTCGATGAGGCGGTGACGCTTTATGAGCAGGGATTGCTGGTAGTTGACCAGCTTGAAGAAACGCTGAACCAGGCCGAAAATAGGATCTCGCAGCTAAAACTCAAAACGTCTGGCAAGGAATAGAATAATGTCACTGGTGTTTCTCTTGGTAGGCATAGTGTTGCTTCTGACCGCCTTTACGGTATTTTTTGGGCCTCCCTACCTACCGACGCTACGTGGCAACATGCAAGCCGCGCTCGACTTATTAGACTTGCGCCCCGGGGAGACTCTCCTTGAACTGGGTTCTGGCGATGGTCGTATGCTGATAGCCGCCGCGAAGCAAGGCGTGCATGTGGTAGGCATTGAACTAAGTCCATTGCTGGCGTTCATTTCGTGGCTTCGAACGCGTCGCTACCGTAAGCACGTTACCATTGTTTGGGGCAACTATTTTACCGTGCAGTGGCCACCAGCTGACGCAGTTTTTGCTTTTATGATTGGACGCCAGATGGGTAAGCTAGATGCCCGGATAGAGGAGTGGCATACTCGACCAGTCCGGCTGGCCAGCGTTGCGTTTACGATTCCTGGGAAGAAACGTGTTGCCGAGTCGTACGGAGTATTTTTGTATGAATATCATTAGGGAAGCTCTCCCGGGTTGCGCCAGCGCCTGAATTTCGCTACCATGAGCAGTATGAAGGTACGTAGCGAGCGCGGATTTATAAATGTCCTGCTTCTTTCTCTCATTGCAACCGTCGTTTTTCTGATAGCCGCCCTTAGTTTTGGTGCCTGGGCCTTTAATAGCCGCCAGGACTATAAAAATCATAGTGATAAAAAGGCAGCGGTAGCAGCTTCTGTGGCCGTTCAAAGTACGCAGTCGAGCGACGCAGTAAAATATGCCGAGGCCGCAAAAAGTCCGTTGAAAACGTATGTCGGCCCTGAGGCTTACGGAAGTGTCACATTGCAGTATCCCAAGACGTGGAGTGCGTATGTTATTAACGACAACTCTCAAACGCCACTCAATTCATACTTCCACCCCGATTATGTGCCAGATATAAATGGCAATAGCGCTTTTTCGCTCCGTTTGTCGATAGTATCTAGTTCTTATAGCAGCGCGATTGCCGGTTACTCCAGTTTTGTGCAGTCCAAGAAATTGAGCGCAGCACCGTATAGCCTGCCCAAAGTTCCCAGCGTGATTGGTACGAGATTTGACGGTCAGTTAACCACGAGCAAGCAGGGAAGTATTATTATCTTGCCGCTGCGTAATGTGACACTCGAAATATCGACCGAATCGACAGATTTTTTGCCCGACTTTAATAACACGATTCTACCGAATTTAACCTTCTCGCCCTAAGGCTTGGTTGATCTCAGTAATTGTTCCTATCCCGGAGAGCTTTTTACACGCGGGTGAACGGACCGCGTGTGTTAGTATGAAGAGAGAACTAAGAGAGGGCGAGTAGATGGCAATAGGGGATGATCCGGTCCGCGTGGGCTCTGATGATTTGCTACTCTCCATTGCCGAGCAACTCAAAGTACCGCTCACGACCATCGCTCGGCAGGCCGAGCTCGGCCAACTCACTGGCGATCTCCGAATGACGGACGTGGGGGCGATCGGCACCCAGGCCGCTGCCGCGTTAACGCTTGTCGATAGCTATCTGCTTGGTCTGCAGCTATGGAGTGAACAAGTCGAACTGGTCATGGAGCCGGTTTCTGTATCTTCGCTGCTGGTTGATGTAGCGCATGAGCTGAGTCGTTTTGCGCAGTATTATGGCGTCGAATTGGAGCTACGAGTGGGTGGACGCTATGGGCCGGTCATGAGTCATCAGCGCGGGTTAAAGGCGGCGTTACTTTCGCTGGGCTTTAGTCTTGTCGAAGCTGAAGCATCTAGGCCGGAGCGTCGGCCACGGCATGTCACGCTTGGCTTTCATCGGACACCACACGGCCTCGTTGCCGGCATGTATGGTGAATACGAGGAGCTAAGAGCGGATCGGTGGCGTACTGCGCTAGACCTCGCCGGCAAGGCCAGACAGCCGCTTACGGCTATTGGCACGGGTAGCGCGGCAGGCTTATTTGTTGCCGATGCCATTTTTCGCTCAATGAACAGCCGCTTGCGTGTCGGTCGGTACCAGCACGAACAAGGCCTGGCAGCTACGCTGCAACCGAGCAGGCAATTACAATTTGTATAAATTTTGTACTCATGTCAAATATATTATTGATAGAACCTAACACCTTGTTGGCGGCAACGTATACACGGGCCTTCGCCCATGTCGGCCACCACGTGGTGCATGTCGCCGGGGGGCAGGCAGCAGTCGATGCGGCCGATAGGCGTATGCCAGATATTCTGCTCATGGAGCTACAGCTCCCTGCCCATAATGGAGTCGAATTTTTGCACGAATTTCGCTCATATCCGGAATGGGCAAGCATTCCAGTAGTCGTGAACACAACCATACCACCGCTCATACTGGCCGATATCGAGAGTATTTTGCACGCTGACCTGGGAGTGGTGGCTGTTTGCTATAAACCGCGCACCACCTTGCTGGACCTTGTTCGATTGATCCGCGAGTGTACGAGCGGCATATGAACCAGCTCGTTACCGAAGCTATTATTCTAGCCAGAACCGATTATGGTGAGGCCGATCGTATCATTACGCTACTCACGCCAGAGTTAGGCAAAATACGCCTAATGGCTAAGGGTGTACGTCGTGTCAAATCCAAGCTGGCTGGCGGTATTGAGCTATTTAGTGTGAGCATCATCACCTATGTAAAAGGCAAGAGCGACCTTGGTACGCTCGTATCCACCAGGCTCGTTACTCACTATGGTACGATCGTTACCGATTTAGACCGCACAATGGCAGGCTATGATCTGATCAAACAATTACATCGCGTAACAGAGGACGAGCCCGAGCGGGAGTACTTCACTGTATTACGCTCTGCTTTTGAAGCGCTCGACGATAGAACCGTATCGACGGAGATTATTCGTTTTTGGTTTGCGGCACAATTGCTACACTTGAGCGGCCATGCGCCCAATCTCGAAACAGACATAGACGGTAGACGGCTTGCGTCTGACCATACCTATGCCTTTAGTTTTGACGACATGTGCTTCCAGATAGACGATCGTGGTCGTTTTAGGCCTACACATATCAAATATCTTCGTCTGAGTTTTGCATCGCACCCTGCTAAGGTTATGGCGCAAGTGCAGGGGAGTAGCCAATTGACCAGCGAGCTCGCACCTCTGATGTACTCTATGCTGCAAACCTATCTTCGGGTATAATTAGAACTGATATGGGCATGCTGAGAGTCAAGACAGAGTAAGGGTTTGGACAAAAGAGTGGCCTCTAGGGCCCTATCTCTTATGTATGTAATTCCTACGTTAAGACCTCGAAAGGTAAGTATTACACGATGAGCACTGTTTCTCTAGAAGATATTACAAACTTGGCAAAACGCCGAGGTTTTGTATTTCAAGCCAGCGATATCTACGGTGGTATAGCCGGCTTTTGGGATTATGGCCCTTTGGGTGTGGAGCTGGTTAATAACCTAAAGCAAGAATGGTGGCGGGCGATGGTCCGTGAGCACGATAATGTGTTCGGGGTAGACGGTGCTATTATTCAAAGCCCTAGATTATGGGAAGCAAGCGGCCACGTAGCCGGTTTTACCGACCCGCTTGTGGACTGCAAAAATTGTGGGGCCCGTTTGCGGGCTGATCATCTAGCGGACACCGATTCGACCGACTTGAGCGAACTTAAAGAACTTCTCAAGGACAAAGCTTGCCCCGTTTGCGGTAAGCATACGCTCACTGAACCGCGCAAGTATAACATGATGATGAAGACATGGGTCGGCCCTGTCGAAGATGAAAGTTCGGTGGCTTATTTGCGTCCAGAAACTGCGGGTTCGATATTCACCAACTACGAAAATGTACGGGAAACGATGCGTGCCAAGTTGCCGTTCGGCATTGCTCAAATAGGCAAAGCCTTCAGAAACGAAATTTCACCGCGCGATTTTATCTTCCGTGTCCGCGAGTTAGAACAGATGGAAATGCAGTATTTCATCAAGCCCGAGATGCAAGAAACCGCCTATGCACAGTGGCGCGAATTCGCCTGGAATTTTTTGGTGGAGCGACTGGGTATTAGCAAAGAAAACTTGCAATGGCATGAGCATGACGAAAAAGAGCGCGCACACTACGCTGCGGCAGCACACGACATCTACTTCAGATTCCCACAGGGCTTCAAGGAGCTTTGGGGAACGCATAACCGGACCGACTTTGATCTGAGTGCTCACCAAAGGGGGAGCGGCAAAGATTTACAATATTTTGATGACGAAACACGTCAGAAGTTTACCCCGTATGTCATAGAGAGTTCGGTAGGTGTGGGCCGTATGCTTATGGCCGTACTGGCCAATGCTTTTGCGGAAGATGAATTACATGGCGAAAAGCGCTTAGTGCTCAAGCTCAAGCCGAGCCTTGCCCCCTACAAAGCTGCAGTCAGCCCACTACTCAAGAACAAACCGGAACTTGTTTCTAGGGCTCAGGAAGTATATGCACAGCTTAAAAGAGAGCTCGGCGCCGTCATGTGGGATGACAACGGCAACATCGGGAAGCGCTACCGCCGTCAAGACGAGATCGGTACGCCATTGTGTGTAACGATCGACTTCCAAACACTCGAAGACGGTACGGTAACCATCCGCGACCGCGATACTGCCGAACAGCGCCGTGTTGCTACTCGCGAACTAACAACTGATCTCCTGACTTAATAGCTGCTGCTCCTGATGCGAGTTCTGCTACACTCATATAATGATTGTCTATTATACCGATGGTAGCTGCGAACCGAATCCGGGTACGGGCGGATTCGCAGTTATCAAAAATATGGAAGTGTGCCAGCTTGGCGGTGAGCATAATACAACCAATATTCGTATGGAAGGCCAAGCGATTATCGCCGCCCTGAAAGACGCTAGAGACGAACAAGCGCAGATTTATACCGACAGCGAATTTTGGATCAATGTCATTACTAAATGGTCTATACCATGGGAAAAGAACGGCTGGAAGAAAAAAGGCGGCGAAATTAAAAATCTCGACATCGTTCGGGAAGTCTGCCCGTTGTATCGTCAATCTCAGGCGACGCTCATATGGGTCCGCGGTCATAATAATGATCCGGGTAACGAGCTTGCCGATCAGTGGGCAAATCGCGCCCGTGAGCAACAGCAAAAAAGGCCTAGCGTTTAGCAGAGTGCTTTTTTACAGCAGCTTTTTGACGAGTGGTCCGGTAGAATGGTGTGTATGCCAGACGACGAGCCTATTAAAACAGATAATCAAATCATCAAACCAGAATCGGAAGCTCCTGCCGATATATTGTCAGAGCTGAAAGATGATGACTACCAGGAGACAGACGTTTTTGCGTGGGCAAATAATCTATTTGAGTACAAGGAAGAGTTGGCGCTTGAGGTTTTCTGGATAAACAAGAACAACGTTGTCTATCGTACGAAGCTTGATCCAAGCCTTGGCAAGCATTTGCAGGAGCTATTCATCGACAATACATTGGAGCAAGTCCTTGAGGGTGCAGAAGAAGGCGTTGTTGTGCGTGATTTTAGCGATGGAGAAGGCGAGTCAGGTGTCATTCAGCGTGTGCAGTGGAAGAAGATTGAGAAATTGCGCGAGGTGATGCACTGGATTCGTACCCAGGAGCACGAGATCGAATTATTCACCGAGGAAGAACATGACCTCAAACGTATCAAAGGTGCACTGGTACGCGTCAGTCACCCCAAAATGCCGCAGCCTTTTTATATCATCAAGGCTCTATCTGGTGGCCAGATGCTAAAAGGCGAGGGCACCTGGATGGTGAACGGCAAGGTGTTTAAATCTTTTGAGGCTGCTGCGCTCAAGATTCCTGCTGAAGCCCACATGCTTGTCCTCGACCAAGACTTATATGTATTTAACGAAGCGAAGCTGGACCGTTTATTTGGCTACGATGCCAAGAAAAACAGTATTGCCAATAAAAAAGTGCAAGAGATTGAGGCAAACTATAAGCTCAGTTTTGCGGAGGGCATTACGCTACAGTCGGCAGTTGAAGGTAACCGTGCACTTATCAATAAATTGCAGAAGATCGAGGTAGGGGAGCTTAAGCAAGAGCAACTGATCGACCATGCCGAAGAAATTGGCGTAGATCTTATGGTCGACGATGCGGGTGCCATTATCATTATGAATCAAAAAGATTTAACCAAATTTGTGAATTTACTCAATGACGACTATATGGAGTCAAATCTTACCGGACTGCGTTACGAAATTCTACGCAAGCGTCCGCTTAAACTCTCTAGCACCGACGATGATATGTTGTTGCAAGCCGGCATATAACAAAAAGATCTGGCTAGACGCGTGCCTGCTTAGCGGAGCATACTAAAAACGTAACATGGGAGGGTCCTGCAATGAGTGTAGAAGTTAACTGGCTTGCCGTTATTCTGGCCACGGTGGCTGCAATGATAGTTGGCACAATTTGGTATTCCAAGACAGTTTTTGGTACGGTTTGGGAGCAATTGGCTGGTTTGAATAATCTGAAGACCAAACGAAAGGTGGTGGGGCCAATGGTGTCCGCAGCTGTTGGTTCGCTTTTAACAGCGTACATTCTCGCTCACCTTACCTTTTTGGCGCACGCCTTCTTTAAGGGGTCTTTCTTTATGGATGCGGTTAATACCGCGTTTTGGGTTTGGATTGGTATTGCTGCGACGACACTAGTGATCCATAACAGCTTCGAACAAAAGCCTTGGAAACTCACGGCACTGGCCGTCGGCAATCGTTTCGTAACATTGCTTGCTATGGGCATGGTGATTGGTTTGCTGAAGCCGTAGCGATCATGAATGAATTAACTGCACAAGCTGTCATCGATGGACTTAGAGGTCTGGCCCGCGTCGACGATGGCGTATTCCTCGCTCGGTTTTTTAAAACTGGCGAAGGGGAGTATGGCGCTGGAGATATATTTATCGGTGTTCGTGTGCCTGATATCCGTCGAGTTTGTAGGCAGTTTCTCGCACTACCACTCAGCGAGGTACAGAAGCTATTCCATAGCAAAGTGCACGAACACCGCCTAGCCGCTGTTATTTTGCTCGCTGATCAGTACGCCCTGGCAGATCCTTCTGGGAAGCAGGCAATTTTTGCCCTTTACCTTGCGAATGTTCGTCAGGGGTTTGTAAACAATTGGGATCTCGTAGACAGTTCGGCCGAATTCATTATCGGCGAGCAATTATACGGTCACTCGCCCGACTTGTTATTTGACCTGGCCCGTAATGCCAATATCTGGCAGCGCCGTGTGGCTATCTTAAGTTCGTTTGCATTTGTGAAGAAAGGCCACGCTGACATCACGCTACAACTCGCTCAGGTGTTACTGTACGACAAAGAAGATCTTATCCAAAAAGCAGTAGGCTGGATGCTTCGAGAGATAGGCAAGCGGGTAAGCAGGCAACCGCTCCTCGATTTTTTGACCGAACATGCGGCGACCATGCCACGCACCACACTCCGCTATGCCATCGAACATCTATCCCCCGAACAACGCAAGCATTTTATGGGGCTTAAGAGTCAGAAAAGAGCTTCACTTTAGACGAGTTGCTGCTACAATGACGACACGTATTGCAGGAGGGACTATAAAGGGTTATGACTCAAGACGAGGCACTGGCAATTCTGGAATCCGGTCGGTCGGTATTACTCACTGGTGCCGCCGGTACCGGTAAGACCTATGTGCTTAATACGTTTATCCGTCGTGCTAAAAAACGCGGCCAGAGCGTCGCGGTAACCGCTACAACCGGGTTGGCTGCAACCCATCTAAACGGCACGACCATTCATGCCTGGTCGGGCATTGGTGTGCACGATAGTTTCGACAAGCATATGGCTGCTAAAATTGGTAAGACCAGGCAGGAATTGCTGCGAAAGGTGCAGACTCTCATTATTGATGAGATTAGTATGCTGCACGATTTTCGTCTGGATATGGTGGATGAGATTTTGCGTTACGTGCGCGACGTGGACGAGCCATTCGGTGGTATCCAGGTGGTACTCTGCGGCGATTTTTTCCAGTTGCCGCCGGTGAACCGCAGCGATAGTCGCGCTGGCAGTTTTGTCATCGCAGCACAGGTGTGGCAACAAAATGTATTCACTGTCTGCTATCTTGAGAAGCAATATCGACAGAGTAAGGATGAAGACTATACCAATATTTTGAACGGCATTCGTGCCGGCGTACTCACCAGAAGTCAGCTCGATACCCTGCGATCTCGAGCTGGCGTTACTGAAGATCCATTTACACCTCAGACTCGGTTGCTTACGGTGAACGTCGATGTCGATACCGTGAACCTCGAACAACTGGACGAGCTGGAGGGGGATACACATGAATATTATATGGAAACGCATGGTGGCAAAAAGTATGTTGAACAGCTAATGCGGTCCTGTTTGGCGCCTGAGACACTCCGTTTGAAAGAGCATGCTCAAGTTATGTGTATAAAGAATGCTCAGGATCGCAAGTACGCGAACGGTAGCTTGGGCACCGTGGTCGGCTTCGAGAAGCTCACTGATCATCCTATTGTCGAACTCGTAAATGGGAATCGGGTTACGATACGACCGGAAACCTGGGAGCTCGTAGATGGTGATAAGCGCCGGGCGCAACTTACGCAGCTACCACTGCGTTTAGCGTGGGCGATTACCGTGCATAAAAGTCAGGGTATGACGCTCGATGCTGCGCGGATTGATTTGTCACGCGCCTTTGTAGAGGGCATGGGCTATGTGGCACTCAGCAGGGTCCGTTCCCTGAAGCATTTGATCCTTGATGGACTCAACGGTATGGCACTACGGGTGAGCCCGCTCGCCAAACAAATAGATGCCGATCTACGAGCGCGGAGTGAGCGGGCACTACAAGATCTAGCTGGTGAGATTGCTACCTGGAAAGCTGATGAAGCGAGCGGTGCGCATGAGCGCCAAGATCGAGCTACTACAGCAACGGACAGCACTTTACCAGTTGACAATGTGCTATTTGAAGAGCTGCGCTCGTGGCGCGCGAACTCTGCCAAGGAGCAAAATCTCCCACCATATATCATTGCCCACGATAAAACACTCATGGAAGTAGCAGCGCTCAAGCCACAAACCGAACAAGACCTCCTACGTATCAACGGTTTTGGCCCAACCAAATTAGAGAAATATGGCGCCGATATTTTGAAGATAACGGCCAAGACATAGAGCCTAAGGCAATATAGTCAGTGGTGTCGCTTGCGTCCACATCGCATCAAATAATTGGCGCATCATAGCGTGGAGGCTAGGGTGATGAATTTCGATTGCCATAGCATTGATCCTGGTGTAATCCAGCAATGTCACGACATCATTATAGAGCAGTACCTCAAAGTTGATGGTGAGTATGGCTGGGTCAACGTGGCGGAGAAAAGTGCGCGTCGGTTCGTATGGCTCGAGTTGTTTGCTGTGCACGCGTATGTCATTGGTGAGGTCGTAACTCGTAAGCTCACGCTCGATGCAGCGTTCACGCAGTCTACGGGCAAAAGCCTGATCTAAATGAGCGGAGATATGCGCAGCTTCGAAACAGCGGTACTCCTTGTCGGCTTTGGTAAGGTTCCAGTTTACTTGCTTGAGGCCGGCCTGTCCGTAGTAGTGCTGCACTGTTGCCTTGGGGCCACTCCCGCCAGCGATAACTTGCAAAGCTGCAGTCATAGCGCCGAGATTGCGACGTATGGCTGCTGTCTCGGCTTCGCGATTGGCAAGGATCCCTTCGATATTATCAAGGGGAAGTGCACGGTAAAGCGTACCGTACTGCAACTGCTCGGCGCTGGCGAGACCATATTGTTGGAGTAATTCCAGATGACGATAGACTTGTGTCCGGCTTACCTTGGTATGTTTTGCTAGCTGCAGCGCAGTGGACTGACCATATTTAGCCAGGGCAATATACAACGTTACAGCGTCATGCTCTAAACCGAGCTTGGCAAGGTATTTAGTAATGATTTGGATGGATGACATGCCCACATTGTAGCGTAGTTGTCCGGATTTATGGACACATTTTCGTACCGATGCAGGCGAGTTTGTATACTGGGGTCATGATCGTTTTAGAGGGCTGGCCTATAAGGGCCATGGTGTTGATATTCGGCTCCTTATTGCCGGTTATCGCGAGTATAACCTACGGTATTGCAATTTTTGAAGGTAGGGCAAAGCCTGAACGGATGACCCGTTTGTTGCTGACTGTCATTACTGCAGTGAGTGTTACCTCGTTGTGGGCCGGTGGCGATACTTCTGGTGTTTGGCTGGCATTAGTCGCGTTTATACAGTCAGTGGGCATCTTAGGGTTATCGATAAAGCGGGGTGTAGGTGGACATAGTCAGCTTGATATATTGTGTCTGGTGCTCTGTTTTATGGGGGTGTTACTCTGGCTTACCTTAGGTAGACCATGGATTGGTGTATGGGTATCAATACTCACTGACTGTATTGCGGTCGTGCCAGCTTTGCATAAAACCATTCGTTTGCCCCATACTGAGCCAGCACTTTTCTATGGTCTGGATGTGATAGCTGGACTACTTATTATGTCGGTTGGCCCGTTTACGCTGCAAGCAATTGCTTTCCCGCTTTATATTGCAACGATTAATCTTATTTTTGTAGTCGCAATTATGTGGCCTCGTAAGGTGTCAGATAGGCGTTTAACCTTGAGTGAGTGAAATGCACCAACTTCAATTTTTCAGATCTTGTCGCGCAGCAAACGTTCTGAGCGCCTCCGCTAAATGCAATCTGCCAGCGGCAGCATGCCTACCGAAGGCCACCTCAAGAGTTTCTCCTCCCAAAGTAAGCTTGCGATGATCGTAGAGAAAGAAAGTGTCGTCCTCGTTGTAGGTCTCCAGGAAGCGCTGAGTAAAGGCGCCCGGGCTGAGGGCCTGCACGCGGTGAGCCAGCAGTACAACGGCATCGTAGCGGGCACGTGTTTCTTTTGTAAGGCGCAGGGGCCTAGCAAGTTCTAGTGTCCGCTGAAATTCGTTGGCAATGTGTAGGAATTTGCGGTTCACACTTAACAGGGTGTCCAGTGCGTCGTCCATAGTATCTACGTCCTGTATATCACTTGTCAGTAACTCAATGGCGATATTATGCGTTCGCAAGAATTGCTCGACCTGACGCCACTCCTGCACTACGTACTTTTCGAGTGTTGATTTAGGTGCTACGTCCAAGTCTCTCCAAGTATCAGTGTGAGTATAGTCGACAATCAGTGCTTCGCTTGGAATTTGCATCAGAAGCGTCTGGGCAGTGCTTGTTCCTAGACTGCTTAAAATATATACGCTCCAGCATTGTAGGGGCATGATACTAAGATCGTGTGGCCGCAGAAAGTAAAAATTGGCATCTGGTTGTTCGAGAGGAGATTTCGTTGAGAAATGCATGTGTTGCATATGGGTTATAGTGTGAGTAAATTTAAGAATCTTGTCGGCATTGAGTGTGCTGGCGCGTTGTCTTTGGATAGAGCGGGATATTTTGAGCCACTGTTTACGCGCCACTGCCAGCACGGCTAGTGGTTGGTCGCAGATAATTGCCGCTTTACCTAGATGTTCTCTTGTATGTAAATGCCTGACGACGTCGGCAGCAATGCTGTCAGTGCCACGCGCGGCTGACGTTCGTGATTCGATATAACATTTGGCCATCCCACTCACTCCACCTATTACGCTGGGCGCAATCATATCATAGGTTACCTAGTATGCAATATCCCTTCATAACAGAGGTAGGGTATGTAAAAATTACATTTTTGATCTAAAGTAGGTGGTGCTGGCGGCAGCTAAAATGTTCGGTTTTAGTCAGAATAAGGTGGTCTTGCAAGGGAATGCCCAGCAACTGACCGCTGGCGTGGAGCTGCTGGGTGAGAGTGATATCTTGACGGCTCGGTTGCGGATCGCCCGAGGGGTGGTTATGGGCGACAAGGATCGTAGCAGCACGATCGGCGATAGCGTCGGCAAATACTTCACGCGGATGCGCTTGTACAGCATCTAAGGTGCCGATGGTAATCGTGCGCTGTGAGATGAGTCGCTGCCCACCATCGAGTGACAAGCACACAAAATATTCTTGTTTTTTTGTGCGGATATCGTGCAGACGAGCTAGGATGTCTTGCTGGGTGCGTAAGGGTTGAATATCTCTCACTAAATGACGGCGGGCTAACTCGAGTGAAGCAAGAATCTTACCGGCAGTCGCGATATTTATTCCCTTGATGGCAATGAGGGCTTCGTAGGTAATCGCGTCCGGCCCTTTTTGTAGCAGTTTCTGCAGCTGTTTGGCAATTGATCCAACGGCCGCGCCCATACTTCCAATACCAACAAGCACTTCCCATAGCTCGAAGTCGGAAAGCGTAGCCGCGCCTTTGCGCTGCAACTTTTCCCTGGGCCTATCGGCTGCTGGTATCTGATGGATCCGCCTCGCTCCCGGCATAATGCTACCCAGTGTATCAGATGTTACCTGGGGCCTACCACCGATCTCTTATGGAGTTGAGGGTAACTAGGGTATGCTAAGCGTATGGACACGGCTACTTCCTTACCTCGGGTAGTTGTTATCGGTGGCGGCACTGGGAGTTTTTCGGTGCTCAGCGGCCTAAAAGAACAACCCATTTTATTAACGGCGCTCGTGAACATGGCCGATGATGGCGGCTCAAGCGGCCAATTGCGTGATGATTTTGGCGTACTGCCACCCGGCGATGTGCGCAAATGTTTAGTGGCGTTAAGCGATGCACCTCAGGAATTACGCGAGCTTTTTAATTACCGCTATGAAGATGGGCCACTGGCAGGGCATTCGTTTGGCAATCTGTTTCTAAGTACGGTCGAGAGAATGACACACGATTTTAATGAGTCGGTGCGCATTGCCGGCAAGGTGCTCCGCAGCAAGGGAAATGTGGTGCCCATTACGCTAGATAATTCCAGACTCAGTATTGCCTGGGATAATCATAAGATAGTGGTGCACGGCGAGGGCAAGATCGATGTTATGGAATTTGGACACGGTCTCAAAAATCCAGAGCTGTTTCTCGAGCCGGCTGCGCATATCAATCCAGCCGCCACCGAGGCGATTGCCCGTGCAGATGTGGTTGTGATTGCGCCTGGCGATATCTACACTTCGCTGGGGGCATTACTCGTTGTTGATGGAGTTGCCGAAGCATTACAAGAGACCAAAGCGACCGTCGTATATGTATGCAATTTAGTGGTGAAGCCGGGGCAAACAACTGATTTCTCGGTTGCCGATCACGCTGCCGAGATTGAGCGTTTCGCTGGCGGCCCAGTGCTAGATACGGTCCTATACAACGACGCAAGACCCCCCAAGACATTATTAGACAAGTATGCCCAAGTCGGCGAGCTCATGGTGCCTGTGCGGCAAAGCGAATTAGCGCAGGCCCATTATAGAGCTTTCGGGCGTAAGCTCATTGCTTCAGAAGCCGCTGCCTCACAGAAGGGTGACCTCTTGGCGGCAAGTCGCTCATTTATTCGCCACGATAGCAAGGCACTAGCGGATGCGATTATGGAACTCGTCGGCACCGCATCTAAAACTTAGTGCATGACATATAATTGACAAAATGCTAATGCCTTGGTATGATATGTTTGTCTACCATGAAAACAAACATACCACATAAGAAACCGTTTCATCTGAAGCTAGAATATTTCTTCCGACATCAGTATTACCTGATCTTTATGCTGGGCTTTTTAGGGTTCGCTCTGATTCGGACCGACGGCAAGTTGTTCGGTGTGATGCGCCAGGCTTATGCCCAAGGCTTTGGGCTGGTAGGGCAGTATATGCGTGAGGAGACCACCCGCGTCCCGATTACATTTGATATTGCGGCGCGCCTCCCAACTGTCTCAGGAAAATAGGCTTAGCGTGTCAAAAAATATGACTAACACCATATATTGTGGATAACTTAGCGAAGGTGGCAAAGCTGTGGATAACTTTTATATTTTCGTCCTATTTTAACCGAAAACCACTTGTATGTGGGTAGTAGTGGGTAGTATGATCAGCTCAGTGGGTAATCGTGGGTAATCCAAAATAGACTACCCAGGGTCACATAAAACAAAAACCACTAGCAAATTAATTAACCTAAACGAGTACTAATGGCCACGGTAGATTACTTCCAACGCAAACTCGACGACAAACGGCGGTTGACAATACCGACCGAACTGCGCGCCGAATTTGCCAGCGGGGTAGTTCTTACCCGAGGGTTCCAAAAGTATCTCCATCTGTACCCCAAATCGGTTTGGGACGATGATGTCGAGCCGCTTCTCAAAGGGAATATCCTAGACGAGCAGACAGCCGATCTCAACGTGCAGTTCCGGATGGGCAAAACAGAAGGCGAGTGTGATGCGAAGCAGGGGCGAATAACTCTTGAGCAGCATTTGCTGGAGTACGCGGGAATCGATAAGGACATCGTGGCAGTACGTGTCGGAAAGTATTGGCGGCTTATGGCTGGCACTGCATAAATTTCCGGTTGATTTGCAGCACTTTAACAATTTAAAGTTATTCGTAATTCGCTATATTAAGACACTGCGAGATCAGCTATTCGGCAGTCAACAAGTGGCAATAGGGCACCACTTTTTAAAAACCCTGGTACCTTTGTTCGAAAGAACACCTCCCAAAACTCCACCTCACACATAAGTCTCTCAACTTACGAACAGACACCAGAGTCAAGAAGCTCGCTGATTTTCTAAAATCACAAAAATAACTTCTAGACCGATCCAGTGCTTGTTCACCACAAAAACAAAAACGTACAAAACAAAAAGTTGGCTGCTGATTAGGTGATCTTGCAAAAACAAAAACACCAAAACAAAAAAGTGTATAGTTAGCAAGGATGCACCAAGGAAGTAAAACATCCGAACATATTCCAGTATTGCTTGAGCAAACACTGACGTATTTAGACCCGAAGGGTGGGGATAGCTACCTCGACCTAACCGGCGGATACGGAGGGCATGCAAGCGCGGTACTAGAACGTACGAAAGCCCCAAAACATACCGTGCTCATCGATAGAGACCCGGCAGCCGTAAAAAGCCTACGGGATCGATTCGGTGAATATGGAGTGGACATAAGGCACGCAGACTTTTATTCGGCAAGCAAAAAACTGGCTGAAGAAGGAAAGCAGTTCGACATGATTTTGGCCGACTTGGGCGTTTCGTCACCGCACCTTAATCAGGCGAGTCGCGGATTTTCCATCAGCAAAGATGGTCCACTCGACATGCGCATGGATACCACGCAAGAGCTTACAGCGGAAATAGTGCTCAATAGCTATTCCGAAGCGGCGCTCGCGGATATTTTAAGACGTTATGGCGAGGAGCCCAAAGCTCGGACGATCGCAGCACTCATTGTGCAGGAGCGTCCCTTAAAATCCACGAAAGAGCTCGCCACTCTCGTTGCCAAAGCCTGGCCAGGGCACAGCAAAGTTCACCCTGCGACGCGAACGTTCCAAGCGTTACGCGTCGCGGTGAACAATGAACTCGGTTTGTTAGAGGCAAGTTTGCCCATATGGATCGACACGCTGCTCGCACCTGGAGGACGGCTCGCCATTATCAGCTTCCATAGTCTCGAAGACCGCATGGTCAAACAGGCATTTGCGCAAGCGGGCGGCGATCGCTACGATGCAACTCTCAGGATTCTTACCAAGCATCCAGTGGTCGGCGACGAATCTGAAATTGTTTTTAATCCGCGAGCAAGGAGTGCCAAGCTCCGCGCCGCATTGAAACAAAAATAACCAAAAAAGAAGGGGGCACCTATGCCAGTTGTTATAACTGACGAAAGCCACCGGGCAACAAAAATCACGGTTCGGGTCGAAAGACCTCAACTGAGAGTTTAGTTGCAAAAACCGGCCAAAGGAGCGAGCTATAAACGCTCGCTCCTGACGGCCACTAAAACAAAAACAAACATTATGACATATTCAAGCTCATTGGCCTTAGGCCGCAAGAACGTTTTTGCCGCGCGCAATCAAAACGTCACACCTTTTCGCACTCAAGAGCATGCCTTCGGGCCGGTTAGCAACACGATCATTTTAATTGTGCTCGCGCTCCTACTCGGTTTGATGTATCTCACACAGGTAACGAAAACGAATGCCTACGGCTATAAAATTAGCAGTTTACAGCAGCAGCAAGCGACGCTGATAGCTGAGCGGGACGACTTGCAAGTAGCTTCGGCACGCTTGCAAGCGGTTGATCGTATCCAAAACAGCGATGTCGCAAAAGGTCTCGTTTCGGTTGCCCCTACGAGTACTGTTCGGCAATAGTAGCATATAATGGATAGCATGCAGGCTCGTCCGCAGCAGGCCATTCGGCGCGCACGGTGGGTTTTTACGCTGGTAACAGTTGTTATCGGTATTTTTTGGGTTCGGGCCTTTTATCTGCAAGTTATTCATTATGACTATTATCGTAAGGCAGCGCTTAGCGATCAGCTCAAAGAGTATGAGATTCCGGCCTCGCGTGGACTCATTGAGGCTCATAGTGGTGGAACGGTTGTGCCAATTGTGCTCAACCAGAAGTTGTACACGCTATTTGCCGATCCTACGCTTGTCAAAAAACCTGACCAGGTAGCTGAAACGCTGGCGGCAACGCTTGGTGGTAAAATTGAGGATTATAGACGTCGATTGGGTACGTCGCATACCCGGTATGTGGTGCTTGCGCAGAAACTGTCAGCCGGCACCAAAGACACTATCTTGCGTCACAAATATGCAGGCATTGGCGCCCAGGAGATGACCTATCGTACCTATCCAGATGGGTCGCTCGCCTCGCAGGTGCTAGGCTTTGTGAATAATGACGGCATAGGAGTATATGGCCTAGAGCAAGCACTCAATAAGGACCTGAGCGGTACCCCCGGGGAGTTAAAAGCAGTAACCGATATCAACGGGGTGCCACTGGCGGCCAATACCGGTAATGTGCAGATTGCTCCCAAACCAGGCGATAGCGTTGTTCTCACGATTGATATGGCTATGCAGCGCCAGCTGGAAAGTGTGCTGCAGGCAGGACTGAAGAACGATAAATCTGATTCCGGCAGTGCGCTGATTTTAGACCCCAACACTGGTGCTATTAAAGCTATGGCTAATTGGCCAACTTTTGATCCATCAAATTTTACAGATGTGAGCGATCCATCGGTCTTTTCTAATGCTGCAGTAACGTCGCCACTGGAAGTCGGCTCTATTATGAAACCACTCACGACTGCCGCAGCGCTGGACCAGGGAGTAATTAAGGCCGATCAAACCTATAACGATCCGGCACACTGGGAAGTGGACGGCTTCAACATTACTAATATCGAAGAAGACGGTGGGCCTGGCGTAAAGAGCATCGCTGATCTATTAAACCTGTCACTTAATACCGGAGCAACTTGGGAATTGATGCAGATGAGCCAGCCGGGAGGCACCATGATCAATAAGAAAGGTCGTGACGCATGGCACGATTACATGGCGAATCATTTTCGTTTTGGCCAGCCGACAGGTATAGAGCAGGGCTATGAAGCCAGTGGCACTATCCCAGACCCGGATAACGGCTACGCACGCAATCTTACCTACGCCAACACCGCATTCGGGCAGGGGATGACGGCTACACCACTGCAGATGGCGGCGGCATTTGCCTCAATCATAAATGGGGGCACGTACTACCAGCCGCATCTCGTTGATCAACTAACTGACGCGTCAGGCAAAACAACAGTTATGCAGCCCAAAGTACTGAAGTCGGATGTTGTTTCGTCGCAGGTGAGCCAGGAGATGCAAGGCTTACTCGAATATGTCGTGAACCATCACTACCTCACGCCGCCATTTAATCAAAGCTTATATATGGTAGGCGGCAAGACTGGTACTGCGCAGATTGCCAAGCCAGGTGGCGGATATCTCGAAAATGATTTCAATGGTACCTACTTAGGGTTCGTGGGCGGCGATAAGCCTGATTATGTTATCATGGTTAGAGTAAATGATCCGAAAAACGGAGGGTATGCAGGCACGGGCGCAGCGCAGCCGATATTTGCCAGCCTAGGACACACCCTTATCGATAATTTTGGCGTACCGCCAAAGGGTCAGTGATATACTAAGGCTAACAATAAGGGATAATCATGCATACAACATTGTACCTATCTGTACAAACAGACACCTTAATTCGAGTGCTGCTTTTAGGTTTCCTAGGTTTTTTAGTAAGCACCTTGCTTACGCCGATCTACACCACCATTGCATATAGACGAAAGTGGTGGAAAAAGCCCCGCACGCTCGACGCCACAGGCAAGCCAGCAACCGTACTTATGCAACTGCACGATGCCAAGCCAAAACGTCTGCGCCCGACTATGGCAGGTATGGTATTCGTGGTGGCGGTATCGCTTGTAACCTTGTGTTTTAACTTGAGTCGTTCCGGAACTTGGCTGCCTCTAGCCGCCTTTATTAGTGCAGGGTGCGTGGGACTGCTCGATGATATCATTAATGTCCGCGGAACAGGTGGTGGTATTGCCGGTTTGCGCAGCAAGATTAAGCTACTACTTACCACGCTTGTCGCGACGCTTGGTGGCCTCTACTTCTATTTTAAGCTTGATGTGCATGGTATTCATGTACCTATGGTACACGGCGAATGGATGATTGGTGCCTGGATTATTCCGTTATTTGTGGCGGCTGTAGTGTCTACAGCTAATGCCGTGAATATTAGCGACGGAGAGGACGGTTTAGCTGGCGGGCTTACTTCTACGGCGTTCGCAATCTATGCGCTCATTGCGGTACTTGAGGGACGTTTTGCGGTAGCTGGCTTTTGTCTGACGATGGTCGGTGCGCTGCTCAGTTACACTTGGTTTAACATCCCTCCCGCACGCTTCCTGATGGGCGATATCGGTTCGTTCTCACTCGGGACAGCACTTGGTGTAGTAGCGATGATCACCGACACAGTATTGCTCCTGCCGGTTATTGGTTTCGTGTTTGTGGTCGAAGCTGGCTCAAGTGCGCTGCAGATTTCCTCTAAGAAGCTAAGGGGCGGCAAAAAGATCTTCAAGATTGCGCCGATTCATCACCACTTTGAGGCTAGTGGTTGGCCAGCGACCAAAGTTACTATGCGTTTTTGGATTATTGGCCAAGTTGCGGGCGTGCTTGGGCTCATTGTATTTCTTATTGGGAGGTATGTGTAGAGGCATATGTGTCGCGTGCAAGCAGGTTTCTCATTACACTCTCTTGGCGAGACTAACTACGCTTCACATAGGGGGAGGACAGCCATTATATGGGGGCAGTAACGCGCCGTGCCCCCATGTCTTCGCAGCCGCTTACCGCTCGTCGCCATCGGCCCGACTATCTCTTATTGATTCTAAGTGCGCTTTTGCTGGCTATTGGGCTGATAGTTGTATATGCTATTAGCCCGGCGCTCGTCGTCGAGAAACAGGTGAGCAGTAATTTTTTTATTACCAGGCAGTTGATCGCCATTGGTCTGGGAGTTATTATCTTCGCAATAACCGCCCGCATTCCGCTTGATATATGGAGCAAATTAGCCGTTCCGCTCTTAGGAGTTGCCAGTCTGGCAACGCTTTTGGCACTCGCGTTGCCAGTAAATGATCAATATCCAGCGCATCGCTGGATTAGGGTAGGGGGGCTATCGTTCCAATCGGTTGAACTTTTGAAATTCGCTATTCTTATAGCGCTCGCCGGTTTTTTGTCGCTACGTGCCAAGCTTGGCACGATCACTGATTTGAAAGCAACGCTGAAGCCACTACTTATCGGCACGCTCATTATAGGTGGGGTGGTCGCCTGGAAGCAGAGCGATTTTGGTTCGATGATGGTGATGATGTCCATGGCTGGTGTGATGGTCTTTGTAGCTGGCATGCCGATGAAGCGTATTGCTATGGTGGTTGGTATTTTGATGTTGTTGGGTACGCTTGTTATTTCGGCTGTGCCTTATCGCAGAGCACGTATAGAGGCTTTTTTGCATCAAGGGAGTACAAGCAATTGCGCCACGCTCCAGACTGGCTATCAGGCCTGCCAGGCGCTTATTGCAGTTGGCTCAGGCGGCTTGATCGGTTTGGGACTGGGCAAAGGCGTGCAAGCCTTTGGCTATTTGCCGGAAGCTGAAAATGATTCGATTTTCGCCATTTATGCCGAGAAGTTCGGATTTATCGGAGTGAGCATTTTACTGGCACTATTTGCTGCATTTCTTTCGCGTATTAAGCGAGTTATGGAGCTTGCTCCTGACGACTTTACCCGGCTCGTTGCTACGGGGGTGTTCGCATGGTTGGCCACACAGGCCCTCATTAATATTGGAGCTATGGTGGGAGTCTTGCCACTTAAGGGCATTACGCTACCGTTTATTAGTTACGGTGGGACAAGTGTGCTGTTTGTAATGGCGGCTGTAGGCTTAGTCTTCCAAATTTCGCGGTATACTTTATACAATGTACCCAGACAAACAGAACAAACCGGCGGAAGGAACGTCTATGAGGATCGTTATGACGGGCGGCGGGTCAGGGGGGCATATCACCCCAATCCTGGCAGTCGCTCATGAGCTCAAGCGGCTACGCCCGGAAATAGACATTATATACATTGGCCAGCGCGGTGATGCGCTTGGTGATGTGCCGGCTGACGACCCAAACATTGATCGCAGTTTTACGATAAGGGCAGGGAAGTTTCGGCGGTATCATGGCGAGGGGATAAAACAGCTACTCGATGTGCAGACGTTGTACAAAAATCTACGCGATGCAGTGTGGGTGGTAGTGGGACTCTGGCAAAGTTTCTGGCTATTAGGCAAATTACGACCCCATGTCATTTTTGTTAAAGGGGGGTTTGTAGGCGTGCCCATTGGACTCGCTGCTGCATTACGTGGTATTCCGTATATAACCCACGATTCCGACGCCTTGCCGGGCCTTGCCAATCGGATTATTGCTAGATGGGCACGCCTCCATGCAGTCGCGCTGCCAAAAGAGATTTACGTGTATCCTCCTAGCAAGACGGTTACTGTAGGCGTACCAATTGCTCATAGCTTCCATACACTCACACCTGCACAAGCACAGGATAGCAAACGGCAGATAGGGCTCGAGTCGGCTACGCACGTACTCCTTATCACGGGAGGCGGCAATGGCGCGCAGAACCTGAACGAGGCCGTTGCTGACTGTCTCCCTGATTTGCTTGAGCGCTATTCTGGTTTATGGGTTATTCACATTGCTGGCCGTGCGTTGGAGGCGCCTTTACGCCAGCAGTATAAGCAACATCTATCTCCTAAGGAACTGCAGCGGGTTGTAGTAAAAGGCCATGTGACCAATTTATATCAATACAGCGCTGCTGCGGATGTGGTCGTGACGCGGGCTGGGGCGACAAGCATTGCCGAGTTTGCTGCACAATCCAAGGCGTGCGTCGTTGTGCCAAATCCCTTACTCGCTGGTGGACATCAGCTCAGGAATGCACAGGTATTAGCAGATCGCAAAGCGGTGCGTCTGGTAAATGAACAGACATTAAAAGAAGACCATTATGCGCTCATGGCTCCTATAACTGATCTCTTAGACAACCCCAAAAAGGCCGTGGCACTCGGCGCCAAACTAGCTGCCTTAGCACGGCCGAATGCCGCGCACCTGCTGGCGATGTTATTATTAGAAGTAGCGGATACTGTGACACCGGCCGTTCAAGATAAGCAAACATAAAAAGATGTTTAAGAAAAAAACTCTTGTGGTACAAGGACGTGCTCGTCCGATACATGTTGGTACGCAGCGTAAAGCGGCAGTGTTCTCTTATCATGCCAGCCGGCCGGCAGTCCAAGCAGCAACGCCGCGTGATCGCAACATAAGGCAGGTCGTTAGTGAGCCAGTGAGCGGTGCTGCCCAAACCAGGCGCGATAAACGTCCGCCCCTCCTCAAGCGTATCCCGCGCTCAGGATTCGTGGTTGCCACCATAGTTTTATTGGTCTTAAATATGTTCCTCATAGGAACGCCTCAGTTGGCTTTTGTGCAAAGTAGCGATCCTTCGCAGCTCTATGTAAGGCCTAAAACGGCATATGAACTTGGCATACGACAGGCTTTTTCAAGTTCGCTTCTCAACCGCGCAAAGTTCAGTATCCAGACGGCCCGTATTGACAATCGTTTAAAGCAGCAATTTCCCGAGCTGACTGATATTCACGTACAAGTGCCTTTTATCGGTGTGCGACCTAGAGTGTATTTGCAACCAGCAATACCCGCACTTCTTTTGGCGACGACAAGCGGGCGTGTATACGCACTTGATAGCAACGGTCGTGCTTTGCTCACGACTTCCGAAGCTCCGGCTCTCACCACCTTACACCTGCCAACTGTAAGCGATCAGAGCGGCTTAGCGGTTAATCCTGGAGATATTGCGCTGCCAGGAGCGAATGTCGCTTTTATAACAGAGGTGGCTGGGCAATTAAAGGCAAAACAGCTCGTTATAACTGATTTGATCCTACCGAAGGGCACCAGCGAGCTGGATGTGCGCATAAGTGGCGTGCAGTATCCAGTTAAATTTAATCTACGGGGTAACGCCAGGGAAGAGGCAGGCACCTACCTGGCAGTTAAACAGCAGTTAGAGCGCGATCATATAACTCCGGGCAGTTATATGGATGTTCGGGTTGAAGGCCGAGCTTACTACAAGTAGAGTATAAGCAAACCGACACGCCCGCTCTACCCTTATAGTTCGTCTTTTGTTCACATACAAAAAGTACTGTGCTTCCGCTTGTGAAATATATATAGAGAAATGCATATGAGTATATGTCAAATTATACTCAAAATATAGGGTAGGAGGGGGAAGATATATAGATAACCAAAAGACGTAAAAAGCAAATACTTTCACGACCAAACTGTGGAAAAGTCAAATTCCACGTTTTTACAACGACTTAATTGTGGATACCCGGAAAAGTATAGGTGTCCAGGCAGGTATTTATTCGATAAAGACGTCTGCGCGAAAAGAGATTATAACGAATATACCAGGCTACTTGGCGCATTATAACCTAGCTCCCCTGTATCGAGGTGTATCCACAATGGTCTTGAGGCCGCATACTTGAGTCGTGAAATATACATTGTGCGACATCTAGTTGATATCTCTTTTCTTATGTCTGCGCCTTTGTCTATTCTCGTCCACTTGGCTCCTTACCATCTCCCTCATCACTTTTTGTTCTACCCTTTTTATCCTCAAGCAAAGTTCTATACTTAAATAAATACTACATAATAACTTGGCTACTCCGGCGACATGCCAGCAACTATGGTTAGTGTTCGTATTATGTGCAGTTACGCTGCATTCGGTGACTGAGCTTGCTCGTATGCAGATAGCCTCATTAAATCGGGGAATGAGCTTAATTCCTGGGAGACTTCACGCACCCTACCATCATGCCCTACGACAACAATTACAGGCTGCTCTTCATCAATAGGCTCCGGATTTGCCCACCTTTCACGCGCTATTGTGGGCCAGATGTAATCTTCGTCTGCCTGCCCGTCTGGAGTTATTAGATCTCTCAGTCTAAAGATTACAAAGCTGTCGCGGTTACTCTCTGGGAAGAATGAAACACTAACCATACTTTTTCCAGCTTCAAGCAGATCATAGGCAAGTCTTTCGCAGCAGTCATAATATTCGGCATCATCAGGACGGCGTCTCAGATCTTCTTCTAGCGTCTGTTGCCCCTGTACGAATTCTGGATGTTCCCCTGCAGCTACTAGGTAGTCATCATATATTGCCACTCCGCCGTCGATCTCTATTCTGGCCCGATGGCAGTCCGTGTAGCTGACAGACAAGAGTCTTTGCTGTACCGACAGATGGAAAGCCCGAAGATCACTGGGCTGAGTGTCGAATTCAGGCCCCTGGCTCATATGGCTTATGCTTCTTCAGCTAGCTCGTAGGTCGCCTTAGCAACGCGCTTGAATTGAGCCTTGCCCTGTAAGTTGAGCAAAATAGTCGTTTCTTTCACAAAGCGGCTCTTAAGCACGCGTTTGACGATCTCGTCGCGGTGCAGAGGCTCCCCTGCTTCGCGTAGTACTTCGCTGATAATATCGGCAACAGTGCCTTTCTCGTAGCCCCATTCTTTAAGAGCGTAGATACCGCGGCCAATGAGCACAAAGCGCTTGTCTTTAATGAGCTCATTATGAATAGCTTGCGTGGTAACGTCTTTACGCTTAAAGTCGCTGCCTTTAATGGCTTCAGAAATCTCGTTGAAGTGCATGTGCTTGCCGTTTTCTTTGAGAATCACATAGATCTTGTCACGAATATTCTTCGGGTTAACCATTGGCCATTTTACAAGGCCCCACCGGTTGTTAAGGGTTGCTAGGCTCTTAGAAATGCTAGCAAGGGCTGCAGCTTCGCTTGCGGCAGTGATAGCAGCTGCTTTGGCTGCCGCTTCGATAGCCACGGGCTCTTTAGCGGCTGTGATCGCCTCGATGAGCTTCTTGATATCAGCCTTCATTGCATCGACACCGCGGACGCTAGTAATGCCTATTGCCTGGTAATAGTGATCATCTTCTTCAATAACGCTGAGCTGAGGACATAGGGTGGCAAGAAAGACGACTCTAGATTGGTCGGTTTTGCTATTTTCAGCAGTAACTGCGCCCGTTAGGCCGCTGACACGTGCGGCTTGTCCCATCTCTGCGAGGTGCTGCATGAGACTGGTTTCGACTTCTTTAATATGGGGTAGTTGCCCCTGCTCCGCTGTCGCTTTAAAGCGGGCGATGACTGATTTTTCTAGCTGGCGGACACGCTCGCGTGTAATTCCCAACAGCTCACCAATCTGTTCGAGGGTCTCGCGGCGGTCAAAAAGGCCAAAGCGACGGGCAATGATTTCGCGTTCACGATCACGCTCAATACTCGCCAAAATATCCTGAACGAATTTTTCGGTATTCAGTACTGATTTTGCCACCGGAGTGTCTGCCATGCTATTTCCCTGCCTTCATAATGATCGCATTTAACATAAACTATAAAACTAACATGCCGAAAAGTCAATACCTCTTCTGAACTAAAATTATTCTAGCACGAAATAGACAGCAATGAATACATTGTGTCGTAGGAATATCTCTATGAAATATCTTGCCTCAGATACAAACTAGTTTTAAAAATACAACAGGCTAAGAGGCCTTACGGCGACGGGTAAAACGCTTGCGTGTTGGCGCTTCATCGAGCAGCTTTTTGGCTTCTGCTTCGCTGAGAGCGGCCGGCTCTTTATCTTTTGGTATTTTGGCATTTTTTTTGCCGTCGGTGATGTAAGGCCCATAGGGTCCATTTACGACTTGGATGCCACTTGGGAATACCTGGATGTACTTGTTGGCTTCTTTTTGAAGCTTGGCTTGATATAGTTCGCGTGCCTCTGATTCTGTGATGTCAAATGGACTTAGCGGCTTGATAGATACAAAGGTCTTTTCAACCTGTACGTACGGCCCAAAGCGGCCGATATTGGCTTTCATGTCCTTGCCATCGGCGGTTTGACCTACGAGACGGGGCAGCTGGAACATCTCCAGCGCTTCTTCCAGGGTGACAGTTTCTATCTTCTTGCCGATTGGCAGTGGTGCAAAATCTGGCTTAGGGTCATCACCTTGTTCCCCTCGCTGGAGCATTGGTCCAAAGCGGCCGAAGCGCGCATAAATAGGCTTGTTGGTTTTAGGGTCGTTGCCGATGTGGCGAGCTTGAGTGGCTTCGGCGCGTGAAACGTCGGCACTATCCTCTACTAATTTATGGAACGGATTGTAGAATTCCTCAAGAACCTCAACACGGTTTTTTTTAGCCAAAGCAATCTGGTCGAGTTCTTCCTCGATATCCTTGGTGAAGTCGTAGTCCATCACCTCTGCAAAATATTTCACCAAAAAGCCGGTGACCACTTTGCCGGTATCGGTCGGAAATAGTTTGTTGCTGTCGCGGCCGTACATCAGCTTTTCGGTAGTTTGCTCGACTACGCCGTTTTCAAGGCGGATTTTTTGAATATCTTTTTCCACCCCTTCTAGGTCGCCACGCTCTACGTAACCGCGAGTTTGAACGGTATTAATAGTGCTGGCGTAGGTGCTTGGGCGGCCAATGCCCATTTCCTCGAGTTTTTTAACCAGAGTAGCTTCAGTGTAACGGGCTGGGCCGCGGCTGAGGGCTTCGAGGGCTTCGGCAGATTGGAGCGTCAGTGGATCGCCGACACTTAGCGCTGGCAGTAGTGTGTCGTCCCCGCTGCGCCCATACACTTTTAGAAAACCATCAAAAAGTACTACTTGCCCTTTCGCTTCCAGGGTCTCTTTTGAGCCATTCGCGGCAATGCTAACGGTAGTGTTTTCAAGCTGCGCTGGTGCCATTTGACTGGCTAGCGTCCGGCGCCAGATAAGGTTATAGAGCTTCTTTTGTTGCTCATCAGCTCCGGCGGACTCCTGGGCGACATTCGTGGGGCGAATGGCTTCGTGAGCTTCCTGGGCGTTGGCGCTTTTGCTTTTGAACGTTCGGTATTGGTGGTAGTTTTCGCCATATTCTTTGGTGATAAAGCTGGTCATGGCGCCAAGTGCTTGAGTGCTTAAGTTCACTGAGTCAGTACGCATGTATGTAATGTGTCCAGCTTCGTACAGGCGCTGCGCGAGCTGCATGGTAGCGCGTGGACTATAGCCGAGTTTGCTGCTCGCCTCTTGCTGCAGAGTACTGGTGGTGAACGGTGCGCCCGGACTGCGCGTACCCGGTTTTTGGGAGACGTTTGCTACGGTAAAGGTGCTGCCAGCAAAGGCTTGGAGTACTTCACGAACTTCTTCGGCGGTGGCAAACTTCTTACTGCTGCCGGCCAATAAGGCCGTGCCATCGCTTAGAGTGAATTCGGCAGTTAGCTTAAAGGTGCTTTCTGGTACGTGAGCGTCAATCTCGGCTTCACGTTCCACTATCAGGCGTACGGCTACGCTCTGGACACGCCCAGCCGAAAGGCCGGCGCGGACTTTGCGCCACAGCACAGGGCTCAATTCAAAGCCTACTAAGTAATCAAGTGATTGGCGGGCCTGTTGTGCCTCCACCAGGTTCATATCAATGGTGCGCGGGTTTTTTACGGCTTCATCCAGCGCGTTTTTGGTAATTTCGTGGAAGACTATGCGCTTGGTTGTTTTTGGGTTCAGTTTGAGCACTTCGGCCACGTGCCAGGCGATAGCCTCCCCTTCACGGTCTTCATCGCTAGCGAGTAGCACGCTGTCTGCAGATTTGGCGGCGGCCTTGAGTTCGGCGATCACCTTTTTTTTGTCAGGGTCAACTTCAAATTTTGGGGCAAAATTGTTGGCAACATCGACACTACCGTTTTTGCTGGGCAAACCACGGATGTGTCCAATAGAACTTTTAACGATGTACTCGCTGCCCAGGTATTTTTCGATAGTCTTGGCCTTGGCCGGGCTCTCAACAATGACTAGATTTTTGCTCATGCTTATCTCACGTATCTTATACGTAACCGCCATACTACGCAAGTAAGCCGTAAAACGCAAACATTTTTGCAAGAATGAGTAAAAAGTGGCTAGAAAAGCTGGCTGCTTTTGAAGCTAGCGTAGATACCGGCGAATGAGCCAATCGCTCCACCAAAGATACTTTGCCAGCTCAGCCAATTCCCATGGGCTAGCAGTGCCCCCAGCCATCCACCGATGGTTGAGCCGATAAAAATGCCGATCCAGACCAGTGCTTTAGTGCTCATAACTCTATTGTATCGTCCATTGATTGTTTCCGAGTGCTCGAATCTGCCCACGGATTTCGAGCATCGTCAGGCTTTGATTAAAAAGACTCACCCCCAATCGACTCTGTTCTAATAATACTGCGCCATCCTGTAGTCCGCATGTGAGGAGGTCTAAAAGTACCTGTTCGTTAGGATTACTGCTTTTTGGGGCAGGACGATCTGCAAGCAGGGGTTCGATGCCAATGGCACGCAGGACATCGGCAGGTTCGGTGGCCGTAAGCGCCCCGCTCTTGATGAGATTGTTCGTGCCGGCCGATGTTGCACTGGTGATATTTCCTGGTATGGCCAATACCGTTCTTCCCTGTTCAAGAGCGAAATCGGCGGTATGCAGGCTGCCGCTCCTGGCAGCAGCCTCAGTAACGAGGACGGCATCCGAAAGACCGGAAATGAGTCGATTGCGGGCGATAAAATTGTGCTTCATTATAGGTGTGCCATCGGGATATTCGGTAATCAGTGCCCCGCCCCGTTCTAGGATGGCCTCAGCCAATCCCCGATGCGTCGCTGGATATATCTGGCCCAACCCGCTTGGCAGCACGGCGATCGTCGTTCCGCCAGCGTCGATTGCGGCTTGATGAGCAATACTATCGACACCGAGCGCTAAACCGCTTATAATAACAATCCCTGCCCTGGCCAATTCTCCAGCAAGACTGGACGTAACTGCCCTACCATAGCTACTGACTTTACGACTGCCAACCACGGCTACTGCGGGTCGAGAAAATAGTTCTTTAACATTCTGAGCGAGTATATACAACTGTCTCGGTGGCGAAGAAATGTTCCCTAATTTATTCGGAACATCAGAGGTGGAAAGCACAAGCTTGTTGAATTTCATACAAATTTATGTAAAAAGTATTGACAGGCACCCTACATGATGCTAAAATCGCATCCTGTAAATGTACGCGATACGTTTACGCACCTTATATCCCCCATTCTAACAAATTGTTAGATTGTTTTAGAACGGCCACGTAGACCAAGTTGTTACCCTCCACTTTTCTATTGGCGTTGATTGCTTGCAATCAGACGTTCTAAAACATACTAACCCCTTTAACTGAACCTCGTATTAACTTTGGTTTTTACGGGGACCCCTATGACCTCACGGTTATGGAGGCCCTCTTTGTGGGCTGGCGTGTCTGATAAGGATGGTTGCTTGTCGCAACCGGCGCGAACTTTATGGAGTTTTAGTTTCGACGCTTTCGCTGGGGTGGGTTGAAGGGAGTGGGGAGATCGGCGACGATATCCCCAAAAATGACCGGCGAGCGGTGCCCACCCCCTCTCGCCGGTCTTTTTTGTTGTAATACTATGATAAATATGCTATAATATATAGTATGAGTGAAGCGAGGCGGATACTCCCCCCAGAAACATGGGTAGACGAACGAGCTGACGGTAACCTGCAGCTTTATCAGCCCTACGCTATAACTGACATACCATTTGTTGAAAGTCGCCGTCCTATGGGAACCTGGGATGCTTTGGGTAATACAAATGTGCCGCCGGAGCTAAGAAATAGCGACTCCCTGCAGCGCGGTTATGACTTTTTTGATGAAGCTTATCGGTTAGGCGCTACGCCTACAGATATAACAGTCAATGTGTATTTAACTGGAGCTCGAACGGCGGCTGACCTTGGTCTCAGAGACGGAACTTCGTATGAACAGGTGGCACGGCGATCGGCAATGGTCGTTCATGGCCTTGAGGGTAGTATGATTCGCCGAGAAAGCGGCCAGTTGGCTGCTGAACGAGGGGGTTGGGTGTATCAGCAGACCTACACCGATAGGCTCATGGAGCTCGCCGACGATCCTTACAAGCTCCGTATCATTGATTTTCAGCTGGGCGGGGCATATGGCAAGCCTTCGGGTGACGCAGAGGAGATGCTTGTTGCATTGGCAGATGCTGTGGATACGCTCAAGTCAGAAGAAGATGACATAGATGGCATGGCTCGCTTTTTTTCAGATATGGTACGCATGGATCAACTGCAATGGTATCAAGTTGGTAAAATTGGCGAGGCGTGTATCGCGGCCTGGGAACAGGCTGGCGGTGAATCAATTGGTGAAGTGACAGTAACGCTCCCAGCCGAGCAACTAGCAATCATTTATAAGTTGGGCGCCTTAGGACTACCCGCAGTTAATTTTGACTACGCCACAAGAGACATAGATCCAGACAACAATGCCGAGATTAACACGTATGGTCTGGTCATTAGAGACGGAATTATCCCAGCCGAATTAATTTCGTAGCACTATCTATTACACGATAAAACTGCGGGTTTCTTGTGGGAGCTGCGCGCCGCCGTAGGCATACTCGCTAAGTATGGCGCTGACTTCGCGGGTGAGTTCGCTCATATGGGACGATTGGCCGGCGTTGAATTTGGCCAGTACAAAGTCGGCGCTATCCATTTGCTCTGGTTCTTTGGGGCCAATGCCGATGCGCACGCGGGCAAAACCTTCTCCGAGGTGGCTGATAATCGATTTGAGCCCGTTATGCCCGGCGCTGCCACCGCCTATACGCAAGCGAATCTGGCCAAACGGAATATCCAACTCATCGTGCACGACAACTAGGTTGCTTGCAGCAATTTTGTAGAAATTAGCTACGGCTTGCACGGCGTCGCCGCTTAAGTTCATGAATGTAGTGGGCTTGATGAGGATCACACGTGTTCCGGCGAGCGTGGCGGTTGCCTGCTGGCATTTGAGGTCCTTTTTATCAATCCAGGGCCCAAAGTCGTTGGCTTTGGCAAATGCATCGAGACAGGCAAAGCCAATGTTGTGGCGCGTACCGTCGTACTCTTTGCCGGGGTTGCCCAGGCCTACGACCAGCACGGTTTTATTCTGCCCGAGCGTGTAATACTGGATGGTTTCGCCAGCCTGCGGACGACGTTGAAATAGTCCCATATCTCTATGAGTATACCTTAAGAGGGGTTAAGCGGTAAGAGCCAGCGACATCTTGACGCCCAGCAACGCGCTCCTTCAAGTAGAGTCAAGCGTAGTGCAACCAGACCGACTTTAGTCGGCCTGCGTGTAACGCTCTACTTGAATGAGGAAGTTGCTGGGCCTAATACTTACGAGGTTCTTTAGTGGGGCTGTTGCCGTGCTTGTGCGTTTCGTGCTTTTCGATGAACCAGAATTGCACGGGAGTACCTTCGTATTGATAACGCTCGCGGAATTCGCGCTCCAAAAAGCGCTTGTAACTCCAGTGCAGGAACTTGGTGTGGCTGCCAAAGACTTTAAAAGCGGGTATGGGATTGTCGTCTTCTTGGACGATGTAGTTAAGTTTGGGTGCCCGGTTCTTGAGGCCGGCCGGTGGGTGCTTATCGACTGATTCGCGCAGCCACCGGTTTAATTCTGAAGTGGTGAGGCGCTGTTTGCGGCGTATATCAATCTCGAGCGCCAGCTCGAATAGCTTGGTAACATTCTGGCCATCAATAGCGCTGGTAAAGATGAGTGGCGCCCATGGCACAAAGTCGTACGTGGCGGCGATTTGTGGGGCGAGGGCATCACGGGTAAAGGCGTCTTTATCTTTGGCTGAATCCCACTTGCTTACCACGAGCACAAGGCCCTTGCCTGCTTCTTTAATAATGCCGGCAATGCGTTGATCCAGGCCAACGTTCAGTTCGTTCACATCCATCAGCAAGAAACAAATATCGGCCTGCTCGATAGCACTAAGCGTACGTACAATGCTGAAGTGCTCAATCCCCTGCCCGATCTTGCCCGGGCGGCGAATACCGGCGGTGTCCATGATCTCTACTTCGCGACCTTCGTAACGCACAATAGTGCGGTTAATGTCGCGGGTGGTGCCGGCTCGGTCGGCTACAATAGCCTGCTGTTTTTTGGCTAGGGTATTAAACAGGGCCGATTTGCCCACGTTAGGACGGCCTATGAGGGCTATATGTAATCGATCATCATCTTCGCGCACACTTGCTTTAGGGATTACCTCTACGAGCGTATCGAGCAGCTGACTGATGCCCCGTCGCTGGGTGGTAGCGGTATGGATAATCGGCTTGATACCCAGACGCATAAAAGCATCCAGATCGTGTCCCCGGGCTTTGTCTACCTTGTTGACGATGAGAAATACGGGCTTCCGGCTTTTGAGCGCCATCGTAGCCACACGGCGGTCTTCATCGGTAATCGGGATGTCAGCTTCGACAACTACCCAAATAACATCAGCACTCTCAGTAGCCTGCAGTATCTGTTCCTGAATGGTGAACTCAAAATCGTCCTCAGCATCTTTCACGCCGGCGGTGTCTACGAGCCAAAAATCCTGATCTTGCCAGCTGGCTTTCGCCATGATGCTATCGCGAGTAGTGCCAGCCTCGCGCGCGACGATGGCTTCTCGACGCTCTAAAATCGTGTTGAACAGGCTGGACTTGCCGACATTGGCACGCCCGACGATAGCAACAATCGGCACTTTTTGACTACTCATTTAGGCACAGTATAACAGATAAGACCACTTGAAACCATAGCGTTTTTATTACATAGATGTTAGCACTGTGGTTAAGGAGTAATAGTAATCCACTCGCCTGGCGTTAAACTTGCCGGCAGCTGATATGTGCCAAATTGAGTTCGGTGCAATCGGATCACCTGGTACCCTAGCGAGCCGAAAGTGCGGCGGATCTGGCGGTTGCGTCCTTCGTGCATGGAGACTCGCCACGACCGTTCATCCTGCTGCTCTAGCCTTTGCAGGCCAAGCTTACTTATACCATCATCCAAGTGAACGCCGCCTTCGACAATTTGTTTCTGGTGAGTAGACGTGAGGGGCGAGCTTAGGGAAATTTCGTACACTTTTGTTTTTTGGTACTTGGGATGTGTGAGCTCCTGGGCGAGTTGACCATCGTTGGTAAGCAGAAGCAGTCCGGAAGAGTCTTTGTCGAGCCGCCCCACCGGTTTAAGGTTATGCAGCTCTGGGGGTAATAGATTGTAGATAGTCGCACTGCCCTGTCCATCCCGACTCACCACATATCCTTCGGGTTTGTTGAGTAGGATGGTTTGTAGCTTGGGCTGAACAGCAAGCGCTCGGCCGTCCAAGGTTACTACATCTTTTAGGTTCACATTCTGACCTGCCTGAACATAGTTGCCGTTTATCAGTACCCTCCCTTGGGCAATAACAGCATCTGCTGCACGGCGCGACAAGCCACTATGGAGTGCGACAAATTTATTGATTCTCATCAGAGCCCCCTAGAGAGCGATACTATTGGGGTCTACTGGCTGACCGTTCGCATTTACCGGGTTAGGAGAGATGACGTGGCCAGGGGGATGTGGTGTGGTTACGGTGCCGGCTGGTGCGGGATCGTCGATATTGCTAATGCCTTCTTTGGCCAATAGGCTGCTCAGATCGGTCGGCGCTGCCGCATTTCCATCGGTTATTGGTGAGATAATCTTCTTTTTAGACATCGCGATGCTGTCGTCGTTTGGGGTTGTAGCTGGAGCGCTGGCGGCTGAAGACAATGGCGTTTCTACGGGTGGTTGGACTGGGGGTGCTGCGGTGACTGGCGAAACTACTGGTGGGGGTGTGGAAACGGCTGGCGCTGCCTGCTGAGTTGGTTGTGGCGCTGCGGGAGTTGCTTGTACGGCAGTTACCGGAGTAGCTGGAGCCGGTGTCAATGCAGGATTTGGCGCAGGTACTGCGGGAGTCGTGGTTGCGGGCGGTTGTGGAGATATCGCTGTAGTTGGAGGAACAGTAGGCGTCGCCGGTATAGACATGGCAGGAGCAGCTGGTGCAGCTACTGGGGGAGGAGCGGCAGGCATGGGAGCAGCTGGTATGGTGCTCGAAATAAGATCTTGTACGGCATCAGCAAGATTGCTTTCATTGTTGCTCGTTGGTGGTTGCGGCGAGGCTGCAGGAGGGGTTGGTGTGGCTTCTGTTGGAGTATTGTTGTTGGTAAAGGCTTCAATTTGTGCCTGTAAGGCAGCTTGTTCGTTTGCAGTAGTCTGCGGCGCTGCGGCAGCGGCGGCTGGCTGGGGAGCTGGGGTGCTGGCAGGAGCAGCTGGCGGCGCTGCGGGAGCAGTAGTTACTGGCGTCTGGGTTACTGCTGGAGGCGTTACGACCGGAACTGGAGCAGGGGCTGATTGCGGTGTTGCGGTGGGTGTAGCTACTGGCGTCTGCGGCGCTGCTGTAGCGGGCCCGGTCGGAGCGGCGGGTGCTGCCTGGGTTGGCTCCGATGCAACGGGCATGGGCGTGACTGCGACTTGCGGTACGGTAGTCGGCGCTGCGGCAGCGGCGGGTGTAGCTGGAGCTGCCGTATTAACTGCTGCGGCCGCGCTACCTGCTAAAAGGTCGGCTGCGGTTTTGACGATGTCTTCCAGAGTCACTTGCGACTTCACTAGGTAACGATCCGCCCCAAGAGCGTCGGCTCGCGTTTTGTCTTCAGCCTGGCCGAGGGCTGTGAGCATAATTACCTTCACATCCTTGAGGCCTTCGGTATTACGTAGGATGTCGAGCATTTCGAAACCGCTAATGCGGGGCATCATAACGTCGGAAATTACCAGATCCGGCTGCTCTTTTTTGGCAACAGCGAGTGCCGCTTCGCCGTCTTGGGCAGAGACAATTTCGTAGCCCTCGGCCTGCAAGCGCGCCTCATAGATCTCGCGCAAATTGTTATCATCTTCCACCAGTAGAATTTTTGCCATCGTTGCTACCCTGCCGTTTTACTGAAGCTTATGTTTGCTTGTATTGTAGCACGACCAGATACGAGCGGGCTATTTTATAAGCGGTGTGGAAGCAGCTGCGGCTTGCTGCAAACTTTGAGCCTTCTGGCTATCAACGCGCGGCAGATTGATAAAGAATGTACTCCCCTTGCCGAGCTCGCTCTCGACCCAAATGCGGCCGCGGTACAATTCAATTATCTTGCGGCAAATAAAGAGCCCTAGGCCGGTGCCGCCAATCGTCCGGGTAGCTGAGTTGTCGACCCGGTAAAATTTTTGGAATAAGTGCGGCACATCCTCAGCAGGGATACCCGGCCCGGTATCGCGAATATAAAATTGCACGACCTCCAGGTTACCAGTAAGGCCCATCGAAATTTTGCCCTGGTCGGTATATTTTACGGCGTTATCGAAAAGGTTGGTGATAACTTCACGCAAGCGGTCGGGATCGGCGTACACATAGTAGATAGGCGCGATAATCTTTTTGGGAGCGCTATCTTCATCTTGGGTGGCATCAATGGCATCACTCGTGCCGACCATGTACTCGGTGGCGAGACCCTTCTTTTCGGCCGAGAAACGCAAATCTTCGACAAGTTGCTGAGTAAACGTGCCCATATCAATAACCGACGGATGGTTGCTAATACGTCCATCCTCCGCTTTGGCGCTTGTTAAGAGGTCTTGAAAAAGTTGGCCGAGATGTTCGGTGCTGCTGTGTGCCTTTTCGAGATAGCCCCGCGCGCGACTGTCGATGGTGCTTACCTTTTCATTCAAGGCCAACGCTAGATACCCTTCGATCGCCGCTACGGGGGTACGCATTTCGTGCGAGGCGGTGCTGATAAATTCGGCGCTTTGCTTCTCTGCCGCCCGCGCCTGGCTAATATCATGGATCACTGCCACTGCACCGCCTACACCTCCGCCCGGTATCTCAACAGGAGAAATCACCATGCTGATGATCTGCTTACGTCCTTGCCTGCCCAAGAGCTGCAGGCTGGTATTCACCCGCTCTTTACGCGCCAGTACTTTATTGAAGGGGTTGTCGTCCGGGGGGATGTCTCCGCCTTTTTCATCGGTCAGCTGAGCCACAAGATGTACGTCGAGGCCTAAGGCATCGGCAACCGACCACTGTGTCATAAGCGACGCTGCTTGGTTAATAAGGCTGATCTTACCTTCGCTGTTAATGACAATCACGCCGTCGGCAATCGATTGGATCAGGATCGACGATTGCTCCTGGTTACTCTTGAGCGCTCCACTCAGCTGATTCAGCTGTCTGTCTGCCGGGTTCACAAACGCTTTGCGCCACAGACTATATGTGGCTGCAGAAAGTACTGCCGTGCCCCCCACGAGTACCCATGAAGAAAGATGGATCGCCTGCACGCGGAATTCACTGGTGATTAACACGTATACAAGTGTTAATAGAAATGAACCAAACAGTAATTGGAGACCATACATCCCTACGAAGGCGACACTGAGCAGCCAAATGCTTACATACAGCCACACCCCTACCGTGCCGTCAGTGCGCATTAAGCCGTTTAAGAGTACGAAAGAAAGCATCATCGATAAGCCAAGGCTGGCTGTGGGTGTGTTTTTTCTGGCAATAAGCCAGTATAGAGTAGCGCTATATGCAAGAGGTATAGCTGCGAGCAGCAATGTAACATCGCCCAGGGCGAAGCTACTTAGGTGACGGCCGAAACTGGGTACGAAGCGGACAAGCAAACAGCCTATTGCTAACAATAGGCATAGCAGCACTACCAGCCCAAAATAGAGGCGGTACCAACGCTGGGCAACGACGCTAACAGTATCCTTCATGATGGTATGCCCTAAAGTATACGTTACTGCTTATGGCTTTCCTAGGCAATGGCCACGCAATCTTGAGTCTTTGTCTCTGTTATGGTAGGATATTGAAGCCGATAACGACTTATAGTCAATGGCATGCGGCCCCTTCGTCTAGTGGTCCAGGACGTCAGGTTCTCATCCTGAAGATCGCGGGTTCGACTCCCGCAGGGGTCACCACACGAAAATAACAGAGGTAGATACGTAACGATTTGTATCACCTCTTTTTGTTTATCATAAATCCACCCCTGTTAAGAAAGTTGTATGACTCGATCAAATATGATACAGTATACCTTTATATGAAGACTTACGGCACGCCAGAGCTAGTAGCTGCTCATCGCCAGCTCTCTGGCCTTGTTAAGAAAACAAAGGTATATATTGGTGGCGTTGCAAGTCATGGCTACGGAGAATTAAACAAGCTTCCTGCTGCTGGGCACCATCCAATGGACATACCGCCAACTGGCTTTTACTCGGACAGTCGGTTCTTCAAGGGAAGACGTATAGTGAGGGCTGCCGCTCTACTGGGTGGTCCAGTCTCTTTTGGTGAGAGCGGCGCTAGGATTACTGAAACGTCCACTGAAACCTACCAGCGTCGACACTATGGTAGTAGTTGGCAGCCCACTTTGCGTCTTCCGGCCAGCGACAGGTTAGTGACTGTAGATATTGAGACGCCAAATCAGGCAGCGTCCTATTTACCACCCACTGTATCCATATCTACTCATGGTTACGCTACATTTAATCGAAGAACGGATAATACGGAGCCGCGCGTAACTGCCGGTAACCTAGCAGATAAACACTTTGGGTATCAATCGCCCGAAGCGTTACGGGCAGACTACGTACAGAAATATACTGGTGCATTGGCTGTAACTAACATTGTGGTGACTAGCTTATCGCTAGCCCATGGCATAGAGACGGATGTGTCTGGGATACGTATCCTGGTCGAAGAATGGCAACAGACTAGCCCTGAGGGTGCTCGTGCATTAGACCCAGCGATGGCGGTATTCCTACCCCGTGGATCGATAGAATCGTAACCATTTACACTACCCCCTATTGTGGGTGTGTACGTCTGATGGGATCGGATTACTAATGTAGTATCACTTTTGTTCATAGGCACTACCGACGATTCCTCTCCAGCGGATCACCTCTTCCTTGAGGAGGTGTAAACTTTTTTGCACACGGCTCACCGTTGTGCTTATGCTTAAAGACCCCCCAGCAGATGTCTTTTTGTTTTGGTATAGTAAGTTTTGTGAAAGAGATAATTGTCATTCGTCATGGCGAGAAGAATGGCGACGAATTAACGCCAGAAGGCATAACTGCGTGTAATTTACAGGCACAACGTATCGGCAGCTTTCACTATGCGTTCGCGTCGGAACGCAACCGGACAATACAGACAGCTGAACTCGTCTCCAGACTACCCGTAAAGGTCGATATTAGAGCGAATGTTCCTTCTTTTCCTGATGGCAAGCTCGATAAGCTGAGTGAGGCTCAAAAGGTACATCCCTTAGGCATTATAGGTGCCATATGGGAGGACGCTTCGCTTGTTCAGGATGTACGTGACGCAGGAGCGCGCATGCGAGGCATGATTAGGGAGATAATGGAGCGGCTGAAGGATGGCGAACGAGCCCTTATCGTATCTCACGATGGCACGATGATTGGTCTCGAAAAGGTTCTTAAAGATGAGCTTTTTGATACCGTGGACCACTCTTTTGGGCCGCTTGAAGGCTTTAGTATTAGTCGGGACTTAGGCGTTGTAGCTTTTCACTAGGGTATGATGAGTGCATGAAGCATCCCCGAACTATTCTCATAACTGGCGGTGGCACGGGCATTGGCCTAGCAATGGCTAAGCGTTTTGTCACAGCTGGCGACCAGGTTATTATTGTTGGCCGACGCGAGTCCGTGCTGCAAGAAGCGACCAAACAGCTCAGTCAAAATCAACAGGACGACGCACCGACCGGTTATGTAGCGACCGACCTATCCAGTTCCAAAGGCGTAATGGCACTCCGTCAGGCGCTTCCAGAGAAAGGCGTCAAGAGCATTGATGTGCTCATAAATAACGCGGGTGGCTCAATACAGCGCCGAGGCGATAGCCTAGAGGATATAGCCGAACAGTTCACGCAAAATTACGAAGCTAATGTTCTGTCGGCGGTGCTTACAACCGAAGCCCTCAAGGATATATTGGCCTCCCCTGACGGTCGGGTTATCAACCTTAGTTCCATAGGCGCCCTTAAGGGCGGCGGTCCAGCGTACTCTGCAGCGAAAGCTGCCGTCATTGGCTATTCGTATGCGCTGGCGAACGAACTCGGCGCTAAGCAAATTACCGTCAACGTCATTGCGCCGGGTTATGTGTCGGATACAGAGTTCTTTGGCGATACTCTGACGCCGGAACGCCACGAGAGTCTCATTGCACAGACACTGCTTAAGAGACCAGGAACACCGCAGGACATTGCCGGCATGGCTTTCTTTTTGGCGAGCGAAGAGGCTAGTTATATTACCGGGCAAGTGTTGCAAGTGCTTGGTGGAGCGTTGGTTCGGTAGTCTACAGCCCCCTGCTCTATTCCCATACAGGTAAGATGCTAGTTCAATTCAATTAGGCCACCTCTTTTTCTTAGCCATCGGATCTGTCGTAGAGGTAAACCCCTCATGCCCCAATTGGTATAATGCTGTCATGAAGGTCCGGAAACAACATTATACTAACAACGGTCTTATTGCTTTGGCCCTGGTGTCTGCAGGTTTCGGGCTTATGCCTGTATTAGCCCGTTATCTGGGAGGAGGGTTGGGCTTATTCGAGCAGTGGTATTTGCGTTTTGTTGTTGGGTTAATCGTGGCGCTGTTTGTCTTTTGGCGAAAGATAAACCTGCAAAAATTTCTCACACTGACTGTGCGTGAGTGGTCAGTTCTTATTCTTCGAGTGCTTGTTGGTCAGGTCATTGGACTAGGATTGTTTACTCTGGCATCGCAAAAAGCTGATGCCGGTGTTGTTAGCTTTATGCAAGTCGTACCGGTAATACCCCTCTTGGGCGTGGTTCTTTTGCATGAGCGATTTACGACGCGAAAGGCCCTCATAACTCTCGTAGCGTTTATGGGTGCCGCGATGGTTGTTGTGACGGACACACACTCGTTAGCTCACCTTAACGCCGGAGCGGTGCTTTCATTAGTATCTGCCTTGTTTTACTCAGCGATGCTCGTAACTCGGAAATGGCATGATGGCACTCTTAATAATCAGGAGATTACCGTAGCATTCATGGCGCTCAGCGGCTTGTTCGCTTATGTAATCAGCGTTATATCTGATCATCGCTGGATGATTCCAGCTAGCCATTGGAATATGCAGTTCGTGCTGGTGGTTATAGCGGCGGGCACATTAAGTGTATTGGTCAACTACTTTATCAGTTATGGCTTTGAGCACGTGAGTGCCATTATTGCTGGTAATATACTTTCGCTTGAAGAGGTTTTTGGTCCTCTTGCCGGCTTCGCCTTTTACCAACAGGTATTGAGTGGCCGAGAACTGGTAGGTGGACTGGTAATACTTGTGTCTGTTATTGCGATGAACTTTGCAATCAGGCAAGAAGACCGAGTTGCAGAAGAGCCTATCGGTGCAACAGGATAGCCTCCCTTGCAGCAGCCACGCTACACGGGGCATGGCTACTTCTCCGCGGTAGCTCCCGCCACCAAGCGACTTTCCAAATCGGAAAAGTTCCACCAAGTATACTGTAAGTAGGCTGTTTGCTTTTCTTGTATGTGTGGAATTTCGAGTATCTTACTCGAAGCGGACTTCGTCTGGTTTGGTGATGCGGCCGAGTAAAGGCAGCGTCATTAAGATGACAATTAAGGAAGCAATAAGCCCAAAGCCCATCACAATGAAATAATTGTGACCTAGTGTGGGGACGCGGGTGCCAGCTGCTCCAATCTTTTCGACTGTAATAAGGGCGATGCCATAGCCGATGCTTGCCGCCGCTACGGCTGCACCGAGGAGCGGCATAACTGCTTCATACAGCACAACCCTGTATAGAACAGAGGTTGGCACGCCGCTGAGGCGGAGTAAACTAAATGGTCGCTTGCGTTCTACCATGCTGCCGCCAACGGTAACGGCAAGGCTGCAACCAGCTATGAACAGGGTCAGCGCTACTGCGCCGTTAAAAATCCTTTGGATAGTAACACTAATTGATAATCTTACTGCTACTGCTTCGCCAAACGTCCGGGGAGCTGTGCCGGAAAGCGATGTGCTAGTATGGGTTGCCAGAAATGTTCGGACCTCTTCTAGTGTATTGGGGTTGCTGACTTTGATGAGCAGTGTGCTTAGGTACAGCCCGGTAACGTTATCTGAAGCGGCTTCGCTGGCTGGGCTAGCTATAGCTTGCGTGCTGTAACTTGGGTTGTCGCTCATAAAGTCTGGCGCTGCAACCACCGCTTTTGCTCCCACGGGACATGTACCGAGCACTGATACCTTTTGTAAGTCGCTGCAGCGTATGATGCTGTCACCGGGCATTTGTTGCCCGGGCGTGGGAGCACCACCTTCCATATGCTGCGCGGCATCGATTGCCTTAGGATTTGCATACAGCGGGATGGTAGTAATGTCTGGAAAATTTCGCAGTCCGTTTAGAAGTGTTGCGCCGGTCTGCGGCGTAAGTCCAAACTCGCCGTCGGTAGTGGTCGTAGGGCGATTAGCGCCAGTGCAATTTACTTCATTACCACACAGCACACCAGGAGTGAGGCTAACCAGTAAGACATTTTGTAGCGCGGTAGCACTTGGCGTAGCGGTAGTAGAGTTTATAGATGGCAATAGTGCGGCAAGTGTTGTGCCAAGAAAGGCTGCTAGTACGAGGCCACTTACTGCCCGGAATGCTGTTTTAGGATCATTAGCCAGACGTCGCGCTGCGAGAAGCGATGAAGCACTTGGTACTAACTTACTTAACACACGCGCTGAAGTCATCGTCATCCAAGGGCCGCCTATGCTGAAACCAATTAAGATAAGGATAAGTCCCACATAGACTGGCGCAGCGATAGTTTGATGGGTGGTCATGGCGATGCCGAGTGCGAATAGCCCAATGCCAGCCAGGAGTGGTATGGTGCGCCATGCCTTTGGTGCGGGCGGGGTGGTTTTGCGACTAACGCCAAGTGGTGAGATGCGGACTCTGCGCAGCGAAATGAGTGCGGCAATCGCTGATGCTATCGGGACTAGGAGAATTGTAACGCCATAGCCCAATAGGGTAGGCGTCACATCGCTTGCAAAATAATGTCCGCCCGTAATACTCGCCTTAGCTAATGACGATTGTATAAACTGGAAAATACCCGCGCCCAGCAACACACCGAACAGAGCGCTCACAAATGCGTCAACTGAAGCAATAACATTAAGCTGGTGTGGTGTTGCGCCCACTAAGCGTAGCGCTGCGAAGCGTTCTTCGCGTCGTGCTGCGGCGAGGCGTGTAGCCGTGTTAATTAAGAGCAGTATAGGAAATAAGAGCGCTAGCGTACCAAAAATATACGCATAGCGGAAATAGCCCGTCCAGACGTTCGTTTGGTGAGCGCTAGCAATAGTATTTACGCCAATGGTTGTAGGAAGCGCTCGCAGCTCTGCCAGATTGTAGCCTATAAAGATCACGAGCTCGTCAGGGCTCGTTAGCGCCTCCTTGCCAATAACTCCTACTTGTTTGCCGGGAAAACGGGCCCCTAACATATTGTAAGGCGTGCGGTGCAACAACGTAGTAAGTGCGGGTGAGGCGTAATATTCACCGGCAGCCGGCAGCCGGGAAATACCTGGTAAAACTGGTGCGCTGGTACTTATCGCGGCAACTCCCAGCCGTTCAATGGTCTTGCCTTTAAAAATGTCATTATTATAGTTCCAGAGCAGCTTGCCTTGCGTCGTTGGCAGCGAAGCTCTAGAGGTAAACATCTGGTCATCGGCGGCCTGCCCGGTCTTCTCCCACGCCGGACGGTTGTTAGCTGCCTGAAATGCATGAAAGTCTGCAAGTGCAGCGAACAATATGGCTGTACCGATACTGACTGCGATCATAGTGAGTAGCAGCCGCGCGAATGCCTCCTTACCGCTACGTAAGGTCAAGCGCAAGCCAAAGCGGAACATTATTTGATCGCTCCGGCTACCTGTTTTGTATTCGTTGCAACTTTGCCGTCACGCACCGTAACCGCACGTTCGGCGTATGACGCTATGCGAGCGTCGTGTGTCACGAGTACAACCGTTGTGCCTTCTTCGCGAGCTATATCTACCATTAGGTCCATAACTTTTTCACCGGTTAGAGAGTCTAGTGCTCCGGTAGGTTCGTCGGCAAAAAGTACTTTAGGCTGAATGACGAGTGCGCGAGCCAATGCAACACGCTGCGCTTGTCCGCCCGAAATTTCCCCTGATCGCCGATTGCCCAGCCCTTCTAGTCCAAGCCGTTCCAGCCATGACGCCGCTCGTTTGTAGGCCTCTTTGCGTTGGACTTTATCAAGTAATAAAGGCAGCGCGATATTGTCGGCAGCCGTTAGCTCTGGTACCAATTGTCCGAATTGAAATACAAAGCCGAATGCGGTGCGCCGTAACTCCGTGCGTGCTGTTTCGCTCAGTGTGTCCAAGCGCTTGCCATCAAACCAGACTTCCCCGCTATCCGGTGCAAAAATACCAGCTAGACAGTGTAATAAGGTGGATTTGCCGGAGCCGCTGGGCCCCATGATGGCTACCATTTCGCCTCTACGTATCGTTAAGTCTGCGCCTTGCAAAGCTGGCGTTTGCCCAAAAGTTTTCTTTACATTGTTAGCTTGTAATATATAGTCGTTGCCGCTCACCTAGTATCTCCCTTGTTAATGTTCGCAAACGTGCTGAAGTTATATCAATCCACCGCAAGTCTGCCTCTAGGTGAAATAACACATAATCTGCTTGAAGCGATTCGGCAAAATCTCCAGTGCGGCGTTTTTCGGTAAGCTCGTGCATGCGCGCCAGGTGAGCCGCTCGTTGGGTGTCCAGGTAGATGTTAGGCTCTTTATCGAGAAGTATGGCGGTCACAATTTTAGCGAAAAGAACGGCCTGGCTATCCGATGTCATATGCTCCGGCTGGGTTAGCCAAGCTTCTAAATCTTCTCGCCCAAGAGGAGTAATGGCATATTGTTTGCGTTCTGGGCCGCCACTTTCTCTAATCATATCGTGGACGGCTATTTTTTTGTCGCGGAGTAGCCTGGCAAGCGTAGCGTATACTTGCCCGAAGGCGAGGGGTTTACTACGTCCATACAAAACATCGTATGCATGCTTTAGGTCGTATCCATAACTCGGCCGTCCGCCGAGCATTCCAAGCAAGGCATAGGAAGTTGACATACTTGTCACTATACATCGAGTGTATAGTGACGTCAAGTTCCTGCTCTACGCCCCCCTCTTAGAAGATTGCTAGCTTAGATAGTTAGCCTCCTAGTCGACATTCTATGAAATCTGCCCGACCTCCATATGAAGATGGAAGATTTGAGGATCCCCTGAAGGGATATACAGCCCAGTTCACTTACAGTAGATTAGGCTGTAGGCCGACATTACATATACCTGTTATTCGAGTTCGGCTTCCCTGTACTTCTTAGTGATTACTTTACGCCTGCCGCAACGGTCAGTGTTCCATTATCTGCATCCAGTGTTGCCGCGGTGCCGATAGGTACGGCAATCGGATTCTTGCCATGTCCTATCGGCAAGCCGCCTAAGATTGGAACACCGAGCAGCCTGAAACGGTCACGCAAAATGTCAATCTCGGTACAGTGTACATCGGTCGTGGGGTCGGTAGCGCTTCCGCAATCTGTATATTGCCCTATAGCAACGCCCACAACATTCTGGATAATTCCAGTCTTTATGAGCATGGTGAGCTGCCGGTCAATATGCCCAAGCCGTAAGTTGGTGGCCTCTATGAGCAGGATCGCTTTATCAAAACTAGGTAATACCCACCCCGCACCGGTGGCGATTGAATCTTGATTGCCACCTATAAGTACTCCCTGGGCCTTACCATGGGTGGTTAGGACGTGAGTAGGTTCGTCGGTTGCAGCGCGAACGATTATCGGGTTCGTAGTCGTTACTGCTTTTACGAACGATGCGGCCGTTTCTGCGCCAAAACTTTCATCCCAGGCTGCGCCGTGTATGCCGATAAGCCCACAGTTTTTTAAGAGTGCCATATGCAGAATTGTAATCTCACTAAAACCTATCAAAAGCTTGGGGCGCTTCGTGGCTGCCTCGAAGTCTAGGCCGTCAGCAATGCGATAGGCACCTTTGCCGCCCCGTGTGGCTATAATTGCCTTGATTCCTGGGTCGCGTAAGGCGTTATTGATGTCGGCCAGTCGGTCTTCATCTTTACCTGCCAAGTAATCGAGCGTGTGGTCTACATCATAGACATGTGCGCCATATTCAACTACCAAGCCTAAGTTCCGCAACACGCTTGCGCCGCCTTCTACCCATTGTGTAGATACCGGACTTGCGGGTGAAACGAGAACGACGTGGTCACCGGCTTTTAGCCTTGGCGGTATGAGTACATCTTGCTTATGATTTGCCACAACTTACTCCCTTTTTTGTGTTTTTGACTCTGCACGCTCCGCTCGTCAGTAGTGCGACCGAATAAGCCCTTCCTAGTTTGATGCAAGCATAGCATAGGCTATAGACTACTTGCATCTGTTATGGCGATAAACCTCGCAATCAGACAAGACTTGATCGCAGAAGAGCCTGCCGGTGCAATGGAGTGACCTTATGGCTATTACCACCCGAGAGTAGTTGCTGAGACGCTCGACAAATCACTTGCAAAAAGCAAACCTCCACATTATACTTAACGTACATGTTAAGTGATGGCCACGATCCCAAAGTGTTAGATGCGGTGTTTCTTGCCCTCGGCAATGAAAAACGCCGTGCGATACTGCGTACACTGTCATATCGGCCGGCAACGGTTGGCCAGTTAGCGGAAGAGCACGGGCTTTCGCTGCCCTCGATTCATCGGCACATCCGTGCGCTCGAAGACGCCGGACTGCTTCAACGGCGCAAGGTTGGCCGGGTGAATTTTGTGGCCATTAGGCGCGCTTCGCTCGCTGCGGCGCAGGACTGGATTATGGCGTATCACTTGGAGTATGGACACGACGACGAAACGCTCGAGAACTACATTGCTGGCTTGACTGCTAAGAAGTGGAGCAATAAATGAGGGGGAAAATTGGCAACTCATATAACTATACCTGCGCTTTGAAAGGACGACCATGAAGTGATAAATCAAAGCTGAACGATTGCAAAAACGCGCTCGCGGCCGTCCTTTCAAAACAATACATCCAAGTAATAAAATAAGGAGAAATTATGCAAAACTATCTTATCGTTGGTCACAGCAACGACATTACAGCAACGGGAACCCTCGAAGAATGGGGTGATTACTATAAAAAAGTTGTGGGCGAATCCCTCGTTGACGGTGGCAGGCCAGTCGCTGCCAAAGCTGTGGTCCGTGAAGGTAATACGAGCGATGCCAGCGATGACAACGTGGTTGGCTATTACATCATCAAGGCAAAAAGCCTCGACGACGCCGTGGCTATGGTAAAGCAGAGCCCAATGGCTAACAACGTCGGTTGCGAAGCTCGTGTGTACGAACTGACACAAATGTAATAGACCGGTCACTTGCCCTTAAAAGAACACGCCTTCTCGGTGTGTTCTTTTATTTTTCTGCTTTCATTGCTGCCATTTTTGGGTTCGCCGTTCCTGCGGGCGGACTAGACTACCATCTGCACAATGGAGAGCATCTTGTCCCTGCCCTAGTTACCTAGATACACCTTGCCACCCCAAGCATTCCGGCTAGGTGCACGACCGATCCTGTGGCTTGATTCTTCTGTGAGGTGGGCTTATTCAGATATACCGCTGAGCGTGATATCCCCTACCCGATTGACATACCCGATTTCGAGCACGCGTTTGCATAGTGTAATGTAGCGTGTATAGCGGCGCTGAGCATCCAGCGGTAATGTCTGGATAGCTGTTTTAACGTGATCGAAGAAAATATGCATCACAGTCTCGCCGGCAGCCTCACGGGTTTTATCATCCTGGAAAGCAGTAAAAGCCTGTCTAAGTGTAGGTTGAAGACTGAGGGGTATATCTGCCAATGTAAAGAAGGCTGCAAGTAATGCCGGGTGCGCTTGATTAAACAGGTTGATGCAGAAACTTCCCCATTCGGGATGTGTGCCGCTGTCCATTTGCCAGTCGCCCAGCTCGTCGGCTACGCGCACGACAGCATTACAGATCTGCAGCAGGCGCGTCAATTCTTGCGAGGCATAGATTTCTGCGAGAGGTGGCAGATCAGGTTCGTATTGGCGGTAAATAGTATAGAGTGAGGATGAGACGCTGGGGAAGCCGGCGTCAACGACCATATAGCGGGCAATGCGACTAGCGTGAGTAGCCAGAAAATCTTGACGAATGTCCGTAGGACAATCGGTATACTGACGACTCAGCATATCTAAGCGTACTTCATTCATGAGCACTTGCCGGTCAAAGCAGTCGAGCACGAGTGCGGCGTCCTCGGGTTGCGAAAAGCGAGTAACCTGCTCCCTGATGCCTCGCAACGCTCTGTGCTGCCGGGCCGCTGTCAATCGCAGGTTGTTTGGAATAGCCGGATGTTCGCCAACCAGCAGCCGAATAGCGTATGGCATAGCTAGGTCGCCGCGATCCATAGTTTGATCGCCCCAGTACATGAGTCCAATAGCCAGCGAAATCGCCAACAACTGCTGTTGGTCGTCAAATTCGCCTGCGGTCAAGGCTGGGCAGAAGCTGATAGTTTTTGGAGCAATTTGCGATACGATGGCCCGCACTTCGGCTTCACTTTTGTCGGTATATACTGGACGAATGTAGCTATATAGTCCTTTAGAAAAATGTTGTGCCAGTATCTGTGCCGTTTCCGTTACTCTATTTTGTTGCGACGCGACAACTGATGGAAATGAGTCGCCAAAGACTGGCGAAGCCCATGTTTCTCGCAGTAATTTGCGCAGCGTTTGTTCCACACCTTTATTGTACCTGTCGCGGCGTAACAATTGCATAAAACCATAACGAGTTGCTACACTGAAGATGATAAACAGGGTGAGGGTGGTGTCAAAAAATCAGTTCAAGGTGGAAAATAGAGGAACCTATATTTACCTCAAAACATGGGGTGATATGCAGCTGGACGGCCTTGAAAAGCCGGCTGAGGCGGCCATAGCGTTGGCTAAAGAGGGCCATGTTGACAGGTTGCTGGATAACATTCAAGAAGTTGAGTCGTCTGTCAGTTTTCCGGTACAGCTAAAAGGTGTACGCATCCTATGGAAATTGCGTGTCTTTAAAAAAGTAGCCGTAGTGCTGAAGCGCAATGAGCTGGGTGGGATCTTCTTTTCCTCGCTTTCAGCGCTTAAGATGAGCGACGGTGGTGCATTCAAAGGATTCTCGGACGAGGCAGAAGCTATCGCTTGGCTTAACAGCGACGAACATACCGGCTCTACGACAGATACATAATTACTCTCTTAGCACCCCAAAGTCTAAAAGGTAAAAACCACCCCGCTATTTTTTAGATCGCTTCTGGCCTGGCGTATGGCTGAACCAGACTACCATAGCTGTGCAAACGTGGTGGATTTTCGTAGATACTATCCCAGCTGGTGCCAGCTCCTATCGTAAGATTTGGTCAGGGATGGCCTGGAGTTCTAGGATTTAATCATTACTTGAGATTGGACAGCGTCATCGTTTATAGCCTAGGAGGGCGCGCTGGTGTTGGGATCGTCACCCGGTTGATAGATTCTAATAGCTGCGACGGTAAAATTCACCACGTGCCAGGTTGGAATCCAGAAACGTGTGCGGCGTTCGAGGCTATCGAGAAAAATCTCGCCGTGCTTGAGCGCGCCGCTGCGAAGATGCGGGTTGGCGGCGTAGCCTCGGTATAATAATCTAGGGCTTCTTGTCTTGAGCCCTTGACACTGACAGGCCACTAATTAACTCGTAAAGGGCGTTAAAGGTGACGCTTTCGCAGCTTAGGTGGTAGAATTTGCTGCGGCGGAAAGCTGGATAGTGTGACTTAATATCCTTTCCCAGGCGCTCACATATTGGTGTAGACCTGGGGGGAAAGGCGGTGTGTAGACATCGCAGCCATCAAGTGTAACTTCTGAATCAGTAGAATCAGAGGTTGGCTGGCGCTTATAGCTCATGAAAACAACAGTATCGGGAGTGTCGTGTGGGTAATTGGCGTAGTTGTGATGTATGCTCAAAAACGACCCCGGAAGTCCTAACGCACTATCGTAGAGCCAGTCATTGAGGTATGGATTATTTGTTCCAGCGTGTTGTTGCAGACTACCAAGTATAGTGTGAGTTAGTGTGGCCGTGAATACTGTTTCGCCAACTCCTCGCGCTACTTTAAAGGCATCGACTTGTCGTCTTTGCTCTGAATCGTTCTCACGCTGTGAGAACATCAGAAAGTGGCCAATACGCCGGTTCCCTTTACTTACAAAATCCTTGTAAAATTTTTCGACGGAGCTCTTGTCGCCGAAGTGCTGACTTGGATGAATCTGGTAATGCATCGCCACGGACCAAGGGACGACGTCTCTTTCGAGCCATTCTTTGCTAAAATCTGCAAAATTATCATAGTGATCGCATATTCCGGGAGGGGTGTTACGCGATAAAGAACTCATGAGTATACTATACGATGTTACGCATGCACTGTCGAACTAGTTATACTTGGTGCTAGCTTTTGATTTACAAGGTTCAATCCATAGGGAGACTAAGTTGGACTCTCTCAGTTAGAACGCGAAGTAGTTTTTGCTCGACTAACCGTATACCGCTTGTGTCAAGTAATGGTCCCAGATCTGCTCCTGGGCCTTTATCGATGTCGAGCGTCGCCCAAATACCCATGACTGATTGAGGGGAATACCCATCTGTGGGCAAAGTCGCGATGTCGTGTCTGACTCCCCTGGCCTGTATTCTGTGTTGCTCTATGAAGATTGTTTCTTCATCAACCCTTGGACGTCCTGCCATGAGCACTACGGCTGGCGTGACCCTCTTCCCATAATAATGCTTTGGTTGTAGTGTCGACAGCGAACTGTTGAGTAATCTTGTTATGGAGCTCGGCAGCCGTAAAAACCCGCAGGGGGTCATGCTGCGTGAGGTATCCTTCAAGTTTGTTGTAGGTATTGGCAAGATGTTTTACATCCTGGGGAGATAAAACCTGACCAGGTTGTAAACCTGACGTTACTTCGCGTACGTTATCGAGAAATGGGTCGATATCGGAGGGGTTAGAGGCGAGGCCTGCTAAGTACAGCACAACGTCTAGCACCAGGCGAGGCGAAGTTTGTTGCTCGGTTTCTGGCGCATGCACAAGGATAGATCCAGCATTGTCAAAGGCTACCCCCGATAGTACAAAAAATAGGCCGGATAACGCGAACGGCACCAAGGATATACTAAAATCGTAATACCAATTCCCTGGCGGCACAGCGAGTTGGTTAACGAGATAATGCCAACCCCCAAATGTAAACGTCGTCTGTGCCACGCACAGCCATGTCATTGACAGTTGATAGATTGGTCCAATCTTACGGCGTATCTTGAAGATCATTACTGCCGCAAAGGTGGCATAGACTGAATCGAGGATAGTGAGGGCTACAGAAAGATGATATGTCGCCTCGTCTACTCCAGGCTGATGTACATGCGGCGGAAAGAGCGATATCAAGGACAGTATCACGGTGAGGAACCCCGCCCAAAGAAAGGATGTCCAAAAACCTCTGATGTTGAATATGCGTGCAAACATTCGTACGCCCCAGAAGATACAGAGGATGCCCACTAGATAAGGGATGGCAATCGCTCCGGAATCCTGCCAAAAGATCCAATTAAAATAAGTGGTAACGGGGAGTTGGATTTGTGCCAGTCCCATGAAGCCGATGCCGTAGCACAGGACTCGATATGCCCGGCGCAACTCCTTTTTGAAGTGCTTAAGGCTTAAGAGAAAAAATGGTATCGCAGCCACAGAGTACAAGAACGCGACTAACGATATGCCCAAGGTGACGCGGAATCCTGGCGTCTGGTCGTTTAGTAGGAGAGCGCTTACTAGCCCGAGTAGGAGACTTACGATGAGGCCGATAAAAGCGTAGATTTTGTGCGACTTCATTATGCTCTTGCTTACATCTATGACTATAGTAACTGTCGAGCAAGTAGCACGTCAATTTTCGGTATATGCAGTAACTTGATTAGAGAAAAATGAACTATCTTTTGCCACAGTGCAGGTAGTGCGGGCTATTTTCTATTGAGATGAATGTTCGGTTGACTATTGCTTATACCAGCTGGGATACAGGTCGGCAGCCGGGCTCTGTATGCCCATGTAGCTAAAGACGAAAGCTGGAAGTTTTTGCATGTCGGCAGGCTGCGCCCAAAACGTGGGGGTTGTCCTAACATGCGCCGCTTCCATAAGGCCACGAGTAAGCGGTGTAGCCAGTTGCTCAGAATTGTTTGAAACGGCATTGGCACCCATAGCGTGATTGCCTACCCATGACAGAACGGCATAGTGGGGTGACCAGCTGGCCATGAGGGCTGGGACAAATCGGTGGGACTCTCTATTCGGATATTTGATATAATTAGACCATGAATCCACCTCACGGCCCTGTCAGCCGACTCTCGGCTGATCAGATTGACGACGCTGTCCTAATTATTCAGGACGTATTCAGGCACTTCCGTTCGCATTTGCTGGAGCAAGCTGGCCATATTAGTCATACCAGCAAAGAGGACGGTTCACCCGTGACTGATACCGATATAGAAGTTGAACTCAGGCTACAAGCCGAACTGGCTCGACGCTTTCCTGATGTGCCGGTATTTGGTGAAGAGACTGGGTATGCGGCGCATTTGTCGGGAGCTTTTTGGCTGGTTGACCCTATTGACGGTACGAAGAGCTTTATTGAAGGAATCCCCGCTTTTACGAATATGGCAGTGCTCATCCAGGACGGTGAAGCAGCTGCCGCGGTTATCTATAATCCATCTCACAACGATATGTTCATAGCGCGAAAAGGAAGTGGTGCTTATAAAAATGGTGCCCGCTTAGACCTGGGGGCCATACCCCTGCCCTCTATTGCTCTCTGTAAGACATGCTTTATGGACGATCTGGATGTCATGTTTGCATCAAAAGGGATACGCTATGAAACGGGTGACCCTGGCGGTGGCTACGGTTTTACCCTGGTGGCCGAAGGGTTGGTTGCGGCTCGCTTTCAGCTCCATGGCAATGGCTATACACACGATTATGCCCCAGGCGCCTTACTAGTACGCGAAGCCGGTGGCAGTATTATACCGATCAAAGACGACGTATACACTTACGAATCACGCAGTTTTGTTGCCTGCCACCCTGAGCTAGAATCGATCGTGCGTGCTAATCTACACGCCCTTCGCGATCTCGAAAACTTGAAGGACTAATCCCCATCTCCCAATATTTTTTATAGTTTTTGTAATGCTTTTGTGACAGCGGCTACCGAGCTAGCGATGTCATCCTCACCGTTCACGCCAACGATATTGTAGCCTTGGTCCGCAAAGCTTGCGTAATCGTTGATGAACCGCGCAAAAGCCTCTTCTGGAACATTATGGCCGCCTTGCTTTGCCCGATCGGCAACGCGTGCCTTTGCGGTTTTTTCGTTGACGGCAACTTCTACCACGAGCAGCGGAAGCTGGGTGCCACGATCTGCGGCATAGGCCTGTAGGTTAGCGATTGTTTTTTGAAATCCATCTAGGTTAGTAAAGGCCTGGTTCCAGATAATGATCTTGTGTTTGACAATTCCTTCGTATGCTTGGGCGCGCACGAAGCGATATGGATAGAATTTTTCCTCAACGCCGTCTGCGGCGAGCGCTTTGGAAAAATCAACATACTCCTGGCTTTTGTAATCTGTCGCATCCGGGTCGAGCGTCACCACCTTGTCTGGACCCAGTGAGTCCTTCATCGCATTTGCTAGGTAGGATTTCCCGCTGCCTGGCAAACCTCTAATGAGAACCAATTTAGGGTAGTCTTGTGATTGTTTTTTTGCGTCAATTGCTTCGGTGTCAGTAACCATGGGTCTATCTTAGTATATTTCGATTTTAAAAGCACGTGATATAAGAATCAAGCTTAGCGAGGCTAGGATGATTAGATTTCCCCGTTTTTATGCATCTGCCGCTATCGCACGCTGCTTGTTGGGAGTATTAGGTCTTCATAACTCATAATAGGTCTCAGAGGGTTATCTAGGGCTGTTGCACTTGGCGCATCACTTTTTTTGAGAAAGTTTATGGCTTTAATTGAGCGAGTGGCTCGCCCCTCTCGTCGAAATTAGTTTCGTAGCCCATTTTATGGGCGGCCAGCACCATTAACCGGCGATCACCCTCACTCGTGCGTCCTGCGCCACCGAGCGAGCAAACAACCTTGCCAGCATCATCCTTAACTTGGATGCCACCATCCCATGGAGTAAATTGGGGTATAGTTTGCGCCATTAAAAGCATATCGACTTCGCTCCAGCTGCCATCCTTGATACGGTCGGCATGCTTTTTGGTGTCTGCCTGATAGAGCAGCACGGTGTAGGCCTTGTGGATAGCAAACGTGGCGCTTGTAGCCTTCACAGTGTCCATGCAACGGAAAGCCGTAGGCGTGCCCATAACGCCCTGGTCGGCCTTCATACAGCAGATAGCCATGGGTTGCGGGCCTTTTTCGTCAGTGGCCACGGTTTTCGCTAGTTCCACAGCGCAATCGACTAATTTGGCGGCATCTTCGTGGGTAAAGGATTTCTTCATACGATCAATATAAGCAGATCAGTAGCCAGAGAAAAAGTCTTTTTTGATGTGCCGGTGCGAAATTTCTAACTTTCTCAGTATGGCCTCCGTTGTGTGAATCATGCTAGGCGGGCCACAGAGGTAAAAGAGCCGTTCGGCATAGTCGGGGATCGTTTGTTGTATAAGCTCCGAGGTTATATGGCCAGTTTGTACAGAAGAGTTGCTAGTCTGGGGTGATGATTCGCTCACTATATAGAACGTCGGGACCTTGAGGCGCTGGCGAGCGTCCTCAATAACATCGGTATACACGAGATCGGCCGCCTTCGTAGCCGTGTAGAGCATGATGATCGGCCGCGGTTCGTTCCTGTCCAGAAGGTATTTGAGCATACTACGATACGGGGTGATGCCGATGCCGCCGGCAATGAATGCTATTTTTTGACGGGCGTCTTTCGGAAGCGTAAAATCGCCGCTAACCTGTGCAGCCACAAATGGTGTATTGCTGTCCATTCCGAGCAAGGCATGTTTGTAGCTGCTGCTCTTTTGATACATTTTTATGCCGATCCGGATTTCTGGCTCGGTCGGTGATGAAGCGAGTGTAAAGTAACGCCGCGCACCGCGGGAGTCGGTGTGCGGGTGCTGCAAGGTACACTCCATGTACTGCCCGGGTTGGTAGGTAAGACTTTTTTCGGGGATAAAAGTAAAGTCGGCTATATCTGGCGACAAAATAGTGCGACTTCGGAGCCTGAGGAGTATCTTTGCGCGTGACCCTAAAAGATAACTAAAGATATTCCCTACTACCAGTGCTATTTCGGGCGTGCCATACCAATTGTCAAAATGTACCTGCGGCGGAAAAAGCAGCGCGACCAAAATGGCGTACCCTATTTGCTTGCCAGGCGTAGTTGGTGCGGTGAGTGGCTCTGTAAGCATGACGAATGCTAGGAAGAAGAGCGCCGAACTCGTTATTTCTTTGTGCAGTACCGAAGAAACGGCGCCGTTGCCGAGCAGGCTATACAGGGTGGTGGCCAGCAATGCCATAGTGAGGAAAACGGCCACCATTTTTCCCCGGCGAATTTTGCGGACTACTAGCAGGCCGCCCAGTACTACAACTGGTAGCATCGTTAGACTCCCTACCCACCAGCTGGCACTCTCGCCTGCTCCCAGACTGGTAAGCATCACGGCTATTGCGGCAGGATTCCACACATGGCGCTTATTGATGGCCAGCATATACTTGGAGGCCATCGCGAGCCCACCGGCTGCCGCCAGGAAGGTGCCGCCTTCCACTGTGTGCGACGGTGTAATGATGAGTGCTAAGATAAGGGCGGTTATATAGACCGATTCGACGTTGGTAGGCGCATGAAAGACTCGGGCGAAGATCTTGTTGGTGATCCAACATATAGCAACAAGAAAGAGCGACGAACCTATAATATCGGGTGCGCTGTAGCTAATACGACCAAACAGCGACAAGATAACAGCTGCACCTACGAGGAAAAGCAGATAGTACAGTATAAGGCGGTACATGGTGATCCTATTGAGGAGTGCGTCGATATATCTCATGCGACAAACTCCTGGAACCCGTGGGTGAATGTAGCTATGCCTCGATTGTCGACTAGATAACCTTCCAAGTCTGGAAGCTTGTCGATAAAGTTGATGCCGTTTCTGCCCATGGCAAAGGCGGCGGTTGCAAAACGGTCGGCGTCGTAAATAGTAGGCCCTATAACGGTGAGACTAACGACGTCCTCAGGGGGATGATTTGATCGCCTGGGGTTATACACGTGCTGTCCACGGATGTAGGTACCCGAGGTGGCGATACCATGATTTGAGACATGAATAGTTTTGATGATTTCGCCGCGTTTGAAGGGATTACGGATGCCGATCCGCCAGGGTTCGCCTTGTTTATTATGTCCATGGGTTTGAATATCGCCGCCCGCCTCCACATAAAAGTCGGTAACGCCTCTTAATAGTAAGAGGTTGGCGGCATTTTGGATGGCCCACCCTTTGACCAGGCCAGATGGGTCACGCTGACCATCCTTTATTATATCGAAGTAGCCGTTCGTTGCTTGTTTGGTTTGCTCGCATAGTTGGAGTACCAGTTTCATCTCATCGCTCCATTTGGCCTCGTCAAGCCCGGCATTGACGCGCGATATCTCGCTCTCTTTCTTGTAGGTGCTGAAGCGGTCGTCGACAGCCCGAAAATACGCAAACACTTCGGCGCAAGTCATCTCGGCATTGATCGTTTTGGGTATTTTGATAGTCACGGGCATGCCCATGATAACCTCGGTTTGTTCGATCATTGCTGCGCTGCTTTGCTGAGGGCCGAAGCGAGCGATTCTCGAAAGGCTTGGCTGGTGTCTGTAGCTCCGCTCACCCCGTCCACTTGGGCGCTTTGGGCCGTAATGGCTTCTTGCTGTAAATACGGTATAGCCTGACGGTTAATAGTAACTGATGTATTGCGGTCATTCGGATAGTTCAAAAAGGCCACGCTAGTTATCTTGCCGCCGTTTATGACGGCCTGTATCTGGACGGTGCCGTAAAAAGCATCAGCCGGGTTGCCCGTATAGGTTCCATCTTTATATCCAACTGGTGACGGTGTGGCGCTTGGTGTCGATAGCGCTGGTCTCCTTATAATTGGAGGGGTAATAGTAATAATATGCTGCTCGTGCCGGGCATGGAGACTATAGAGCACAAATCCAATTACGACAAAGCTAGACAGGAGTGCTTTTTTGAAAAATTGATCGCCCGTGCTCATGAGTTCTGGAAAATATTATAGATGGTTCACCTGTAAGCGAGCCGCATATCCTTCTACTTATGATACGGCACCCCGGCCGATATAGTGCTTGCCCGATACAGCGTCTCAAGCAATATAAGCATGGCGAGATCGTGCGGAAACGTTAATTTAGAAAAACTCCAGGCAAAATCGCTCGTCTGAATAACCGCTTCCGGCAGGCCTTCTGGCCCGCCGACAAGTAAACAGAGTTCCCTGCCTTCCAATGACCGTTTATCCAGAAAAGTCGCCAATTCGGCGCTGCTTAATTGATGGCCTTCGATAGCTAAAGCAATCTTGTAGGCGTTGCCTGCGGCGCCCCATAGCCGAGCGGTGTCGTAGGCCCACTTATCGGGTATGTGTGTGGCGCGCAGTTGATGGTAGTGGCTAAGCCGTTTGTAGTATTCTTGCCAGCCGAGCTTGGCATACGGCAATTTAGGCTCGCCAACCGTTATAATGTGCAGTTTCATAGGTGGTATAGTACGGCCAAGCCGAGTGTTTTCGCAAGCAATCTTGTCTGCTTGACTAACGGATGAACGACGCGAGGTTATGGTCTACACGGATCTCCGGCATTCGTTGCCCCGGGAAAAAGTCGTGGACGGCCCGTTCGACACCGGGTAAGGCCTCGCGGTTGTAATCGTCCACCAGTACCATCCCTCCCGGATTCATTCGTGGCCAGACGAGCGTCAGAGAGTCCAGGATAGAATCATAGAAGTCTCCATCAAGAAAAGCAAAAGCGATTGGTGACGGCATGTCGGTATCGGATAAGTCCCGGAACCAGGCTTTGTGAATTATAGGCGACTGGAGATGGGCGGCTCTAAATTGCTGCAAGAATGCCTTTTTGCTGACGCTGAGCTCGCCTGCGGCAAAGTCTACCCCCACTGCACTTTGGTCTTGCCTGGCCTTTTCGGGTAGTCCGACAAATGAGTCGTAGACGTGAAATTCGCGCGCGCTGGACTGCCCAAGCGCATCCAGCAGTCTGCGAAGGAACAGGCTACTGGTACCTACATAGCAGCCAAGCTCAACGATCGCCCCTGGTATTCCCTGCCTAAGCGTATGATGAAGTGCACGGAGAATTACTTGGATGTCTTCGCGGCTTACTTGGTCGGATATCAGCGGATAACGCTGAAGGAGCGAGGTGACGAGCGGGTCCATAGCAATTACTTCGCCCTTGGCATAATGTGCGCCTCTGGCAGCTCATCCCAGCTACTCAAATATCGAGGCGACCTGATTTGGTGTTTGGGCTGCCAACTATTGCCAAGATCCTCGGCGGCGAAGTAGATCTTGCCACGCCCATGCTTGGTGTTGATGTGATCTACGGCCTGCATGCGCTGTGTTGCACGATCGTGCCCGTGAGCACTTACCAGGCCCAGCAGGTCGGTTTGGAGCGCTTGTTCTGACAGGAGGTCGTACAAAAATACGCCAAGACGATGATAAGACTGGGTGCTGCTGAAGATATCGTTTAGTTTTTGGGCGAGCATAGAGATAATCTGTCCTGTATCGTTCGTTGGCTGGTTGAGTTGTATCTCCTGCACCCAGCGGCGATAGCCTGGTTTGTGCCGGTTGGTATTAACGAAGAAACCGATCCGGCGGGCCAGGAGCTTTTGCCTCCTCAGCGTAAAAGCCGCCTGTGTTCCCATGGTGGCAATCGCCGACTCTAGTACGTGGGCCTGGCTTACATCCTCACCGAAGGTACGCGAGCGTAGGATGCTTTTGGCTGCGGCGTGTTCGCGTTCCAGCGGATAACAGCTGGTGCCGCTCAGTTCGGTAACCAATTGTCGTCCATGAATACCCATAAGTTGCTGGGCATGTTGTGGCCGGAGTTGGCTAAGGGCTAGCGCGGTACCTATGCCTTCGGCCCGGAGTTTTGGGGCCAGCTGCCGACCTACTCCCCAGACATCTTTAATGAGGACTTTGTTAAGTGCACCGCGTCGCCAATCGTCACTAGCCTGTATCCAGTCCACTACCCCGCCAAAGGCTTGATGCTGTTTGGCAAGCTCGCTAGACAGTTTCGCTAACGTCTTAGTGGGTGCGATGCCGATTGACACGGGCACGCCGATATTTTTGAGAATGCTAGCCCTTACCATGGAACCCCAGGCGGCATAATCGTCAATGTGCAGTAGGCTGAGATCGAGGAATGATTCATCTACTGAGTAAACTTCGATACGTGGCGTGATGGTGGTGAGTAGCGACGTGATCCGTTTGCTGATGTCGCCATAGATTTCGAAGTTGGCTGAGAATGTCGTTACGCGTTCCCGTTTAAATGTTTCACGCCACTGAAACGCTGGCGCGCCCATTGGTATGCCGAGCGCCTTCGCCTCGTTGCTGCGTGCAACGATACAGCCATCGTTACTGCTCAGTACCACGACTGGTTTGTTTTCCAGGTCAGGACGGAACAAGCGCTCGCAACTGACAAAGAAGTTATTGCAGTCGATGAGCGCGAAAATAGTCTGAGCAGTCATAGGACAGCCCGCTTTCGGAATTCATGAATCGTTGCGCTAACTACGCCCCACAGGCTACTGTGCTCGGGTAGATCCTGGTAGTGAGCAATGATAAACTCACCACGAGTCTCGTCCCACCACAGCACAACGTCGTTTTTGCGTGGATCAAGCGCCCGGTCGACGATGGCAATATCACCGTCGAATACGCCAACACCTTCCCACTCATTGCCGCGTACCCGGAACATATAGGTACTGGCACTGTGCGTAACGAGCAGCATATTAAGATCTAGCCCAGTTAAACGACGGTCGGTAGCAGGATTGGGAAAACCGCTATGGATGCTTACACCATCTTGTTGCTGCTCTTCATTCATAAGTAAGACCTATTGTAACTTCTTTCTCCTTCTTTTATTACAGTCTTCCTGTTCAAGAAGAGTAGCGGCGTACTGTTTTCAGTAGAGCGTTTCACTCAGGCCGGCTAAAGTCGGTCTGGTTGCACTACGCTTGACTCTACTGAAAACAGGACGCCGCTACTCTTAGCGCATTAACTACTTGATTGTATGTAAGAATTCTACTAACTCGCGGGGGGTAATCTCGGCTTTGACAAGATAGGCGTCGGCCTGTTTCTCGATGTCTGCTCTGATTTCTTCGCGCTGTTCGAGGTTGGTAGTGATGACAATTTTTGCCTTTAAGGGCTTTGCATTCGGGCTACGGAGTGCGCGTAGGACTTCGATACCGGTGATAGTAGGAACCATAAGGTCAAGCAGGATGATGTCAAACCGATCGGTTTTGGCCAGTTCCAGGCCCCGCTGCCCATCGACTTCGACAGTGACCCTGTAGCCCGCTCGAGTGAGGGCACGAACGTACAGTTCGCTGATAAAATGTTCGTCTTCGACGACGAGTACCTGGCGGTTGGAGGGATTTTGCGTGGGTTCCATATATTAATTACCTGCTGTACAGTGAATGATTTTTAATCCAGCCATGAGCGCCACGGCTGATACCGTTATTATCGCCGTTTCTTTTCTCTTCGGCAACTTTCGCATAGGGTAGCACGGTAAAGCCAAAAGTGCTCCCTGCCCCTTCCTTGCTATTTACCCAGATGTGCCCGCCATGGGCATCGACGATTGTTTTGCTAAGGTAGAGTCCGAGCCCCGTGCCGCCGACCTGATTACGCGAACGGTGCGAACGGTAAAATTTTTCGAATAAATTAGCCAGCAGGCTGGTTGGGATACCGGCGCCTGAGTCCTGTACGGTGGTTTCGATCATTCCTTCCTTGTTAAGGACAGCGCGTACTAGTACTTTTTTGCCGGCGCCTTTGCCGCTGTATTTAATAGCGTTATCAAGGAGGTTGACCAGTACTTCGTAAATACCCACGCGGTCGACGCCAACCTTTGGCAAGTTTGGTGCGATTTCCGCCGATAATTCAACGCCAACGATCTTTGCTCTGAGCGAGACATCGTTGACTGCAGTAGTGACAATATCTTGCCAGGTATCTTCTTGGAGTTTGAGGACGAGTTGGTCACTCTCAATACGCGCCACGTTGAGCATGTTGTTGATAAAAGCCGTTAGCGACTGCGCCTGTGCTTTCATACGATGCATGAACGTGGCGTCTTCTTCGTTAAGTTTGCCTTCAAGGTCTTCCTCGAGCGCCTCGATGTAGCCTCTTAAGAGCGTTATAGGGGTGCGTAACTCGTGGACAGCGAGCGCTACGAAGCTGAGTGCCTGATCATCCTGGGTGTAACTGGGGTGGTCAAAGAGCACGAGCATGGTCTCGAAGCCTTCGGGGTTGCTGCGGTTATAGTAGGCCGCAAGGTCGAACCGGCGTGTGGTTGTGCCCCCTTGAATATTGAGGCGTACCCGTTCCCAGGTTTTGGTGGTAACCGCCGCATTTTGGGTGGCGTTTTGCAGCCATTTATCGAGCGTTTCTTCTGAGGGGAATGATAAGTCGAGCACTGAATAGATATTCTGACCAGACGTCTCTCCGTCGGTACGCTGTAAATAGTCGCACATCGCCTTGTTGGCAAAGACGATGTTTTGATCTTTATCGAGCACGATGAGTGGCAGGGGTAGATTTTTTGCCACAAAATCTTTATGTAAATCGCGGTTGGCAATCGCGGCCGTTTTTTCGACTGAGTCAACCACGCTAGCCAGTTGATAGACATGGCTTACTAGATTTATCACTAGGTCGTGGCCGATGCCCCGGCGCTTGAGGTCGGGCGCTGGAACGTTGGTGGTGTCGGGCGCAATATGTAGAATCGCCTGCCAGATAAGCCTCGTCGGCTGCGTTAGGTAGCGGGCGCTTACCCAAGGCAGAATGGTAATGGCAATGACCGAACTGGCAAGTAGGCTTAACGCTAAGCCCAGATCGTTCAATTTGAGGACATGTTCTACTACCCACCAGTCGCCGAAAATGATAGCGTTATCGAGTAGCAACACTACGAAGACGCGGCTGCGGAACTGGGAAACAAAACGTTGCAAGTGGTCCATAGATTATTTGTAGGCGACGTGGCCAGTAGAGTTAACGGCGGTAAACCAGGTTTGTCCGGGATTTAGCTTTAGGGCGCTGCCATTGGCATCGGTGAAGGTCAGGTTGGCGTTGTTGCTGGCTTTATGCCATGACCCAGAGGCGACAATACCGTCCTGGAAAATATAGACAGGCCCAGAGCCGATCATGTCGTAGCTGGTATGCAGGTCGTCGGCCTCGATACCCTGGTTAAGTACGAGCGCGACTACTACCTTCGGCTGGATTTGGATTTTCGATCCGTCTTGGTTTAGCTCCATGTGCGGTACGCCACCCTCGCTACGCTTGTAGCTATTGGTAGGAGCATCGTAATCGTAATGAACGTTGAAGTCTGCGCTGGATATGGTGAAGTCAATGCCCGTGGCATTCGGTGTTTTTGCGGGCGCTTCTACTTTTCTGGCCAGGCTCGTGAACTTGCTGGTCGCGAAGCCTTTTTTATTCTCCAGGTCATTTAACTCGGCCATGCTGGTGTAGACATTATGTGGAGCATAGCGGCTGGAAATACGGTGGTAGTACCCGCTGTTGTAGAACTGATCGAGATCCTTAGCCCCCCAGGCTCCAATATCGGCGATTCCTTCCGGGCTGCCGCCAACGTGTGCCACGGGCGCATCAAAACCAAGCAAGAACTGCAGGTAGTATGGCCGGACAGAGCGTACCGGGCCGATATATGCTGGAGCAGTGTCTTGAAAAAGCGCAACGAAGCGAGTGATGCCGCCCTCTGCTACTGCTTCAAATACCACTCCTGCCTGGCCAAGGCCCGATTGTGGCCGGGCATCCTCGCTGTTTTCGATCATGATGGCCGTCACTGGCCGTTGATTGATGGCCGGGTCAACCTGCAAGCCGGTAAGGTTGCTTGCGGCCGTTGTCGGCTTGGGTTTGACAACCACAATTGGTTTTGGCTTGGTTACAGCGACAGGTGCTGGCTTGCTGTGGTGAAAAAGCGCAAAAGCTCCTACCCCGCCTCCAATCAGTACAACTCCTGTGGCAACACTAAAGATAATCCATTGTTTTTTGGTGCGCGCTCGCAGCCATTCTTTAAAAGAACGTTTTTTTGGCTTGGGAGTGACGCTTGCCGACTCTGCAGCTTGGTCGTTATGGCTGACGGTCTGGGGTGATTGTATGGCAGCTTTGGAATGGTCACTTACAACTGCATGCGACGCAACGTGGTGTGCGGCAGGATGCACGAACTTACCGGGCTGGCGTTTACGAAAGCCATCAATCATGAGCCTTATTGTATCAGCTTATGCTTTCAGACACACTGATATCCTGATGGCAACCCCTCTTCAAGTAGAGTCAAGCGTAGTGCAGCCAGACCAGCGTAAGCTGGCCTGCGCGAAACGCTCTACTTGAAGAGGGGTTGCCATCAGGATAGAACTAGCTCTGGATGCAGGGCCAGCATGACGGCAATGGCGAAAGATAGGAGGCAATTGGCTACAATGTAGGTAGCATGGCGTCGATACGACGCAGGACAACTTCTCTGCCAAGAACGGCAAGCGTTTCCGCTAGCGCTGGGCTAGCTGGCGCCTGGGTGGTGGCAATACGGACGAGGCTGAACAAAACCGCTGGCTTTTGCTGTGTTTTTTCCAATAAATCGTTCAAGTGGTTAGTGAGACAAGTAACCGAAAAGTCGCATTCGGCAAGCGTGTTACGGGCTAGATTAAGTAGGTTTTTTAATTCACCGGCGTTCAGTTTTTTAAGTTGTTTGTTCTCGGTCCATAAACTCGGATTAATTGGTAAATCCTGGAAGAAGAAGCTGGTGAGCGCAGGTAGTTCGGCAAAATACTTTAGCCGCTCCTGAACGAGCCTGAGGATACGTTTTTTGTAGTCGTCGGTGTAACTGGCGGCTTCTGGTGGCCAAAAGGTCTGGGCGCGAGTGGCCACATCATCGATCGATAAGGCCCTCATATGCATGCCATTCATCCATAGTAGGCGCTGCTCGTCAAACTTAGCACCGCCCCGCTGTACGCGATCAAGCTGGAATGTATCAATCAGCTCTTGGGCGCTAAAGATTTCTTGCTCAGTTCCATCATTCCAGCCCAAAGTGGCCATAAAATTCATCATCGCTTCTGGCAGATAGCCTTCACGTGCGTAGTCCAAGATATCTTTAGCTCCGTCGCGTTTGGATAATTTTTTCTTGCCGTCGGGCCCCAGTACTACAGGCAGAGTGGCTAATATGGGTCGCTCTATTTCAAGTGCTTCGTAGAGATTAAGAAAACGCGGTATACTCGATACGAACTCCTGCGAACGAATGACATGGGTGCAGTTCATGAGTAGATCATCAATAATGTGGCAAAAGTTATAAGTGGGGTAACCATCTGATTTTATGAGGATAAAATCGTCGATCGCCTCTTCTCCTGCAGATAATTCTCCCATGACGGCGTCATGCCAGGTATAGGCTTTTGGGTCGGACTTGAAGCGTAAAGGCTGGGTGCCGTCCCATATTGGTGGGTTTTCTGGACGGTGGTTGCGGAACAAGAACGGTTGTTTGCTATCTTTAGCCTGTTGCCTAAAGGTTTCGACTTCTGCTTGAGTGTAGGGGTCGGCATATGCCCTTCCTTTGGCCACTAATTTTTCACCCCACTCCTTGTATATTGATAAGCGTTCACTTTGTTTGTAGGGCGCATAGGGACCACCAATATCCACCCCTTCGTCCCACTGCAAGCCGAGCCAATGCAGGCTATCTATAATGTGCCGCTCGGAACCTTGCACTTCGCGTGCTTTATCAGTATCCTCCAGCCGTAAGATAAACTGCCCTTTGCTTTGTTTTGCTAAAAGCCAGGCAAATAAAGCCGTTCGGACACCGCCAACGTGGAGGTAGCCAGTAGGGCTGGGAGCAAATCGGGTGCGGGCTGGTTTCATGAGGGTGATTATAGCCGAAAATGCCCTCTAGGGGAACTGAGGTGACACGATCGCTAGAGGTTACTCGCTATAAGCTGGTGGCGATGGACGTGATGTCGCTGCTGCTGAGGCTGGCGTTGCCGCTCATGTCATAGCGTATGCCGTTATTTACCCATGCAGCGCTGGCGCCCTTATTGTAGATGTAGATTGTTTCACCGTTTTTTTGGACTGTTTGGTGGGCGCCGCTCAAAGCGAGCGTATTGTCGAGCAGTGCCTGGCTGTTCCAATCAGAAGCCTGCTGAGTGATCGTGTAATTGCTGTCTCCAGAGGTAAAGCGCATGCTAATTGTGCCACCAGCATGCACGATATGGCCGCTCCTAGCGTAGCCTGTGGGCCTGAAGCCCGGAAGTGAGGCATGAAAGCCGGCTTGGGCTGAGGCAATATGCAGTTCAATATTGGGCATATTGAGGTAAGTAATAAAACCGCCAAGTATCACAAAAGCAGACACTGCAGCCATGGTGTTCACGAGGCGGCTATGATGTTTGCGATAACGCTGCTTAGGCTGTTTGTGACTGGTGGCGTGCGTAATAGCTGATTCGAATATATCGGCGGGCTTGGGGTGGATCTCGCGATGCGATGTGCTGGCATGGTGCGGCGGCGCATTTTTCACCGGAATAATTGGTAAGGGAATATGCTGCGTTTTTGTGCTGTTGCCTACGCCTAGAGCCGCGGGCTGTGTTGCATAAAAACGCCGTACTGCTTGGTGCCTGGCCACATGCTGCGAGCGCTCTAAACGAGACGGATCCACCTTAGAGACCGATTGCTTGTGTGCCAGCACAGCAGTTGGCCGGGCGGCTATTTTTACTTCGGCCGGTTTTTGTGCTTTGATAGCGGGCTTGGGTGTCGCCTTTGGCTTGTGTACCGTAGTGCGCATCAATGTTGTGGCATGTTCTGGTTGGTGTGCCTTGCGATGTGTGGCCCCTGGGGCACGAACTATACCAGAAACGCTGCGAGGTTTTGCCTTGGGGTGATCCTGGGCATGCGTTGTAGCGGTTTTGTGTGTGGGTTTCGCTATGGTTGTGGGATGCACGTCACGGTGTGCTGGGCGGATAAAGCCATCGATAGTCTGGCTCCTTTTTTTGGAGAGGCCTAGCGCTGGCAGTACTACTTCGGCGCTGCTTTTACCCAAATAGGCACCCGTGACCGCATCGTAGCGCTTCCCGTTTAGTTCTATCGTATTCTCGCTCACCGTTTTTATTACCCTCTACAAGCGCTTAAAGCGTAAGTTGTTTATATCGTACATTGCTCATGCTGTGAAGCGCAAGTGTCCGAAGGGGTAATGGTCTCATGAAAGTTTTATCTAGCCTGCGCAGAATGATCCACCCCATGAACGGTATAGATCGCTTGCGAAACCTCTTGCCTAAAGAGGGGCATCGTGGCATATAATAGAATGATTCGTTATGGATTTTTTTGATCCCCAAAAACAAAAAAAGCACGCTATACGCTTAGCCATTGGCTACGCGCTTATTGGCCTTGCTGTGGTACTTGCAACCACCGTTTTACTGTATCAGGCGTATGGGTATGGCATTAACAAAAAGGGCCAAGTCTTTCAGAATGGACTAGTCTTCTTATCATCGCAGCCATCTGGCGCTGGCATCTTTTTAAACGGACAGCGGTATAAAAACAAAACCAATGACCGTGTGACTATTCCTGCCGGACAGTACACGGTTGAAATCGAACACAGCGGCTATCGTAACTGGAAACGGGCTATAACGGTCGAAGGTGGGTATGTTGAGCGTTTTGACTATCCCTTTCTTTTCCCAACAAAACTGGTGACTACCTCTACTAAGCAGTATGTAGCAGTTCCTTCGCTGGCGACCCAGAGCTCTGATCGTCGTTGGCTGCTCGTTGGCGTCTCTAATTCCGACGACATCGATCTGTATGATCTGAACGCCAGCAAACCTGAACCCAAGGCACTAACAATCCCCGCTGATGTCCTGACGGCAGGTAGTACCACGACAAGTTGGCAGCCAGTCGAGTGGGCAGGCGATAACCGGCACGTGCTGCTAAAGCGGAGTTATCAAAAAGGTGCCGACAGCGGCAGTGAGTATGTCTTGTTCGACCGCCAAGCACCGGAATCATCGCAGAATTTGTCGGTGCTGCTTGGGTTCACTCCTACCAAAATGCAGCTTCGTGGCCATAACTATGATCAGTATTTTGCCTATGACCAACATAGTGGCGAACTGTTTACCGCAACGCTCAAGAAACCCACTCCTCAGGCCTATCTCGATCAAGTGTTAGCCTTTGATAGTGATGGCGACACAATGCTGTACGCCACAACGGACCGTGCCCCAACTGGCAAGGTACTCCTTAGGATGCGCCAGAATACGGATACGGCGTACACACTACGCGAAGTGCCTGCCGGAACAACGTACCTGCTCGCGCTTGAGCGCTATAAGGGCACGCCATATGTAGTAGCCGGAGCTGCTAACGAAGATAAGATGTATGTCTATCAGGACCCGCTCGCGCAGTTAAAGGATGACGCTAAATCAGTACTCGTCCCTGTGCAGATTCTCAAGGTTGCCAACCCAACTTACGTTGGTTTTTCACCCAATGCTCGTTTTGCTATCGCTGAGAGTAGTGACCATTTTGCGGTATATGACGCCGAAACGGATAAGGGCTATGCCTATCAGGCTAAACTACCACTCGATGCCCCGCAAGTTGCAGCTTCATGGATGGATGGATATCACCTTACCTACGTCTCTGGCGGACATCTGGTTGTGTTCGATTTTGACGGTGCAAATATGCAGACGCTAAGCTCCGCCAATCCGTCGTTTCTACCCTTCTTTACCCCGAATTATCATACTTATTACAATCTCACTAGCCAGAACAATCTTTCCGTAACGTCTCTCCAGGTAAAATAATTCCAATACCGCCTCCGCCTCTGTTTTAGTAGAGCGTTTCCCGCAGGCCAGCTTACGCTGGTCTGGCTGCACTACGCTTGACTCTACTAAAACAGAGGCGGAGGCGGTATTGGTGTGTCTGACTAAGGCGTTACCCACCGCCAGAATCTGGTCCAGAGTGTCGGGCCGTTGCTGGCTAACTGGTCGGTTGAATGTGACGCCGAGGTGTTTGCGACTGGTGCGCCGCTGTTGCCGTTGATGTCTGGGCTGATCTGTTCGCCCCAGACAACGAGGCGATGCAAGCTCGTTCCCGGTGGGTCGCAGGTAATAAGGGTAGCGGTTGCGGCCTTGCCATCAATAGGGTTGAGTACCCAGGTGTCGGTTGGCTGGACAATCTCCTTGCGGAAGACTTTATAGGTGTATACGTGGTTATTATATGTAAGATAAAAAATGTCGCCTGGCACTAACTCATGCAGCAGCACAAAGGCAAACTTATACTTACCAGGATTAAAGATATTGTTGCTTGAGTGACCAAAGAAAGCGGCATTGCCCTGTTGGCCGGGTACTGATGTGCTGGCGTAGTGTACTACTCCGTCTTCCAACGAATTTTCGACGTCGTTCTCGTTCACCGAGGTACCATAAATGACCGGGAGCTCGACATTGGTTTTGGGGATAATCACTTCAGGCGTTGCAGTAGGTGCTATACCGTCTTGACTTAAGATAATAGGTGTGGCGCTGGCGTGATTGTTTGGTTGAATGAAGGGCGCGATCACTACTTCATTGAAGAATCCAAAGAGAAAAACGAGCAGCACTAGCGCACCCATGCCTAGGCCAAAGACTAACGATTGCAGATGCTGCTTGGCCTTTATTTGTACCCGGTTGCGTTCGCGTACTTTGCTAAGTACCTGTCGTTTGATCGTAGCGACCGAGCGGCGATCGCTCGGTCGGGGCAGGTCTGACTCATGGATACTAGTGACGATTGGCGACGAAGGCGCGGGTAGTGTCCGGGGCGCTGGGGTTGTAGCAGGCGGCAGGGTCTGAGCCCGATGGTGGGGATGGGCTGGTTGTGGGGGCTGCGTCGCTATCGTAAAGGCTGAAGGGTGGGCTTGGTTGGCAGCGTAGAACTCCTGCCATACCAAGCGCTTTTGGTCATCATCTAGACTGATGTAGTAGTTGTGCCAGGCGGTTTGAATTTCGGCCAGTGATTTACCCGAGGTACTTAGCCGGTGCATAAACTCCTGGTGCTTGGAGCGGGACGGGACGGTCTCGACTTCCTTGAGCTCAGAGCGTGCGTTTGGTTCGGCGGCATAGAGTGCTTCGATTTTGCGTCGAATTAATTCAACGGCCGGGTTGGCATCCTCTCCTGGGTGCTCTGGCGGTTTAATGTTCCGATTCTGACCGCGCGCGAGCAGATAGCTTTGGTTTTGTTGGTCGCTTTCTGGTTCGTCTGGGAACAGTGGGTTCATAATCGTTGCTAATGCTCGCCTTATCTTCTTAATTATAGTACAATCTCCCTGTGAAGCCTCAAAAACGGCTCGTTTTTGAGGTAAATCAGAGTTGATAATCCTTGGATTACTACTCGCTAAAAAAGTCCCGGGCGGGTGGCGGAATTGGTAGACGCGCTGGACTCAAAATCCTGTGAACGCAAGTTCGTGAGGGTTCGATTCCCTCCTCGCCCACCATCGCCGTCGTATTCGTGCCTGCATCTGCAGGACCGAATAGGACGGCGATGAATGCTAAGACAGTGCTCTCAAAAGGCGCTGTTTTTTGTTGTCAGGGTATCCGAAGGTCGGTAGCTGATTATGCTGCCAGGCCTGTATTTGTTGGCCCCGCGTTTGGAATTAATCCCATACGCCATTCTTGAGGGTCGGTAACTATATCGAGCAAGTAATCTGTTCGCGTATCAAGCATGGCCGTTACGTACTCGGAAGTTTGTGTTTTTGCTTCCATAGCCAGCCACCGCCTTACATACTCAGAGCTTTCTGACGCTCCTCTTAAATCACAATGCTCGGATATTAAGGCGATATCTTCCAAGTATCTCGATCGTAACTCGTCGCCGTGGTCTGCCCTTCCGTTGTTACAAAAACCTAAACAAGACCGTTTTGATTGTATCTTTTGTATAGAAGGCGGTGTTTCTTCAGTTTTACTATGAACGATCAAAAGATCGTAATTGGTTTTGGGATCCCTGCTCCGGTCGTGATGGGTAAGGGCTTGAACCGCAAGAGTCCCAGGAGTGGCGCGCCGTGTAAGTAATCCTTCTGCGCATTGCTCCGTTCGTGCTCCGAACAAATGATCCAAGTGCCTTCCGCTAGAAGTCTGGCGAATCTGAGTCTCGGTGTGGATTTGAGTCTGGGTATTTTTGAGATCCACAAGTGATTCAGTGTACGTTGCCTTACGAAACGCCTCTACTGCATGCGGTTGGTCACGCGATAGGAGCATATCGGCTAAATGAAACAAGTGTACTAGTCGTGATCCGTCTGGGTTCCAACGACATTCTGGTTTTGTGATGACGGTTGTCACTGTACTTCGAATATAACGGAATACGCTGTCGGCTAATTTATCGTTACCCGTTACGAGTTCAAGGCATCCTTGCCCGATTAGATAAGCTGCCCCTTCAGGAGTGTTGGACGGATATTTAACGGGTTTTCTATGGCTCGTTAACTCTTCTTCTCCAATGTACTCGATATAAGTCGACACTAATTCCACCCCAGAAGTTGCCGGCCTTGGTGTGGAATGGCCCATACACTACTTATACAGCTGGTTCTTTACAGATACAATGTAATATATCTCACATGTTTTATACGAGGGCAGTAGTAATTGCTTCGAATGGCCTCGTGGGATTTTGGATGAGCCAGACACTTGCCTGCGCCGCTACCTGTAAGCGCCAGATTGGCATATCTGTGACGAGCCGGGTAGTGCTCACTCTGCCGTCAACGGCAACCGCAAGAATATCGTGATGCTTCACAACTAATTGTGCGGCGTGCAAGATGGTAAAATCATGCAGCCATGCAACAAGGTGAAGTAGGTCCATACTGAATGTAATGGCCCTTGGGAATCTGGCAGCTGTGCCAAGGCGCTGCAGCTGGCTTAAGCTGAGTACCAGGAGTGTTTGTGACCGCGCCAAAGTTATTTTAGGTGCTGATATGCAGTAATCGGCGGCATCTTTAGTGATGATTACCGGTATGCTGCTTTTTTGCAAAAAGTTTTCCAACAATACGGCGGTCTCTGAGTTGCGTCCAAGGTCGCCTGCCAGTAACACGCCATCGGCCCAATGACTCTGCAACAGTAGCTCGTCGAGTGCCTTTTGACTGAAGCTGCCGCTAGGTGTGCTGGGTGCAAACTCACCGTGCTCCAACACTTTCCCTACGACCTTTTGGACGGCATTTGGGAGCAGGACGCGAGTGGTGCCGATGCCTGCTTTAAGTGCCATCGTATAGGCCTCGGCCGGGGCTGCAAAGCCATATAAGTTGCCGCCAACGATGAGTAGTTTGCCAGCGCTGAGGCGATTCTCTGGCCGGCTCCACTGTAACTCAGGAAATAGCGGCTTGCCTGGTTCCTGCTTGAGCCAAAAATCACGTTCCATGACTATGATTGTATAACAGATATGTAGCGATCTGGGTTTAGCCAGCAGTCATCGTGCTGATCGGGCAATGCTACGAAGTGGGGCGGATGCGTAAATGGTATATGCTTGAGGTCCGGCGTACAAAAACTATCTTCGGCGTTACGAACAACTGTCAGCGATTGTACGTTCCAAAATTCGCCGCGTGCCCTGCCCCGCAGCATGCGCAGAGTATGTGGCATATTCCAAAAATACACCAGATTCCAGAAGGATTTTTGGAGCCAGGCCCTTGTTTTGCGGTTGTTGTGGTGGTGACGAAGATCGTTCCAAATCTTCTCAAAGAGGCTGCGCACAATGGATCTGCCCGGCCAGTAGGTTAGGCCGATCATAATATTTTGTTTGGCTTTTGATTGTCTTGGTACTAAAAAGCAGCCGCCAGAGTGAGCGATAACTATGTCCGCTGCTTGGTAGTTGGAAGTTACCTCGAAGCCTGCCTGGCTAAGCGTGCGCAGCATATCTCCTGCCAGGCGCGGACCTTCGCAGAAGCCGTAGATAATGGCCACTGTCGGGCGCGATTGTTTCACTGGCCCCCCGAGTCTAGGTTGTCTATAGGGGTAATTTCCATATTGATTATCTGATCTTGATCGTCAAATCGAAACGCAGTGCGCAGCAACTCTCCTTTGAGTAATCGAGGGAGCCAGAGGCGGTCGTCCGGCCACATGTCGTCGTAAGGAATGGCATCGAGGGTAAACCATCTCGGTGCCATCTCTTCTGTCTCGGTCAGCTCACCGTCCCAGGCGTCACAGATAAAGGTGTGGCCAATATTGCCCCACTTTTCTCCATTTTTTATGCCCCGAAAATCATGGATGGCTGCCTTGTGGTAACGTGTTGGTGTGACGCCGATTTCTTCCTGGCACTCGCGGATCATGGCCGCTTCGATGGTTTCGCCTGGCTCTACTTTGCCACCGGCTCCATTCCACCGCCCTGCGCCGAAGCCGCGCTTTTTCATGGCTAAGCATATTTCGTTGCCGTGCCGCAAAAGCACGAGCGTACAGACTTTAACGTTGTCACTCATTGGAAGCCGACGGTTCATCGCTTCGATACGCTTTTTTGATGTTTCGGTACGCTTCGGCATTTAGATGGCCTGGATGAAACAATGTGGTGGGATATTTTTGCTTCACCCGCTCCAGTTTACTATGGAAGGCACTGCTGATGTCGATTCCTGTAGCTAAAGCGAACTCGATACAGTAGGTCAAGATGTCGGCCAGCTCGTCGGCGATCCCCTGCTTGTGGTCATCCGATGTCGTATCGGAGTTTTCCCACTGATAATGCTCCATAAGTTCGGCGGCTTCGATGGTAATTGAGATAGCTAGATCGCGTGGATCCAATTTGTCCCAACCGCGTTCGGCCTGATACACAGCAATGGTGTCTTTGATGTTCTGCAGCGTCGTATTCGTATCATTAGGCGGGTTGCTCGTAGCTGGCATATTATACCTCCAACGTAATACTTATCGGGCAGTGATCGGAGCCCATAACCGACGCGTGAATATCGGCAGCCTTCACCTTGCTTCTGAGCGCACCAGAAACGAGAAAGTAGTCGATACGCCAGCCGACGTTACGGGCACGGGAGTTCGCAAAATGACTCCACCAGGTGTAGTGGCCGTTACCCTGTACAAACATACGAAGCGTGTCGACAAAGCCGGCATCCAAAAAGTTCTGGAACCCACGACGTTCTTCGTCGGTAAAGCCTTTTTTGCCACGATTAGGCTTGGGGTTTGCTAGGTCGTCCTCAGTATGGGCAACGTTGAGATCGCCGCAGAAAACGACCGGTTTCTTCTTTTCAAGTTCTTTGCAGTAGGCCAAAAAAGCTGGGTCCCAGTGCTTTTCGCGGAGTGGGATGCGGCTGAGGTCGTCTTTGGCATTGGGCGTATATACAGTAACTACGTAAAATTTTTCAAACTCAGCGGCGATCACCCTACCTTCTTTGTTGGGGTCGCCATACGTATCGCCGGTCACTTTGTATGTATCGATAATCGCCTCAGGAAAGCCGTTGAGCACCGCCAATGGTTTGACTTTCGAAAATATCGCGGTGCCTGAGTATCCTTTTTTGTCGGCCGAATTCCAGTATTCTTCGTATCCTTGCAGATCGACTTCGGCCTGGCCTCGTTCGGCTTTGGTTTCCTGCAGGCAGAGGATGTCAGGCTGCTCCTTATCAATAAACGGTTTAAACAAATCTTTGCGCGCTACGGCACGGATGCCGTTAATGTTCCAGGAGTAAATCTTAACCATGGTTGTATCCTACCATCCCTGACGATGCGTTGGCTATAATCGTTCGTTTTTTACGTGCCTTCTGCTAGAATACCGGCAGTATGTACAAACGCGTGCTCCTGAAGATTTCTGGCGAACAGCTAAGCGGCAAGCACGAGTTTGGAGTCGATCCTGAGGTTGGCCACTATTTAGCAAAAGAATGCAAAAAGGTAATTGAAGCAGGCTGCCAGCTAGCTATTGTGGTGGGCGGTGGCAATATGGTGCGCGGCGCCGAGGTTGCTGGAAATGGCATTAAGCGCGTCACGGCTGACCAGATGGGGATGCTCAGCGGGCTTATTAACTCGATGGCACTTACTGATATTTTCGAAAGCGAGCAGCTTGAGACCCGCTGCTTAAGTAATATCTATGTCGAGCAAGTAGCCGAATCGTATACTTATCGTTTGGCAGATAAGCATTTGGAGCGGGGCCGTGTCGTTGTGGTTGGCGGCGGTATCGCCCGACCTTATTTTACCCACGATACTGCGGCGGTAAGCATTGCGCTGGAACTTGGCTGCGAGGTGGTGCTCAAGGCAACGAAAGTAAGTGGTGTATACAACAAAGACCCGGCGAAATATCCGGATGCTAAAAAGATGGACAAATTAACCTACCAGGAAGCAGTTGCTAATAACGATATCAAGGTGATGGATAAAGCGGCGCTCGGCTTAGCTATGGAGCAAGGCATGCCTGTCATTGTTCTTAACCCCATGCAGTCGGATACAATCTTGCGCGCTGCACAGGGCCAGCCTGTCGGTAGCTATATTTCCTGATTAAAAGAATGCTGTTAGCTAGGCTGCCTGTTCGATTGCCGCTTTCATGATCTCTTTGCGCAGCCATAAACGGTTAGCAGTGGCAAGGTTATCCGTAAATGTCACATGGAGTAGTTGGCTGAGCCAATGTTGCAGTGCTTGATCATTACAAATGAAATGGCTCTTCCCTTCACTGATACTAATGACATTCACGAACCACGGGGAACCGATAGCGGGCATGGTTTTTTCAAGGGTTGTAAGATGGGCATCGAGAATATTTCGTCCATTCCAGACAGCAAGTTGGCCGGCGGTGAATGCTTTTGGCTGGCCGGCAAAGGTGATTTGCTTGGAATCGTCGCGGATAGCTGCCGCGATGTCAGCTACTATAGCCTGCCCACATTGTTCGAAATATTGTGCGGCCCAACCGCCGGGCAGATCAGCGATTGCCAATAGGGCCTGATACGCTTGGCGGTCGCGATCGGTGGTAATCTCGGCGCCAAAATTGAGGGTGTTATCGAGGATACCGCAAATCAGCAGGCGGGCGCTGGTAACACTCATTTTACCGAGCAACCCTGCCTTATTCCAGCGTTCATAAATCATAGTACAGACTGCACCGGCGAATTCGATATCGGCTTTATCGCCAATCCGCTCTTGCCAATATGCTTCCCGTCCAGGGTGATGGTCGATGACTTCGTCTAACATGTCGAGATTCACCATAGTGTCAAAGAATTCGGGCTCTGATACGTCGAGCACCGCAAACGTATCCTCGGGTGCGGGCGCATAGCCCAGGGTGCACGGCGCGTTCCAGCTTTGCACTACAGGTGGCACGCTGGCATTGAGGACGGCATTACTGGCGGCCTTTGCCTTCGTGCCTTGCAGATTAAGCAGCTCGGCATAGGCGACACAGCCTCCGTAGGCATCGATATCGATGTATCTGCTGCCGCTGGTAATAATGCGCATGGTTATTTCCTAAGGGTTGCAATAAGACGTTGGCTGTCGATGAATAAGTCGAGCGCATCGTTAATGGTGGGGATAATGATGTCACAGGCTTGCAACGTCTCGACGTGCACGCCTTCACCTTGCAGCGTGACGATGCCAAGCTTGACGGCTTTCATAAGCTCAAGGTCGATACGGCCATTGCCAATTGAGACGCATGTTTCGGGGTCCATGTCCATGGCCAGATCTCGTTTATCCTCAGCACTCTTTGCTAGTTTCCAGTCAATCTCAAGATCTGCAGCTAAGTCATTGGCGTCATTACGGGTATTGCCAGTAAAGAATACAACCTTAAATCCCCTTTCCTTAAGGCGAGTCAGGCGTCCCCTTACTCCGTCAACTACCTGTCCGCCTACAGACAGCGTGCCATTGAGATCCAGAATGATGGTGTTAATGGTAAGTTGCCCTACCCCAGGTATGTCGTATGTCATAAAGCGTTCCTCTACTAATCAGCCTATAGAATACCGCTTCTACGGCATAAAATATACTGTTCGCGTGATTCATATACAAAAATTAAAATTTGGTCTATGATGACAATTTATGACGCTACGCTCTACCCGTCCCGGAACAAAAATGCCTATAGAAACTGCCCATGGTGTGGTAGATGTATGCTTCGCTGAGCAGCTAGATAAAGATACCGCTATTGGAGGCGTGGTTCTGCTACCCAAGCGCGCCTGGGTTGGCCGTGTCGCCCTATCTAGTGAATGGTCTGGCGATGAGGAGGAAGCTGTCCGCGAGCTGGGTAAAGTACTTTTGAACGAAGTAAAAGAGGAATGCCCGGCGGAATCTTGTGGTGCGTATCGTTACGCAACCTTGACAGAGGAAGATGGGATACGTGCGCTCGGCACGGGTGCTGTGTGCGGGATCGGCCTATCGTGTCCCCTGGGTCTGTCCTCAAGTGCACCCGGGCAATAGTTCGGTCTAGCTGACGGTCTAGGATAACGTCAACCAGATGGGTACGTGTTATTTTATGGCGGAGAGGGAGGGATTTGAACCCTCGATAGAGTTGCCCCTATACCCGCTTTCCAAGCGAGCGCACTAGACCGCTATGCGACCTCTCCTTGTACTATTCATTTTTTGGAACAAAGAGCATTATACCGCAAAAAAGCAAGAAAAACACCTTGCAGGGCTAGTGAATACGAAGGTACACTACTAAGAATGGCTATCCACCCATTTCAACTTCCCCCTCCGTCCCGAATCTCCCCGTTTAGGACCACATCCGCCCATGGTGCGTTGACGTACCCACTGGTACGTCTCTTTACCCTGTACAAATGTTGTCTTAACATTGGACAATTTGGCATCGAAGGGGGGAGTTGAGGTGGGTTCTATTATTGAACTTCAGGATGTAAGCAAACTGTACGGCTTTGGCGATGCCACTACGCTGGCCCTGGACGAAATTACGCTAGATATCGACGAGGGTGAATTTGTGGCAGTCATGGGCCCATCCGGTTGCGGCAAGTCTACGCTTATGAATCTCATTGGATTGCTCGACCGACCGACGCATGGGACATATACATTGAGCGGCAAGTCGGCTGAACATTTACGCCCTGCCCGCCGGGCAAAAATACGGCGTGATACGATTGGCTTTGTCTTTCAATTTTTTAATCTCCTGCCGCGGCTGACGGTGATAGAAAATGTTGCCCTCCCTTTAGCTTATAAAGGTATTGGCCCGCGGAATCGCATGAAGCAGGCATTGAATATGCTGGAGCGCGTGGGGATGAACAGCCGGGAATTTTACCATCCGCAGCACTTGAGCGGTGGCCAGGCGCAATGCGTTGCCATTGCCCGAGCGCTGGTGAATAACCCTAAAATTATTATCGCCGATGAGCCAACGGGTAATTTAGACAGCGCTGCCTCCCGCTTAGTAATGGAACTACTCAGCGAGATTCACAAAACAGGCAGCACCATTTTGTTTGTGACCCACAACCCGGAGTTAACCCGGTACGCTACACGCGTGGTGTACATGCACGACGGCGCTATTGTGCACGACGAGCAGACGGCTATCGGTGAGATTGCTTCCACGGCCCGCGAGGTTATGTATACGCTGCCGGTGAAGACCGAAGAGGATGATCTTGCCGGCGTGTCAACACTCATGAAAGCCGTTCCACACGCCGCGAAACCGCCGCGGGCGACAGCTAAGAAAAAGACGGCAAAAAAGGCTGGTAGCACGAAAACACGCCGCCGTGCAACGAGGAGCAAGGTATGAGCGCCGTGCTTCGTGGCAATCTCCGGATGGCACTTAGTGATGTGCGGGGTGCGAAATGGCGCAGTGTGCTCACCATGCTCGGGGTTACCGTAGGTATTGTTGCGGTAGTGACAGTTGTTGATATTGGCGGCGGGGTGAAGAGGCAGATCGTCGGTACGTTGCAGCATTTTGGCCCGGGATTAATTATCGTCCGACCTGGTCAGGTTTCCGATACCGGTTCGGGACTTGGAAACGGCAAGAACGATGTCCTATTTGGTCTGAGCAGCGCTTCGACGCTCTCGATGCAAGATTTGCAAACAGTGCAACAAACTCCTGGGGTGAGCACGGTAGCACCTTTAGGTGTAGTGCCCGGCGTTGCAACAGTGGATGACCATAAAAGTTCTAAAGTATTTGTGCTCGCAGCTAATAGTAATGCCGCTACTGTACTGAATCAGAAGGTGTCCCAGGGCGATTTTTGGTCAAGTGCTGACGAAAATGCCCAAACAGCGGTTATCGGACGCAATGTTGGGCAGGCATTATTCGGCGAGCCAGTGCCGCTTGGACGTTCGTTTAAGTTCAGAGGGCAGGACTTTATTGTGCGAGGCATTTTTGCTCCGTTCGATAATGTGCCTTTTTCGCCCACCGCTAGCTTCAACGATGCTATTTTTATCCCGTACCAAACGGCCGCTCATCTAACGCAAAATACCGCCAGCTTGTATGTCATTTTGGCTAAGGCGAGCAACCCCAAGCAGACAAACGGCGTCACTACAGCTATTACCACTAAGCTCAGGGCGGCCCACGGCAACGCTCAGGATTTTACAGTGCTCAACGCTAGTCAAAGCGCTGGCATTAATAGTGGCGTGATTCATCTGCTTTCGATGTGGATCTTTGCTATCGGCGCTATCTCGTTGGCAATCGGCGGTGTGGGTATTATGAATATCATGCTGCTGAATGTGACCGAACGAATGCACGAAATCGGCGTGCGTAAAGCAATTGGCGCTAGCTCACGCCAGATTTGGAGCCAGTTTATGATGGAAGCGGCAGTGCTCAGTGTGGTGGGCGGTTGTGTCGGTATTGTGGTAGCACTGGTTGTGGATGGACTACTGTACGCTTACTCCGATCTAAAACCGGTTATTTCTTGGCAAGCTATTGTGGTGGCCACACTCGTCAGCCTAGCCATTGGCATAGTCTTTGGAACGGCTCCAGCTATTAAGGCGGCGCGCAAGGACCCTATTGACGCCTTGCGCCACGAATAGGTGAGCGTTCTTAAAAGAAAGAAATAATTGCCGCTACGGCAGAAATAAGCATGAGGCCGCACACCAGCCAGCCAATGGTGGTCACATATTTTTTATTGACCCACGTACCCATAACTTTTCTGCTGCTGCTGATACGCACAATACAGAATAGCACCATCGGGGCGACAATGGCATTGGCGACCGCTGAGTAGATGAGGGCTTTAATGGGGTCAAGACCAACGAAGTTCATACCAAGACCTACAAGCATGGAGATAATGATGACGCCGTAAAAGGCCTTGGCCTGACCAAGGTCGCGGTATAACCCCTCTTTCCAGCGCAAGCTTTCGGCCAAGGCATATGAACTGGCTCCGGCTAGGACTGGGATAGCTAAGAGGCCGGTACCAATAATGCCGATCGCAAACAAGAAGTAGGTAGCATTGCCGGCAAATGGGCGCAATGCCTCTGCTGCCTGCGCTGCTGTTTGAATATGGGTAATGCCATGCGGGAATAAGATCCCACCTGCTGCTGCAATAATAAAGAACATCACCAGGTTTGACAAAAGCATACCCGACCAGATATCGACGCGCATCGATCGGACCTCGTTCTTTTCGGTATGTCTGCGCTGTGCGAGCGTGGTGCGTCCTTCGCGGACTTGCTCTTCTACTTCCTGACTGGTTTGCCAGAAGAACAGATAGGGTGAAATAGTGGTGCCCAAAATAGCTGCGATTAAAATGAACTGTTCCTTAGTGAATGCCATATGAGGCACTAATGTATGCTGCACTGCAACTCCCCAGTTAATATGAGCCAGTATTGCGGAAACGATGTACGAGAGTAGGATGAGTGCCAACCATTTCAGGTATTTCGCGTAACGCGCATAGGGGGTGAAGATTTGCAGGATCAGACTAAAGAAAGTAAAGCCGACTACTAATACGCCAAAATTGAGGTGCGTATCAAGCAGCTGTGTAGCCTTAGCCATAGCCCCTAAGTCAGCGCCTATATTGAACGAGTTCGCAGCAAAAAGGAGCAAAGTACATACATAGAGCACTCGTTTGCTATAAAAAATACGGATATTACCAGCCAGCCCTCGGCCCGTTACCAGGCCAATCCGGGCACACATTTCCTGAACAGTTGCCATAAGTGGCAATGTCCACGGTGCAAGCCACAGCAAATTAAAGCCGAATTGAGCACCGGCCTGTGAATAGGTGGCAATACCCGAAGGGTCGTCATCCGAGGCGCCAGTAGTGAGGCCGGGCCCGAGCATCAGCCAGTAGTCTTTGGTTTTTTTAACGACGGTATTATTGAGCCCTACGTTGCGAACTACTTGCGTCATGAGCACCGCGCGACCCAATGCCACAGATGGCGCTTCGGCAGTTTTGGTAATAAATTGATGTTTTTTAGTCGGCATAATGCTCGCTTATCGATATTGTAGCAGAAATGCCTATGCTCTTGGATACTTATGAGGCTGCACAGCTCCCGGTACTTGTCGTGCCTGTCTGGTTTGCAGCTTGGTGAAGTTCGTTAATGACCTGGTTGATGGTAAGCGCGTAACCTACGCTACTATAGACCGTTGATTTGGCAAAAATAACGCCCATCACTGATCCGTCTTGCATGATCAGTGGGCCACCAGAATTGCCCTGCTGCACATCTCCTCTGAGTGAGTATATTTGGCGGGTCGTTTGTCTTTTATTGTAGATATCACGCCCCATCGCAGTAAATGAATCGAGTGTTACCGCCGGCCCGGCACTAAATCCACCGCCTCCCGGGTACCCGGCAATAGCCGCGGCAGTCCCATTGTCGATAGCGTTAGCGCTTAGGTGAAGTGGAGCGCCCTTCAGGCCATCTACGCGCAGAATGGCAATGTCAAGTTCAGGGTCAAAGAGGGTGACCCTCCCTTTGTGTTGACCGTTTTGGTCGAGCACATAGGACTGTTTGACGCCAGCCACCACATGAGCGTTGGTGACGACCTCATTGTCTGCGGCGACAAAGCCAGAACCTTCGATCACTCCGCCGCAGCCCTGTCCTTCAATTTTGACAACTGACGCACGGTCTTGCTGTACAGCTGCGGTCAGCGTTCCCATATTTGGCAGTGTTGTGTCATTGGGCAGTCCCGGCTCTAGCCCCGTAAACACCTGGGGGAAGCCATTTGGGTCGATTAAGCCACCAAGATTAGTCAGCAGATTTGGCGCCGAGGGCAGCTGGGTATTGAGTATGGCAACAATGCGCGAACGATGGATTTGCCGCTGCCAAGTGCCATCGGGCACATTGCGGAATATCGCTGCCCCTAGCCAGACGCCAGCCAGCAGTGTTATGCCGGCGAGCAATGAGCCGAGGGCGTTGTCGATCTTCTCGGCAAGCCGTGTCTCGCGTAGCTTAAATTTAATGCGCAAGCCTATGTATTCCCCTACTGCCATACAAACCAGCGCAACGCCGACGACCACAGAGAGTGCCAATAAGGCTTTGCCTTCGGCAGAGTGCACGCTCTTCCCAAGTAGTCTTTCAATGGCGGCTCCTAGGAATAGCCCACCAAAGAAGCCAGTCGTCGAGAAAAATTGGCGTACGAACCCTATTTCAACTCCTCGTATACATGCCGAGATCAGAAAAAGGGCAATAAACAGGTCGAGCCAGTTCATAAAAGTATCATAACAGCGTCTAGCCTTTTTGCGTATGTATGATAGCCGGCACTCTCCCAATGTTCTCCAAAAGAGCGTTACGCGCAGGCCGACTTACGTCGGTCTGGCTGCACTACGCCTGACTCTTTTGGAGAACATTGGGAGAGTGCTGTGTGGCGATTTATGGCTTTTTTAAATGTGTGTCAGTGTTAGTTTGTGTTACCTGGAGTTTCTGTTTGGCATGCATACTGATAACCAAAATGAAGAGCAATCCGAGAAATAGCAAGTACACGCCACGGTCGACAACGTTAGCGGCTACGATAGCGCTGCTGGTGATATGATGCAGCCGCTGGCTGAAGAGCAAGAAACCCTCGCGGATACCGATAGCACCCGGTGTTAGGGCTGCAAAAAGTGCCAAATTGGCGACGCCAGTGTAGGACATTACTTGCCCGAGAGAAGCCTTCACTGCCACGCTGTGTAGCTCGACGCTGTAAATGGCAACCATAAGGGCAACTTGCAACGCAGTAGCCATGCCGATCCAGGCAATGGCTGAGACAGTGGGTCGTATCTGTTGCAGGCCAGCTCGCCGCTTATACCAGCGTATAACTCCTCCACTCAGGACTCCGGTAGTACACATAAGTCCTGCTGTCTGCCACCAGGGACAAGTGCCTGCCAGCATCAGAAAAGTACTGAAGACTGCGAAAAAGCCGTAATACAACAGCGTGGCAAAGACGTACTGTTTCAATCCTAGGTTGTGCCGTTTTCTAAGATATGCTCCCCGGAAGACCGGACCACTCTGCCCTGGGCCGAAGAAATTAACCAGCGATGAATAGGCATTAAAGAGCATATTTTCCTTAGGGGTGATGCGTTTTCCATACAAATCCAAGCTGGCTCGACTTACAACTGACAGTAGCAAGAACACGAGACAGTATAAACCAAATAACAGGGCTAGCGTACTTACGGATAGCCTCTGTAACTGATGGCGGAGAGCAGGATGTGCTGAAATGTAGCGAACAAATGCTGCGATGGTACAAATAACAATGCTCGCTGCAGCAACGCTGCGTAGATATTTTTTCATGATGATACCAGTATATAAAATTTCGTCAGAGGCGACTAATGCCAGAACAAACAGAACTGCTCCCAGTAGAGCGTTAGGCGCAGGCCGACTTACGTCGGTCTGGCTGCACTACGCTTGACTCTACTGAGAGCAGTTCTGTTTGTTCTGGCAGTGCCTATGCGATGAAGATTCCAGCTGATATCCAGAGGGCGATGTATAATGAGCGGTAAGTATTCCATGCAGCGTATTATTGAGAAGATAAATCAAGTATTCAGATCACGTCGATGTACCCATATACTATTGGGATTTTTTGTTTTTGAGGCTGCCTGGGTAGCCTGTTCTGCCGTGTATCCGATGGCATTCGATGAGGATTTTCATTTCGGTATCATCAAAATATACGCACATCATTGGATCCCTTTTTTGTCCGATGCCGGCATCGGTAACGGCAAGTATGGCGCGCTTAATCGTGACCCGTCGTACCTATATCACTGGCTGATGAGCTTTCCTTATCGAATAATCTCGATACTATCCGGCAAGCAGGCGGTACAGATTATCGCCCTAAGATGTATTAATATCGTTCTTTTCACGCTGGGATTGTGGTTATTTGTAAAAGTGATGCGCAAGGCGGGCACTTCGCGAGGCCTTGCGAACGCCCTACTGGCGCTATTTGTACTCATCCCTATTGTGCCGTTGCTAGCCGGACAAATCAACTATGATAATTTACTTATGCCAGTCGTCGCCGGTCTCTGCCTCCTCACCTTTAAGTTATACGACGGTTTTCAAAAACAACAGATCGATCTGAAGGCGTTTACTTATTTTGTATGCCTCTGTCTGCTTGGTAGTCTCGTCAAGTATGCCTTTTTGCCGATGGCGGCAGCGGCCACATGCTTCCTAGTTGTTATCTTTGCGCGCAATTTCTGGCGGCAGGGGCTTTTGCGCTCACGGCTACGGCAAGGTTATGGTGCATTATCTATGCTTACGAAAATCGGGTTGATAGTATTTCTTCTGGTGAGCAGCATACTGTTCGTGCAACGCTATGGTATGAATTTGTCCGCCTACCACACCCCTGTCCCAGCCTGTGATACAGTGCTTACCCCTGGCGACTGTCAGTCGTATGGGCCCTGGGCCCGTAATTACATCTATACCCAAAACAAGGAAAGCGTATCAGCCAATCCGTTAAGCTATAGCTGGCTTTGGCTGCAGGGTATGCACTACCGGCTTTTCTTTATGATCAACGGCCCGGCTAGTGGTTTTCTGAATTACCCTCCTTCTCCGTTGCCCAGTGCCGCAGCCATTTGTTTTGGGGTGTGCGCGTTGATAGCTACTTTGTTGTATGCCCGTAAAGTATTCAACAAGCGCCCTTTGTTGATCTTCCTTACGGGAATGAGCGTGCTGTATATTACCATCGTATGGGCCGATAATTTTTCCCAGTATCTGGAGACAGGACAGCCGGTGGCAGTCAATGGGCGCTACCTATTACCGGTACTATTGCCGCTGGGTGTGGTAGCTGGCCGGGGGCTGAACCTGGCGCTTCGTCTCTGGCCCAACGTTAAGCCAGTGATAGCAGGGTTGGCTGTAGCATGCTTCCTGCAAGGGGGTGGTGTTATCGGTTTTATTACGCGTAGCGATAGCAGTTGGGATTGGCCGAGCCGTCCGATTGTGACACTTAATAACAGCGTTCGTAGCGTGTTGTCGCCCTTGGTGCTCGAGGGTAATAAATATTTCTAGATTATAAGGTCTTCTCTTTAGTATATTTGCGGGCTAGTCGCTATCAAATCGTCGGTGGCGACTATGCTCGAGCGCCTCTTCTACAAGGACTCGATTGATACGGATCAAATCGGCAATGACGCCGAGCGTGAAAGCGATGAAGGAACCGATAAGTAGTACGCTCCCGGCTATGAGGGATTGAATGTGATGCAGACCATGCGAGTGATCAAAGAAGTAGAAGTACAGATAGCGCGTAAAGGGAATCATGCCGAGGAGCAAAAGAAGTAAGCCGAGGCTATTAAAGAGTACATACGGACGGTACATTACAAATGCACGGCTGATGGCCATGCCCGATTTATACATATGCTCCCAAGATGACTTAAACAGGCGCGATTCGCGTGTTTTGGGATTGGTGGTGATGGGTATGCTCACGATGGCTAGCCGTTTTTGTCCAGCCTGAATGAGTGTTTCCATGGCGTAGCTGAACCGGGTGATGACATTCAGCTGCATGGCCGCTTCCCGGCTATAGGCCCGGAAGCCGCTGGGTGCATCGGGTACCTGCAGCCCGGCCGCGGCATTGAGCACGCGAGTGCCCACCCGCTGGAAGATTTTTTTTGCCGGCGAGAAATGTTCGATTTTTTGCGTTTGGCGGTCGGCAATAACCATGTCTGCTTTGCCGTCTAGAATGGGTTGTACTAGATCGGGGATACGATCGCCCGGGTATTGATTGTCGCCATCGGTGTGAACGATGATATCAGCGCCGAGTTCTAACGATTTATTCAGCCCATTTTTAAAGCCGGCGGCCAGTCCTTTCCATTGGCGGTGATATACAAAGTGATGCACGCCTAGTTTTCTAGCAACCTGTACTGTGTTATCGCTGCAGCCGTCATCGATAATTAATATTTCGATCTTGTCGATACCCGGAATCTTTTTAGGAATACCTTTCAGGACTGCTGGCAGCGTGTTCTCTTCATTGAGGCAGGAAATCTGCACTACTAACTTCATCACGTTTCTCTCTAGTTACCTCGTACTATATGTAGCCTAACTGATTGTTCGCTGAATGACTAGTAGTGTCCGAGCAATTTGCCAATCTCCCTTTTATAAGAACAGGCGCCGATATTGAAAGCGCTGCAGTATTTCGTCGATATCATCATACGATTTACCGGCCAAATGACCGCCGGCTACCGCAACTTCTTGTGTCACCTCGGCAAGACAGCAATCCGGCGGCTGGAATGCTGCTTTGTCGACACTATTTAGAAATTCAAAGTCGATAAGTACCAATCCTTCCAGCTTACCGCTAAAAATGTCCACCTCGGCCGGGCGGCCTCCGAGCATTACTTTATAGCGATCCTTTTCGACCAGGCGGTGATGCCCGCTGGCGAGCTCTTCAAATTCAAGTTGGGTCAGCGGGATTGTTTGCTCCCGCATTTCGGATGAGTCGGTGCCGTTTAGGATTGTTTTTTTAGTAATTTCGTAGTTGCCTGCTCGCTTACGGAGGCGCAGGACAGGGTGAATTTCTACATTTTCGGGAAGGTAGATATCTACCATGCGTTCAGGGAGCGTATTGTGTATTTCGTTTGGTACATGTTTGGCTAAAAAAGTAAGCTCATATTCGATACTGGCATTTGGGGTGCTCATGAGCCTATTCTACCCTGGCTTACGACAGATATGCTACCCTTTAGCTATGTATAGGCATAGTCAGCGAGGATTTACGCTATTGGAGCTACTCGTTGTTAGTTTTTTTATCTGTGGATTAGCATTTTTATCCGCATTTTTATTGCATCCTAAGAACTATCAGGTGGAGCGCAATAATGGTAATCGCTGGGCTGACATTGCGGCGATTGCGCAGGCGTTTAATCGGTACGTGGCCGCCAATGGGAGTTTGCCGGCTGGCTTGCCGACGGCCAATGCAGTAATCGGCTCGGTAACGAGTACCAATTTTGATTTGTGTAAAATCTTAATACCAACCTATCTAAAAGAGATGCCCTTAGATCCCGTCGGTGGCGTGGATCTAAGTGCTACTACCTGTGCTGATAGTGGAGGGCTGTACCTCTCTGGGTATGGGTTGCGGGCTTCTGGCCGTACGGTTACCGTCGAAGCCCCGCATGCCGAAGGCCATGTGAAGATTAGCATCACGCGCACTTACTAGTCCGTATTCCTATGCCCAAGTAGAGCGTTCTCACGCAGACCAGCTTGCGCTGGTCTGGTTGCACTACGCCTGACTCTACTTGGGCATAGGAATACGGACTAGTAGTACTTATTGGGCACCCGGTGAAATAGCTTACTGCGCACTCACATCCAAATGATGTACTATTTTTTGTACATCTAAACGGAGGCAGGTCTATGAATCAATACGGACCAAAAGCATCAGCCAAAGTTGAAAAAGCCATGCACGAGATGAAGCACGGTACTCTAAAGAGCGGACGCTCAGGTAAGAAGGTGACCAACCCAAAGCAGGCTGTTGCGATCGGACTCTCAGAAGCCCGGGAGGCTGGAGGCAAAGTACCTAAAAAATAATCTTTGAAAGGAGGTTTATATGGAGCGACAACCGATCGTTACGCCGTCGGGAGAGGCCATATTTCCTCAGCCTCCTGTGTATAACGAACTCGCATTGAGACAATACAACTTAGAGCGCGCACTCGCCGCCGAACGGGCTCGTAAGCGTCGCCGTAAGGAAAGAGTTGATATCCAGGAGACGGCTCGTCATAGCCGAGCGGGCTTGCTTGCTTCTCTGGCTATGGGCGAATGGGCGATTGGCCGAGCGATCCGTTTTGAGCGCAACCCCAAAGTGCGCCGCGAGCGACGAAACATGCTTCTCGGTCGTTGGCGTCAATTCTCTGGGGATCTGCTCCTGATGGCGTATGTGCGCCGCGGCGCCCTCATATAGGATGGTTTTAACCAATTGTTTTCCGTATGAACTCATCGAGGCTCTCGTATAAGCGGGGATCGGTACTGCAGAGTGCAATCTCTTGTGTGCCATACGCTACGCCGCGGTAACTGAAATTGTTTGAGCCAGTTAACACGACGTGCTGGCCGCTTGGTAACTCGAAGAGCATACATTTGGCGTGTATGTATTCGGCGCGCGTATAGCTATTTGTAATTCGGTAACGTTGCTGGTCGAATATCTGACCCCATGATTGGGGGGCGGTCATTTGTTCCGGACGGTTAAAGTAGCACGTTGCATCGGTTTTGCTGAGTAATTGCCCTAACCTGCCGCTCGGCGTCATTTGCGATACAAAGGTGACGTGCTTGGCCTGCAAGGTGAGTTCACAGGCTCGCTCATAGATAATGGAATGATGTGGCTCTCCGCCATCAAACAAAATACTCCCCTGTGCAATCGATGGATCTCGATTAAGTAAGGGCGGGCCCTGGGTGCCAATTTGTTCGACCAGGTCGGTAAGTATATTGGCTGCTGCTGGATATACTTGAGACAGCATGAAATCCGTACTTCTAAAGCCGCCATCCATCATATTTATACCGCCAAAGGAATATACAGTATCGTCGAGAATAGTTATCTTGACGTGGCATCTGCCGCGGTACGGATGCAGACGTGACTTGCTGAAGGGATAAACTGTAGCACCTTTGGCAGCAAGCGTCTCAAGTGTCGCAAAGGTGTCACGCAATACTGTTTTACGAGTTGAGCCTTCATCGATTTGGTAGATAAAATGCGACCGAAGAGCGCCATTATCGAATAATAAAGTAACGGATACGCCGCGTTCGATCGCTTGTTCTAGCAAGGCTAGTATGTGACCCACCCTTTTCTCGGCAAGCAAGAGCATACTAGCAATAGTAATGCGTTTTTGAGCGAGGGGAATAGCATGTATCAATGTTTGATAGTAAGCCTCCCCGTCCATAACTCTCCAGGCGTGTGCAGCGGTTGCGCGTCGATTCATAGTACTCCAATGATAGCAGGAGTAGGGTCACACGCAACGATCACCGCAGCTACAAGGCTTGCGTTCGGTCGGTACCTTTCGCTCTGAGGGGATATTGTTGGGCGCGTAACTGGCGCAGTTCTTCTTGCATATTGAGATGGTCGGTAACGTCTCGGGTAATGCCGGCTAATTGTGCAACTTCACCCACAGTGTTAAGTATAGGAATTAATTTTATGCGGTAAGCACGCCGACCGCGGGGAACCTGAATCCAAGTGGTGTATTCGTGTGGCTGTTTGGTTCGGATTGCCTTTTGATAGTGTTTTAAGAGGCCGGGATAAGTGCCTGGCGCTACAATATCAGTGACTTCGCGCCCAATGATGTCTTCAGAATGACCCGTTGATGCATAAAAAGCATGATTGGCAAGTAGCAAGCGGTATGCTCCTTTGGCCTCCACGCCAATCAAAATAATGGCATCGGCGACGTTATCGAACACGGTCGTCAGGTAGTTAAGAAAGACGAGTGAGGAAATTTTAGGGTTCATGCGTAAATCCAATCATACCGTAGCAAAACATTGTTGTCTAAGCCGTAATATATTTTATTGCAGTAGTTCTGCTCTTCTCATATAGTAAACGTACGAACGATGTACGATCCGGATAAGTATAAAGCCAAGCGCACGGCTCCGTCTCAAGCCCGAGGTAAAGAGCGGGTGCGTGTTATATTGGCCGCGGCGTTAGCCCTATTTAGGGAGCGTGGCCTTGAGGAAGTGACGACGAATGACATTGCGGCGCACGCTAGAGTGCCCATAGGTTCGGTGTATCGGTACTACCCAAACAAAGATGCGATTATCGCTGCGCTCACCGAATTGTATGTTGATGACCTTTCGAAGATTTTTGCTGAGATTGGTCAACATCCCTTTTTGCCACACTTGTCGTGGGATGAGGTGCTGCTCTTGCTGGTAGAATCCTGGGTGAATTATTCGCGTTTGAACGGCCCGTTTGCTTTCCTGTATGCCGAGAAGGCTAATCCCCGGCTGTTAGCTCAAAACAAAGCTAGCTGGGAGCGTTTCGTCGATGCTTTTCGGGCTGTGCTCAAGAAGCGTTGCCCGGAGATCACCCCTACCGAATCGCTGGTGTGCTTTCACTTGGCGCTCGCTTCGGCCGAGCTGGGGCTTGACCCGCGTTATCAGGAGACGCCGGGCAACCCGGTGCATTATGAAGCGACCGGCGCCATTGCTGCCTACATGATGTATTCCTGTAAGCGGCATCAGCACGAACATTTATCAAACTGAGCTTGCCAGAACTCTGCTACACCCCCTACACTACCAATAGGATGAAACAAATCAAACAGCGTACGGGGGCGCAGATATTGGCACCTCTTTGCGTGCTGCTTCTGCTGGGCAATCTTGGCTGGTTTATCAAAGACCGCCCCGCTCCTCCCCAAATCTCCTCCCGGCGGCATTTGCCTTTGCTGGCAGCTAATATTTTAGGCGATCCTCAAAATGATATTTTGATCAATTTTGTTCCTTTACGTAAACAGCTCCAAAGCAAATTTGACGCCCTTACGGTGCAGAAGAGTTTTTATTTTGAGTATCTGCCGGATGGTACGTCTATCCGTATCGGGGCCGACCAGGAACTAGTAGCTGCTTCGCTCATAAAGGTGCCGCTTGTCATGAATCTGTATAAGGCTGCCGAATTGGGCCGGATTCATCTTGATCAAACGGTAAGCGTAACGTCCGATGAGCTGGACGATGCGTATGGCGACCTCTATAAAAAAGGCGCTGGTTTTACATTGACGCTTCGCCAGGCAGCGCAATATGCGCTTGAGCAGTCCGATAACACTGCTACGCATGTTATATTCGATCACACCAAAGACATGTTGACGTATGACGAGCAGTCGCTCGCTCGGTTGGATATTGACCAGAATGAGCAGAATGGCCAGGCGGTGATCAACGCCCGCTCGTACGCTTCGGTGCTCAAAGGGCTCTATTTCTCTTCCTATCTGGAGAAAAGTGATTCACAAGAGCTGCTGAGCTACCTGGCCAAATCGACAGCAACAAATCGCATCCCTCAGAATCTGCCGCCCAAGCTTACCGTTGCGCATAAAATTGGTGTATTTAATGCTGCGTGGTCGGAGAGCGATTGTGGGATTGTGTACATACCCAAGCGCCCGTACTTGTTGTGTGTGATGGTCGGCTTACCGGAAGACCAAGCGAATAGTTTTATCGCTGATGTCTCTAAAGAGGTCTACGATTTCGTCTCGCAACAATAAGTAGCGGTGTGAACGACCATACCCTCTTCGAAAAATAGAGTCAGGCGTAGTGCAACCAGACCGACCTGAGGTCGGCCTGCGTGTAACGCTCTATTTTTCGAAGAGGGTATGGTCGTTCGTATCCATCATGTAGGCCACGATGAGGTATGATTCTTACATCCTAAAGCGCTGTGACAATAAATTGCTGCACAGTTGCAGTATTGCCTGCGGCAGATGTGCCCCATGCTGGGAAAAGATAGATCGTTTGGGCGGTGGTCGTGTTGATGGTCGTGTTGGTGCTGAGATACATACGACTGGTAAGTGTCGTTGTAGCAGCAGTGGCCATGCTAAAAACGCCCTGACCATTTACCGTACCGCTCGTACCAGTTGTAAAACAGGATATATAGAAATCGATGCTCCAGCCCTGGTTGGTAACTAGAGCGCCCGAGCTCAGCGCTCCCGATGCTGCACCGATGAGCGTATCAGATGCCTTAGTGGTGGCGTTGGTGCCGACATAGACGCCCATCGCCAGGGTTGCTGCTGCTGCCGTGCTGTATACGCCGTTAGCAACAATATGAAAGACGCGGCCGGGTACGCAGAAGTTAGCCGGGAAGGCCGAAGTGGTGGTAAAGGCACTGCAGGCTGTAGTGCAGGTATTGACTGCCGACGAAGCTGTAGTGTTGGAAGTCATGGTGCCGCCGATGCAGTTTAGCCAAGTGCCATTTTGGCCGCAACGGAAGCGGTTGTTTGAGGAGTTGTAGTACATACCGCCATCTGCTTCGGTTGGGTCGCCGGTACTATTCTTCGTGTCGAGCACAAGTAGTGTAGCGGTGCCGTCAACCGCACCAATAGTGACATTGCCGCCACTGGTTATCGCCACCCCGCCACTCCCCTGGATGGTTAATGTCCCGGAAGTGGTCGTTGAAAGCGTTAATGGGCCGCTGGTGACGTTGATCGTAAGTCCCCCCGTTCCTGGCCCGGTTATAGTACGTGCAGCGGTACCGCTAAACGTCAGGTTGCCGCCTTCGGTCCAGAGTCCACTCCCAGTAGTAACCGCCCCGTTATTGGTTGTTTGCAAAGAAAGTGTGTTGCTGCCGATATCCCAGGTGGAGGCAGCTGCAGCGCTGATGTTTGCTGCACCGGCTGAGTTGATTGCTAGTGTGCCTGACGTTGTCGTGGAGAGTGTGAGTGGTCCGCTTGCAACGTTCACCGTGAGTCCTCCAGTACTCGGCCCGGTCAGAGTTCGTGCTGTGGTACCCGAAAATGTAACATTGCCACCTTGAGTCAGGAGGCCGGTCCCTGTGGTAATTCCCCCATTGCCTGTGGTTTGTAAGGATAAGAGATTGCTGCCGATATCCCAGGTGGATGGGCTGGCGCCAGTGAGGGAGAGCGCTCCAGCAGAAGTAATGGCTAGTGCGCCAGCAGTCGTAGTCGATAGGCTCAAGGGGCCAGATGCAACGTTCACCGTGAGTCCTCCGGTACTCGGCCCCGTGATCGTTTGGGCGGTGGTCCCGCTGAAGGTAAGACCGGCCCCAAGCGTCGTTAGTCCACCGGCGACAGTAAGCGTTTTAGTGCCGGTAATCGTAGTATTACCGTTAATTGAGGCTGCACCCGTAGGTGTGCTAAGTGTGCCGCCCCCCGCTAGCGATATGTTGGGGTTGCTCGTGCTATTGCCGATAGTGATGGTATTGACACTCGTACCGTTCACACCAATATTAATGGCCGCTGCCCCACCAGTATCGAGATTGAGTGCGTTTGCTCCGCTGCTCTGGATACTGAGTGTGCCGCTGTTGGTAGGCTGAATAGTGCTACCAATGGTGATATTGGCGCCTTGCACGGTCAACGTGCGCGAGGTTGTGCCGCCGGCCAGGGTAAAGCCGTCGGCAGCCTGAGCAAGCGTGAGCCCATTCACAGCTCCAGAGGTAATGCCACCCGAGATGTTAATGGCGCCGGTCTGTTGCGAACCTGGCGATAGTTGCACGAAGTTTGTACTGTCCAGTCCATCCAGCATGTCGGCGTTCAGGGAGTAAGGCGCAGCCGTAAGCTGAATGCGCGGCGTCATTTCGCTGTCCGACCCCACCTTCACCCCTAGATACAATGCGGCACTGTTAAAGTCGACGCTCCCTGGCAGCGGCGTTACACTTCCAAGATTCACCTGGAAGAGACCGCCGCTGACCGTCACACTAGCCTGTGTTTCTTCCCATTTGCAGGTGTTAGCGCTGCACGTGTTGCCGGCGTCGGCGGTTGGATCGGTATAGATCCGAAAACGGATGCTATAGGTGCCGTCGGTTACGTTAGTGCCGTCGCTATTGGTGAGCTTGCCTTGGAAGCTGAGCTGCCGATTTATGGCAGCGCCTGCGTGATGCACCGAAAAGAGCCCGCCCATGAGTGACAGACCCAGTACAAACAATGTTATGTTTGCCTTTTTCATTGTGCCCTCGCCGCTGATATCGATTTCTTCCCACGATGTGCTGCATTAGGCTGAGAGCGAATGTAGAGGAGCGTCCGTATGCCGGCATATAAAAGTATGAAAACCAGGACAGCCCCAGTAATGTGCTGCCAGCCGATGTAAAAGAAATGCGCACGGACCAGCTGGACGCCCAGTCCGCCCCCAAGTCCATACGAGAGGCTTACCTGGTACTTCCCGAGCAGTCTGGAAGGTGCAAGTTGTGTGAGCGGAATCGTGTAGGCTACACTTGCGCCTGGGGCGAGCGCCTGCGAGTTGCTATTAAGCACTCCTTTGCTCACCTCGTTTCCTGCCCCGTCGGTAATAATCGCAGCGCCGTGCGGGGCAGTTACGACATTGCCCGTATTGCGAATGGTAACGCTTAAGGCGCGCGGTAAGCCTGTGCGGATACCGCCAATTGGTAAGGTTGTGGCGGTAAGCCTTGTAAAAGCACCGTCATCTTTGATGATAACGACCGGCAAGCGGATACTCGGGACCGTACTGATGGCCCTGGTACCTGGCGATACTTCAGATACCACTAAATCCACTAGTTGACTCCCTGGAGCAAGTAGCCGACTGTCGCTGAGGGTAACTGTTTGGGTGATCGAGTCGTGTGGTTGGATGGTGATATCAGGAGTAGCGATGGACAGCTGGCCTGCAGGGTCAGCATTACTGTCTGACGATACGTTGTTCGGCGAAGTTTTGAAGGAGAAGTGGAGCGCAATGCTGGATGTATAGCCATTAGTCAACGTAAAACTTGTTTGGTTTTGAATCTGGCCGTGCTTAAGCTCAAGTCTAAAGGTGGCAGGCGTAACTGTGATGCCGGGTGATGTGGCAGCTGCTGCTTGCCGGCTGGATGCGAGTCCAAAAACAGAAACTAGTACTACGATTCCGACGAACGATTGTTTATTTATGCCCACGACGTTGCACTTTCTGCACGCTTTTAAAGGCGAAACGACCCCATGCGTAAAGGCCGGTGCCTAAGACGATGAGCAGCAGCAGCCCGAACCCTATAAGGCGCCATGGAATCACCCAAAATGATGTGCTGGCAATCACGGGCACGTCGCTATGCCCATCGTTGTATATGATGACTGCTTTCGCAACATAACGCCCAAAGCGGAGCTGGCTGAGATGAGACCAGTTCCAATTTAAGTGATTAGTGGCCGATTGGCCCGAAAGCGCCGGGTTGGCAACATACGCTGGAAAACCATTTTGCCAACTTGACGAAAAACTGCGGGTTGTATCGGGTAGAACGTAACCGCCGGTGCTGTTAATGGGCAGCGAGGCAATTGGCGTCGCATCAGAAAATGAGCGCTGTATGAAGATAGTTCCGGTAGGTTGGCTAATCACGTTGCCGGTATTCTTTAAGCTAAGATGAAATGTTGCAGGTAGGAATTCGTAGGATGATTTATCTGAGCTCAGACTAGTGATGGCTACTGCGCTTTTGGCGTCCGGACGATTAATGTTGGCAAGGCAAAACACTGCTACTGCCCCTCTCAGGTTGGTTGCATCGGCCCTCGCGACTGTGTTGGCGCGAGTAAGCGTAATGGCGGCTGCGTAACTAAAGCCGACATCCTTTGGGGTGTCAAAAATGATATCTAGGTTTTTGCCGGTGCCTGGTGCCAGCGTTAGGTCCGACTGTTTAAAGTGTACCCAGTTAGCCATATTGGCCGGCGGAGCGCTCAAGAGGGTAATCTTCTGGCTAACACTATCAATACGAAAACCGCTTAGACTGGGCCGAAGCGTTTCGTCGTGGCTGGAAAAGTTACGCACTACCAGGCTGGTGCTCTGCATTTGACCAGGTGTGAGTGTGATTGTGAGGGGCGAAGGCGCCACCTGTATATTAAAATCACTGCCTGTTGCTTGAGCCGTTGCCGGGTAGAACGAGTAGAGTATGGCTAAAACTCCTAATAGCCATACACCACCCATACGCAACCATTGTGAAACATGGTTGGACATTACACTGCTCTCTTATGATTTGAAGTACTTTAGGGGTTCGCCCTAAAACAATGCCGCGCCGACCATGGTGATGGTATCACTATAATCGGTGGCTGCGGGAGTGGTGGCGCTGACGACAGCGTTATTGGTAAGCGTCAAAACAGCGTTATTGGCAGTGCCGTTTGAGCTGGCGATGGTGCGGAGTGTCGTGTCAAGGCCGCCACCTTTGCCGGTGCCGCCGCCAAGGAATGCAGCGTCGGCAGCCAGCGTGCCGGTGCCGCCGGTTTGTGAAGTGGTTACACCAAGGTTAGCGAATTCGGTCCCTGCAACGAGCGTGCTATTAGTGCCTGGGGTTTTTGAGGCGATGGTGTAGTTGCCAGCGCTTACCGATTTTAAGCCAGTGTTGGCATCCTGCCCCCAAGCCGTCCAGCCATTCTTGGCGTTGGTATTAACCGTTATAGTCGGTGCAGAGCTGCTGCTGACGACGCTCGACGTTGAAAGTGCACCAAGCGTGTCGGTTGTACTGCTAAGGGCAAAAGTGAATGCCTGGGGTACAGAAGCCGAGACGCCAATCTGGTCGCTGGCCAAGCTCACGGTGCTATAGGAGCCAGTATCTATGGGCGCTGGTACGCTGGTTTGGGTTGTAACCGTACCGGCATTACTGCTGGTAGCGCTCGACTTAACGGTTACTGCAGCCGTGTTTGTCCAGTTAAAACAGTAAAGCGTGCTCGTGCTGGCAAGATCGCCGCTGGGGAATGTAACAGTTTGCGAAGTGACGTTATTCGCGGTGCCGATTCCTGTCCAGGCTGTCCCGCCCGTTGGCCAGTTCAAGTTGGTTGTGTTTACTGTGAATGTGCCAGCTGCCCCGAGCGTGTAACCTGTTGGGAAGACAACTTGCACACTTGCTTCGGTTGCAGTTGAGGTAGGCTGCGCACAAACAGTGCCAGTGGTGCCTTGCGAAATCTGCAAGCGGTCGAAACGGACGAGCACTTTATTCAGCGTTACCGCATGTGCCGCTTCAGGCTGAATCACCAAAGCAACAGCCGAGAAGGCAAGCAGTGCAGAAAGGGAGTAAAAGCTCACCTTTTTTATCGTATTTTGTTGTCTAATTGTGCGTAACATCTAATCCCCCTGATGTTGCTTATGTATGCGCGTAGTATGGAGGCTTTTACGAACAAAAGCAAGTGCCATATTAAATAAAACTGAACTAAAAGAGGGGCGACAGAGAGAGCGTTACGGTGTCGGCATAATCGCCCGCTGATGGCACGGAACTATCTGTTTTAGCAATTAATGCCGTCGTAATATTTCCATTGGTAATAGGATTACTAAATGATGCGAGCGTTTGTTGACTGGTGGTGAGCGCACCAACAGTATTGCCTGAGCCATTATAGGGGCTTGCCGAAACTATTGGCCCACCACTGGTTTGCGTAGCCGTGGTCACTTGCGCCCCGTAACCATTTTGCGCCACAGATAAGTTGGCGCTGGCCGAGGCCAATGTGTAATTGGCGGCCGTACTCTTGAGTCCGCCAAATTGATCATATATCGCCAACGCTCCTCCATTTATAGCGTTCGTGGTGATGGCAGCAATAAGTGTGGCATTCCCGTTTATTGGCGTGCCTGGGGCCAAGCTGCTAAAAGTAGTGGTGAATGGTGGTGTACTAGTGAGCGAGGTGGAAAGCGCCAACGTGACGGTTGGCGACACGGTGGCGGCGCTGGCAATTGGTCCAAAGCCACTGCCGGTGTTACTTCCCTGTAGCGCGGCAACTTTGACGCTATAGGTAGTGTTGCTGGCTAAGCCGAGTATAGAAAAACCACTTGCACCGCCCCACGCCGCATACACTTGGTAATTGTTGATATTGACTACGCTGCCAATAGTGTTGTCCGTTTGTACGTACTTAGCTGTGGCAAAGCCATCGCTACTAATGGCTATCAAATATTTCGTATCACTGGGGAGTGAGCTAGTGGCGAGTGTAAGGTGTAAACGGTCGTAGTTGTTGCTCGCGTTTATGAATGTCGGCGCGGCCGGTGCTGATACAGAGGTGGACGCCTTAATGCCAGCCGGCAGCATATATGTCGCGCTACTGAGCGCACCGGACGGTCGTCCAACCGTGCCGTTCATTTTGTAGGTTGTACCACTTGCTGTCCCAGACCCGTTGCCGAAATCATAGGAATGTAATACATAGTTACTGCTGCTGGGCATCACAGCTAAAAGAAAGGCGGCAGTAAGCGTGCGAAGCATGTGCTTAGTGTAGCATGCGGGATCCTTTGGGTGCTTTTTGAAGCATGTGCGCTTGTGCTTCTCTGTTACACTACAAAGAGATGTTTTATCCTGCTTTAGCCGCAGCTTTTCTTTGCGCGCTGTGCAACAGTGTGGCAACGATTTTGCAGAAAATGACCGCCAGCCGTGAAAAACAGGCCCCCTCACTTAGTCTCGGGTTATTAGTGCGCTTGATACAAAATGAGCTCTATTTTTTTAGTATTGTGTTGGATCTCATCGGTGGCGCCAGCGAGTTATTCGCCGTGCGAACGTTGCCACTTTTTCTGGCGCAATCCGTAATCGCGTCGAGTGTGGTGGCGACGGCGCTCATTGACCGGTTTGTGCTTAAACATCGTATGCGTAGTCAAACCTACTGGGCGGTGGGCTTGGTGCTCACTGGCCTAACACTCTTGGGAGCAGCTGCGCAGCCTTCGCCGGGTCCAAGTCTGACGGTCGTCATGACTTGGGTGGTCGTAGGCGGCCCAATCGTCTTAGCGCTTGCCGCGCTCTTTCTAGTGCGCATACGGAGCAGCAAAGCTACGATTGGGCTGGCTTTGCTCAGTGGCTTAGGGTTCGGCGGCACGTCGATTTGTGGCCGGGTACTTAGTATCCCCCGCCCCTATTGGCATGTAGTATACACTCCAACTGCTGTCGCTCTGGCGGTGTATGCGCTGATCGGCATCCTGCTTTTTACGATGGCCTTGCAACGAGGTTCGGCCACGATCATTAACGCAGCGATGGTCGCAGCTCAGACGCTTGTACCTACGATTTTAGGTTTGCTCTTTTTAGATGATCGAACGCGCACTGGTTTTGTGCCTGTTCTGCTAACCGGCTGTGTACTAGTGATGGGCGGTATACTGCGCGTGTTGTTTACCCACAAAGGCGCTGCATAAGTAGGCATGTCATAATCGGCTGTTTGTTTTTATCGGCGTATCCGGAGAAGCGTCCCACCTAAAATAGGTTTTGATGTAGAGGGCCGTTGCATAGCACCCTAGTCCAAGCGCAATAACGAGTACGGCCAGAGAAGCAATCGATAGTCCGCTCCAGTGCGATTGATGTAATGCCGTGGAAGCGGCCAAACCGAATAAGGCAAGCCACTGACCTGCTGCAGACAGCTTGCCTGACCGTCTGGGGTGTATGGCAATACGCCGACGTTTGGCCAGAAGCCCAATACTGCTATTGATGACGTTATATACCCCAATAGCCAACGGGGCTGGCCACCAGGCAAACCCTTTTACGGCGAATACAACCAATACGGTAAAGGCACCGATTTTGTCGCAGGTGGCATCAACCGCTTCGCCAAGGGTGCTTTTGGTGCCAGTGCGATTAGCAACCAGGCCATCTGCTATATCGGCGAGCCGTCCGACGACGACAATGCTTATTCCTCGCCACAGATGCCTGAGCGACATATCGGCGGCGCCAAGGCACACCAGCGCCAGACCGACAACGCTTATGATATTGCCGGGAGTGAGGCTGCCGTTGGTTTTGGCGGCTAGTCGTTGCCAATTGTTACGTCCCTGTGGTTGTATGTCTTCCCAATCAGGAGTTGGGGCAGAATAATGCATGTCCATATAAGTGATACTATACTGTGTTCCTGCAGTTGCCCGCGTAACAATTATTACCTCTTTGTCGTGGGTGTACTTTGAGTGGTTGCAGGCGGATTAGACAATTGATTTACGAATGCTTGGATGTCGCTATAGTTGTCGGCACCGAGCTGGGGGACGAGTGCACTTTGGCCTGAGCCGGTCGTGTAACCTGCGAGCAGGTTTTTGCCGTTGGCATTATTGAGGCCGGCAGAAGCAATCTTCGCGTTGGGGATATCTTTGGTAAGCGAGTAGAAGCGATTCACTTCAGCCAAGGTCATGTCGGTTTTGACATTACTGCCGAACGAATCAAAAAGATTACCGAGCTTAACGGGGTTGGACAGAGTTCCCAATGAGAACACCTTGTCTTTAATAGCCAGCAACACCTGGCGTTGGTATTGGGTGCGCGTAAAGTCGCTTTGGGCGTATCCATATGCGCCGTACGCGTCACCGCGGGCCCGGGCCAGGCCGAGCGCCTGCGTGCCGTTTAAGGTGTGGACGCCATTGGTGAGCTTGACGAGTGGTTGGTAGTTATTGCTGAGGTCGGGGCTGGGGTCGTATACGCCGCGTGGATCGGTGCTTTGAACGTTGATCTGTACGCCGCCCAAGGCGTCAACAGCTTGACGTACGGCACTATAGTCGACTAACCCATAGTAGTTAATGGGAATGCTAAAGTTCTGAGAGACAACTTCTTCGAGGAGTCCCATGCCATCGGCGGCATAGCCAGGCTGGCTAAACTTGGTCCGTTCGCCGTCTTCGTATACTTCATTTATCTTCCCTGATCCAAGGTTTGGTATTGTAACGTATAAGTCGCGTGGGACGCTCAGCATAAAACCGGTTTTGGTAGTAGTATTTAGGCTGATGAGCATAATCGAGTCAGTGAGATCAGCGCCGTTATGGCCCGGATCGTCTGCCGAGTTGCCAGCCAGCAGAATTGTCACATGTCCGGTATCTTCCCCTTTCAGTTTGACCGGCTTGACGATGCTAATTATGCCCTTCCAGCCAAAAATCTTCAGTTCGTTATGGAGCAGTTTCCAGCCAACCCAGCCGCCAACAAGCAATACGCCTATGCCGATAGAAACACCCGACCATTTGGCGAATTTCTTCCACGAAAAACGACGTTTCGGCGGTTCGGCCACACGCTTCATGGCTGGACTAGCGCCGGGATGGTAGGTGTAGTTGGGTAACGAACGATTGAGGTCCAACAGATTTGCCGGTCGTTCGTTGCGCGTCACAGACTTCGCCTTTTTACGGTGCATCATACTGGTCCATTATACGGTTTTTGCTGAAGAAATGGTCAATTATCACCTTTTTGATTACTGCGGTATAATCAGCTTCCCACGTTTAGCTGGGAGCTGGGCAACTACCCCACCCCCCAAGTAGAGTCAAGCGTAGTGCAACCAGACCGACTTTAGTCGGCCTGCGTGTAACGCTCTACTTGGAGGGGGTGGGGTAGTTGCCGTGAAACCGCAGGAAAAACGGTGTATAAGAAACTACGGACAAACTATTGCATCCGATTTTCCGGCAGGTTTATACTAAGCAGTAGCAATGTGTGTGCTGGCCCCTGGGGCCTTCTTACTCACAGGCTTACATACGAGAGTTTGGGAACACATACACACTGAGTCTTATGCTTAAGCGTCACTGTTAATCCCTAAGAATCAAGCAAGTGTTTTAGCTAGAAGCAAACGAGACGAACGGTGTCGTACCTGCCGCTAAAAGCACTCTTTTAAATCCGTTCACTGGCGTGTCCTCACGAACAGACCTCTTAAAATAACTCTAAATCAAAGAATAGGAGCTTGACCTATGGATCAGCGTATCACTGTAAGCAAAGAAGTTTTTATCCCCGAATTGTACTTTACCAATGATGGCCCAAACATAAAGAGCTACCCTCGCCGTATGGAATACGAAGGCCGCGAATACACCTTCATGGACGGTTTGCGCTACTTAGTTCGCAAGGGCCAGCAGCTCATCCAGGTCTTTGATATGACCGATGGCAGTCGCGACTACCGTCTGCAGTTTAATAACAGCGAACGCTCCTGGACACTCGTAGACATGACGCTGTAGCCCGCACGGAGCCGAACTCTACTATCCCCCAGTGCCATAGCTGGGGGATTTTTGTACGAAAATACTCCATATAGGCGCGTGGAGTCTCATAAGATTATGACCACGAAACGTTAGCCGGGTAGTATTGACGATGGTGCACTATCCTGCGCACGGACTTTAGAATCCACCGCTAAAGTTTGGTTAATGATAACTCGATTAAGATCTCTTCTGTCCGGCTATGCGTAAGCGCGTAGTTACTCGTCTTCGATCGTGTTAGATGGTCTGATGCGTAGTACCCTTTGCACGAAAGCACTATCCAGTACACTGGCACTGAATATTACCCGGCGCGCGCCGAAACTCCAAAAGAAGACAATGGCCACGGTAAGGAGTTTGGCTAATAAATACTGGATATGGATCCCGGATACGAAGATCCACATAAACAAGTCGTTCAAAAGCAAGGCGACCGTGCAAATGGCAACGAAGAGCGCCACTTCAACACGTTTTTGACGACCAACGCGTTTCTGAAACACCCACCGGGTAGTAAGGACGTAATTGACGATGATAGATAGAAAGAACGCCAGGGTTGTAGACAGCAGATAAAAAATATGCAGTCCGGAGGTAAAAATGAATAATAGGCCGAAATCGAAGACAAAGGCGACAATCGATACACCGCCATAGCGAAGCAGTTGGATACGGGCATTGTCGGTAGGCTCTCTGAGCAGCTTTTGCAACGACTGTTTACTGATAGCGTTACCTTTGGGCAGCCTCATTACGGTGTTTATAATCCGAGGTCATTATTAGCACTTGATTCAGATGACGGAGTATATCTAAAAAGGCGTCCGATGAAACTGTGCTCTATCCGGTCTTTGCATATCCAGGTAGCGTGAGATAAGCCAGTCTTGAAGTAATTCTGATGCGACTCTCCAAGGCGTTGATGCTGTGCAATGCTGTACTCGCTAAAACGAATAGCCGGGTTAGTACTGGCGTTAATTTTAATCTGTGGGCTGAGGTTCCAGTCGCCCATGGTCAGCTGTAATTGGTCTTTAACGCTGCTTTCGAACACCCACATGCCTGAAAGAATATCCTGAATTTTGACTCTATGCAGCACACGCACCTCAGTATTAAGCATCCATACACCCAATCGCAGCTTGAATGGTATCTTTGTACCCTTTTGTAAAGGATATCGGTTGCAGGAAATAAAATTGAGCTGATGTTCTAGCAGATAGTCGATAACTTGGTCTAAGTCTTCGATAGGATAGGTAGCGTCGCCATCGGCGCCAACGATGATATCGCCAGTTGCCTCGCGAATGCCGGTCATATGGGCGAAGCCATAGCCGATGTTACCAATAGTCCGATTATCTTCAACAGCTTTCACTCCTAACGCACGTGCCACTTCAACGGTATTATCAGTGGATTTATTGCTGATTACGATAACCTCGTCCACAAATGTAGGAATTTTGTCGATAACGTCTTTAAGATGCCCAGATTCGTTCCGACATGGCAAGCAGACAGTGACTCGTTTGTCTTTATACATAGCCCATCTTTTGATTACTCATTCGATCATACCATCCTATCGTCTCGAATAATACCGGGTGTATCGAGGATAGCTGTGAGCGAGGCTGGAGAGACGCCGATGCGTTGCATGTCCCTACGATTGTTTACGGCGCGCAGCTTCTTGAGACCCCATAAATTGTCTTCGTTGACGCTAAGCGGCAGATGGAGCGCGCTAATGATACGCATGCCTGCAAGCAACACCGTAAAGGGCACCGGTATGAATACAATCTTGATATGCAGCCGTCTGGCGATCGTTTGATATAGGGTCCGATAGCTGTACACTTCTGGGCACGCAACCGTAAATACGCCAGATAGTTTTTTGACGATTACGCACTCGACAACCTCGGCAAGATCGAAGATGCTGATCACTTGTAAGGGTTGCTGCCCGCCATCTATGAGGGGGACCACGTGTTTGCTCTTCATAAAGCCGATCATTTTCTTGACAATACCACCGTCCCCCATGATGAGCCCGCAGCGGAGCACGGTATCACTCTTTGTGTTAAAGAGTTTTTCGATAGCTAATTTCTGCTTTCCGTAGATAGACACGGCATCATCATGTGCTGACATGGTCGAGAAGAAAACAGTGTGGGAGACACGAGCAGCCCGTGCAGCGTGCAACAGGCGCTCGGCCCCTGCCAGGTTAATGGCTAGCGCGTCAGGATGGTTACGGTCGTAAGGGGTATACGCGGTATGGATTAGAAAATCCACCCCTTGTAGCATGTCCGGCTTTACTGGTTGGGTGAGGTCATAGGCTACGTAAAGTACATGCTGTTTTTTTGGCTGTGTTTTAGGATGACGTACCAGAGCAATAACTCGCCAGCCCTTACGGACAAAATGGTCAGTGAGAGCCTGGCCGACAAAACCATTGGCACCGGTTATTGCAACGGTAGAATGGGCGGGTTTAGAAGGCATTATGGAGTATTCCCTCCGCAACAGTGTGTGCATTAGCTAAAAGCGAAAAAGTGAGGCCACGTGCTGGTAAGTAGGTAAAACCAGAGCTGTCGGCAACATATACATGCTGCGTGCCGTGGAGTTTCCCGTCATTACGGAGGGTAAAAGCCTCGTCTTTTTTGCTAAAGGGCAGCGTACCGGCGTAATGGATGCTTGATCCATAGCCAGGGTTAATGCGTTTTATCGCATAGAGGCCGGTTTTACGCACCCCGGCAATAATCTTTTTTTCACGGCGGGCGAATTCGCGTTTTTTATCATCTTCTAATACATAATGGATTTTAAGTGCGTCCTGAGTCGGCGATGACAAATCATCGACCAGGGAAATATATTTCTGATCGCTTCTCTCGTCGGGATGGTGCACGCCCATTATGACGATACCAGACAAAACATATTGTAATAAAAGCCGGGCATCACGTAGATTGAATGGTGCTTGTTTGATGATCCTAAAAAGCATCAGTGACTGATAAGTGTAGAGCGAGGAGACTGAGACATCAAAGTTGTTACGCTGCTCATCTAGAAATAGGCTTAACTGCGCAAAACCAAGCTTGTTTGGCTCGGCTGCTTTACCGACCATCGTTGGCTGGAGACATGGGACGTACGTGTAAGGGTTGCATAGCAGAGGCAGTTGTTTGCCGGCCTGCTCTAACGAGCGCAGTGCAATGCGGGCGCTACCAAGCGTGCCTGTTGCGAGTATCAGTGTCTTGCAGCGAAAGCTAGCCGTTTTATTCGTGCCGATTTGTAAGCAGATCACCTCGACATGCTGTTTTTTTTCGATGAAGCGAATCACCAGGTAGCCACCGATATAGGTAAAATTGGACCGCGGCTTTAGTGCATTAATGGTCATCCATGGCCGCCAGGCGCTCTGATCGTTATCGGTATAAAAGTCCATATCGCGGTAAGCGTAGCCCTTTCGGCCATCGGTATCTTTGGTGATAAGGGCCAGAGGTGTGCGACCCAGAAAAAGACCCTTGCTATCAAAGGAGTGTTTACGGGCTGCATATTTTTGATAAATTGCCTGATGATTACGATCCATGGTAGGCGATGGTTGATATGTTTTGAGACTCCCAAGCGTATATTTGGCCGCACTATCTTTGGTGCCACTGATGCCTATGCGTGTGCTGATCGTTTCGTAGGCTTGTTTCATCCGCTGTGGTTCTAAGCCTGCGGCACGCATTTCAGGTATTGAGTACTCCCAGCACTGTAGTCCCCAGCCTATCCCGAGGCCGCCGTAGCCGAGGCTTTCCACTGGCGAGAAAGTGTCCGATTGTACGGACAAGTGTGTGTCGACATACGTAGTCATATGCTTACGCACAGGAGTTATCTGGGCTCCTTTGCCAATGTCGCCCTGCGTCACACCTTCGGCATCTTCTCCTAAAAAATAGCGATATTGTTCTGGATCGGTTTTGCGCAATGTCAGAAAATCTCCCTGAGGTACAGGGGACATGAGCGTGTTTTCGTTGCCGGCGTCCAGCATGGCCACTTCTCTGCCGGCGTCTACCAGCGTTTGGGCGGCCATCGCTCCTGAGCATCCAGAGCCCACAATCAGGTAGTCGAATACCTTCATGATAGGATCTTTACAAACAAGCCGCCCAACACAGCCTTAAAACCACCTCTTATGGTGGCAAATGCGATGATCACGATATAGAACGGCGATCGCTGCCGGGGCAAAAAATAATCTGCATATTCGGGCATTGATTCCAAAATGGCAAACATAGTATGGAGGCGGTGGCGGACCTTGCTATGCGGATTGACTATAGCTAGCCCTGCATCAATCCAGCTAACCGTCCATGGGTGTCTGAGGATAAGCGATAGCAGGCGTCTATCGTTGGCTGCCAGTGTCTCTTCGTGGCCGCGCACAACGCGAACGTAGAGCTCGGTTGCCGTAGCCGAGGGTACTTCGCCGACAATATAGCGTCCAAATACAGACGCCTCCAACGCTAAGCGGTCCCCTACTTTCATGACTTCCCCTCTATATTGATCATTATTATAGCAGGATTTTTAGCAGCCTGGCGATAGTTGATCTGACCGTTTCTTGGTATGCTATCCTGAGGCTAGCAATGAAAACACATATGTGGTTTGCAACAAACTGGATACGTCAAATGGTAGAAGTCATTAGGCGACACGCATTATTTATACTGCTTTGTCTGGTGTTTCTTACCGTAGGTATCATGCTGTCACTCAGTTGGTATCAGTATCAACTCAACCCGGATGCGGCCTCTTATTTCACTATCGCTTACAAATACGCTCATGGGGACGTTAGCCACGCGCTCAATGGCTACTGGGGTCCATTATTATCGTGGCTGCTCGTGCCCGCTGTGTGGCTGCATGCCAACATGATTTCGGCTGCCAAAATTATTGCAGTACTAGGAAGCTTGGGAATATTAGTGACATTGTATGCCTATTTGTCTATACGCAATGTGAGCCGGTTTATCCTGCTTCTTATATCGCTCGCGCTGGGGAGTATGCTACTGCAATGGTCTACGGTTGGCCCGGTTACTCCTGATGTCCTCATAGCGCTTGCTACGCTTCTTTTTGGCCTCACATTGAATACTTTTTTGTCTCGCCCAACGCTTAAGATGGGTCTGATAGTGGGCGCACTCGGCGCCTGTATGTTCTTTGCGAAAGGGTTTGGCTTTTTCTTATTTATAGGCGTTATCGGGTCGATTGGCCTGTGGCAGTGGTGGTATAAGGACGAGCGAAAATGGAAGATAACGCTCAAGAGGTATTTGCCCATGCTCGCAATGTTTACCCTGCTGGTAGCGCCGTTTATCATTGCTATTTCCTGCAAATACCACACGCCAACGATTAATAACGCTGGCGCTTACGATCACGTCACCTACGGTCCCGCCGGTTTAGGCCTCGGTGCAATGACGCATATGGGGCCGCTCGCTCCGCCGAATAGTTCGGCCATGAGCATTTGGGAAGACCCTACCCAACTGACACGTCTTTTCCCTAGGTGGTCGCCTTTGGATTCGGGGAAGGACTTTACGTTTTTCTGGCAGCGCGTCATTGGCCATAATCTAGCCGAGGCAAGTAGTTCATGGATGGCGTTTGGGCCAGTGGGGCTACTTGGTCTATTTGGCCTGTTGTGTGGCGCGCTGGAGCAAAAGAAAGAGCGTAAACAGGAGTATGTGTTATTTGCGTATCTACTCGGCATTATGATTGCGGGTTACTCATTAGTGCTGCTTGAAGGGCGATATCTATGGGGTGGTCTGTTCCTGACAGTCGCGGGCGGCGCCTTGTGGCTGTCGAGGTTGCAGCAACGCAAACTGCTTGGCACGTGGCAAATTTTTGTATGCGGAGCAATCGCCGTCGCTATTACGATGACCGCCGCCATACAAAATATTGTGCGATATCAGTACCTGGACAAGTATCATTACACTACTTCGCTTGCCCTAGAGAGCGTTATTCCCGCTGGCTCGAAAGTAATATCGGACGATTTTAGCGACTCATTTTTTGCTTGTTGGCACATCCATCTCAACTGTTACAGCATCCTTGATCCTCCCGTGGTCGATGATCATCCCTATTATGAGACACTTAAGCGCATGGGAGTTATCTATTACATAGATTTTCATACCCGCGACAGCAATACCGATTTGCAAAAATTTGTCGATACCTACTACACACAAGTTGATGAGCGTATAACCGATAGTGGCCCGGTGACTACTTATTTGCTCAGAACAAATCTATAGATTCTCACGGTTCGATATGTATGCCAAGCTCGGCGGCTAGTTCTGGGGCAATAGCGATCAGCTGAGTCCCATCAATAATGAGGCCGTGGAGGTAACTCCATCCGCGCAGGTCATGTAAAGTGGCGCTGCGGGCATCAACTTTTGTAAGCTTGGCATGAGTGAGCTCGACTCGACTTAGATGAGACAATGCAAAGCTTACTTCATGTAGCTCAGCCTCCTGGAAGTCGGCTTCGTCCAGTACGCAATTACGAAAAGTAACCCGGTTGAGCTTGCTAAAGCGGAAGTTGGCCATGTCGAGTTTGCAAGTATCAAACAATACGTCTTTGAGCGTGCTCCGGCTGAAGTCTATGCCTGTTAAGCGGCAGTCTTTAAAACAAACGCGGATACATGAGGCGTTATTACAATCCACCGCCGAGAGGTTGCAGGTAGTGAGTTCGGCATCGCCTATACTCAGTTTCTCGAGTTTGGCTTGGGTGAGCGTAACTTTTTCAAAGATAGCTTCATCAAAAGCGAGGCTGCGGGCTATCAAGCTGGTGGCCTCGAAATCGGTAAGCCTCACTTGCTCCAGTGTAATGTCGCTTTGTAGCTGAGCGGCCGGGATTGTTTGAAAGCTGCCAGCGTATTTGAGGAGTGGCGGCGATAATTTCATGTGTGAAGTATAGCAGTTAGTACCTAGTTTATCTGGTCCTGACCAAGTAAACGGGCACGCATCTGCTGGAAGCGTGCGTGCTCTTTTTCGGCCAGCTGTTCGGTTACGCCTGCTGCTTTGCTTTTACCTGAAGTTTTGACAGATTTGGTGCTGCCGACAAGATTGACCACTGGAATAACTAGAGGGCTACGCCCTGTGCTGTCAAACAAGAACTGAGTCATATGATCACGAAGTTCGGCTTTAAAGCGATCGAGGTCGATACGCTTGAAGCGCTGTTCGGTTGCCCGGCGCAGTTCCGATCGGAAGTCATTCATAAGCGCTTCGTTGTCGCGCATATTAATGAATCCGCGGCTGATGATATCGGGACTGGTCAGCAGACGGCCTGTCGCTTTGTCGACGGTGAGTACGACGGCTATAATGCCCTCGTTCGCTAATAGTAGTCGATCTTTGACGACGACATTGCTCACCAGGTTGCCGTTGGAGTCAACCAATAAGCTACCATACGACACTGTGGGGCCTATCTTCATAGTATCGGCACTCAGTAGGACGCTCTCACCATTATTGGGAAGAAGTATGCTGGAACGTGACCAGCCTTCCTGTAGGGCGATGTCGGCATGGTAACGACGCCTAAGTGCGCCAGCGTGGACCGGTATAAAGAATCGTGGCTTGGTGAGTTGCAACATCTCGCGCATTTCTTCGCGCCTAGCATGTCCGGAGACGTGCAGCGGCCCACAGCCATCCAGCTCATGCGTCGGATGACGGAATAGGTGCACACCCTTCCTGGCCAGGTTATTGCTCAGTTGATCATAGCGTATTTCGTTGCCTGGAATCGGTGTAGAGCTAATGACCACCGTGTCACCGCTCTTTAGTTTGATGTATTTGTGCTCGCCCTCGCTCATACGTTGCAAGGCTGCGCCTGGCTCCCCTTGTCCGCCAGTCGACATGATAAGCAGTTTATCATCGGCAACCGAAGCTGTCTGCTGCATAGGTAGGACCATGCCTTTGGGAATTTTGAGAATACCCTGCCGAACGGCGATTTCGCTAAACCCCAGCATGCTCCGTCCGTCGAGAGCCACTGTGCGTCCTGCCCTCACCGCAGCGTTGATAACCATCTGGATGCGGTTAATATTACTGGAAAAGACGGTGACGAAGATGCGGCCCGGGCTTTGCTCTATGACATCGTAGAAGCTTTGCTGCAGAGTATGCTCGGGTGGAGTGCGTCCTTCACTGTTCGCGTAGCTGCTTTCGCTGAGCAGAAGCAACACCCCTTGACTTCCCAGTTCAGCCAGGCGGTTTGTATCAGTTGGTAGGTTGTCGAGTGGTTCTGGGTCGAGCCGAAAGTCGCCGGTGGCAATTACTCGGCCGACGGGCGTGTCGATACAAACAGCAGTTGGCTCGGGAATTGAATGGGTGACGCGAATAAGCTCTACGAAAAAACTGCCTATTTTGAGCCGTTCATGATTGTCGATCTGCATTGGTATGAGTTTGGGTGCAAAGTCCTGCCCGGTTTCCGATGCAGCGTCGGCAAAAGATTTCGCTACTACACCAAGCGTGAATGGCGAGCCGTATATCGGTGCAGGCACTTGCGGCACGATATGTCGTAAGCCTCCCATATGGTCGAGATGGCCGTGCGATATAACATACGCACGAACTTTATGTCGGATGCTTTGCAGATAACTGGGATCGCATATTTCGTAGTTAACGCCTGGCAGATCAACGCCTAGATTGTTGCCGCAATCGAGCACGAGAGCGTCGTTTTGCCATTCCAAGATAGCCATATTCTTTTCGCCGACCCCGTCCAGGCCACCTAAGAAAGTAAGCTTTAGTAGGTCATGCGAATAGGGCACGTTAGTGGCCTGCGGCCGTGCTTTGGTGCTGGTATAGTGGCTGACAATGCGTTCGGCATCTTCTTTATTGCGCCGCTGCGCGCGCAGTGCCGCACTACGATTTATAGTGTGTGGTTTCATATGTTTCCTTATATTGTTTTATGAAAGTAAGGTGTCGGCCGTCTATCCTAAAAAGAGGAACTGATGGCAAAGAAGTGTTCGTCGCCATGAGTATTATTTCCAGAGGGAAACCGACTAAATTGCTAAAAGAGAAATCTTATAGTAACTATCATAATAACAAATAAGCATATGCTTGTCAAGTACTTTGTGTACTAACCGCAGTGCACTTAAAGCGTACGTACCCCGCATACTAGCTTGTATCTTAGCCTCAAACGCTAGGCCGGTGGCGTAAGAAGGATCTGACTAGACTCCAAAGCCAAAGGCCTCGGAGGGAAAGTGCCAGCCACCCTCGCGGCCTCAAACGCAGTCGCTCCTGCTAGTGCAGCGAGCTCCTCTAGGGTAGCCTGAGTGTGAGATTCTGGTACTCCTACGTCAACTGTAACGTCAACTTTACAAAGCTTTTCTAAAATGTCGCCAGGACGGATTTGGTTTATTGCAGGTACGCTAAATCGCACCATGTCTTCACTGTCCCTAGTGTAATTAGTAAGATACACCTGGGCGTGTGGGTCCTCGTCCTTTGGCGCGCCTGCTTCGTACACTCTATAAAACCCGCTACGTGGTAGGCGTCTTACAACTACATTGCCGTAAGCAACTCCGGGATTTGGTTCTTGCTCTGAATTATTGTGAGATGACATAAAATTATCATAACCGACGCTACGCATTCTTACAATCGAGGGGGCGCTGCGCGGTCAACAATGCGTCCCGTCGTTTGGACGAAGTATATTTAATACACTAAAGATGAAGCGAGTTACAGAATCACTCGTTAGGCTGAGTATGGCCCTTCGACCTCAATCTTAACCCGCAAAAGGCCCGTTGACGGTCGTAAAGATTGGCACACTGCCTTAGTGTTCTGTCAATAAAGAACCTACATCGAGACTGATTGTTTTCTGGAGCCCGGCCACCTTATTCATGGCTAGTAGCTCATAAAATGTGCTGAAGAGTCGCATATTCAGTGTTTCTGATTTTATATCTTTAATGTATTGATTTGAATTGACTGTTGGGTGGGTGTTATCTGTCATTGATAAAACATCTTCAAGGAGTATGCTCAAGGGCCTTTCGGTATTTTCATAGGCGGCCTCATATACTTTAGAATATATTTGCGGACGACCGTAGTAGGGGTGAACCCTGCCACTTAACCTGATAGTATTACCCTGAAAAACAATGTCGTTTTTTTCTAACTGCCAACTTTGTAAAGATCCTTGCTGGACATCGAGATATATGTGTGACATACGGCCACCGTTTGGGTAATTTGCATGATCGTCTCCCACTTCGATAGTCCTTGTTCTAGAAGTAAAGGTAGTATGACAAAAAACAAAATTGATATGTCCAATAACTGCTTGGTTACTATCTAACATTTCAATTGTAAAACTCGAATCTAGCTCAGCATCTAAAATAGTTTGCGGTATTGGTTCGGGTGATTGAATAAGAGTATCCGGCAGATCTAAAAGCTGCTGTAGCGCACTATATCCACCGGTCTTAATGTAGTCGGCAATCCTTTTGACGCAGGCAAGACTTACGCGTAAATAGCGGACATCCCCGGGCGCGCTTTGGAGTAGCCATGTGACAACATCAATATAATGATAGGCCGAATGGGATAAGGAGCCAACGCCCATAAGATAGCCGTGGGCACCAGGTGTAGAAAAGAATTCGGATGGAAATTTATGAATGCCACCATTGACGATAATGTTAATTTGAGTGATGCCCTGCCTTGTTCGTTGGTAGCAGTCTGCAACTTCCCTAATGATATGTCGGAAAGGCTTCAGTGTTCTTCTGCGAAGGAGTGTTACCGCAAGGTGTGGTTCTTGAACTCGCTGCTGCAATGCCAGGAGTTTGGAGAAATCTTTGTATATCTGTCGAGCGCTAAGCAGGTCGCTCGACGCATTTGCAACTACGTTGATCGGCTTATCTATCAAAACGTTTATACCCTGTGAAATGCAGAAGCTGGCATATTCCAAATGGGCCTCCGGGTTGCAAGCTACTATAACCAGGTCGGGCGTTTGCTCTAGGTGTCCAAAGAGCTCCTTCATATTTGTATACCTACGAGGATCTAACCACTGGGGATGGTCCCTATTGAGCAATTGCTGCAAATTTATATGCTTGGTTACGATTGCCGGATTAACAGGGTCTATAATCGCACCAATTCGCGCCCTATTGCGTGGGCCAACTTCAAGAATGCTCATTATATGATTCTGGTCACTCCAGAAGCCCGAACCGCCAACGAGCACAATATTTCTATACTTCATGATGATTAGGTACCTCCCATAACCTGGACCTTTTCAAGAATTCGTATGCCCGTTGGTATGCGGTACCTAAGGCCGATACGTGTGTCACGATGCTAACTAGATTTTTGAACAGTAGTTGGTAAGGTGTCAGCTGGAACTGAAAGGAGATGTCTCTGGCTAGCATCAAGTGAGCGGCATGCTGTAATTTATCTATGGATGTGTAGCCTTGTGCTTGTAACAATTTAATCAAGGTCGGGTCAATGGCAACACCAGTAGGGGCATCTATACTTATTGATTCACCAGCCAAAAGATTTCCACTAGCTAAATAAGTGAGCTCTTCATGAAGATACCCCGGAGGGATGAATGCAAAATCAAGGTCTCTTGCTTTATAAACATGGGGATGTTGGTTTTTTAACTGTCCAAGTGCCGAACGCAGAATCTTCTTTATCGCCACTCGTTCAGCTTTTGGCGCTCCTTCCCGAAAGGCTATTCCTTCATCATTTGGGAGAACTGGAAAAGCACATGTTGCAATATCTTTTAGAAAACCTAGTCTTTCGCTATGACTGACTGCAATTGCTCGCCTCAAACCCTCAAGATTGGCAAAGTTATAGAATGCTTCCGGATCATCCTTCGGACATGCCAATGGCATAAAGGTCATCATATACTCTAGATCAAGTGCGAGCTGCTCCTCATCGTCGTTTACCTCTTGATGATACCAATCCAGAAATTGAGCAATGGTAATATCGTCCCGTGGCGATGATCCAGAATGAATATCAAAATCAAACCCCAGTGCAGCCCCTTTTACTATCTCTGGCTTATACCCGATGATACGTTCAGACAATCGCGTAGCCGTAGCAATAGTTGGCGAAGAGTCTATATATACTAGTTTTGATTCGGGATTCTCCCTCGCTACCCTGTCAAGAAAACCCATCCTAGCGAGTAGAGCCGTAGTCCCTCCCCTCTTAGCTAGAACGTGGCCATCCATAACTTCGAACCCTGTAGATCGCCAACTATAATCAGAATGAGATAATACGTGCGAATAATCGGTAGTGCTACTTGTGTAGGTGCGCATAGGTATATTAGGGAATGTAGATTGCAGTAGTCGGTGCATTTCTTCGGCTTGAGTGCTCATGGACAGTAGTGGTTCTGCGCGCGGAACATAATACATGCCAACGGGATCTTTATTGCGCCGTCCATACCAGCTTTCTACCTCTTTTAATGCATAGTAGCCTGCCGATATGGCGGCAGCTACAAACTCGACACTTTTTCCTGTCTCGCTTGCTGCTACTTCGAGCATGGCATCTATCTGCGGCCCGGTATCATTAAACTCAACACACATGCTTGCACGATCGCTGCCTCTCAATGCCGACCATGCTTTTACAAACATAAACAGGTGGCCTGCATGTAATCGCTTACCTAAAGTAATCGATAGGTTAGCGACAATATCCTCTGAATCGGCGAGCTCGATAATAGAATGATTTTCTAGGCAGTCTGATTGAATGGCCTCTTTATCTGATTGAGCTTTAGGGTACTTGATCTCCGCACCAACAGGCAAACCACCGTATAGAATAATCCCAATAATGGGAGGCACTGTGCTTTGCTTATGAATGTCTCCGTAGAGACGAACTGGGGCATCAGGGAGGCTCGATTTTAAATCTAGAATAGTATTGGCTGTTGCATATGCAATGTTTAGACCTCTTTTTTGCACGTATTCTACCGCTCGACTATATGCAGCCGCTCCAGGTACCTGTTCTGTTTCTTGTATGCCATTGCATATTGTCCATACAGCTTCATCGACCATACGTTCAACTTGTAAAACTGCCCCTTCCATACTGACCGGCTCGTCATCGTTGATAACTATAGTAATCGCATTTTCTACCAACTCCCTTTTAGCGGCCATCATTTCAGAGGGACGACATTTCGCCCGCGTGAAGATGGGCGAATACCTCTTTGAATCCTCTCCTTGAGTATCCACCATCACAAAGCGATCTTGACCGGGCGCGAGTGCAATGCGTGCTTGGCCCCATTCCTTAGACCAACGATACATAGTCTCTGGATCTGTATTGGCTAGATGGGAAACCATATTATCTGCAAAGTCATCAACGGCAAATTGTGGACTTGCCAAACATACCGCTAAAGAGAATTGGGGTTCTGTGTCAATCGGTGGCCGACCTCGTTTCTGATTCCAAATAGATTGCAAATCCGCATACACTTCGGATTGCCCGGAAAGCATTTGATCGCGAAAAGATTCAGTCATATTACTGCCTTCAATTTTTGCTAAAGACAATACTACTCCAAAATGAAGGATGTTCCTACGCCGAATCGGAACAGAAACATTACACCTTTCAACCCCGGCACAAGCCAGTCCAACTACATCTCTTTCCGGCACTTTATCCACAAGTAACTGCTTGACTAAGCTAAAGCGCTTTGCGATAGTAGCCTGCATGGCTATAGAGGAATACGCAACTTTTTCTGATCTTCATGATTGGGAGCCGATTAGTGTCGACCAGCAACTTGAGAATATTAGAGCTTGGGCTACTGACGGTTTAGTCCCCATGGGTCTTTTAGAGAGGGCTACACATGTTGATGCGGACACCATTCGTGCTCTAGAGGAGAGGCATCATCAAGAGGTGGGTCAAACGCCAGTAACAGTAATTACACCCCACCTCTCGTCGACCGCTAAGACAGCGCAAGCCTTATGGAGTATCGTAGCGAGGAATTTCGAAGGTACGGTCGACCAAGAATCATCGTTTGTACCAGATGGCGATTCTAGAAAGATGCTACTGGCTATCGATGAAAATCTTCCAAAAGGGACTCCGTTCCATGCGAACAGTGAGCGTCATCTGTATGAAGGGCAAAGGATTTTGTCACGTCCAGCCGGGGAGATAACCTCAAGTAGAATAGATATTGATGCTTATGTCGGCGACGGCTCTGCACCCTTTTTAGTGCGAGATCGTGCGACGGCACCTGGTGTTGAATTGCTGGCATTACTCGCGCATAATCCAGATCTCACTAGGCGTATCGGCTGGAACGCACCTGAATTATGGATACCTGGAATGCAAATCCATGACTTAAACGGCAACTTTACACCAAAAACACCAATAGTTACGGGTGACGAAGAAGTTCTAAGATTGCAAGGCCAATGGAATGATAGTGGGCGTCCTATGGCAAGCATACCAATATTTACAGAGGTCCCTCGGCAAATCTAAATAATCCGTATGGTAATACATAACGAAAATATCCACTATATAAATGGGACTTGGGTTCAGGCCGAGGATCTAACGTTATCGGTCTTTGATCTTACCATTTTAAGAGGCTATGGTGTTTTTGATTTTGTTCGCAGCCATAATCGTAATTTTGTTTGGCTCAAGGATCATTTGGATCGTTTTTTTGAATCGGCAAAGGCATTTCAGCTTCCCATGCCGTGCTCCCGTAAAGAATTAGAGGATATTTTCGAAGATGCCCTCAAAAAGAATCCAGATCAGGACATATATGTACGTGTATTGCTTACGGGGGGTATTAGCGAAGATACTTTATCTCCGGGTCGTGATAATTCACTAATATTGATTATTAATTATTGTAAACCTATTGACTCCGACATATATGATCGAGGAGTTGCTTTTGCGACATTCTCAGCACCACGACAATTGCCCAGGATAAAATCAACTAATTACACAACTTCCCTTTATGCGCGGAATAAACTGAAGCACACGGGAATTATGGACGTATTGCTCATAGGCACCGAAAAGGATCCCACAGTCTATGAGGCGGCCGTTAATAATGTCTTCTTCATCAAATCTGGTGTTGTAATGACGGCGCCTACTGATAACGTTCTCGGCGGTATCATGCGTCAAAAAGCGATATTGGCTCTACAAGCCATGCATATTCCAGTAAACGAGACCTTCATTCATCTATCTGATATTAAGGATATGGACGAATGTTTCGCAACGAACTCAAGCTTGCTTGCATACCCTGTCACGCGAATAGATGATATTACTATATCTGATGGTTGCGGACCGATTACGCGAGAAGTGTTAAAGGCAATACGTCGCATGATTGATCAAGAATCGGCATAGCCGCAAGTTACAATTTTAATTAAATCTTCTTTTTAGGGTTTGACAGTGCTCGGTCATATTGAACGATGAAGATGATGTGATATTGTGACCATTTTGTAATTTTTCAAAGGGGCTGCCCTCATTTCTGTCCCTCAAAAAACAATGCTGATGGAAATGGGCGACATGTTGGTCAACCAGTGCACCACCATTATTAGATAGTAAATTATAACCGATTACTCCTTGATTCTTACTCCTAGCTAGTACATGAGCAATTATGGTTTGCATCTGGCGGAGTTCGTCCAAATTGATATCAATGAAAGTGTATCGATGGGCAACGGGGATAACGAGTAAATGCCCGCTCGTGACCGGGTGTGAAGGAACGAGTACATATAGAAGAGCGTCACTATATACAATTCGATCTTCGAGTGTAGCTATAGAGCAAAAGACGCACGGACTTGTACTACTGTTCATAGTAATTATTATAAGTAATAGCTATAAAGTATGCGAAAATTGAATCAAAACAGGAATCGAGTGGCCCCAGACAGCCTGTGGCCGCTCGAACAGTCCTGCCTAGTTATTTTTGGTGCGTAAATTCCGGACGAATTTGGAATAGTACATAGAAAAATATCGCTGATAAGACGATCATGCCGAAGAGCGGCCCAATGCTACCCTCGCTTGAGAAGATCCGCACGACTCCATACAGGATATTGAGAAAAGCGCTGCAATAGAGCAACTCCCAACCCCGGCGCTTCAAACGTGCAAGATCGGACAACGCCAGAAGCTGTAAAAATACTTCGAAACCGGAGACGGTGAACGCCAGATAAAAGAAGAAATTAGGGTCGACGATGGCCGTATGCACCTCATCCCAATATCCCCAGCCAACCCAGGGCTGCACAATAATCACAAACCCGATGATCAGCCACGACCACCGGGCGATGATCTTGCTGAACCATGCCGGTAATTGGGCTGGAAAATCATGCCTGATGAGTTTGTCAAAATACGCCTCCAAGGGTAGTGATGGCTTAGCCATAAAAGTCTCCCGTTTATTTTATTTAGATGCGAATACGGATCGCAACTGTTTGCCGTTGATAAGCACGACTACTCCTAGTAGTAAGATTGCGCAGACGCCCTGTTCCAACTTCATCCACATCGGAAAGTCGCCGGGAATCGCCGAGGTAACAATTATAGCGGCTAGCAAGATTGCCGTCGTGATGCGAAGTCGCAAAAATGAATTTTGGTCGCCGCGGGCGGCCCGCCACATAAATGAGGCCATCAGTAAGGCTGTGCCACTGATGATGAAGCCATGGACCCATGCTTCCTGCGTAGCTAGGTTGTGATGGTTACGCATCAGAAAAAGTGCGACAATTGCCCCCCAGCTGATAGCCACATATCCGCTTACAAGCAATTTTGGGGTTCGGAATGCTTGAGTGATATGCGGGTTTTGTAGAGCTTCATTCGTCGTGTTAGTCATGCTAGGTCCTCCTTGTGGGTTTATATTGTTGTCGAATAAATAGTAGCATTATCGGTTCATGGGTTCCCCCCTACAGGCGCTACTATTTTGTCGAACAGGGCGACAACTTGCTGGATATGCGTGGGAATGTCGAACGATGGATGGGTAACGAAGTAAGATGAGGCGCTATCGATTGTGGAACGAATAACGAGTGCAAGCGTGAGGGGGTCGAATGTGTCAAACTCACCTGCTTGCTGGCCTTCGCATAGCATCTGCTGGAGCCACTGAACCGGGGCGTCGTTTTGCATACGATTTGAGCCGGCTTCGAAAGCGGCGCGGGTACTATTTTTTTCGATTTGATGTAATGCGGCGATACGATCAGCGTGTTCGGCGATATATTGCAGATTAGAGGCAATATATGCCCGCAATTTGTCGCGAAAATTTCCGGCTGCCAGAATCTGGGGTGCCATATACTTGGCGCCATCCTCAAATATTGTTCCCACGAGCGCCGCATAGATAGCGTCTTTGGATTTAAAGTGGTACAACACCGTGCTCTTTGTGGTGTGTGCGTCTTTCGCGATTCTTTCAACCGATGCCGCATGGTAGCCGTCACGGTTAATGACTCTGACGGTTGCCGAGAGAATATCCTGGCGACGGGCAAGCTGGGTGCGGGTGAGAGATGTGTCTCCTGACTGCATAGACCAATATTAGACCGTGTGGTCTAATATTGCAAGCGTTTTGTCGGGAAATGCCAGACACCCTGGTTAGTGGGGTACAATAAGGATACTTTACGGCAGAGGGTTATTGCCTATGCGGGTTTGATAATCGATATGAGTAACGAAGAAGGAGCAACTATGAAACGCACCGTTATCGCTTTCGACTTAGACGACACATTGGCTGTTGCTAAGTCTCCTATAACTGATCGCATCGCCGAGTTATTGGGCCTACTACTTGAAAGATACGAAGTATGCGTCATCTCTGGCGGTAAGTTTGAGCAGTTCCAAAAACAGGTCATTGGGCGGCTGAGCGTTGAGGGCCCACTACTTCATAAGCTACATATTATGCCTACATGTGGCACTCGCTACTTTCGTTATGACGACGTCATACATGAGTGGACAAAAGTATATGCCGAGGATTTATCTGCGGCACAAAAGAAACTGATCGTAGAAACGCTCGCCGAAGGCGCAAAGCATTTGGGCTATTGGGAAGAAAAGCCATATGGTGAGATTATCGAAGACCGCGGTAGTCAGATTACCTTTTCGGCACTGGGGCAAGCTGCGCCGCCGGACGAGAAATATAAGTGGGACCCGGATGGTGTGAAGAAGCATGCCCTGCGCGACTATGTCGCTGAGCGGTTACCGGACCTTGAGGTTCGCGTAGGCGGTACGACATCAGTAGATGTAACGCACATGGGCATGGATAAGGCGTACGGCATGAAAAAATTGATAGAAACCTTGCATATTACCAAAGAAGACATCTTCTTTGTCGGCGATTGTCTAGAAGAAGGGGGTAATGATTATCCGGTGAAAGCCCTGGGAATTGACTCGCTGCAAGTGCATAAGTGGGAAGATACAGCACTGGCAATCGAAGCTATCCTGGCCGTTTCTTAGTTTTTATGCAAAGTGCCTATGGGGCTGATTTAGTTTAGGTTGAAGGTATCAGTTTGGTTGGAAGCGCCGGAGTAGTTGTAGACATAGGGCGTGACAGTCTGGCAATTCTCCCCCTTTTTGTGAACGCTCGAAATATAAAGTGATGAATTGCCACTATCATATGTAGCCTCACTGTTTGTAGAGCGACTGGCTGCATCTTCCAGGAGCCGGAGTGCGTTAGTATCGCCAGCGGCTGCCTTGAAGGTGACGCAAAATTGATAGCTTGTATCGGACAGACGGTGGTAACTGATGGCTGCAGGTATATCACGGGCGCCAACTGCGCTGAGCGAGTCAGGTATTGATTGTTGATTCGAGGTATAGTCATTAAGTTTTTGTGCAATATCGCTAGCGGTTTTTAAGGTGGCGTTATCCTGCTTCACATCACCAGCCTGAAACAGTACGAAGATACACAGAAAAAGTGTAAATGCACCAATGACAGCCAGACCTGCCTGATATTTGAAGAGCTGTGGTCGCATGCTACATTTCCTACCGGCTCGTTTTGTGCTCGTCATTCCAGTAGTAGGCTAATATACCGCCAGCTACTGCCAATACAAAAATAGTGTCGAGGAATGCCTTCCAAATCGAAACATTGTCGCCGCTCATTTTGCCAAAAATAGAGAATACGAACCCAATGATGGCCATGAGACTCACTAGAAAAGCGACAATTTGGGTAAACTGCGTGGAACGGCGCTTGGAGGGATCTAGCTTGAGCTCTGGCCGCCGCATTTCCTGTTTCTTGAGATCCAGGAAGATAAGCGCAAAGACAGGCACCGTTACGGTGAGTGCAGCCGTAGGAAAAGCGAGTGCCGAGAAATGTGCGCCACCGTTTATAAGCAACAGAAGCGCCGTGATGAGGGAAGTGGCGCCCGTGAGTAACGTAATAGTGAGGAAAATATATTCGACCCCGAGTGGGCTGAGTACTTTGACGACGGGTGTGGGGCGTAGCCCGGGCTGCTCGGGTAGCGGAGATTGCACCGCTGGCTCCTGCCATTGAGGTTGAGGTGGTGCCGGCGTGGTTTGTACTGGTTGCTGAAAGTGCGCTTGGGCGGTTATTGGCGTTGGCTGCGGCCCTGTTGCTTCAGGTTGCCACGGATTTTGGGGTGGATTCGGATTGCTTGGCAGATGAGGATATTGTTGTGGGTATTGGGAGTTAAGCTCCATAAGGGCTCCTTTATTTCAATATGCTGCGACGTACGAGATCAGGAATAATTTTATTGCGGATGATTACCGAAACGCGAGGATTGTTGGCGTCGTCCTTGCCGATCCAATGCAAGGCCTTGATCTCGGATGAGGGTTTGGGTTCTCCGATTATTTTTGCCCGGTACAGCTCGATTGACACTTCGTGATCAGTATCTCCGGCAGCGACGTCGGCATATTCGCCTACGTATACTAAGGTTTTGAAATCGACTTCGCAGTCTAGCTCACCCTTAATTTTGTCTTTTAGACATTCCTCGACTGTTTCTTGAGTCATCTGGCCGCCAGGCATGATATAGTCGCTGGTTATGTCGCGAGGATCTTTTTCGCAAACTAAAAATGTCGTATTATCTTCGCTAAGCACTAATAAACCAATTTTGTACCAGTAAGACATACCTTTATTATACCAAAAGTTGTATAACTTGTGACTCTTTGCTTGGCTTTTGTTCGATTACTTGTGCTTATGACCGTCCTTCACTTGCTAGAGCCACGAGTACTAGGCAGTATCTATATGTGGTCAGCTGTTCCCTTTCGGCTCTATAGCGGGCCCATTGTTCAAACAAGAGCGAGCCGAACGGTGGCACGCTGGCGATGAGAGCAACAAGTGCCCTTTTACGCGACCAGTGCAGGCTGGGATAGAGTCCAAGTGCTGCGAGAGCATAGAGAAAAAAGAGCATACCGTGTAGTTGTCCGGCCAGCAGTACGGGGATATTATTGCCGTGCACAAGAAAGCGCGTGCTTAGAATACCGGAAATGAGCAGCGTCCAGCCACAGCCTTCCCCAATAGCAGCGAGCCGGAACAATGTCCACGCTTCGCCTTCGCTGAATACGCGGTTATTCTCAAATTTTTTGATCAGGCTAAACATAGCATTTATACGGTATCACACCTATCATCTTGCGCAACCTGGTCAAGCGACCCCCAGCATGCTCTTGGGTAGAGTCAAGCGTAGTGCAACCAGACCGACCTGAGGTCGGCCTGCGTGTAACGCTCTACCCAAGAGCATGCTGGGGGTCGCTCCGGCGTCGTTATTAATTCCAGAGTTTGACTGTAAAGCTGGCGTTATTGTTAGGTGAATCATAACCGTCGTCGATTATCTCCTGCATGGTAATGAGCGCCACTCGTCCCCCGGTCGTAATAAGGCAGTACTGCTGGCCAGGCACGACGCTGGATGCACTAATATAACTGTTGCCTAGTTGACTTGTATTAATGAGGTTGAGGCAGCTAGTGTATTGGTCTTTGTCGGTGTTGCCTGTGGGATTCTCTGGTGCCTGGTAAGTGTAAAAGTGCTTAATACTCACATACAGCATCGGGTAATTGCTCAGATAGATATCGATTGGGGCTTTGGCGGCGCTTTGCTGCATGCGAATGGTTCCCTTTTCGTCATCTAGTTCCAGGCCTTCCTGTGAGGTGAGTTTGAAGCTTTTTTCGAAGACCGGGGTATGATTCGACGTCTTGCTTACGGGTTTCCCGCTCGAAGGAGTATTTGTGCTGGAGTTGCTCCCGTTGGTACTTATAACGCTGTTATTCCCAGTAGAGTCTTCTGCCCCGTCGTGCCTGTCTTTGAGGGCGAGCGATAGCATAACGCTACCAGCCACAATTATTGCCGTGGCCATCATGGTGTACCAGCCCACCGGTTTGCCCCAGCGCTTTAAGAGTAGATAGAGACCACATAGCACCCCCAGGACGGCAGCAGTAATAATGATGGTGTTGGCATGACTGGTTACTAGACCGGCAATGGCGGTTACATTGGCTAAAAAACCTATGGCTGCAAGCAAACTGCTCGCATAACGTGTATGCGCTTTTTTAGGCACAGGCCTGTGTGAAGTTCCGGTACTTTGTTGGTCCAACATCGGGAGGCCCACCTTCTAAAACAGTATATCCCTATAGTAATATGTGCGGCCCTACCTTCGCAAGGTAAGCGTTCAGCTGGGTTGTTTTTATTCGATCGCGTACCACGTTACAATGTGAATATGGCTAGAACTCATCTCAAAACCTCATTCCGGCTAAAAACCGCAGCCTTGCAGGCTGGGAAAGTCGTACCACTCGTCACCGTAACTATGGTTACGCCTCCTCCCGCTACAACTTTCCCAGCCCACAATCTGCACTTTTTAGCTCGAAAGCAGGTTTTGAGATGAGTTCTAGTAAGCATAGGAATAGAGGACAGGATGCCAGACCAGAAAAGAATTACTTGCGGCCGGAACAGAAGATTCGTCTCGCGTCGCTTGCACTCCGGGTCGGTCTTGCCTTCGTGTTTTTATATGCAGCCACTGAGGCCCTGCTCCACCCTGAGGCTTGGATCGGCTATATCCCGCACTCCATAAGTAATATTGTTGACGCCAAGGTTATGCTCGATAGTATATCGGCAGCACAGTTTATACTTGCCGCTTGGTTGCTCTGGGGTAGGTTTTCCCGGTATGCTGGCTTATTGGCGGTAGTATTGTTGGGTGGAATAACTCTATCCAATTTGGGCGCGCTATTAATAACCTTTCGCGACATTGGACTTATAGGTGCGGCTCTTGCAGTTAGCGTGCTTGATTGCTAGAGCGGTCGTATAGACTTTACGCCTACAGATGAAGAAACACTAAGCTACTTTCGAGCGTATATCTGCTCTGATTCGATCTAGATGATTACCTGCCTCGACGGCAAGCTCTTTCTGGAATCGCCATTCCCGACGGCGGTCACGCCATGCTTTTCCTGCCCGTCCGGCAAGGGGTGCGATTTCTACGAGCCCATCAGCTAGTAGGTCCACACCGGCCCAGACAGCTTTTGTTGCCAACTTGATTGTAGTGCGTACGGGATGCTTTTTGGCGTGAGCGGTAACGGCCGTTTGTGTCTCAATAATCCTTTCCTTCAGGTGTGGGACACGAGGGCTGAGCGGTCCCTGTTTTACTGCATTAGGTTCTCCTGGGTCACGCCGTTTGTCTATACCTCTTTCGATCAGGGTTCGTGCGCTTTTGTCAGGATCCTGCTCCTCGTTAAGATGTGTGCCGCTACGTATCTTTTCGATCATTGGCCTGACAATATCGCGCATGGCCTGGAATACGGGAGCTGCGTCAGTGCCAAGTAGGTCGTCTCGTTTGTCTGGTTGCATATTGGGCTCGCCGACGTAGGTCCCATCTACTTTAACTTTAAGGAGCTGATAAGCGAGATTCCGTTCTTCTAGTCGTTTACGATATTCTGGTGGGAAGGTGTGACCCTCTTGTTCCCAGGTTTTAAGTGTGCGCTTATTATCTGGTAAGGCAACGCCAAACTCAGCATAGTCGCGCTCGGCAACCATTTGATCTAACGCGCTTCCCATGTTACGAATAGTGTATTCATTGAGGTCATAGACGATTACCGTGTATGATTCGTCCTCTTTTTTGTCCGTGAATACGGTATGCACACCCTTAAAACCATCTTCGGGGCGCGACCAGCTTTGAAACAGCCCATTAATAAGTTTGGCATCTTTTTCTGTGGCGACGGTAAAGATTGTTCGTCCGATAACTACTTTATCGCCACTGGCTTCACTTGAATCTACCCTCACGTCGTGACCTTCAACTGTAGAAATACGCAGGAGTGCACTTGCAGCCCTGTAGGCCACTCCTTCCTCTCCTTCTCTATTTGCGTCTTTGTAACCGGGCACATTGGTGAGGGCCAATTCTCCATTCAAGGCTTGCTGACCCAATGCACTATGTATTCTTTGTGCTTTTGAGTATTCTCTATACGTTCCCGGATATTCGGGCATCTCTGTGGTGTGGGTATTGTATTCGGTTGCCAAGAAATGGGTAGCGTAGCCAGGAAGATCGTGGATAAGGCCGCCTGCTTCCCTGACGGCGTCTAGGGCCGCCAGAGTTGCAGCCGCCGTTTCATACTGACCATTTGCTTCCCAACCAGCAGTCATAATATGTATGATAATAACATATGGTTCATCACATGTCAATGGCATGATGTAGCCATGTCTGGTTGTGGATGCGATAGGCTTACTTTGAAAGTCGCCTTAAATCAGCCATAGAAGTAAAGCTCGCAGCAAAGATACTAAGGCGCAAGTATACTGAGTACGCCAATGGCCCGCCAGGGGGGGCTGCAAGCGGGTTTAGTGCGCTCTACGCTGTGGTCGGCGTTTTGTTTTATTGGCGCTCGTCATGTTGCCACTTCCTCTGATGCGGTCTCCGGTTTGTCTCACCTTTGTATGGACGTTCCAGCCCAGGTTGTAGCCTTGTGGATTGTCAGTATCCAAGAGTGCTTTAAACGTTGGTAATAGCGCATGGAGTTGCATCCATTCTTCCTGGTTGATCTCGAACGGCGTCGCAACGTGCCGTTTTGTAATAGCCATGCCGGCATTATTGATGCTTCCGGGTTCCGCCGAAGCAAAATACCATAGCTCATCCTCATACAGGACTTCGCATACTAGCAGATGATTCTCAAGACAAAATGGACACCCGGCATCTAAATTCATACCACAAAGTATAGCAATGTAGAGAGAAGGCCCCTAGCTCAGGTGGTTGTCTAGGGGTATCTCTCTGTACTAGATTGTGCGCACAGCTAATTATTGGCTAGAGGCGTTACCTGGCTCCAGCCGTCTGGCGCAGAAGCATCTTGCTTAAGCGTAGTCCAGTCTGTCCCTTGTTTTTGCATGATGGTATCTATGATCTGCCAATGGTCGGCGGTATACCTTACGCCGCCCTGCACAGTAGCCCCGATTGGGAAGCCGTCTTTACTCATGCTGGCAAGCTGGTCCGGAGGAATAGTCTCGGTGCTATAAGCCTGGGCAAGCGCAGTGGTATGGACGACTAAGTCGATTGTGTCCCCCGGACGCAGATCTCTGAGCTGCACTTGCTTTCCCTGACTATAAAAAGCAGCGTCTTGGTCAACAGGCAAGTTTACATTTTTGTAGCTTCCATTATCCACAGTAATCGTATCGCTGCTTGCGCTCCGGAAGGTTACAATCGGTGTATAGTATTGATCTTGATAAGGCTTGAATGGAGGTGTTTCCCCTTTTTTGCCGGCGATTTGCGGGAAGAAATTGCTTAACTCATTCGAATCGCAGGAAGCCAGTAGGCCTTGTGTAAGCTGTTCTGGCGTCAGCTTTGAGCCGGCCTTGATCTCGTAGTAGGCTTTAGAACCGGTAGGTGCCATGGCACTTGGGCAATTGGTGTAATCGATCCAGAAACGACGATCGCCATTGGACAAGGTTGTAATACCCTGTGCGCTATCGAGGGCGACATCAGGCTGGGTCCATTTTAATGTAGCGAAGCCGGTTGCGGTGGTAAGCAGGACAATGCCTAAGCCTCCGATAAGTGCGGTTGGTTTGGTTATTTTGTACATAGCTAATCCTTTACGGGCGGAAGCAATGCGTGCTAAGAACGAGTTGCCCTTGGACGCATGCACTTCTGCCATAACCCGGTCGGAAAAGCCATGCGACACATTCCGCCGCGGCTCGGCATTGGAATGAGCTTTTATGAGCGACTCTAGATTCTTCATAGCAAAGCCTCCTTAAGTTGTTGTTTGGCGCGATAGAGCCATCCGCGGACAGATCCAATCGGTACCTCCATAGCGGCAGCGATCTCGGCGTAGCTATAGCCATGCCAGTAGTGCAAGGTAACTACCGTGCGATACTTTGGCTTTAAACGGAGTACCGCATCGTGTACCTCCTGCTCCTTAGCATATTGCTCGGTGCGCAGTGGACTAATTACGATATCGTCATCCATGAGCCGTACTGCCCTATTGCGCCTCAGTTCACTTAAACAGCGCCGGGTGGCGATGGTTAGCAACCAGCTTTTGAGGCTACCTTTCTCGGGATCGTACTTAGACAAGTGACGATAAGCTTGGATGAACGCTTCTTGCGCCATGTCCTCCGCCGTATCCTCATCGCGCATAATGTAAAAGCAATGGCGATATAGTGTTGCTGTGTAATGGTCTACTACTGTGCGATATGCCTCAGTATCGCCATTCACAATGCGAGCGATTAGCTCAGTTTCGTCGTTGCTCATAATACTAATACGCGTGGATGTAGCAAAAAGTTACGAGCTTTATTGATTACTTGTACTTGCTGGGTTTCTCATGTGACGACGTAGAGCGGCTTGCCATTAATCCAGGCCTCGATACAATCGATCATCATGTCGTTGCTGATGCGACGCTCGACGTCTGTGTTATAGGCAATATGCGGCGTGGCGTACATATTAGGGTGCTTAAGTAGCTCGCGGTACGACGGATCGGCGGTGTCTCCGGTTAAAATGCCACCTGCATCGTCAGCGACAGCTGCTAACGGTCCACTGTCGAGCGCGCTGAGCATTGCAGACTTATCTATAATCGAATCGCCGGTCACGGAAATAAAAATGGCGTTTTGTTGGAGCGAACGAAAGAATCTTTCATCTAAGATTTTACGTGTGGTTGGGTTTGAGCCAAGGCAATTTACTACCACATCGGCGTTTTTTACTTTTTGGTGCAAGGCATCGCCGCGGGTAACATAGTCGACCTCCATCTGCAGAGCGCCAGCAATCTCACCAACTCTCGAACCGATATTTCCTTTGCCCAAAATAACAATACGCTTGTAGGCGAGTCCCAGCGTGGGTGTGCGAATAAAATCATCGGATAGGTCTTCGACGTTTATATAACGGTCCAGCTGCCGTGAGATATGCAGCAGCATGCCAATGATCCACTCCGAAACGGCATGCCTATTGCAGCCAGGTGCGTTCGAGACAGTGATGTTCTTTTCCCGGGCGATATCTATATCTACCCAGCTGACCGATACAAATGGTACGGGTATATACACATCGTGCAACTCCTGCCATTTTTCGACCAAACCAAATTTGCCTGTGCAAATAATAGTAGCTCCCTGCACACGCTGCAGCCACTCATCTGGTGTCGCCGCCCTCTCTTCATAAAAAGTAACGTCGCCAAGTTTTGTTAGGCGTTCCCGTTGGTCAGGTGCGATCTCTAGTGGCGCGGCAACGACAATCTGCATGCTTTCCATGATAGCAGACGTGCTCTTTGTGGGTTGAGTTGCGGCAAAGTGTAGTTTGCGGGCAAAGCGAGGCGTAGATTGCCCTATGGTACTATTAAGGGCATGATACGAAGGATATCCGTCCGGGGCATTATTTTGCACGAGGGAAAATTACTGTGTGTGCGTTTAAAAAAGTATGCCGGTAGTTTGCGCACGGCAAGCGGCGCTGAGTATTGGTGTTTGCCGGGTGGCGGGTTGGACGAAGGCGAACCGCTCATTTCGGGCATTGAGCGAGAGATGATAGAGGAGACTGGCGTGCGGCCGGTCGTTGGCAATTTGCTCTATGTTCAGCAATTTGCTCACAAAGATAAAGAATACTTGGAGTTTTTCTTTCACATTACGAATGGCGAAGATTACGTGCATATAGACCTTACCCAGACTACCCATGGTGCTAAAGAGATCGAAGAAGCGGCCTTTATAGACCCCGCTGCTATGCACGTAATGCCGGAGTTCTTAGCGACCGAGAGGCTAGAGGACCAAGCCAAGAATGGCATCCCTAAAATAATCTCCAGACTGTAGCGGACTTCCTGGCCACTCCTTGGAAATGAAGATGTGTTCTAATTTCTTGGCTCGGTTTGCCGGTATTAGCGAAGCAACTAGTGTACATATGATACCGGCCCATTGGATGATACAATGCCATTGATGCTGAGCGGTATTAAAAAGACTATCCGGGCATGCATGCGCCAGTTTGCACGTTTTTTGCACCGCATAAGTAAAGGTAAGATTACCCCTGATTCTGTAACTATTGTGGGTTTTGCGATGCATGTACCCATCGCTTATTTGATCGCTACGCAGCATAATATAACGGCTGCCGTTTTGCTTATAATCTTTGGCTTGTTTGACACGCTTGACGGCGAATTGGCGCGCTTGCAAAACACGACATCAGTACGCGGTATGCTGCTCGATGCATCAACTGACCGCCTAAAAGAAGTATTGCTCTATAGCGGAGCAGCTTACGCCATGGCGCTCAGTAAACATCCGGCAACGGCGGCTTGGGCCGCCGCAGCCTGCGGCGCTTCTTTATCGGTTAGCTATGTGAAAGCGAAGGGCGAAGCCGCCGTGGCTAGCAGCGGCCGGGTTATCTCCCACGATGTTTTAAATCGTTTATTTTCAGGCGGCCTCTTAAGTTTTGAGCTTCGTATGTGTGTGTTGGTTACTGGCCTATTTGTCGACCAGCTTTCATATGCGGTAATTATAATCGCTGTGCTCGCTGGTTTTACTGCGTTGCAACGCCTTGACCAAATTAGCAGGCATTTGGCGTGATCCGGTTGGATTTACACACTCACTCGCAAGCTTCCCCCGATGGTTCGTTAGGACTAAAAGAGTATCGACGGATGTTGGAGTCTGGGCGGCTGGACATCATCGCTATAACTGATCATGATCGTATTGATTTCGCCCAAGCGGTGCACGACACACTGGGAGGGAAGATCATCGTGGGCGAAGAAATTACTACTACCGAAGGCGAGCTCATTGGCTTATACCTGCAGCGGCTTGTTCCCCCAGGCCTGTCTGCGCTAGAGACCGCAAAGCATATACGCGCGCAAGGAGGGCTCGTATACGTGCCGCATCCGTTTGAAACAGTGCGTAAGGGCGTATCGGCTGATACACTTGCTCACATTGCGCCGTTTGTCGACATTGTAGAAAGCTATAATGGACGTAGTATGCAGCGGCAAGGCACGCAGGCACGATCATGGTCCGCTGTTCATGGCGTTGCCCAGGCGGCGAGCAGTGATGCACATGGATGGTACGGCTGGGGCAATACCTATTGCCAAGTACAAGTTCAGGTAGATGTCTCCTCACTGATTTCGCAATTACACCATGCGAGGCTGTATATGCGTTCTACTGGCTTGCGTGGGCGCCTCTATCCTACATTGAATCGATTAAGGGGTAATAATGCTTCGTGATATCTTTTTTGCGCTCTGGTTCTTCTTGCCGGCTGGTATCGCCAATATGGTGCCAATTTTTGCAGCCATTATTCCTGGGTTACGCAAGCTGGATGCTCCCATGGATCTTGGGAAATCGTTCCGAGGCAAGCGGATTTTTGGCGATCATAAGACCTGGCGTGGCTTGATAATGGGCATTTTGTGCGGCACGCTCGTGCTTGCATCGCAACAACTGCTGGTCATACACAGCGGCTGGCTGCAGCATATGACCAGCCAAGTCGATTATCAACATGTACCCACGTTTGCACTTGGTCCGCTGTTTGCGATCGGTGCTTTGGGGGGCGATGCCCTCGAAAGTTTCTTTAAGCGTCAACGTAATATAGCACCGGGCCACGGTTGGTTCCCCTTCGACCAAACCGATTACATTATTGGCGGTGCCATTGCCACGATGCCTTTTGTCAGATTGAGTCTTGCCCAATACTCTCTTCTGCTCATATTATGGTTACTTGCCCATCTGGCCTCTAGTGCTTTAGGTTTTCTCCTAGGTGTTAAGGAACGCCCAATTTAGCACTTAGCCGGTGCCGAAAGGAAGATAGCTAGGGCGGCTGGGACCTGGTAATCTTGGGCAACTCAGTGATATTCATTGTCGCTCAAATCATTGCAGGCGCCAAAGAACAATAGCTATTTTCCCCAGGTTCGTTCCAGCAACTGACTGCTAACTAGTAGTCCTTAGAACCGTTTTGTGATTATATGAGGGTATTAATGGGATTAAATCGCAATGAGCGATCATATCGGCCCTGACATAAGGTTTTCGCCCGCGGCACTGGATCTCACAGAACGGGTACTAGGCGTGCCCTTAGTCCCCCCTGGCGTTGCCCCTGAGATGGGCTCTGACGACATTCGTCAATTTGCTTGCAAAACTGTTAGCGCAGCAGTGCGTAGAATACTACATGATAGAAAGACCCCTGTCGAAGAGCTAGAGGTTAGTGATGAACATGTGGCGTTATTGCGCGCCCAACCACAGCTCTCCGGCTTGCCTGCCCGTGTGCAGGTCGCCAACGACCTATGGTTTAATTATGCGCAACCACCACCGATGCCGGCAGCGGCAGACCAACCTCATACAAGGCGAGCAAAGGTCCAAGCGCGATCAATGCGCGATATCATCACTCGCGCTCAACAGGCCCCGCATGTAGATAAGTCACAAGGACAACACTATAATCCGTTTCTAACTATCGCGCCAATGGGGAGCGGTAAAACGGCGCTACAAGCTCTGACGCTTAAATATTCAGGCATCGGTCTCCCTATTAATGAGACATACCCCGAGCAGCGCCGTGCGGTCGTGGTTGTTCCAAGTCAGATTTTAGTACGGCAAATGATTGATCCATCAGAGACATTTATGCAGTTCCTGGCCGCTGCTGATCGCGATATAACCGTTGGTGCCTACTATGCGAATGCTCATCAGGGGCACGATGAATGTCATGCGCTTGTTACAACTCCCCGATCATATATGAAAGCCTTATCGAGAGGGGCAATCTACCCGGACGCGACTGTGAGCTATGTGGTAGACGAAGCCCACGGCCTGGCCCTCGCTCCTAAGGCACGACTCTTGCTTGGAACCATGGTAGCCCCTTACCTTTTTACCGCTACCGAAAAGTATGACGAGTTACGCGACCTAAAGCAGCGTTATCCGCACTCCCACGCCGGGAAGCCTGTGGATTTTATTAGAGATGGCATTTTGTCTCCCGTGCAATTGTTTACCTATCGCAGCGAAGGGGCTGAAGCCTTTAACCTTGCAGTCAACCTTGCTGCCGATTATGTACGCAATGGACTCAAAACACTCATAGTCTGCGAGCCCGGGGGCGAGTCCTTACAGGCTCAAGCAATCGCAGAAGCACTCAATCAACTATATGCGAGCAGCAAGATCACGCCGCATCCTAGTTTTAAGTTTCGGAGTGAAGAGATAGCGAGCGCTGTGGGTAAATTCGCGAATTCGTCTACGGCAATGGAGATTGATCGTATCCGTCGTGGCGAGCGTTTGATCTTAACCACTGTAGATACGGGTAGAGAGGGCCTGAATATTCGCGATCTTGACGGGCTCATATTACTCGGTAAAAATCCAGAGTGGCGGATTGCACAATGGGTTGGCCGTGTTTTGCGTAAAGATGGAGATAAGTCAGCGGTTGTCTCAGAGGTCTTACCCCGCGAAACCGAAACCGGCCGTCCGATTGCGTCGGTTTTTGGAGCGTTTGGCCTCGAAAAGGCTACCATAACAGCAGGGTATTATATTGGCCAGGACGAGGAAGAAGAATTTGAGGACAGTCAAGAAGATCCTGCGGAAAATATAAGCGATCATGAGGGCGTAGTTAGCGATGTATCACTGGGTAACACTTTGCCAGAAGGCGAGCAAGACATAGTTGGGCTACCTGAGAGTGAACACGCAACAGAGACGAAACATCAGATCGGAGCTGCAGCTCTAAAACGCAGAACACCTCGTCAAAGACCCGATTTGTATATGCCGCCCGTCGAGTTGCAGGATACGCTTGTGACGGGTTTATCGGTGGCTGAAGTAACGATGTCGGCTGCGGATCGGGCCAAGTTACCGCCCGAAGACTATAAACCACTTACTGACAAAGCGCCCGAAGGCGTGCCTGTAGAATGGTTATTCGACATAGTCAAGAAATTGAACGATCCCGCTATGAGGTATGTAGGTGCTTGGGTTGAAGATGAGTCGGGCGAGACGCACTATGTGCGCTTCTATTCACCCGCTACGCACGCATACTTTGACAGTAATCCGGTCGCCAAGCTGGTCAGTACTGCTGAGTTGGGGGACGAAGCGATTGCACGACTGCTTGGCGCATCCCGTAACATGGTTAGACGAATTATTAATCAATTACAAATTGAGCCTTTAGATCGTATCACTAAACATAACCGGTCTCCTCTTGTGTATAGTATGAAAAGCGTTAAAAGAATAGCTAACGAACTAGAAAAGATACCCATTGCCGACGAAACAGATGTGCCCGTAGTGGACCTTGGCGACGAACTCGGTAACGATGTGGTAAGGGATTTTATCGCTAATCCGGCTAATGGTATTACTGCAATATCCAAGCGTCGCAATCCTCTCTACGAAATTATGGGTGTCGCCAATCATGTGACTGCCGAGGATGCAGAAAGAGTTCGACTAGAGTGTGAGAGAGCCCCTATCGCAGACAATTCCTTATACATAAGCTTTAGTGAAATGGCAGCGAGAGCTGAGTTTTCACCGTCGGGCTTTATGTATAAATTTAATGATTTGGACGATCACAAGCGCCCTGAGATCGTTTCGCTTCGGGCTAATGAAAGGTCGCGGCCAAGCGATTTTGTGCTTCGGGAGTGGGGCGAAGCGTATGCAGATAGCATAAAACCTCGCAAATTGCAGCCCTGGGAAGTGACGCAGGCCATCGTAGCTGCATATTTTGGATACAAGCTCCCCACTATGACCAAATTGCTTGATAGCCTCGATATAGCAGAGCCCGAAATTAGGCCTTTGCCTGGCGTTAAGGCGGTGAGAATCTACCCATTTTCTATCCTACTCAGTCTTATCGATCGGGGCCTTAAGCCGGCGTCTGATGCCCCAAATATCGATCGCGATTCGGTCGTCCTTACGGCAGAACAAGCAGCGTCTGATCCGGAAAGCGCTGTACGTAATCAGCTTCTGCAAGCAAAATATATCAATGCCAAACAAATAGCACCCCTCAAGGCAGATAACGAATGGGAAGAAGATGCAGGACCCCAGAAGCAACCCAACGCCGCCGCCTCTGTACACACTGATGAGCGCCCGGAACCTAAAGTGCGAGAGCAAGGAGTTAGGCGCCGGCCCTCTCTTCCCGTCGATGCAGAGGTTAAGTCACTTGCAACTCTCGGCGCGTATACAGAAGACAGTTGGATTTCGCTAGACGAGGCCATGGATGGCATGGAAAGCACACTCATCGCTCTCCAGGTTTTGTCACTGCGGCATGGGGGTACGAGTGCGATAGGTAAGAATAATGACGGAAGTGGCGATATGATTAAAGGCGGTCTGTATAGTACGCTAAGCAGTCGCCAATTTTTCTCGCCCCAGATTGGTTGGGTGAGTCATGATCGCGTTCTTGCGGACGCCCGTGGACTCAAATTACAAGTTTTGCCCGATTTTGGCTTGGAGCAAGGCAGCCACGATGTCTGCCGGTCCGAGGAGACGCGGCAGCTGGACCTCTATTATTCCCCTACATTTTATAAAGGCTTATTACAAAGAATGCGTACGCAGGCGTCTCGCCTTAAGAGCTAGTAAAATCATCCGCAAATTCTAAGCCAGTCTTTGGAAGATGGAAAATGTGGTATAGCTTGTAGGGTGATATGCTGGAGTTCTACGAGACGCTTGAACAAGGTACGCGCCCTGCCTTGCTATTCGTAGCGAAGCGCTTCGACTGGATCGAGTTTGGCTGCCCGCGCTGCGGGGTAAAGTCCAGCCAGCATACCTATGAGTGTGGCTATACCTATTACGGCCAAAATGAGCCATAGCGGCAAGCCAATAATGTTGTGCGCCTTCACGCTTTGGCTGGCGAGCTGCTTGTTTACTAGGATATTAGCAATACGGGTAAGGCCGAAACCAGCGAGCACGCCTATAACCCCTCCCCAGAAACCAAGTAACGAAGCTTCAATGGTAAACAAGCTGCGCACGGTAGAGCGTTTGGCGCCCACAGCCCGCATAACGCCAATTTCACGGGTGCGTTCCAAAATCGCCATTACCATGGTGTTTACAACTCCAACGGCCGCAACCGCCAGGGCGATGCCACCAATGCCACCCAGCACCAGCCCAACTATATTAAAGACGGTGAGTTGTTGTTTGACTGAGGCAGACGCATCGGCTGCGCCGACACCTAATTTTTTGATAGCAGTAGCTGCCGAAGCGGCGTTCTTGCTGTTATCGACTTTAGCTATCATGCTACTGTAGCCATTTTGAGCGAGCATGTCGGTGACTATCAGAGAAAAATGCTGCGTGGGGTTGCAGGGTCCAGGCTGACGTTGACATTTCGTCTGCTCGGCCTCATTGGCCGCTTGGTCCGCCGCAGTCATCTGGTACATTTGATTCTCTTGCATTTGGCGCATCCATTCCAGCGGCACACGAATCGACTTGGACTCGTTGCTGGTGTCAATAATGCCTACTACTTGGGCGGTCAATGTTGTCGGCTGATCGTCGGGATGGTTATTGGGATTGCACGGACCATCACATTGCTGTGGTGGTTGCACAGTAGCGCCGACACCTCTATAGAAGTTTTGGGTTTGGAGCTTTACCGTTTTACCTATGATCCCTTGGTAATTACCTTTAAACCCAAACTTATCAGCATAGTCCGAGGTCATCGTAATCACACCGGTCGCGTCGCTGGCGTTAAGATCTCGGCCGGCGAGCACATTGTTAACGATGATGCCGTTGGCGTCATATGCGTTCGTCTGATTAAGCGTTAAGAGTTGGCCGTTGTAGCCTATGGCTGCCAGCATACCTTGGTTGGCTACGCGGGTTACGCCTACGACATGCGGAACTGCCCTAATCTTACCGGCGATGTCGTCAGTGAGTTTGACGCAGTTAGCACTACAATTACCCCCGCCACTGTGCTGGGCATCGTTAAAATTCGTAATATCCTGCTGGGGAGAGATGGCTACTTGTTGCAGTGTGCCATTAGCTTCTACTTGGCTTAGAAAGAAGCTTTTCGCGCCAGTTACCAGGGCAAGCATAATGGTGACGCTCATAGCGCCGATGACAACCGCAAAAATAGTAAGCGCCGACCGTAATTTGGCTCGCCAGATATTACGCAAAGCGATAAGCACGTAATCTGAAAAACGCATACTACCCCCTCCGCCCCGTAAGTTTACCGTCCCTAATTTCCACAATGCGGTGTGCTTGATTGGCTAGACTTTGGTCGTGCGTGATAATAAGGAGTGTGATGCCCTCCTTGTTTAGCTTGTGCAGGAGTGACATAATTTCCTGTCCGCGCGCACTGTCCAGGTTGCCCGTTGGTTCGTCGGCGACAATGATACTTGGTTTGACAGCTAGTGCCCGGGCAATAGCAACGCGCTGGCGCTGGCCGCCAGACAGTTGATTTGTTTTGTGTTTGAGCCGATCGCCAAGTCCAACGGACTGCAAGCATTCAATTGCCCGCGCATTACGCTCCTTGCGGCTTAACTTCGCAAAAACCAATGGCAACATAACATTTTCCATCGTCGTATTATTGCCCTGCAAATTGAACGATTGAAAAACGAAGCCTATATGGTGGTTACGATACGCAGAAAGCTGACCGTCGTGTAATTTTGATATGTCATTGCCGTCAACAAGCACGGTGCCATTGTCCGGCCGATCGAGACCGCCAATAATATTAGCCAAAGTTGATTTGCCGGACCCCGAAGGGCCGATAATAGCGATGAATTCGCCGGGCTTGACGCTTAGGCTTACGTTGTCCAGCGCGTTAAATGTTTCCCCACCCAGTTTGTACGTTCGGGTGACATTGGTTAACTCTATGACATACTCGGCATCAGCCATTTTAGAATTTGCCCACTTTTAATAAAACTCTACATTAGAGCATAAGCTTTGTTCGGGGCGATAGCAACTATTTTATAACCCGAGTTGTTAAGAACGATGCCCTCGACTTACTATGCCAAGATTACGCGGATGGTCGGCAGAAAGGCGGAAGACTAAACTGGCAGGCTGTAAGTAGCGCTACTTAAGCTATACTAGCCTTCAACTTCTCAGCGATTTTTTCAGGAGTAAAGCCGAATTCTTCATCGAGTTTTTGATATGGCGCGCTAAAGCCGAAGTGGTTGAGGCCATGGATATGGTCGACGTCGCCCACTAACCCAAGCAAGTTGACGCTCAATCCGGCGGTGATGCCGAAGCGCGGGACGTCTTTAGGCAATACAATATCCTGGTAGTCTGTTGGTTGCTCACGGAATAGGCCTTCGCTGGGCACGGACACGAGGCGGATCTTGTGTTCTGGTAGCAGTTGGATCGCGTCGTAAGCGGTACCTACTTCGCTGCCATTGGCTACGACAACAAGTTCCGGAGTCCCATCGCAATCTACGGCCACATAGCCACCCTTGGCGGCGTCTTGTGCCTTCATAAAGTCGGTAACTTCGGTGATGTTTTGACGAGTGAGGACGAGGCCGGTGGGTGTGGTGGTGTTTTCAAGCGCCATTTTCCAGGCCATAGTTGTTTCCGCTGAATCGGCCGGGCGTAACGCCAGTAAGCCGGGTTGACCGTGATGGTTGTGTACTTTCTCGAGCAGGCGCAGCTGTGTCTCTTGCTCGATTGGCTGGTGGGTAGGGCCGTCTTCGCCGACCCGGAAGGCATCATGTGTCCAGATGAACTTCACGGGCAGCTCCATGAGTGCCGCTAAGCGCAAGGCCGGCTTTTGGTAGTCGGAGAATGGGAAGAAGGTGGCGCATACCGGAATAACGCCACCATGCAACGCCATGCCAATAGCCAGATCGGCCATAGAGAATTCACTGACGCCGCAATGCAGGAAGGCACCGCTAAAGTCGCCGGCGTCGAGCGGGTGTGTTTTGGCCAGGAAGGCGTCGGTTTTGTCGCTGTTCGCGAGGTCGGCGCTCATTACGAGCATGTTTCCGACTTCATCGGCAAAATGACTAAGTACGTGGGCGCCGCTGGCGCGGGTGGCAGAGCCGGGTTTTTGCGTAGCTGCGATAGTACTCCAATCAAGTTGAGGTACGTCGCCGTTGATGTAGCTGTCTAGCTCTTTGGACAATTCTGGATTGGCCGTGCGCCATGTGGCTTCTGCTGCTTTGCGCTCGGCAATTGCCCTGCGTTTGCGTTCGGCGGCCTGTTCGTACAGTGCTTTGACGGCTTCGGGAATTACGAAGGGGTTTTCCGGGTCGCCGCCCAGGGCCGCGATGGTCTTCGGGAATGAGGCGCCGGCTGCCGACATGGGCTGGCCGTGCATGCTCACCTTGCCTTCGAATGGCTTTCCATCAGGATCGACAGCGCCCTTGCCCATAATGGTTTTGCCAATAATGAGCGTGGGCCGCTTAGTTTCTGCCTTAGCTTCGTTGAGCGCGCGCCGGATGTCGTCTACATTTTCCCCGTCGATGGTAACGACATGCCAGTTCCATGATTCATACTTCTTGGCAGTGTCTTCGTGGGTGGTGGCGGTGGTTAACGTGGAGAGCTGGACGTTGTTTGAGTCGTAGAACATGGTGAGGTTTCCGAGGCCAAGCCGGCCGGCAATGCGACCAATTCCTTGGCTGACTTCTTCCTGGATACCACCGTCGCTAATGAAGGAGTAGATATCGTGATTCATCCAGTCGCCAAAGCGGGCAGACAGGAATTTAGCGGCGATTGCGGCGCCAGCCCCAAAACCATGGCCCTGGCCAAGCGGACCGCTGGTATTTTCAATACCATGTTCGACGGAACGCTCCGGGTGACCGGGTGTTAGCGAACCCCACTGTCTGAACTGACTCAGCTGTTCAAGCGGCATTCGTCCGGTGAGTGCTAAGACGCTGTAAAGCATAGCACTCATGTGGCCCGGATCTAAGAAAAAACGGTCGCGGAAAAAGTAGTGTGGATCACCCGGATCTTCAACCAGAAATTCGCTATACAGAATGTGGATAAACGCGGCTGCGCCCATTGCACCGCCAGGATGGCCGCTGTTTGCTTTTTCGGGCTGGGCGGCCGATAAAATGCGGATCGTGTTAATAGCTTGTTCGACAACTTGGGGGTCAGGATTCATGCTTTTTCCTTGTCTTATTATTTCTGGCTTGCTTCGTAGTCAGCGAGGAATTTAGTAAGGCCGCTATCGGTGAGCGGGTGCTTGAAAAGTTGCTCAATGACGGCGAATGGGATGGTCGCAACATGGGCGCCAGCTTTGGCGGCTTCTACCATATGCATAGGGTGGCGAACGCTGGCAACCAGAATTTCGGTTTGGAAGTTATAGTTCTTGAAGATGAGCGTTAAGTCGCGAATTAACTGCATCCCGTCGGTAGCGATATCGTCTAAGCGGCCGATGAAGGGGCTGACATAGCTGGCGCCTGCCTTAGCGGCGATGACTGCTTGCATGGGCTGGAAAATGAGGGTGCAGTTAGTGCGAATGCCTTCATCGCTCAGCGCTTTAATGGCCTTAACACCATCGCCGATGAATGGGACCTTCACCACAATTTTTGGATCGATGGCGGCTAGTTCGTGAGCCTCCTTCATCATGCCCTCGAAGTCAGTAGAGATGACCTCGGCGCTGACGTTACCAGGTACAAGTTCGCAAATGTCTTTATAGTGTTTCAGAATAGCCTCACGGCCTTTGATGCCGACTTTAGCCATCAGGCTGGGATTGGTGGTTACGCCGTCGAGTACACCGTAGTCAGCTGCTTTTTTGATCTCGTTAAGCACCGCGGTATCGATAAAGAACTTCATAGAACGCTCCTTCATGAGTTTTAACTGCAATCTTTAGAGTCTAATAGCGGCAGTCTTTTTTGCAAGGAACCGCTCGTTATCAACCATTCCGGTATACGCTTGCGCCGGTTGTACGTCAAGGCGTACACTAAAATTCTCATGAGAATCGCAGTAGCAACCGATCACGCAGGTTTAGCATATGGTGGGCTCTACCAAGAGTTGAAAGATTTTGCCCAAACATTGGGCCACGAGATCGTTGACTTTGGCCCCGAGAATCTCGACATGGACGACGATTATCCCGATTTCGTATTCCCTGCAGCACGCGCCGTGGCACATGGGGATTGCCAGACAGGCATCATTATGGGCGGCAGCGGCCAAGGTGAAGCTATGGCCGCTAATCGGGTAAAAGGCGTGCGCTGTACGCTGTTCTACGGATTAGCCGTCGCCAAAGAGCCGGTCGACGCCGAAGGCCACATGAGCGATGACCCGTACGAGATTTTGCGCCTCAGCCGCCAGCACAATCATGCTAACATGCTGAGCTTATCGGCTCGTTTTTTAGACAAAGATGAGCTGAAGCGCGCCATCGAAGTGTGGCTGGCAACACCCTATAGTGATGCCGAGCGCCACGCTCGCCGGGTTCGTAAATTAGATGAGGAGACCTAGGAATCATGTCCATAATCACGCCAACGATTACCGCTTTTAGTCTGGAGGAGTACCGTGAGCAAATGAATGTAGTGCAGCCGTTTGCCAAACGCATTCATATTGACCTCATGGACGGCGTATTCGCACCGACTACTTCCCCTCCCCTCAGCGCACTGTGGGGCCCGGATAACAAAGATATTATTGTTGATCTGCACGTGATGTATCAGCGCCCGCAAGACCACCTTGAGGAGATGCGCGCATTGCAACCGGACCTGGTTATCTTCCACCTCGAGGCCGATGTTGACCACGCCGCGTTCGCCGAGGCACTGCATGACAGCGGCATCAAGGCGGGTGTCGCTTTGCTACAACAAACAACAATCGGCAGTGTTGAAGATTTGCTGCAGGCATTCGAGCATCTGCTCGTTTTTAGTGGCAATTTAGGCTATCACGGTGGCAGTACTAGCGATCTCACTTTGCTGGAAAAGGCTACACGGGCGCTGGAACTAAAACCGGATATCGAACTCGGTTGGGATGGCGGCATCAACGACCATGTTGCCTGCGGCCTCGTCCGCGGCGGCATCGAAGTACTCAATACCGGCGGCTTTATTCACAAAGCCAAAAATCCCCGCGATGCTTTTGAAAAGCTCCAGGCCCTGATCGACTCTAGCTGTTAATATCCCATCGCCAGCTTTGGATCTCAGGCATGTCAACGCCGTGTTCGGTGATATAGGCTTGGTGGGCCAGCAGCTTCTGCTGCATCTGTTCTTTTAAGGTTATAGCAGCATGGCTGTTCATGCCAAGACGGTTAATAACGTCCATTACGAGATGAAAACGATCCATGTCATTGCGTACTGTCATGTCGAAAGCTGTGGTAATAGTCCCCTCTTCCTTATACCCACGGACGTGCATATTACGATTGGCCCGCCGATACGTGAGTCGATGGATAACCCACGGGTATCCATGGAAGGCGAAGATGATCTCTTTGTTTTTAGTAAATAATGCATCGTACTCTGGGTCGCTCAAACCATGAGGGTGCTCGGTGTCGGGTTCGAGACGCATAAGGTCAATAACATTTACGACGCGGATTTTGAGCTCAGGTAGGTGCGCCCGTAGGATCGAGACGGCAGCCAGGGTCTCAAGGGTAGGGACATCGCCTGCGCAAGCCATCACTACATCGGGGTCGCTCGCATCATTGCTTGCCCACTCCCAGACGCCGATACCTTTCGTGCAGTGCTCAATGGCTTCGTCCATGGTCAGCCACTGCGGACTATCGTGCTTGCCGGTAATCGTCAGGTTAATATAGTTACGGCTCTTGAGGCAGTGATCGATAGTGGAAAGCAGTGTGTTGGCGTCGGGCGGCAAATAAATACGTACCACCGAGGCCTTTTTGTTGAGTAAATGGTCGATAAAACCTGGGTCTTGATGGGTGAACCCGTTGTGATCTTGCCGCCAAACGTGAGAAGTTAACAGATAATTGAGCGAGGCTATTTGGTGTCGCCAAGGTAGCTCGTTCGACATTTTAATCCATTTAGCATGTTGGTTAACCATCGAATCGACGATGCGAATAAACGCTTCGTAACTATGTAGCAACCCATGCCGGCCGGTAAGCAAATAACCCTCTAGCCAGCCTTCTGCCTGGTGTTCGCTCAGCATCGAGTCGAGCACCGCTCCTTCGGTTGCTAAGGATTCATCGGTGGGGCGAATTCGGGCTTCCCATTGGCGTTTGGTTGCTTCGAACACCGCCTCTAATCTATTAGATACCAGCTCGTCTGGACCAAATATCCGGAAATTATGCCTTGCAGTATTTTGCGCAATAACGTCTCTTAGGTAGGGGCCGAGGGCATGCGTATTGCCTTCGTTAGCTACGCTTCTTTGCGGGATTGCCACGGCGTACTTTCGAAAGTCGGGTAAAACGAGCTCCCGCATGAAGCTGCCGCCATTAGCATGCGGATTGGCACCCATTCGTCGTTGGCCGGTAGGAGCTAGTGCCGCAAGTTCTGGCAGCAACCGGCCATGTTCATTAAACAACTCTTCGGGCTTGTAGCTTTTTAGCCATGCTTCAAGAACGGCTACGTTATCTGGGCACGAGGCATCGACCATGAGGGGCACTTGGTGCGATCGGAAGTTGCCTTCTATCTGCTTGCCGTCTATAGTTTGCGGTCCGGTCCAGCCTTTTGGAGAATTGAGCACGATCATCGGCCAGCGTGGTCTGGTAGCGTCGTTATTATTCCGGGCATTGCTTTGAATTCTTTTAATCTCGCCGATTGCTTCGTCCAGTTTAGCGGCCATGAGTTGGTGCATGCGCAGCGGTTCGTCGCCTTCAACAAAGTAGGGTGTCCACCCGTAGCCCCGCAGTAATTGCTCCAGTTCGTCATGCTCGATGCGTGCCAGGATGGTTGGGTTGCTGATTTTATAGCCGTTAAGGTGCAGGATTGGCAGCACTGCGCCATCGGTTTTTGGGTTAATAAATTTATTGGAATGCCAAGCAGTTGCCAGCGGCCCGGTTTCTGCTTCGCCGTCGCCCACTACACAAGCGGTGATGAGGTCTGGATTGTCTAAGATCGCTCCGAAGGCGTGGCTGAGACTGTATCCAAGTTCGCCCCCTTCGTGGATTGATCCCGGCACCTGCGGTGATACATGGCTGGAGAGTCCGCCGGGAAATGAGAACATTTGGAACAATCTCTTAAGACCTGATTCATCTAGTGTTACTTCAGGATAATACTCAGAAAAAGTACCTTCTAAGTACACATTGCCGACAAGTGCCGGACCACCATGGCCCGGCCCGGAAATATACACCATATTGAGGTTGTTGGCTTTAATGACGCGGTTAAGGTGAGCGTAAATGAAGTTCTGACCTGGCGTCGTGCCCCAATGGCCCAAAAGCAATTTTTTGACATGCTCCAATCTGAGCGGTTCTTTGAGCAAAGGGTTATCACAGAGATAAATCTGGCCGACCGAGAGATAATTGGCGGCACGCCAGTAGGCATGTATGTTATGTAGTGTTTTTTCGTCCAGCGGGCCCTCGATTGGTAAGTCCATAGTGCTCCTTTTAGGTTATTGGGAATATGTGCGCCGCGGTTTCTTTGGCGATTGTTATGGCCTCATCGGTATGAATAACATGCACTCCTGTCTGACTGCCATCGGCGGATATGAGGCGTTCTCCTGCTGCGTTGCGTACTTCATCTAGCCTGACGCCCAGAAAATCTAGTCCCTCGCAGACTCGCCGCCTGATTTTAGGCGCATTTTCGCCCATACCCCCGGTGAAGACGATCGTGTTGAGACCGCCCAGCGCCGCTACAAAGCTACCAATAGTCTTCTTTACTTGGTAGCAAAATACAGTAACGGCATCCTTCGCCCGCTGGTCTTTTTCTTCCATTTCGAGCAATCTTTTCATATCGGCGCTGGTCTCTGACATGCCTAACAGTCCTGACTCAAAATGTGCCATATGATTAAAGCGTGCTGCGTCGTAACCTTCGGTAGTTGCCAGATAAAGCGCAAGTCCGGGGTCGAGGTCACCGGCGCGCGTGCTCATGGGGATGCCCGAGGCGGGAGTCATGCTCATAGTGGTGTCAATGGGTTTGCCATTTTGCAGTGCAACTAGGCTCGCGCCGCTACCTAAGTGGGCGATGATCACTTTGCCGCGAGCGGCTGCCTCACCTTCGACTCGTTGCAGTTCGTCCAAGATATAGGCATAGGATAAGCCATGGAAGCCATACCGTCGAATACCCTTCTCGCTTAACTGGCGAGGAATGGGCAGGAGGCGTGCCCGCTGTGGCAGGTCATGGTGAAAAGCAGTGTCGAAACAGGCCACTTGCTTTGCCTTAGGGAGTAATTTCTGAAAAGTACCAACAAGTGCCAGCTCCATAGGCAGGTGCTCTGGGTCGAATGCTGCGAGTTTTTGGAGGTCCTCTAACAGGTCTTGGGTGATGGTTTGCGGCTGTGCGTATGCCGGACCGCCATGTACAATCCGATGGCCCACGGCAATGACGCTCGACTCGTCGCTATATGCCTGCAGCCACTTTACAAGAAGTGTGGCAGCATCCGCATGTGTCGGAATAACAGCATGGATACGGCCTTTTGCTGTCAGGAGGCTGGCAGATGGCTGGCCGATATTTTCTACCGTCGCTTCGGCTACTTTTTGCACCTTTGGCGAGTCGAATACAGCAATCTTAATGCTCGACGAGCCGGCGTTGACAGCAAGGACATGTGAATCAGCTATACCCATATTGCTTATAGTTATTGTACCCGTAACGGACTACACAGCAAAGCATAGTGCAAGGTGTATAAGAAATGTTGTGACTGCCGTCACAGTGCATTCCCGGGATGATCGTATATAGTCGGCTCATGATAAAACAACGAACGATATATGGCTTTATTAGTGCTGGCGGCGCGCTTGGGCTGGTTGCTTCATTTTTAGAAACGATCGAATATCAGGAGATACTCAAGAACGCACACACTCAGTTGGTCTGCAATCTTAATAGTGTGTTTAGCTGTGGGAATGTTTTAAACTCGTGGCAAAGCAAAATATTCGGATTTCCTAATAGTATGCTTTGTATGGTCTTCTTTACTACGATGTTCGCGAGCGGTCTGGTTGGTCTGACTGGTGGATTGTTGGCTGCGAGGTTGCGCCTGTGGCTGCAAGGTATTGCCACGTTTTTCTTGGGTTTTGCATTGTGGTTTATGTGGGAGAGTACCTTTCGGGTAGGCGCATTATGTATTCTGTGCCTGTTTTGTTTTACCGGGTTGCTAACGCTCAATTGGGGCTGGTTACGAATGAATGCTGCTATCTTGCCTATAGGTACCCGTGGGCGCAGTCAGTTGCAAAAGGTAATAGCCCGCGGTGGCGATAGCTTTGCATGGCTGTTACTGGCGATGACGTTGGCGTTCGTCATGCTCCTGAAGTTTTCTAAATAATCTTAAGGATAGTGTAGTCGTGTCGGCCGTCAAGTGTTGTCAGGCATATCTTATCGCCGGTGTGCCGACCAATCAGCGCCTTGCCTATCGGTGAAGTGACCGAGACCTGTCCTTCTTCTAACTCAGTGCCGTCTAATGCAGATAAGATGCATGAGTGGACGGTATTATTGTGGCCTAGATAGATTGTGTCGCCGGTGAGTACTTCCTTTTTGTGTCCCCAGATAGATGGAAGCGTAAGACGTTCTTCTGGTAAGTAATGTGTCTTGGTAGTTCGGCGTTCATCCAGAATGGTTTTGATGCGGGCATCAAGACGCGCGTCGTGTCTGCGCTTATACCAACCTCCTAGGGGCAAGTATCTCCCTAGATCATGTTGTTTTCGGTGATTAGTGGTGTGCATGTTGTCTACCTCCTACTACCAGCATAGAAGGTGTATGGATTTTAGGACTATGACACGCATCACAGTCACATTGTGGCTATAACGCAGTACCGAGCTGGGCTTCCAGAGTTGGGATATGTATGATCGTAATACTGCTGCGGCTCATTTCGATCAGACCAGTTGTCTTTAGGTTCTGCAGTAACCGGCTGACTGTTTCGCGGGCGAGGCCGGAGCGTTTGGCAAGATCAGCCTCAGTTATGTGTACGACGACATTGTCGCCAGGTTCCCGTTCGCCAAACCGGTATGCGGTGTTTAATAATTCAAAGACCAGCCGCGTCTGGGCATCGCCGCCCATGAGATGTGCCATGCGCCTCAACACGCCGTCCGTGCCCCGGTACACTCTGGCCAATAGGTCGAGTAACACCTCTGGATTTTCGCCTAAGAAACGCACCACCTCTGCCTTTGGTGCAACGCAAACTGTGCTTTTGATACTCGACTCAAAGAAGTAATGATTCTCAGTGTCATTCAGTGCCGAAGCCATGGGGAAAAATGCCCCTGGCTTAAAAATATTGACAACTACTTCATTACCGTTTGGAGCGATATCGTATTGACTAACGCGGCCTTCAAGAAGGTAGAAGACTGAAAGGACAGGTTCCTCGGCGAGCAGTAGCAGTTTGCGTTTCTGGTATATTTGCTGCGGGTATGACTCGAAGAAAGCCGCGACCTTTTCTCTGACATCCATACTATGATTATACGGCATGCGCCTTTAGTCTTTTTTGGTGGCGAATGGCTGAGCCAACTTCGCTCCCGGCAGAGACTCGGCGATACGTAGGAGTTCGTTGTATTTGGCGATACGGTCGGAGCGCGAGAACGAGCCGGTTTTGATTTGGCCGGTGTTAAGCCCCACTGCCAGGTGGGCGATGGTAGTGTCCTCGGTTTCGCCTGAACGGTGCGACATGACTGTTCGCCAACCAGCCTTTTGAGCCATGGTGACGGCGTCGATCGTTTCGCTGAGGGTGCCGATCTGATTCGGTTTGATGAGGATGGCATTAGCGGCTTTTAGCTCAATGGCTTTTTCGAGCAATTTGGTGTTGGTAACGAGCAGATCGTCGCCCACTAGTTGCAATTTGCCGCCTAAGCTTTGCGTGAGTGCTTGCCAACCTTCCCAATCATCTTCGCTTAGTCCGTCCTCGATGGATACCAGCGGGTATTTTTGTGCGAGCGATTCGTACATAGCGATGAGTTCGCTGCTGCTGTAGCGTTTACCCTCCCGGGCAAAATTGTAGCCGTGATCATCCGTGAGTTCGCTGGAGGCCACGTCCAGGGCGAGTGAAACCTCCTTACCTAAGTCGTATCCAGCCTCGGTTACGGCTTGGGAGATGAGCGCTAATGCTTCGTCTGAACCGCCTTTGACGTTCGGCGCATACCCGCCTTCATCGCCGACGGTAGTAGCGTAGCCAGCGTTTTTTAGTACTTTGCCGAGCTGGTGGTAGATGGTGCTGGCCATTTTAAGAGCAGTAGTCAGGTCTTGGGCACCCAGCGGCAACACCATGAATTCCTGGATATCAGTCGAGCCATCGGCATGCTTGCCACCATTCAGGATATTGAGCATGGGCATAGGAAGCGTGAAGGTACTGTTATCGGCCAGGCCGCCAACGTAGGCGTACAACGGCTGCCCTGCGGCTCCTGCCGCAGCTTTTGCGGTTGCTAGTGAGACTGCCAGGATGGCATTTGCGCCTAAGCTGCTTTTATTCGGTGTCCCGTCGAGGTCGAGCATGGCTTGGTCGATTGCCCGTTGGTTTGAAGCGTCTTTCCCGGTTAGAGCCGGTGCGATGCGTTCTTCGATGTTCTGCACAGCTTGGTTGACCCCTTTGCCACTATAATCTGCTGCGCCATCACGTAATTCTAGCGCTTCTGCGCTACCAGTGGAGGCGCCAGATGGTACTGCGGCGCGGCCTACGCTGCCGTCAGCTAGTGTCACGTCGCATTCAACAGTGGGGTACCCGCGGGAATCAAAGATTTGGCGCGCTTTAATCGACGCAATGTTCATACTTTTTACTCCTTGTCGTATACTTAATGCCTATGGATACCTCACATAGTGCAACGAAGACCTCGAAAAAGCAATCAAACGTTGAGCCGGGTACGCTTATGCTTATCCGCCATGCTGAGTCCGAGTGGAACCTTTTAGGCAAATGGACTGGCCGGACAGACGTGCATTTAACCGACAAAGGCCGCTCACAGGCCGGGCAGCTGGGCGAGATTATTCAGGATATTGAACTGCATCACGCCTATACTTCTGAGCAAATCCGCACTGTAGAGACACTGCTCGGTATTCTCGAAGCCGCAGGCAAGAGCGAGCTGACGCACACTCCCCATGCCGAACTGAACGAGCGCGATTATGGTGAATATACGGGCCTCAATAAATGGGAAGTATTAGAGCAGCTGGGCGAGGACACCTTTACTAAAATTCGCCGTAGTTGGGCGCATCCCATCCCCGGGGGCGAAACGCTCCAGAAGGTTTACGAGCGTGCCGTGCCATTTTACCAGTCGTATATCCTGCCCCGCCTGCTCGACGGCGAAAATATTTTAGTAGTATCGCATGGCAATACGCTGCGCTCACTCATGAAATATCTGGAAAATGTAAGCGATACAGGCATCGAAGAAGTCGAAACGCAATTTGGCGAAATCTACATTTACCACGTCGACGAGGAAGGCCGCAAACAGCACAAGACAGTGCGCAGCATCGCCGCCAAGTAATGGATGTGTTTAGCGGCTTCGCTTTTGGCTCGTTAGGTAGGCATTAACCAGCCAGGCAATCGTCACGATCAGCGATACGAAGAGCCCGACTTTTAGAAGCCATTTAGCTAGGTCTAAGGCTAGCCCCAGCAGCCAAAAGAGCACGATGGCTATAAAAATATATATACCCAGCTGCCAAATGCTCATCGCTACGTTACTGGATGCTACTTTTTTTGTTTGTTTTTTGGCCATATGTCCCTACCCTTCTTATCTACTTTTTGATGGCTATCTATAAACCGGGATGCAGCAATTGTTGGACTTGCTGTTGGAGCGTTTGTACCTGGCTGCTAAGCGTATTGATCTGATTTTGGGCACTGGTTTGGTTGGTAGTAACGGTGGTGCTCAGGCCATTGACTTGCACTTGCGTTGCAGCTTGGGCATTTGCCGTATTGGTGACCGTTGTACTCAGGTTGTTTAGTTGCGTGTTGAGCTGGTCGACTGAGGCGTTGAGCGTTTGCTGGTAAGCCTGAAATTGGGCGTCGAGCTGGGCTGCTTTTTGGGCGAATTGAGTATTTAGTTGAGCAGTCAGGGTATTAAAATCGGCTTGCGTAACATAGGTGCCAGAGGGAATGGCCCACGGCGCGTTAGCGAGCAGTGTATCGAGCGTGGTTTGTGTGGTATTAGCTGCGGTCTGTACAGTATTGATCGCCTGGCTGAGGCTCGTGGTATTGTTGCTGATATTGGTGAGCTGGGCATCAAGAATGGATTGTTGGGCGGTAAGGGTATCGAGAGCCGATTGGGTTTGGGCAGTGATCGTATCCAGTTCTGACTGCTGATTACTGAGATCAGCTTGGATGGAGGCCTGCACTGTCAGGCTATCTTGCAGCGTGGTTTGTAGTGTATCGAATCCGGTGTGCAGCGCGTTTGTATCTGCTTGGGTGGAAGCCTGAGCTTGTACCAAATCGGCGATGTCCGCCTGGGCCTCGATCTGTACGACATGCAGATCTGCTAATTGATTAGTGAGGCCAGTGAGGTCGGCAGCTTGCTTGGCAGCCAGGCTTTCGAGCGAATGTTTCACACTTTGGCTGCTGATATCAAGGGCATTAATCTGGCCTTGCAGATCTGCTGTTTGCGCGTTGGCCGTAGTTTGGACTTGGTTTACTAGTGCGGTCAGTGTGGTATGGCTTGTTCCTAGGGATGCGAGCTCGGCAGCCTGCGCTACTAGATTGCTCTGAATAGTTTGCAGTGATGTGGTAAGGCTGGTGGTTGTAGCTATACCGGCATTAATTTGGGCCTGTAAGCCAGCAGTCAACGTGGTGTAGTCGGACTGTACAGTCTGAATATCGGCTGTTAGCTCTTGTCGCAACTGACTCTGGCTGCTATCCAGAGCGTCCGTCCGGGCTTGCAGCCCGCTAATCAACGCCTGGCTTGTTTGCGTAATAGACTGTAGGCTGTTTACTGCAGTTTGCGTAGTTTGTTGGTCGAGATGCACGGCTCCAATTTGCACCTGCAGATCTGTTAGCCCGGTCTCGGATGTCGTTTTTATCTGTCCAACTAACTGGCTCAGCACATCGTGCGAAGAACCAAGCTGTGCAACACTTGCCTTCTGCGTTGTTAATTCGTCCCGTACCTGTGTCAAGATCGTTTGTAATTGCGCACTGGTAGCATTGCCCGCATCTAGCTGTGCCTGTGTATCTTCTCGTAGTTGATCGTAGGTGTCTTTGACGGTGTTTATTTCATTGGTCAGTTCGGTGCGTAGCTGGGCCTGACTGCTGCCTAGACTATTGATTTTCGCTTGCAGTTCGTTGGTAAGCGCCTGGCTCGTTTGTGTAATATTCTGCAGATCTGCCGTCGCTGTCTTAATGGCTTGTTGATCGAGTTTGATGTCGTTGATTTGCCCTTGCAGGTCGTGCAAGTCGGACTGGGAATTGTTCTTAACCTGATCGACAAGCTGTGTGAGGGCAGTCGTGCTTGACCCTAAGTTGGTGAGCGCAGTTGTTTGTGTCGCCAGCTCGGTGCGCGTTTGAGTAAGCGTCGTTTGCAAGTCGACAGTGGTTGTTACTCCAGCATTAATTTGATCTTGGACATCGGCCTTAAGCTCCTGGTAATTATTCTTGATGGTAGTAATCTCATCGTTCAGTCGATCACGCAAGGCTACGTGCGTGATTCCAAGATTATCAATATGTGTACTTAAGTTGGTAATGAGTGTTTGGCTGGTTGAGTTGACCTGGTTGAGTGAGGCGGTCAGCTGTGCTTTAGTAGTGTCGCTTATCGTTTGGGCGGTAGTGGCGGCACGTAGCTCAAGCTCGGTCAGATTAGTCACTTGCTGCTGTTGCAGGTTGGTGATGGTGCCGCCAAGGGTCGTGTGTGCATCGGTAATATACGTGATTTGCGCCTGCAAATCGGCAATGGTTGTGGCTTGGCTTTGTGTGAGACTGCTTAACTCTTGCTTGAGCTGTGTTACTTGGTCTGCTGTGCCCTGAAAATTGTTGATCTGTGTTTCCAGCTTAGTTGTATTTGCGTTGTAGGCTGCCTGAAGTTGCTGGAGCTCATTTTGAAGTGATAGTTGAGTGATGGTTATGCTGGCCAGTTCCTGATTTGCGTTTGGCTTGGACTGTGCAAAGCTCGTTTCGGCGATTTCTACACCCATTTGCTTATTGAGCGTTGCCAGCTGATTTACGCCCCATCCCGGAGGCATTACTAGATAAGTTACCTGGGCCTTTTGCGCTGCGGTGAGCTCGGCCTGGGTCTGCGCGAGGTTGCGCAAATGCAGGGCTGGCTGGCTCTGAGCGTCAGTCATAAGTGTTTGGTAGGTGTCGCTGAGATTTGGTGGATCTAGGACGACTTTCCAGGTATCAAACAGTGCTTGGTCGTCGCTATTCATACGCACTGCACTTAAGCTTAGTAAGTTGCCCTGCAATTGACCGGATAGTGCCATGCCGTACACAATTGGTGTTACGTATGGCTGGATGTCGCTTGACGCGGTTTGTTGGCCTGGTTTGTAGCTTGTCAGGAACGCCTGAATTGCCTGTTTTTGTTCGGCTGTTGGTCGGCTGGCGGTCAGCACGGCGCTAATACGTTGCATTTCTTCAAATTGAGCCTCTGTTTGAAAGGCTGCTGCTTTAGTTGGGGCGATGTGCTTCACTACGTCGTAATCCAGATTATAGCTAGCGTCCGCTGGTAGTTGCCCGTCGTTGACCATGCTAACAAGTGCCGCATGTAACTGGCGGCTGTTTTTTACGTTACTCAGACTGGTTACAGCAGCTGGTGAAATTACGCCTATTGAGCTGAGTCGAGCCAATTGCGCGAAATCGCTTGCCGATAGCGGTACTGTTCCCAGGGCGTCATTTAAAGCCGCTAGATACCGCTGCGTATCGTCAACGGCAGTGAGTACCGCAAGTTGGGAAGTTGGAGGTGCCTGCAAGCGCAGCAGCTGGAGCGTTGTGTAAATATTGACGACATCATCTTGATGGTCTTTGATGGCTTCCTGTTCCGGCTTTTTGCCCGCATTGAGCTGCTTATCTAATTCGTCCAGTACTGGTTCGTAGGCGCTCTCGTATGATCCGAGCAGGTTGTTGATTGTTGCTGTAGTTTTTGACGTATCTGTAACGCTATGACGGTTGGCATGATCGGCAACATACGCTGCTTCGTTTACTCGATTATTCGCAAAATCTAACCGCAAATTTTCACGCCAGTTAGGGAGTGGCGCGAGGTTGGCGACCAGCCATTCTTCGCCGCGTTTGATGCTGTACCCCATCTGACCTGGTGCTTTGGCGGCAAAAGCTGGCAGTATCCAGAAAATTATCAGAATAATTACAACAATGCCACCAGCCCATACCCGCCTGCCCTGTAGATATTTTGATGTACTTATTTTTGTAATTCGCCGCTTGGATTGCCCAAAAAAGGTTTTAATTTTGCGTGTATACTTGCCCACTCTAAAGTACCCCCACACCTGGTCTGTTGTAAAAGTTGTATATCGAAATAGTACCACGCGGCCACCCATAAGTGCTAGGGTGCGTTTCCTGCCGTACTATAAGCGCTCCTTTTAGCGGCTGTCTGAATGCGACGAAGTTGCCTTGTCTATGCAGCTACAACTACCGTGTGGTGAACGTCATCAAAGGTAAACAGAGCCGCTAACTCGCTAAAGTTCTCAAAACGTTACCGTACGCCTTGGTCTTCATGCGCATACATGGAGCCGACCTTAGCGGCAAGTGAGCCAGCTTGATAATCGAGGGTTGGTTTTCCTGGTGCTTCTACTTCTGTTGCAAAGAAGGGGTGGCACTTTTGGCAATTTACTTTTATAAGGGTAGGCTACCCGTTCATCACCGCTTAAGACTGAAACGCTCCATTTTGCCCATGTAATTGGGCCTACCTGCCCTGCAATAATCTGCTCTTCTGGAGTTAGCTTTAACTCCTCGCTGATATCTTGCAGAAATTGGGGGTATATTTGATTGAGATGTTCTGGAGAAATCTGAGGAGATGTCATTGGTTAATACTATATCGTTCTGGCGTGGTATACAAAACGCAGCTCAAACGGCTACTGCATATCTCAAGGAGGATTCTAGAATTTATCAATCTCAATCTTTTTCATCTGCATAAGCTTAGAGAACGCATCCGGCTTGGCCATAAGCTCGTCCATATTGGCAGGCACTACTTGCCAGCTTAGGCCGTACTGATCTTTTAGCCAGCCGCATTGCTCGGCTTGTGGAACACGAGAGAGCTTTTCCCAGTAGTAGTCGATTTCTTCCTGATCTTTACATGCGATCATAAAAGACACTGATTCATTGAACTTGAATTCGGGACCAGCGTTGATGGCGGTAAAGCGCTGTCCGTTTAATTCGAAATCAATAGTTAACTCTTTACCGGCCAGCGCTTTTTGAAAATCCAGCAGACCTTCTTTCGGGTAGTACGAAGTGGCCACAATTCGGCTATCAGGGAACGCCGAAAGGTAAAAGGCAACCGCCTCCTTAGCCTTGCCATCGAACCACAAGTTAGGTGTAATTTTTTGTCCCATGTATGTGCTCCTTTTTGTAGACATTCTCTTATACACTATGAGCTGAGGATGTGAAAAAGTCTACTGGCATACCCGCGCGGCTCTTTTCGTGCCAACGATAGGCCGATTTATATGGGAGGTAAAAGCCTATAAAACGCTGATGCAATCAGGGCAATTTCGTATCGCGCCCACGATACTTTTTCTCCGTAACCTGGGAGACCCTCAGTGAAAAGTGCTTCATCCATTCCTTCTCCCCTTGTCACACCTTTTGCGAGTGTCCCGCTATGCTCAAGAGACTCGGTCGGGCTTCGGAAATGGTGGGATGCCCTGTTCCAATCCGGTAAGAAGTCGTCGGGTACCTCCTCTAATTCGGGCGGAGTGCCGATGTATATAGAGGAGTCAAGAGAGTATGCGAATTGTTCTCTCAGCTGATCAGCGGTGTAATCGCTATTGAGTGAGGCTATATCTATTTTGCTGGCACGACGTTTTTGGCTGACGGTTTCGTATATCTGAGCCATTGTATGGCCGCTCTGTATCTGTTCAGTAACCAGGACTGTTCTGGCGTCGGGCATGTTTTCGCCTGGTATAAAATCGCCCGAGGTCAATGCCTGGGCATTCTCTATCCTAGCTAAACTTCGACCACGAACGAAGCGTATAGCTGCGGGACGAAGGCCTTGCTCTGCTCGGCGTTTGTTAACAAGTTCTCTAACATATAAAGCTGGGAGTCTGCCGCTGGGGTCGTCGCCAACGATCAAGTCGTAATCACCGAGATAATGGTTCATCCGTTCGGCGAGACCGAACATGGCCCCAAGTACCGTTTCGTGATTGAATGGTTGGTGTAAGCGCTCGAGCAAGTCTTGGATACATCTGTCCCTGTTGCTGGCGTCTGAAGCACGTTCTCTATATTCGGTCATAACATCTGAGTCCAGGCTAAGTATACCTACGCAAGCAGAACCTGTGAAAACATCCCCGGACCCTAATAATTTATCCATCTGCCGGCAACCATTTGATAAACATTAATTAGATAGTCTTTGGACGGGTAGCGATCGATGTCTTTCATCTTGCATTTGTCCACAGTGTCCTAGAAGACAATTTTCTACCGTTCGTCTATTGACGAAGTGACCCTTGGGCAGGATATAATACGCCAAATGAAAGGTGTCTTGCTGTGTGGGGGTCTTGGCACCCGTCTCTATCCTTTGACCCGTGCTACCAACAAGCATCTGCTGCCTGTGTACGACAAGCCGATGATTTACTACCCTTTGCAGACGATGCTGACAGCTGGTGTCACTGATATTATGTGTGTACTTGGTGGACCGTTTGCCGGCCATTTCTTTAATCTGCTAAAAGATGGCAAAGAGCTGGGTATTCGTAGCTTGCAGTATGCATACCAGGATGGATTTGGAGGTGCTGGCGAAGCCCTACTTTTAGCCGAAGATTTTGCAGGTAACGAACCTTTACTGGTCATGCTAGGCGATCAGGTGACTGATGCTAATCTTAAGCAGGCTGTACAAGATTTTACTGGCGGGGCAACGGTGCTTATTCAGGAGTTCACCGACCCTGATGGTATGGGCGTTCCGGAGTTTGACCCTAACGACCCAAGCCGCATTGTTGGTATTGAAGAAAATCCAGCAAAGCCCAAAACTAAGTATGCGGCGACCGGTATCTACATGTATGACACAAAGTGTTTTTCATTTATTAAAGAGCATCTCGGCCAAGTAGAAGGCGAAATTAAGCCCACCCATATTAATAATAAGTATATCGCCGAAGGTGAGTTGCGGTGGCAGCGCTTAGATGGATTTTGGACCGATGCCGGCAAGTTCGATCGATTGCTTGAGGCAACAAACTATTTTGCTGATAAGGCGCATAAAAAACGTAAGGTAGTAAAGTAAGCCTATGTCGATGATGCGCGTTGGATTGTATGTTATTCCCGAAGAGGGGGTGTTTTATGAGCGTGGATCAGCCGTCGTTGGTTATGACATCCGGCGCCGCCAATCGACCACGCCGCCAGCTTTTATTCAACCGGAGTGGACTGTACTCAGTGGCGAATATGGATTTCACGCCACGATTACCGACGCTATAGATATCGAAGAAGATGAGCTGCAGGCCGTGGTCGCTCGCGTCCACGAGCTTTTGACCTGCCTACGCCCGAGTAATCAGTACGTATTTACCAAAACGCGCGTAGGTTTTTGGCGTCCCGAAAGCAACCAAGCTGCGATTCATCTGCGCCCTAACCGCAACATTGAACTTCTGCATGACATTTTAGTGGCAACAATTCACCCGCTAGGTCACGGCTCTGAATACTCAAATCGACTGCAGGCAGATTCGCTACATTATTTTGAGTCCTCACCATCACAGGTCGCTAAAACCAAACAGTTCCATGCGCCTTATATATTTGAAGAATTCACTCCGCATTTTACATGCATCAACCCTTTTACCGGTACGCTAAAGCAGCGGGTGGGTGTAGAGGCGGGGCTGGCGGATTTGTTTGCTGACGTGCATGAGGTGGCATTCACCAAACTATGCATGGTTGCCAAGTTTCCCGCACAGTCGCACTATCAAATCATTGAAGAATTCGATTTGCAACACGCGCTTTAAGCAATAAACGCTTGAGAAAGATGGAAGAGCCGTTCTTGGGAGGCTGACAGCCTGTACTGCTCGGCATTTGCGTATGCCTTGCGTTGTAGGCGAGCTAGTATGTCGGGATGTTGATATACATAATCCAGGCTGGCGGCTAGGCTTTTAGATGTGCATTCGGCCAGCCGTAGCCCACCGTCGCCTACGGTATTAGTGATGCCGCCCCCTGGATGAAAGATAAGCGGTAGGCCCCTCGCCTGAGCCTCTACGACAGTGAGTGAAAAAGCCTCCAGCCGCCTGGATGGAAACACAATAACATCGTAGTCGTCAAAGCTTTTGAGCAGCTCGTCTCGCGGTAATTGCGGCAAAAATGTGACCCGCTCACCTAAGTTATTGGCTGCTACTGTGTCGAGCAGTTGCTGCCGGAAGCCCTTTTGGTCTTCATTGCCGATGACTGTTAAGTGCATGTCATGCCGCACAAGTGACATGGCTTCGACAGCGATATCGGGGCCTTTCCAGGCGAGCAGCCGGCCTACGTACAGAACACGTAATGTGCCGGTACCTTTAAAACTGAGCTGACGGCGTTGGGCGCTAAAGTACCTATCAGGAATACCTAGGGGGCTAATATAATGCTTCTTTTCTTCGGGAAACGTCGCCTTAAAGTCCTCGTACATTGTGGTGTTGGGAAATACAATGGCGTCCATAGCGCGGCAAATATAGCGCAGATTTTCTAAAAAGAACGGGTTGTGGGTTGCCGATTGCACGTCGGTACCATGGCAGATGCCAATTCGCGGAATGGCGGTGTCAATCTCGGCGAAGGCGCGTGATAGGCCGTAGTTTAGATGTTGACAGTGAATGACGTCTGGCTGGTAGGCGTCGATCTGTTTCTGTACCAATACTTTTAGGCGCCGCACGTACTCATCGAAACCTTCCGGTGTGCGAGCTTTTTCTACATCAAGCATCACCACATCTTCCATGCTCCACCATTTTTCTCCGGTGGGGTTGGGTAATGTCAAAAAACGAGCCTCGACATCTTCCGGCAGGTTACTATACCAATCGTCACAACATAGCAGACTGCCGCCGAATGGTAGAAAGGGTACGTCGATGCCGGTCAGAATTCTCATGACGCTACAAAATCCTTATATACCTGGGATGACATAGGGCCAACGCTCCCTTGGTATTTACCCTGATACAGTTGGATGTCCCCTAACGTCTTCCAGAAAGTCACCTGCCCAATACGCATACCCGGATACACAGTAAGTGGCTGGACCGCATGGAGCATGAGCGTTACCTGACCGATTGAGCCGATGTCTATAAGGTCGGCCGTAATATGTACGAACAGCCCCACCCTGCCCGTAGACGACTTGCCACGAATGATGGGCACATAGGTTTCGCTGCCGATAACTTCCTGCGTATGGCCGAGATACAATGTATCTGGTTGTAGCGTGTACCCCTCGTCGGTTAGTGTGATTATTTTTGTGGGGTTTATCTTTTTGGAATCAAGAATATGATCTTCGTACACCATCAGCGTGTTGCCAAGCCGAAAATCGTACGAATTGGGGTTTATAAGATGGGGGTCAAAGGGCTCGATAACGATCGAACCGCTTTCGACTTGTTGTTGTATGTGGGGTCCTGTAAGTATCATGGTTTTACTCGAAAAATTTTTTAACTTGACTTGGGGCGGACATAGAGTATTTTGCGTAGTTGTCGGGCAGTTTTGTATAGCCTTTCTCAAGCATCTCTATACCGTCCGGCTTCCAAAACGACACTTGCCCGATGCGCATCTTGTGATAGACACGGAGCGGCTGCACTACTTTAAGCTCCAAGGTCCATTTGTGGTAGGTGCCTAGATTGCCTAAATCGGCCGTAATTTGTAAAAAAAGGCCCAACCGGCCTAGCGAGGAACGCCCAATGAGACTTGGCACGTAGAGGTCACTGCCGATACTCTCGTATGTATAGCCGAGATATATGGTGTTGGGCTGCAGTACATACCCTTCTTCTGGTATCCTAATTTCCTGGGTTTTTGGCTGCTGTTTGGCATCTATGAGGCCAGGCATGACCAACAGCTGATCACCTAAGCGATAGTTGTAGCTATTGGGGTTAACTAATTGTTTATCGAAAGGATCAATTTTTATATGGCCCTTCGCCACCTCGGTCTCTATCTTTGAGCCAGTAAGTATCACGGTAGCCTCTTCTTTTTGGGTGACTTTATAATAGGGTTCCTCGTGCCCTGCTATCCTGCTATTTAATTTGTTAGGACCGCATTATACACCCTGATTACCAAATAGTACAACATTACTAGAAATTCCTACAGCTATCTGAAAGATAGGAGTGCTGCTTGACCTCTCCTTCTGTAATTTGAGGCGTTTTCGTTAGTCAAGTTCGAGACGCGGCTGGCGGGTCTTGCACTTTCCCGCTCACTGGCCGATACTTACAATAGAGAAATCAAAATGTCGAAAAAAACAAAAACAAAGTCTACTCGGCACCTTAGAAAATACTTCCTTTGGATTGCTGGTGTTGCGGCGGGCATCATCCTGGTCGTGGCGCTCGCCTTTCGGCTGAGTCCATGGCCAGGTGCTTTACTTATCCGTGCGGTATTTAATCACGGTGGCCGTCAAACGCTTCAGGCCATGCGCAAGAAACTGCCGGACTATCCAGCCAAAGTATTGTCCAACCAGCAATATAGTAAGGGCGATAAAGACGCGTTGATTGATGTGTATATTCCTGAGGCAGCCGCCCACACTCATGCAAGTCTGCCGGTTGTGGTATGGACGCACGGCGGTGCGTGGGTTTCTGGCGACAAAACTAATGTCGCCCCGTACTTCAAACGTTTGGCCGATCAAGGATTTGTGGTCATCTCGCTTAACTATTCCTTAGCTCCTGGGAAGACCTACCCAACGGCCGTGCACCAGCTAAATGATGCATACGCGTACATCCAAGCTAACGCTAATCGCTTCCAGGCAAATACGGATAAGATCATATTAGCCGGCGATTCGGCCGGCGCGCAGCTCTCCAGCCAGATGGCCGCCCTACTGACAAATCCTCAGTATGCGCACGAAGTTGGCATTACGCCTTCGCTTGCCCCATCGCAGCTAGCTGGTGTTGTGCTGTATTGCGGGATTTATAAAATGGAGGGATTAGCCAATCCTAACCCGCTCTTGCCAAAGGTTGTGAGCTGGGGAGATGACGTCACCGTGTGGGCCTATACGGGCACACGGGACAAGTCGAGCCCGCTTATCCGGCAAATGTCTGCCTATTACCATGTGTCTAGCCATTTCCCTGCCACATACATAAGCGGTGGCAATGGCGATCCGCTTACCAATGTACAGTCGATCCCCCTTGCAGCCGAGCTGCGGTCGCTAGGCGTCTCCACGACAACGCTCTTCTATCCTCAGGATCATACTCCGAGTTTGCCGCATGAATATCAGTTCACCTTTAACAAAGATGGCGAGACTGCCTTTGCAGATATGACGCGGTTTTTGAAGGAGCGGACAGAATGAGGTATTTTCTTACTACCTACAAAGTATATGTTGCATCCAGAGTGGATCATTAGTGGCTCTCGGGCTCGAGTTAATCTTTTGAATCCTTTCCTGATGAACTACTGAAATAATGAAATTGTAGGGAGTGGTCTGTATCATTTGAATCGTGTAATATCTTAAGGTCTATTTGACAGTATAAGGAGATGCTATATGGCACTGACTGAGTCCAAACCATTACCCGTCGAACGAGTCGATATGGCGGCAGACGATCAGGCGCTTGCTGGAATGAGTATTGGCGTAGTGGGTGCAGGCCCCGCAGGTTTGGCCGTGGCTGCGGCAGCCCATAATTATGGTGCTAAGGTTACCGTTTTTGAAGAGCTACAGGATCCGAGGAGGGGCGACTTACGCTATACAGGGAAATCGTTTAACCTCACGCTCAATAACATAGGACGGCAGGCTGTAGGCGATCCACGAGTGTGGGATGGTGGTGTCGCAGTACACGGCCGGGCTGTACATGACCTTGAAACAGGAAAAGTGAGATATGCATCGTATGGTGGCGGATCGGAAGACCACCTCACAAGCATCCCCCGTCCCGCACTCCAGCGTAATTTGGCAATCATCGCAAGCGATGCCGGTGCTGCATTGAAATTCGATACGAAAGTTGTAGATATAGATCCTGACAAAGCCACTATAGAATACCAGCAAGGTGGTGCTTGTAACACTTTTTCTGGCGATATGATTGTCGTAGCCGACGGCCTTCATAGCTGTGCTGACAAAATGGTAGCAAAATTCGAAGGCGGTGACCTCAATATACGACGTGACCCCAAAGATTACGTAACAGCTACTATTTCGCCGGACGCGGGCCAGTTCTTATCCCCTCACCACCTTCATTACTGGCATGGCTCGAATAATCATTCATACACGATTGGTGTTCCGAATCTCGATGGGAGTATTTCAGTGCTCTTTATCTCCGATTTTAATGATATTGCCGATGGAGCTCACCCCTTTCCGGATGCAAGTGGCGCGCGCGAACGACTGGCAAGAGACTTTCCACAGCTCCTAGAAGCAGACCCTACAATTGCCGATCAGCTACCTGGCCGTATTAGGGGTCGTTTCCACTATAAAGCAACGACACACTTTGTGCTGGGTAGCGCGGGTGTGAAGGTTGGAGATTCTGGCCGAGCGGCGCCACCTTGGGCGGGTTTTGGCGCTAACACTGCTATCTATAGTGCTTACTCGCTAGTGGACCTGCTGGTCGCAAATAATGGCGACCCTGGTCTGACTCTGCCGATGTACCAAGACCACCATTGTGCTTTATCTGCAGAGCTACTTGAGTTTGTTGACGATCATGGCGACTTTTTAAGTGGACGTGTCGCACTGAACCCTGGCGATCGGGCTAAGCCTGCTCTCCTAGGACTTTTACAGGCTGCAGCAATTAAGAGTAATGTGTACGTACCGACGCTAGATCGGTTACAGTTGTAGTAGCAATGAGTGAGTTCGTATCTATATAGCGAACTCCTGCTGGAGGATTGCTATCAGTTGGGTCGTAGTGCAGCCGACAACGGACATGGGCAACATGCCCTTGGGCGCCGTTATCTCGCAGTGCTTTTATAGCCTCTACCTCTGGCGGTGTGTTGTTCCCAATACGAGGCGTAAGATCTACTACTGTCAAGATAGTATCTCCGTTATCTACACGGCCTGAAAGAATATCTACGCTTACTCTGCCAACGTGGAGCGCTAGTTTTTCGAATCCCAGTAATGCCCCCCTGGCGAGATCTATGCTCTTGGGGTCAATACCGAGTTGGTCTGCTGCAGTCTTTAGCCCCTCGGTCGTCGCGTTGTTAACTACAGCCAGGTCGGCGCCGGCATAGACGTCACTTTCATTTCGTCGGGTTACAAACTCTCGACCGATATATGCATAGGTGCCAAGCGGGCCTAGTCGGATGCGTCCGATCGAGACTCGGTCGGTAACCTCTACTAAGTGTGGCATGACGACCATACCGTTGGTCTCCAGGGAAGGGTGATCCTGCAAGGCTGCCTTCACTTCTTGCAAGGTACTGGCGGTCACTTGACCCCGTCCATCAGATTCGCGAGGATCCTTAAGGCGAACCTGATTGCCCGCTTGGATAATTTGTTGCGCATAGTCTAGTCCGCACTCAGTTTGCCATACAACGGTACCGTTACAATGATCATCGTCCGCTAAGTAAAGGGCTGATTTTTCTCCATCCTCGAGACGATCGACGACGCAACCGTATATGAGCGCTGAAGAGTCGTCAAAGTACCGCTCAGTATCCAGGATAGCCCTGGGGCAGAGTTGGAGGTTGGTTTCCCCTACGAGTTCATTAAGCGTGGCCGCTAGGTTTGCGGCTCGCTCATTTATATAGCTCTGATAGGGCTCGCGCATAGGGGATTCGGGAAAGTGAGCTATCATATATTGAACCTCTTTTCGGTAAATAAAAATACACACAGGGACAACCAAGCTCGTGTGTGTTGATTAAAAAGCGTTTCTAATGTAACACATAGATTTGGCTGCGGTAAGGGGATATTATGTTTTGACTTTCCTCGATTCAAGGTCAAAATAAGACCGTAGAAAGTTTTAAGACTGGGAGGTGACGTATGACGATTGAACAGGCTGGCAATGCTGACCCGACTACCTTTGAGTTGCATGTAGCAGATTTTTTAAATCCTGAGTTAACCCTCTCCTTGGAGGACCAACTGGAAACCATGAGTATATTTTGGCATCAGTTAGGCCACGAGCTACCCGCATTTGATCAGTCTATTATTGATCGTTTGACTCATGTTGCTGAAACGAATCCGGCCCTTCGCATCATGCCCGCGCCCCTACTTGACTTAGAAGGGCGTGCGACAATTATTGAGAACGCCAAAGCTTTTCGACAGAATCAGTTTAGTAAGACTGAGCAAGGACTATGGATTCCTAGCAGTGGCACAGTCTATGGTGAGCTCTTGCCTGACCCTACCAATATGATGATGACCAAGACTCACTCATTCCCGTTGGTCTATAGGGCACCCCAAGGATCAGATCTTATCGTAGGGCGTGAGCCGTGGATACAAGCTATGACTCGTGCAGGCAAGCTAACTCAAGCATACAACGGCACCTCTTGGACGGCCGTAGTAATAGACGCGAACCCTCTAAGCGGACGTGAGCCGCATAAAAGTCCCGGCGATTTATTCTCCGCTATTGAACCGTCCGTAACACCCGAAACGATGTTAGGTCTTCATCTACTTCAGCATGTAAGCGGTACGCTCGAGCCAAATCTTGCCGTTAACTTTGTTAACGAGGCGGTGGGCAAGGTTCGTTATACGACCAGTCGCCTAGAGGCTCTTGTCGAGATAGCTGGTGTACGCTGGTATGGAGGGCATGGACGGGTTCGGCTGGGTCATTGGGTGGCAGATTACTATGGTGATCCTACGTTTGGAACTCCTGTTGCCTACAATGCATTATGATGGCAAAAATGTTACTTTCCCTTAAGGGAAAAACCACCATCGATAAGAAAATCTGAGCCAGTAATATAACTAGCGCCCTCAGAAGCGAGAAACATAACAAGGGGTGCTATTTCTGCCGGTTGCGCAATTCTTCCTAAGATCGTGCTATCGTTAATACGTTGGTAGTCCTCGTCTGTCCAGCCAGCTGTTTGATCAGTATCCACCCACCCAGGCGATACAACATTAAAGCGTACTGCGGGGTAACTCTTTGCAAGTGCTTTACTCATGGAGATAACACCTGCTTTAGTAGGCGCGTAAGTAAGAGAACTCATTGTGGTGAGGTTGGCGTAGCCTTTTATAGAGCTTATCGAGACAACGCTGCCTTCCCCTTTTTTCAACATAGTCGGCAGAACGGCCTGGATGCAATGCAGCATGCCTAAAACGTTGATTTGGTATTCTTCAACAGCATTATCATCATCGATATCAGAGATGTCTTTCAGATCGTTAATGGCTAGTCCGGCATTGTTAACGAGTACATCAATTGGGCCAACTTTAGCAATGAGGTTCGCTATAGCGTCGTGCGTCGCTTTCTTGTCGACTATGTCAAAATGTGTCTTGATAGAACCTTTAAGAGTTTGATGTACCTCCTGTAACGCATCTCCATCTGTCTTACCGTGAATAATGACGGTGTAACCTTGTGCATGCGCAAGTGTGGCAATTGCCTTGCCGATCCCGCGGTTTGAGCCTGTAATGAGAATAGTTTTCATGCGTTCAGTATAATCTGCCGGGGTTGGACGGACAAGTGCGGAGCCTGCTCTTAAGCCGCATGCTATAATTCGAGCTGCAAAAATAAGGAGAGGCCAAAATGTCTTTTGAGTCTGAACGTTCCCGTGGTGGATCAGATACATTTATATGGTATGCAAGTTATGGTACCAATCTAAATCGTGACCGTTTCATGTGTTATGTACAAGGTGGCACACCGCTTGGGGCTGTACGCAGGTTCCCGGGATGCTCTGACACGCGCCCTCCTCTTGGCGATATAGCCCTAGAACTACCCCAGTCATTATATTTTGCTGGAGATGCAACTTTTTGGGGCGGAGGCGGCGGTGCGCATATTACCTTGGACGCAGCAGGAGAGCCTACGAAAGCACGCGCCTATCTTATAAGTTTGCCTCAGTTCGAAGAAGTTGTAATACAGGAAGATGTAAGGACTGGTCTCGAGGTCGCAATCGACCTCAAGAGCGTTAAGGCGATGGGGCATATTGCAGTACTGCCTGAGGGGCCCTACAGCGAGTTGATTTATTGCGGCGAACAAGATGGCTATCCAATATTGAGCTTTACTAAATTGGAACCCCCTGATGTCTTTACGCTTCCGTCAGCGGCGTACCTACGTATGATTAGCGGTGGTCTTCAAGAGTCGCACGGTATGGTGGTTGATGATGTAACCGCCTATTTAATCGATAAGCCAGGGATAGCGGATAATATTACGCTTGAAGATTTACGACAGACGTTGATCTAAGATTTGCCGCCTCCGTACAGATGCTTCTCTCCAATCCATTTCCAGTAGCGACCAAATGAGCAAAAAGCTGAGCTCGTATATCCTGCCCATACGACGCAGAATTTGGTCAGCCCGCCATTGAATGGACTATACATAGAGGCATGCCTCTTACAGATAGGCTGAGGGCTATACTCGCCGGAGTCGCAGAAGAAAAGGCGCTAGGCATGAGCGACTTACCTGTAGATAGAGAAGAAGTACAAAATCTCTTCTCTTTACTTGCGAATATAGAGTGATAAGTCTTATGATATGCCGCCGACAGGCGTAACGTGACTACATACCATAGCCGCAAAATAGTTTGTCAGGCTGCTGCCGCAACTGTGCTTGCAAATCGAGTAATCGTGGCATGCCGTCGAGGATTACACTTTTTGAGGATGAGAAAGGAAGCAAGCAGTTACCGGTGCTATTTTAATGATTAATTAGTACGACGGCGCAGAGGGCGGTCTACGTACTCTACTAATCCGAAGTTAGGCCTAGCCCGTGAATCATTATAGAAGCGTCTTTTGGCCGCTGGTAATATCTGGGCCTGCATAACAAGGGTGGCTTCGTTGACGAAATCTACCATCATAGGGATCAAGCCATCCACGTAAACAGCTGGACATTTCAACCGCCGTGTGTGCAGAATTACCTGCTCCTTGTGCCGACTTTCACTACCCCAGGTGGCACAAGGTCTCGTGCCCTGATTTTTTGATCTCTTAGGAAAGTTAGTCGGCCTTCCTCATCCACCTTTATATATTTTTCTAAATCTAGCGTGAACTCATCCTGCCGTAATGTTGCAACGCGTAGGGCGATTTGATCCAGTTTGAGCGCAGAAAGTTCCTCGTTGCTTACTACTGCCGCGAGAGCTGGAGAGTTTTGTTGATCGTCGATGGGAAGGCTAGGCTCCGGTAGTATATCTGTCGACAGTATCCCTTGTGCGACCTTACTCTCGTAGATCTTTTTGAGAGATGCGCTTAGCAATCTCGACGCTGCACTGATGGCGTTATTGCCTACATTGTGAGCGGTCGGGCTCTCTTCAAAGAGGGCCTCTACATCTCTAGGCGTATCAATACCAAACTTAAGCTTGAACCTTCTTCTGCTGGCTTCTCTACTCAATACATCTGACACGGCTTGCTCTGCCGGGGTAAGCGCACGATGTGACAGCTTGCTGATTGTGTCAAAACCGGTGCCAAGCCCCCTTATCCCCGCTTCCGCTATTGTTAACCCTTTTGGTGAATAAGTGCCGGTATACCAAGTATCTATTGCCCCGCTCTCTATATTCGCAATTAGAGTGCTGCGGGTTTCGGGATCCTTTAGTGCGCGAGCAAGTCCACACATCACCAGACTGATGCCCTGAAATCGGGCGTCATCAAGCGGCTCGTCCTCTATTCTTTCCGCCACGTCAAAGAGAGCGGAGGTGATAGCGACGTTAGGTTCGCTTATCTTGGCTGTGGCCATTTCGTATTCGGCAATAGCAATAAGTTCGTTCCATTCAGGAGGTGCAGTACGACTATGATCAGGGTTGGTCATTTTATCTCCAGAAGATATTCAAGAAGATCGGCATTGGCGCAGGCATAAGAACGATATTATAACACCATTGGTAATCGATAGCCAAAGCTTGCCAAACTGGGCTTATCTGGATTCTAACTCTCCTAACAGAGGCGAAGCTTATCGGGCTCAATGAAATCCTCTGAGGTATCTTTGCTCTCTCGGAATGTATTTGCAGACGAGCCGTTATTGCCGGGCTACTTACACTTCTTCCCAGCTGCTGCGCCAAATATAATCCGCACATCATGATCCGGATCAGGGATGATCTTTCTGGCGTTTATGGTATGCGCGTGGTCGTGTAATAGTGCCTTATAGTACCGGTGATGGCCATCGCTGATCCAAAGGGCTAACTCCCCGATATGGGGAGCGCGTGTGCAGCGCAACAGGTATACTTCTATAGGATCGTTAGGTGTAAGGCTAGATTTCCCGCCGTAAATCGTTATGGGGGTCAATACGTCTAGAGGCAGTTCTATCTCTCCATCGACTGGTAGCTCAATGAATGCTTGCACTATAGGGTGTTCGGGTGGTAAATATTGTTCAGCCACTACTTGTGTACGTCCAGATTCGTTAATCGTCTCTACTAGAGAGGATAGTGTTAACCTCAATTTTATATCGTCTACGATTTCAAGTATCTCTCTCGAAGTGAACTTGTCGTCAACATTATAGCCGACGATCAGATGGAATCATGTACCTCGCTACTGCCTGTAGTAAACCGTGCTATATGGGATTCTTTATCGGTTGCGACATCGTCCTAAAACAAGGCGACAGGTACGTGCTTATCGACCACTAGCTTTCGTCTATTTCGGCCACACGACCACCGATATCTGCATGACCATCCAGTGCTGCTTTAGCAAAAATAACGGCCCCCTCACCGTGCTTAATCTCAATGCTGCGATTGAGCTTCGCGGCCAGTACCATTGAGCCGGAGCCGTTACCCTGTGCTTCTGGAATATCCCAGTCTGCAGCAAAGGTGCGAGCGCGAATTAAGCCTTTACTCTCGTCAATCCAAGCCCACACCATTGTGTGATCTTCTCCTGTCATGTCTTCCAATTTTATATGCTCGATAGCTTCAGGGCTGCCGAATTGTTTATAGTTCCAAGGCGGCATAACGGTTAGGCTTGCTCGTGCCCAGGTAAGTTCACCTTCGTGCCAAACGACAATCTTGCCATCTCGCGCTTTCATTTCAGTAGTCGGCTCATTGCGCAACTTAGCAAGGAGCCACGCTGCACCAATTACACCCACTCCCGCAAAACCGATCTCACCTTGTGGATGTACGACGCTAATGCTCGCTGTAGCAAGATCGTTTACAAATATAGTTTCGCCTGTGTTGAGCATGCGAGATATCACCTGACGCTCCAAGTCAGGTATGCGCCTGCCCTCGTCAATAATTACGCTTGCGGGGTCGCCGTACTTGCCAGCGGCATCCGTAAAGACATGAAGCAAATGTGGGTTATGCATCCATTCTCACTTCCACCGTCTCAGCTCGACATGAATTGTTTGTCATGCTCTGCCAACGTAGCAGAGTTAACCCCGCCTCGTGTCGTCCTGGTGTGCCAGATTCGCAACACTCCTCAAGCGCATACACTGGATAGCCAGCAGCAAAAGCGTCATAAGCTGTTGCCAGCACACAGTCGTGTGTTTCGGTGCCAACAAGGTGAACTTCTTCGATTCCATGCTCGGCCAAGTACGCCGCCACGTCTTGATCGCCCTTGAAGGTTGAGCGGGTGGTTTTGACAACATGCAACGGGTTGTGTGGTTGTAGTATGGTGGCCACTTCATCAACTGTCCTCATGGTTTCGTCTTGCGGCACGGTAAAGCCTTGCTGGGTGTCCCATAGTGAGCCTTTTTCGGCATGGAAGACGGCCTCGATGTAGGCGTCATACGGAACGCGCTCAATCAATTCGATGATATTCGGCACAATATGCCTGTTGTGGGGTTTAATAAACGTGGGCTGCAAATCAATGACAATAAGGGCGCGCTTACGGCGAGCGTTGGGGAGTTTCATTGTTGCTCTAGCATCTTTTTAATTGGGTCAAAGTAGTAGTCACGCCAGTCAGCTATATCTTTCTGCTCATCGACGATATTGCCGGAATAGACCATATGAACGGTCGTCTGACTGCCGTCGCCTTCAAATGCAAAACTAACCGTATATTTCCAGGTGGGGTTATCATGGCCATACCAATCCTGCTCGATGAGTTTTTCTGGCATAAGTTTAGTGTAGGTGCCATGAATATCGCCATCCCAGTAACTGAATGCGCCACCTTCACGGGCGTCAACCTTTGCCGGTGTAGCGCCCCATTGCTCGGCCATTGATGCGTCAGTGAGTGCCTGCCAAACTTTGGCAACTGGCGCTTTGATAGTGTAGGTTTGTTCAATTTGCTTCATAATTCATTCTCCGCCAGCAGTGGGGTTATCTCAATGATCGGTTCTTCGTATGGATGGGCTTGTTTGAGAGCATCGATAACTTGTTTAGCCCTATCGCGTTCGCAGGTCACTTCAACCTGTTCTTCTTCAACAACTTCAAACTCACCAGGATTGCCGAGGTGCGGGCTAGCATTCTCGCTGGCCTTAAAGCGGCCTTTACCTTGCACTGAGAAGCTGCAAAAGCTGTATTCACCAATCACGCCAGCACCTGCCCTGCCCAGCGCTCCTCGCAGTTCATCGGCGTTCTGTGGCGGAATGGTCGTAGTTATTTTGACGTGAGTAAAGTTCATATATGCTTCATGCCTATTTCTGGGATCAGCACCTCGTCGTCGCAAGACAGCACGAACTCAATAGCCTTTGCTGCTTGCTGGGTAGTAAGTGCATTGCCGTTGAGCGCCAACCCCGCTTTAGCAAACAGATTGGTCCGAATCGTGCCAGGATAAAAGCCAGTCACCCGCACATTGTATTCGGCTGCTTCTTCTTGCAGTGCTTTAGTAAAACCAGTAATTGCCCACTTTGAAGCGTTATAAATTGATCGGGTAGCTTTGGCAGTAATACCAGCAGTAGATACAACGTTGACAATTAAGCCTTGCCTCTGTTCCTTCATGCGAACGAGCGCTGCTTTTGCAGTGTAAATAGTGCCGAGTGTGTTGGTGGTTATGACATTCTCGATAGTTTCATCTGGGATATCTACCAGCTCTGCGTTTACGATAACTCCAGCGTTGTTAATCAGGATATCTATTGCGCCGTGCTCTTCGGAAATTTTATCAAAAGTGGCTGCTACCTGTTTTGCATTGCGCACATCGCACACAAAATAGCTACAACCCGTCTCTAGGGCTATTTTATGCATTTCTGCCTCATTACGGGCAAGGATGATGACCGTATTGTCTGGCGCTAGTCTTTCGGCTAGAGCCTTACCGAGTCCGTCGCTCCCGCCGGTGATAATAACGGTTTTCATACACTCAAGTATACCTTAGTGCAAGGATCTGGCAGATTTGCACAGCTATTCGCGGCAGAAAGTACGAAACTAGAGTGAAAAACGATTACGGTCCCACTTTATTTTAAGTTACTTTTTGGAATAATCTGAATAATAGAATCAACTGTCTCATCCAGTGAGAGGTCGGAGTTGTCGATAATATATCCAAACCTAGGCGAAGCTATCCCTGTGTCGTAATGGTGCTTTATCCTTGAGACTTCCCATTGGGATAGTTCACGTTCGCCCCGTTTGCTCTGTGCTACTTCCAGACGAGGGGCTAGCGTAATAACAATTTGGGGCTGAGTTTTAATCTCCCGCTCAAAGCGGTCGAAATCTCTTCGTCTTACAACGTAGTTGGCTACGACGTCTTTCCCTTGCTCGGTATTACTATTAATCGTTTGAATAGCTAAATCCATAGACTTATCTAAATCAGTCGCTAGATTAAAATTCGGGATGGTGTCGTTGAGGTCATCGACATTCACTAGCACAGCACCTAAACGCTCTGCTAATAACTTTGACGTAGTTGTTTTACCTGAATTAATACTGCCGCTAATGAAGACCAACATAGGAATAATAATATCAAAAATAGTTCCAGAATTGTCCACTCGCCCACCTCGGGAGAAAAGCGGAGGCATGCGTTGCATACTAATTCACCCCGAAACCTCCCTAGTGATAAAAGTAGTTTGTTCTAGTTACAACTTAGGACGTTGGTGGCGAGTAACGAGGCAGCTCTGCTCTGACCTTGAGCTACAAAGCTTAGATCGTCTGGCGTGTAATTGTAACAATTGGTACCGTCCGTCATGGCGATTACGGGTACTATTGTTCGCAATTGGGCCGATGAGTGATTGCCGAGTATAGCAGACGTAAACGCCGCAGAGCCAGTGGTGAGTAGCGTGTTGGCAGAAGAATCCCACAGGCCAATATTTGAGTAGGTGTAGGCTGAACTGAATGTTGCTATTTTGCTCCAGCTATTGTTGTTGTCGCTAAAATCGGTGATGCCTAGGGCGGCTTCGCTTGCATTGACGTTCCGCTCGATGTAGAGGTCGGACGACGACTCACCCAAGGAGGTATCCCCGGCCCTTAATCGGTAGAGTGTCTGTTGATTGTCAGGGATTCCATCGCTGTCCGTATCAGCTGCTGCGGCTGCTGTTCTACAAGTGGCCGTATTCGTAGCTACGACAGTCATCGATTTTGATGATGTAGAGGTGACGGCGGCCAGCGAGCCGGGGGTAATCTGTAGACAGCCGCTGGAACTGCTGCGTATGGAGAGCATGGAAACATACTCGTCGTAAGCGTTGGGCGTTAGACCGGTGTCATTTATCTTTAGATTTGCTACATTCCCCAGTTGGGAGGCATCTGCCACGCCCACCAGGCTCCAGCCGGTGTTACCTGGGTCATAGTCGGTGATTCCCAACATACTTTGGGCAAGAGATACGTTGCGCTCTAGATACACCTTAGCAGAATCTTCCCCACTTGAGGTAACTCCCTGGTGAGCCGCATATAAATTGTTGATGTCAGTTGGAGATCTTCCGATTACGCCCTGGCAAGCGTCGTCAACGCCATTTTGATCGGTGTCTATGGGGCTGTCCGAGACGAGCACGCAATCACTGGGAGAATCGGTGGATCCGGTGAAGCTTCCTTGTGCCTGGCCAATGGCCGTGGTCTGAGTGACGTCTACTGCTTGGCCGGCAACATTTGTACCCATGACATCGATAGTGTGTACGCCGTTACTGACCGAGTTGGGGATAGCCGCACTGACGCTCAAATTGCCGTTCGAGTCGGTGGTAAATGATCCTAAGCTCGTGCTACCTCCATCGATGCTGACCGGGTAAGTAGTGCTGGGTTTGAGTGAGCTTAAGGTTTGAGCCAGCGTAAAGCTTAGGCCGCCGGCCTTATAGGCAGTATCCGGAATAGCATCGGCGAGGACTATCGGGAGATAAATCGGATTATTGTCACCTGCAGTATATGAACCCAGGAGTGCTTGGGCGGTTGTTGAACTTCGGTTTGGAGTCACAGCGCTGCTGGGTGTGCCAGGGGTGTAGGTACTGAAGTTGCTCGTAGAGGCCAATATCTGTTGTTTGAGATAGTACTGCCCAAGCTGATTAGGATGGTAACTCTCCGCCCCGACAATGTGATGCACCTCTTGGCCGAGGGTAAGGCCATTCATCGCTAGATTATTGGTACCCAGGTCGCATAGCTCATGGCCGCTAAAAGCGCCACTGACATCTACATATTGTACGCCTGCTGCAGTTGCCGCTTGTTTGACTACGTAATTGAGGTGGGCCACTAATTGATTTGCGAGGCTTATCTCTTCGGCATTTAAGCGTACGTTGCTTGCACAGCTACCGCCCGAAGGATCGACTACTTGCGGATAGCCCACTGCGTAGATTTTAGCCGTGCTTTTGGATACGCTTTTAATGGTAGAGAAATCGGTCGATAGCTTCGTGTATTCGTTGTCGATACTGTCCACTAATGCTGTCCGCTTGTCGTATGAGTTATAGCAGGTTCCTGACCCAACACAGTTACTAATAATATTTTTGAAACCAATATCGTTACCGCCTATCCCAACCGTAATTACATCGGGGTTGGAAAGTTCTACCTTTTGCAATTGATCGGTGATGCCGGGCATCCAGCTCCCCAAAGAGTTAGGAGTTGGCACGGTGGGGTATTGTACTGTGCCAATGATATTTTTTGACTGGGCGCCCGAGCACGCCACAGAATGAAACGCGGAGTAACTTAGGCTGGAGGCTATGCGGTATGGATAGCTGGAGGTAGAAAGATGGCATTTATTATCACTTGTATCTGTTCCAAGTTCGTAGTCGTAAGCGCCTTCTCCCGAAGAGTAGGAATCGCCGAGGGCAAGGTATTGTTGGGTCGTAATACTATGGCCGTATGAAGTTACGGCATACTTTGTGTAAGTGATGGTGTTTGGAACATGGATATACGCAGTAAGCGTATCGTCGTCCACAAAGTTCATGCCACTCAGTGCGCTGCCGCTAGGCCAGAAGGAATATAAATCTCTGACGCTGCACGATACCGGACCAGTAATGGTACTGGGAACTGATGCGCAGGTGCTCAAGTCGTATACCTGAAACCTGCTTTGTCCAGAAACGGCCACGATATTTCCGTCGTCAGAGATGGCGACCTGCCCTGCAGCATTCACGTTTCCGTTAGAGTAGTTAAACGAAGATCCAAAAGGCGTTACCACTCCGGTGGCTGTATCGACACGCACCAGGGACAGATACGGCGCGTCAATTACCATGTACCGACCATTATTCGAAAACGCCATTATGCTATAGTTCAGCTGTAAATTGTGCCCGGCTGCATCCGATAGAGTGTTCTGGGGAGCGGTATTAATTTGGTACGAGACAGTGCCAGTGCCGTTGGTGGCTGTAAGATGTGCGGGAACGTTGTAGTTGTATCGGTAGTATTGGGCCCATGATCCGTTCGATATACTAAAAACATTAGTTGTGCCTGGTATGGGAATGAGTGCATTGCGCGAATTGCTGTCCTGGATCGGACCGGCTACATCTCCAATTTGTAGATAACTAGAATTCGTGAAATAGCCATACGGGAACGTGCCGACACACTGAGTAGTCCAGGTTTCAGACGGAGACAAGAACGTACTCTTCTTAGTCCGAATCGGCATGTCCTGGCATGGCTGGCCATTTACAGCCTGAGGCTTACTACCTGTACTAATCGTTGTGAGGGTGGGCGTACCCGAAAGCCAGGCGGATGTGGCGCCAGCTTTGAGTGGGATATTGGCAAAGAACAACGATATCCCAAATAGTCCGGCCTCAATTGAGTAGAATGCCCTTTTAGAAAAGATTCGTACCGACTGCTTAAGAAGTTTGCTGGTGCGGATGTAGACGTTCATAGAGTGTGCCCTCCCCTTGTCTTTTAGTTAAGCCAAGCATATGCAATTGCCCGTTGCTTTTCAATGTCCTTGTTTTAGGTTCGCTATGAGTCCTCAAGATTAAACTAGTCGGCAGACGGGTTGGCGATCGTAGTGGATACCACTACGACCTTAATAGATGCCGAAAAATTATCATGATAGTATCTAACATCGTGAATACAATCTCATGCAATTCTTCTGATGCGTAGTAGCAGGAAGGTTTTTAGTTCGCCAAGTGGAATGCCGCTACCCCCTGGTCTATATTTGTAACAGATTCATGTAGGTGTTATAGTATCGGTTAATATGCGAGCAGCGTTTCCCCTGCTCGTCGACATCATACAACTTAACAGTATCACTTTTTAGGATATATGCCTCAGTCGGTACGTCCCCACCTTTTCTAAGCATCGGTGTAGTCGAAGGTCTTAAGTTTTTGGCTCGGCCTGGACTGTTAGCTCACGCCCCTATGCATCTTCATGCGGAGCGATTGTAGGAATAGCGCCTAGAATCTCGTCAAGTTTTGCGAGACACTGGGACCTGCTAATTGGATAGTCTGGCTTGACGTGTTTGCGAGTTGCCTTTTCGTCAACGAAAGTGCCGTCGCCGGTTCCCGGCTCATACACAAAAGCTTTTAGTTTTTCTGTTTGTGCTATAGGGGAGTATCTGAGTTCAGAGATACGCATCTTTTTACCAAAGCTCATTCGAATTTCCTTCTTTTGAGCTATAATTTTTTTAAACCTATAGTCACCAGCGCTCTTGAGGCTTGCCAAAGTAGCTTCGACCAATTCACCCCCATCAAATGCAAGCTCAACCTTTTTTAGGAATCTGTCTTTGCCACCATCAGGGTCTGGCCTTACTTCATCCGTGTTGCTTGTAAAACGTACTAACCTATTACCGTCAGCGAGAGGAAGGTATGTAAGCGCGAAGCTATGTGTCGTTCCGCTGTAGGATTCTTCCCATAGTATAGTCTTGCCCTTTTTATTTATATGCTCATGCCATGCCTCAGGGTTGTTGGCGTATGCTTGAGCGGGCGCAACAGGTCTGTCAGATTTATCTGATATCCTGAACAACATTTCGCCGAACAGTGTGCCATAATATGGCTCAACCATCTTGTGCACGCCCTCTCTTAGCTCCTGTTCATTCTCAATCAGGCGTTGTATAGTTTCCTGATCTACTCTACTGTTTGCCTCGGCAACTGAGAAGAGTGTTACTGCGGGCCGCAATTCCGAAGTACTTACGCCGGCATTTTCGATGCCGGCTTTAAGCTCATCTTCAGCAGTTTGCTGTGCTACTGATGCTTGGTTATCGTTAGTAACAGCCTCGCTCAAGCCGTAAGCCACTACTTCGCCGAGACGCATCCTAAGTTCTGCGGCTCTAGCACTTAACTCGGCAGCTTGTGCCTCTAAAATGGCGGAGCGGCCCAAAAGCTCTTCTAGTAGTGCGCGCGGCACAGTAACCATCTCCTCCTGTGGTGGGAGCTGCTGCATGGAGGGATCAAAATCAGCCATTACTATATCTTAGCATCTTATTGCATATTTGTATATTACGTGTCTAACAAATATATCAGTATAATCGTGATCGCTATGTGCCAAATCGGATAGGATCTATTCAGATTAACTGGGGTCCCCATGTTAAAATCCAAAAGCTCCGGTTTGGCGTGTGCTGGCATATATCCTTGTACGGCAATTCCAGCGTTGCGTTAAACCTAGTTTTAGGCATAAGAAATCGGAATTTTTATCAATTCTGCTTCGTTAATTAAGAATCCTTATAACCCTTGTTAATAATATCTCCTATCCACTTCTTCTCTTCAGGTGTCATTATTGCAACCCAATCTTTAAATGCCTGCTTCTTCTCTTCAGCTTTCTTGGCTTCTATTAATTTTTTGTAGGCGCCACCTCGAGTCCATACATTGTCTGCATGCCTGCCGCATCTCTCTTCTTTCTCATCATCGCTAACCTTATTCCATGCTTCATCGGTACTGACAATTACTGCAAATGGAATAGTGGCTTGAGTAATTGACATTTCAGTCATCCAAAATATAACTGGACCGTGAGTGCCCAGGAGTAGTTGCTTTGGATGTAATGGTGCTTTACCAGTCAATAGCATCGTAGTAGCTGTGAAACGGACACCTCTATCGTCAAGCGCAAGTGTCACTTTCTGTATGGCCCTAGCTAGCTCTGGGTTTAATTTCACGATTTCAGAAATGCTACGTTTATACTGGATATCTTGAGCAGGTAGCTGGACAGTATCAAATTGTTCGATATGCGTAGGATTGTATGAAGCAACGAGCTGTCTTGCATATTCGAAAAGGCCGTAAGTGGTCATGGTTTCTAATTGTTCTACCGATATTTCGGTTGCCCATACCAATGCTTTACGCCCGTCGAAAAGCTTTGCGGGTAGGATGGCTGTTTGGGTGTCTTTGCTCTGTAGTACGCCTGCGTTAAGAAAGGTAGCGGATTGTCGCTCTTGGCCAGCGTAGCTAATAAATGTAGTCTTACGTGGCTTTAGGGCTGGATCCCAGGTCATTTTCTTAGTGTCAATAAACGCTGTAACATGTGGACCACTAGGGTCTATCTTAATTTCTGTCAAATCCTTAAAGAAGTCTGTGGTCTCAATCTTGGCCACGTTTGGCAAGATGATCTCATGGGATGGTAGATAGGGTTCAATAGCTTGAGCGGCAGCATATAGCGTAATAATGTCAATTGCAGCTATGCCGTGGTGTATGGGTAGGGATGGATCATGGATAGTCTGATATCTCATGAAGCGTATTATACGCACATTACTTCTCTGTTCGTAGTAGCTTCTCAAGTGTGCACTGTCAGACCTAGAGTAAGAAATACGGCAGACAGATTTGCATGGTGCCCCAAGGTATAATGTATACGTCAAAGTGAACGTCTACAGACTGGCGGACGCGATACAAGCTGTATTCCTACTCTCTACTCTGGGTATACAAAAAGTCAGAACTGAATGAACGGTTCCTGGCTTCATCTATCCTTGCTTGGCTCGGCGTGCGGGTGTTGAACTTGCAAGTCAGATAGTATACTGCGGCCGGCTACAGCGCCAAGTGCGAACCCCTGTTGGGCGATTTTGTCACACGCTCGATCTATTCCTGCATCATCGTTTGCTTTTTGGGCGGTTTCCAGTTCGGACGTGGCGTCTAGAAGCTTTATTGTATCGGACACCCTGAGATAGCCGGTGATATCTTGTTCGCTCCCTTTGATAAAAGCAGCAGTACGTATCCCGCCTTCATTTGTCTGCACTATCGATCCACTGGAAGTCAAACTTATTTCGTCCGCGCCAGGTTCTATTGTTCCCCGGCCGCATACAGTGCTGGTCGTCCAGTCGGTCCTACTATAGCGACGTTCTCCATGAAAATCCATAGAACCGATCAGGCTATTCCATGTGTCTTTCAGAGGAGGTGGTTCGTCACCTGATCGTACCTGAGTGATAATTTGGCCACGCGAGACCAATACTGGTCCTTCGCAACCCTCAGGTAGCTCCTCTCTTCCTATGAGTCGTGCCAGTAATCTTGAAGTATGTCTACGATCAGGACAGCTGATACATCGTTCCTTCTCGCTCATATATTAGCTCCTAAAACAGTTATTTTAGAGACATCCGCAGTGAGCCCATTACCCCTTCGCTGCTTGTCCCGGCTCCCCTAGTGGATGTTATGAGTTATTTAATCACTACGCTGTTGTGGCTCGTCATTGAACCAGAGGCTTGGTAGATTGGTGTTGCTGAACTGGGGTCTGCGCCGGATGCATAGACCTTCAGGACAAGTGAGTCATTGGTCGATGGTGTTAATAGGCTTCCGTCAATTCCAGTAACTATGAATGGGTTGGATGTTGTCACGCCGTCGACAGTAACGGTAGCCGTACCCTCAAATTCTCCTTGCGAATTATTGGTGCCGTTAACGACAAGCCAAACAAAGTTGGTGGCAATAAGCGCGAAGCTGTGACAGTTAGTAGCTGATGGTTTATTACAGTTAGCGCCAGTGGCGTAGTCAAAGTGGAAAGCGTTTTTCGAGTCTAAATTGCCATTTTTATACTGAACGGTAAAGCCATAGTCGGCTGCATCTGTCTGATTCGCACTAGTAAGACCAGGCATACTGTCGCCATTAGCCAAGCTTGGTATCAGATTTTTTTTGTTTTTGCCGGTCATACCAAGGGTGGAGTTTTGATCGGTAACAACAATCATAGTATTGGTAACCTGGCTCCAGTTACCCGCCATGTCTTTTGTACGAATACCTATGTCGTAAACACCGGCACTGAGGCTTGAACCGAGAGCAGCGGTCAGATTACCGCTACCATATGTCATAGGAATACCATTCCCAACTCCTGGGTCTGTGCCGATATAGTACTCGCCACCGGCGACACCCGAAAGACCATCCGAAGCGGGCACAGTAAGCGTGCTGTTACTACCTACTTGGATCGGATTTGCTGACCAGCTTGGCACGCCGAGTGTTGGCGCAGTTTCGTCCATATTAATAGGAGCGGTAACACTTGCAGTGTTTCCGGTATTGTCTGTGCAGGTACCGGTTACCGTCTGGTTGGCGCCTTCACTGCTAAGCGTAGACGGACTCGTATAACTTGCAACACCCGAGCCGTCACTATCCGTGCAAGCGAATGCTACCGTTACACTGCTGTTATTCCACCCACTGTTAGTAGGCTGTGGTGAAAACGTGTAGGTAATGGTGGGTGGCGTGCGATCAACGAGCACAGTAATTGGTGTGCTCGGGGTGCTTCCGCCATTTGTGTTTACGGCTATAACAGTGTATGTCTCGTTACCCTCTGGTGCGGCATCATCTGTGTACGTGGTGGCGCTGCTGGATCCGGCCAGTATGCCGTTACGGTAGATATTGTAGGACGTCGCTCCTAGGGTCGCATTCCACGAAAGTGTAGGATACTGAGCGGGCGAAGCTGCAGTTAGGCCGACTGGAGCTGTGGGAACTGCTGGAGGTACGGTAAGGCGCATGAGTTGGGTGGGGACCACCCGTTCGAAAAACCATATATTGCCATCCGGCCCGGTTGTAATCCCGGCCATTTGGAATGGGATAGTGCTAGCAACGGGATAGAGTGCGGTGTCGCCTGTGGTGGTAATTCTGCCTATATATTCATTTTGACCGGAGATCCCATCCAGGAACCACAAAGCCTCGTCGGACCCTGTGGTAATGTTTGCGGGATGCCCAGAACCACTTATAGGGTATATGGTAAACGCACCACTTGTGGTTACGCGCCCAACTTCGTTTACCAACGCGTTGGTAAACCACAAAGCCCCATCCGGCCCGTTGGTAATGCCGCCTGCATCGAATACGTCCTCTGCCCCACTATTGGGTACTGGGTAGGCGGTAATGGTACCAGCCGTATCCATGCGACCCACGGCAGCACCGGTAAGCGTGCCTGTTTGGTCGGCTGTGTAAGCCGTAAACCACAAAGCCCCATCGGACCCTGTTGTAATCGCATAGGGGTTAGCGATGCCACTCGGTAATGCATATTCTGTTATAGCACCGCTGGTTGTTATTTTGCCGATCCGATTAGCTATCGTCTCGGTAAACCACAAAGCCCCATCCGGCCCGCCGGTGATACGACTAGTGGGGGCAGTGGTTGGATAGGTGGTAACAGTACCGCTGGTTGTTATCCTGCCAATTTGATTGGTTCCCGTAAACCACAAAGCCCCATCGGACCCGGCCGCAACATCAACGGCGCCACTCGTTATGGGATATAGAGTAATGTCACCAGATGTGGTGGTTCGTACCATGTTACTGCCACAGGGCCACCACAAAGCCCCATCCGGCCCTGTCGTAAGATAGTTGCCATTGCAACGCGATACTCCGGCAACGTAGGTGAGAGTTGGATCTGCTGCCGCTTGCGTTGTCATGATTGGTAAAGCGGTTGTCAGGAGCGAGAGGCTCATAGCTATTGCCGATGTGGCAAAGACCCCTTTTCGGAAGGACGTACCTTTATTTTTACGAGCCTGTGGGTGCATTTGCTCTTGTCTATCTATGCGCTTCAGTAAAGTCTGCAACATATCCGTACTCCCTTATTTATATGTAATCTCAGTGCATGCATAGTAGAAGTTAGCTATGTCATAAGAATCGTAATGTCTGCAATAACTTTATGATGTGTGTTGTGTTGGTAACTGCGCCTGCTTGTAATTCTATAATCACGGTATAGATTTCTTTTTGCGTCTTTACGAGGGCTTTGGGTTTACACAGGGGCACGATTGCGCTTTTCTCGAAGATGGCCATTTTGTTACAAAACTTCTTGTAATAGCCGTACAACAATTTTAGCACAAAGCATAAGCGCTCTGCTTTCGTACAGTGCTTATGCTGAGCGCCCTAACCATTCAAGAAGCAGTCTTTCATTTGACTATAAAGTAGACACTGGTTATCCAAAGAACTTGCGCAAACGCCAGGGTTTAGTGCTATGCCCATGCAACTAATTGCGCGCGCCAAAGAGCGTTCTATATTCTACAAATTGGGCTCGGTTTGGCAGTCTCGAACCTTAGACAATTAATTATTCGGCGGTGGAACAAACGGTTGACGAAGGTCAATTGAGGCTTCCTCGCCCGTAAACATATTGGGAACGGTAAAAGCTATCCCTTCTTCATCCCAGCCAATATATGATTCAGCTGGCTCACACTAGCAGACGTATTGCGAACTGCTAGTGTGGATCTTGATGTGATCGCGAGTAGTAAAGAAATTTTAGTATGCCCAAACTTCAGAAAAAGTTCGATTTTTTAGGTCTGATCTTGCGGTGATACTCTGCAATTTCAAGTCAGCGGCAGACTGCTAGAATTGCCAGTCGCTATGACCGAATGCAAAACCTACTAATAATATGTAAATGATAACGCTAACAAGAACTAAGATTGGTACTAATATGAAAAGATAATCAAGGGCCTTGTACGGTTTTTTAACCGAAGATTTATCTTTATGAAGCAGCACAATAGAGACTAATGCTGCAAACATCCCAGCTTCAATAAACCAAAAAGGTATACGGCCTACTCTTGTTACGGCATAGACTATTCCCGCTAGCACAAAAAGGGCGATTGCTAGCCCGTTTAGAATCTTGCCCAGGACTGCTTTATTCATTATTGAAAGTATAGCAAAACAAAAGCACTCTGCTTCTTGCAAAGTGCTCATGCTTGGCTCACCACGAGATGGGAAGCTATAACCGCGGCAAGACAGAGTGTAACTGACTGCAGCCTTATTTAGTTCGTACTGCCGTCACCGTCCTTTTGGTCAACGCCGCACATATTGCCACACTGGTTATCCCCAGTACAATTATTGCCACAGTTGTGTTGGCCTTCTTGGAGTTTTGAGTAATCAGGTTTTATGTACCCAGACAAACGGAATTCATCTGCCTCACGGTCATAGCCTTTAGGGTAATAAAAAGCCTGGTCGCTTTTATCGTCTTGATTACATGGAATCGGGTGGGCATCGCGGTAAGCTTTGCTAATTATAAAGTCGTCTCTAGTTTTGGCGCCACGCTTTTGATAAGCGGCGAATATACTATCCGGCATTACCTGGAAGTAAGATACGAATTGGTAACGGCCCCCTTCTACCGAAATGTCGGTTGCCGAGTAGCCGCTAATAACGCCGATCTTTTGGCCGGCCTTAACGATTGCGCCTTTTTTGATGCCGTCTACTTTATATACATGGAATAGCCGAATGGTGTATTCTTTGGCGCTCGATGGTTGGATATATATTTGTTCGCCTACTGGGAAGCGCTCACTGGTTATATCGGTGATTTTGCCGTCAACAGGGCTAAAGATGTCTATATCGTGCTTGCCGTCAGGTTCTGGTGGTACGCTGTGGCCCTCGATTACTCTGGTAGGTTTGATGGTTGGATCTTCCTGCGGAGTGAAATAATGTTTCATACTGCGACACGTTTCACCATTACCAGAAAAATCGTGGCCTTCGCCCGAACGAAATTTAGAGATACTATAGATTTTTGATGAATCTATAAAATCGGCTTGAACGAATTTGGTCGGTTTATTGGTATCAATTTTTATGCCTAACCCGGTTTTCTCCTGCAGCAGCTTAAATACACGGTAGCCAACTAGGCCCACCCCTATAAGTATTACAATTAACAAGATCCAGTGTACGAAACCAGCTTGATTGTTCTTATTGTTTTTCATCTTAGTACCCACCTATACCTACTATTAAGTATAGCAAACAAAAACACTCTGGTTTCGCCAAGTGCTTATGATTGGCCCAGCACGATGTATGACGTTATACCCGCAATTAAGCAGGATTTCCCGCTTAGCTATAGCTAACGTTCAAAGGTTAACAGCTGCAACGATACAATTATGGGTCTACCTTGTAATTCTGGTGCAACACGGTCAAAGTAGCCTTCTTCTTGTCTGTGGGAGCCTATCCAAGAAGATGCGGGACCAACTCCTACGCTTGCTGCTCCAAGCCCCCTTGCTGCCCCGCCTTTAATTGCTCCGCCAAATGTTAGGCCGCCTCCACCCTCGTAACCGCCATAAGCCGGAAGAGGAACACGTGGCTGTTCTTTAACGACATGCGGTGCGATATACAGAGCTACTGTGCCTTGCGAACGAGGTGTTAGGCCCAAATCGTCAACTGATACTGGCAATTCTTCGTCAATAGCAGTGCCTCGCTGAACTGTAAGTGGAGCCCTTTTTCCTTCGGAGTCCGCATATACAGGTTGCTGACCTTGCCCATCAAATCTAATGTAATTGGCGCCAACGTTCTCACTACCCTTAACCAATAAGCGAATGTCGTAAGCTCGTTTAACTTGTCCATCAATATCAGACTGAGTTTTTCCAACCTGCGGCAGGAAATCAACGGCGAATTTGTCAGCATCAGGGCCTTGTGTTGGCGGAACCGGTAGAACAGCTACCGCCCGAACAACTAAGGGCTGACCAGTAAATGACGGGTGGTCTCTCTCTGACTCTTGGATAGAGCGCCACGTATCGACAACCTGTTGAGCGTATCCATCTGCACTCTCAGCAGGTATGTTTGCGAATTTTTCTATGCTATAGGTGGTAGGGTCAACTAATACAGGTACGCTAAAGTTATTCGCAAAGCTTGGCCATTCTGTACCGTACTCCACAACGGAGTGTACGCTATTTAGGTTCGACAGATACCCGTCTCTGCCGTTCATGCCCATGCCTTTTAGCCGAAGGAGTATGCCAATGTCAACAGGAGGCACATCGCCCGGTAACGAAGCCTCTGTTTGTAGCTTAAAGGGGGCAAGATATTCTCTAAGCTGTTCTAGCCCGGAACCCCCATTTGCGAGTGAAGCCTCATCGTTAGGTGTAAATTGACCCTGTGTGAGAGCGATGTCATGTGCTGCGGCACGAGCCTGAATAACTGCCGGTACAAAGCTACCAAAGAGCGTATCAAGAGCCATCTCATTGACTTCAAGAAGTTGACGAGTTTCTACTACCGCCTCAGCTGCTCTCGCAGCCATCTTGCCCAGATTTAACGCTGTTGCTGTCTGTGCGGGGAGCTGATTAGCATCTTCTAGACCAAGCGCCTCAGCCGTATGAGCCAGATAACCGGCAGCAGCTTCTTCTACTCTTTGAACTCCGTCAGGACCACGTAGCATAATTCGTAGATTATATACTATAGTCGTAGTGCTAACAATATCTCTTCCGCGTAAGGCGAAGTGTTTAGCGGTTTCTATTCTAGCCTGCCTATACAAAAAAGTCAGAACTGAATTAACAGTTCTGACTTCATCTATTCTGGCTTGGCTCCGGGGACTGGATTCGAACCAGCGACCTAGTGGTTAACAGCCACCCGCTCTACCGCTGAGCTACCCCGGATTATGCGTTCCGCCAACTCATCCATTTGCATGGAATAAAGCCTGCGAATACGCTTTGGTTAGAAGGTGCGTCGCTGCACAGACCCTTTTCGGGCGGGCGAATAGGCTGATTATATCGAAAGTGATATCACCTAGCAAGGTATTTAGGAATTCTGTTGCTTGAGAATAGCCGCGATATGCCGGGATTGGTCGCGCCGCTTGAGTGTCTCGCGTTTGTCGTATAGTTTTTTGCCTTTGCCGACGGCGATGCGTAGTTTGATATAGCGACTGCTCGTGAGCATCTCTAGAGGGACAATAGTACGGCCTTGCTGTTTAGCTTCGATGAGCGCTTCGATCTCACGCCGTTTCGCAAGTAGCTTGCGCGCTCGCGTTTGATCTGGCTCACTGATGGCGATGCCGTTTGTGCCGCTGATAGTAGCATTAATAAGCAAGAGCTCGTTTTCTTTCATGGTGACATATGCACCACGGAGCTGGCCATGGCCCATGCGCAGCGCTTTGGTCTCGGCGCCACTAAGAGCGATGCCTACAACCAAGCTGTCGCCAAGCTCGTAATCGTGACGGGCGCGGCGGTTGACGATCTGCTTAGTGGTGGCCTGCTTTTTCTTCATTGCTCTCTAGTATGACGGAAAGGGGTCATGTTGCCAACAGGGGTTATCTGAACGGATAGCCATTCTTACGCCAGAGCCAGAAGGTCACTTTCACCCGAACTAAGTTACGACGAGCACCTCGGACATGTATCGCTAAGTGTTTTAAGGCGATAGATGGATCGAAGCGTATGCGGACCGGCTGCTGTAATGCGGTCGCTTAGTTCCTGTGCTTCGCTATCGCGCATAGTGGGGTGAAACCCGCCAATTGCTACGAGTGTCTCCATGCGCATAGCCATGTTTCCTTCTAGCACGTAATAGGTGTCTTGAGACATGGGTTTAGCCCCGATATCTGGCCATACCTTATTTGGCTTTGGGGGTCGAAGTGGCTGATGAAGCCCGAATGTCAGCACTCGGGCTAGTATTAATCCTTGCTTGATCACTCCGAATAGGCCCATTAGAGAAACCCGCGGACCGAAATTAAAGCTCGATTGTAGGCCATTCGGACCGTAAACCAAGCCGCCTAGAATGCCGATGGTCGGGTCGGCAAGCAAACGGTCTAGGGTTGTGGGATTATGTGTTGAAACCAGTTCAGTATCGGCGTCAATAAAGTGAATGATCGCAGTAGGCCATTGCTTTTTTACCTCTAAGATGCGGTTGCGATTACCACTGGCACCACGATTTTCTTCGCCGCAAATTACCTGTACGCCATCAAAGCGCCTGGCAACTTCTATCGAATTATCCGTTGAGTGGTCGTCCAAGAGATACACTGCATTATAACCTTGCGCGAGTACCTGTGGCAGAAGCGCTTCGAGCGAGCTCGCCATATTGTAATTAGGGATGGCGGCGATAATAGGACGTTTGGGCATAGTAGCTATTTGTGACTAAAATAATTGTTTTGCCACGTTCATCAGCGAAGGGTCGCCCAGGACAACCTGGCGATAGTACCAATATTCCGCGCCCCACAAATAGACCTCGCGCATGCCGGTGGCTTTGCCGAACTGGACGCGGTTAGTAAAACGTTCTGCGTTAAACGATTTATTTTGTTCCGTCAGGCTGGTTTGAGTGATGTTTTGACCATGGGGCGGCCAGGCTTCGGCCTGGAGTTCGTGCACAATCATATCCTTGCCAGTGACGATTTTCTGAATGCCGGCCAAGGATGCATAGAACCAAGCCGGGAATGGATACTCGAGATAGCGATGCGTAACGCCAGCGTCCCATACTCGTTTATAAATCGAGATGCCGAATTCATCTGGCTGCGGCTGGCCAAGCGGGATACCCAGGGCATTATTGCTGCGGGCAACAATTGCGGGATGTACTGGATCGAGCTTTTTAACCATATTATATTCGTTTATCAGCCGGTTGCGATCAAAATTAGTACACCCACCAAAGCCTTGTAGGAAATACTCATTTTCTACCTGGTAGCTCTCTAAGCTGGGTGAGTTTTTGTAGCGATTAACCACAGCGGACATGAAGGTTTTTAGCTGCGGTTGCCATTCATTGTCGTTCTCGCCCACCGCCCAAGAAGGCATGTGGCATTCTGGCCAGCGTGGTTGGCGCAAACCCAGGCTGAGCGTTATTTTGGCGTGAGCTGCTTCGGCTTTTTGAAATTGCCAATCGAGCAAGCTGAAGTCGTACTGGCCTTTGCTCGGCTCCAGCTGATCCCAATAGCTCACCAAACGGAACTGACGCACCCCTGCACTATTGATAAGCGCGTCCATGGTCTGCTGGGCATTGAGACCTAAGCTTTCGGCGTAGGCAGGAATGAATGATACGCCGAGCTTGAAGGGCTTGCTACTTTCGGTATGGATATACCACTGGGCGATGCCATAGAGGGTCCCAACGGACAGCATAATGAGAAGGATAAAGACCGACACCAGCTTGTGCCACCAGTTTTTACGCCAGTAACGGGCTAAGTGGCTCGGTAGTTTTCTTACGGCCATAGCCAGTTTGGCAGTGTATAATCTGAGGTGTTTCATGAATACAACATCCCGCTTGCGCGTTAGTTTAGTTATACCAGTGTACAACGAAGAAAGCCATTTGGCCTTGTGCCTAGACGCCATTGCCAGGCAGACCGTCCAGCCATTTGAGGTGATAGTGGTAGACAATAATTCTACTGATGGTACAGTGGCTGTAGCCCGGCGATATCCCTTTGTGACTCTCCTGTATGAACCGCGCCAAGGCGTTGTCTATGCCCGTGACTGTGGCTTTAACGCAGCGCGCGGCGATATTATCGGCCGCACCGATGGTGATACAATCTTAGCGTCTAATTGGGTAGCCTCTTTGCAGCAAGCTTTTGCCGATCCCACTATCGATGCAGCCAGTGGTAGCGTCGATTATCGTGATATTGGTCTTAAGCGCGTCTTTGACAGTATCGACACGTGGTACCGCTCTTTTCTGGCCAGACGCATGATTAAGGCAAACGAACTTTTTTTATATGGCGCGACCATGGGCATCAAACGTAGCACATGGCGGTCGGTCCGTAGTAAGCTGTGCCATGAGCGTCGTTTTGCTGAAGATTTAGATCTAGCTGTCCATATGGCCCACCAAAAATACAGGGTGCTGTTTGTGCCGAGCATGCAAGCGACTATCTCCCCTCGCCAAGCTGCCTCGGGCCCACGTGAATTTTATAAGTATGTGCGATCTTGCCCACAAACCTACACCGCACATGGCATGACCACGCAACGTTATATGTATCCTATGGTCGTTTTTTTGGTCATTTGCTACTTGCCTATCAGAATGCTTTATAGGGGCTATGATCCGTCCCGGAAGCGTTTTTCGTTGCTGTATATGTGGCGGTCTAACGCCCGTCCGCGGGTGAGCCCCGTGTCAGACCTCATCTAGATTTATTAGCTGGCATCTTCGGTTTGCCAGCGGCCATTCGTTTCTTGATATGGCTGGCAGTTGCCCCATAAGCCTTTGTGGGCGGCTTTGGCCTGCTGCTGATCGGCGACAAATTCGTCAGACTTGGTAATTGGGAAGGCGGTGTAGGCAAAGCCATAGCCGTTTTTGATGAGTTGCGATTCTACCATCGTGCCATCCGGTAGATAGACATACCGAAGCAGGCGATTGTAGCGATCGCGGTTCGTACTTTTAGAATCGGTAGCTAGCCGGACATGGTTGTTACCGATGATATTTTTAGTGTAACTGGCAGCGGCAGGTCCGTAGCATTGCACCGGCGTATTAGGCTTGTGCGTTTCCGGGGTGTCGACGCCAATCAAGCGAACCGATTCGATTTTATCGCCCATTTTTACCGCAATAGTGTCGCCATCTATAAAGTGGTCGACACTGTAAAGACCTGGTTGTGCTTTTTCAGCGGTTTGCGAGACTGTATGCAGCCATCCCTGCTGCTGAGCAAAAAAGACTCCTAGCGTGAGGAATGCGACAATGGCTGAGGCGGTTTGTGTGTTTCGTTTTCTGCTCATATCTACGGACGTGAGGTGGCATCTGCGAGTGCGTTGGCAACGATCTCGCGCGTAAGGCTCTGACCGTCGAGTATGATCGGCTGTTCGCTCTCCTTGGGTGGTTGGAGATTGCTGCTGATCCGCTCGAAGCGTTCCAGCGGCATATTGCCCCATATGCGTGTTTCCTGATTATCGGAATGCTCGGTTGCACGTTTGCGGGCCAATTCGAGGGGGGCTTGTACCCAAATGACCAGTGATTGCGCCCCTTCCTTGGCGGCGAGCACGCGGAGCTTCTTACGGTCTTTGTAAAAATTAAAATTAGTATCGAAAATAACACTCTTGCCGGCGCGCAATAGATCACGCGTTTCACGATTAAGCGCGCCATACAGATCAATATTCTCTTGGTGATCATGTGTAGGATGCTCGAAGCGCCTACTCCGTTCGTGGTCGGCCCACAAATGAACTGCCCCTGTGAGCTCATGGATAAATTTTGACGTAGTGGTCTTGCCGGAACCGGGATAGCCAACGAGGAGATACAGGATGGGTGTATTCGTCATTACTAGGTAGAGTATAGATACTTCGCTAAAAAGTACATGTGAAAAAAATCAACGACGTGCAGCTCCTACTAGAATTTGAACGCCTGTCTGACAAGTCTCATGTCCACAGAATGAATATCATATTGATCAGGGCGCAAGTCTACCTTATCCGGTCCGGATTTAACCCCGCTAAACGAAATACTAGGCCAGGACATTTCTTTAATATGCCAGCGCGTAATAGGGTTTGCCGCTATAGCTCCCCGGATGGCTGAACGGGTTTTCGGATCGGGATGTGTCGTATGGTAGTCAATAAGTGCATCCCCAATCGGGTCTGGCGCCTCGCCGCGGGCGTAACGCGTATCCCAGAATCTGAGACCCGGTCCGGATGGATAAGCGCGATCCCATAATAGACTGCGCGCGACCGCATCATGGTTCCTGCTGTGCAATCTCTTTATATCGCCAAAATGTTTTAGGAGATATTTGAAGCGAGGCGCGAAGTCTACATGGTAAAGGATAGAATTGACGTCGCCATTCGGCATATCCACCCGATCTAGCCGATCGCATATATCGTCTAGCATGTCCACACCATCAAATTCTTCTTGTGGCAGCTCAACTCTTTCGCGGAGATAGTGACCATACTTGGCAATGAGGCGTTGGGTATCGATGGCCGTCCGGGTTTTGCCTTCTTTCGTAACATAAGCCTGGCTGAGAGTGAGGTCCTGGCTGACGCTATGAAGCACATCTACTGGGTCTACGAACGGGAGCGTCTTAAAAGGGTGGTCTTTTTTATTAAATACACGGCTATGTTCGCTAAAACGGTGCACTAATGAGTTCGTAACTTCATTCATATACGCCGCCCACCGCGAAAAACCTATATCTTGTGTCCTGCGCTCGGATCGGGCCCATGCGCCATGTTCTGTAAAGACGTCTTTGTCGTTAAGGCGTATCCATCCCATGGGTTTACTACCCTCTTGAGTACGGTTTGGAGTCGCATACAGGGTCGGGGTGCCGATACCCCTAGCCTTTTGAGAGAGTTCATAACCACTTAGTCCAACCATGCCGGCCCACGCCCACACGCGAGTCGCTTGATCGGCATCTATTACGCCGGCAAGTCCTTCGGTCGCCGCCAACAGGGGCGTCATTGAGCTGTGTTGATTTCCAAGAGTGCTGATGCGGTCGTCGATCATCGTGCCCGAATGTTGGTAGAGTTCGGCGTTGCCCTGAGCTTCGCACAATCTGCCTACCAAGCGCATACTTCCTAAGTTACCCGCGGCAGCTACCCTTCGCGAGATGGACTCAAACGACGAATATTCGACGATATTAGCGCGGTCCGGATGTAGGCTGCCTCCATTCGAGAGCCAAATAGTACCGCCTTGTTTATAGTAGGTGGATCTTAAGCCTGCTCTGTCTAGTGTGCTGGCGTATAGCAACGATATCTCGTTTAACCAACCATCCGGCGGGGTCTGAATGTCACATTCCGTCTCAGTACCGGTAATCCGCTCAGGCGCACCAAGTATGTAGTCTTCAGGAGTAACGAAGTTCGGCATTCGTTCGTTATAACATCTAGCTTATGTATACGGCAAGCTGGCGAGATTAAAAATCGATGCCTTTGCTCGCGAGGAACTTTTCGTCGAAGTGGTGTTTGACCTTGGTCATATTGGTAACAATGTCTGCTTTTGGAACGAGGCTTTGAGGAAAATCGCGCCCGGTGAGGCAGATGCTGGTGCTGGGTGCACGGCCGCTAATTAGCTTTTCCAGTTGGGCTTTTGTAAGGAGCCCATCATGCACGGCGTTGTTGATCTCATCGCAGATAACTAGATTAAAATCGCCGGATGTAGCACAGCGAAGTGCTTCCCTGTAGGTTTGGAGGGCGGCTGCTTTGTGCTGCTCGGGCGTCACAAATTCGGCACTTAGCTCGCCAGCATTATAGAAACCCTTGCCACCCTTGTAGAAATGAAGTTGGTCGCCATACAGCGGCATAATGTCCCGGATGAACACATGCTCGCCGACGCCCCAGTATTTAATGAATTGAATGAAAGCGACATTCCAGCGATTGCCGAGAGCGCGAACCATTAGGCCGAGCCCGGCGCTGGTTTTACCCTTGCTCTCGCCGGTGTACACTACGACGACCGATTCTTTGGTTTGGTAATCTTCGAAAGCCATAGCCTCAGTTATTATGCTGCTATTTCGTTAGGAGGCGCAAGTGTCCCCTGGATTGCAGCATGGCACAATATACCGAGTGCGTCTGTCACCGGGACTTCGGCAAAATGCCCTTCGCTCCGCAGCTGCTTACGGAGACTTCCCAGAAAAATAATACTTGAGTCGGGTATGCCTGTCTGCGTGGCAGCTTCTATGTACTCCATCGCGGTGTCGTGCGGAAGCCCTCCGTGGTTGTCATACGTAAGGTCGGCACACAAATGTTGGGAATGTACATCTAAGCGATCTAAAATCTCTGGCGCAGGGTGAGCCTGAGGCGGCAGGTCGATATTTGCAAGATGCCCTGTCACGAGTGCTCCCCATACGAGTGGATTGCGGAGCTCTTGTCGCTCAAGTATCGATCCGGTTACATCCACTAAACGTGGTAAGACGAGCCCGGGCCGACGTTTTTGGATTTCTCCAAGCCTAAGCTCCATTACCGCCATAGGCCTCAGGCTGGATGGTCCGCTCATATTCTTTTCTCCCCTTAGACTTTGCTAGTCATAGAAGTATACAGAGTGTTGCTCCAAACGTTATAAAAGTTTTTTGGCTTTGAGGGTAGAGTCGATCTTGGGGCGGTCGAAGCCGACGATAATCTCACCATCCATGTCAATCACGGGGATTCCGGTTTGGCCGGATTTTTCGACGACTGTTTTGGCGTCATCACTATTTAAGTCAACGTTTTTGTAGATGTACGCAACGTTTAGCTTGTCTAGGTAGCGCATGGCTTCGTGGCAGAAGGCACACCAGTCGGCTCCGTAAATAGTAATCTGGGAGTTTGGCGTATTCATATACTTAGTATAGCATCTCTTCTAAAAAGGCGTCCACTGGCCTGCTTTAGTACTACATTTCTTTTGCCATTCCGGACTTAATCCGGAACTCTCGTGGTCATCCATTTTTCCTATCATTCCCCCCTGGAGCCGAAATCTATATCAACAACGACATTGTGCTTAAGGCAATAGAGGATGGATCCGGATCGAGTGCGGAATGACCGTAACGAGGGCCCCTCAAATAATTAGGAATTAGACATACATGACCTCAGAGGCGGGGAACCAGTAACATGACCGGCATGTAAGTCTTCGGAAGGAGTAAAATCATTGCATCCCGCACCCCTGTTTGCTATAGTGTAGAGAAATGAAGCAGGCCGCCGCGAATCCGACGACTAAACCTCACCCAGCTGACCCCGTTTTCGGGTTCGGTAGTATTGCTGTGACTTTTTTGGATACCACTTGGCGGATTGCGACGCCGGTTGTGCTGTTCACGGTACTGGGTTTGATCGGCGATCGCCATTTTGGCTCGAAGCCGTGGCTGACGCTCTTGAGTGTCGTGATCGGTTTTGGCTTGGCAGTAGCCCTCGTTAAACGACAGCTGGCCGCCGTCGAGCGTGCGGAGGGAGATAAATAGTGCTCACAACAATTGCTTCAGCTACCCCTACAGTGAGTGTGGCCCCCGAGACACTGTTCCATATCGGCTCGATGCCGGTAACAAACTCACAGATGCTCGGCACTCTCGGTGTACTTATTTTGCTGACCATTATGTTTGGCGCTGTTCGTGCCGTCCGTAAGGGCTCGCGTAGCCGCCTGATGCACCTTATGTTGTGGGCTTTCGAAAGTTTGTATGACACGACCGTAGAGGTTATTGGCGATAAAGCTGTGGCGCGAAAAGTGATGCCACTGTCCGTGACGCTCCTATTCTTTTTTCTGATCAATAACTGGCTTGGCATATTGCCTTTTGTAGGTGCCGTTAAATATCACGGTACTGAAGTATTCCGCGGTGCCGCCGCCGACATGAACATGACCTTCGCGCTGGCGATCATCTCGATGACCACCGCGCAAGTGTGGGCTATCCGTAAACACGGCTTCCTCGGCAACATCCGTCGTTATCTTATTAGCCCGCTGAAGGACCCCCTGCACAGCTTCGAAGGCGTGCTCGAAATTGTAGCCGAATTTTCACGCACGCTCGCCCTGTCTTTGCGTATTTTTGGGAACGTGTTCGGTGGCGAAGTGCTGCTGGCAGTGATCGCCTACCTAAGCAGCTATGCCGCTTCCCTGTCCCTGCCACTGTTTTACGTGTTGGAGTTATTTGTCGGCGCCGTTCAGGCGTATGTGTTCTTTATGTTGACGGTTGCGTTCATTAGTTTGGGCCTGCCGAATGGCGAGGATGCGCATGCAGATGCTGCCGCAGATAAAGCATAAATTAGGTAATAAAAGGAGTTATTAATGGAATCATTAGCATTTGGTCTCACCTACGCCATCGCCGCAGCAGGTTGTGGTATTGGTTTGGGCCTTGTGGGTTTGGGTGCTGTACAAGCAGCTGGCCGCAACCCTGAAGCCTTGGGCAAGATCCGCACCCTTATGATTTTGGCCATGTCCTTCGTGGATGCCTTGGCGATCATTGGTTTGGTTGTTGCTTTAATTGTCAAATTCTTGAAGTAAGGGTTTAAAAGTAACACACCATGCTTAGTGTACTAGCAACGACAAACGCAGCATCACCTGGACTGCTCCAGGCGCTTGGTATTGATTGGAAATTGCTTGTCGAGCAAGGCGTTGGCTTCCTCATCTTGGTTGCAATCTTGGGCAAATTTGTGTACCCAGCTCTCGTTAAAGCGATTGACGACCGTCGGGCAACTATTGAAGCCGGCCTGGAAGAGGCCAAAGAAAGTCAGGCTGCACTTGAAAAGGCCGAGGCCCGTGTTGCTGAAATGCTTGCTGAGGCCCGCAAGGATGCCGACGATATTTTGGCACGCACCCAGCAAGAATCGGCCAGCATGATTGCTGACGCCGAAAGTAAAGCCAAGGCCCGTGCCGAGCAAATAGTGGCTGACGCTCATGCTACCTTAAGTGTAGAAGTTACCAAGGCCCGTGCCGCGCTCAAGAAAGATACCATCGAGCTCGTAGCCCTCGCTACCGAGCGTATTATTGGCGAAAAACTGGACGCATCAAAGGACGCCGACCTGGTTAAAAAAGCGCTCGCGCGGGAGAAGGTGTAGACATATGAACAGCAAGGTTTCGCGCCGTGTCTTGGCCCGGACTGTAGCCGAGAAGCTGCTGAGCGAGCCGACTCGTGTTAAACACTGGATGTTGGCAACTGCTGCCTATCTTATGGAGCAGCACATGATCGACGATATTGATTTGTTTATCAACGACGTCGCTCATGAGCTGCATCAGCAGAGTGGCCACTTACTCGTAGATGTCACGAGCGCGCGAAAACTGAGCGACGCTGTTCGCGTAGAACTTAAGCACACCTTGCAACAAGCCACTGGCGCCCGCCATGTCGAATTTGCCGAGCACGTCGACCCTGAACTCCTTGGCGGCCTTATCGCCCGCACTCCCGACGGTCAGCTCGACGCCAGCGTACGCACCCAACTCAAGCAATTAGCGAGCCTTTAACACCAGGAGATTAGAGAAGAATATATGAGCGAATTAGCAATCCAAGAATTATCAGCCGAACTGCGCGATGCGATCCAATCGCTACGCACTAGCAAAGGCCTCGAAGAAGCGGGTATCGTTACCCGCGTTGGCGACGGCGTAGCCTGGATTTATGGCTTGCGCAGCGCTGGCTATAACGAAGTGATCGAAATTGAGACGCTCCAGGGCGGCAAGGTGACCGCATTTGCCCTGAACTTGTTGGAGGACGAAATCGGTGCCGTGATTTTGGGCGACGACTCCCAGGTGGTTGCTGGCGCTAAAGTGACCATGACTGGCCACGTCCTTGATGTGCCTATTGGTCCCGAACTTGTTGGCCGTGTGGTAAATCCGCTCGGCGAACCACTTGACGGCAAGGGCCCAATTAAGGCTAAAGAACGTGGTCTGCTGGAGCGCCAGGCTCCCGGCGTCATGGCCCGTAAGAGCGTGCACGAACCACTGATGACCGGACTCATTGCTATCGATGCCCTAACCCCCATCGGCCGCGGTCAGCGTGAACTACTGATCGGCGACCGCCAAACGGGTAAAACGGCTATCGCGCTCGACACTATGATTAACCAGGCCAAGCAAAAAACCGGCGTGGTAAACGTCTACGTTGCTATCGGTCAAAAATTGTCCAAAGTAGCCGCTCTTGTGGAGCGTTTGAAGCGCGAAGGTGTTATGGATCAGACCGTTATTGTAGCTACCAGCCCGGCCGATCCTGCTCCACTGCTCTACTTGGCCCCCTATGCTGGTACCGCCATGGGCGAATACTTCCGCGACAACGGTCAGCACGCTTTGATTGTGCACGACGACCTTACGAAGCACGCCGTTGCCTACCGCCAAATGAGCCTCCTGCTCCGCCGTCCACCAGGCCGCGAGGCCTTCCCTGGTGACGTCTTCTACCTGCACTCCCGCTTGCTGGAGCGCGCCGCAAAACTGAACGACGACCTCGGTGCTGGTTCGCTGACTGCCCTACCAATCATCGAAACTCAAGCTGGCGACATCTCTGCCTATATTCCCACCAATGTCATTTCGATTACCGACGGCCAGATTTTCCTGGAAACCAGTCTGTTCTACCAGGGTGTCCGCCCGGCTATCTCCGTTGGCTTGTCGGTGTCACGTGTGGGTGGCGCTGCCCAGACCAAGGCGGTTAAGAGCGTATCGGGTGGTCTGAAGCTGTCGCTAGCCCAGTTCCGCGAGCTGGCTTCATTTGCCCAGTTTAGTAGCGACCTCGACGAAGAAACCAAACAGCGTATCGAGCGTGGCCAACGCCTGACCGAACTGCTCAAACAAAAGCAGTACCAACCGTTGAGCATAGCCGAGCAAGTTGTCAGCCTGATGGCTGCCACAAAGGGCGCCTTCGACGTCGTACCAACCGAGAAAATTAAGGACGCCCAGGCCGAGTTAATCGCCTACATGGAAGATAAGCACGGTGCTGTAGTGAAGACTTTGAACAAGGGCGACAAGCCCACCGAAGATATCGAAAAGACTATTCTGGAAGCCGCCCAGCAAGTGGCTAAAGGCTACGCCACCGCCAAGAAGAAGGAATCTAAATAAGCCATGGCCACGCCTCACGAATTTGAACAACACGCAGGGTCAGATCCACACCTTGATGCCTGGGCCCAGGGTTTAAACCTTCCTGCACAGATTGCTATCTTGATGGGGTCTATGTCTCCTGAGCATTTTGATGAGGCCGCAGGTGCCAGTCCTGAAAGTGCTACAATTGCCACACTTGTTGAACTAACGAGGGACCAAGCTAAAAACCCAGAGAGAACTGGTCCTTCGGGCGATGTAATTCGTGCTGTTAAGAGAGCTTATTTGGGTCATGCAGCAGCGCAGTTTGGTTTGGGACTGCACCCGTTAGAGCAAACGCCGGAAGCGAGCGAGGGCTAACTATGGCGTCTCGGCAGCAGATTAAACGACGGATCGGTTCTGTCCGCAATACCCGACAGATTACCAAGGCTATGCAGCTAGTGGCAGCAAGCAAGTTGCGCCATGCACAAGAGGCGGTGGTACGCCCACGCGCCTATGCCGAGTTGGCCCGCGAGATTTTGACGCGTCTGCGTCAGATTGCTGCCGATGACAGCGAGTACCGCTTGTTTACTGCTCGTCCAGTGAAGCGCCGTTTACTCATTATCATTACCTCAGATCTCGGTTTGGCAGGAGCCTACGATGCCAACGTCATTCGCGCAATGATCGCGCAGGCCCAAGCTGATCGCGATAAGAATATCAAAACCAGCGTTATAACCATTGGCCGCAAGGCCGCACAGGCTGCCTCGCACATTAATGGCATCGAAGTCGAAGCAGTGTATAACAAAATGCCCGATAAGCCCTCAGCAGACGACTTACGCCCCATTTTGACCTCGGTTGTAGGTTTATTTGCTGACGGTGCGATCGACCAAGTAGATATTATTTATACCAAGTTCATATCCAGCATCAGCCAGCAGGTGCAGGTGCAACGTTTGCTACCTGCCGGATTCGACGAAGTAGAGCTGGACGATGAGTTGGCGCACGCCGATGTCGAGCCCGATGCCGCTTCGCTCATCAAGGCCGCCACGCTGCGCTTGCTCGAATCGCAGATTTATCAGGGTTTTTTGGAAGCCATCGCCTCGGAGCAGTCAATGCGTATGTTGGCCATGAAGAACGCTACCGATAACGCTTCGGATATTATTGACGACCTGACGCTTGAGTATAACAACGCCCGGCAGGCTGCCATCACTCAGGAGTTGGCCGAAATCACTGGCGGCGCGGAGGCACTGAAATGAATGCTCTAAACCACACCTACCCGGCGCAGCATAAACGACAAGAAATGGAGATACGATAATGGCAACAACAAAGGAAAAAAAAGTGACCCAGGACGGTAAAGTCGTCCAGGTCGTGGGCGTCGTAGTAGACGTCGAATTTAGCGAAGGTAACTTACCCCCGATTAATACTGCGCTCAAAACGAAGTTGAACGGCAATGCGTTGTTGCTGGAAGTTGCTCAGCACTTGAGCGAGAGCCTGGTTCGTACTATCTCGCTGGCTAGTACCGATGGCCTGAAGCGCGGCGCTATTGTCGAAGATACGGGCGTGCCAATCTCGGTACCGGTAGGCGATGCCACTTTGGGTCGCATGTTCAATGTCATCGGCGAGCCGATTGATGGGATTACTGAGGGCAATGATTTTAAGACCCTAGCCCCTATTCACCGCTCGGCACCGAAGTTTGATGACCAATCGGGCTCTGTTGAAGTGCTAGAAACGGGCATTAAGGTTATCGACCTCATCTGTCCGGTGCTGAAGGGTGGTAAGGTTGGTTTGTTCGGTGGTGCCGGTGTGGGCAAGACCGTGCTTATTCAGGAATTTATTAACAACATCGCCAAATTCCACAGTGGCTATTCGGTATTCGCCGGGGTTGGCGAGCGTACCCGCGAAGGTAACGACCTCTACCACGAGATGCAGGAGTCTGGTGTTATCAAAAACACCAGCCTAGTCTTTGGTCAGATGAATGAGCCCCCAGGCGCTCGTTTGCGCGTGGGCCTTACTGGCCTCACGATTGCCGAAGGCTTTCGCGATCAAGGAAAAGACGTGCTGCTGTTTATCGACAACATCTTCCGCTTTACCCAGGCCGGTAGCGAGGTTTCTGCCTTGCTTGGCCGCTTGCCTTCAGCAGTAGGCTATCAGCCGAACTTGCAGCAGGAAATGGGTAGCTTGCAGGAGCGTATTACTTCGACCAAGCAAGGCTCCATTACCTCTGTCCAGGCAGTGTTCGTACCGGCCGACGACCTTACTGACCCGGCTCCAGCCACGACGTTCGCCCACCTCGACTCTACTATCGTATTGAACCGCGCACTCACTGATCTTGGTTTGTATCCGGCAGTTGACCCGTTAGACAGTTCCAGCACCATCCTCGACCCGGAGATTGTCGGCCAAGAGCACTACGATGTCGCCCGCGAAGTGCAGCGTATTTTGCAGCGCTACAAAGACTTGCAAGACATCATCGCCATCCTTGGTATGGACGAATTAAGCGACGAAGATAAAAAGACCGTGGCCCGTGCCCGCCGTATCCAGCGTTTCCTAACGCAACCGTTTTTTGTAGCCGAAATCTTTACGGGTAACGCCGGTAAGTACGTCAGCCTCAAAGACACCATTAAGGGCTTCCGCGAGATTCTGGACGGCAAGCATGACGACAAGCCCGAAAGCGCCTTCTACATGAAGGGCGATATCAGCGAGGTGAAGTAGAGATATGCATCTCGAGCTAGTCACGCTGGACGGAGTGAAGTTTAAGGCGGATGCCTATTCGGTTATTTTGCCAACAGCCGACGGCGAGATTACTGTCTTGCCTGGCCATGAGCCATTGCTTAGCGAGCTCGTCCCTGGCGTCATCACTATTCGTCGCACTAAAAGTGATGCTGACTATCATCTCGAACACTACGCAGCTTACGGCGGCGTATTAGAGATTAGTAGCAAAGGCGTACGTATTTTGGTAGACGAAGCTACACATGGTGATGAGATTAACCTCGCCGAGGCGCAAAAAGCCCACGACGAAGCAGTGCGACTTACCAAAGACGCTAAAAACCAGGTTGAGCTTGACCGCGCCCAAACGCTCCTGGAGCGCCGGGGCGTCCGCTTGCAGGTTGCTGAACTCCGACGTCGTCACTCGCGCCAGCGATAGGCGTGTTGCTGTTCCTCGTGTTCTGTTGAGAGCTACTGGCATTATTGACGCTTTGCTTATGCTCGCCTTCCTGCACAAAGAGGGCACTTATCCTTAAGGCTACGTCCGTTACCGATACTGTGTGGGCCTCTGGTATAGCGCTCAGCTTGGATAACCATTGGGCCCAGAAAGGCTTTCCGCACCATTTTGGGCAATATCCAGAATGCCGCTGGGAGTGACATCGGTTGCAACTATATTTCCAAGTTGTTCGCGTCTTTGGTACTGTTGCTCTCGCTGTACTGGTGTCTTAGCACTCTTGGTAAAGCGCGCGGCGCCAATACAGATATTCTCAATAAGTTCGGGCGGCAATGACAACCAGGCCGGGACGGTAAAGATGTCGTATATAGGCACCTCCCCTTTACGAAGATAATCTAATACATCCTCTGTACGATATTCAGCACCCATCGGAATAACGAAACGCACTGCAGGCTTTTTGCCTTTAACGCTTTCGCCGTGCCGGCCGAGAACAAGGCTCCCGCTTTCAATTTGGGAGGTCGCGTGCCTAATAACTGCTTCAGGTGGCGCATAGTATAGGGTGTGCCTTTCCCAATCCCTACTCCGGTCACTTCTGGCAAACATGCCTAAGGATGCGCACATCTTTCCAATATTTGGCGCGTCTGTCATTAGCCGCGCTGTTCGCTTAGCAAGATTGTATTTGGTTTCGGCTGCCTCGAACCCTTCGGCGGAGATTTCATGCGATCCCAGGATGGTCCTTTGGGTAACTGCTAGGAATCCGGCGCGGGGCAAGATAGTACTATCGACTGGCAGCGCGGCTAGCACTTCGTACTGTGTAGTTCCGTCCAACCGTTTATGGGCGTCTCTCTCGCCTGACGGGATGTCGGCGGGTTTGATACCCATGTCGGCAAGTTCACGTTTCCAAGAAGAGAACGCCTCTTTATCGTAGGAGGACTCACTCATAATTATTAAATTACTCTTAAATAATCGGATCGTCAATCATATGTATTAAGATGTTTTTTGGCCGCTCTCAGACATTGCCTGGTAGCCTTACTTTAGCCCCAATAGGCTAACAGCAACACCTTGGCGTAATACCTCAATGCCACTGTCCCCAAAGCGGACAATAGTTGAGGCCGGGCGGCCAGCAAGATTGCCACCATCGACGTAAAAGTCTACTTGGTCGTCAAAATAAGCCTGGGCTTCTTGGATGGTTGGAGGTTCTGGTTCGCCGGGCAGATTAGCACTGCTTGTAAGTAGAGGGCCGGTCATTTCCAGGAGCTCACGCATTTTTGGATCACTTACCACGCGGAATGGTGCCGAGCCCACACCCTGGTGCAGGTATTCGAACTGATGGCCAAGAGTGAAGATGACGCTAATTGCAGCCGGCCATAGCGGCGTTGCTTGAGCAAGATCTGCTGACGGTAAGCCAAGGTTGGCTAGTTGTTGCACCGTCGCCGCAATGGTTGTGCCCGGCTTCCGCTCACGATGCTTTAAGGCGTATAGTCGCTTAACGGCTGCGGGATTCGTCGCGCTTGCCACTAGCCCATACACTGTATCCGTAGGCAAAACACCGACAGCCCCATTCCGGATATGAGCGATTATGGCGGGGTCGTCAATGGAGCGAAAAAAGCTGGCGGGCATACCTATACTCCCATTCAAGAAGCCTTGTAAGCTATCTCATGATAGCTCGTTTTGTGCGGTCCAAAGAATACTTTTACATACAGACGCATAATACTCACACCTGCCATCACATAGGATAAACAAAAGAGCACTATCTGAAGAACATGATTTGCAGGAATTAAGCTCAAAAGTACATCTTGCGCTAAAAAGGAAGGGCTAATGGGGAATGCCATAAAAAGAAGCGCCAGTATGAAAAAAAGTTGCCCTAGTTTGGTAAATGCATAGATAGAGCCACCGTACTCGCGTAAGGTGGGCGGTTCGTCCCTTGCCTCTAAGTACCATAGGCATCCCCGGCCTACCACAAATGCAATCGCTGCCCCCGTCCCATACAGACCAAGGTACTTCCAACTCCAAGCAGAGGCTGATACCAGAAAAAGCATCTCAAATAAGTGCCCAAGCATGATAAGATCCCAGCACGTTTTGGCTGCTTTCTTTGTGGCATATGCGCGTATATAAAAGATACTACCGATGGCGGCTGCGGTAGTGGAAAATAATAACCTCGAGTTAGCAGACAATTTCGCAGATGCAGCAACCCTTATCGAGGTCAAAAAAAGTATCAAAGAAATGAGCCGGAAAGCAGGCTCATCAAGAAAAGCAAATGCTTGCCCGACAGACTTCAGAGGCTTCCATAGGTAGTGGCTAGCTACCGTATTCATGTTCCATTCCTTGACGCTTAGGATGTACCATGTGGCGCGGATTTTACCGAGAAGTGTATTCTTGATCTGCTGGTGAGGAGGTACGAAATAGAAGAACTGATCATGCACAAGATAGCTCACGGCAGATGGAGAAATGAGCAACTGGTATGTTCGCAAGGAGGCATTGCTTATAAAGTGCAGAAGTACGAGCCAGCGAAGCCCAGCAGCAAGTTCTAGGAACATGAGGCCGATCTGGGTGATGGATGCATATGCGATCTGCGTCTTGATGGATGACTGAACCCGGGCAATTGATGTGGCGATACCTGCTGTGATAAGACCGAGGGCTGCAATAACAATCCGCAGCCAGATAGTGCCCTGCCAGAGTGGATACGTCCTCAGTAATAGATACAAACCCATATGGACAGAAAGGGCGCCATAGAAGATCGCGCTGGACGTAGTGGGGCCTTCCATAGCGCGTGGGAGCCAGTATGAAAACGGGAATTGTGCAGATTTAATCAAGGCAGCAATACATAGTAAAAGACCAAGCAGCGCAAGGTGATTCCCCTGTTGTGCGATTATTGCCGGAAATTGGGAAAAGGATATGCTCTTTTCAAAAAGATGGTGCGCATACCATATAGCGGCTAGTAAGAAGGCGTCGGCAATACGATACACCGAGAAAACTTTCAATGCGTTTCTTGCCGGCAGAAATCGATCCCTATAAAAAGCGATAAGCAGGACGGAGCTTATCCCAATTAACTCCCACCCTGCGAACAATATTTCGAAGTTGCCTGCAAGAATTATAAGCGACAATCCGAGGAAGAAGAGAGCAACAGTGCTATAAAATCTTTTAAACCCCTGCTCACGGTGCATGTAGTACTTGCTGAAGATAAAAACGAGGGCGGTCATTACGGTAGCCATCCCCAAAAAGACGGCCGCAAGCCTGTCGAAATAGAAATCTAGGGGTAGATCGTAGGAGTGACTTGTATATAAAAAACCAAGATGAGTGAATACTGGCGAAGCGCCCGCTCGAAGCCATAGGTAGCTTGCAGAGAAAAAGAGTACCAACTCTACAAGTATGGACGCCATTGCCACGGAAAAGATTATACGTTCCCATTTTCTGGGCGAAAGAACACAGCAGGCAAAGCCGAGGATCGGAACGAGGGCTAGCAATGGTATAAGATGTAGTAACATAGGCTATTTCAGTATGTGTATCGGTAAGTTTTCGCGCGTAGCATCCAAAATATGATTGGTCTTCATCTTGGGTGTTGTTTCAAACATATGGGATAGGTCGCGTACGGTGGGAAGCTTTTTGGTAAGTGGCGCGTAGGGGGCAAACTTTCCTTCTCTGAATAGGTAGAGTGCTTTCTTCTCTGGATCAATGGCGACTAAATGGATCCATTCCTTCGCAAACCATTCATACAAATCCGGGTTAGATTGTATGACCTTTTTTACTACTTCAGGGCGATGTTCGACAATCATAAGCAGTCGCACTGGGTCGTGTACCTCGATCATTTGCAAGGGGAGGCCGGAGCGAAGATCACCGTCGCTACTATTGGCGACGCCAATAAGTCCCATAACATTATGGGGTAGTTTTGTGCCTGCCCCCAGTTTGTAGTTGTCCATGCGTGAAAAGAAATATTCGAGGTTGATACCCCCGCAGACAACCCCGAGGGGTGCTAGGACGCTAGGTAATAGTGCGCCTTCGGGATCGCTGGTGTAGTCGTAGGAGTTTAAAAAGGCTCTCCGATCAAGGAATAGGTCCTTCGTAAGACTTCTTCTGCCTACGACACACAGCGCATTGGTGCCATGTCCTAGTTCGGGCCGCGGTTCGTAATACGAGACAGATCGCTTTTTTATGTCGCTTCGTATCTTTTTTATGGGTCGCTTTGTGTTGATCGACATAAATCTGCGGGATCGTTCCTTGGCATTGAGGTCGAGCGCGTTTTCGAATAAGTGCTTATTTTTGATGTGCAGCTGGTTATTATGTTCGGCGAGGATCGCCTCGTCGTAGAATTTGATATCGTCAGACGCTGTGTCGTGCATGCCGCCAACGAATTGTGTGGTATCGGGTATGAGCAGATCGCGTGATTTGAGCAGCTCTCGCACTGGCCCGTAGTTTGCCATATGAGCAAAGACACGGGCATTAACCAGGCCTGGCCTTCCGCTGCATGCACCGCAGTCGTGCGCACCATGATGAGGGTTATTGGCACTGCTCGAGCCGTGCCCCACAATGTATACTAGTGGAGCAAAATTTTTAGTAAGGCCAATACACCGGAGTAGTTTTTCGACCCGATCGGCCATTTCATTTGCGGTAAAGCCTACTTGCAGGCCTTTTTTCCGGTCGTGTTTCCCGGTATGCAGGATGGTTAAATCGGCAGTTGGATCCATATGAGCAAACGCGTCAGCAATCGCTGGGCTCATGGATGGGTTTACTAGGTTGGCAATAAGCTTGCCAATGGCCGGGATTCCCAGCAGATAGGAAAAAAGAAATCCTCTTGCTAGCTTATGAGAATGCTTGCTGTACATGATTTCTTTTCTGTGAGCGTGCGAGTCGCCTTTTGCAATTTCCTCTACAAGATACTTAGGAGTCACAGGTGCGGGGCAAAGCTTATCGTAAAATTTGGCATGCGCAGGGTGAAAATAGAACTCTACTCCAAAGAATCCAGGTGCACCGAATGTCTCACAATCCTTATCCAGCTTCTCTATATAGGTCCGCAAAGAATATTCCCGCTCGTCGATGCAGAAAACAGATTGGAAGCTCTTTGCTGCCACGTTCTTTTTGGTTGATTTCGGGGGTAGCGTTCGCAAAAGTCCAGAAAGCACTGTATCGTAGTAGCTCCATTCAAACGCGTTTTGCCATATTTTGATGACTTCTTGCACTTCAGTAGATGGTTCGCTAGCGAATATATCTACTGGTGGTTGCGTGGTTTTATTCCCCAGTGGTTCCCATTTGTCACCCAGCCGGCTTACAAGGGTGTCGATCTCGAGCAAGAGTTCCAGGATGATCATATCCTTTAAGGAAATCTTTTTTGGGTATAGCAGTGCTTCTGGCTTGTCTTCTAATGTTGATACGATACCCGACCATCCCTGATGCGCGAACTGCTGATCGTACACGTATTGTTCGAAATACGCTTCGTTCCCCTTGCCCACTACTATTTCCAGAAGCTGTGTTAGGGTGCACGTTTTATCCTGAAGAAGGTCCTGGGCTCGTTTCGTTTTGAAGAAGCTAGCTAGGCTACGATTCTCTAAGTCGCGCAGTGCTTGTAAAAGCCCTTTATCCTCAAATGGGAAAGGCGAAATAGCGATACCCTGGTCGATATAGCTACAAATAATACGAAAAAGGAGCGGCTGTACAGCGTTGTCCATATCGAGTGGATATAGGCGCTTCCATTCGCTCCTCAGTTTTCCAATACGTGGCGCAAAAGTTCGGTCGTATTCTTTAGAGAGTACTTTTGAGTGCCACTCCTTATACTTTCTGTCGCCCTTGCTATCCCGTATCGTTTTTTCCAAGATTTCTGGAGTTATTCTTTTGATAGCGTAGAGGTCTCTGTATTCGGTAAGTGAGAACGTGGTCTGGTATCCAAAAATTGCAGACGCCTTAAAGATCGCATCGTAAAACTTCATGTCCTGAAATGCGTGCAGCGTATTGTGGTGTACAAAATCCTTCAGTGGACCTTGAGTGGGCAGATACTGCTTTAGAACATGCAGAAGATGCTGTTCGCTGAAACGATAGTTGTGCTCTTGCGTCATGGCTACTATTTTTGATATCGGCTACTAGGGAATTTTCTGGAGACGATAAAAAAGATGACGCTTGCTGATGCTGATTTCTCAGAATAGCTAAACGCCCCAAGTCAATAGCCCTAAAAGACCGTTATATTGTAGCGAGAAACTGCTAATTTGGCAATCCTTTACATGTCAAGGGTTTTGGGCGGGTCGTATCTTTAGCTGTTTACGTTTTTAAACTCTATATTAGCAGGAGCCCGGATGTCCGGGCTCCTGCTGCGGACTGAGGTTATTTTAGCTACTTAAGGGGAGCACTTCCCACGCCATGGCGTGCCATTCGTTGACGCCGCCAAGGGTGGCATTCATGAGGATGGGTGTGCCAGGTGCGCTAGTGGGTGTGTTTTTTTGCTGAATCCAGTAGCTGTCGACGTCTACCGAGTTGAGCACTTCAGAAATAATGCTTTGGTCGGTACCCGGAACAATTGACGAGCCATCATAATTCCAGTTGTCGAAAATGGCAAACATGCGTGAGTTGAGTGTTGTGGGCGTAATCGTCACATTGGGCGTGTTGCTGCCAGTGCCATCGGTGAGCCAGTTGATTGCCGTTGCTGCTGGAGCCTGGTTAGGCGCAGCGTTGTTAAAGACGAACACTTGGAAGTCGCCGAGGGGTGCGGGGACATCTTTGCTGGGTTGAGAGAAATTGGTGGTTACCGTCATGTTGGACTGAGCACCCACGTTATACGCCCACCACACCTCCACATCTCCGCCGTTGCCGTGATTTTCGCGGCCAAGCAACTGCCAGTTAAGCGGTGTGCCTGTGTTGGTAATCGAGCCAACGACGGTCTTCTCCCCCGGCAGTTGGTCGAGTGACAGTGCTGCGTATATAACAGTGCCCGCAGGCGGAGAGAACGCAGCAGTAGTCATCGATGAAACGTTCCTTGGTACGCCTACAGGTGCTGGTGTAGATGGGTCGAGCACTGGTACAACTGGTGCGGTGTTTGAAACAGTGACTGTTACTCGAGTAGCTGTTGTGGTGTTGCCTGCTGTGTCGCTGGCCATGGCGCTCAGAGCATACTGCCCATTTGGAACGGTGCCGCTGTTCCAGGTGGTTTGATAGGGAGCTGAGGTGAGGGCGCTGCCGATGTTGGTAACTATGTTCGTCTGCATATTGGTAAGTTGGAATTGTACATTCTTAACGGCCACGTTATCGGACGCTGTCGCGCTCAGTGTTACGGTACTGCTCACTGTTGTGCCGTCTGCAGGGTTGGTCATGGCTACAGTCGGAGGTGTTGTGTCTGGAGTGCCAGTATTAGCGATGGCGACGGCCGACTCGGCACTGACGTTGCCACCGCCGTCATAAGCGCGGACGGTATAGTTATATGAAGTGCTGGCGGCGAGGCCTATGTCGGAGTAATTTGTTGCAATAACATTGGTGGCTATTTGCGAGCCATTGCGCAAGACAGTGTATCGTGGCGCCAGGCCGCTGTCGTCTGTGCTGGCCGACCAGTTCAAGTTGATTTGGCTGGAGCTGGTTGCGTTAGCAGTGACATTCTGAGGAACGCTCGGAGGTATCGTATCGACGGTGGCGGGTACAATCTCTAAAGCGGCAAAATTCCAATGATCATTTATAGGAGCGGTATCATTGAGAGTAACAGCTGTGCCGGCGGCAGCAGTTGGCGAAGTCAGGCGCTGTACCCAGTAGGTGTCCCCTACCGATGGCAAATATTCGTCTACTTTGGTTTGATTTGCACCAACCGTCCGGCTCACTGCGCGGTCCCAGTCGTTACCAACTCCCCAAGTCCACGAACCGGCCTTGGTAGTGGTGAGCGAGATACTTGGCGCTCCGGTGGTAGCGTTGCCACCGGCGGTGGCGCCTGCGGTTGCGCTTGTGTCGGCACCGGTAAAGGCAACGACGGTCATCAAGGCAGCGTATGAGCTGTTGAGTGTTGCTTTTACCGTCGTATTAGTCAGGATTGATGGAGCCGCTGCAGTCCAAATTTCGGAGGGACCTGGCTGCGAGTTGGAAAGTTGACGCATCCGCCACGTTAATCCGCCCCCGGACACGGAAGTTACGGTCTGTGCGCTCCTGTTCGGCCCGTCGGTGCTAATAAAGGCTACGATTAGCTCGTTGGCCTGAGTGGTAGTGAAAGCGGACGAAGTGATACTACTGCCCGAACTAGTATGCGCGCTTGCCTGTTTGTCTATGGCTAGACCTGCTGCCAGCGCCTGCCCTGTAAACAATGGCACTATTGCTGATAGCGCGATGAGTACTGAGGAAATAAAGCTCCAAGCAGTACGTTGGATTTTTTTGAGTTGTAACATGTGACCCTCTCATTACGCTTATACTATGGATAATGTCAGATGGTGACAATAAAGTAAAGTTGTCAGTTTATCAACAGAATTTCATCGTATATATTACAAAACGGAAGAGTTCGGACTATCTTCGGCCCTAAAGTGTATTTGTCATTTTTTTTATTTTCCAAGGGCCAGCTCCAGAATCTCTGTTATCTTTACAAACAGGACACGGTAGGCTACGCTGATACTAATAAGTAATTCTTACGGAGGGGACATGTTCGGAAGAAAGAAGATCGGCATGATAATGGCCGAATTTTTAGGTACTGCAACGCTAACGATGGTGGTACTGTCGGTAAGTAGATCGAACGCTGGCATTGCTTATTTTGTAAGCTTAGTAGCCGGCTTGATGATTGCCGGTGGTACCTTGGTCTTTGGTGCTGCTTCAGGCGCTCACTTTAATCCGGCCATCACTATTGGGCTGTGGAGTGCACGCCGCGTGAAGACCTTACCTGCAGTAGTGTATGCGGTCGCACAACTGCTGGGGGGCATTGTTGCCTACCTACTCTACACGTACTTCGTGAATGCTCATTGGAACAACAGCGGGCACTTCGAAAGTCGCGTGCTCGTAGCTGAGGCAGTAGGCGCATTTGTGTTCTCACTTAGCTGGGCCGCTGCAGCCTTTAATAAGCTGGAAAGCGGCAAGGCTGCCTTCACTGTTGGGGCCGGACTTACTATCGGCATCTTAGTGGCGTCGGTCGGTTCTGCCGGATTGTTGAACCCTGCGGTAGCGCTCGGCGTTCGGAGTTGGGTATGGGGCACCTACATACTTGGCCCAGTGCTCGGTTCCGTTATTGGCTTTAATCTGTACGCGCTGCTTTTTGCGCCAGAAGGTAGCCTTATTGAAAAACTACCAGCCGACAAGCCATCTAAGAAAAAGTAATAGTTAGACACACGTACTTCATAAAAGCAGCCCCCTCCCTGGGGCTGCTTTTATGAAGCAACAGATTGATAAGGCTTATAGCGACAATCAAAATGATTAATAGGCTACTATCGGTACCCTTTACCTGTACGTCGGCAATACGATTTGGTTCACGAAAAGAGTATTATTTCCGTACCCTATCAATTCCAGGGTGGTAAATCGGTTCCGCAAGCCATAGCAGGTACAGATGTGAAAGAAAGGTTCTAGGGCCGGCTATTGCCCCAGAGGCTGAGCATTTCGACTCCGAAACGGAAGCGGAAGATTCCCTGCCTGGAAGTATGAAAGATTTGTCAGCGAGTCCCCATTAAGGAGTTTTAAATAGGTTTGGCTATAACTATACTTATTGGTCGAACAGCCAGAAGTCTATCTTTTGCTGGCCTAGGTCGCTTACGAATTCGGTGAACGCAGGAGTAGCGAGCGAGGTGAAGGGGCTATTGTTGCTCCAGTACGACCAATTCGTCTCTTCCGACGCCTTGCTCTTGTCTTGGGCGAACATGTTGACTGATATCTGATACCCACGTTTTTGCAGCACCCGCGCCTGCTCTTCGATAGTATTGAGGATAGCCTTTCGTTGTTCAGGTGACAAATAGGCGATTTGGGCAGGGTCGAGTGCGTATTTTTCGGAGAACGTCCCAGCGTTAAACCAGATGTTTTTGGTCTTAAGATAATCGGCAGTTTCGCTGATGATAGATGGATTCAAAAATTCTGCAGCGTTAAGAATCGGTCCAGTCCCGCCTTGGGGAGGTATCCAGGGGAAGCCTTCCAGGCCGGCATAATCGATCGAGCCAGGGGTGATGCCCTTCACATAAGGCAGTAGGCTCGTGTAGTCCCCGTTCTGCCAGTTAAAGTCGGTTGGCTCGTAGGTTGCGGTGTTGAGCATGATGCTTGTCTTGGCCTGAGGGAAGTTTTTGCGGAGGAGGCCGACATAATCGTTCACTGCCGGAGCAAAATATTGCGAAAGATTGTCTTTCCAGTACGGCAGGTTTGCCTCAGGAAAGGGGTTCCATATACCCATCTGCTGATCGGTGACGCCAAGGCTCTTGAGCTGTGAGAAATAGGTGTCTAGAAGTGCGTCATACGTTCCGTTGGCACAGGAACCGAAGTCGAGATTTTCGCCGGTAGCGTAGTCGGTAGGCTCTGCAATCACCAGCGGGCGAATGCCGTAGTGGCCGAATTCTTTGAGCACTGCGGCGGTTTGAGCGGCGCTGTCATGTGCCGTTTGATCGGAGGTGGGCATGCCGACGAAGATCATCATAGTGCTCGTGACAAAAGAGTGACAGGCCTCTTGGTAGACGGCAAGCTTGTACAGGTATGGGCTTTGTGCCCCGCTTAAGGCAATGGGAGCACGTGCATTGCAGTTGGCGGTAGTTATTTTTACCGTGCTGGTATGTTTGAAGATGTCCAGTGCAGCTAATGGCTTACTACCCGTCATAAATTGATACACCATGCCCGAAGAAAAGAGCATGAGCCCTACAAAGACAAGATTGATAAATGCTAAATGCCGCCGTTTCATGAGACCTCCACTCCTTCCCGCTGCCAGTGTTGCCATTCCAGCGCGTCGCCACGCAGTACCATGTGCACGCTGCGAAGCAATGCATGGAATTCGATCCAAACAACAATATAAAACAGGAGCCATGTGAATGGCCAGAGTGCTATCAGCTGCAAGCGTTCCTTCCAAGACAACGACACGCCAAATAATGCCACCACCAGGTACGATATGCCTACAAACAGCATACTCATGGCTATAGATACGAATTCGCCAGATAGTAAGCTGTAAGTAATGAGCAAGGTGGCCCCGATTGGCTCAAGCAATAACTGTAATTCTGAAAACATCGAATACGGCAGTATGAACCAAGATAATGGCTTATTGTGCCTGCGATCCAGCGAAAAGAACATGCGGCGATATGCCAAAAAGGTATCAAACCGGCCTTTCTTCCACCGCAAACGTTGGTTTATAAGCCCCCAGTAGTTGCTGGCGCCTTCGGTGTAGCAAATGACGTCTTCAGCGTACAATGAGCGCAGTCCATGGAATTTGCTGCGCATCGACATCTCGATGTCTTCGGTTTTGTTCTTTTCGTCGAAGAGCCCAAAGTAGTCGAAAGTGGCGCTGCGCCGGAACGCTGCACAAGCGCCGCCGTAAATGTATTCTGCTCCCATCACGCAGTGGGCGCGCTTAAAGTAAAAGCCAAAGAGGTACTCAAGTTGCTGCATACGTCCAATGAGTCGGCCGTTGGTGTTGCCTACCCGCACTTGCCCGACGACAGCGGCAATACGCTCATCCCGAAAATATTCGATGAGCTTGCTGATAGCGTCCGGGGCTAAGACCGAGTCGGCATCCATGGTAAGGATAATCTCCCCTTTGCTCTTCTTGATACCTTGGTTGAGGGCCCGGCCTTTGCCGCCATTGGGGATGTAGTATTGCCTGAAGTATTGCAGTTCTTTGCCTCTTTTGTGAGTCGTTTTATATTCCTCAATATAGGCATCGACGAGCTCGCGCGAATCATCGGTCGATCCGTCATTCACTACCACCAACTCAATCTTATTGTAATCGTTGGCGATGATTGATTTGATTGTTCGAAGAATACCCACGGCTTCGTTCCAGGCTGGGATAATCACGGTAACCAGTGGCTGATACGGTTCAATGAACCCATTTTTTTTGATCTCCCGGCGCAGGACACGCCTTCGGCGCAGTTGCTCGCGCACTGGGAAATAGGCCGATAACATCAAAAAGACAAAGTATTTCACCAGCATGGTAGTTGCTAGCAAAATGGTCATATCGCGGAAGAAACTGAATAGGGCGGCGTTTGTCATTGCTGGATTCCTTGCACGGAAAGTAAATCCCCTTCTATTATATAGTTAACTTTTTGTCCTGAATCATTGCAGTCGACGATAAGCTTGCCTTGCGTACCGTCATCGCTCGGTACATAAGGCTGGTTCTCGGAGATTTGCTTAGCGCTGGAAACGCGGTACACATACCGCCAGCTTCCTTCGGTATCCATAAAGATGTTCTGTCCGACCGTTGGCATATTACGTGCACTGATGGTGCGGAAACTGCTGCGACAGTACAAAAAGGCCGCGCCGATATTCCCTGCCCGGGGTGGCTTCGGCACGAGCAGTTGGAGGGTGCCGGCCCTGGCCAGCCATGTCGTATTTTGCTTGATGGGCGCAACGATATTGAGGCGAAGTGAAGCCTCGGGTAGCTTGAGGGTGCTAGGTTTGCCAAAATTGCCATAGAGTGAGCTAGTGCTACTAGTGGGCGGTACGCGAAAGGTGTAATCGTGGCTAAAAGCGACAAGGTTCACTTTGTCTATTGTGTGTACCCAAGGGAGGGGTCGATTGGTAATCGACTCATATCCTGACATCAAAAGAAATACGCTCACCACTGCACATCCGCCGAACACAGCCCGGCGGCCTAGCCACAGCAGTCTACGCTTGATTCGTTTGTTCATGACTTTTCCTGAGTGTGCGCTTTCAGCATGTTGCGTACGCGACGCCGCAGCATCCAACCAGCCCCAGCGGATAGTAGATGCGCGAACATAACAACGCCAAAAAACGCTACGAACAGATACCACAGCACTAGAAACGGACTTGCGTCGGACCCAAGAAAATACACCACCTAAACTCCCCATTTGTCGTTGTTATACTACACTGATATATCCAGAAATTCAATATTGTTTCACAAGTAAATCCTGCTAATAAGCAGGTAACGAACTGTAAAACGCAATTATATTTTTAACATTTTTCTGATAATTTTATAGCTAAGAATCCCTCCCTGGACTTTTCGCGCTGGCCCTGACCACAAGTAGCTCTACATTATTTTGGTCGGCGGCCATACATACGACACTGCCGACTCGGTCTTTTTTGTCGCTGACGATCAGGGCAATTCCTATGATGCCGCAGGAACGGCTCAAGCTATCATGAAAGATGACTCGGCTGATGTTAAAGCTGTCGTTGACTCATATCACTACCCTGCTTCCTAAAAGGTCAGCTCCGGCTTCCAGAGCCACCCCTTAGCAGATGACCACAATGGGTAATGATGTTTGTGATTTGAATGCCCTGCTTTTCTTTGCTGGCAGTATCGGGTAGCATAATGGTAGTGCTATGAGGGTGTCTCGGCGACGGATGAGATATGTGCACGGCCGCGGGCCGCGACAGCGCAGCAAAGTTATGCTGGGGCTATATAGTGCGTTGCTTATAGTGATTGTGGTTGCCCCTTGGCAGGCGGTGGTGTTTCGCGAGTACGGGCACTGGCGCGACCACGTTGAGCGGGCCCTTGGCAATAACTCTTCCTTGTCTACCGCAGGTCTCACTGTTCCTGGCACTGGTGTGCCTACACTCCCCTTGTCTCATGTGACCGATCCGCTGCATGCTTACGGCATTGCCGCTGGAGGTACGATGGCAGGCATGAGCGTAAAGGATATAAATAAAGAGCTAGACGATATCGTGAGCATAGGTGCCAGCTGGGTGCGCTTTGATGTAGCGTGGCCCAATATCCAACCTCAAGATGCGGCTCATTACGATTGGTCTGGTTATGATAAAGTCGTAAAAGCTGCGGCAAATCACCATCTCAAGATGCTCGGCATCTTAGCCTATACCCCGGATTGGGCCCGGGCTGCTGGTTGTGGCAGCGCGCAATGCCCGCCGAAAGATCCCACGCAGTTTGCCGCATTCGCAGCGCAGGCTGCAATACGCTACGCGCCGATGGGTCTGCAGACTTGGGAAATTTGGAACGAGCCCAACACGGCAGACTTTTGGCACCCGGCAGCTAGTCCGGCAGCCTATACCAAGCTGTTGCAAATGGCCTATACGGCCATAAAACTAGCGAACCCATTGGCGCTAGTCATGACTGGTGGCCTGTCGCCTCAGGATAGCGCGGGTAACAATATATCAGAGTTGGATTTTTTGCAAGGAATCTACAATGCTGGTGGCAAAGGCTTTTTTGATGCGGTAGCCGACCATCCCTACACCTACCCGTTGTTGCCTTCGAATAGTACTGGCCAGGCGTGGTCACGCATGTCCCAGACTGGTGTGAGCCTACGAGGGATCATGACAGCAAATGGCGATAGCGTAAAGAAGATCTGGATAACAGAGTTCGGTGCGCCCACTGGCGGCCCGGGCCCGGCGGCAACCGAAGATAACTACAGCACGGTACATAATACCTGGCACGTCGACGAGCAATTGCAAGCCGATATGGCTAGTCGCGCTGCCGCACTGTACCGTTCCTATGACTGGGTAGGGCCGATGATGTGGTATAGCTATAAAGACGCCGGGACCGACCACAGTACCAACGAAAACTTTTTTGGATTGTTCCGGGCCGACGGTTCTAAAAAGCCCGCCTATACTGCGCTCAAACAAGCGATTGCTGGTCGCTGATCAGGTCGGCTTCAAAGGCCTGTAGCCCACGCAGATCCTGGCTATAGCCAGAAATATCCGGTAAATGCACGGTGGTTATGGAGTCCCATATCACTTCGGCTAGCTTTTTAATGTTCATAAACTCAGTGTCGTCGAATTGTACATGTAAGCTTTGGATAGTGCCGTCTTCGTCTGGCTCAACAAAATCCAGATAAGCATCAACTACCTTATAGCCGCGGAAGGTATGTGATCCCTCCACAAGTGCCTTGTACAGATACAACTGCTGGCGATATTTGTGCAGCTTTACTTCATTCGTCCAGCGGGTGTGGCTCTTGCCTGTTTTGTAATCAACGATGGTAACTTCTTTTTTAGCGCGGTCGATAATGAGTTTGTCGATTTTGCCTCCCAAGTGCGCTTTGCCGATAAATACGCCTTCGTTCTTAAAACTGTATTCATTTACGGTGTCTATAGTGATCGCCGATGCCCGTTGCGCCATATACACTTCCAATGCGAGTTGGCCACGCTCCAAAAAGAGAACGTTGTCCTGCTCGCTTAGATGTTTGGCATGTAATTTGCGCGCAAAGGTGGTCTGGACTGCTTCGATAGTTGGCACCGTGCCTGTTTTTTGAGCCGTTACGTGTATCCACTCCAATGTTTCGTGCATGGCGTTCCCATAGTGGATTTGTGGTTGCGGTGCCTGTGGAAAGCGTAGAATAGTGCGCATGAAAAAAGCTTGCGGCCCGCAGTTGACTACATCAACAAAATCATTGATATGCGTAGGACTCAACTGAAAATCACGCAGCCGATCAACGAGCATTGCTTTAGCGTCGGCACCGTCGAGTGCTGCTTCGTGACGCTGCTGCCAATAGCCCGCGAGCTCGGTGGTCGGTGAGGGTGCCTGCTCTTCGGCTGGCAGGACTAAGTTGCTATTTTCCGGCAGCAAGGGACTTACCACCATTCCTTCGCTGTTTTCTGACTCATCTAGATATTTGAGTCTGGTGAGCGATTTGCCACCATAGGTATGTGTATAACTGGTCAGGTAAAGTTGTGATTTGGCCCGGGTAATCGCCACATAAAAAAGGCGCAATCGTTCGTCGTTCGTAGCGCCAGCGTAGCGGATAAATTGCAGATTGGGTGGCAGGCTGAGGCGATTCCCCATTCGGCGTGCTTTACTACCCCAGGCTTCATCTTGTACTGCCAGCACGAAAACGGCGCCAAATTCCATGCCTTTTGCCTTAAAAGCGGTCATGAGCTGTACTGCTTCAGCGCCCGAGGCATAAGGACTAGTATTGAGAATCTTTATGTCGGCGGCCCGGTGGGCTGCTACAAAATCCAGCAGGTCAGCTAGGATGAACGCCGTATCGCCATCCTTATGATATTCGCGTAGTCGTGCACGCAGTACAATCAGGTTGCTGAGTAATTCCCAGAATGAGCTGGTAGCTTCCCTCAGTGCTGGCTCCTCTCCAAAGTAATGAGTATAAAAGGGCGAGGTGAACGATGCATGACCAGGCTCGTGCATATCGCAAGGTTTGCTGCCTATTAAGTAGTCGAACAGTGTTTCAAGCGTTTCGGTTTTTGCGAGCAAACTCAAACGGACGAAGAAAAGGGCGATGGGCTGGAGCGTCTCATCGGCAAGTAGCTCTTCGGTCCAGCTCCGTGCCTCGCTGGTGGCCTGCCAGCTCAGACGCCATATTTGGCTGGTGGACAGGTTCCAGAAGTCGAAGCTGAGCACTTCTGCCCAAAGAGCGTTCGCTCGGGCCTGATCGCCAGTGCTTAAAGCCAGGGTCAGTTCGGCCATGTGCAGGAGCTGGATGATGGCAGGGTCGTCGAGTACGTTTTCGCGCTTGTCATAGCGAACAGCGATACCGGCCGTTTGCAGAAACGGCACGAGCGGCATCAAATATTTATGCTGCGGGGCCAGCACGGCGATCTCGTTTGCCGGCACTCCGGATTGGATGAGCGTTTCGATGTGTCTCGCGACCCAGGCGAATTCCATCACATCGCTTCGTGCTTCGCGCCGTTCGACAACAGCGCGTTCTGGCAAATGCTTTGCTCGAGCGAGGAGTGTTTTTTCGATCTTGGGGAAATGATGATGTAAACGCTCTTCAACCTGCTCGGCAATACCGCGTGCTGTTTGCAGAATGTCGGGATGGGAGCGATAATTTTCGGTAAGCGGTACCACCAATACATCTCTGTAGAGGTCGTTAAATTGCAGCATATGTGAGTAATTGGCACCCTGGAAGGCATAAATGGCTTGGTCGTCATCACCTACGGCTAGCACATTCGGGCGTCCTTCGTGCACCGGGTTGTCGGTAAGCAGCTCTACCAGACGCAATTGAGCGCCGTTGGTGTCCTGGAATTCGTCCAGCAAGATATACTGATATTGTTCCTGGAGGGTGTAGCGAAAATCGTTGTTGGCTTCGAGGGCTCGTACTGCGCGCAGGATCATGTCGTCGTAATCGAAGAAACCACGCGTTTTGAGGGCTTGCAGATAGTGCTCGTAAATATCAGCAGCAGCGAGGAGTTTTTGGTTAACTTTTAGACCGTCCACGATAAAATGCCCCGCGTTGTCTTTGGCAAGCCAATCATTTTTCCAAGCAGTTATCGTTGCAGTCTTGCCTGACACTTCAGCCGCATCCACTGCCTCCTGTAGTTGAGATAGGCATAACTCGGCCAATGTCGGTATTTGGTTTGTATTGCTTTCTGCGGGCGGTAAGACTTTGGCTAATTGCGTGAAGAGCGGCAGGTTTTTTTTATCGATGCGGGCAATGACGCCAAGCGTTTCGCTCACGACGGGATTCGCTTTGCCAATCCAGGTCAAGTTAGCCTTGCCGATCTTTCGAAGGTCGTCCGGTGTTAAAAGTGCTCGTTTGGCGTCAGAGACAAGCGTTTTGATATCCTGCAGATACATGTCGGCATGCTTGAGCGGGTTGCTGTATGGTAGATTGGCAATAATGTCGCGGAAGATGCGATCCATGCCGAGGTCGTCGACCGGCTGCAAGTCATCATCTTCTAAAAAGTAATCCGGGAAGCGGCGAATGAGTTCGCTGCCAAAGGCGTGGTAGGTGCTGATGGAAACATCATAGGCGGCCTTGCCTACCATGGCACTCAAACGCTCTCGCATCGTTTGGGCTGCAGAGTCGGTAAAGGTTAAGCACAAAACGTTTTGCGGTAGTGTATCGGTGGTCGCCAGAATATGGGCAATCCGGGTGGTGAGCAGCTGCGTCTTACCAGTGCCCGGCCCGGCAATAACTAAGACTGGTCCCTCGGTGGTGGTCACCGCCAGCTTTTGCGCGTTGTTGAGTGCTGCTAACGCCTCCTCGTACTTGCTCATGTGGCTATTGTACTAGAGGTTGATACCCAAGCGAAAAAATACCAGTAAAGGCATGCTCTGTCGTTTAGGTGCCGCTAGGCGGCTGGAGCGCTCTCTTTTTTATTGCAGGCTGGGCAATCACCGAAATTTTCGTGGCTCATACTCACCAGCAGCTGCTTACTGGCTTTAGGCCAGGGCTCGAGGTCGTGAAAGCCGACGAGATCGGCCGCAAGGCGCAAGAACCAGCCAACGAGACCGCCGAAGTGCAGCTTGCCCCACTGGACGCTGGCCCAGTTTTTGCCGACTGGTATCACGTAGATTGGCTCTTTTGGCAGGTACTTTTCTGGTTCGTCGCCGTACGACCTGCGAATGATGTTTTTGGCGATATAGATACCATCGTGCAGTGCAGTTTGGGCCAGGCCGCTGAATTCGGTAGCGGCGTTGTCGCCGAGTACATAAATATCTGGCTCGGCCTGTAAATACTCATCCACGACAACTTTATTGCGCTCGGTCATAGCGAAGTTATTCGCTTTAAAGAACGGATTGATGCTGACGCCTGCGGTCCAGACGACAGTTTCGGTTTTGATTGGACTGTCACCCACCATCAGTGCATCAGCAGTCTGGCCTTTGACGGCCGTATCGAGCAGCACCTCAACACCTAAACGTTGCAGGCGCTTGGCAACAGCCTCAGCAATATCCTTTGGCGAGCGTGGTAATAACTGAGGTAGTGCTTCGACGATCTTGACTTGTATAGGGCAATCTTTAAGCCCGTGTTTTTTCATGATAGCGCGGAGGTAATTTGGCAGTGCGCCGGCTAGTTCGATACCAGTTGGGCCACCGCCAACGATCACATAGTTGAGGTCCGGGCAGCCTTTTTCGATGAACTGGTCGTGCAGGTGTTTTTTAAAGCGGTCGGCCTCTTCGATCGACTTGATGCCGTAAGCATGTTCAGCCAAACCCTCGATACCAAAATAGTTGGTGACATTACCGAGTGCTAGGATAAGCGAATCATATGCAATCGTTTTACCTTCAGCGGTCTCTATTTGTTTCTTTTTACGATCTAGTTTGGTTGCTGTGGCCTGAACAAATTCGACGCCTTTTCCTTTGAGCAGCTTGTCGAGCGGCATGCTCGAGCCAGCACTTTTGCCGCCGGTGGCAGTGTGGTACAAGCCAGGATAATAGCGGAAGTCGGCATGATCACTCACCAGCGTCACGCTGCAGTTACTTGATTTGGCAAGCTCAAGGGCCGCCTTGGTGCCGGCGAACCCGCCGCCGACGATTACAGCATTGATTTTTTTAGTCATGCTCTAGATTATACAAAGAATTTTCAAGATGACTATCCCTGTAATAGCTTTTGCTCACCTCCTAGGTACTTATGTCGATGGCAAGAGTCTATGCGTTCACAATACGGTTATTGGCCGCCAGCCAGCCTTGCACGGACCCGCAGTCTAAGTATTCGGCAGTCGTACGCGCTACAACGATCTGTGCGCCATCCTCGTGATACCAGTTCAGTGCATCAGTAAAGAGGTGCTCCTGCTGCGTAAGGTCTGCTTGGTACATGCTTCGTTCTACATAGGGGAGGATAGCACTTTGCACCATGAAACACCCGGCGTTGTTGAGATTGCTGGGTGCCATTTCAGGAGTCGGTTTTTCGATAATATGCGAAAAGAATGCAGTCCCTTCTCGTTCTTCAGTCGCAATAATGCCGTATGATTGGACTTTATCTGGTGCGACTTCGACAGCTAGGAGGGCGTCGGCTGCCCCTGTTTTATTCGCTTGCTCTAGTAAATCGGCAACGGCCGACCCACCATCCGGTTTGTATAAAATATTGTCGCCATATAGATATAGAAAAGTTTCGTCCGGGCCCAGATAATCATGAGCGAGCCATACAGGTACGCTCGTGCCGTACGGTTGCTTGTGATCCTGCAATACGAAGTGAAAGCGGGCTTTCACTGCCAGATCGCTAATGCTAGCCAGCGCTTCTGCTTTGTGGCGGGCTACCAGATAATCTTCGAGGTGCTGGTTGTGGCCATAGTAGGTGCGAATTTGTTCTGACTGCTCACTTACCACAAAGATGATGTCAGTGATGCCTGCTTGTATACAGTCGTCCACAACATAATCGACAATTGGTCGGTTTCCGACCGGAATCATACATTTCTCAACAGCCTTGGTGATTGGTAGGCGCCTTGTGCCAAAACCAGCAACAGCAATAATTGCTTTCGTACATCTTATTTGTTGTGTCATCACTGCCATAATAGCATTTTTAAGATGGCCCTCAGACCCCATGGTATATTCCTGGTATTATGGTCGAATGAGTGAAGCGTTGAAGCTATTTCCTCTTGAGTATGGCCCTCCGTCGGATGCTCTAGTAGAACTCTTGAAGCATGCCGATAGGCAACCTGTTCGAGACCCTGAAGACCACGAGCTATGGCTGCGTGTTACTCCAAGGCGAGTTGGTGCGCATATTCACACACTTCCGCTCGGTACGCTCCATTTCGCAAGCTCAGGATCCGTAGAACCAGAACACATTGAACCTGACTTAGTCGTCCATACTGTGCGAGAACACCTTGCAAGGTTGGCCTCATTCGGCGTGCCGAATGCGATAGTTCGTCAGTATTTTGTCGGTAGACACAGTAGTAATGCCAAGCTATATACAGTGAGCCGCAACATTATTAGCATGAAGGGCTCGCAATCCAGACAGCAGCTAGGGGCTTGTCTTATGAAATACGTTGATTGGGTTGAAGAGAGTAAGGCAGAATTAATGTTGAATGACATTGATCATTACGATCAATACAAGTATGGTGCTTTCAAAGGAGAGACGACGCCACGATTTTATTTAATCGACACTGACCCTGTGCTCGCTCCACCGGCTGCCGCCCTTAGCATGTTGCGGGGATTCGCGGAGGATTTTCAATAGATCCTCTTGATATTAGCGGTGAAAACGGACGCCGATGTGTTCTCTTTCGACATATTTCTCGGTTTGGGCGTAGAGGTCGTAGGCTTTATGGTCAGCTTTGGTTGGTAGTTGGCCGCTCAACGAACGCGGATATAAACCAAAATGGCGCACCACATCAATCTGTGCGGCAAACAAAACGATTTGCGCCATCAGATATATCCAGAACAGCAAGCCTAACACTACCGCGAAGGTGCCATACACCGAATCGAGATGATGTAGTTGATGAGTAACAACAATGCCACCAAAACTCAGTAGTAGCTGCAGGAGCGCTGCGGCAATGGCCGCGCCAAGCAACATAAACCGGTAGCGCACCCGGGCACCGGTAGCAATACGGAACGTATAGCCAAGCACTAGTGTTAAAATGATGAATCCAAGGACGTTGGCAATCACCTTGACCCACCAGGCGTGTCCGAGTGCGGCCGTAAAAGCCGAGACTGCAATAGTAGCCGCAAATGCGCCAGCCGCAGCTATTATAATAGCCAGGCTACGCAGGATATTTTTAGGGAATCCTACCCGCTTGTTTTTTGGGATTTGCCACACCGTATCAAGGGCATATCGAAAAGCATCGGCAGCACCTCGCGCACCGTACATAGTAATAAGCACGCCGATAGCGAGACCCGCCCCTGCCCCGCGCAAGCCGTGAATCTGATTTTGCAATTGCGAGCCAAGCAGCGGGAAAAAGTGCCCAATGCTGGTGCTAATTTCGCCCTGTACTGTCGGATCGTTATGGAACCAAATATGCAACAATGTGATCATTACTAAGAGGAGCGGAAAGAGCGATAAAAAGCCGTAATAGGTAAGTAATGCAGCCATGTAGCTGCTGGTATCTTCACTATATTTTTTGATTACAGCATAGATAAAACTAATTAGGCGGTGTGTTTGCTGCCAGTGGTCCAGCTGCTTCAGTAGTCGACTAATATCCATTAGTACGATTGTAGTACGTGAGGTGTTGATTCGGTATTACTTTTTTGACTTTTGCGTACCCGGTTACTGCGACTTCTCTCCAGCTATCTGCCAGAAGTGTTCAAAGATATCGCGCATCATAGCGGCGTGTGCTTTGTTGATAATTTCCAGTCCCACTTTTTGTTCCTCACGCCAGTGATAAATAGCGACGGTGTCATTGTAGATCACCATCTGATTTTGCAATAGCATAACGCCGGGGTCGATGGTCCGTTCCTGGTAAATGTCGCGCATAAATTTTTGGTTGAGCGTGAAGGTGGGCTTCCTGCCCCGAGGGTTGAGAATTTCGCGGACTTTATATGGGGTCTGAGTGGTTAGCTGGCGATGTTTTTCGGCCCAACGGCGATCGTCGACCAGATCTTCGATAGTGCCGCTGCCAAAGATTAGGTTTTCGTCTTTGGTTTTGAGTTCGTGCCAGAGCATCTGTTTAAAGCCTTCGCTTCCCTCGTAGGTGTGAATGATAAAATGGCTCGTTTCGCCCTTTTGTATTGGTGCGAGGACAGGCATGAGCGCGGCAAATGCCTCACGCTGTTGTTTTATTCTCTCTTCTTGAGTGACGAGGCCTACTTCCAGTGTCGACGGGTCGGCGGCAACTAGAAAGGTGCCGCGGTCGTCACTGCGCTTAGTAATGAGACTTCTTTTTTCCAGCTCGTTGGCTAAACGATACACCTTAGTGCGGTTGATGCCTGTGGCGTGTGCCAGCCGTAAATGCGTGGCAGGTTCTTTGAGTAGCTCTAGATATAGTGTAGCTTCGTCGCGGCTTAAGCCCAGTGCGCGCAGTTGTTCGACGATTGTGTCCCTTGTGTTCAACATGGTGAACAGTTTATCAGGAGAGATGCTATTATGCAATACTTATATCGTCTCAGCAATTGTGCTGAGGAGAGTAGGAAATCTACGTGTCAGAAGTAATACGACAGATCGAATCCCTCTATCGGGGCATATACCTCAGTGAGGATCCGCTAGCGGCATATGAGCAGCTTGTGGAGGCCGTATCCGAACGTCAGCAATCAGGTGCAGACATAGCGGAGTTAGCTGATATTAGCTTGCAAGATGAGAGTGTCTTGGCCCAGATAGCCGCGACGCGTGCGATCGTGCGCTTTGCGCGTGGTGAATCAAAGGGACCTTACTTCAAAGGTAATGGCCTTATTGTTGTCGGTAATCAAGAAGGCATCCTAGGCTTTGATTATTCCTCATCCAGTCCAGACCCTGTTGCCGAGCGATATGGAAAATACCAGTGGGCTGGCGCTCTGAAGCTCGGTCGCGCTGCATTGTTGCAGCGATCAGGACTAGTAGAGGATTGTTTTGTTGAGGCAAACAAATGGCTGGATGCACAGGTGGGTAAAGACTCGGAAGAGCCGCCACACCACCTGGGCTACTCCTGGCGTAAACAGGGAAATTTACAAGTAGCTGTAGGTGCTACTGGTATGCTGGCAAGTGATATGCATGCGAGGGAACGCGAAATGAGTGAGGCTCAAATTCTCCGTATGGATGAAGCCAGGAAATGGGTGACATGGCAGGGAGATCGTTTTGCTGGCTATGATGATATGTTTGCGGCGCGCTCTGTTGCCCAGCAAGTTATTGGTGGTGAGGTCTGGCCTGCTATGCAGACAATTGGTAAGTTACATAGAGCTGGCGTGAATCTCCATTAGGCGGCTTTTATGAAAATGAAAGAGCATGCTATTCAATCTAAATCAGGTCTTGGGGCAAGTTTAGTGGTTGTATCGTCACTTTTCTATGGCTTGTACGGAGTGTGGACGAAGCTGATGGGCAATGCCTTCGGTAGTTATCAGCAGGCATTGTTCCGTTGCATTATTGTAGTCATTTGCCTTGGGGCTATCGCAGTGCGGCGTAAGGAGCTGGTGCGAATGCATTGGCGGCGGGATGCATGGTGGCTTGTTGCCTCAGTGTGTGGTTCGGCGCTGCTCTCCGGGCCGCTCTATTATGCCACGCTGCACATTGGAGTCGGTCTAGCTACGGCGCTGATGTATTCCGGTTTTGTGCTTGGTATGTTCCTCTTTGGCTGGCTTTTAAGCCGCGAACGCTATACAAAGGAAAAGTTTGCCGCAACAGCTTTGGCCTTTATCGGCCTAGCACTTATTTTTTCTCCTGCCGCCAATCGCGTGGAGGTTGCAGGGCTTGCAGCTGCGCTGATGAGTGGATTCGCCACAGCGCTTACTATCGTTTCATGCCAGAAGTTATCGTATGGTCCTTCGCAGTCCACGCTCATTGCCTGGTCAGCTGGCGTACTGGCAAATCTGATCATGGCTCTCGTTTTTGGCCAAATTACCCAGCCTGTAACTTTTGATGTGCATTGGTTCTATTTAGTGCTTTTCGCATTCACTGGGCTGGCCGCCTCCTGGTGTGTCGTTCGCGGTGTAAAGCTTATCGATGCGGGATCGGCGGGTGTTTTAGGGCTCCTGGAAATTGTTTTTGGCATGGTGTATGGTGTGATCTTTTTTGCCGAGCGCCCTACTGGCCAAGTGCTCGGCGGTATATTTGCCATTGTGGTCGCTGCAACTATACCGTATATACATCACTTTAAGATAAAAGATGAGCCGTTTGAGCTATAAAAGGAGGCAATTGTGGATATGTTACCGATGAACGAGTTGGCCGATGCCATCAAAGACGTGTTTGTGCACGCTGATGACTACCAAATGGATAAATATGTCCGGCCGTTTAATCAGAATGGCGATTTCTTAGGTGACTGCTTTAACATTATTGCTGTGGAGCCCCATGGCCAAAAGCCACCCACCTTCTATCACACCTTTAGCCCATATGATGTGATATCGGGCAAAGCTCCCGACCAGGCGCTGGTATTTGAGGATGGTGAGCTGCTCCTCAATCTCCCTTTTGCTGCATATATTAGACAGCGTACCGGAGTGATGGCGCCGTTGATCCTTCGGGAGCTAGGAGTAAAAAGCTTGGTAGATAAGAAAGGATTACTTATCGGTTCTGGTGGCACGGCTCAATCTGCGTGGTGATTGCCCGCGGCGATCTGGCGAGCGTTGGCCAATACGACTATATTATCTGCCACAGCAGCGCAAAACAGCCGATCTTAACAGCTGATATGGTAGATCGGATAAAGCCGGGCGCGGTTATTGCTTCGTTTGCCTCCGAAGATCACCAGGAATTGGCCGACGAGTTTTTTGATGCTGCTCACGCGACCATTATTGTCGACTGGGATCAAACGCTGGAAGAAGCACCGGAACTGGCTACCGCCCTTACACAGGGCCGTGTGAACGCCGGCCAGATTATCCGTTTGAAGGACCTATTCTCCGGCCAGGCAAAGATGCCGAGCGGCATGCGCTACACTATATATCGCAGCCATGGCACGCCTATGCAAAATCTAGCGGCGCTCAAACTGCTCCGTTCTAAGGGGTAGCTGCGAACATACCTACTTGCGCACGACAACACATACGCTTAAGCTTAAAGAATATGGATGAATTCAAACAGAAATTGACAGCTGCGGGCTTCCGCGGCGAGCTAGATGATAGTGATCAGACGCGTGAGTTTTATAGTCACGACGCCTCATTATTCGAGGTTAAGCCGCAACTAGTGGTCATGCCTAAAGATAGCAAAGATGTGCAGACGCTTGTGGGTCTGGTTTCGGCCAATAAAAAAAAGATGCCGGAGCTGTCGCTGACAGCGCGTTCCGCCGGTACCGATATGTCTGGCGGCGCAGTCAATGAGGGCATCATTGTCGACTTTAGTAAGCATTTTACGAAAATAGAAAGCGTTACACCCACGGAGGCGCGCACCCAGCCAGGCGTTTTCTACCGTGATTTCGAGAAGGAGACACTAAAAAAAGGCGCTTTGATGCCCTCCTACCCCGCCAGCCGTGACCTTTGTACGGTAGGTGGTATGGTGGCCAACAATTCCGGCGGCGAAAAGTCCTTGGAATACGGCAAAGTCAAAGATTTTGTGACGGAATTGAAAGTTGTGTTTGCAGATGGCAAAGAGTACGTAGTAAAACCGCTCAATAAGCGGGAGCTCATCAAAAAGATGGGGCAAAAAGATTACGAGGGCCAGCTCTACAAACGCCTGTTTGAGCTGTGCGAAAAGAACTACGATGTTATACATAATGCCGAGCCCAAGGTGAGCAAAAATTCCATGGGCTACAATTTATGGTATGTTTGGAACCGCGAAACAGGTATTTTTGATCTCACCAAGTTAATCGTCGGTAGCCAGGGCACGCTTGGGTTCGTAACGGACATTACCTACCGGCTTGTTCCCAAACGCCAGCATTCCGGTTTGCTCGTCGTTTTTTTGCACGACATCGACCGCCTTGGTGAGATTATCCCTAAAGTGCTCGAGCACAAGCCGGCTACCTTCGAATCCTTTGACGATGCCACGCTTATCCTTTCGATCAAATTTATGCCCAGTTTCTTGAAGATGCTCGGCGTGAAGAAGTTTATCCGTTTGCTGATTAGCTTGATCCCTGATGGCTTTCTGCTACTGAGAGGTATCCCCAAATTGATTCTGATGATTGAATTCAACGGCGATACTGAAGACGAAGTGCGCCAAAAGATTAGAGCGTTGCACAAAGAGCTGAAGACCAATCGCGTTCGCTATGAAATTAACGGCCAGGAAGAAGATCCGACTGAGGCCTCAAGCGAAAAGTTCTGGCTGATGCGCCGCCAAAGTTTCAGCCTGCTGCGTTCGAAGGTAAAAGATAAACACACCGCTCCATTCATTGACGACTTGGTCGTTAACCCAGAGCATCTAACGGAGTTTTTGCCTAAGCTCCGTAAAATCGTCAAAAAATACGACTTATTTGCCACGATTGCCGGGCATATGGGTGACGGCAATTTCCACATCATTCCACTTATGAAGATCGAGGAAGAAAAAGAGCGCGCCAAGCTATTGCCCGCTATGAAAGAAGTTGACGAATTGGTGCTTCACTACAAAGGTTCACTCTCTGGCGAGCACAATGATGGGCTTATCCGCGGGCCGTGGTTGGAACAGCAATTTGGCAAGGCCGTAGTTGACTTATTCCGCCAAACTAAACAGATTTTTGACCCTGGTAACATCTTCAACCCACACAAAAAATCTGACGCCGATTGGGATTATAGCTTCTCACACATCCGCCAGCAATTTTAGGGCTGCGTAGAAGCTATTTGTTGCGGTGTGCATTCGGGTACTTGTGGGTCATAGGGGTGACTACCACCGGGAACGCCAATGGGATCTCCGTTAGCGAAGGTGTTTGCAGACCCGTACACTTCAGATCCTCCATATTGGAATTTATAAAATTCATTTACGCTAGTCATACCAGAGGTATTGGGCGCCCAGCATTCGACATCAACAGGCGTATTAAAAGGTACAACGCCGGGAATACCGTCTGGCAGTGCTCCGCCCGATGGCGAGCTAAAGATCGGCGTGCCATTACGGTTGTCGGTAATCTCCGGGTATGTTTGAGGGGTTGGTGTGAGGATTGAACCACCCCTTGTGTCCGTAGGCTTATCTTCGACAGACTGACGAGTTGGGCTAGGCAGATTGGTATTTGGGAAGGATTGCGCTGCCGAATTCCCGCTCCCTGCTCCAGGATTTTCCGCTGCACTTGAAGACGATTGCGTCCGCTGGGCGGGTTGCGATGATTTAGAATCTGTAGCACAGCCGGCGAGTAAGGCGACTACTGCAAGCGCTCCGGCGGTTGGCTTAAGCCGTTTTGTCCTGCGCTTGGGATCGGTATCTGCTATTTGTGAGGTTGTTGCATGCGAGAATTCTGACATAGAGCACTCCTATTAAAGTGCACTTTACCATATGCAAAGGTTACTCGCGTGTCAGGATTATAACGGTGTTTTTCTGAACACCTATATATCAACCTTGCGTGCCGTACATGCTTGGTCTTATGCTAACAATAAGCAATAATCTACGGAGTATATAAAAACATATGACAGCACTTGCCCGTTTAGAGACCACACTAGCTAAGGTTTTAGATAAAAATGCTCCGGTGAAATTACCCAAGGAAGCGCGCAAATCAGTTGCCTACGCATTGTGGTGGATCGCGCTCGCAGTGGGCGTGCTGCAACTATTGGCGACGTTTGGGCTGTGGCATGCTGGCCATGTCGCCAATAAATTTGTAGATTATGCCAATACTATTTCGGCACAGTATGGCGGGCCGGTATATGCCCCGGCGCATCTCGGCATGTTCTATTATCTGTCGGTGTTCGCTATGGCGGGCGTTGCGGTGCTGCTGCTCGTGGCGGCACCAGGGCTTAAGGCAATGAAAAAGGGGGGCTGGGATTTTCTATTTTATGCATCACTGGTGCAAGTCGGGGCTGCTATCGTGCGTCTGTTTTCGAACATTAACGGAGGAATTGGTTCGTTCGTGGGATCGGCCATCGGCGCGCTAGTCGGTGGTTTTTTCTTATTTCAGGTGCGGGATTACTTTATGGGCAAAAAAGTCCCTTCGTCTAAAACCAACTCGGAGCGCGAAAATACTAAAGAAAATTATTCTGATACAAGTTCAGAGTGACAGGTGGCGCCGGTGCGCCTTGCCACGTAACGCGTCCTAGGTCTACTTCGTGGATTTATCGGTTACGAGCTGGCCGTCGCTCAGTCGGAAGGTAACGTCGGTGCGGCCAGCAATAGATAAGTCGTGGGTAACGGCAACAATAGTGGTGTTTTCAGAGCGGCTAAGACTGTGCAAAAGATCGAAGATCATTTTGCCAGTTTGCTCGTCAAGGTTTCCTGTAGGCTCATCGGCCAAAATGAGCTTGGGCTTGTTGGCAAGCGCCCGGGCAATCGCCACGCGTTGTTGCTCCCCGCCGCTCAATCTGCCGGGTTTACGCTGCTGTTTGGCGCCATCCAAGCCAACCTGATCAAGTAATTGTTTAGAACGCGCGGCGCGCTCGTGTGGTACATGGCCGTTGAACTCCATAGGCAGCATTACATTTTCTAGGGCGGTCAGGTTAGGGATGAGGTTGTAGTTCTGAAAGACGAAGCCAATGGTGCTACATCGGTAGGCTATAAGGGCGTGATCGCGGAGCTGCGCGAGCGACTTGCCGTCGACGATGATGTTGCCACTGGTCGGCTTATCCAGTCCGCCGAGCAGACTTAAAAGAGTTGATTTGCCGCTGCCACTGCGGCCGACGATCGATGCGAATTTGCCTTCAGGTATCTCGAAACTGACGTCCTTTAGGGCAGTTACCAGTCCATCGCCGCTGGCAAATGATCGGGTAAGGTTGGTAACGGTGAGCATAGCTTGTCCTTTCGTCGCTACAGTCATTATTCAGCCCTCATTACTTCTGATGGGCGAACCTTGGCAATCAAGCCGGCAGCGGCAGTGCTGCCGATGGCCGCAATCAGGATAGCGCTACCGAAGCCATAGCCGAGGATACTGGCGTCTACGTTGGCACGTAGATTTTTAATGCCACGAATGGCGCCATTATTGTTAAAGTGTGTCCGGAATCCCCCGCCCATAAGTCGCGGACCCGGTCTCTCGCCTACTGGGGCGGTCTGAGATGCCGTCGTGTCCGACGTGCTATTGTTCGCTAGGAGTTTTGTCACCGGCGTTGCTGCTAAGCTACCGATGATAATCCCGATGGCCGCAGCAAGCACGGTAAGCGTAATCGATTCCACAGTAAATTGCAGCATCACCCGCACATTAGAGGCGCCGATGGCCTTGAGTATGCCGATTTCACGGCGCCGCTCACGGACAATCATCACCATGGTAAGCAAGATGATGACGGCTGCAGTACCCGCGGCCCCAATTAAGCTAAAGAGTGAGACATTCTGAATATTTTGCAGTGAGCCGAGGGTCGCTTTTGCAGTGTCGGCGTCATTGGTGATATCGGCCGTGCTGCCCAGTGCATTTTTGATAGCGTTTGTGGTGCTGCCGAGATTGACGGCACTGTCGATATGGACGATAGCGCTGGTGATGGTGTTAGATTGGCTACTCAAACGCTGGATGGTCGGCAACGGCATAATGATCTGGTTGTTGCTAAAGGTGTTGCCGCCGTCGAAGATACCGCTTACGGTAATGGTAGTGCCGTAGGCGGCGAAGGTTGACCCCGTTTTGAGGCTATTCTTGTCGGCGATACCCTTCCCCATAAGAGCAACGTCGGCGTCTTTGCTACCGTCAAAGACATTACCGCTCACGAGCGTCACGCTGCTGTCGCTACTGCCACTGACGCTGCCTAAAGGATTGGTACTGCCCGTGACAGGAATGGGTAGTGTAAAGTTGGTCAGATCGGGTGCTTGTCGGCTCTCGCCGCCGAACGCAACGTCCCCGCCACCTCCGCCCTCGTTACGAAATTGGCGCCTTCCAAAGCTGCCGGCATCGATGCTGGATTGGATGTTAGTAGTATCGCTACCTAGGCGATCATTGACCGATTGGTCGATACTCGTTATGTGCGTCAGCGATTTCACCTTCTTAATGGCGTCACTCGTGAGTGGCGTGCCGCCGCCATCGAATCCACGAATGCCTGCAGGCGCAATACTAATTGTGTTGCCGATATTTTTCTGTACACTAGTAATCTTTTGGCCGATAGCCTGATGCGCCAGCAGCATGCTCAAACTGAGCCCGATACTGAGGCTAAGCATGCCTACAATGGCAACGGTGCGGATGGTATTGCGAAATGCATTGCGAATACCGCGGCTGAAGGCATTCATGGGATCCTTGCGTCCTTTCGATTATACGTTAGGGTCATTGTTGCCTATGCACCTGTAGGTTACCTTAACGAAATCTGAAAGATATAAAAACACCTCCCTTTAAGAGAGGTGTTTTAAAGTACAAGAGAAGGTCTAGTACTGACGACCACCGCGGTCGTTACCGCCCCCGAAGGAGCGACGTTCGCGGTTTTCTTGTGGGCGAGCTTCGCTCACAGCAACGGTACGACCACCGAGGTCTTTGCCGTCCATGCCCTTGACTGCGGCCTGAGCTTCTTCATCAGAGCTCATCTCTACAAAGCCGAAGCCCTTTGAGCGACCAGTGTCACGGTCGATGATTACCTTGGCCGAGACCACAGTACCGAATTGCGCGAAGGCATCGGAAAGTTGCGCGTCGTCGACGCCGTAGCTCAGTGAGCCAACAAATAGTTTAGTAGCCATTGTCTTAGCTTATCCTCTTTTTTCTTGCCGAGGTAAGCTGGTATTTCGTTTCCAGTTAGCTGCTCCTCAAGCGTTGTTAACATAACTTTCTAGAACTTTTGCTTAGCAGCAGCTTGTTTCTAGTATTTGTAGTATAGCACAAATTGTACCGTATACTGTCAAGCTTTCGTTTTTATCTCTTGTTTGTTTTGTATATAATAAACTGAAAGTACTACGAGACAGCTGTCAGGGGGTGCAATGCTGGGAGACCTATCCGGCACGAGATTACGTATTCGCACGACTCTATTGGGGTGTTTGGCTCTAGGCCTGTGCTTGGTTGTAGCTATACATAAAACGCCTGGGGCGGGTGCGCCGGGAGCTCCGGCTACGCCCCGCAAGCAGCCTGGCCTGACCGCTTCTTTACCACTGCCGCCATTCGTATTTCCCGGCGGCAAGCGGCAATTATCGGGGGTGTATCGTTTTGTGGCGCTCTATGGCTCACCGGATACACCTGCGCTTGGTGCGCTGGGCGATCAGCCGTTGTCAGCTGCTGCTGATCGCATTCAGGCAATTGCCAAAGAGTATCAACCGTATTCGGCAGAGCCGATATATCCGTCTTTCGAAATCATTACCACGGTGGCTTCGGGCAGCCCGACAGATAATGGCGATTACTCGCAAGAAGTCGATCCGGCGGTGATTTTGCCGTGGGTGCAGACGGCCCGCGCACGTGGTATCTATGTAGTGCTCGATTTGCAGTCGGGGCGTACCGACTTTTTGACCCAGGCCAAAGAATATCAGGCCTTGCTCGAACAGCCGAACGTCGGCCTGGCGCTGGACCCCGAATGGCGTTTAATGCCGGATCAGGTCCCTTTGAAGCAAATCGGCTCAGTATCTATAGACGAGGTGAATGGGGTGAGTACGTGGCTGGCAAATCTGATAAGCACACACAAGCTTCCCCAGAAATTATTTGTTTTGCATCAATTCCGTTTGGATATGTTGCCGGGCCGCGAACGGCTCAACACAAATTGGTCCCAGCTGGCGTATATTGTCCAGATGGACGGACAAGGTACGCAAGTCGCCAAGCAAGATACCTGGCATAGCATCACTGCGTCTCCACCGCCACATGTCGTATTCGGGTGGAAGAATTTTTATACGCAGGACAGCCCTATGCTGGATATAGCTAATACCATGCGCCTGCAACCCCGACCCTGGTACATCTCCTATCAATAAGAAAAATAACAGCATGGTCTCGGTAAAAATGTATACTGCGAATGTAAAACGTAAGGAGAGTGCCATGAATCCGGACGATAATAAACTGAACGACGAAGACAAAAGCGAAAAGATCGCTCATGGCCAGGACGGTCAACCCCCTTTTTCCGAGCCAGACGACGTTAAACAAAGTGGCGGGCAAAATGATTTGCACCCCTCGCGCGATACCGACATGGACGGCGACGACGAGTATCACAATGGCGCCGATAGCGCAGCCGGTTGGCAGGAAGATAAGGATCAGGACGAAGACGAGCACGCCATACGTCTTGGCTAGTCGCCTGCCCGTAGTCCTAAGTCCGGCCTAGAATCCCGCATCTAGTAGTCCATCCTGGTAGCTACTCCCCCATCGCTTTGCTGCCTGTTCTATTTTTGTAACCGCTATCCAGTTATTTCGAATCGGGAGTTTAGAGTTCTAAGCCTTGCAAAACTGCCTGAAGGTCATGTACCGTATAAACAGTAGCAGGGTTAAAACAGTGATAAAATCGCCATTCATTGTAGCGCTTGATGCGGCCGAGCCGGTATTCGCAGCTGTACAAGTAGAGCAATTGCATAATGCCACGCCGTGTCAGGACTGGGACCTGCACACACTGCTTAACCACGTCTTAAGTGAACTGGCTTGGATTCCAGAACTGCTCGCAGGTAAAACGACGGCTCAGGTGGGCGACGCATTTAGCGGCGACTTGGTGGCGGGCGACCCTAAGGCTGCTTGGCACAAATATGCAGTAACTGCCCGCAAAAGCGTCGAAACTACTTCTATGCATTTGGTTGTGCATTTGCCCTATGGTAACGTCCCTGCGAACAGCTATCTTGAAGACCTCACCGCTATGATTGTCATACATACCTGGGATGTTGCCCGATCGATCGGCTTCGATTTCCATATCGACGATGATTTTGCCAAAGCACTCTACCTCCTCAACCAAGGCAAGATGGACGCCCAGCGCGCTCACGGACTCATTGGCCCTGAAATTCCAGTGCCTTCAGATGCATCCAGCGAGGTAAAACTACTCGGCCTTTTCGGCCGAAGCGTCCACTAATTATGGGTGTATACCTGCTTGTTGTAGCCTCTGTTCCGTGGTGTGTATGCGCGAAATGATACTGCTAGAGATGTCCGGACTATTTTCGGGTAGCCGATTCCATCCTAATGCGTCTTGGTACTGGATTGCACGATCAGCCCCGTTCCAGGTATTGATTTCAATAATATCTTCCAAGCCAACTACACTAGAGGCAGCCTCGAAGATGCGAGCGAAAGTTACGATCGTTTGGCGATCTCCCTGGCTGCGAGCAACTTGGGCACGCGATTGTAGGACATTGAGTGGTAAGCCAATAAGGCAGTATGCTGCAACTGCATGAGCAATATCATGTCCGCTCATTTTCGGGGCGTTCGCTACGAGTATTCTTCCTTGGCTGATGCTCTCAGTAGACTTCTCGGCACTAAACTCGCCGCCGGGTCCCAAGTGCAACTCGGCGGTGAGTGGCGGACTATCCGGATTACTCTCGGCTGCAACTAATTGGTTGAATCGTTCGCAGAACGGAGCCGATGCTGGATGGGTCAGTGCCGCCACATGCGTACCAGACTCTAATTGATGAACGGTGGCCTCGATGCCAAGAAAACCGAGCGCCGGAGCAAGACCAGTCCTGGCAAGTTTTTCTATGGCAATTGTATCTTGATATCGTGGCCCACAGTTGAATCCCGTCGATAGGTACAGCCCCGGATGGTCGCCGTTAGGGTGCCAAACTTGCAGGAGTGCGTCACTCGGCGCTGCTTCAATTAACATTCCGTTCGAACTTATGTATTCGTCCGGCCATGCATCCGGTACCGGGATCTCCGGAAAATATTCACACAGCTTCATAATTACTTATTATACAATGCAAGCCATGCTTCAACGCCAGCCTTGGGGATTTTTGGAAATATAGTATGGCAAATTGCATCGGCTACCCGCGGGAAAGTGCTAATGGTATAATTCTAAAATTAGTAGACAGTAGGTGGGTTGATATAGGTATGATCAAAAAACAGTCGGATGATCCAGATGTGACAGCGGCAGCCGGCCAGGCGCTCGCTATTGTAGAGCAAGCATTGCACGAATTGCCGAAGGCAGAAGTGTTCGATTACGGCGGCCATGAGCTGCATGTGGGTGAATATGATGTCTGCAGCCGCTGTACGATTCCTATTGCCGAAGCGCAGCAGGCCCATGACGCCCTGCTTAGGAAGGCTGAAGCTTTAGAAGATGGTGTTGTCCGGGAGCATGTAGCACTCGCAGCCGAGTTATTCCGTCTGGAAGCCGCAGCCGCCGAGGTGCGTGCGGAACTACACAATGGCCAAGGGTCTGAAAAGATTTTGAACGCACTGCTGGGATTTTTATACGAGCGCAACGTTCACGATGCCATCGACCATAGCCACAATGGAGGTAACTAAGGTATGCCCGACCAAAACCGAATTAACCACCATTTGGACAACCTCCGCAAATTAATCACTCCTTCTGGTTTATTTTTAGCCTCATCACTGAGCGTGCAAACGGGTTACGACAAGGCCTGGTTGCGCGATAATGTGTACGAGGCGCTTGCGTTCGAATATGCGGGGCAGTGGGACGTGGTACGCAAAACCTATCACACGCTCTTAGACATCTTCGACAAACATATCGATAAGATCAACTGGGCCGTTACAAATAAACCATTTGAGAGCTGGCAGTTCATTCATGCCCGCTACAATCCGGATACGCTGGAAGAATTTTGGGAATCGTGGGGCAACAAGCAGCACGATGCTGTCGGCGCAGTGCTCTTTAAGTTGGCCGATTTTGAGCTGCAGGGCCATAGCATGCTGCGCAGTGACAAAGATCGTAAAACCGTCCAGACGCTCATTTATTACATCTGCAACGTGGAGTATTGGCACGACACCGACTCGGGCATGTGGGAAGAAAATGAGGAGATTCACGCCAGCTCGATAGGCGCCGTGCTGGCCGGCCTTAAAAAATGGCAGCAGGTAGGCACGATGGATGTCGACCAAGACGCAATTGACCGTGGCGAAGCTGCACTGAAAGAGCTGTTGCCCCGCGAGTCGGAGTCGAAGTTTACCGACCTCGCCCTGCTCTCGCTCGTCTACCCCTATAACGTTGTTACCCCAGAGATGGCTCAGGAGATTGTTACAAATCTTGAGTATCACCTCACCAAAGACAAAGGCGTGATGCGCTACAAGTTTGACGCCTACTACAACCGCAATTCCGACGGATACTCAGAAGAAGCCGAATGGTGCTTTGGCCTCAGCTGGCTGGCGATTGCCTACAAGCGGCTTGGCAACCACGACAAAGCCCGCGAATATTTGCGGCGTGCCACCGATACGGTTACCAAAGATGGCAAAATCCCCGAGTTATATTTCTCGCATAGCAACCAGGCGAACGAGAACAACCCCCTAGGGTGGTCTGAGAGCATGTACGTTGTTGCGTTATATGAGGTTGAAGGCTAGTACCAAGGTGTTCTTAGTGTCGTTTTCTATTTTTGTGATATGACGCCATGCCGCCGGAATCGAGAAAAAGGTTGGCTGTTCTAACCCATGTTGCATCAAAAAAACTGAATTCTGTAATTGGGGCTAATGACTCGGGGTCTTGCAACGTACGTGCAGGACAGCCGGACCCTTTAGTCATGAGATTGCCCATGAGCCTCAGCGTCTCATTGGTAAAACGAAGTGCAGGTAGGCCATCTGTCTCTATAGGGTCAAAACTACCGACTTTAGCATAAGGTTGCCCCAGTCTTGCGAGGAAGGGTTTCACTTCCTTATCGGGCAGTGATCCTATTAGGCTCAAACTGCGTCCACTGCGTATGATAATGTCTTTTGCATTGAGCGTATTGTTGCGCCAACAATCCGGCACTTCTCTCTTCTTGGGAAACTGATGAACTGCCCGTACACCACCGCCAATTACGACTGCTGGGTCAACAAAAGGATCTACGACAAGAGGGCCCATCACATCAAAATCTATAAGCATCTCTAGCCGACCAGAATCCATAGCATTCCTTAATTTAGGCTTTTCGTTATACAGAGCTACAAGTGCGCCTTGTTTAGTGAACAGTTCCGCTATGTTTGTAGCAAGATGAGCCGCGATAGTACTTCTGCGCGCAACTTCATGCGGCAGTTTTTCCAGGACGTCTGGTTGCTCAAGCGTCGACAAAGTAAGATCCAGCATAAAAGCTGTCGCTGGCGAAAGGAATTCGCGTGCAGTATTAATAGTCTGTTCATCTGGCCCAGAATACCAGGCGGTCTCTAAGAATTTTGTCTTACATACATTATACGGGTGGCCCAATTCTTGTTCGGCGAACTTAAAACTCATATCGGTTACGATATCAGTCGAACATTAGCAGAACAAGTGAATCGCGAGTTTTTAGATAAAGGATTAGATTCGTTAATCCGCTAACTGTTTTTGAAGAAAATATGGTAATCTGTTGCAGAAGTTATAATTATCGAAAATGAGGGCCACTATGGCAGATACCGACTATGTAATCGAAGCAAAAAATCTGGTGAAATCGTATGGTCAGAACAAAGTCTTGAAAGGCATTAATCTGAAGGTAAAACGCGGCACAATGGTCGCACTTCTAGGGCCAAATGGTGCCGGTAAAACCACGACAGTGCGTATTTTGAGCACGTTGCTCGGTTTTGACAGCGGCACTGTCCATGTTGAAGGGTTTGACCTCATTAAAGAAGCCGATAAGGTGCGAGGGGTCATCGGGCTAACTGGCCAGTCTGCCGCAGTCGACGAATTGCTCACTGGCCGCGAAAATCTCGTCATGATGGGCCGTTTGTATCGTTTGACGCCAGCGAGCGCCAAGGCTCGTGCCCAGGAGTTACTCGAAGATTTTGATTTACTGAAGGCGGCCGAGCGCCCGGCCAAAACTTACTCTGGCGGTATGCGCCGCCGGTTGGACCTGGCAGTCAGTCTCATCGCGGTGCCGCCCGTTATCTTTTTGGATGAACCTACGACCGGATTGGACCCGCGCTCGCGCTTATCGATGTGGAACATCATTAAGAAACTCCTAGCTGATGGGACAACGATTCTGCTCACAACCCAATATCTCGATGAGGCAGACCAGCTTGCTGATAGTATCGTCGTCATTGATGGCGGCAAGGTTATTGCCGAAGGCACGGCGGCTGAACTAAAGAGCAAGGTTGGTAATGATCGGCTGGAGCTAAGTTTCAAGAATGAGCCTGCGTTCAAACAGGCGACGACCCTGCTCGCTAAGAGTGTGGTGGAGACGAATGACAAGGAGTACACAGCGACGGTGGTTATTAAAGACACCGACACTGATATCCGCCAAACGTTGAACGCGCTGGCTGAAGCTAAAGTGCACGTGCAATCGATGGAGATCCACAAGCCAACGCTCGACGACGTGTTCTTGTCGCTTACCGGCAAACAGAAAACCACGAAAAAAGAGGAGACAAAATAATGGCTGCTGAGCTGGTATTCGAGAAAAAACCGAAATGGTGGTTGTCGCTCAACGATTCGTTGCTGATGATCAAGCGTAGTACACTGCATATTATCCGTAACACCGATCAGCTGCTCGGTGCGTTCTTCCAGCCGGTGATGTTTTTGGTGTTATTTTCGACGGTCTTTGGTGGTGCGATTTCTAAAGCGTTGCCGGCTGGAGTCACCTACCTTAATTTTTTGATGGCCGGTATCATCGTACAAACCGTGGCTTTTGGCTCGACGACCACGGCTGTATCGGTTTGCAATGACCTCCAAAAAGGGATCATCGATCGCTTCCGTTCCCTGCCGATGTCTAATCTCGCCGTGCTCAACGGACACGTCACCTCAGACCTATTCCGCAATACTATCTCCACGTCGGTGATGCTACTTACGGGGCTGGCCATCGGTTTCCGTAGCCATGCTAATCCGCTGCACTGGCTGTATATCGCTGGTATTTTGTTTCTGTTCACCTTTGCCTTTTCGTGGTTGGCGGCAATTATCGGGCTGTTTGCCAAAAGTGTTGAGGCCGTACAGTGGCTGACCTTTGTAATGATCTTTCCGCTCACTTTTGCCAGCACTGCTTTCGTGCCGGCTGAAGGTATGAATCACATTCTGCGTGATTTCGCTGTAAACCAACCTATCACGCAGGTGGTTGAGGCTGTTCGTGCGTTGATTTTAGGGTCTCCCATTGGTAATCATGGCTGGCTGGCAGTAGTTTGGTGTGTCGGTATGCTTGTTGTGGCGTTGCCACTGGCCTCTATTCTTTTCCGTCGTAAGACTTCGCAATAGAATTACAGCTTGATTTTCGATTCTGTGAGTGAGAGAACTCTAGCTATATATACAAAACGGGTGAGGCGATCGTGTGGAACGCCTTTATGCCCTTTTCCCTGGATGCAGTAGCGCCCGACAGTAGCATGAATACCGTACTCACAGGTGGTGTCCTGGCAACTGCGGTGTCTTTTTAGGTTTTTAGCTGTTGCCTATCGGCGGCAGTCGGACACGGTAGTAGGGTCTATCGCAGTAGAGCCCCAGGGGCCATTCGTAGAGACAACTGTTACAAATGAAACTTTAAAGAAGTTCCGTACCTGGGGCACGGCGCTAGCCATGGGAGTACCGCCGTAGTTGATTACCTGGCCGAAGCGAAGTTCGGGACACATATGCCTCGTTGCCTAAGCGGCGGGCATGAACCATATAGTACACCACTCAGTGTGGGGTTTGCTGGCATGGCTACCAATATATATTTTGGCGGCGCACAAAAGGCCGGGTATGAAACCCGGCCTTTTGCAGCTTAGGAGAAGCTTGAACCCTTACTCTACAGGTAAGTAATGGTGTACGTGCCTGCCGATGCAGCGGGGAATACTGCATAGGAGACGCCATTGATGATCTGTGTTCCAAAGGCGATCGTCGTTGTACCATTTTTGATGGTCGAAACGGTTTTCGTGCCGTACTTGCTAGGTTGCAACATAAGCAAATTAGCTGCCGGATTACTGACCGTAAAGGTAATCTTGCCTGTTGCGTAGACTGGGTTGGAAATGGCGGTTGCGTTGCGGGCTGCCCAGAATGTTTGGGCCTGTGCGCCGGAGATAACTGGAATATCGTTGTTAGCGGCAACGCTTAGTACAGATGCCTCCGTTTGATTGGAAATGGACTGATTATCGAGGTGACCAAGTACGGTGAAGTATCCATAGTAGCCGTTCGCTCCAGTGGCATTGGTGATGAGGGTGTTGAGCGCTGTTTGATCCACAGTGCTGGGGTTCTCGTCAGTTGCCTGAGTGGCAAATTGGTTGACGCCGGTGAGGGTACCATCGGAGTCGGCCATGTTCTGGGGGAGGCCGGACCCTGTAAACAGACATTGCCCTACGTTAAAGAGCGCGTTCGGCCAGCAAGAGCTGTTCATATCGGCTTTGATACCGTGAACTGCCTCTTCTTTGGCGACGGTAGCGTAATCACGCCAAATGCCGTAGCAGTGCAAGCGTTCCGTTAACGGCGAATGGGCGGCGTTGAGCGTTGGGAACGACGATTGCCAGCCGTTTAAGTCGCTACTGAAGATTGACTCTAGTTGGGATTGCGTAGACCAGTCGGCAGCGCAGTTGCCGCTTTCGGAAATATGTGGGCTTACTTCGAATCCAGCATCGGCATACGATTTGGCACTGGCATCATTGAAAGCTCCGGCGTATGCATAGCTGGTGGAACGAATGCAAGTCCAGGCCGCAACGTTACAGCCTGCGGGGCTGGCAGCAGTTTCGCTGGCAAAACGGGTGAGGGTTTGTGAGCTGGGGGTGGCATGATCATCACCGGTCATGATGAAGGCCGCTTTGAGCAGACCGTTGGGATGGTTGGCATCTACTTTATAGCTGGGGAATGCCCACTTGATGGGGAATGGGTATTTAGTAGTCTCGATTTGGTTGGCAAGGAGTGTAACCTGGAGATCTGCCTGAGGTACGGCTGCCTTAGTAGCGTCCAGATAGCCAAAGGCAAAACGATCGCCCATGCGTGGATATGAATCGCTTGTGGCGGCTTGGCCAGCGAGGCCAGGGTTGCCTTCTCGGGTGTATACGACTGAGCGTGCCAAGTCGTACATCCAAGCCGAGGCGGTACCGCTACCAACGGTCTTGGTAGAAACGGCCGGATAGCTGGTGGCCGTGGAAGCGTCGCTGTACAACAGCGCTATGGCACGTGCGCCTGCGAGGGGGCGCTCATCGGCAACGCTGTGGAATTGTAGGGTTTGAGCGTCGATGCCATTTCCTGGAGATTGAGTGGTATCAATTTTTATATAGGCATCGGGCAGAATATTGTCTCGCGTGCCCAGACCAAGCAAGTTGTTCAGGTTGTCAGCTGGCTTCATAGCGATGAAGTTGCCGCCGGCGTTTACCCAATTAGTTACTAGTGTTACCTGGTTGGCCGTCAGTGGCGCCCCATCGGCTAGAATAACCGTGTGGTAAGGGGTCAAAACTGAGGCTGCGGTAAGGTTTCCAGTATCGGTTGCCGCACAGGCAATGCCCTTTGTCTGCAAGATGGCGTTGCAGTAGTTGTCCGAAAAATGATTCGTTGGGTCGGTTAAAACCAATACTGATCCAGTGCCTGTGACACCGCCTCGTGGCGCCGGCTGCGTGATCGTTGGAGCTATGTAAGTGGATGAAAAATCCACGTCCACTGCATAGTCGCTGCCGGTTGTGGCCTTAATCGGTACTTGAGGTATCGCACCATAGGAATACACGCCGTTGCCTCCAGGGGTACTGTTGCCTGGCAATGCTACCAAGGGTGTATTGACAATGCCGCTGGCCAGGCCGCCGCTCGTGTATGAGTAATGTCCATTCGGGGCAAAGTACGATGCAATGTAGGTGGTATTAGCAGCAACAGGCACCATATCTGCAAAACGTACATCTTGCCAACCCGTCGCTGTCTCATTAGTAAAGGTGGCTTGTGCGAGTAGGGTGTGCTTGCCCGTCCACAGGCTGCCTACGTGCGTGCCTGTGTTGGTGCCGCCTTTATAAAAGCGTATGCCGCTGATGTAGCCAGCTGTTTGAGCCTGGAACTGTACGCCCAACGAGGCTGAGTTGCTGTCAGATGTAGCTGGCTCGGTTGGTACGAAGTTTGAGCTATAGATAGTGGTAGCCGGTGGCGGCGGAGGTGTAGTGCCGCCCGGCGTAAAGAGTACATCTACCCAGTAATTACTTGATTGGTACGAGTTGATGGGGAATCCACCGCTCGGTGAGGATGTGTAATTATACACACCATTCCCGCCCGCTGTTCCGGATGCGAGTGCGGTGATATCACCATTGGTGCTGGCGATAGCGTTCGTTAGGTTGCTGGGATCAGCAGTCGCACTGTCGTAGGAATAGTGCCCTGCTGGCGCCAAGTACGATGCGATGTATGTGGTGTTTGGGGTGAGCGCAACAGGCGCGGCAAAAGTGGCTGTTTGCCAGCCGGAAGCACTTTCACCACTAAACGTTACTTCCGCCATTTTACCGCCGGTACTCGACCATAAATGGCCTACATGCGTACCGGTGTTCGCGGCGGCTTTATAAAAGCTGACCCCTGTGGCAGTACCGCTGACTGCAACCGTGAATTTAACACCCAGCTCCACCGAATTGCCGTCGCCAGAATCAATGTGCGCCGGCGTGGCAGTGCCCGACCATATCGACTCAGACCCCACGGCATGCACGCGCGAAAGCGTCAGGAACGGGGTGATGCCCGAGCAACTCAAAATAAGCATGGCTATGAATGCCATGCTCCTTTGCATTATATTTTTTCTCCCCATTCCTAACTCCTGGTCGTTTATGACAATTATTAAATTTTTATGAACACCCGACCGTATTAAAACATTAGCCGCGCAAAAAGACTACTTTTTTGTGCGGCTAATGTTCGTTGGGATGCTGGGGACTAGTCTTGGTTAATAACGCTGAAAGCCTCAAGTCTAAAGATAGGGCCTTCGGCATCGTCGGGCCTATTCATCGCTTCCCACTGGTCTACCGGGCAAGTCGGCTGCCATGGCTCACCGCTCCTGATGCTTTGGCCATATGCCAGGGCCTCCTCGGCATTCACCCATGCAATTTCCCTTCCTTGGGAGATAACATGATCGGGGAATAGTATCCCATCCAAGTGGTCATTTTCATGTCCTAATATTACGGCTCTAAAGTCAGACACCGCTTCTTCATGCCTTTTCCCCCCGAGGTCGAACCAGGTTGCTCTGACCTGGGAGGGTCTCTCGACTATGCCAGCTAAAGGACCGCAAGAGAAGCATCCTTCTGACCCAAGCCGTGTGTCATCTTCCCAGGGTTCAATTTCCGGATTTATCATGAGTGTTAGCTCTGAGTCTTTAGAGGTCGTCGGATCTGTAGTGAACTGAGCAATGAAAGCGCGCACACCTTCGCCGATCTGCGGTGCAGCTAATCCAACGAGCCTACGACCCGCTTCCAGCTCTCGCTCAGCGGTAGACTGTAGTTTGTATTCAAGGGCTCTCATAACGCCGCTCTGGATAACATCTCGAGGAATCTCTCGAGCCCTTTGACGTAATACAGGATGGTGCGTCGCTACTTCGCCTAAACGTTGGCTCCGTCTGAAATTTTCAATTGTGCCTACACTCGGTGACTGCCAACCTTCCGGCATTCGCTGGGATGGATCTCGGTGCACACGTGGGTCATTACCATGAGACATTACTTACTCCTATTGAAACTCCTCAGTTATAGCATACTTTTATGATATCAGGGGGTATTTTTATCGGTGAAAAGTGGTATTATGATAGATAATCAAACGAACTACGGCTTCATTCACCGTTTGTGTTACGGCCTTTGAAGATACCTCTTTGATTTCTTGTATTTGGGCGTACAATGGGTGACGTAAAAGTGAAGCAGCGCTTCATACATATACAGATATAATCTGGAGGACTAGCATGCATGGCGCAACTATGCGTTTTATAAAAATCGATTCGACGTCTCCTGTTATTGCCGACGTTAAAGACCGTATTGGTACTGCTTTAGCTGCTGGCCAGGGGGTAGTGTGGCTGGTATCGGGCGGTTCGGCTGTGCAGCTCGAAGTTGCTATTATGAACCAGCTGGCTGGGCGCGACCTGGAACGACTGACGATTATGCAGATCGATGAGCGCTATGGCGTTACTGGCCATGCTGACAGCAACTGGCAAAAATTACTCGATGCTGGCTTTGTCCCAGGTAATGCCCGTTGTATGCCGATGCTCACTAGCAAGTCATTTGAAGAAACAATAGAGTCATACGCCACTGCCCTTGCAGTGGCGTTTCAAGCTGCCGATTTGCGTATTGGCTTATTAGGCATGGGGGCCGATGGTCATACGGCCGGTATCCTGCCTGGGAGTTCTGCTGCACAAGAAACGACGGCATCCGTTGCAGGTTATCAGGGGCCTGATTTCTTGCGGATTACCCTTACCGAACCGGCATTGATACAGCTTGACGCTGCTATTGTGTATGCGGTTGGTGCCGAGAAGTTACCGGCCCTGGAGCGCTTGCGCGAAAACGTGCCAATAAGCGAGCAGCCAGCGCAAATTTTGAAACATGTCCGACAAGTATATATTTATAATGACCAAATAGAAGGAGCGCTATGAAAGTTGGTTTTATTGGACTCGGTAAGATGGGTTCACAAATGGTCACTCGCCTTATTGAAGGCGGACACGAAGTGGTGGCAACTGACCGCAACCAGGAAACTATTCAATTGGCGGTCGAACAAGGTGCGGTTGCTGCAGCGGACCGTGACGAGTTAGTCGGTAAACTGGGATCGCCAGCAGTAGTATGGTTGATGATTCCCTCTCAGGCAGTTAGTGACGAGCTTGCTGCTTTGCTCCCTCTGCTCCCTGCGGGCAGTATCGTCATCGATGGTGGGAATTCTGACTTCCGCGAGACACGCACGCACGCCGCGACCTGCCTGGCGGCTGGCGTGCATCTGATGGATGTGGGCACGAGTGGCGGGGTGTTAGGCCTGAAAGATGGTTTTTCAATGATGATCGGCGGTGATCCAGACGTATTCAAAACCATCGAACCGCTCATTAAAGCGCTCGCTCAGCCAAACGGCTACCGCTATTTTGGCAGTCCAGGTGCTGGCCACTACGTCAAAATGATCCACAATGCTATTGAATATGGCATGATGGAATCCTATGCTGAGGGCTATCGTTTACTGAAGGATGGCACCGACTATCCGGAGCTTGATCTTGCTGCTATTGCCGACGTTTGGCAGCACGGTAGTATCATCGCCAGCATGCTCAACGGATTAGTGGCTGATATTTTTGCCGAAAATCCAACACTTGAAGGCATCGATGGTTACGTGGCACAATCCGGCGAGGCCAAGTGGACACTCGAAGCGGCAACTAAGCAGCAGATTGACATGCCCGCCGTACAAGCATCATTGGATGTCCGCAGCGCCAGCGAACAAGGCAACATTACATTTGCCACCAAATTGCTTGCTGCTATGCGCAACGCTTTTGGCGGCCATAAGCTGAATAAATAATATGCCTGCAGACATTCTTGAATCACTAAAGCCAACTATCCTTGTCATTTTCGGCATAAACGGCGATCTATCGCGTCGTAAGCTACTGCCGGCTATTTATCAGCTCGTCAAACAGGATTTGCTGCCGGAGACATTCTGTATTGTGGGCGTTACGCGTAACGAGATGAGTAACAAAGAATTGCTCGAAGGCATGCAGCAGACGATGGCCGAAAGTGGCAAAAAGTGCGACCCTCACATGCTGCAGAAACTGAGCGATATGATCGAGATGGTAGCTATGGATCTGCTGGATCCTGCCCAGTACGCCCAGCTGAGGGAGCGGCTCAACGGGATCGAGAATGATCGGGGCGTATGCATGAATCGACTGTTCTACCTTGCCATTCCAGCCCAAATTTTCGAGCCGGTGGTCGCACAATTGGGTAAAAACGATCTGAGCAAATCCTGTCAGCACGGTACGGGCGCTAGCCGGTTGTTAGTCGAAAAACCGTTCGGCTACGACTTGGCATCGGCACACGAACTACTGAATGTCCTCGGCGAACACTACAGTGAGGAGCAGATCTATCGTATCGATCATTACCTAGCCAAAGAAACGGCTCAAAACATTCTGAACTTCCGTTTCCAGAACCCTATCTTTGCGCGCAACTGGGATAACAAATCGATTAAGCACATTATGATTACGGCCGCGGAGTCGATAGGTATTGAAGGGCGCGTTGCATTTTATGAGCAGACTGGCGCCCTGCGTGACCTTATCCAGAGCCACTTGCTGCAACTTTTGGCACTTGTCACTATGGAAAAGCCCAAAACGCTCACTTCGGCCGACGTGCATCACCAGAAGCTGGAGCTCCTAAAATCAATAACACCGATTGCTCCTAATATGGTCGAAGCTAACGCTGTTCGCGGACAGTACGACACATATAGGGCAGAAGTCGAAAATGCCGACTCGTTGAGTGAAACATATGCAGCTATTCGTTTGGAGATCGACAATCCGAGGTGGGAAGGCGTGCCTATCTTGCTTCGTACCGGAAAAGCGTTGGCTGAAAAAGTGGTCGACATTGCAGTTGTGTTCTCCGATGAGGACGATTTGACTCAAGAAAATGTGCTGACTATCCGCATTCAGCCAAACGAAGGCATCGCGCTTCAGTTACTGGTTAAAAAACCGGGCTTCACTAACGAAGTCGAGCCAGTACAGATGGACTTCTGCTACCGCAACTCGTTCTCTGGCCAGAGCGCCCACCCCGATGCCTACGAGCGCGTCATCATAGACGCCTTCCGTGGCGATAAAACGCTGTTCGCTACCAGTTTCGAAGTTATTGCTAGCTGGGAAATTATCGAGAGCGTCATCCATGAGTGGGCGAAGAACGACACAGGCCTCGAGATATACAAGACAGGTTCCTGGGGACCGAAGGCTGCTGATACATTGGCCGAAAAAGCAGGCATGGCGTGGGTTATGCCAGACATGCAAGTATGCCAGACCCATACGCACGCCACGAAGTAGTTATTAACGATAGCAGGTAAGGAGAATTATGCTGCAACTTCACTACGATGAGCGGTTAGATCAAGACGCCTCATTTCAAGCCAAGCGGGTTCGGGCGGACGAGTACAGCGCACGTTTGCGCACAATTGTTGCGAGCGGCGAGTACCAGGAATATGAAAGCTCAGCTTGTCTGCCGAGCGACGACGCACTTCTGCAGCGCGTGCAAGCTCTAGCGAGCCAGAAGGTTACCGACGCGTTGCGCTATCACATTGTTATTGGTATTGGCGGTTCCAATCTAGGCACAAAAGCCGTCTATGACGCGCTCCATGGCAGTTTTGATGTGCTTAAGCCAACCCGCTTCCCTAAACTGCTGTTTGCCGAAACGACCGATCCAGAGTGGCTTATTAAAGCTGGCGTACTGCTAAAGACTATAGATCGCCCTGAGCAAATCCTCGTTAGTGTTATAAGCAAGTCGGGTGGCACGACCGAAACGCTAGCTAACTTTGAAATCCTCATGGCTACCTTACGACATCAGCTCCCCGATTGTTTGGACCGAGTCGTTGCTATTACTGACGAAGGTTCGGCTCTATGGGACGAGGCCAACAAGCAGCAGATTGCTTGCTTAGGCCTGCCCAAGCCAGTTGGCGGACGTTATTCAGTGCTCTCGGCAGTCGGTCTATTTCCGCTCGCGACCATTGGTATCGATATCGTGGCCTTGCGCGAGGGTGCTTCGGCGATGCGTACTGAAGTACTGAGTGAGGAAGGTGCAAATCTGGCCGCTACTTCAGCAGCGTTGCTCGCTTATTACAATGAGCAAGGCAAAACGATTAACGATAATTTTTTCTTCCATCCCGAGCTTGAGTCGCTGGGTAAATGGTACCGCCAGTTGATGGGTGAGAGCGTCGGTAAGGCGGATTCGCTCGACGGCAATACAGTACACGCTGGCATCACGCCAACCGTGAGCCTAGGCTCAACCGATCTGCACTCTGTGGGTCAGCTGTACTTGGGCGGCCCGCTCGATAAAATCACCACTTTTGTATATACAACCGAGAATGCCGAAATCAGCGTGCCCACCGAGCGCGTCTTCCCTGGCCTCGTCCCAATGATCGACGGCAAAAGCGCCCAGGCGATTATGGAAGCAATCTTAGGTGGCGTGAAGATTGCCTACCAAAAAGCAGAGCTGCCGTTTATGGAAGTGGCGCTTACCAAAATCGACGAGCGCACCATTGGTGCCTTCCTGCAGTTTAAGATGCTAGAGATGATGTACCTCGGCCAGCTCCTGAATGTCAACAGTTTTGACCAGCCAAATGTAGAGTCTTACAAAATCGAGACCAAGAAGTTGCTCGAAGCCTGAAGGTAGGCGCGCGCCCCTAACGCAAGGTACGCCACCCACCTTTACGATTATTGTCAGCAACCGCCCGGATAAGGTTCTTAAAAGCCGATTCGGGCAATTGCTGATTTTCGAAGATCTGTATCGACCGTGCAGTTACATTTCCCTGCCCCTGGTTGATAATCTTGGCTGGGTCGGGCGCGATTGGATCATAAATAAAGACGTTGATATGGTCTTTGGTAGCCTGAAGAGCGCAGACATTGCCTTGCAAGATAAAATAGGGGCGATCCCCCCGCTTGATGGTCTCCTCGATATCGGGTTCAGCTTCGTGGATCAATTTTCGTATCTGTTCACATAGCTCTTTTTGCCAGCCGGGCAATGGTCCCAAGAAGCGATCAACCCGGGGGTCGGTATGTGGTTTGTTCATCAGACCAATTATAACAAGTAAGATGATTTTTATTTCGGGTATTACGCCATGACTCGATGGGGTCTTACGTGCCGTACGAGAATCATATTTTATGATGGACATACTATATGACTATATGCTACTATCCCAAATATGGACCGGCCCAAGCGCAATCTTATCGACGAATTACTGGTAAAAAGTAATGGTTTCTTGCTGGCGATGCTTGGAGTGGAATCGCGCCGTAGATTCACCGAGGGAGTCGAACAGCTCGGCTTGAGCTGGCAAGGTCAGAACGTCATAACTGCGCTTTGTGTGCTGGCGCAGTACGGAGCGGTCTCACAGAAGCAGGTCGCCGATTTCACGGGTATCGATCCGCGAAATCTCGTATCGGTCATTGACTCCCTGGAGCGACTCACCCTTATTCAGCGAATACCAAATCCTGCTGATCGGCGTGGCTATCAGCTGGAACTTACTGCTCACGGTGAGTCGATTGCCAAACGCACGCACAAAATTCGTGCTCAGTTAGAGTCAGATATGTTGGCACCGCTAACGAACCAAGAGAGAGAAGTGCTACACGGCCTATTAAAAAAGTTGTGGGAACATACTGATATGTCATTGGGCTTTCGATCGCTCACTAAGGAAGCGCATGGCGATGATGCTATCCATGCGGGTATAAAATAAGGAAGGAACATGGAGCAAGCAATTACTGTTCTCAAAGATCGTATAAGCGGTAACGTCGTGCTGTCAGGTGATGCCCAATATGAGAAATTGCGGCAAGTGCCGTTTAATCACACTGCCCTGCCCCTCGCTATTGTGCAAGTCATGTCAGCTGAGGACGTTTCGGCGGCCATCGATGTTGCCCGCCGAAACCACCTAACATTATCGGTGCGTAGCGGTGGCCATAGTGGTGCCGGGCTCTCCACTAACGATGACGGGATTGTCATCGATCTTAGCTTGCTCAATCAGGTAGAAGTCATTGATGCAGATAAGCGGCTCGTGCGGATAGGTGCTGGCGCAACATGGGCCGAGGTGGCAACGAACCTTGAGGGACACAAGTGGGCAATTAGTTCTGGCGACACCGGGAATGTTGGTGTTGGTGGTCTGAGTCTGGGTGGCGGCATTGGCTGGATGGTTCGCGAGCATGGCTTGACTATTGATGCGCTTGAGGCGGTAGAGATTGTTACGGCAAAGGGTGAATTAGTACGAGCTACGGCAGGCCAAAACAGCGACCTATTCTGGGCGGTGCGTGGCGGCGGTGGCAACTTTGGTGTAGCGACTGCTTTCGAATTTCGTGCGGTACCTTGCGACGGTGTTATAGGTGGTAAACTAATTTTCGATGCAGCTGATCGGCAGACGGTCCTCTCCAAGTGGGCGGCATATATGCGGTCGGCTCCAGAGAAGCTTACCTCGATTATAATGCTTTTACCGGGTTTTGGGCCCGATGCAAAATCCCAGCTGATTATGGCCGTCTGTTACGCGGCCACAGATGAAGCAGCAGCTCAGAAAGCCTTGCAGCCTTTGCGCGATCTGGCCCCAATTATACGTGACGACGTCCGGCGTATGTCATATGCGGAAATGCTGGAAGAAGCCAAGGACACCGGCGCCTTTAAAGTACGTGTCCGTAACGGTTTCGTCCGTAAGATAACACCTGAGCTTATAGATACGCTTGCAAATAGTTTTGGCAAGCCTGGCGCTCCCATGCTACAAATCCGCAGTCTTGGGGACGCCATGTCGCATATTGCTTCAGATGCGACCGCCTTCGAACATCGCGGCAACGAGGCACTGATCGTTATGAATGCAAAGCTGCCGCAGGATAGAACTGATGAGCAAGCGGACCACCTTGCTGATAGTCTCTGGGCTCCTGTGAGGCCGTTCGTACATGGCGCGTACATAGGCTTGCATACTGATAATTCCGAGCGCAGCACCGACGAAGCATATCAGACCAATCGTAATCGGCTTGAGCACATCAAGGCGACCTACGATCCGGAGAATTTGTTTAATCAAAACACTAATATTAAGCCGGCTTAAACTAGCCGCAAGAAGGAAGTACATATACCAATGAGTACCGCAGAATCATCAATTTCAGCTCAGGAGCATGCCGCCGGGTTTACAAGTAAAAAGCGTGCGATTGCGCTTGTTATCGTGGCATTGGCCTTTGTTATGGACCTGCTCGACAACACCATTGTGAACGTTGCCATACCGGCTATCCGTACTAACCTAACTGCTGGCTACGCCGCCATTCAATGGGTGGTTGCCGGGTATGCGCTGACCTTTGCCACCTTGCTCATAACCGGCGGGCGCATGGGTGATGTGTACGGGTATAAAAAAGTCTTTTTGTGGGGTGTGAGCGGCTTTACGGCCGCTTCCCTGCTCAGCGGTCTGGCGGCCAACCCCGGTATGCTGATTGGTGCCCGCTTGTTGCAGGGTGCCATGGCTGCACTGATGGTGCCGCAAGTGCTATCAATGATGCAGGTGATGTATAAGCCTGAGGAACGCGGGGGCGTAAACGGTCTGTTTGGAGCGCTCGGCGGCCTGGCAGCTTCGCTTGGTCCAGTGCTTGGTGGTTTGCTTATTAAATGGAATATATTTGGCTGGGATTGGCGGCCGATTTTCCTGATCAACGTGCCTATTGGTCTGTTCGCGCTCTTTATGGGCGCGCGTTATTTGCCTAAGGGTAAATCGCCGCATCCGCTCAAGCTCGACATCCCGGGTACGGCACTTATCATTAGCGCCATTTTCTTGCTTACGTATCCGCTTATTCAGGGCCGTGATTACGGCTGGCCGGCCTGGTCGTTCCTTATGATGGCTGGCAGCATCCCGGTATTTATAGTATTTGCCTGGTGGCAGAAGCGCAAAGAGCAGATTGATGAATCGGCTCTAGTACTGCCCTCACTCTTTAAGAATCGTTCGTTTGGTGTAGGCTTAAGCGTAAACTTGATTTTTGAAATGGCTATGATCAGCTTCTTCCTGACCTTTACGTTACTACTACAAATTGGTCTTGGTTTTAGCGCGGTACACTCTGCGTTAACTGGTCTGCCAGTAGCTTTCGGCATTGCGCTTACTATGGCGATCGCTGGGGAGAAGCTTATCCCCAAGATTGGTCGCTATGCACTTACTTTCGGCACCATTGTTATGGCCACTGGCCTGTTGCTTGTACTGGGGGTAATCCACCGTTACGTCTATGGTTTACATTCATGGCAGCTGATTGCTCCGTTGCTGCTGGTGGGCGTCGGAATGGGGATGGTCTTTAGTTCCCTGTTCGCCGCCGTACTCAATGGTGTAGACGCCCGACACGCCGGCTCGGCGAGCGGTCTGCTCAACGCTATGCAGCAGGTTGGTGGCGCCATCGGTGTGGCAGTAGTTGGTGTTATCTTCTTTGGCCAGATTAGTAGCGCCGCCCCCCACAGTTTTGCAACAGTGGAGCCGCAGCTGCAGCACGTGCTTTCAACTGCGCACGTTCCTGCCGCTACTCAGACTGACATCATAAATGGGGTCAAGAATTGCTTCGTTGATCAGTCGCGCGCTAAAGATGCCAGTGTAACCCCTGAGAGCTGTAAACAAATGACAACTGGCAGTGTCGCCGACCAGCAACTGGGCCAGCAACTTAAAACGGTTGCGCTGAAGGCTAACGCGGCAAACTTCGATGTCGCTTTCCGCTGGGCTATCGTCTATGCCGTAGGCCTACTAGCGCTGACCTGCAGTTTGAGTTTTGCCCTGCCAAGCAAGTTCCGTGCCGAAGCCTATGCCGAAATGGCATAGGTCTGATAGCCAGCATAGAAACTGCTAGAGAAACGCGAGTGAGTTTAGTACTTACTCGCGTTCTTAAGTAAACGCCTAGTAGCTCAACTGGAGGTTGGGGGTTCGTCGGGCCGGTATTATTAGACCCCAATGCATGAATCCCTAACCGACGAATAGTTACCTGTTTTCCCTAAGTACTGCAACTACCGAACTGTCAAAAGGGGCGCCTGGTACTTCGATAGACTTGGCGTTTGTAATCTTATTTACAGTATCCAGGCAGCGTGCGACCAATGCGGGAGAAGTTTGATGCTTTTTCGCTGTATACCGTATAGCATATACGTTTTTGTTTGCAATGCATTGATTTGCTTGCGATTTCATCTGCAAAGTGTGTCCGTGTGTCCTGGGGTGCGGCGCTTGCCAAAATAGTGAATGATGTAGCTGTCTGGAAGTTTGGCGCGGTCTTTATGGGGCTCATTGTATCAAAATACAAGACCCTCCGAAGAGGGTCAAAGTGGGTTGTTTAGGGTCCTTGGTTGCCAGCGTAAGATCTTAGCTGTCCGCGGGCTCATTTTAGGGCGCGCTATCCTGACAAGATACTTCGGCGCCACTCTGGAAGTCTATTGTGAGCCTAACTAAGTCACCGTCCTGATTAAGGTATATCAGGGGGTAAGTATAGTCCTTTACAGTTCGATTAACCTCCTCTCTAGGGGTATCGGAACCTTGAGGATAGATATCGTATGTGGCTTTGGTTATCGGATCTTTCGGATTTGGTGTAAGAGGGTGGGCGGAAACCTGTTTATATCCATAAGCGTAGGATGTGTCAAAGGTAAGTGTGCATTGAGGTTCGGTTATCGGCGATAGGGACCCGGGAACCGGGGTCCTATGTATAGTTGTTGCCGGGACGCTTACTACGCCTGCTCGCTCAGAGTGACTTTTGTGGCTTGTGCTTTTAGTGCTACAACTGGCCGCGCCGGCTACCATTGCTATGCCTGCTATGACCTTTAGGGTAGTTCTACGCCTGTTCTTCCTTGCGGCAGGGTCTTGCCCGTGCAGCTGAGCAGCCATCGTATTCGCCCCTACCGAAGATTCCATGGCCCCATTCGTAATAGACTGTAGTTCGCTCATGACTACACCTTTCTCATTTGTACTTTTTATGTTCGCCATTATAGCATAAGCGATTAACTTATCACTTGTGAAAAACGCACAGATTAAACGCGCCTCCTGAATCACAAGCTATAACACGAGATTGGTGTAGCAAAGTTGGTTATTTCTTGTAGTATATATTGCGACACATTGGCAAGATGCGTGTATACGAGCTATGATGGCATAAGATATGGCTGAGACATTTGCGGGCGAACACCATGAGCATCGACACGGACATCCGGATTGCGGACACAACCATGCAATCGCCAGACGATTAGACCGGGCGAAAGAAGATGCTAAGAGCGCGGCGCATCGTAGCCGGGTGCGCCGGGCGCTTGCGATTGGCGTAATCGGTATGGCGCGCTTTGCAGTTTCCTCGTTTTGTCCACTCGATGACATACTGCCCTTGGCGATACAGGTAATAAATCCTACCGCTGTTACTCACAACCAAGATCAGCTCGGCATTATGCCGCGCGGCCAAGATCCAGTCGAAAGCGGGACGGCCAAGCTGAGGCGCCACTTGTACAGCTATCCGCACAATGGTCCCGAGCCTCCGTCACTTTCACCGTTTGCCGAGTTCTCCGCTCCTAGTGTGAGTTGGCCGGAAGATGCTCTGGTCAAGGACGGTAGGCTTACTTTGGTAGCTGGTCGCACTAGTTTGGGCAACCAATATATCTCGCCGACAGAATTTATTCTCTCTTAACTGTGGTTACGAAGTTAACAAATCATCTGCGGGTTACAGCAAGCCCTGGCATATCTAAGTGATTGGCTGCCTCTGGCCAAATTTTTTTTAGCATGGCCAATCCCTCTATGCGATAGCAACCCAGCCGTTCCTGTCTCCGCTACTAGCCGCGGTCCTGTTATGCAGGCATAGCGGGCAATGACCCACTTGGATGCCACTAGAAGAGGGTCTCCAGATCGAATCGGTGATCTAATGAAGATGCCATTAGCCACCAAAGTCACTTGCCGACAGTCCCAATCTTTCTGCAGTTCGACGAATGCATTTTAGGGCGTAAAATTTACTTGATTTGACGGTACCTACTGGCATATTTAGCTCCCGCGCAGCCTCAGAAGTGGTTCTTCCTTGGAAGTACATTAAGTCTAGGATGGCAAGGTGCAGGGGTGATAATTCTGTGGCTGCCAGCAGTTCCTGCAAGACTTGGCTATTGAGGACCCGAGGCTCAAACGAGGGGCTGTGTTCCTCATAGTCTTCCGGCATAGCCTGGGTATGCGCATCAGGTTTCCTCGTTGCGTTGACCACGCAATGGTACGCAGTCGTTCTAAAATACCCATTGGCGGTTTGGATACCTACTCCCCGCCCTCTTGTTTTATATACATTCACAATCGCGTCGCTGGCGATATCTTCTGCACTCGATCCACCCATTGCCGAACCACGCAGCAAGCTACCTACATAATTGCACATATATGAATACTTATCGGCAAATATCTCAGCCATAGTTTCGTTCCATCCATCATCGACTGGTACTTCGTCATTTGTACCGTAAGGCTCCGGGTGAAGAGGCGGCACGTTAGCGCAATTACCTAAACTAACTAGAAGGCCATCATCTGGAGTTGAATTTTCAGGTTGTAAGGACATAAATTAGTATTTCCTAATATAGAACACAATAGGAGTAGTTGGCAATATTTTGTCAAAGGATGGAGAAGCCCTTTGTGGGATTATGACGGTGCGACTTGAGCCAGGACGGGGACTTTCGCCTGCCGATAAGTCTGCCTACCGATCCGTATCTGCATTAGAAGACTACCTTATTGTGAGAGAGCCGGTACACAAACTCATCGCGGAAGGTTACCTAACGGCTTGCTTAAAGCTTTTGAACAAGCCTAAACGCATGCACGCTGGCGAGCCGGCGGCCATAAAAGTGCCACGTTTGATGCGACCTTTAAATCCTTTGCCGGCGAGTCAGATGAGCTTACAATTGATAGTATGGGTGTAATGCAGGGTCCTACTTCAGGTTCGAGCATGTTTGAGTCTAAGATAGAAGTGTTGGTTTACCTAGCGTCTTTGGCGTCGAATACGGCTGCGATTGATCCTATGCTTGACGCTATACGGCTCGTGACAAGTCGGAGTGGGACAACACAACAAGATCTGAAAATTTTGCAGAAAACGCAGCAGCAGCTTGAAGACTATCTTATACACCATGACCCTGTTCGAGTCTTTACCCCGGAGGAACTTGAGCAAAAGATAAGAGAGCACATGCTTACCGGGCATTTTTCCAAGCTACGTAGAGCCTTATATGGCGTGCTTGCTGTAATGGTGGTTATACTCGTGGGTGCGATGGCGATTCCTGGCATTGGCGATATATCGCAGCGCAGCCAGCTAGGTTCATGGCTGGCTCTCTTGACCTTGAGCGCGGGCGCAATCGGATTTTATTGGACGGCTCGTCACAACTTTAAGCCGGAATTGCAGCCGGCCTATACGTTACTCTGCGTGAGTTCGCTTGTGCTGGGTTTGAGCCAGACACAGTTGCCAATCGTTTCTTATTGGAACCTAGAACAGGCCCCGCTATTTCGCTATGGTGGAGTAAGCACACCGACGTTTATTGCGATTGTATGCGTGTTCCTTGCAGTACGTCGCTATGCCAAGATTGTTGGCGTACCTTCCTCGCCTCTTATGTCACTCAAGGTGATCGGGCCGGCTTGGATTGGTATCGCAGCGCTGGCAGTCGTGCTTCCGCATAGTTCACGCCCTGAGAACGAAGCGCTTTTTGATTTCTCGATGGCTGTGATGAGCGCCAATCTTTTTACGCTAGTGTTGAACGCTATGCTAACTCGCAAGGTCGCTGGGGTAAGCACTAAAATTTACGCCCTGCCTATGCATTTGCTTGCCGCTTCGCAAATGACTGCTGCTATAGGATTAACGCTCTTTCTAGTTTTTTTGTTTGCCAAGGGCTCACTTTTCGGAGCGACGTTTGGGATTCTTGCTATTCCTTTTATGGTTTCAAATGTGATCTGGCTTTGGACGAGCTATTCTTTTAAAAGGGCAACAGAATATTAGTCTTGCTGCAGACGTGTCCAAGCTCTAGCTCAAGCCCCGTATCACCTCGAGATACTTTGGATCAATCAGTGCAGTTCATTAATGTTCTTCTAGCTAGTTTTACGCGTGAGTTGTGCAAGAGGGGCCTTAATCTCATATGTGAGCTTCGGTCCACGATTCACTCCTACTTCGTTGTCTTGCCCGCTAGTTGATACACCCCGAAATAGGCAAAGAGTACAACTACGATGACACGCAGTACAACATTACCCCAGATTAATGCGTCCAGACCCTGCGCATATGCGTATATTTCGATGAGAGCCGTTGATCCATGCAAGATGATGAATGACCAAGCTACTGTGCGCAGTGCGAGACCATCTGCGAACCTACAGGCCCCGAATGATATCGCAGCAATGCACAACTCAGCGGTTCCCAGAAGATACGGCACAAGATAGGCAGAGGACGGCAAGCGTATACCCACAACACCAGGTATGAGATTAGGGTCGATGACCAGTACAATGCCGGCCGCTAAGGTTATTGCGCCATGTAAGAAGAAAAGAGTCTGTAGGTTTATATATCGTGAGAGTTTTTTGTTCATTTTTATTAGTCTTCTCTATGGGTATTATAGCCACGCCACGAGATAATTCAATGGTTGTTCAATTGATAGCGAGCATCGGCAGCCGCTCGCCAGTCCTAAAAATAAATCGCAGGATATTTTCTGTGGATTATTCCGAATCATTGGGTAGATTTAGCTTGACCGGGGTAGTAAGTTAGTGAATTATTAATAATCATATCCTGATACCGTGCATAAAGTGAAAGGACTACCTATGTCTGACAAACGATTTGGTTTAGGAGGCCCAGTAATGGGACCTGGACCTGCGGCAGAGCTGATGTCTAGCTGGGAGGGGCGAGCTACAGTAGATCTTCAGGTGGGATATGAGGTACCTCCGACATTTGACGCGTACTTTGCGGCACATTATCCACGCTCGGCTCAAAAGGTTGAGGCGCAAGATCAAGATGAGCTACCGGGATGGGCCCGACGCCGGCTTGCGCGAGCTCAGGATGAGTATCTTGGAGTGGTTGCGCGAATCAACCAGAGCAACGAGGGCGGCTACGATAAATGGCGGGATGTCGTTGCGGAGATTTGTATCGAGGCTGGCAGTCTTGCACTTATGGCTGGTAATGAGGACCTTGCCAATCAATTGCTTTCCGGCGAGAAAGTGCCCGAAGGACAAGCTGGTCGATCAGATGAGCTTGGTATGGGGATGTTGGCAAGTGGTCGACCTGACGAGGCCAAACATATTCTGCTGCGGAGTAGTGAGTCGTTCCCTTTTATGCACGCCCAAAATCTACTCGATGCGTACCGTGCGAGCGATGATCCTGATTATCGAAGTACTTTAATGCATTCGTTTGGTGTAGAGCCGTATCTCCTCGCTAGACTGGCTCGGCATGACCTTAGTAAGGGGCGGCCTGCAGAAGATCTTTTTGGTGCTGCAGAGGGAAGGCAGGCAGTCTGTATTGCCGTGGCCGCAGTGCTTGCCAAAAGCACTGACGAGTCGACTGCGCTTCGTTATGGCAAATATTTGGATGCACAGGCTGAAAAGCTAAAACCGCCAGGAAAACAATGGAAAACGCGTACCGAAATAGCCAAAGAGGCTGCGGCGGATCGATTCCATCAGGATGGCATTTGGGCGCCAGTAACTTGGGCGTTTGATCTATTCGAAGCAGGCCTCGACGCCTTAGAGGGTGGAGGATTACCCAAGAAGTCACCGGAACCCACTCCCGAGTACGGCCGCTGGTGGGATGAAACCATACCTCTCCTCGCAGATACCTGGCCACACCTTATAGGGCGACAGGGTTTTGACGAATATCTTAAGGGTTTTACATCGGCAGTCGCCGAGGAAACGGACACATTCAACGTCCAACTAAATCGCGCTGAATGGGGTGACTCACAAGCTGCCATCAACGCCCTTGCCTTCGACAGCGGGAAACAGCAGCATAGGATGGTTGCCTATCGGCACTTGCTTCGAGATATAGGGCCTGTCGCTGCCATACCGTATATTAACCGGGTGCCGAATGCGTACCGACGTAATGCAATCTACTACACGCTGGTTTCGTTCGCCTTACAAGGCGGTGTAGTCCTGAGCGCCCCGGAGCTTCCTGATATGACCGACACCCATGGACCAATACTCGAATTACATCGACGCATTAGGGCTGAGGCTAGTGGTTCATCTGAGTATACAGACGAGGCCGTAGTCAAACTTGCCGGCACCGAGGCACAGGTGAATGCTACGGATTTGCAGACGGTAAGTCAGGTGGAACTTGCAGATTTGCTTGCTAAAGTTGAGGCGATTCAGGATCCTGCAGACCGCGAGCGTCAACTTAAGAAACTGCTTGGCGAAGAAGCTTGACCTTCATCTCCTTGTGACTGAAAGTCCGACTTTAGAGATAGGTTTTAGATTTTGAAATAAGCTGAAAGGTCTTCGGTGTCGTCAATGGGAGTATAAGAGCCGTTTGCTCTATCTACCGCATATCCACCGTATTTGCCCTCGGAGATGGCCGCCAAAGCCTTGATAAGCACGTTAATCTCCTCGCGTGTGTTATAGAGGCCGAAACTAATCCGCACCATGCCAGGCATAAGATCGCGCCGCCTATGCAGCAGATTGTAACGAATGCGATACTGCGTTTGACGGTCGATCCCGAGCAGGCTCATCACATAGGGTTGTGCGCAGAAGCAGCCGCTACGCACACCGATACCCCACTCGAAACCAAGTATTGCCGCCACTAAATGCGGCGGCACATTTCCGACAGTAAAAGGAATGACACCCGAGCGGCCGGTGGCATAGCTTGGCTCTATTTCGCCGTATACCGTTACATTAGGCACTTCTTTTAGCTTCGTGAGGGCATAGCGTGTCAGGGCAGCTTCGTGTTCGGCAATGGTATTTAGACCAATCTGTTCAAGCGTCTTAATGGCGCGGGCTAACGCAACGGCTCCAATCACATTTGGTGAACCGGCTTCATCAATATCTGGTGATGCAGCCCAGTCAACGATAGTGGGAGTTACCAGGTTGACCGTGCCGCCGCCCCGGTACTCCGGCTCGCTGCGCATGAAGGTATCCCGCCGCCCGATAAGCGCCCCTGTGCCGAACGGCGCGTACATTTTATGGCCGGAAATCGCTATGTAGTCCAGATGCTCCGGATCTTCCAGGCTGCCTATGCGGATGGGCCGGTGGGCTGCTAGCTGGGCGCAGTCCACGAGGATTTGTGCACCGGCTTCATGAGCTTTGCGGGCAAACCAGTGAATATCCGGAATGTGCCCCGTCACATTGGACGCGCCGGAAATCGCCACCAGCTTAATGCGTCCGCCATATTTATCCAGTAGGGCCACGAAATCTGCCCGGTCAATGCCGCCTTCAGGCGTTAAACCGATCCTTTTTACTGTAGCCCGTGCCCGCCAGGGCAGATCGTTGCTGTGGTGCTCGAGATGCGAGATAAGCACGATGTCGGTTTTCTTTAGGGGTAGACGATACGAGAGTTTATTGATCGCTTCAGTTGTATTTTTACCGAAGATCACCACACGCTCGTCTGAATTCGCGCTGACAAATGCGGCCACAATCTGACGGGCTTCCTCGTAGGCCTCGGTGCTCAGGCGGCTTTTGAGGCCGTTACCACGATGTACGGAAGAGTACCACGGCGAGAAGTGATCCACTGCTTCTAAAACGCTCCTGAACGGAGGTGTGCTGGCTGCGTTATCCAGGTTGATATATGGCCGCATGCCGCCACGTACTGGCACTGACGCATCAAGTCCAACGATATATTTGCGGAGATTGGTTGCCATGATCGAAGTATAGTCGAGACGATAACCGCACGACTGTGACGACGATCACTACGCGAGCAGTATCGTGAAGGAGCTGCCCTGCCGGCTCTAAACTTTTTGCCACTGGGAGCCGCTTGCGATCAAGCTACAGAGTTTTTTGTTTGACGGGAGGGCTGATTAGGTTCTATGCTTATAGCATAAGCAGTATTAATTTAGGGGGAACGTGGTGGGCGATCTTTACCGGAGTTGCAAATGAAAAAACAATTTGCAGCCTATCTTATTATTAGTTTGGTGCTTAGCATCGCATGTTTGATATGGCGAGCGCCAAAGGACACCCCTACCTGGGCACTTGCGATAACCGATGCTTCCATGTTCAGTATTTTTGTCGTTCATAGTGGCGCTCTGTGGTATTTCTTAACAGCACTAAAGAACTTTCAGCGTGGGCTCAAAGTGGCGTATGGTTTTCTGTCGGTAGGCCTGGTGCTATTTGGGTTATCGCAGCTGCAACTACCGGTGACGTATGCTTTGTTGCACGTCTTCCCCGCCATTAATCCTATCCTGGCACAATTCTTATTGATCGCGCCCTGGACTGTTGGTAGTGTCATGCTGTATTTCGCGGTGCGGAAGTTTGCCGGGTTGCTTAAGGTAGATGGTGGATGGCGGAATCTATGGCTGGCCTTGGGCCTCGCGATCGTTATGGGCACGGCGGCTTATGTAGGCGGTTATATGGCGCCGACAACCGCAAGCGTGGGGAGTGATCGGGCTTTGATTAGCCTATTGTTCGGCATGCTCGGATGGAGCGGTGGATTCACTCTGGCTGGGGTTTTGGTAGCGGCTAATATCCGTAAGGTGATTGGTGCGTCATATCAGCCGGCAACGACATGGTTAGTCTTTGCTCTCGGGGTTGCATCTTTTGCTTTCGTGAGTCTGGTTGTGGTACAGACCGTAGGCCCGAATATACCAATTCTGATCTGGTACAATACGCACGCCTTGGTCTTGACGCCCTTTTTTGTTACAAGTATTTGCTTCTTGCGCTCGGGTCAGCTGTACAAAACTGTCGGCAGTCAATACGGTACTGTGCCAGAGGACGCCCGGCCCTTGGACATTGTGCTGTACGCGGCGGCACTCGTCTCTACGCCAAAGGAAATTGACCCTCTCTTGGACCCAGTTCGCATGATTACCGTTCGTAAAGGGCCTGATTCGTCATTCTCAGAAACTGAGGTCAGTAAGCTGACCGAAACGTATCTTAAACTGGAAACCTATTTAGTGAAAAAGGAACCTCTGCGGAAGTTTGCCCGTGAAGAGCTGCGAGCTCGATTGCCCCGTCAATTTGTCCAGAAGCTGGGAAGTGCTTAGCTGGAGCTGGCGACTGCAAGCTGATGATTACAGTGAGACGGTGGCGGGTTTGCGTAGCAATTGTGTACGATGTGTGTAGCATCTCCCTGGATAGGCAGCAGGTTTGGGCTGTGGATTTGGTTGAGAGATTGGCGTCACCTCGCCTTTTTGCCCGGACGACTGAAGGCTATAGAATACATAGAATAACCGGCAAGAAGTAGCAATAGCGAAAATGGCTTCCCTCTGATTGTTGCTGCAATGATGTCTAATCAAAACAAGATGGCTTTAGCGACCCGTTCGTTAAGTTGTATTCTGAGATTAGCTACCCCAAGCTAAAGGTCCGAAATGGTTAGAACTTACAAACAGCCGCTCCTGACTGTTTATAATGCGTGGCTAGGGACAGTGAACATCCCCAAACCTTTAAGCATCTCGATAAAGCAAATGACAAGAAGCATATATTTGAGACAACAGTTGCCATGCACGAAATACAATTTGAAAATCGACGTCCTAATGAGTTGGCTATTCCCGAACTCCATTTGAACATGCATGAGCGTGTGCGCACTCTCAATGGTAACGTGCTCACGGTGCAGACAACCGGTAGGGGCGTTAGTATAGCTGACTACACACTATTGGCGCCGGACACCATTGGCGTGGGGCACCCGCTACCGATGTATATGTTCAGCGCATATATAGAACGACCTGGTTTGCTACGGGCAATAATACGCTCACGCGCACCAGGGGATTGGCCGTCGCGTAAACATCCGGACATCCGACCAGCCGAGCAGATGAGGCAAACGATCGATTACTTGGATGAAGTTGGCAATCCGGTAGAAGTCTTCCGGTCTAATTGGACGGTCGATGACCCATCCTATCCTACGAATGCAATGTTATTTCGCCAGCATATGAATGATCCAGCTCTCCGTACGCTGAGTGGCACAGAGCGACAAAGGATTGCTGCATTGCGCACCCCAACCGGCAAAATGATGACACTACTGGGTTTTGATTTGGATGTTGACAGCGTCATTGACCATGGTCACGTCATCGAAGCCAACTTTTTAAAAGTACGCGATAAGTAATTGCATAACGATAAAACGGAAAAGATCATCGGAGCGTAGTTCGCAGCCTTACTAAGGCTGGGCTCGATTCCTTGCCCCCCTTATCCCTTAAGTGCGCATGATTTCTATATTGGCCAGTTCCCCTGGATCTATCTCACATACTGTGCGGTAGTCCTTAGTCCCATACTTGGAGCACTTATCACTAGAGATCGAATGAGTAGAACGACTCTGTAGAGAGATACCCCCGCAGCATCTCGTTTGCATTACAGTTCGCAGTCCACCGGTGTCACAAAGGCCCGCACTTAGGGGGTGTCCCTAGCGGCCGAGGCGCTACGTAATGCAACTACCAACCGTCGTTCATACTGTCTTGATTTCGTCGCTGGAGGCTCTTTTTAGATCGTTGGTTGCTGCGTTGGCTGCGTACGATTTGCTTGGCCTTGAGGCTGGCTAGTTCTTGTCTCATTTTGAGGTAGCTGGTGTACTGGCTACGATTGAGCGTTCCATCCAGTAAGGCCGCCTGTATGGCGCAGCCCTCTTCGTGCAAGTGTTTGCAGTTGCTGTATTTGCATTGGCTAGCTAGTTCGGCAACATCATCAAAGTTTTCGACTAAGTCTTCTTCGGTACCCCAGAGCTGTAGTTCGCGTACTCCCGGGGCGTCTATGAGCAGACCGCCGCCAGGTAGTACAAACAGTTCACGATGTACGGTAGTGTGCACGCCAGTAGAGTCGGATTCACGCACTGCTTGGGTGGCTTGCTCGTCAACACCCAGCAGCTGGTTAGTGAGAGTCGATTTGCCCACTCCCGATGATCCTAGCAAAATCGCAGTCTTACCAGCCGGAATGTGAGCGTGTATCTGGGCAATACCTGTACCTTCGATGGCAGTTGTCACAATAACCGGTAGTTTAAAGTTGCGCAGGCTATCGATGTACCCGCCAACGTCATTTGTTTTATCGGCTTTGTTAAGCACTATGACCGGGCTAATAGCATCAATAGACAATTGGTACAGAAATCGTTTGAGTCGTTCAATATTGAAGTCATTGTCGAGCGCCAATAGCACGAAGGCAATGTCGACATTGGCGGCGATGATTTGTTTTATGGCTCGCTTCCCAGCAACTTTGCGAGCAATTTCGGTGCGGCGAGGAATGACCGCTTCTATGATAGCGGGGCCAGTATCGGAGGGCATCACCGCAACCCAGTCGCCAACCTTGGGGACATCTTGGCGGTCGGCATAGTGAGCAAGCTTGCCGGATAACTCGGCAGCCATAACTTCGGGCGCTGCAATTTTGAGCGACGTGCCAAAGTCCGCAACTACCCGAGCGGGCTGAGCGCCTACCAATTGTAGTGCTTCCCATTTTTGACGAAATTCTTCCGTCCAGCCAAACGATGCCAGGTCCATACCCTTAGTATGACAGCAATGGGCCACATTTCATCCTAATACTGGCTTTGTTCAAGCGATCACTACTGAATCTTCGTGGATAGACTTGCTAGGTCATGGACCAAAAGAAAAGAGGCACGAATCGTGCCTCTTTATACTCAGGAAGACTTGCACCCACAGATGTGACCTACTAACTAACAAACTGTCGAACTTACTAACTTGACTGGCCACATATGAAGTACAAAATGCTGTTTCACATATGTCTTCCACAGACAAATTACCAAACCCGTACTAGCTCGTCAAGGCTTTTTAGAGTTAAAAAATAATCCAGACACCCAAGTAAGTGGGACCAAAAGCAACGAGTATAAGGTTTGGCTGGGAAAGAGTACGACGCCCATCTATTGCCCATTATTCAGCGTTCGCCAAAAGAAGTGGTCGAACGGTATAATGCTGTTGTATTAATATTGCTTGCCGGTAGGCATTGAAGATGTTGTATGTTCAGAGAATGGCGATAGCAATGGTGCCGTAGAGTTTGATGAACATTCTGTATCAAAAAAGTCAGTAGTCATTCCTGAATGCAGGCTTACAGTGTTAAAAAAACGGGCAATCCTGGGGTCACGTTCATATAATCTAGCGAAAAGATAGGCGTACTTTTTTTCCAAAAGCGGTGTGTTGTTGTCAAAAACATCAGCGTTATCCATATTATCAGGAAAATAAGATGCGAGTTGAGCCTTATCTTCCATGGGGTTTGTGCCGGCATATGCATCAGTAAAAACTACATTGTTGAGTCCCTTATGCCTTATTTCTTCTAGTGCAACGCACAGGCCATCCTTTTTAGTAGTATGAGCATCCAACACATCAGATGCCTCTTGCACAAATTCATAGTGCGTCGAGTCTGGTATCGGATGTGAACTAGAGTTATATTTCTGCCTTCCATTCAGCGCCGTAAAGCCATGGTCATTTTTCATGCCTTGTGGTCCATGACAGGTAATCGCATCGAATAAATGCCCTTCTTCGTGCCACAATACTCGTGGTTCATTATCCATACTAATATTTAAGACAATCGTGTCATGGGGTCCGCCCACTTTTGCATAAGCTGCCGCATATGACTTCGCGTTTGCCTCTAGTACAATATTTTTCAAGCCAATCATCTGTATGTATTCAAGCGGCACCGCTCCAAGCGATTGGATAAGGTTAACCATATCTTTCTTTGCTATGGGATCTTCAAGGTCTTCATTTTTAGGAACTTGTCCCTTGTAATCAAGATTATCGCTTGATTTACTAATACGTACATCAATGCCAAACTTTGCGCTAAAACTTTTAGCCGCACTGAAATAGTCCCTAAAAGGTAGAGAGGACTTTGTCCTATTTCCAGAATTCAGGTCATTCAAGAGACTTTGGTCATACAAGTTAGGATTATAAGCCGTAAGACCATTCGATTGAGCTGCGTGTTCCCTAATTGTTACCAAACCCTTATTGTTGATTTCGTCTCCAGGAGAACTATCTAGAAGCTGCTGCGCAGCCAATAATGAATCCTGGCTAACCGGTGAACATCCATGTTCATTGGCAGAGTCGTGCCATTTCTCAATGATCTCCCCAGTTCCAACGACTCCTCCGGCTAAGACTGCAGCAGCCATGATGCGACCTACCATAGCATACTTTGGCAGTGACCGATTATTGGGCGTTTCTCCGGTAGACTCGCTCATAAAGGACTATTATGCCATAAATAGAGCAACTAAAACGAACCATGCCACATAAAAAAGCATACTGAGACTTGGTAGAAATGCCGACTACATAGAAAAAGCTCTAGATCTTCTGATTTGGAGCTCTTTCTATGGCTAGGCATCGAGTGCCTAGTTAAAACTTTTAACAGGGGCGAGGGTGAAAAAATAATGCGAATGAAATTAATAAGCTACTTACAGAAGTCGATGACGAGGTGTCTACTTTGGGCGACGAATAATAAGGTCTAACTCAGGCTGCGCCGCTGCAAAGTTGTCCATGACCTTTTCGATAGCATAATCCACGCTCATGTACTGGTCGAAGTCTGCTGGATAAAGCTCCTTGTAAATCTCCGTCTGCATACCGCCCGGATGAACCCCGTAAACCTGAATATCTATACCTCTCAGTTCTTCGCGAAGGCTCTGTGTAAGGCCTTTGATGGCGAACTTTGAAGATACATAAGCCGAGAGCTCCGGTTTGCCATCCAACCCAGCTGTAGAGTTTATGTTTACGACTACGCCTTTGCGTTGCTTGCGCATAATAGGTAACGCGGCCCTACATCCATAAAAGTAACCAAAGAAATTGATATCAAACAGCCTATGGAGTTTTTGTAGATCGACGTCTTCAACTCCGCTCGGAGCAATCTGGATGCCTGCATTATTGATCCAGATATCAATACGGTCGAACTTTTCTATGACATGATCAGCAAGCGCTTTAACTTCATCAAACGAGGTAACGTCTGAAGGAAAAGAATCAATGTGCAATTCACGAGCCGTTTCCAAAAGGACATCTGTATCGTCGCTTGAGATAACTACTTTTGCACCTTTGCTTGCGAAGGCTCTTGCTAAACCTTTACCGAATCCTTTGCTGCCGCCAGTAATGACAATAACCTTATCTCTAAATTCCATGCATCAAGTATATCAAGTCAAACAGGCAGTTTTGGCGTTCTATATGCCTACCCCAAATTCAACCAAAAACCACCCCGTTTTACAGGGGTAGTTTTGAAAATCTTGTCTTGGCTGGGGGTGAGGGATTCGAACCCCCGAATGCCAGGACCAAAACCTGGTGCCTTACCACTTGGCCAACCCCCAATAGGTTGTCTTTTGGCTATCTTTATTAGCGACAGCTTTCGGAATTCAACGGGGAAAGTATACCAAAAAAGCGGCCATCTGGCTAGGGCCACAACTTCCCGGCCCCCTATATGATTTCGGTCGTAATCCAAGACGTCTGCTGGTGCGTGTCCTTAGTTTTGTATATCGGATAAAATGCGGTGCGTCCAGAGACCAGCCATACGGTAAGTTATATTAGCCCAATCGCTGAGTTCCTACTGTAAGCATTGAAAATGGTAGAATGCTGCGCAACCCCACTCAATAGCAAACTGAGCGGTATGAGGATGGCATTACGGAGAAAATTGAGCATTGAAAGCATCGTAGCCCGGATCTCGTTCAGATGTGACATCCTGCACTGCTGCCTCTGCCTGGTTAGTAATGGCTGGGAATAAGAAGCTCGCCAGATAAAAGAATACCACTCCCTCCTACCCAACTAGAGCGGTGCAACCAGGCCAGCTTACGCTCGCCTGGTTGCACTACGCCTGACTCTCCTCGGGAAGTAGGGAGTTACTCTGCTACTCGTTGTTATTTGTATGTTATTCTTGCCTAGATACAAAACCTTGTCGTACAGTGGTACCTAGCATGGTAAAACAAACAAAAGATCCGGATCCCGCTCCTTACATCGAGCCGCTCAATATGAACGGCTTGCGCGGCCGCATGCTGCGCTTGCCGGCAGCAAAAGTCGGCGACAAGCGTGAAGTGCTGATTGTATATGGCCATCACGCCAAGCTGGAGCGTTGGTGGGGGCTTATCCAGAATTTTAACGCCTTCGGCACGGTGACAATGCCGGACTTGCCCGGTTTTGGCGGTATGGACAGTTTTTATAAGATTGGTAAAAAGCCGACGATTGATAATTTGGCCGATTATCTGGCGGCGTTTATCAAGTTGCGCTACAAGCGGCGCCGTATCCGCATTGCCGGCATTTCTTTCGGTTTTGTGATTGTGACGCGCATGCTGCAGCGATATCCGGAGCTTACTAAGAAGGTCGATGTGGTAGTGAGTTGTATTGGCTTTGCCCATAGCGATGATTTCACCTTTACGAAGCGCCGCATGTTGTTCTACCGTACGGCGGTCAGTATGGCGCTCATCCCTGGCATAACCGGGCTCTTTAAGCTGGTGGGCCTCAATTCTTTCACGCTGCGCTATGCTTACACACATACGCACAATGCCCGTCATAAGTTCGAGGCCGCCGCCGCCGACGGGCTTGATATGTTCAACGCTGTTATGGAAACCGAGCTGGAGCTGTGGCAAATTAACGACCTTAGAACGCACCTGTTTACCACTAAAGAGTTCCTGCATTTGGATAACTGTAAAAAGCAAGTCAAGATACCGGTGTGGCATATTGCGACCAAAGGCGATTATTACTTCAACAGCTACCGAGTGGAGCAGCACTTGCGGGTTATTTACTCCGATTTCCGGGGTGCAGAATTAGACCTACAGACACACGCCCCCAGCGTGGTAGCGACCAAAAAGGAGTCGGCTGCTTTTATCCCGCCGAAGGTCCGGCGCTGGTTTAATCAACAAGATAATTAGCGTGATACAATAGGGGCAATTATGAAAATTGGCTTAGTCTGTCCGTATGGGGTCAATAAAAATGGTGGCGTGCTAGAAGTAATAAAAGCACAGCAAGCGGAATTGCGTCGGCGAGGGCACGATGTGTATATTATTACTCCTCGTCCACAATCGCATGGCGATGAGCCAGAAGACCACGTTATTTTTGTGGGCAGCAGCACCGATTTTAAGTCGCCTACGCATACCACGATTCAGATTTCTGCGAGTGTCAGTGAGAGCATCGAGCGGATGCTAGCGACGCACGAGTTCGATATATTACACTTTCACGAACCATGGATACCTATGCTGAGCGCACAGATCCTGAGCCGTTCCAAAGGGATTAATATTGCTACGTTTCACGCCAAGCTTCCTGAAACGGTTATGAGCCGTACGATGGCGAAGGTGATTACCCCGTACACGAAGCCGATATTAAAATATATCGACGCCTTCACGGCTGTATCGGACGCCGCCGCCGAATATGTCAGTAGCCTGACTGATGCGCCAGTAGCGATAATTCCTAACGCAGTGGACGATCGTTTTCGACCACCGGCCCACTTTAATGATAACCGGCCGGAAAAGACGATTTTGTACGTGGGTCGTATTGAGGGACGCAAAGGCGTAAAATACCTACTCCATGCCTTTCGCGTGCTGCAAAAGACAAGGCCAGATGTCTCTCTGATATTAGCCGGACATGGCGTGGATCGGGAAAAAATGGAAGCCTTGGCGGAAGACCTCGACCTCAAGAACGTTAGTTTCTTGGGTTATGTTAGTGACGAAGAAAAGATTAAGTTACTGCGCTCGTCCGACCTGTTTTGCGCTCCATCACTTTTTGGCGAAAGTTTCGGTATTGTTTTGCTGGAGGCGATGGCCTCCGGTTTGGTGACGGTGGCTGGTGATAATCCAGGATACGAGAGTGTTATGAAGGGTTTGGGTGCGCTATCGCTCGTCGACCCCAAGCAGATTGACGATTTTGCCCGCAGACTCGATTTGTTGCTGTATCAACCCAAGCTACGGGTCTTGTGGCGCGCATGGGCCGCTAAAGAGATGACATTGTATAGCTGGGAACATGTCGTTACCCAGTACGAAGAAGTGTACGCAAAAGCCTTGAGGGCCGGTAAACGGTTGCATGGCTAAGCTCACCACCGGCTTTGTTTTTGACGATTCTTTAGATAAGCCGGATGGCGTGCAACAATATGTACTGACCTTGAGCCGCTGGCTCATTACGCAAGGTCACGAGGTACATTACTTGGTCGGTGAAACCAAGCGTACGGATATCGCTAATCTTCATTCATTAAGCAATAACATGAGCGTGAGGTTTAACCAGAATCGGATGGCGATCCCCTTGCCTGCCCGGCGCGGGCCGATTCGAGAGCTGTTGTCTGGCGTTCATTTCGACGTGTTGCATGTGCAAGCACCGTATAGTCCTTTTTTGGCCGGTCGGATTATCCGACTTGCTGCATCCGACACTGCAGTCGTTGGAACATTCCATGTCGCTGGTGAATCGTTTTTGGTGCGTACCGCCAATCGCTTACTAGGCTTGTGGGTGTCGAAGAGCTTGCGGCGTTTTGATGCTATGGTAGCCGCGCCGGCAGCGGCGGATTTTGCCCGGGAAACGTTTGGATTGCACTGCACCGTCATGCCCTTGCCTGTCGACCTAGGGCATATGTATGGTGCGGAGCCGTTTGAGCGGTTTAATCATGGGCAAACGGTGGTATATTTGGGTCGTTTTGTAGAGCGCAAAGGCTGCCGCTATTTGCTGCAGGCTGTAGCGTACGCCGTAAAAAATGGTAGCTGGCCTGTTGGTGCACGTGTCGTGCTCTGCGGCGGCGGGCCGCTGGAGGCCGATCTTAAGCAGTATGCGGCCGCCAGTAAGCTCGAAGATATTGTGTCATTCGAGGGGTTTATCAGTGAAGCGGATAAACCGAGGTATCTAGCTTCAGCGGACGTCGTCGTCTATCCCAGTACCGGGGGTGAAAGCTTTGGTGTGGTGCTACTTGAGGCGATGGCTGCGTCAACCGGCATCGTGCTTGCTGGCAATAATCCTGGCTATGCCAGTGTCATGGGCACGCATGTCGATCAGTTATTTGACCCGCGTGATACGACCGCCTTCGCCAATCGGGTCGTTGAGGCGTTGCACGACGACAACGCACGGAAAGTTGCCCGCACCTGGCAGCAGGCCTACGCAAGGGAATGTGATGTACAAACTATAGGCGAGCGTACGGTGCAGGTTTACGAAGAAGCAATCGCGAAACGCTCGAAGAAGGTATGAGTCGCCTTGCATAAGCATCGGGGCTGGGCCATAATATCATTAAGTTATGGCCGAATCTCATTCTACCGAAAAAGTCCCCAGTGTCGCTATAACCGTCTCTAATAGAACAGTCGTGCGCGTCATGGGAGTAGTGATTCTCTCGATTATTATGGTGGCGGCGCTCAAGCAGGCTCGCCATGCTGTTATCCTTCTCTTTACCGGTTTCTTTTTGTCCTTGGCCCTCAATGCCCCGGTGCATTGGATTGCACAGCGTTTGCCGGGTAAGCGCCGCGGGAGTCGTGCGCTGGCTACGGCTATCTCGTTTTTCATCGTTATTATTGTCCTGTTTAGTTTTCTAGCGAGCATCGTGCCGCCACTGGTCCGCCAAACCAGTAATTTTATTAGCGCTGCTCCAGGTCTTGTCGAGCAAGTGCGAGATCAAGACGGGTCGCTGGGGCACTTCGTTGCCCGTTATCATCTGGAGACCCAGGTCGACAAGCTCTCTCATCAACTTTCAGAGCGCTCGGGTAATATTGGTGGTACTGCCGTAAATAGCGTGGTTAAGATTGGTAGTAGTATCTTCTCGGTACTTACTATCTTGGTACTGACATTTATGATGTTGATTGAGGGGCCGCTGTGGGTAACTTTTGCGCGTGATCTTATTCCCGATAATCATCATGCCAGAGCTGATCGTTTGGCGAGGGATATGTACCGGGTGGTAAAGGGCTATGTGAATGGCCAGGTAACGCTCGCCTTCATTGCTTCGTGTATGCTATTGCCGGCATTGCTTATTTTGGGCATCAATTACCCGGCAGCACTGATTGTAATCGTCTTTGTGTGCGGCCTGATACCGCTCATTGGACACACTATTGGCGCAGTGATTGTTACGACAGTGGCGTTGTTCCATTCCCCATGGACGGCCGCGAGCATTTTAGCTTACTACATTCTGTACCAGCAGATCGAGAACTATATCATTCAGCCGCGTATTCAGGCTAACTCCACCAATATGTCTCCATTGCTTGTCTTTAGCTCGGTGATTATTGGTGTCAATTTTGGAGGCCTGTTTGGTGGTTTGGTGGCTATTCCATTAATGGGCTGCTTGCGTATTGCGCTGCTTGATTACTTGCGCACGAAGCGCATCATCGAAGAATCGACCTATGAGGCTATTACCAGACACGATAAGCCAGGCAATGCTGGCGCTCATGCTGGTACGTAGAGAGCGCTTCCGGGTGATGACATGAGTAGCGGAGCGTTTCAGGCGGTTTCTTTTGGGTTGGTGGCCTCCATATCTTGGGGGTTGTCCGATTTTTTGGGAGCGCGGGCTGCAAAAAAGTTTGGCGGTGTAAGTACGGCCTTCTTCGTAAATGCTGTATCTGCTGTGTTATACGGCCTGCTCTATGTGATATGTATGCGTGGGCATACGCAGGTCGTAGCCAGTGCAGTTATATATGCGTTGGCAGCTGGTATTGCTTACGCCTGTGCCATGGCTTCGTTTTTTAAAGGGCTAGAGCTTGGTCCGGTGAGTATTGTAAGCCCGCTTGGCAGCATGTACCCGCTTATTACTGTCCTGCTGCTCATACTCGCGTTTGGTAATACGCTGCGTCTTATACAAGGAGTGGGTATTCTCCTGGTAATAGGCGGCGCGGCGCTGGCATCGGGTATGGTTGGTCGTCGGAGAACAAAAGATATGCTGGGGATAGGGCCTTTCTTTGGCGTGGGCGCAGCATTGTGTTGGGGCGTGACCTTCGCGCTACTGGCGCAAGCAATCAGCAAGATCGGTTGGCAATTTGCAATGCTGTTACAAGTAATGAGTAGCGCGGTTACTTTCTTATTATTATTGCCACTCATTGCTCGTCGAGAAAGCGTGTGGCGGCCCAGCTTGCCGCAGCTTACGGATATATCTTTGCTTGGTGCCAGTCTGCTACAGCTTGTTGGATTTTTGGCAGTGAGCGTCGGCATCGGCCAGACGGCTAGTCTGGCGGCCGTAGTAGTTGCCGTATCAGCCTGCTATCCGCTTATCACCGTATTTTTGGCGATTAAGCAGCTGCATGAAGTAATCCGCCCAATTCCTCTCGCAGGTGCTGTAGTAGGTATTGCGGGCATCGTAGTTCTAGCCCTTGGCTAGTTTTTTACGGAGCGTAATCTGGATTTATCTTTTTAATCGAGTCGTGCGCTTTGCTGTTATTTCTGGCGGTTTTTTCCTGGGCATGGATCATGACCATCATTCCGGCTGCGATAACGACACATAGCGCGAGTACGATCGCCAGAAGGCCGACGTCAGCTAGCCCACGTTGCTTGATCGTACTGCTCATATATATGCTTTATGATAGCAGAATGCGCGGTCCTTGACAGTTTATTGTCGGAACCAGACTGGCCCCCTCGGGCTGTCACGCACACCAATACCTTGCGCTGCCAATTGCCCGCGCATTTCGTCAGACGTACTCCAATCTTTGGCGTCTCGGGCTTGCTGACGCTTGGCAATGTATTGCTTCTGCTCGCCAGATATATCGGGTTGCTGTAGTAAATCGAGGCCAAATGAGTCATCAAGGAAGGTGATGAAGTCTTCGATACGCGAAGGGTCGTTGGACGGAGTTTGCTCGATCTGGTCGATATAGCTTTCGATGAGGGCGAGTGCGCGCGGTGTGTCGAGATCATTTTGCAGGGCAGCCAAAATTTTTTCTTTCGGGATCTCTACGTGGCTGGATTCCTTAGACATTACGGACGTCTGGAACCGCTGAACAGCGAGATTGCGGAATCTCTGCAAGCGATTCTGGGCCGCTTCCAAACTTTCCCAGGTAAAATTTACCTGATTGCGGTAGTGGGCCTGTAATATCATAAGCCTAAAAGCGAGTGGATCGTATCCCCGTTCTTGTACATCTGTCAGCGTATAGAAATTCTGGGCCGACTTAGCCATTTTTTTACCGTCTACCAGAATATGCTCATTGTGGGCAAAAAAAGCCGACATTACTGGATTGGCTTCGCCTGCTGTGCTCTGGGCTATTTCGTTTTCGTGATGGGGAAAAATTAAATCGACACCGCCGGTATGGACATCGAACGGCTGCCCAAGCGCTTTGCGGCTCATGACTGAGCATTCAATGTGCCAGCCTGGTCTTCCAGGTAGATCGTGCCCGTCCAGGGAAAAATCCCAGGATGGCTCGCCCTGTTTGCGCTTCTTCCAGAGTGCAAAGTCGTGGACTGACTCTTTGTCGTATTCGTCGTTTTGGATGCGAGCTTCGCTGGTGTTGCTTTCTTGCAGCTCGAGCAGCTGCCCGTATGTCTTGCCACTGTCTTTGTAAGCGGCAATCGAAAAGTACACGCCGTCGTCTGCAATATAGGCAAAGCCATCCTGGTGTAGCGTGGTGACGAGGGCTTGCATACCCTCTATTTCGTCGGTCGCGCGCAAAAAAGTAAGACGGTGTATGTCGTTTCCAATTCGACTCATGTCATGTAAGAAAATAGCAATGTACTCGTCGGTGAGTTTGCGGAGAGCGACGTTAGGGTCTTCATCCGGATAGCGTTCGCGGCTTCGGCGAATTGTTTTATCGTCGACATCGGTGTAGTTCATGGCATGCGTGATGCGATATCCAGAAGCCGCGAGCGTTCGACGCAGCGTATCGGCAAAAATGTATGCGCTCAGATTACCGATGTGGGCGTGATCGTAGACAGTGGGGCCGCAAGAGTACATACGTACGTGGCCCGTTTCGATTGGCGTAAACGGTTCGAGACTATGCGTCAGCGTGTTGTAGAGTTGCATGCTCATGGATTTTATCCTGTTCAAGTTGATCGAGGAGGCTGGCGGCAACGTTGATACACTCTGATTTTATTTCGTTAAATGGGCGCGATTGGGTAATCTTAAACCCACTGGCATAGGGATGTCCGCCGCCGCCGAAGTGCTTTGCTAGCTCGCCAGCTACCGGGTACCCAAAGTTGGCGCGGATTTTAGCGGTTACATGCCCATCGTTATAGAGCTTGAACGAAATGGCGAGCTGAACACCTACGGTGCTACGCATGTCGTCGATCACCAGCATAGACGGATTGTATTCGGGGCTGTAGCGCTCAATTTCGCTCCAGGGAATAGTGATGGCGGCAATGCGGTTGTCTGCACAGTATTCGATACGTTGCAACAGCTCCCCCTTGTATGAAACGAGCTGTGGGCTTTTGCGCATGAGGTCGCGCCGAGCATTTTCCAATGTGGGTAGACTCACGCCGCCCTCTACTAGCTCGGCGATGATGTGAATGCTACGGGCAGTAGTGGCGTCGGTCATGAGTCCGAGACTGTCCGATAATATAGCGGTGGCGATCATATCTTTAGCGGTGTTATTGAGCGGCCAACCAAGCTGCTGAGCAAGCTCGTAGATTATTTCTCCCGTGGCGACAGCCGGCTTGTTGCAGACAATATTGGCGTAAGTAATGGTGTTGTCTACCGGGTGGTGGTCGATGACAATGAGGCGCTTGGCGGCTATCCAGCCTTTTTGTCCGCTCTTGGCTAAATTTTCGAATAGGCTATCGGCACTGGTATCGACAATGATACTGGCGTCGAAATTGTGCGGTATGTCTTTGCTTACCCTGTCCCAGCCGGGTAAATACGACAGGTAGGACGGGATATCGGCCCCGCAGTACAGAATGGGGTCTTTGCCCATTTCGTGCAAAATCTGCTCTAAGGCGAGGGCGCTCCCTAGTGAGTCGCCGTCCGGATTGTCTGCTTGCAGAATAACGATGCGATGGGCATCGCTTACTATCTCGGCAATGGCGGAAGCTTCAGGGTACATTATTTTCTATCAGTATCTTGACAGGTTGTTACTATGTTTAAGTATAGCAAAGATAGTGTAAATACCGTACTTGCTCCAGGTAGGGCCGAGTTAGATGAAGATCAGTTGCCTGGTTTTTGCCTTGCATATGCCACATGTACTATCGACTGCGCGGATAAATATACATCGATAGCGGTAGGCGGGGAGTTGCTCTTGGCGTTCTTCCTCAGCACACGTAAAATCTCACGATTGGGGGTCTCTGAAGTGACAAAGGTAAATAGGTCGGATGTATTCATATGCAACTTCTCTGCCGCCTCGGCTAGAGTATAGTCATCGCTCGTTGCCTCCTGTAAGCGTGCAGTATGATTTATTAGGCGTCGCATAAATTCATTATGCATTATTAGTTCATTGGTTGCGGGATCCCGGGCGAGAGCTTGACGGGGAATTCTTGCCACACGCATGAGCGTTAGTAGTGATTCAATCGACCAGCCTAGTTGTCTAAGCGCGCCCTCGATACGTACGAGTTTAGCATCGGCAGGTATTGGTACTTGCTTAACCGTCTCTGATGCTACTCGTTGTAAGCTCGCGCCAAGGGAGCGCCCTTTGCCTTTTATATATCTCATAGTAGCTTCGTTTAATTCGGGAAGGATGGCTGGCTTCAAGAGCCTTACACTACCCACTACAAGGATATGCTCATTGCCCCCTTGACAGGTGTTAAGTATAGCCATTACCTGTTGTGGTTCAAGATCGTAGTGTTCGGCATATGTATCTAAATCAATCACCCCGGAAAAGCGTGGATCTATCAGACCGATGATACTCGGAACCATTTCTGCTTCAATAAAACGATTGTTGCCGCCACCTTTGTGCACATATACACCCAGGTGTTGGTCTTTAAGTCGGTAGTCAACCGTATGCCTCGTTAAGCCAGTAGCCTCTACGAGGTCTTGGATAAAAGCCGCTCGGGGTGGTACTTCTCTACCGTAGAAGTAGTCCCGGAATGCCGCGCGCTGTTGGGCCGAATACGTTGCTGTTCTTATACCCTTAGAACCTTTTTTAGGTTCGCCAGTATGCCCACGGCTTTTAAAGAAGGCATTGACTCCTTCTTGGTTCGTGCCGCATTCATCTGCTATGCTCTTGGCAGTGTGATCTCCCGGAGCAAGATCTTCGAGTGGCTTGGCGCGCGTATAGATGCGTTCTTGATCCTCAGGCGGATAAAACGCAATACCTTCATTGTCTCGACTACCCTTTGAACTAAACGGTTTACTTTGTAGTGTCGGACCAAGATCCTCTATTGCCTTACGGACCTTTCTATCTGACAGGCCATACTTCTTTGCGATTGTAGCGGCATTTTTCCACCCCTCAGGAGGCTTATCTAATATAGGTGATTCTTTTAGGATTTCTATGACTTCCTTAGTATTTGGGGCACAAAAGACAGGGTGATGTGTGCCCATATAGAGCGTGCTATCGATATCAAGCTTGCGTTTAATGGTTTTGCGTGCAAATTCAGGAGTCATTTCTCCGTAACGCCCCGCCGCTTTAATGAGATCGCCAATTGGCGCCAACCCTTCAGGCGGTGGGCCGAGTTCGGTTGTTGATGTCCGAACAAAAAATGCTGCATGGAGTAATTCGGGGTCGAATTGTTGCATGGAGCGTACGACTTGAGCAGGAAGCTTTACTCCTTTAACAATTTGACCTTCATTTCCGCCCTGAGACCGGGGTGTTCTTTTCCCCGTTGCTTCGTAAATAACACCATTTTCGAATGCCGTATCCTGGAAGATATCCCAACTTGTAAAATAGCGGGCAGGGAGTCGTTTAACAAATTCAGACTCGTTTACGATGTAGGTCAGCTTGTCAAATATTTCTGCAACTACTGTGTAAGGAACGGCCGGTTGGGCTTCGTCCTTATGTAGTCCACGACCAAAGCGTTGCACATGCCGCAATGAGGAGGTGGTCGGTGATGTCAGAACCATTGCAAGGAGTCCTTTCAAGTGGCTTCCTTCTCCTAGTAATCCGACGTCAAGCAATACGTCTAGCTCGCCAGCTTCAAATGCAGCTTTGTGCTTTTTTACCTCAGCACGGGGGAGGTATGAATTGACGATTTCGGCCCGCAGTAGACGTGTCTCACCTGTGACGGCGTCGACAATCTGCCGTTGGTCCAATATTCCTTTTAGTAATTGGCTGTGGCGGCATTTTCTGCCCGGTATACAAGAAATATAAGCCGGTCTGCCTCCCTCTACGAAGGCTTGTGCGATATCGGCAATCTGAGTATTGCGATCGTGGCTATCGACAAGTGCATATAGATCGCTAGTTCTAAAATCTCCTAGAGCAAGGTCATCGTCATTGAGATCTTTCGTGTCGATTGTAAATTCATGGCCGGATGAGATGGCCAGTAGCTGTACGCCGCGTATTGCACCATTCTGGATGCAGGTAGGTATATCGTATTCTGATGTCAGATGGGGAAAGAGGTCTCTTACAGTTCGGCCATCGGCATAGCTGGGCGTGGCTGTATATGCTAATACTAAGGTGTCCTTTTTTACATCCTCAATCTTTTCTTGGAATAAGGGGCCTAGGCTGTTGTGGACTTCATCAAGGCAAACAATGCCCCCTCTGTAATTATTAAGAAAGTCTGCATCTCGTTCGAGCCGTTCTATAAGAGCCGGATAGGTAGTAGCTGCTATGCCGTCGGGTGCATGCGAATTTACCCAATATAATTTGCTGACGGGAATGTCAGGAGTATGCTTCGCGGCGTCCTCTTTGAGCTGCCGGATGAGGTGCCTTCGGGACGTCACATATAGCATCCGGGGTTTCACCGGCACAGAACCTCCAATAATTTGGCCGACACCCGCAGCCTGTGCTGTTTTTAACGCAAGGATGGTTTTGCCAAAGCCCGTCGCTAGTTCAAAGCGGGTAGAAACGCCAAAATTACTATTTGGATCACGCGAATCTTTGGGTAGCTCTTTGAGTGTTTTCCATGTATCATTCATCGCCACTTGTTGCAGGGGCCAGAGGCCTGCGGCGCTGCCATACTTAGTTCTGTCCATCCAAGCATCAAAGTTATTGAGAATAGCAATTCGTGCAATGGCGGGCGATAGCTGGGTGCGCAGCGCCTCTAAGTCGCCATCAGAAGGCTGCCAGGTCGTGGGGTCGAAGTCACCATTTCTCGCAAGCCGGTCTGCGTGGCGCAAGCTCGCTAAACCCCGTAACACTGCAGTGTGTATTAGATGCCGTGCATTATACGTATCTTCGTGGAATTGAGAGGGGTCAGCATGAAGAGCTGTTTCTAATAGTGGGTCACTAAAATATGGTTGACCCAGAACTGTTTCTGCAAGTTGAATCGTATCGGCCCTTAATGCCTTTGGGCGATCCATAAAGTCAGTATATCACCGGACTGTCTTTGGCCGGGGTTCCCGCGGGTTCGGTACGACTAGAGCGTTTGGCGTCCTTCGAGTGCCCGGGTGAGCGTGATTTGGTCAGCGTATTCCAGGTCGACGCCTATCGGTAGCCCACGCGCTAGGCGAGTGACTTGCACTGGCCGGTCGCCAATTTGTTTTTGGATATAGAGCGCAGTTGATTCGCCTTCTACACTGGCGTTGGTAGCGAGGATAATCTCCTGCACCCCGTCGTCGTCGATTCGTTGGATGAGCTCGGCAATGCGTAAGCTTTCCGGCCCCACACCATCAATGGGGGAAACCAGGCCGCCCAGCACATGGTAGGTGCCATTAAAGCTAGCCGTTTTTTCAAGCGCGACGATATCGAATGGTTCTGCCACCACTGCCACTAGCGTTTTGTCGCGTCTGGGGTCGGTGTATAGATCAGACAACTCCTGTCCTGCCGGCACGAGTGCGTAGGTCTTTTTGCAGTACCCTACACCTGCGTGCATATCCTGGAGCGCGCTTGCTAACTTTTGAGCTTTGGTTGAGTCGTTGCGCACCAAATAATACGCATAACGTTCGGCAGTGCGCGGCCCAACACCGGGCAGCGTGCCGAGCGCCTCAATAACATCAGTGAGCGCGGGCGGAAGAATGGACATGCTGTTTACTCTCGAGTTTTACATGCCGAGATCGCCGAGGATGCCCATCATGGGTTGCATCTTTTCGGCGGCCAGTTTTTGACTGGCGCTAATTGCTTCTTTGATAGCATCTTCCAGCCAGCGCTCGAGCTGTCCGATATCCTTCAGATCGACAAACGATGGGTCGATGGAGATCTTTTTAATTTTCTGATCGCCGGTGATTTCAACCTTGACCGCACCATCACCTTTTACAATGGTGATGATTTGTCTTTGTAACTCTTTTTGTAACTTCTTGACCTTTAATAGCATCTTAGCTTGATCGAAACGACTCATTCCTAAACTCCTGTTACTTCTTTATTGTATCAGATGAGACGACGAAAATTGCCTTGGTGGTGGGGGTATTGGGCCAGACCACAAAATACGCCGTTAGCGAATACCAACAGCTGACCAATACGGCAAGACCTACAAGCCCCAAGCCAATTCCCTGCGCGATCACGTTGCGCGGAAACACTACCCACCATCTATCGAGCATGAAGCCAATGCCCGTGGCCACTAGCAGATATAAGAATGGTACCAAGAGGGTGAGCGATACTGCTCCGCCGAGTCCAGACAGTATTGTGCCTATCGCTAGAATTGTCAGAGTCGCCTTGGCTCTGGCTAATTTGAAGTGGCGCGCATATAGATAGGCACCGATACAGCACATTGCCACGCTAAACGCATCAAGCAGCGGCACCCGACCGACCCAGTGTTCTGGAGCGAATGGTCCACGCAAAAAGATATATACTGGCACCTCTACTATCGAGCGGATCGTAGGTAAGACTTGTGGCCAACCATTGAGCGGGAGGCCCACCAATTCTTTAGCTATGTGCGGCGTTTTATAGATTGCCCAGCCAAGCGGGGCGAGTGTGACCAACAGGAGCAATGCTCCAAGGCTCACCATCCACAGCTGCTTGTTAAATATTTTATCTATGGTTTTCCATCGCCACACGACCCCAGCGGCAATGAACCATATCATACCAGGTACGTATGCCAGACCCGCTGCCAGGATAAAACAAGCAAATAGTGGTACCGCCCTAGGTCTTTGTTTTAGCCAGGTGCCACAGGCTACTAATGCCAAAAGTAGCAGGAGTAGCACGTCGGGAGTGCCGAGCCGTGCCCCGTGGACAAACCATGCTGATGTACCGAAAACTAGTGTCCCTAAAAAAGCGCTCCGCTCGTCATGCCAATGTCGTACCAGCCAAAAAAAGATACTGATAGTCGTAAGACCAAATATCACGGATGTCAGGCGAAGCATCAAGAGATGGTTGTCTAGAAGCAGAAGGGCATGCGCCAGTAAAGTGAAAGGCGCATTGATAGGATGATGAAAAATGTATGTAAGGCTGGAGCTAGCCCGCATGGTTTGCAGCTCGTTTGCACTATATCCATTGGTGAGCGGCTGTAATTGCCAGTACAGCATCCAGCCAAAACCGACGAGCATTACCCCAAACATAGTCAGCGTGCGCCAGTTTGCCCGAAGCCATGCCTGGACGTTTAATTTTAGCTTCATCTTGTAGGCCATTATAGCATTTAGGAGCTGGTTTGCCTGCGCTGCTATCTCGATATGTCCTGCCCAGCGAGGGTAAAGTTTGCAGTGGGATCATCCCAGTCGATGATGCTGTATCCAACGGAGGGGGTCGCCCGGGCTGAGCTAGCGATCGCAAGCTTATGCGGGTCGGGCAGATCATATGTGCCGCCGATAAAAGCTTGGCGGTTAGGGCCCCGTATGATCAAACCGGGTATAGAATCAGGGTGAGCGCCAACAAAGTTCGCGTCACCTGCAATTTGTATGAATTCCTCTGCTATTTCATTGTGATATGCATCTGGTGGCGATGCCTCGGATCGAGGCCATGCTATGCACCGTAGTTCGCCTTCCCCGTTGTCATAGCCAAAACTCAACATCGCTCTCACGGCTGTCAGTTGTTTGTGATTTGCAGCACCCGTCAGTCGGTGGAGCGTCAAAGACCCAAGTTTAGATGTCAGTTCTCTAAGTTGATGGTAAGCTTCCAGCTCCAAGGCAGGCCGAATGGCAAAGTAATCTGGATCGACGATCTCTAATCTATTGGCAGATATGTCGAGCATGGTATCAAAGGTTGCTAAACGTCCAGAAAGGTCTGACATGGGTATACGTTAGCATACTATGTACGGTTTTTAAGGAGGAAAAGATTGCCCCACGTACAAACTGACCGCAATATTTTAGGATGGGCGGTGATTATCTACAGTGGTTTTGGCTCGTAGCTTTTTGGCGCCTTATGCAACCACTCCAGCAGTTCTTTTTCTTTAAGTAGTCCTGCTTGTGCACCTACCTTTTGCACAACACTCATCGAGTTAATTGGTGCCCAGCGTAGTGCGTCATGTAACGAGAGCCCCTTAGCTGCCGCAGCTACAAAAGTCGAGGCGAAAGCGTCACCTGCGCCAGTGCGGTCGACAGGTGGAGCTGGGTCGGGATACAGCGGCATCTTGAGTCGTTGCTGGCCGTCGCTGGCGTAGGCTCCTTTAGGACCATCGGTAATAACAACCACTTTCGGCCCGAGTTTGTGCAGGTGATCGAATAGATCATGTATGTCTTCGTGCTTACCGCCACCAACCGTTACCGCTTCTTCGCGGTTTAGAATCAGCACAGAGCACCGTTTATAGAGTCGGGCTAAGCGGTGAGTTCCGGCTTCCATTTGAAAGGTGCCAGGCTGGAGGGCGAGATGGACCGATGGGTTGGCCTCCAGCCAGTCGGCCACTTGGTCGTGATAGGGCAACGCGTGCTTGCTAATAGAGCTAAAATATACCCAGCGCGGTATTTCATCGGGCCGCATGTGTGGCCAGTGGTAATCGTATTCTTCGTGCCGGATAAGGATGGTGCGCTCTTCTTTATACCACAGCACATAGTGATAATTGCTTTTCTTTTGCGGGTTAATGCGTACAAAACGGGTGTCCACTTTGTTTTTCCCGAGCGCCATAATCATATCCCGACCCTCTTGGTCACCACCGACATTAGTCACGAATCCGGTTTTGAGGCCAAGACGGGCGAAAGCAACGGCACCATTGGCGGCATTACCTACCCCTTCGACAATTTCGGCATGGTCATATGGAAGCTTGGTGCCAAATTGCATGGCCAGCCATTTGTTGCCTTGATCGTCGTCAACAACACGTGCATCTTCGCCGATTAGTTTGATAAACGCGTCGGTTACGATATCGCCAATACTGATGACGTCGAAGTCGTGCATGCCCCCTCTTTCTCTAAAATACTTATGTTTACTCTATTGTGTCACGCCTACCGCTAAAATTCAAACTTGCTGTCCTCGGCCTGTTATGAGATAGTTCGTTTATATGAGCCATGGCGAGAATAGTCGGGTGCAACGAGGAGAAATGCCCTGGTTTATGACCCCGGCGTCGTTTGCTGCGGCGAAGGAGCAACGAGTCGCTGGTTTAACGTTGAATGGTACTAATCTAGAGACAATACGATCCTATTTACAAGAACGCAGCGGGCGTGACATTCCGGTGCCGGGATTGGTCATTGCGCGTCAATCTAATTGGCATCAAACGATGCGGCACGCTCCCTGGGATTGGTTTGCGCCTGATAGAGTCAACGGCGCGTCCCCCTACCTCTTTAATGCCAGCGAGGTGGCAAGCGAAGAGCCATCGCAGATACCATATGAAGAGCTTGTTCATGTTATTGGCAGTTCGACCCTCGAGCCTACGATAGTAGACTTGGAAGGATCTTTTTGCGGTTTACGCCAAAGGGGGTTGCAGAGAGCTCTCTTTGCAACCGCCCTGCTGAAGCCGTTCCGCTCGGAAGCCAGAGACGGTATGTCGCTGACGGAGATGAAAATGTTAACTACAGACGCAGCATGCGAGAATTGCCTGCCTCTCCCTTTAGATATAAGTTTAACAGATCCAACGGGTGACACGCCAAGTAGTCTTCCTTACTAACGATGAGTAAGACCGGCTTCCTAAGTCTTTTAAAGATCTTGGGCGTGGGAGACGAAGCCGTCGCTATCTAGTGAAGATTCATCGAGCTCGCCTTTGCTGGCGCTGGCGGCTAATTCTAGTTGGCGATAGAAGATGTCTTGTGTTTGGTGTACTGCGTTGCGGTTGGCGGCCCAAGCTTTGAGCACCGGGTCTTGTAATGCGCGGGAGTAGGAAAAGGTGATGTTCCAGGGGTGCGGTCCACTCTCATTGATGCGCTGAATAATTTGGTTGAGGTCGGCAAAGGCATCGCTGCTGGTTTGGCCGCCGCTTAAGAAGACAATGCCGCCTAGCTCTTCAGGTACATGCTCGCGGAAGACGCGAATGGTGCGCTCAGCAACATCGTCGTGGTCAATCGGGGTGCCGCTATCCTTGCCCGGCAGTACCATACTCGTCTTAAGAATTGCTCCAGGCAGATGCACGCGGAAAGCGCGCATGGTTTGGAAAAGAGTATCGAGCACGTGGCCGAGTACTTGCTCGCACTGTTCAATAGTATGGTTGCCATCGAATAGTACCTCTGGCTCGACCATCGGCACGATACCAGCGTCTTGGCACAGACGTGCGTAACGTGCCAGCGAGAGAGTATTGGCGCCGATGCATTCGTCTGTCGGGATGCCATCGCCGATCGCGATTGCAGCCCGCCATTTGGCGAAACGGGCGCCTGCCGCGCGGTAAGTGGCTAGTCGTTCGGGCAAGCCATCCAGCCCCTGAGTTACTTTCTCGCCTGGAAAGCCCGGCAAGTCAACCAGTCCGGCATCTACCTTAATACCTGGCAAAACATCATGATTTTTGAGGTACTCACGGAAGACCTGGCCAGTGTTAGTTGCCTGCCAGAAGGTTTCATCATAAAAGATGACGCCGCTTAAGAATTTTTCTGCTCCGGGGGTAGTGACAAGAAGCCCGCGATATTCGCGCCGGGTTTTTTCAGTGCAGGGCACATGCACAGCATCGAATCGTTTCTGGCAGCTGGCGTTGCTTTCGTCGGCAGCTAATAGTCCTTTGCCGGGCGTTACCATTTTTTTGGCAATCTTCTCAAGTTCTACTGTATCCATACACACTAGTATAGAGCTTATGGTTGGCGGTGCCTAACGCTTTTTCTCGAGCAGTTGGTGCGCTACAAGTGCGATGTGGGTGGCAGTGAGGCCGAAATGTTCAAATAGCTCACTCGGATCACCGGATTCGCCGAAATGATCTTTCATACCAATGCGGCGCATGAGTATCGGATATTTCTCTGCCGTCAATTCGGCAATGGCACCGCCAAGCCCACCGGCAATCTGGCCTTCCTCGGCCGTCAGCACAAGGCCGGTCTTCTTGATGCTGGCAAGAATGGTCTTTTCATCCAACGGTTTGATAGTGGCTACGTGAATGACTTCGGCATGAATATTGTCCTTTTTGAGCATATCGGCAGCTATAAGTGCGTGGTAGGTCATGGTGCCAGTGGCGATTATTGTGAGGTCCGACCCTTCATGGAAGATTTGGGCTTTGCCGATTTCGAATGGTGTTTTTCCGGTGGTAATGATTGGCGTGGCTTCCCGGGCCAAGCGCATATAGTTTGGCTGCGGATCGGTAGCCATGGCCAAGGTGATCTTTTCGGCCTCTACCGAATCGCAGGGAGCAAAGACCTTCATGTTGGGCATGACGCGCATAAGGGCGATGTCTTCGAGTACTTGGTGAGTTGCGCCGTCTGGCCCCACGCTGAGACCGGCGTGAGAACCGACGAATTTGACAGGGCGGTCGTTAAGGCAGGCGGTAGTACGGATCTGTTCCCAGTTACGCCCCGGGCTAAAAGCGGCATAGCTGGTAACGAATGGTACTTTGCCCAAGGCGGCTAAGCCGGCGCCCACAGTTGCGATATTCTGCTCGGCAATGCCGGCCTCGATAAAGCGCTCAGGGAAGGCCTTGGCAAAATCACCCATCTTGGTGCTGTCAGTAAGGTCGGCGCAGATACCGACAACGTCTTCAGAACGGCGGGCAGCTTCGACTAAACCACGCCCAAAGCCAGCGCGAATGGGCTCTGACCTGATATCTTTTGCACGGATGCCCTGAATCAAGTGCATGTCGCTCATCTATTCTCCTTCGCTTCTGATTTTGCCTTGCAGCGTATGGATTTCTTTGAGAGCGATCTTTGCCTGCTCATGATTTGGCGCAACACCATGCCAGTGGAAGTCGTACTCCATAAAGTCGACGCCCTTGCCTGGAATGGTGTGGGCAATAATGACCACAGGTTTCTCGACAATAGCCTTAGCCATGCCAGCAGCGTCAATTACCGCCTCAATGTCGTTGCCGTCGATTTCTAGCACATGCCAGCCAAAGGCTTCCCACTTGGCGCGCAGATCTTCGAGCGGCATCACTACCTCAGTGGGGCCGTCAATCTGAATATTGTTGCGGTCGACAATGGCAATGAGGTTGGTAAGCTTGTATTTGCCGATAAGCATCACCGCTTCCCAAATGTTGCCTTCGTTCAATTCGCCGTCGCCGGTAGTAACGTACACCCAGCGGTGCTGCTGATTGTTCATACGCAGCGCCAGTGCCATCCCGGCAGCTTGGCTCAGGCCACTGCCTAAAGGCCCGCTGGTAGTTTCGAGCCCAGGCAAGCGAGTGCGTTCCGGATGGCCTTGTAGCCGCGAACCGAATTGCCGCAACGTAAGCAACTCGCTGCGGGGAAAATAACCAGCGTGCGCCATGGCGGCGTAACGTACGGGACACGTATGACCGTTGCTTTGCACTAAGATATCCCGTTCGTCCCAGTCGGGATTTTGTGGATCATGCTTGAGAATGTTGAAATAGAGTGCCGTAAAAATGTCAGCCTGGCCAAGCGAGCCGCCCGGGTGCCCACTGCCCGCCTGTTCGAGCATTTTAATGATGTCACGCCGTATGTCGTTAGCTTTCAGCTCTAGGGCTTCGATCGAAAATAACTGCCTCATGTCGCTCCCTCCATACCGCTACGGTTATGTTCTCTAGATGATAGCATACCTGCGGGTTCGTAGAATGTGATACTTATAGCTGCTTTCTGGGGAGCTGATTGCTACGATCGAGTGGTTTTTCGAAGTGAGCCTTCACCTGTTTTTGCAGGGCGTGATAGGCGCCTTCCGGATCGAGCGCATGGTGAATAAAACCACCGACATTGAGCACATCAACACCCCCGGCCGCCAGAAGCGCAGCATTTTGGTTGTTAATACCACCGTCCCAGCCAATCTCGAGCCCTGGCTTGAGCTGTTTGAGGTGTAACGCTTTACCTAAAAGATGTGTATTGGCTTGGCCTCCAAAGCGCCCAAGATCACCCGAAAATATCAGGACGTAATCGATCCAATCCAGGGCTGGCCGGATGAGCTCTGGCGTGCTTTCAGGCTTCAGTGCTACGCCTACCTCAACGCCCGCTTTATGAGCCTCTTCAGCGAAGGCGATGAAATCACCTTCGGCCTCGGCGTGCACAATAATGAGCTGTGGCCGCAAGTTGAGCAGTAACTTAGCGTGCTTAAAAGGCTGCTTGTACATGACATGAATATCGGCACGGACGCCGCCGGGCCACCAAATGGTATCGAGCGGGATTAGCTTGACGGGCGTAAAAATACCGTCGGCCACATCAATATGCACGCGAGTAGCAAAGGGAGCGACGCGTTCCATCTGCTGGTTGTATTCGGCGGTATTTTGGGCAGTGATTGTTGGACAAATCGTTGTTGTCATCTTGTATACTTTAAAGGTAAGTTACTACTTAGCTTATACCGCTTATGCAAAACGAACAAGATCTTAGACCACTACTCACCCTCCAACAAAATCTGCTCACCGAGGTGACTGCCGATGGTGATGCCCTTGATAACAAGGCAATGGCTATGGCGGCTATCAACATCACGCTGCTTATTTTTGTAGCGCAGGCTGACCTTCACTTACATCACTGGTGGCAGTCGGCGCTACTGTGGCTGCCGTATGGCTTGTCGATTGTCTTTAATATTATGACTATTTTGCCCAAGCCCTACATCGGCGCCTCGGTAGACCTTGCGTCTCATCCGGAATATCTTGAGCTCGATAAAGAAGATTTGGTATTGCAATTACTGTCGGATACACAGCTTGCGATAGATGTTAACCAGCAGATAAATAAGACGTATTGGCGGTACTGGCTGACGTCGCTGGCCGCTACTATTTTAGGAACCGTCGTATTATTTGCTATACTAATAGTATGAATAAGCGTCTTCCCCAAGCAGTTAAAACCAAATCGGCTGCCAATGCGCCAAAAATAAAATTGCCTAAGCCCAACAAGGGCCAAATCGTCTGGAAGGGTTTACACCTCTAAAAACCGCCAAGCTCGTCAAGCTCTTTGATACGGCGCTTAAAGCGGGCGGCACCAGCGAACGGCGTTTTGAGCCAGGTTTCCGTCAGGGCGATTGCGTCTTGCACACTGATATATTGTGCCGGCAGACAGAGTACATTGGCATCGTCGTCGTTGCGTGAGGCGCGAGCTTCGGCAGGACTCCACACCAGGCTGGCCCGAATGCCTCTGTAGCGATTGGCTGCCATGCACATGCCTTGACCCGATCCGCAGACAAGTATGGCCCGGGCATCGGAGCTGCCATCGGCTCTTAAGGCGGCAATAGTGCGAGCGGCGAATTGCGGGAAGTCGTCTTCGGGCTTGAAAGTGCCGTCGCCTTCATCGACCACTTCGTAGCCGATGCGCGCCAGCTCTTCTACTAAACTCCGTTTAAGCTCGAAGCCATTGTGGTCGGCGCCAATGAAGATCTTCATATAATCTACTATAACGCCAGACGTAGAGTGTGGGCAAACCGCAAATGCCTATTAATCTTTTATTCAGACTGGTGTCGCCGGAATAAGCGCCATTCCGATAGAGCTGGCCGTACGTCTGGCAGCGTGGTTACGAAGGCCATTAGAACTTCGTTTTGTTTAATGCGTTTTTCCAGCCAGGCGTCGAAAGTGCGGAGATGAGGTTCTGCGCGGTGCCAGGTAGCGCGCGAAAACTGGATGCCGAGGGTCAACCCGCGTTTAGTCAGTTCGCCAGCCCATAGTAGCGCCGCGACACCTACGCGCTCTAAAGTATGAAGTATTTGTACGGCCTGAATTTTTATGGCTTGGGTAGCTCGGGCGGTCTGGAGGCCAAGCGCTGCGCCTACCTGTATGGCGAATGGCGGCGCATGCTTCTTGAGTAGTCGATATCCATGCGCAAGTGGTCCAGGCCTCCCCGGAATGGTAATGATGACAACTGGCTTTGGTTTGCGCGCCGTACCTAACAGAGGAGTAGCAGAAGCGAGCGACTCAGACATGGATGCTCCAATAAACTCCATACCTTGGTCGTAGGGTGGCATTGAATTAGACCGCCGCTGTATGCCGTGCCTAATATTGCTGGCAAAGACGAAGAGCGTGGTGGCAATAAAGACGCTGCCGGTCCACCAAAATGTGGCTTGTGGGGACAGAACGATATGCGTTCCTGGAACGACGCCAAGCGTAAAAAATAATAATAGTGCGTTAGAAACACCAGGCATTTTTGCCCATGAATATACACCGACGAGTGCCAGTAGCCAAAGCCCAAATTTTATTGCAGCACTGAACAAAGCTAACAGCTCCTTTCGCTGCATGATATCATCTTTTTGACAATATCGCTACAAAAGATAAGCGATTTCCTTCTTGTGATACGCATAAAGAGGCTTATCTAGAGACGTATTCTTACACGTTCTGCACCATCAATATTAAATACCGCCTATTTGTTAGGCGGTATTTGTATAGAGGCAAATAAAAGATTACTGCTTTTTGAGTAAGCGGCCGACGTCTGCGACGACTTCGACCAGCCGGTTACTGTAGCCCCATTCGTTGTCGTACCATACCATTACCTTTACCAAGTTGCCGTCGACTACTTTGGTAAGGAGAAGATCGACGGTGCCCGAGTGGCTGTTGCCAATGTAGTCCGAGCTGACTAGCGGTTCGTCGGAGACGGCTAAGATGCCTTGATAGTAGGGCTCTTTTGTGGCGTCTTTAAAGACTTGATTCAGCTCTTCGACCGTTGTGTTGCGTTTGAGCAGCGCGGTAACGTCACTGAGTGACACGACTGGCGTGGGAACGCGGACGCTCAGGCCGTCGAATTTGTCTTTGAGTTGCGGCATTGTGAGTGTTACTGCAATTGCTGCGCCAGTAGTAGTAGGCGTAATGTTTTCGGCGGCATTGCGCCCCTCGCGTAAATCTTTCTTGGGCGCGTCCTGGAGAGCCTGACTGGCTGTGTAACTGTGTACGGTGGTGAGCAGCGATTTTTCCACGCCAAAAGTATCGTCTAAGATTGCCATGACTGCGCCAAGACTGTTGGTCGTGCAACTGGCATTGCTAATCACCTCGGTCGCGCCTTCCAGTTTGTCATCGTTTGCCCCGAGCACAATGGTGTCAACGCCATCACTCTTGGTTGGCCCGGATATCACTACCCGCTTTGCACCGGCAGTAATGTGCTTGCTTGCCCCCTCTTTATCAGTGAAGAAGCCGGTGCTCTCGATAACAACGTCGACTGCCAAATCTTTCCAGGGCAACGTGGCTGGATCTTTTTCGGCCAGTACTCTTACTTTCTTGCCGTCGACGATGATATTTTCATCATCATGCGTGACTTCGTGGTCGTACGTGCCGTAGTTGCTGTCGTGTTTGAGCAAATACGCCAGTGTTTTGGTATCGGTAAGATCGTTGATTGCTACTATATCAATATCTTTGCGATCGAATGCAATTTTAAAGGCATTACGTCCAATGCGGCCAAAGCCGTTAATCGCCACTTTCGTTTCCATGTAAAAACCCTCCATTTATTTAGGCATTATCGGTTCATCCTATTGTACGGTGAGAAAGACGCAAAAGGCAATAAGATGGCACGTCACACTATATCCCGAGCCGCAACTGATTAGAGGCAAATTACTCACCTCACCAAATAGAGCGTTACACGCAGGCCAGCTAAGGCTGGTCTGGTTGCACTACGCTTGACTCTATATGGTGAGGTGAGTAATTTGCCGATGGGACTATACTACCTGAAGTAACAAGGAGCGATACTATGAGTGAGAGCATATCTTTCCCGGCGGCGGTTGAGATTTGCGAGTCGGATGATGGCCTCGTCCAGCTTGTACGTGACAAAATCACGGCTGCGCTTGGCATGGGTATCGAGGCATGCGATAAAATGGTGGCTACTGATGCGTTGTATCGCACTCTTTTCTATCCGAGCTCGTTTGACGATCAGCCGCAACACTTAGGAGTGGGAGACGAACGCTACCCGGACAGGCTGACAGCTTTACGGACGCCCCTTCCTACTGTCATCGCACCGCCGGATCACCATGCCTTTACATCTGATATGCTCTATGCCGTAACGCTAGGGAGTCATCTTAATGAAGCAAGTTTCCCGGGCGCCATTGACGTGTTGCATGCACTTGGAAGTAAGGGGTGTGTGGCTATATGGATGCAGGGCGATCCTTTTGAGCAATATCATAAGATGGAATCTCAGGGGGTGAATGAACTGCGACGCCAAATGCGGCCAGATCGAGGCCCTACCCTAGCTGGGCTCAGATATCCTATAGCCACTCAAGATAAGTTCGCTGAGCATATATTGAATGAGCTCGCTGAGATATCTCAAGGCTATCAAGTATTTGTTTTAGAAGATCGTGCGGTCAACATCGCAAGACTAGCCAAGGAGATGGAAGTGCGGGATGTGGCAATCGAGCCTATTTGGGTACAACAAGGCTATCATGGCCACACAGTACCCGAAGGTCAGACAGAGGAGTCACTCCAACAGACCTACCACGCGGTCGCTTCAATCGGGGATGCGCCGGAGATGATTGAGAAATTGCGAGAGCCCCACCCCAGAAGGCCTTTGTTAGTAATCAGCGACTATGATGGAGTAATATCTGATGCGCAGTTGGTCGGACAGTTACAGGCTAATGCTGTCGTACAGGCACTTCGGGGTTGGGGGTTGCCCGTTTCGCTTACGCCGCATAGACACTATAGCCACATTGTTACTGCTCATCGGGATCGGGTGGCTACAAGTTGAGCAAGCCCATGGCCGAGATATAGCGGTGCATATTGAGCAGTACCTCGTAGTCGGTATAAGTTGGCAGGTCCTTAAAATCGATCCACTGCGAAGCATCATGCTCATCGCCGAGTTCCACAGCACCGGCATCTATATGGTCGACGAAAAAGATCCAGGTGCCACTGCCTTCTGGGCGCGGCGCGGAAATGGCGAATACTAATCGCGGGCTGGTGAGCGTAACGCCCACTTCTTCACGGGTTTCACGGATCGCGGCCGCCCGTACATCTTCTCCGTCCTTTACACGCCCGCCGGGTATATCCCACGCGCCGGCATGAAATGGATCGCTCGGGCTACGCCGTACGAGTAAAATCTTGCCGTCTGCGTTTAGAAGCAGCGCGCGGGCAGTGACGAAGGTCTGCATAGGAGCGTTATTTTTTATTGTTCCAACGGGCAATGGACTCTTCGATAATCTTTTTGGCCTCATCGATATCGCCCCAGCCGAGCACTTGAGTAGTGCCGGGCTTTTTGAGGTCTTTGTAGTGATTAAAGTGATGCTCGACCTGCTGTTTCCAGCGCTCGCCAAGATCCTCGAGGCTGGTAATACTGTCGCCGCTGTCGCGGTCGTCTGCCGGGACTACCACAATCTTGTGATCTCCGTCGCCGTCGTCGTTAAAGTTTAAGACACCGATAACGCGCGCTTCCATCCAAACACCCGTGGGCACGGGGCCGCATACTATCAGAGTGTCGAGTTCGTCGCCATCTTCGTCGAGTGTTTGTGGGATAAAACCGTAGTTGCAGGGCTTGGCAAAGATTTTGGGCTCTACACGGTCGAGCATAAAGCAGGCGCGCCCCCGGTCCCACTCGATCTTCATGTTCGATCCCTTTGTAATCTCTACGACGGTGTTGACGACGGCATTCTGCCAGTCGCCTGGGGTTAACACTAGATTAAAATCGGCCATGACACTCCTTCTTCTTGGCTATTAGTCAATTCGTAAATATTGTACACTAGAGTAAATAACAGTTTAACATACCACCTTTATTGGAAAAGAATGGGGGCGTACTGCGAGAGCTGCCTTCTTGGGCTCTCCAGCTCACTACTTATGGCAAAACTTATTGGTCATCGGGGCGCTGCCGGACTGGCGCTCGAAAATAGTACTGCCAGTATGGCTGCGGCACTTGATACGGACGTTGACATCATTGAGTTCGACGTACACCGCACTAAAGATAATAAACTGGTGATGATGCACGATAGGCACACCGGTCGCGTGGCGCGAGAGAAAGTATACGTTAACGAGGTTACGCTGGCGACATTACGTAAAATTCCCCTTAAAAACGGCCAGCGCATACCAACACTGGATGAGGGACTGACCATCTTAGGCTCCAAGCCGCTGATAATCGATGTAAAAGACGAAGGCAGTGCCGACGAACTGCTCAGCGTGCTCAGTAGACATCCAGACGCTGACGTCAGTTTCGCCTCTTTCAAACACGCCGAACTGCAACGATTGCATGATGTTCGTCCAGACATACCGGTATACGTACTGGAGCACTTTAGCCCGTTCGATATTATTCAGAGCGCGCGGAACATGAGCGCTGACGGCATTGGTCTTAATAAGTGGCTGATGAATCCACTTACTTACCAGTTGGCCCGTCGTTCCGGTCTCAGGTTGTACGTATACACGCTCAATGCCCGTTGGTTGGCACCTCTGTTTCGCAGATTTTACCCGGATGTCGATATTTGCACCGACCATCCTGAACGATTTAGCGAATTCCGCAGGACAAACCGCAGAGGGCAATAATGGACGTTGTGTTTGACCATAAGGAGGAGGTCGTCCCTCAGATCCAGACCTTTTGGTTTCGGCCCCTCAAATCACCAATGTTTATTGCTGGACAATTTACCGAGTTGTACCTGCCGCACGACAATTCTGACAATTATGGCCAACGGCGTTGGTTTACACTCAGCAGCTCGCCGCTGGACGATATGCTGTCGATAACTACCAGATTTACATCTGGCCACGATAGCACTTTCAAACAAACACTCAAAAAACTGCAGCCCGGCACCCCGCTGAAGCTGGCAGAGCCAATGGGCGATTTTGTGCTGCCGAAAGATCCGCGCATCCCTCTGGTTTTTGTGGCTGGCGGCATTGGCATCACGCCTGTGCATAGCATGATCAAATTTTTGCACGATACGCAGGAGCAGCGTGATATCCGGCTTATCTACGCCGTCGGCACCCTCGAGGAATTGGCCTTCGTGCAGCTTTTTAAGGAGTATGGCTCGCCATATACGCCGGTGGTAAAAAGACCTCCTGATGCATACATCGGAGAGGTTGGTTCACTGGATGCGAGCCGAGTTCTGGCACTTGCGCCTGATAGCGGCAAAGAGTATTACTATATGTCTGGTCCAGAAGTTATGGTCGAGACCCTCACGAAAGATCTTGCCAAGATGGGCGTCCCTGCCCAGCGTCTCATTAGCGACTATTTTCCTGGTTACCAGCAGTTCTAATCACCTTTTCCGTTTTCCTGCCCCTTTTCATCCTATTTTTGACCCCTTTCCGTCGCCCCTGCCCCCGACCCACAATCCGCACAGGACGTACTGAATAGCTCTCGTTGATTGCTTCGCTCAGAAGCGATTAAAAGTGGCGCTTTGAACCATAAGAAGTGAGGTGACTACAGTGCGTTCACGGCATCGTTAAACTGGTCGCCGCGGTCTTTATAGTCTTTGAACATATCAAAGCTACTACACCCAGGAGCTAGCAAAACAACATCACCGGGCTGAGCGGCATCGTGCGCAGCGGCAACGGCCGCGGCCATCGTCTCGCCGCCGTGTACCAGTGACGTAAAGCCGGCATTTTTTAGCGCGGCTTCAATGGTAGGGGCCATATCGCCAATCAATACCACAGTGCGGACATTGGCATTGGGGACTACTGTTGCCCGGGCTAGTTCGTTAAATTGCGCGCCCTTGCTGGCGCCACCGACAATTAGAACTTTGGGTTGGTCGAATGCTTCAATAGCACCAATAGTCGTTTCTGGTGTTGTCCCCAGCGAATCGTTATAATATTTTACTCCATTAAGCTCGCGGATCAGTTCAAGCCGGTAAGGCAGCCCTGCAAATGTGGTGAGTACGGTGCGTAACGCCGCAATATCATGCGTTGCTTGCCAAACCACCGTCACGGCAGCGCAGACATTCTGCCAGTTATGTTTGCCGAGCAGCTTGAGTTCGCTGGTTTTACAGATCGCTTGTTCGTCGATAACTATTTCACCGGCACGGACAAATGCGCCAGGAGCGGCAAAATAGGGTACATGCCGGCCGGGGCTCAGCATGCCATTTTTATTTGAAGCCTCATTTTCAGGATAATATACCGCAATATCATCAGCTGTTTGATGGGTGAAGATGTGTGATTTTGCTGCCACGTAATCGTCGAAATCGTCGTGCCAATTCAGATGTTCCGGCACGATCATGAGGCTCAGCGCAATGTGTGGCGAATGGTGAATGTCGGAAAGTTGGAAGCTTGAGAATTCTAAAACGACCCAATCTTCCGGCGTAAGTTCTGCTAGAAAGTCTAGTGGGGAGTTGCCGATGTTGCCGGCCAAATATACTGTTTTGCCAGCGGCTTCAAGCATCTGGGTGATCAAGGTACTGGTAGTGCCCTTGCCTTTGGTACCAGTAACACCAATGGTGTTTTTGGTTGGACAGACCCGCAAAAATTCATCAACTACGGTCGTCATTTTGTTTTCAATGCCAGGGGTGTGGCGTAATAGTTCCTTTGGTGGAATGCCGGCCGAGCGAACGACGATGTCGAAGCGGTCTAGGTTGAGCGCATACTCATCCCCTAGCTGCGTCGACGCACCTTCGGGTGCTACTGTTGCTGTATTACGGTCACAGATGGTAATATCCGCACCGAGCTTATGCCAGTAATCATAGGCCGATTTACCCTCAACGCCGTAGCCAACTATTGCAACATTCATCGGTACTCCTCACGTTAGCTTGTAGTAATGGTACACTTAGACCCATAATGCTGACAAGTCTTGTCCTACAAGTAGGTGCTCAGGTGGTTAGCTCTAAAGTTACCTCGTGTTTTATCATTTTTAGTCACCCTGAGCTGCTGTTGTGCGTTGGCGACAAGCGCACCCACTGAGCTCGTCGGATATTTCACGGCGAAATGACAAGTAGAAGGAAATCAACTTTTCTATTCTGGGAATGGATCATGGTGCTTGCTGTCAAGGCTTCTGAATCGCTGTTTTTCGTTCTCGAAGTAGAGGTCGACATTGCCAGTTGGGCCATTGCGGTGCTTTTTGATAAGAATCGTCGTAATGTGCTTGTTCTCGGTTTCGGGATTGTAATATTCTTCGCGGTAAATAAAGGCCACAACGTCGGCGTCTTGCTCGATAGATCCGGATTCGCGGAGATCGGCCAGCTGCGGAATCTGTGGGTTACGATTTTCGACCGAGCGACTCAGTTGGCTGAGTGCAATAATTGGTACATTCAGCTCACGGGCGATCACCTTTAGGCCACGGGAAATTTCGGAAATTTCTTGTACGCGATTATCGCTACTGCCAAACCGACTGCCGCCACTCATGAGCTGCAAGTAATCGACGATAATCAAACCAAGGCCGTGCTGGTGTGCTTCTCTACGCGCTTTGGTGCGGAGGTCGCTGATGGTAATGCCGGGCGTATCATCGATGAAGATCTTCGCCTCGCTGAGCGTGCCCATGGCCTGGCCAATCTTCTCGAAGTCTTGATCGGTCAGATTGCCCGTGCGCAGCGCCCAGGCGTCAACGCCCGACTCCATACTGAGCAAGCGGTCTACTAACTGCTCCTTGCTCATCTCAAGCGAGACGAATAGGACCGGTTCTTTGGCTTGAAGCGCGACGTTATGGGCAAAATTGAGTACCAGCGCAGTTTTACCCATAGCCGGACGCGCAGCGAGGATGATGAGGTCGGAACGCTGGAAGCCAGCCAGCACGTCGTCTAAATCTTTAAAACCACTGGTGACACCCCGGATCCTGCCCTTATCTTTGTGGAGGCTGTCGAGGCGGTCGAAACTCTCTTCCAAAATGGTTTCCAGTGAGACGACGGTTTGCTTAACATTATTCTCGCTGACCAAAAATAATCGCTGCTCGGCCTCTTCGATGAGTTCTTTTAGTTGCTTTGATTCGTCGTACCCTAACTCGGCCATCTCTTTGCTAGCCTTAATGAGGCGGCGCCGCAAGGCTTTCTGAGCGACGATATCGGCGTACTGTTCGACGTGTGAGGCGGTGGGAACGAAGTTGGTGAGTTCGGTTAGGTAGGCTGGGCCGCCAATCATGTCTAAGAAGCCAGTGCCTTTGAGTTGATCGGCTAGTGTAAGGACGTCTACTGGACTGCGGCGTTCGTACAATGTGATAATCGCTTCGTAAATACGGCTATGGCGCTGATCGTAAAAATCGTCGGCGTGTACTTTATCGGCAATCTTGATCAGGGCATCGGTATCAATAAGCAAAGCCCCAAGCAGACTCGCTTCGGCCTCTAGGTTGTGCGGTTGTGGATTAGCGCTCCCGGGTTCCATCTCTGTGTTTTACGATTCTAACACTTCGGCGCCGCCAAAAATATTGCTTATGGCAGTAATAGCCTCGTTTTGGGCGGCCGGCGGCGGTGTCGCTGCGGGCGTACGAGTAACACTATGTGATACTTCTTGATCGGCGGGCGGCAAGGGTGGCGGGCCGGTGGGCTCGGGCAGCGGCCCAACTTCGCCCACCACGCAAGTAATTTGGAGATTCTCGCCAGTTGTTTGTTGGATAAGCTCACCGAGCATTTGTTTATTGCGTTTTTCATTCAGGCGTTTTTGATGGAAGGCGAAGCCGCAGGTAAGCGTCAGATTGCCTGGCGTAAATGCAGGACTGGTTGCGCGGACAATACTGTATAGCGTGTTGTGCTTAGCTTTGACGGCTGCGAGGATGGTGGGCCAGACGCTGGCGTCGAGCGTTATAGCAGAATCGCTGGGAATAGAAGCCGGACTGTCTACTGACTCTAGGAGGGGGGCTGCAGTTCCTTTTTTAGCTGGCGTATCTGTTGGCGACTTTGGGATGTGATGCTCAGTTTTACGGAAGGTGCTGGGATGTGGTTCGACCTGTACGGCGGGCTTGGCTTGCACGGCCTCGTGCATTACTTTTGTGGGCGTAATTTTGGCTCCAGCGTCGCTGAGTGCGGCGTCGAGCAATGCTACCTCCAGATAGCTCTTCGGGTCTGCCGAACCGGGCACTTCGATAAGCCGGGGTAGCAGCTGCATAAGGATATCGTGCCCGAGTGCAGATTTGCCTGCCAGCAGGCTTTCGCGGAGCGCTGTGCCCAGCTGCTTGGCCGCCTGCGAAGCTTCGTGACCACCATCACTGAGTGCCGTCAAACCTTTAGATAGCGCAACAGGGTCATGGCTACTGAGCGCTTGGATTATTTGTGCGATGAGTTCTTTGGGGGCGATGCCCAGCACTGTTTGTACGTCCGCGAGCGTAATCTTTTCGCCAGTATTGCGCACCTGGTCGAGCAAACTGATACTATCTCTAAAGCTGCCTTCACCATGCTCAGCAATAAGTTCGAGCGCCTCATCGGTAATGGTGATCTTTTCCTGCTCGGCAATAAATTTTAAGTGAGCGGTTACCGTGGAAAGGTCGTAGGGCTTGAAGGCAAAACGCTGCGTCCGGCTGATAATCGTTTCGGGCAGCTTGTGCACCTCGGTAGTGGCTAAGATGAAGACCACATGAGCTGGCGGCTCCTCGAGTGTCTTGAGCAGCGCATTAAAAGCTTCACGGGTCAGCATATGCACTTCGTCGATGATATACACTTTATATTTGGCGCTGGTTGGGGCGATATGCACCTTATCGCGCAAGTCGCGGATTTCATCGATCCGGCGGTTAGAGGCGGCGTCGATTTCAATAATGTCTAGATGAGTCGATTCATCTTCGTAAGGCAGACCATTTATCTCATGCGCAAAGATACGCGCAATAGAGGTCTTGCCCGTGCCCCGTATGCCAGTAAACAAATACGCATGACTAATAGTGCCGTTTTGCAATGAACGACTTAAGGCGGTCGTAATGGGCTCTTGCCCGGAAACTTCGGACAACGATTTCGGCCGGTAGGCGCGATATAACGCTTGCCCCATTACGCAGCCACCTTGAAACCAAGTGCTTCCCTCTCACTCATGCTTTTATTCTAGCAGAGCGGGCCTTGAAAAGTTGTTGTTGTTTCTGCCTGTCAACCATGTAGCGACCAAAAAAGCGGCCGTGCGGCCGCTTTTACGCCTAGACAGCGCCTATCCACATTAGAGCGCTGCTTCAAGCGCGGCCCACTCGGTGGTAGTATCGTCCTCGGGGAGATTGACGCTTACTTGGTCACCAGGTTTGGCCTTAAAGTAGGTTACGCTGGCGAGTAGGACGCGGAAGTCGCGGCCGTTTACGTCTACAAAGTAGTGGCCATTTTCGAGCTTGAGCATACCCACTACTTGTTTGCGCGGGATGGGGCCGATTTGCTTGTATAAGAAGGTGCCATCGTCCGCAATGGTCAGCTTGAGGATATCGCCTTGAACCAGCTTGGATTTGCTGGCGTAGTTGGCAGGAATCGGGTAGGTCTTGCCGTCGCTGCCGACCATATTTTGGCCGTCAAAAACCCCCTCGATGATTTTGCCAAGATTATCTTCTTGTACGACAGGTGCCACCCTCTCGTCGTCCCCTACAAGGCTAATAAGCAGCTCGTTGGCGGCTGCTAAGTTTGTTTCTGCTTCCTGAATCAAGGCTCTCAGGCGTTTGATCTGTTTGTCTGCTACGTCTGCCATGTTGTCTCGTTAGTCTCTCAACAAGTGTTTGTTTGTTACACTTACACCTAAGACTATCATGAGTCTTAAGTCAAGTCAAAAAGCCTGTTGGTAGTTGTGGATAAATAAAACCGCCCCCGTAAATACGCGGGCGGTTTTTGATGGTCGAAAAGTCTTAAGCTAGTTCGACAACGGCGCCAGCTTCTTCCAAAGCTTTCTTGGCAGCCTCAGCGTCTTCTTTCTTGGCCTTCTCGAGGATAGTCTTAGGAGCACCATCAACCAACGCCTTGGCTTCGCCAAGACCGAGGGAAGTGATTTCCTTAACAGCCTTAATAACGGCTACCTTCTGAGCGCCAGCGTCCTTCAGGACAACGTCCCATTCAGCCTTTTCGTCAGCAGCAGGACCAGCTTCAGCAGCAGGACCAGCAGCAACGGCAACAGCTGCAGCAGCTGGCTCGATGCCGTATTCATCCTTGAGGATGGTCTTGAGTTCGTTTACTTCGAGAACAGTCAAACCAACGAGCTGTTCTGCAAATTTCTTTAAATCAGCCATGTCGCTAGATTCCTTTCAAAATTAACTTGCTTTGGCCTCGATGCCGTCCAGTAACGCGTGCAAATTGCCCGAAAGGCCATTGGTAACATCGTGTACTGGTGAGAGCAGCGTTGCCACCACTTCCGCAATGAGCTGTTCCTTGCTCGGCAAGACAGCTAATGCTTTTACTTCTTCGGCACTGATGAAAGTGCCTTGTGCGGTAATACCGCCTACAAATTCGATGCTTGGGTTGAGTTTGGCGAACGTATTAAGTGCCTGTGCGGGAGCTACCTCATCTTCGCTGTTAAAAGCGTAGAGTAGTTGACCGTTGAGTGCACTAGCGTCGACGCCTTTGAGGGCGTCAACTTCGCTTAAAGCCTTTACTACCAAGCGGTTTTTGACGACCCGTAATTTGGTGCCGCCAGCGCGAGCGTCGCGGCGCAGTTGCTGCAGTGCTTTTACCGTCGTGCCCTGGTATCTTGCAACCACGGTTATTTTTGACGATGCAAGCGCTTCGGCTACTTCGCGAACGACTTCATGCTTTTTATCTTTGCTTAAAGCCATATTGTTCCTTGTTATTAATCTTCGACCTAGGATTGTTAAGGATTCCCCCAAAAGAAAAAACCTTTGGGGACAAAACCAAAGGTTTTTCGTGCTCAAAAACAACTTTACAGACTGTTTCATCGCCTCGGTAGCATACTTAGGTTTGCTGGGCAAACAGCTACGGTCTTCGGTAATGTTCCTGACTATTTTATATGACCATGACACGTGCGTCAATAGCGTTGCCTGGTAACTGGTGTCGAATGTTGAGAACGAGCTTGCATCTATTTAGTTTGAGTCCCGGGGTTTGTCTGCTTGTTAGCCTCGACAAACAAGCGTAAGATGTCATGCTTTTTATAGTTACCAGAAATACCTGGAGTAGCTAACATATAATCAATAGCCGTTTGCTGGTCGATATCCTTGTTTTCGGATAGGCCCTTGCATAAGAGTCTAGTGTAGACCGGCGTGGGTGCGGTATAGGGTAGCTCGGGGCGGACGGCAGTGAGGGTAAAAACTGGGATGTCGTCTTTGGTGCCGCAGAACAAGAGCTCGTCATAGTGCCCACTGCCATCGCCTACGGTGACGTGGCCCCGCTGCATGGCATTTCGTAGTGGCAGCGGTTGCGTCACTAGGCGATCGTTTTGCTGGGCAGCAATCTCCTCAAATTGTTCTACGGTGATGAGGTAAGCGCGTGCGATGGTGTGTGCAGTGTTGGAGGGCTCGGGCAGGACATTGATATGCCCCCCGCCCCACTCCGTACATGTACCGGCAAAATACAAGGGATATGGTAGAGAAATGAAGGTTTCTTTTTTTGGTGGTGCCTGGTCGCTGCAGCCGGCGAATGCCCGAGTTGATCCCTCCGGCTGACCGCCACGAATTTGGTGCATGAAGTTTTCTTTAGATAGACCCGAACCGTAGGCGGCGTACCAAACGTAGGCAGATTTGTTGGATTTATTTAGTTGCTTCGCCAGGCGGGCAATATCGTATGCCCTGTTATTGCTGTTTTTAGCAATCCGCTGTACATATGTCTCCAGAACGGTGCAGAATTGTGCAAAACCAGCCTGCGACAGCCATTCTTCGTCGCTGTGGATATTGCCACATTCCGGATTGATAACAATAGTGGGAATGCCGGCAGCGCTGAAAAAGCGTCCGTCATTTACTGCGTAGTCAAAGGTGGTGCCATGCGCTGTGCCGGTAATCTGCTCCACAATTTCGACCATGGCCTGTACGTGCGGCTCGGTAAGGTCGGTCTCGCATGGTGGGTCGTTCACTAAAATGGTGGTAGCAACGCCGTATTTTTGGCAGATCTCTTCGATGCGGCCGGGCAGTGCGTTGTGGTCTTCTGCAGTGCCAGTGCGGATGTCCAGCATCGCGGTTGCGGCTGCCGGGATTTGATTAGCGGTAGTGCCGCCGGTGATTGTACCTATCGACAGAATTGTATCCTGTGGTTTCGGATCGGCTGATACCAGTGTCCGAATTTCCTGCAAGGCCGGTAGCAATCGCTGGATAGCACTGTCACCTTCCCAGGGGCGCGACGCATGGGCGGCTTTGCCGCTAGCCTGCAATTCAATCCATTGCACGCCTTTGGCGAACGTCTCGATATCCCAGTTATTGCCACCATCGGGGACAATAACTACCTTGGGCCAATATCCAAGCTCAACAAGCGCTTTTGCACCATTGGCGCCGCCAATTTCTTCATCGCTGTTAATCATGATGCCAAAGTCGTAATCATCGAGATTGTCCTTGAGATTGTCGACCAGCGTGAGATAGGCGGCAACAGCATGCTTCATATCCATAACACCACGGCCGATAAAGCGCCCTTCTTCCAGTCTGAGGTGAAACGACTCTTCAGCACCGGGCACGACGTCTATATGAGCATTTAGAAGGACTGCTGGCTGTTTATTGCCAGGTTTGGTGGTAGCGATAATCGAGCCGATACCGTTTTTTTGGAATCGTTCGACATACATACCTCGTTGGCTCAGAAAGTCTTCCACGAAGTTAAGGGCGTGGTCGTTGGCGTTCCGGTCACTACTTATAGTGTGCATACTGACCAGCTTGCGGAGTAGCCGCTCGTGGAGTGGTTTCTGCTCATTGTCGCCTTGTCGTAAACGTTCAGGGATGGGCTGCTTTAAAAAGGCGCGTAGGACGGATTGGTATTCATCAAACGAAGCCAGTTCTACATACTCATGGTCGCTGTGTGAACCCCCGCCGTACAATCCATATTCGATGATGTCGCAGTTGACCATGGCAAAGTGGCGGCCATCGCTTCCCGCCGGGCGGCCCAGGAAATGTGGCTCTTCATTGGTGATTTTGCGCATGGCGTTGCTCAATCCCTGGACATACGGATTCAGCTCCTCTACGTTAACGGCTGGCTCGAATGTGGCGACATTCACAAGTTTGGCGTCAGGGTCGATACTCGCTATGAATGCTTCTAGTGATTCGCGATTGACAAATACCGGGTCTTCTTGCGTAAAGCGGAAGTCGATCTTCAGCAGCGCTGAGTCAGGCACTTTGTTGTAGGTGTTGTTAGGGGTCGAGAGATTGGCGATGCTGGCGGTAGTAGTCCAGGTTTCTTTATCTGGCGTCGGATAGCGTTTGAGTACAGCACCGGCAAAATCGCCGGCTTTGATGACCGCATTGCTGCCGTGCCACAGGTGTCCACCATGTGCCGTTTTACCGGTAAAAGCAATGTCTACCCAACATAAGCCGCGCGCGGCGTTGTAGATGGTATGGCGGTCGTTGGCATACTCACCCATCACGACGAATTTGGCACGAACACCGTCTTCGATTTGCACCCGTACCCCGTCGTGTCCCCCGACCTCTTCATCGCTGACAATCTGTAATCCTAGAGCGTATGGCACCTCATGAACCAGCTCGCAAAAGGCCGACGTTAGCGACAACGCAGTTCCTTTCATGTCCAGCGCACCGCGACCATAGAGATTGCCGTCTTTTTCGTACGCAACAAACTGTTCTGGTTTGCCAGGCACCACGTCCACATGGCCGTTTAGTAAGATGTCGAATTCCTCAGGGCGCACTGGACCACGGTAGGCTAAAAAGCTGGGCTTGCCGTTTTGCTCGAATCGCTCGATGGTGATATTGGGCACTTTGGCGACAAGATCGGCCACAAAATCAACGGCCTGTTGTAAGGCTGCAGGGTTGTCGCCGGTGGATGGGATGGCCATCAGCTGCTTGGTTTGTTCGATGATTCTTTTCGTCGTCATAGTTCTTTCTGATTATAAAAAAACCGGGCTGGAGCCCGGTTGGTCGTGGTTTCTTGAGGCCGCGCCTAACCGAGCTCTTCCGAGCCGACAATAAGGACGAGACCCATGAAACCTTTAGCCATAATGACGGAATTGTACTCTCCTGGTGTGGGTTGGTCAAGCTTTCCGGACACCAGTTTGTGGCTCTAGCCTAGGGCGGTTGGGCGGTGTAACTTTGCTATGCGCTAAGCAGAATTAAGCTGGTTTTCGATAACTTTTATGTAACCATCCAGCTCAGCGATTGTGTGAGTGAGCATTCCTTGCTGATTAAAATTCAGGCTTGCAATGCCATGTAATTCTTTTGCCACATGCAACCATGCACTTAGCTCCGGCGCTTCCTTTTGCCCTCCATGCGTACCTTTAAGCCCGTCAATAGCGGAAAACATAAGATTTTGCATATGCTCGCCGTTCAGAATGCTGCCAAGACGAAGTGTGCTTTGGACGGCGAGTAAGCAATCCGACGCAAAATCGGGATGATCGGTACTATCGAAGACACTCTTTAAGATGTCTGATCTTGTTGCGATGCTGTATGCGCCTAGCTGGCTTAGGTTGTCTAAGATAGTTCTAACAAGATCCTTTTTTCCTTCGGGATGGCCACGTTCTAACGCGAACGTAAAGAAGTCTGCGACTCCCTGATCCTCTGTGCGTGGGTCTGCCAGTAGTTGAAGTGTATGGCTTACTATCTCGCGTTTTTGCATATGAATTAGGCCTCGTGGTGCTTGGGGGTATTTTAAAAGTTCCCTCATTTGTGCAGCCACCCGTCCACAGGCAAAGCCGTCTCTTGCCTTTTCTTCAAAGAGGAATGAGCATATTGGTTTATCGGCTTCATCCATGGTCATTAGAACTTCATTGATAGCGGCAAGATCGGCATCTTCTAGGCAAACCCTTCCCCATGTGCTGTCCGATCCAGCATGTTGCGGTAAGGTGTAGTAAGTTGCATTGGCAAGCCGTGATAGAACTGCAGCTTGTGCTCTCGGGTCTGTGGTTTGTCTGAGATGATCTAGGTAGTCGGTTATGATGCCGCGGGTTGTCTGATAGCGGCTAAGACGTTCTTCGCCGGCTACGATAACGTTGGCCTTTCTTTCATCTGCCGGACCTGTAAACATAGGCGGCTGTAGGAGTAATTTGGCTGGAGTTTCTGATTCTCTATCAGTTATAGCCAGTATTGTGTCGGCTGAAACGCTCGTTGGGACGTGGACCACATCGCCCGGCAGAAATTCATACTCATGCCCAGGAGTCACCGCCCCGCCTACACTATCATCGTAGACTGCAACATATACAATATCGGCCGCCAGAGTGCCATAGCGAATTTTGGCGAAGGCTGGCGTTTTCGTCCAGCCAGAAGGTAGGCGGAATAGAATGTTCATCTCATCGAATGAGTAAAAATCTTCGACTATACCGGCAACAAGCATACGGCTAGGACGTCGGTCGCGGCCCGCTTTACCTTCCCTCCTCGCGGACGGGGGGTCGAAATATGCATCCGGAATAGCGCCGTCAAAGGTCGGTTCGAAGCCATAGGTGGCTTTGAATGTTATGGGCCAATGTGTATCGTCATCGGTGGGTTTGTCCCCGATGGTAAAGTCGGCGCCAAAGCGACGCTTACCGATTAAGGCTAGTGTCGCAACTCGTTCTGGTGCGACTGGAGCTGCAAACCATCGGCTGCAGTTAGGGTAGTGGCGAGTGACGAATACTGCCTGGCCACCGCTCTCCAATCCTACATATTCCAGCACACTTCGCATTGTTTTACCTGGTGTGTTTGGTATCGGATGTATCCGGGTGTCCCTTGCAAACTCTTCTGGCTGATACGGCAGCGTGTGTGGGGCGGGAGCTGTGCCTATGCCAGCTATTGCGCCCCGCGAATAGGTAAAGGTGGGCACCGACAGCCCATAAGGATCCTCCCGACTAGCCTCAACCGACGCTAGTAACGCATCTAAGGTAGGATCAATCGCCGGAAGCTGTTCTGAATAACCTGCTAATTCCCTCATAGATTTCTCTTCCGATATTCAGCGTCAGGCTGAGCATGACGGGGTGTATGGTTTACTCAAAATAATATAGGGTGCGCGTGCAAACTTACAATAAGCACATTCGGAAGTCGCCCTATGAGGTACTGCATCATCTCTGGTGGGTATTGCGTCACGTTGCCAAGTTGTGCAATAGTGTGTCGGACATGACTACACGGGACCACGCGATTTTAGCAATTATTAGCCTTCAGGGCTTTATTCTTGCTGCGCTTTCGCCGCGGTCACTCGTTTTGCCATAGAAATTAATACATTGCCATCCGAAACACTAAACGAGCTCGACCGTAATCCGAGCTCGTTTTTTGTTGGGCTGCATAAAAAAGGAGTAACTATGCGCCATAACGCAGAACCAGTTGGCGGAAAACGTCGAACAGTAAAAGGAGATCTGTTTGGCAATGCACCGCCGCAAAAGCCAAAGCCCCAGAAAAGTGTATATATTCCGGGACTGAATGCCGATGCAGTACAAGCAATAACAGCGGGCCTAAGGGACTATAGCGTTCAGCCTGTGGCGGTAAACCTGCTCGTACCCGGGCATGCCAAACTAAATGGTCGCAAGGAAGTAAGTGCTTTTTTGGAAAAGACTCCCCGGCCGGCAGATAGAGCTGAGTGGGCACTTACCACGCCACTTGTCGGACGTATTGCGCTCGGCAGTATATGTCATGTGGGATCTAAACGCGAGCCGTACGAATCTTTTGCCGACATTGATGCCGTAGGCGCGTCTTCTGTAGTTTCGGCCATTCGCGGTATGCAACCGCCATTTATTTTGGACGACGCTCCACGTACCAGAAGCTATACGTATGATTGTGTGTCTGGAATGAGTTTGCCGGTTATCATGCGCCGTCTGCCGATATTGAATCTGTGCCGGGGTTTGTTGCTTTCGGATAATAATGATTCACCGAAGATGTACAGACACACGGCTCAGGTGGCGCTAGTATCAGCCCTCGTAATGCACCCTGAGTGGCACGAGATGTTGGATGAGCCGTCTACTCAGTCTGCCTCTCTTGGGCCCGGAGCGGCCGAGGTGGTGGATCTAGCTCTGGAAACAGGAGATACGGACGTGCTAGTGCCCGTGGCTACAAGTCTGGTATTGAGTCAGCAGTGGTCGATGGTGGATACATTGCCTCGGCGAGCATAGGGTGTACTTCGCCCAGCTTTTCGCGCATGGTGTTTAGGAGGGGCCGAATTGCACTATTTGTAGAGGCAAGGCCAGTTTCGAGTAGTTCGGTGGCGCTGATCGTTGTCTTCCAGCGCATGCGATGGCCGGCCAGTACGGCGTATTGCGCCTCAAGTTCGAGCCCGGCTTGCTGCATGAAGCTGTATAGTTCCAGGCTGGCTGCAAAGCCGAGTTCGAATTGGTCGGTCAGTCCTGCGGCGTCAATTTCGTCAGGCATATCATAACCATAGCGCGGCGTAAGCTGCTGATGCGGCGGCGTAATAGTGAAGTGCTCGCTTACGGCTTTATAGCAGACATAGTCGCTTAGGATGTCCCACGTATAGCGGATTTTTTGGAATGCAGTTTTATTGCTACTTTTCAGGTATGTTTCCATAACATCAAGTTTGCGAGTGTAGGGCCAAATGTTGGTTTGCGCCCGGAGGTCGGCCAGCGGCAGATTGCTCGCACCGTAGAGCATGTCGGGAATAAGGTCGAACTCGTTACGCGGCCAGACTTCGCTGAGTTGCACAGCATCAGTGCTGGCAGCATGCTGCGAGGGCAATGTATCTTGAGTAAGCTTGGTGAGGGCAGCCAGACTCCCCTGCTCAATGTGCTCGCGAAGTTGACTATCTTCCGCAGCATAGACGGCAAGCGGTGTCAGACCTGCGAGCAAGTCGTCAGCTTCGTGCGGGTCGCGGCCTTGTTCTTTCAAATACGTGCCGATGCTTTTATGCATATCGGCCTGCAGTCGAATGATCGCCTCCATATGCAATTTGTACTGGCGCTTAACGTCATCGTCGAGTGAGTCGGGGGTGTAGTAGGCGTCCATCTTTTCAGCGGCAGCTGCATCAATAATCTGTGGCGAGGCAGTAGCTTCGGCTTTAGAGAGGGTGGGCATGGGCATTTCCAGTTGCGAGGGTGGTGGCAGCAAGGGACTGATCTTTTCCCAGAGCAATGACTGAATCGCTTCGATTTCCATTAATGTGTCGCCGCGGACACAGTCGATCCGTTGAAAGTCCTTTGGGAAAAGTTGGGTCATGTCGTCATACACTGCCAGAGCATGTTCAAGATGACGAGGGTCTTTTTCGTGAGCATCGCGCGCTTTGCCTGATTGCTCGAGTAGCATCTGCGAGATCTCGGGTGGCGCGCGCAGCACAAAACTCAAATCGGGGCGCGGAATTTTGAGCATCTCAAATTCGAGGTTGTCGAGCCAAATAAAATAGCCTCGCCGTTCTTCGGGAGAACGGAATTTGGTCCCCTGATGGGCCATGCTGGAGCCGGTAAAACGATCAGCTAGTACGATTTTGCCGGCGTCAAGCGCGGCATGAATCGCCGGAGCAGCCTCAAAACGATCCAGTGCATAGAAAAGCGAGGAAGTGTACGGGCCGATGGCGTTGGCATCGCCGTATTTGCCCGCTAGGTATTCGCGGACAAAATAGCTGGAGGGTTGGTCATACTGCGGAAAATCAAAAGTAACCACATCATAACCTGCCTGACGCAAGCGCGCTTCGAGCAGGCGGAACTGTGTGCTTTTGCCCGAACCATCGACGCCTTCCAAAACAATAAATGTGCCGCGTTGTACTGTCATGACTGTCTGTTGCCTCCGTGTGCTAACGTCGCGGGACCTCACCTCCTCGCACCCAACATAATTTAGCCACACCTTAGCATCATTTGCAACATTAGGAGCGGACAGAGCTTCGAACACCCCTGTCATTCCGGACTTGATCCGGAATCCCACCACAGGACTTAGTGTGCACTAACCATCTCTCAACCGCTGCTCCACCTCTCCGACTAGTTCGGCCGTAATGGAAAACCGATTAACAGAGGGAGTTCTTGGACTGGATAAAGCCGAGGACTGTTTGAGCACCATAGGGGCGAGTTCCGCAGGCTCAGTCCAAGAACTCCCTCTGTTAGTAGGCTTTTTCATTTTTAGGCCGAGAGGTTTTTGGCTACTTTTTTACGGGAAAAAAGTAGCATTATGAAGATTGCAATTCGCGGTTAAAGGATTTACTGAGGAGACAGAAGTAGCTTTGTGGATTCCGAACAACAGAATAAAGTCAGGTTTGAATAATCGCCACTAGTCTTCTTTTACCCGATAATGCAGCAAGACGTTGCTGTCGTCCAAGCGTTCGACGTTCTGCAGGCTTATGGTCGTTTCTATCGGAACGTTGAACAAGGGTTGTCCGGTACCAAACAACGTTGCCTGCATATCAATATAGAGGTCATTCACCAGTCCGGCTTCCATAAACATGCTATAGATTTGCGTGCCGCCGCAGATGGCCAAATCTTCTACGCCTTCTTTTTCTAGACGCTCAATGAAGGCTTGCGGCGTTTCGGCAGTCGCCTCAACCTCTGGATAATCAGTAATATCTTCGGGGTGGTGAGTGAAGACAAAAAGTCGCCTGCCTGGCATGCTTTTGGTAAAAACCGTAGGATACTTTTGGGCGGTGGTCAGGAACGTGCTGCGCCCCATGACCATATTGTTGGCCTGTTTGATGTAGCGTGTAAACAATTCTTTATCTGCCTTATTGGTCCAGTCGGTTGATAAGTGGCTGGCATCTTTGCCGATATAGCCATCGGCAGTCATCGCGGCCACGATAAAAATGTTCATTATGTAACTCTCCTTACTTTTTTGCCGGCTAGTTCCAGCATCCTTACGGCATAGCCATTAGAGTGATCCTGGACATATACGAACTCCTCGATGTCGGTTTCGGCAAACATACGGCTGCACTGCGGGCAAGGTAGCAGATTGATGAATAGCGTCGTACCCTGCATCTCCAGTCGCTGTTTTTGGGCGGCGATCAGCAGCTCAACTTCGGCGTGCACGGTGTCGTAATGATTAAGGTCGTTGGGCGGCGAAAAATGGATCTCGCGCGAGGCACCGTGATGCATGGCATAGGTTTGGGATGGCACAACTCTATTGTAGGCCCAAGCGAGTAGTTTATATTTTTTGCCAGCAGATTTTCCCAGTGCAACGCCAGTTTGAAAACTGTAGTCGAACGAGTAGGCAGCAACCTCTTGGGCGAGTTCGATCATCTGTGCTTCGCTATAAGTGCCGGGCGTAAAAGGGTGAGCGGCCGCTATTTCTGTCATCACCTTGGACTCGTAGGCTTGCGCTTCGGCTTCGCTCGCAAAGGGCGATACCATTTCGTAATCGATACGCCGGTTTGCCAGTACATAGTAAGCTTCTGTGGTATGAAAAGCCTGCTTCCAGGAACCGTTTACCAGCAGTACTCTTTTGAAGTTGAGCTTTTCGGCTATATATTTTAACTCTCGCTGGAAATAGTGGAGGGTGTATATATGATGTTTTACACCAGAGGCGTTGACGGCATCAATGATACGTTGCACCGTATTGGCCTGCAGGGTTTTAAACTGCGGCTGATTTTCGAACCCTGCAACATAGGGCTCTTTGGCAAGTCCGAGCACGATATTCCCTTGGGGCAGATATACTTTCACAAGGTCGGTGAAGCGTTTGGCGGATAGCTCCCTAGGTGCTGCAATAAAAGTGGCGTGCAGTCTTTTGATGTCACCTTTGCTGCCAAAAGCGAATTCTGACCAGTCGAAAGTGTATTCGCTCATTCTGATACTTTCTGCAGGACGGCCCGAATGCCGTCTGAGACGCGGGGATGTGCGAGCGCGTCCTCAAGGTCAAGCCAGAGCAGCGATTCGCAGTCATCTCCTGGATGCAGTGCAGTCTCGGCGTAATCTTTGAGCAAGTAGGTATTCCATAAAAAGCGATTGTTGGCACGATAGGTCGCCTTCAGATGGGGGTCGGTGCGCGTAATAACGGTCGAGCTTAGGCGCGAATCGAGGAGGGTTATCTTTCTAGTATCAAGCGTTAGGCCAGTTTCTTCGCGCACTTCGCGCGCGAGCTCGGCCTCGAGCGGCACGCTAAAGTCCTCTACGCCACCCCCTGGCAGTGTCAGGTAATCAGGGCTCAGTTTAAGGTGCTTTTGGCGTTCTTGGAGCAGTATCTGGCGTTTATCGTTCAGGATAACTAGATCGCATACGATGCGCATGCCCGACGGCCGGGCATATTTTTCGTCAAATTTGAGATCGCTCTCAACGATCTTTTTACGGGCCTGCTTGTAAAGCGTCACATTTTGCAGCGGTGTGTACTTAAGCTTGCGGTAGCGCCACTCCATAAGATCAGGTGCATCGAAGGGCACGCAGTGAAAATGAATATGATCATTCACCGTACTCTGCGCCGTGGCACCATCTTTTTGAATAAACTGCATACCCTCCACGCCATGGACTTTCTTGATCAGTTTTTTGGCGATGTACGAGAACTCGCGGATGGTGTCCCACTCTAGTTGGGTGAGGTCTTTGGTAGAGCGCACATGGCGGCGCGGTAGTATCATGAAATGGCCGTCGATGTAAGCGAACAGGCTAATGGTCATTACCACCCCGTGCTTTTCAAAAAAGACGTATTTTTCGCTCAGGTCGCAAAAGACACATTTGCCTACCGACTGCCAAATGGAGTCGTATTGGTTGGCGAACCGCGCATCGCGGTAGCGCTCCTGTTTGGCTTGTTCGTCTTTAGACAGAGGCATACTACTTCTCTTTGAGTGGGTCTTTACGTAGTTCCATAAAGTCTTTAAAGATGTCTCCCAGCTGGCCACCGATGGCCCGCTGGATGATTTTGGTGGTGGAGATGGCGGTGGATTGGCGGTCGACCACTTTCACTTCGCCGCCGTACTTGGTAACGGTTTTGTACTCGCGCGATGTTTTGTAATTCTCCGTCCAATCTTCTTTCACCGTGATGTATACATCGGGTTGCAATAGGCCGAGCGACGGCTGGCAACTGGGCTCGGGCAAGATAGTCACAAAATCAACGGGGCGCAAATAAGTGAGCATTTCGGCGCGGATTTTCTCGTCCAAAACTGGCTTGTTGGGGCCTTTTACCTTCCGGATGGCCTCGTTACTGCTCACCCCTACCACTAAGATATCGCCGTTGGCTTTGGCTTCTTCCAGATAGCGGCACTGCCCCACATGCAACAAATCCCACGACCCTGCGGTAAAAACTATTTTCTTGCCGCTTTCTTTGAGTTTTTCACTTAAGGTCATTAGATCGCTTTGCCCGATCAGTCGCTTTTTCCACGCCGTGGCCATGTTGTTCCCTCTCTTTTGTTCGTAACTTCTATTCTAGCAAATAACCTTTCGTTCGATTAGGCAATCTTTTGTGCGTATAAAATGCTCGTTTTGACTCAAGGATTCGTATGGGTTGTGGCGCAGGAATTTATAGAGGTCGTAACAGAGGAACAAATTGATAAGTGTTTCTAATACATTGACTGTACCAGCATCGGTTTTGAGTTTAATATTTTTAAAGATTGTCTGCCCTCGTTTGTTGTAACCTGATTGTAAAAAGTACTTCCGTACTTGGTCGGCAGTTTTGTACTTACAGTCAACCAATAAAAAGGCTAGCGTACGCGCAACATCAAACAGTGGATGTCCCCAAGATGCCTTCTCAAAATCGAGAATGCCGCTAATCTGCCGCTGTGCGAATAAGACGTTGCCGCGCACGAAATCCATGTGTAGCCATTGCTGGTTTGGTAGGCCATGTGCCAAGCGGAGCAACTGCAATAGTGGATCACAAACCTGCGGCGAAATCGTAAGACCTAATTTGGTTTGCAGCGCTTTTGAGACTCCAGGCTCTGAAAAGTAGCGCTGCATTTTTTGGCAGAGCACTAAGTATTCATCGCTCACTGATGGCCCGTCTTCCCTGGGCAAGTTTTGTAACGCAGCATGTAGGTTGCTCAGCTCGCCTCCAAGCAGTTTGATGTGCTCTTGCGTGTAGGCTTCCCACGGAATAGTTTTCCCTGGCAGGTAGTTATAGAGGGCTGCATATTTTATATGCTTGCCGGCTTGGATCTTCATAACACGCGTGTCGTAGGGATGCCGCACTAGTAGTCCCTGGCGAGCAAGATGCTCGGACACCCTGTGAGCGGTGCGTATCTTGGCCAATATCCCTGCTTCGCTTTTGTAGAGGATGAGATTCACAAGCCTGCCGTTTGTAAGCCTGACGCCGTACGTCTCGTTGCGATACCCTTTTTGTACAGGCAGCACCTGAGAGTATGGTAGATTGTACGCGCCGAGAATACGGTCAGTAAGAGCGCTGTGTCCCATGCGGCTGATTATACCTTTTCCGGGATGTTAGGTATGCTACATTCATACGAACCATAAATCGAAGAGGAGCCAGAGGTATGTCAGAAATAGGCTCAGGTTTTATACAGGAGATGATAACTGCAGAGACATTGCAGGCGCCGGCTACTCCCGGACGGCTCGACCTCTGCTCAGAACTGGAGCGGCTATATGCACCACCCAATGTACCAACCAAGTTAGATATATCCCGCCTAGGTGCCGTACTAAACCAGGAGGCGGTCCTCATGGTAATGCGCGATTCTGACAATGCCCATCACATTCGAGCTGTGGTCGGCGGAATCGCGGTTAGCACGTTGGAGGGAAAGCAAGGCGTCATCACCGGACTGGTTACCGAACAAGACTACCGCCATCGCGGTCTCGCCACCCAACTATTGCGAGGCACAGAGGGGTGGCTTGCTAACCTCGGCATCCAACGCGTTAGACTATCCGACGGCATGGCTCAAGATGCTAATGCCGATTTTTGGCACCGCCGAGGCTATCTCCGTGGCCCGGGTTCGCCGAGTTTTTTCAAAAACTTAGGAGATCCTGTAGTCAACTACTGGCTCAATGAGACATGCTAGATTTGTTCTTGATACTATCTAGCTGGATCGCAGCACTGGTATACTTACATACATGACACATCCGGAGTACGAATATCTCAAGCTGATGCTGGAGATTCTCAAAGAGGGTAAAAGCAAGCCAACGCGCGGCGTGCATGGCATCAAGTCGATTTTTGGTGCGCAGGTACGCTTTGACATGCGGCAGGGTTTCCCGTTGTTAACTACCAAGAAGATGCCCTTCAAGATTTTATTGCACGAGCTGCTGTGGTTTATCTCTGGGACCTCGAATGTCGACTATTTGCATGAGCATAAGATTCACTACTGGGATGGTTTTTTAAACGACGATAATCCGCATGACCTCGGCCGTGTGTATGGTGTACAGTGGCGGCACTGGCGGCGCCCAGATGGTACTGAGTTCGACCAGCTGCAATGGGCTATCGATGAAATCAAGAACAACCCGCACTCCAAAGCCATTATTGTCAGCGCCTGGAATGCTGGCGAGCTGAAGGAAATGCGTTTGCCTCCGTGCCACACTATGTTCCAATTCGACGTTACTAAGGGTAAGCTACGCTTGCATTTATATCAGCGCTCGTGGGATGTATTTCTTGGGGCGCCCTTTAACATCGCCCAGTACGCTATGCTTTTGCACATGGTCGCCTATCTAACCAATCTCGAACCGCGCGAGTTGATTATTTCGGCCGGCAACGCCCATTTGTACACCAACCATATCGAGGCCGCTAAGGAGCAATTGCAGCGTAAGCCATTGCCGCTTCCCCGCCTCAAGATCGTAGGCGAGGTCGCCAGCATTGACGACTTCAAGGAAGAAAATTTTGTGCTTGAAGGCTATCAATCGCATCCCAAACTCAAGGCCGACCTGGTAATCGTGTAGCTGATTAGGTCGCAGTTATAACGCTGGATCGTTCGTTATAAAACGCTCACAATGAGGCGCATCCAAACTTCATCTTCACTACTATCCACATCTTCGTGCAGTTCTGAATAATCCAAGACCTGAAGGCCAGCTTTGTCGATAAGAGAGCGTAGCTCCATTTCGGTAAACTTTCTACGGTAGCGTAAGCTATTACCATTGAAACGCTTTTTCTCGATATAGCCCTCCTCAGGGCGACCATGTTTTGTAGTTGCGATAAGAGCAACGCCATCAGCAGATAACAAGCTCTTAATCTTTTGGAGGACATGCAGGGCTTTATTTCCCGGGAATAAATGCACAAAAGCACAAGCGAATATACCTTCAAACCGCTGGTCGCCGAAGTCGTGTCCCAAGAAATCGTCAACAATGATTGGCACTTCTGGCACGGTTTCCTGGGCAATCGCTGCCATTTCGGGCGACAGTTCTATACCGCTCGGGTCAAATCCTCTAGCTTTTAGCAAACTGAGGACATTGCCATTGCCCGGCCCCAAGTCTAAAATCTTTAGATGATCCGAAGCCTTGGCTGGTAAATAGCGCTGAATATAATCAACTAGGTCAATATCACCATCAGTCCATGCTTTTGAGTGCATTTTAGTGCGATACTCTTTGGCGTAGGCATTATAAGCATCACGATTATGTGCTAAGTAATCGTCGGGGTTAAGTTGCGTTTTCATACATTAGATATATTCCTGAACCGGCTGCGTTTGTTGAAAAGAAAAGTGCTAGGCTATTCGACAACCTTTACATCGCGCCAGAAGGCGACGTAATTGCTAAAGTCTTTTTTGACGATGGTGATAGCGCTGGTCTTTGGCTCGGGGTAGCTCCAGGCATTGTCTTTGCTGACTTTGTCGCCGTCAATAATATCGAAATACTGGCAGACGCCCTTCCAGGGGCAGGTGTAGGGTGTATCACTCTTTCGTAAGTATTTCTGTTTGACGCTCGAGGGTGGGAAATACCAGTTTTGTTCGATATAGATGAGTTGGTCTTTTGGGGCTTCGGCAATAACGATGTCGTTCCAGATAGCTTTCATGACTCTCCTTGTCTTCAAATGGCAGTTGCTTACTCACATTGTAGCAGTGTGCTGCAGTTATTGCTGGACTAGTTGTTGGTAGACCGCTCGGTGCTCCTCACACATGCGCTGCATAGTAAAGCGCGCCTCAAACTCATTCCGGCATAGCTGGCGACTGAGGTAGGGAATTTTACATATCGCCTCGGCAAGCGCTCCAGCTGTATCTGTATCGTTTTTCTGTTTGGATACAATGTAGCCCGTTTTTCCGTGAGTAATAACTTCGGGTAATGCTCCGGAATCCAGGCCAATTACTGGCGTGCCACAGGCGAGTGACTCGATGAGCACCATACCAAAGGGTTCATCAAAGACGGATGGCATAAGCAGCGCACTGGCATTGCCGAGGAAGTCTTGCTTGGTACGAAGGGTGTTAATAAAACCGACATATTCGATGTTGGGGTCATTGAGTTCGGGCTCGATATACTCCCGCCAATAACTGTCCTTGCTGCCTGCATAATGTTTGCCGGCAATCTTGAGCTTGAGAGGCGTTTTGGCGGTCTTGTTGTAACGCTGTATCGCTTGAATTGCCAAGTGAGTGCCTTTGGCCTCGATAATTCTCCCCAAGTACGCGACGTACCCGCCCTTCGGCTCATAAGTAGCGGCCAAAGCCGACTCTTGCAGCCCGTGATAGATATTGCCTATCCAGTTGGTGTCTTCAGGCATCCCATGACGCTGAGCAAGAGACACAGAGAGCCAGTTGAGATATGGGTATTTCGGGAAGATATTCTTGTATTTGATAAGGAAGTTAAACGGGTCGTGGTGCGTAAAAATGACCGGCCTGGCGCACAGCTGTGCAAACGGTAATGCGATATCTTCTTCGTTGGTATAGATGTGTACGATGTCCAACTCGCCCTTATTGGCCATGCCATAGGCTTTGGCGATGAGTTCGGCTTGTACTTGCCGGGCTAGGCTCACGAAAGTAACGGGATGCTTCTTGAGCAGATCGACATAGGTGTCGCCGCGGCCGGCAAGCTCTTGCTCAAACAAGTGCAGGTCAGCCGTACTATTTTTGACGGCAGTGTCTATAGGCCCTGGAGAAAAGAGCGTCACCGTCTCACCCAGCTTTTGCAACCCCTCGGCCAGACCAAGTGCTAAAGGGGCTGGCGAAAAGATAACCTCAGGCAGGATGTCCCGGTGCATAAAGATATGCGGAACAACGATGCCGATTTTCATATGCGTTTTTCTGCTCAGCCTGAGAAGCTACTTCGCCTCGTCATCTTTGTCGAGAAAACTGAGGTCTAGTTCGTCCATGCCCATTTCGTCTTCAGCATAGTAACCGTCTGCTGCAGCGTCGTCGGTTTGCGTCATGTGTATATCCTATCTTATTCGTTACTTTAGATAGAGTATGCCTCAGCTCACTTTGATTTGTAAAGTCGGCCATGCTGCCACGAGAAAAACTTGCTACACTACTAGTAACGTATGATTGCGACACGCACATCCCCGCGGCGCTCGTTGTTGCTGAAGGTTTTGGCCTACGGTATAGGCGTGCATGGCCTATTGATGATTGGGGGCACGCTCGCTGAGCAGCTCGATTTTCATGCCAGCCGTCACCATTTTTTGCACGTTAGTGGGCTGGTATTTGATGTTCCCCTCTTGTTTGGTCTTACTCTGCTGTATCTGAGCGCCTTGCTTCGCCGTCAGAAGCGCACTGCCTGGGCGGCGGCGTTGATTATTTATGCGGCGATTTTTGCCTTTGCCCTGTACCGTATACACGACTTACCAGAAGTGCGGCACCCGTTGATTGCCGCCATACGCACCCTTATATTGCCACTCCTGGCTGTAGGGGGGCTATGGGGACTCCGCAAACAGTTTACGGTGCGGAGTGACTTGCAGAGCTTTCGGTTTTCGCTCCGTTTCACCCTTCTAGTGCTGGCAGTTGCCTTCGTGTACGGTACGACCGGCTTTATGCTCATGGACCGCCGCGATTTCCATCAGGAGATCTCCCTTGTCGAAGCTATGCACCGCACCGTCGACCAGTTCGATTTAACTACTACGCACGCATTGCAGCCGCACACCCGCCGCGCCAAGTTGTTTTTAGATTCGCTCAGTGTCGTCAGCTTAGGGGCAGTAAGCTATGCGATTGTGTCGCTGTTTCAGCCCATTCGCTCGCGGCTTGTTGACGAATCGCAACAACGCGTATTGGCCGAGCAGCTTTTAAGGCGGCATGGAGGCAGCAGTGAGGATTACTTTAAGCTTTGGCCGCACGATAAGCAGTACTTCTTTAATCTTTCGCACACGGCAGGTCTGGCGTATGGCGTACGTCACGGCGTCGCGTTGGTGGTTGGGGACCCCTTTGGCCACACGAACGACTACGACAGCCTACTAGCGAGCTTTACTGAGTTTTGCCGCACGAACGACTGGATGATGGCTTTTATCCATACTGAGCCGCATCATACGCCTCTCTATAAGAGTCAGGACTTTGGTCTACAAAAGATTGGCGAAGAGGCAGTTCTGGATATTGCGCATTTCCGCCAAAACGTGCGCGGCAACAAATATTTTCGGCAGATTACCAACAAGTTTACCAAACAGGGTTTTACCTCGGAAATGCTCTTGCCTCCCCACAACGATGCGGTTATCGACCGGCTTAGCACTATTTCAGACGACTGGCTCAAACAGCCAGGGCGAGCCGAACGCCGCTTCCTGATGGGCTATTTTAGTAGCGAGTATATGCAGGAGTGCCCTGTACTGGTCTTGCGTGACGCTGCCGGTACAATCCAGGCATTCATTAACCAGGTAATGTCATACGATTCTGAGGAGGCGAATTTTGATTTGCTGCGCCACACACATAAAAGCCTCGGTAATGCGAATGACTTCCTGTTGATGCAGTTTATTGAGTACGCGCACGAAAAGGGTTTTAAACGGGTGAATTTAGGCCTGTGCCCCCTCTCCGGGCTAGATACTACAGATGAGGAGCGTTCGGTTATTGATAGCGCACTGCGATTTTTATATGCCAATGGCGATCGTTTCTACTCCTTTAGCGGCCTGCGGCGTTTTAAAGCCAAGTATGAACCACAGTGGAGTGGGCGCTACATCGCTTACCGCGGCGGTATCCGTGGCTTTACACGCGTACTCAATGCACTCAATAAAGCCATGAAGATTTAGCGTTTACTAGGGGTCGGAGGCTGGTCATTCTTCTGCGTGGGGTAGAGTCAGGCGTAGTGCAACCAGACCGACTTTAGTCGGCCTGCGTGAAACGCTCTACCCCACGCAGAAGAATGACCAGCTGATAGGCAATATAACAAAAAGATCACCCAGGTTGAGCGATCTTTTTTGTTGAGTAGGAAACTCTAAAGTTCGTTTGTGGCAATCGTGATCGATGGGCCCATGGTTGTCGCCATATGGATCGCTTTCACGTAGTTGCTCTTTACGCTGGCGGGCTTGTTGCCCTTGATAGAAGCGAGCACGGCGCGAGCGTTTTCTTCAAGCTTCTGCGCGCCAAAGCTTACCTTACCAATGGCCAGGTGCACGATACCGGTGCTGTCTACGCGGTATTCGACGCGGCCAGCCTTAGCTTCGGCGACTGCCTTTGCTAGGTCAGTCGTAACAGTGCCGCTCTTAGGGTTTGGCATCAAGCCGCGAGGCCCCAGTAAGCGGGCGTATTTACCCAGCTTTGGCATTTGCGCGGGGGTGGAAATAAGCACATCGAAGTTGATCTCGCCCTTTTCCAGCGCCTTGGTGATGTTCTCGACGCCGGTAAGATCGGCATTTGCTACTTTTTCGTCATCCATAACAGCAACACGGATAGTCTTGCCGGTTCCGGCAGGCAGAACCAGGTTGTCGCGGATGTTTTGATCGGCGTGGCGTGGGTCGACGTTGAGATTGATGTGCAGCTCAACGCTAGCGTCAAACTTAACCGGGCTAGTCTTGGTAGCCAGCTCGACCGCTTCGGGAAGCGTGTAAGTTTTGCTCTTATCGACGAGCTCGGCACTGCTGCGGAACTTTTTACCCTGACGCTCCAAGCGAGTGCGCGTAGGATTAGCGTGCTGCTTGGGTTTGTTCTCGGCTTCGGCATCAGCTTCGACTTTTTGGGCCTTGCGTTCTTCCTTGGCTTCTTTTGCCTCAGCTTCTTTGAGTGCTTTTTCGCTGCGCTTGCCAGCCTTGGCGGTTTTTACTTCTTCTACAGGAGCTTCATCTACAGTTGTAGGTGTGGTCTGCTCTTCGTTTTCTTGTACGTCTTCTTTACTCATGGTATTTATTCCTTTCGTGGTGCTGGCGGCGATTAAGCCTCCCACGTATTATTGTTAACTCCTAATAAGGTGTCGCTTAAAAGACAGCCTACGCCAGTTGATACGATGAATTGCTTCGGCGCGCCATATGCCTCTTCATAAAGTCCGGGATATTCGTGCCTCGTTTTGTCGGCTATTTCTTCTAGCCATTGTGCGTCTTCAATCTCTCCTGCACGGTCAGCTTGATCTGCAAGCTTCCAGGTATGTTCAATCCCTTGCTTGAGTTCTTCTGCCGTAAGCCTCTCTCCAAAACGTTCTTGATTTGCGGGATAGCTCAGAACATTGCTCGACATGTCGAGACTCTACCCTTCGACTTCAACGCCCATGCTGCGGGCAGTGCCTGCAACCATCTTTTTGACGGCTGGAATGTCGTCGGTGTTCATGTCGCGAGCTTTTTCTTCGGCGATCTGGGTGAGCATGGCGTCGGTCAGTTTTTTGCTAACCTTTTCGCTGTTGGGGCGGCCAGAGCCTTTTTGGATACCCAGGGCGGCGCGGATGCGGTCATCGGTAGGTAAGCTTACATAGCGCCAGCTCATGGTACGGTCTTCGTAGATAGTGATGTGTACAGTCAGGGTTTGACCGTTTAAGTCTTTGGTTTGGTCGTTGAACGGGTTGATGAAATCCATCATGTTCACCCCGTGCTGACCAAGACTGCTACCCACGGGTGGCGCAGCAGAAGCGCGGCCAGCGGGAATTTTCATTTTTAAGTTTGCTTTTACGGCTTTTGCCATATAATTAAGTCTCCTTTTACGGGCAATGTAAGAGTTAGAAGCCTCTTGCCTGCTCTCCTACCTTTAAGTAGTGCGTAACCTATCTATTATACAATAGTACTCCGTCTTTTGTCGAGGGAGCGCTGCCTAATCGCCGCACTCAGGTATGCGAGGCTGCCGATAGCAGCAGCTGCGAGTGACTCGGGCGCCGCGCTATTATTACATATTGCTTCCAAGTCAGACGCCATCATTATTGCCAGGCCTATGCCCCGCACTTTATCTATTTCTTCTTGAGCCTGGAGAAATGAGGGCTGGGGTCGCTCTGCGGACATATCTAAACGCGTTTTACTTGCAGACTGTCGAGTTCTACCGGAGTTTCGCGGCCAAACATATTGACGAGCACCTTGAGTTTGCCCTTGGCGGCATCAATTTCGTTGATCGAGCCATCGAAGCCCTTGAATGGACCGTCGGTGATGCTGACCACTTCGCCCAGGCGATAGTCGATCTTGTGCTTCGGCTGCTCCAGGCCCATGCGCTTCTGAATCTTTTCGATTTCATCTTCACTCACGGGAGTCGGCTCAGAGCCGCTACCTACAAAGCCGGTCACGCTCGGGGTGTTACGCACGATATACCAGGCGTCTTCGCTCATCTTCATTTGTACGAGGACATAGCCCTGGAAGATGCGCTTTTCGACAACGCGACGCTTGCCGTTCTTGATCTCGATCATCTTTTCTTTTGGCACGAGCACCTGGAAGATTTTGTCTTTCATGTCCAGGCTATCCGCGCGCTGGCGAATGCTCTCAGCCACCTTCTCTTCGTAGCCGCTGTAGGTGTGAATTGCATACCACTGTTTGGTTGCATCGTAACGCTTATTCATGTTATTTCAATAAAACCTGTTTAAATAATTTGTCTAATCCGTAGTCGACGAGGGCGATCATAATGCCAAAGATCGTTGCGAATACTAACACCGCGCTGGTGAGCTGGAAAGATTCGCGCCGGTTAGGCCACGTCACCTGGCGAAGCTCCTTAAAACTATTACGGAAATATTTGGGCCATAGTATGTAGCCGATAATCCGAAAAGGTTTGAACTTGCCTAACCCCGTAAACGGCCGTCCGATAATCCGAAACGGCAAACTGATATAGTGTAAACTCAGTCGCAACACGCCGCCTTTTTTGGGCTGCACCTGCGCGCTTTTTTCGGCCGCCTCGCGCACGGTTTCAGCCTTTTTGACTATCCGGCGTTTTGGCTTGTCTTCCGCTTGTGCCACACGTTTCTCCCTCATTAAAAAGAGCCTACTTATACAGTAAGCTCCAATATGTCAAGTGTACGACGATCGTTTTAAAAAGTCAATCTGCCTTTTTAGTGTTGAGTAGTTGTGTAATAAGGTGAAGAGCGCCCAGCTACATGGGCGCTCTTCTATATAACGGGTTGCTACCGCTTGCTAAGGTATGATCCGCAAGAAGGTGGTTAGTTCGTTGGAAGTTGCTTGTGTACCCGACGGCGGTAGTACTGTGCTGTAGGATGAGATGAAAGCCTCAAAGTGGTTAGCTCCGTAGTGAAGTGACGCTGAAGCGCTGCAGGTTGTACCTGTGCCACACACCGCAATACGAGCCCCGGTATCGACATTGTAGATCTCGATGTAGTAAGGGGTAGGCCCAACATTAACATTGGATGTCGCTGTCAGTGTGACCGGACTACCGTATGTTGTCGTGGGACCGGTGAGTGATACCCGATAGTTGCCACTTGTCCATGTAGTGAAAACAGCGTTAGAGGTGGCAATAATGCCTGTTGGTGGATTGAGTGTACTGAGATTTGAAACATACGCTACGAATTTGTGGGTTGTAGCGGCAGCTTCGCTGATTGTTGCGCTGCAAGTCGTTCCAAAGCCACAGTCATTGAGGCGAGTACCAGTCGTAGCGTCGTAGATCTCAGTCCACTGCGGCGCAGTACTGATATCCTGGCTGGTGGTGCTGGTTAGCGTCGCGACGCCATTGAGGGGCAACGTACTATAGTTGACCGCAAGAGTAATGTTGACGCCGTGCCATAAGACATAGGCACTGGCGGATGCCTGGATGCCCGTTGGGGGTGTGCTCATGCTCGATGGATAGTATGCCACGTAAGCGATATAGCTGTGGGTTGTCGGCTGGGGCTGGGTGACGGTTGCCGTACAACTGGTACCTGTTGCACAGATGGCGACGTAGTTATGTGCTGTGTTATCAAAGATCTCGATGTAGTAAGGAGTAGGCCCCACGTTCATATTGGTAGTTGCAGTAAGCGTCGATGACTGGGTTGGCCATAGGTTGTTCGAGCTTGCTGCTAGCGAAAGCGTCCAGGTTGTGTCCGGGTGAACTACGTTACCATGCGCATCTCCCTTTGCAGGCACCTCTTGACTTATGGTGTTGTGAATTGCCTGGGTGCTAACTTGCGGCTTTGTAGCGTTGCTAACGCTTGTGGCGCTTACGGCTGCAAGCGAGAAGCTGCTGAGCAGGGCGCTTGCGAGCAGGATACGAACTGTATTGAGGGTTCGCCGCATTCCGTGTTGATAGTATTTTAATTTCATCTATATTTCCTATTCAAGAGTTTATAGAAACGCTCTAAAGAGAGCATGTTATAACATGTAAGAGTATACTTTTTGCCCACCCACCCTTTCGTTTTAGCCAATAGCTTACAGTCTACTGATAGTACATTTATTACAACGTTAGAATATTTACATCTTTAGCTCTAAGTAATACTCATCCCGAACACCCAATCGTTACGTGTTTCTTGCGCTAGCTAATGTAGTACACAGATTAAAGCCTCTATCTAGGGCTCGCCCGAATTGTCTTTTAGGCACTGCAAGCACATTCATTTTTCAATGATGAAGTTATAGTAATTAATATATATGTAGAAGGTAGTTCGGGGCTGGCTTATGTTTGACACATTTATCTAGGTATAGTATAGCTATATGTAGAAATGCGCCAGGTTCAGTTACTCGCGTAAATGAGAGTAGTAGTATGTCCGCACCGGAACTACCAGGAAGTGTTATAGCTAGTTTTAATGCCGCGAATGGTATTTGGCCAAATGTAGATTTCGGTACATGCTTAAAAGTTGGCACGACTGTGATGGGTCTGTCGCTCGATTCGGCTGCACCGACGCATACCATGGACAAATTATTGAATGCTCAAGTAACTGAAGCTCAGGTTGACTCCATAATGGATGCTATGAAAGCGCTCCACAGATTTAATGGCGTGCGCGGTCTCCCTCCTCCCTATAATAGCGACTCCTTTCCGTATCCTACGGAACAACAAGAGGATATAGCATTTAGAGTGAGGCTGAATGAAATAGTTACTCGAAAAGTGCACGGATGTAAAGCAACCATGACCAGATTCGCTCAAGAAGTAGCGCCTAAAGAGGTGAAATGGCTCCCTGATTCTGGTTATGTCTTTAGAGACTCAAATTGGGATAAAGCTGCCAATATGCTACTGGGGGAGCCAATACCTCCTCCGACATTGGCCCTATATGCTATGTACAAGGTGGCCCTGGGACTACTTAGCCAGTCTTTACCAGAAGCACGGGCGTATAGAGAGGATCTTGTATCGTTTGCCCAGGATAGGCTCATCTCAAGAGATCGTCGGACGGAATTGATTTATGAGAGACGGACAAAACTGATTGGTCATTTTGCTCCGCGAATGAATGATGCTGTCGGGGCCGAGATTGAGCGGATTGAAGCCGAGACAGGCTTTCTGATTCCGCCGAATGCCGTGCAAGGCTTTTTGGCTACTAACCATCTCGATGTGGATGCTTTGACCCCTCCAACGAGTCCAACTACTGGCTGAGTAGGATAATGGGCAGTATAGTATGCTCATGATGGTTATACTTGGCGTTTTTGCGGCCTCAATTTTTCTTGAACTGCTTATGGAATGGGCTCGTCCATTTTGGCGGGTGCGAGAAGCAATAGCAATTATATGTACCCTGCTTACCGCATTCACCTCGGGGTGGATCGCACTCTGGCAGCCGACACTTTTTGGTGTTCTCATTGGCCTTATAGGATTATTCCGTATCTTTAATTACACGCGAATTATCGAAGCGCGAATGCATGAGCGTTATTTGTATTATGCCTCGCGCCGAACCGGCTTAACCTTGTTGGCGTTGCAGGCTATCATTGCAGTTCTTTGGTTTATATGGGATAGAGTCCATGCTCGCCAGGGCTGGTGGGTGGCGGTTGCTGTTCTACAACTCTTCGCAGCAGTGCTACTATTTGTTTCGACAAATCGACAATTGAGACGTACGGCCTGGCTAAAGACGACTGCTCATTTGAGCGATGTTGAGCTCCCTACGGTTTCGGTAGCTATTCCAGCACGCAACGAAACGGAAGACCTGGAAGAATGTCTGCGTAGCCTTATTGCCTCCGATTACCCAAAATTAGAAATCTTAGTCTTGGACGATTGTTCGCAGCTGAGACGTACGCCCGAGATTATCCGTAGCTTTGCTCATGACGGCGTACGATTCATCCAAGGTGAGGCACCTAAGGAGACGTGGCTGCCTAAGAATCAGGCGTATGACCGTTTGACTCAGGAAGCAAGCGGCGAATATATCGTATTTGCTGGCGTCGATGTGCGCGTAGCTCCGGACAGCCTGCGACAACTCATGAATCTTATGTTGCAGAAGAATAAACAGATGGTGAGCATTCTGCCATGGCGTGGCGAGACTGCTGAGCGACGCTTTGCGCTCACTCAGGCCATGCGCTACTTTTGGGAGCTCGTGCCGCCACGGCGATGGTTTAATCGTCCGCCGGTACTCAGCACTTGTTTTGCTATACAGAAACAATCACTGGTGAAGGCCGGCGGATTTATAGCAGTCGCACGGGCAATTACTCCCGAGGCTTTTTTTGCACGCAAGTTGATATCTACCGATGGGTACAGCTTTATGCGGGCTGATCAGGGGGTTGGCATCCAGAGTGTGAAGGGTCCAGCTGAGCAACGCGAAACAGCTATCCGCACCCGTTATCCACAGCTGCACCGCCGTCCGGAAAACGTTTTTGTTTTTACCGTTGCTATAGCGGCTTTCGTGCTCCTTCCCTTCGCTCTCGCTGCTGGTGGGTTTTGGTGGCGCCTAGGGTCCTTTACGCAACTCTTGGCGGGCTTGACTAGTATCATCTTACTCGTTACCTACCAGAAAATGGCGCGAGCTACGCGCACTATGAACTGGTGGCTCGGTCTGCTCGGCTTGCCTATTGGCGTGCTATACGATTTGGGCATACTCTATTATTCGATGTGGCAATACGAGTTTTCGGCAGTCGAATGGAAAGGGCGTAATATTTGCATCCCTGCGATGCATGTCATCCCACACTTGCCGAAAATCGACTAGTACTCACTCTCCCAGATGCGGAATAAAGATCGAGAAGGCCGACCCTTTGTTGAGCTCGCTCTCGACATCGATGTCGGCGTGGACAATACGTGCCAGTTTGAGGGTGACGTACAGACCGAGACCGGTGCCATTTGTTTTGCGCGTGCGGTAATCTTCACTCCGGAAGAATTTATCGAATATTTTTTCCTGGTCGGTTTTGCTTATACCGATGCCGGTGTCCTGGACGATAAAGCGCACACCTTTGTCGGCTGTTTCGGCGCGTAGCATTATGCTCCCCTTTTGGGTATATTTGAGTGCGTTAGTGATAAAGTTTTGCAAAATTTCGCGCACGTACAGTTTGCTGGAGTCCAGCGTTTTGACGCCTGCGTCTACCTCGGATCTAAACGCGAGGCCCTTGGCTTTGGCCTGCGGCGTGTAATTGCTAGTCAGATCTCGTACCAGCGCCGGCACGTCGATCGCCTCTATATCAATATTGAGCTTGCCCCGCTCAGCGCGCGACAGCGTAGATAAGTCATTGATGAGATCGGCCAGGAACAAAACTTGCTCGTGTGCTTGCTTGAGGGCATCGCTAATAAGCTTCATATCGCCGCTCTTTTCGCCGATAAATTGGGCATTGGAGATGTTGCCTTCGGCAATGGCGATTGGCGTGCGCAGTTCGTGGCTGACCACACTAATAAACTCATCCCGCTCTTCTTCGAGCGATTTTTCGTGTGTAATATCGCGCAGCAAGAGCACATATCCCTGTTGACCTTGCTTGCCATACCCAAGATGTACCGGCGCAATGCTCAGATATAGATTCATCGTGCTACCGTCGTCGTATTTAATAAGTAGGTCGCGGTTGCTTGTGGGCGTAATAGTTTGCTTAACCAATGTTTCAATATCGATCGGCTGGTTGTTTTTGTCTAACAGATGCACGACACCGCCTAATTTGCGGCCGCGCAATGAACTGTTGACGTCGAGGATATTGAGGGCCGCGCCGTTACTCATCACGACGTGCATTTGTGTATCGACGGCGAGCACGCCATCAGCCATGCTGTTTATCAGACTTGTGAGGCGTTCATGTTCTAGATTGGCTTCAGTAATCGAAGTGCGCCGAGCGATCATTCCTTTTACCATAAGCCCCATTCTAACAGAATTTTATACTAGCACGGGGTGGTATGCGCTAATTTCCTTGCGTAGTTTTTTGGCATGAGGCACGTGGCGCTCCAGCTCGCGCCAAAAAGGCGCGCCGTGCTGCATTACTTTGGTGTGAGTTAGCTCGTGTAGCAAGACGTAGTCAATAAGGTGCCAAGGGAGTTGCATGAGGAAGAGATTAAGCGTAATTTCAGTTGTACTACTGCAACTTCCCCAGCGGCTCTTGAGCTGCTTGATCCCCACGCTCTTAAAACTAAAATCCTCTTGCATGGCCAGTTGACGAAGGCGAATAGGTAGCAGTTGCTCGGCTTCCTTGCGCAAGGCGCGGATACTAGCTACACGAGCGGCTTGTTGTACGGTAGGGTCACTGGCGTCCATGGTTGCAGGATGATTTATCTCGATCTGATTCTGTTTCAATCGTGTGCTAATACGTGCAGCCTGGGCGTCGGGCACAAAATGAAGACGATGGGCCTTACCGATTACCTGACCATGTCGTAATCCTACTGGTGTGGAGAGTTTATGCTGTACTATCCAATTTGTTTTACTGATGGCGAATTGTTCGCCGGCCTTATAAGGCAGCCAAGATGGCATAGAGACACGAATTTCCCCTGTCGCCGACACAGTAAGACGCAGCGATCGATTCCCCCGCCGTTTATATACCGTAACAGTACCTACGCCCGGAATTTCAAATAATTTTGTCGCCATAGGCGGATCCTCACCGGATAACGATATTGCGCCGCGACATATCGACGCGGCCAGCGGCGGGGTTGGGAATGAGGTTGACCAAGCCTGGCTTGACAACCTTGATGTTCACGTCGCTGCTTGTGGGTACCAGATTGAGCTCGCGCATACGCTTCACAAAAGCGCTAAGCTGGGTGTCAAAGGTGTGCTTGCCGCTTACGACAATATAGTCCTCATTTTGTGGATTTTGCATACCGCCGGCAATGCGTTCGAAAGTGGCGCGATCTGTCGGTCCGGCAAATTTGTCGTCGCTGCGGCGGCGATCCCGGCTTTGCAGGCGGGTAAAGGCAGTTTCAGGATCTATCTGCAACCACACTAGCACCACCTCAGCGCGAGCCTTGCGAGCCATATCCCGAAGCAGGCGGCGTTGGCCGGTGCGCATAGCATTAATATCATAAATAACGCTCAAACCTGCGCTTAAGAATTCGCCAGTCATATAATCCATGAGCTGGCCGATCACCTCATTTTCCTCTTTATCGTAACGCGGATGATCAAATAAGTCGCCGCGGATACGGTCGCCATATACGTGCGCAGCCTTAAAATGCTCGCTGAGTTGCCTGGCAAAGTAGGTCTTTCCCGACCCAGGATAGCCATACAAGAGGATCAAAAGTGGTTTGGTAGGTTCTACCTTTGCCATAGCCATAGTAGTAATAGATATACCAGATACTGCGACATGCCACAACCCACCCTATCTGTTACGCAAAAACGCACGGTGACTTTTTACTCTTTTTAGCTTATTATGTAACCTGTTCACCGCATAGGGGTATAGCTCAGTTGGTAGAGCACTGGTCTCCAAAACCAGGTGTCGTAGGTTCGAGTCCTGCTACCCCTGCCAAGGCGAATAATATAACTTTTTACAGAGGTGACCATACAAATTTTGTATGGTCATTTTGTTTGATTGAGAATTTGTCATCTGTTAGCGAGTTTGGTTCCTAGAAGCTGACGCCATAATTAGAGAAAGCTCCTCATCTTATCGATAGATGTTTGTATGTCCACCGTCGTTGCTGTACCACAAGTGCTGCGGTGATGAATCTGATTGCGAACATAAGTGTGTAGACTTACCTGATTTGGTGTGCCCTTCCACTCATAATTCGCAGGCTCATTTTTTACTCCTTGGAAATAACTAATATCGAAGTTTTTAATACCTGTGGCTGTCGCGTGTTGACCGAATAGCTCCTCGTAAAGCTCGTTATGGTATTCCTCCGTAGGAAGCTGGTAGGCAATATAGTTGATTTCGTTTGCTGAAAGGTAAGTTAGTTTTCTGTCGGCAATTGACGACTCACTTATGGCCCCCGAGTCTGTGCGTAGAACTTTGATTAAAGGCTTTGGACTAGTCATTAGTTGCTTGACAAGTAAGGGGGAGTGGGTAGTGATGAATATCTGAGCGTCTTTTGAGAATTCAAGTAGTAGTTTGGAAAAAGTTTCCTGAAGATTGGGGTGTAAATGAAGTTCTGGTTCGTCAATAAGTAAAATGAGCTGCTTCCCGCTTTGCCGCGAAAGATAATAGGAGTAGAGAATCGTAAATATCATCTCGTAGCCAGAGCCCATATCGTCCAGCGGAATTTGGTGATGGTCTGGCTTGGTGTATGCGAAGAAAGCATTTTTGAAGGGCTGATGGTTGTCGATGACACTAAGGCGCACAGGTTCGCCATAAATGTCTTTAAATTTATCAAGAGCACTTCTTAAGTGGGTATTTTCAAAGGTCAATATCTTATCTGTGATGGCTTTATCAAGATCTTTCATGGGGATAAAAGTCTTGAGGTGCTGATAATTGTAATCCTCCATAACCCGATCGAAGCGTGTAGAATTATACGTTCCGCTTCGTATTTGAAAGGTGCGATTTTTATCGAGATATAGGATATCATTTTCACTAAAACGAGGCCCTTTCCAGGGATTATCTACCTTGAGTCGTAAGTCGGGCCTTCCGTCCTCGGGCTTAGTCTCGCCATCAGCACGAATAAAACGTTGATCACTAACAACCATGGAAGAAAGATATGCTGAGTTGCCGCGGGCTCGAATTTTAGCTTCAAACTCAAATCCCTTACCGTTGTATGTTGTGCGTGGTATAGTGCCAGCGTACGAGAAGTTGCCGTTGGTTAATATGCTTATTTCTATAGTATGGTCTTTATCGTGAAAATCACCTAGATCAACAGAATCAGCCTTATACTCGAGTAATGGAAGGACTAAGGCGTCCAAGAGTGTTGTTTTTCCGCAGCCGTTTTCTCCAACCAGGACGTTTAAACCCGTCCCCTCATCTACCGCATTGGGAATGTTCATATTTCCTATGGTAAAAGCTGAACCGTTCCCGAAGGGACGGAAGTTCTTGACCGACAGTGTGCTTATAAACATTAGTTTCCTCCCGACTTTGATTTAGTCTTTTGTTTGCTCGCAGTTTCTTTATGCTGGGCATTTATCTCGATTAGTTCGGGATAAGGCTGTTTTTTGCAATCATATCGCTTCTGGCTTGAGTTACTAACTTAAGCCTTTCTTGAGGGGATGCGGTTACGAGTATGGGTAGATAGAAGGCTTGAGCCAGAGGAATCTTTTCAGCTTTGGTATATTCCTCAATCTGCGTTTCGTAGCCGTGCACTAGCGCACTGCTGGTGCTCAGCTTGGTCTCAACTATTACGCGCATGCTGTAGCCCCTGCTCAACTTAAAGTCAACTGAGCCTCTGCCTGAATGCGTTTCCGGCGAAAGGTCAATGTCGTTTGCCTTGCAGTAAGCGTCGGCTATCGCGAAGAATAACTTTTGTGCCGCTCGCTCGGGCTTATGATGTCGACACGTATTGTCGTGGTAAAGGAGTTCATATTGACCGTTATTTTCTACTAATTGCTTAAAGTGAAGCGCGATGATTCGTACCAGCTCAATCAATTCTTCTGGATTCTGAGGTGTTTTATCTAGCGCGAGGGGATAATCCTTCACCAGACGTTTAGTTGTTTCATACCAACTTAGCTCGCCCGCAGGATCACGGCTAAAATCATAGGCTTTAGCACCTTTTGTTCGGTAGACATGCATAAGATCTTTCAGTAAATCAGGGTGAGTAAGAAGGGTGCGCTTAAGAATATCCTTATCTTTACTGGCGGCCCTTTTCCATGTGCCACCTATAATGTTGTTGACTTCCTTACGGAGTGCTTCATTATGGGCGCATACTATGTCGACCTCACTCCAGTCTCGTGCTACTGGCAGGTCTCTAAGTAAATCTTGCGGCAGAACCAACACAGGCTCAGGTTTAAAGGGATTGCTTGGCAAGTCTCTGATCTCACCGCGGAACAGTCTTTTTTGATTTATGCCCACGACGCGAAAGACTCGTTCGCTGTACTTTATGATATCCTCGGCAATTATAAGACTAATAAGATCGCTGATCCTGTCTGAACCGATCCCTTTCTGGAATACGCCAAGGAGCTCAAAAAACGTTGGATCTTCTATGCGGGCGTCAACAATTTGTTTTGCTGTTTGCAATGTAATTCGTTTATGCTTTGGGCCAAAGCCAGAGCCGTCGGTGCTCCCAATGGAATATCCTAGATTTAGGCCTTTAAGTTCCCCGCGCGGCAGTAGCTTCCAGGCTTCATTCCAGAAGATGTCCCTACCATCACTTTTCTTTAATAGCTTAAGAATATTTTCAAAGTTTGTCTCCAGCTTCGAGTATGAGCTGACAAATTCGGGCACTTGCGTGGTCTTTAAAGACTTCGGGTCAAGAAAATAAAGAGAGTCAACGTCTAGAATCGTATCGACGGCCCCAGTGGCAGCGAATGCTTCTTTGTTAATGCTAAAGTGGTCGGTAATAGATCCTGCCATAGTTCACCCAATCTCTACTGTATTTCGGTATGTAGTGGCACAAAGAACAACTTAATTGTAACACCTATTCTTTGTATGCATCGAGTAGGCCACGTATCTCCCTGATTTCATCCTCGATTTCTAATATTTCTGCTTCAGACTTCTTCACCCACTCCTCCAAAGTTCCATTAGCGTACCGTAAGTCCTGCCATATAAGTCGAAGCTGAAATTGGCGCTTTTGTTTTCTATCATGGAACATGTTCATATATTATGATATAATATGTTTCATGATCCGACATGAGGACAACTTATTTAGTAAGCCGTACCATAATGAAAATACCCTTTTCGACGTTGGGCTATTTAGGGACTCATTTGTGTTACGCAAGAAAGTACTCTTAGATCCTCAATTGACAGGTGAATTTTCTCGTACACAGCACACTCCTTACACTGAGGCAAGTGCGGCACAGCGCTTGTCGCTTCCAAATGGATATGCCAGCAGAGATGTCTTTAGCTCTCCAGCTGCTCACGTAGCTCCGGAATGGACTTCGTGGCACCAAAGCTCATTGCATGGAAACCGCAGAGAGACGGTTTTTCCAAACTATATACAGCCACCTGTTTCACGGAAGGCGTATGAAGGACCTTTATATTTGCAGTCTGATAACCCTACCTGCAATGCTTGGGCGATTTTGCATGCTATGCTTATATCAGACGTACACCCTCCCGTGGACGCGACGAGAGAGCTTCTTAACCTTGCTCTTCCTCGAGACGATGGTACAAAAGGTGGTGTTAGTACGTTTACCGCAGCGGGTATGATTGGTGAGCGTCCTGATGTTGGGGCTGATTTTATGATTCTTGGCTCAAGGCATTATACTTCGTTATATGATCGGCAGTACTCATCCAAAAAGATCGCCGATCTTATTAAGCGTACTATCGATGCCAATGGTGCCATTGTCGCCGTAGTAAATACAGAGTCATCTTTCGACTCAGATATGACACCTGGTTTTCATGCAGTATGTGTTGCTGGGTATGATGTAAGTGAGCAGGGTTATATGGATCTCCAAATTGTTGATTCTGCCTATGGCGAGTTCCCCATTACAGTTGAGGGTCTAACAAGCGCGCTCTCTCGAGGTTTATTGACTCCACCACTGATGGCAGTCACAAAAACAATATAGTATAGTCATTCTGTACCGGGGCTCCGATATAAAATCTAGCTTGGCAATTTCGAAACCCAGCTCAACCGCAAAAGTTATATTTCTATTCTCGAGTCCCTGCCATATAGTGTACGAATCGTCAACCTCATAGTTGGCGATTTTTATTTGATCAATTTCCGATCCACTTATGAGATATACACTCCGTAATTAAGGCTGACGTCATCGGAGTAAACCCGAACTGCATGAAGCAGCCATGGTTAATGATGTGCACACAATGCGCGATATTGTAAAAGCCCCTGCAATAACTAGTGCAAGTCTTAGTAGTTCATCTTCTGGTCACAGATTAAAACTGGGGCCACCCACTATAGTGACTAGCCGGCGTGCGGACTAGTCTTTCTGGTCTGCAATTTTGCAAATATTCTCAATCATCTCCGGCCATACCTCCCGCGGAAAAGCTCCGTGTCCTACGCCCTTTAGTATTACAAGTTTGGCATTCGGAATAGCTTTAGCGGTTGCAATGCCACCTTTCAAACGAATCATAGGATCTATCTCGCCATGCATTACTAAAGTGGGAATCTTAAGCTGTTCGAGTGCTTTTGTTCGGTCGGGCGCAGCGATCATGGTGGCTTGTTGACGAAGTTTGCCTGCTGGGTCGTAAGAACGCCGGAAGCTCTCAGCCCCAACTTCGCGCAGCCATGCTTTATCCATGGGATAATTGGTGGTTGGCGTGCCCAGTAGTTTAAAGACGGCAACTTGTTGGTTGGCTGCTTCGGTTTCATTGTGGAGTGGTTGGGCTAAAAGGCTACCGACTTTAATGCTAAACATGGTTTTTGCGCGGCCAATTTTAAACGAAGGCGAAGCCATAATGCTTGTCAACGAGCGCACTCGCTTCGGGTAGGTAATGGCAACTTGCTGCGCGATCATGCCACCTAGCGAACCGCCGACAATATTGGCTGACTTCCAGCCGAGTGCATCTAATACGGCAACTGTATCTTTGGCCATATGTTCCAATGAGTAACGCATTGCTTTCTTCGGCCGCCAAATCATGTCAAAGAGTTTAGGCTCGCCAAGCTCCGTAAGATGAGTAGACAAGCCAACGTCGCGGTTATCCATACGCGCTACCTGAAAGCCACGAGAAACAAGGTCCTTACAGAAGTCGTCTGGCCACATGAGCATTTGCATGCCGATGCCCATGAGCAACAAGAGCGGCTCGCCTGAAGTTCCGAATACTTCGTAGGCAAGTTCTATTTTGCCGTTTTTAGCTTTACCTCTTGTGATTTTAATGTTGGCCACGGCGTGCTCCTATCTAGTTCTGATGTGAACGGTTTACATAAGAACGATTCTACGCTATAATGCTGGTATGCGCAAGCAAGATAATCACTACAGCGAATTCGGCTACTACATTCACCGGGTAGCTTCTTTACTAGACAAGCGTGGAGATGAGCAATTCAAAGCTCGACTGGGTATTAGTCTACGTCAGTTTTTATTGCTTAGACTTATTGAGGCCGCAGACGGTCACCCTTCCCAGCAGACAATTGCCGAGCGGCTTGGTATTGCTAAAAGCGCAGTGAGTCGACATGTTGAGATCGCAGAACGTAAGGGCTGGATTGAGGTGCGCACGTCTGGCACCTCGCGACGAGAGAATGAGCTGGAACTTACAGCAGAGGGCAAACGCCTCCTGGCAGCAGCTAAGGAATTTGTCCAGACCTCTGAACTAGAAGGATTTGGCGACTTGTCTCCGACTGATATCGAGATAACGCTGCAAGTTTTAAAGACATTGCACGCAAAGCTCCAGAATTAATTTCCATTGCGTCCACATCTCGCAAACGTAGGCTATGAATCGTACGTCGGATTCTTTGTGTAAACCCTATGGTATATATGACGCCCACAAATAGAGCTGTAGCAATGGGAGAAGTATGACGCGTGTACATCATTGCCGTCCTTCTACGTCATTGTCTTGATAAACTATGTCCAGCTCGACAGGGTCAAAGTCTAAGTCATCTGAAGAAGTTATATTCCCATTCTCGAGCCCCTGCCACGAATAATCAGATATACCTCTGTTAATGGAGGTATTTTTAGTTTGGTTTTGGCGTAGAGGTATAGGCCGACCAAACTTTACTGGAAGGCGCAAGCTTTAGCATTGACAATCGTATATTCTGGTAATATACTTTTTATATGAGGATACTACCTGAACCGATCATATTCCAGTGGGATAAAGGTAATATCCGCAAAAATCTAGAAAAGCACAATGTCACGACCCAGGAAGCTGAAGAAATCTTTGTACTTGAGCCATTCTTGATTAGCGAAGATACTAGACATTCAACAGCTACGGAACAGCGTTTTAATGGCCTAGGACAAACGAGACGTAAAAGGAAATTGTTTGTAGCATTCACAATTAGGGATAACCAAATAAGAGTTATATCCATTCGAGACATGAAGCAAATAGAAAGGAGTCATTATGAAGCAGCAGCTTAAGCCAATACCAGACTTTAAAAGCGATGAAGAAGAGGCGGCATTCTGGGATGCACATGATTCTAGTGACTATATTGATTGGTCAAAGGCTGAGAAGGCGGTTTTTCCGAACCTGAAGCTCTCCACCGAGTCTATCTCCCTGCGATTACCAAGTCCTTTGCTTGCACACATCAAAGAACTTGCGAATGAGAAGGATGTCCCCTACCAGTCGCTTATGAAAGTCTACTTGAGCGATCGGGTGAAGCGAGAACTAAAAGTAACTCACGATTAACGATAGCTGACGCCATACTAAAACGAGGACTGCGGATGTGGGCTTCGTTTTAGCTGCATGAGGGATTCCGCTACATCTGTCGATAAGACTGAGGCGCTCCATTCTTTAGGCGAGCAGGCTGCGTCCGCTCGTGTACTTCCCGAGTTTCGCCCTCAAGTGCCACAATCTCCTCATCCGGCTTCTTAACCCACTTCTCCAAAGTTCCATTAGCGTACCGTAAGCCTTGCCAAACTCAATAACGGATGGGACAAATGCCTCAAGATCTGAGGCGCATTCTCGAACCCTGGGTGTGGCAAAAGTGCAATCATAATTTTTTTTCATAACTTACGCTCGTCGTATTCTATCGGCAGATGCATCTCAAATTCCATCTCGTCGGGGTTGGGGGTGTCAGTAAGACTGGTGTGAATATACAACTCAAGATCGGCAAAATCCAGATGACTGGCTAACTTTAGTTTGTGCTTACGACGATACTTACCTAGTTCTTGCCATAAAAGCGACAAAAGTGTAGCTGGACCATGATGCGAATAAGTCAGTGTCGTATATTCGGGAATGGTCATTGTGTTGACTTTAGTATCGGGTTTCAACTTCATACCCACTTGCTTGATAACGCCTATCTTCATCTTTGCTTGGTGTGGTTTATAGACACCTTCTTCAAAGATAGTAAGAAAGATGACATGCCCAAGTAATGTTTCAAATTCACGTTTTAACTCCTGGCAGTAGTCACCGATCTTGGCATATGGACCAGTTTTGTCTATGTAATAGATATCAAAGGTGGGTACAGTGCGAATCTCAGGCCTAACAAGTACTTGCGTAGTCGTGAGATTGTTGTAGTAAGTCTCCGTGTTGCTCAGTGTTCGTTGCAACGACTGGATTTCTTTAGCGATGTCATCTTTTTTGGCAGCAAACAATGACATGAGAGACTTACCGTCCTTGACATGCAGCTCAATTTCTTCAAGTGAGAAATTGAGCTGCCGAAGCAGCAAGATAATCTGGAAATCCAAAATCTGTTGCGGCCGATACATTCGGTAACCCGCTTCTGTGGTAGAGTGCGGTAGCAAAATACCTCTTTGGTCATACCATAACACCGTTCGCTTTGTGGTGCGCGCGAGCTTTGCAAATTGACCGGCAGTAAGTAGTGTGTCTTGCATATTGACCATGACGTTACGTCATACTTTATTATAGCGCTACGTGATCAGAAAAGCCATATAAGGCCGACTGCACCGCGAAGAATAAATCCTGATGAATAAGTACAGAAGTCTATTTTTGGCTCAGTTTGCGAGTTCTGTTGAATACAGAGCTAGTTTAGTTGGCACCGTACTCCAAGCGTTAGTTTCTGCTGCTTCCATAGTGTTGCTTTGGCTCGCCATCTACCGATCACAAAGTAGCGTAGCCGGTTATACTCTTGCAAACGCCATGGCATACTATTTACTCATACCAGTCATAGGTTTTATGACGCAAGTGGTGCTGTCCGACAGGCTTGGCCAGGAAATTAAAAACGGTTTTTTCTCAAACTATTTGCTTAGGCCAGCTCGTTTTTGGCTGGCGGCGTTTATGGGAGTGCTTGCTGGGAAGCTCAGCTATCTCTTACTTGTTTCGCCAGTTGTTATCGGTATACTGGCATACTTGATCCTAAATGGAGCGATCCATGTGTCAACTCCCACGATCTTGCCCGCAATTTGTGTTGTCATCTTAGCCTTTATCTTCCACTTCGTACTTGACCTGGCGTTGTCATTCTGTGCCTTTTGGTTTGACGATGTGTGGGCTTTTTGGCACATCAAGAATATATTGTTCTCAGTTTTAGGCGGCGTCAGCTTCCCGCTTGATTTTATGGGCGGGCCGTTGCGATCTTTGCTCGACGCTCTACCGTTTCAATATCTCTACTATGTACCGATTGCCTATCTATCAGGGAAACGCCCCTTACACGACCTGCCTATCGATATGCTCACACTATCTACATGGACGTTAATAGCAGCAATACTCGCTGTGCTCTTGTGGCGCTTGGGACTTAAAAAGTACGATGCGTATGGCCGGTAAGATGATGAGATACTTGAGGCTATACCGGACGTTGCTTAAATATAGCCTCGTCCAAGCAACCATGTACCGCGTGAGCTTTTTTACCGAAATAGCGATAGAGCTGGGCTGCAGGTTGTATTTGTCGTGTTCTTTGTGGTGGTGCTCGGCAATGCCCACGCGATTGCGGGCTGGAGTCATTACCAGGTGTTATTTTTGAGCGGACTTAATATCGTGGCGTCGGAGCTTATTTTAAGCGCGATCTACATATTTGGCCTATGGCGATTACCGGCAGCCATCAAAGACGGAGATGTAGACTTTGCCCTACTTAAGCCGATCAGCCCGCTGTTTAATCTCAGCCTGTCGAAGCCGTATATATCAGGGTTTTTAGCAACGTTGCCAGGTTTTGGGCTTATGATATTCGCGCTTATACGGCTCGGTCAACACATATCTATTGGCCGCGTGGCGTTAGGCTTGGGCTTGTTTGTCTGCGGGCTAGTGATTGCCTATGCCATGTCGATCATACTAGTAGGCTTATGCTTCTATTTCGTCAATGCAACGGCCATTCCTAAGATCGCTGGCAGCATTGCCGTCGACTTTAAGTCGAACCCGATGGATGCTTATCAGGGTGCCACGAGGATTATTTTGTACTACGTGCTACCCGTTGTGTTTATCTCAAGCGTTCCGGCGGCAGCAATCACGAGACGGCTTGACGTCGCTCTCATTGCATTAGCGCCAATCCTGGCCTGTGGATTGCTAGGGCTCGCTGTAACTATTTGGAAACACATGATCCGGCGGTATTCGTCAGCTGGAAGCTAAGGAGTAAGCGATGAAATCGGAACCAATTATCTTAGTGAATAAACTCTCAAAAGAGCATAAGATGCACCGTAAAGAAGAAGGCGTTAAAGGCAGCCTCAAGGCGCTTGTACACCGTGAGTACACGACCATTCCTGCGGTGAAGGACGTTAGCTTTAGCATTCACCCTGGTGAACTGGTCGGCTTTATTGGCTCAAATGGCGCAGGCAAGACAACGACACTTAAAATGTTGAGCGGTTTACTGGAGCCGAGTGGTGGAAGCGTCGAGGTGCTGGGCTATCGTCCGGCCGAGCGCAAAGTCGGCTATCTCAAACAGATTAGTTTCGTTATGGGCCAGAAGAACCAACTGCTATGGGATATCCCTGCCATTGATAGTTTTAACCTCAACCGCGACATCTACGAGGTGCCGGAAAAGCATTACCGAGAAGTACTGGATGAATTGGTTGAGCTACTCGATCTCAAAGACATTCTCCATACACAGGTACGACGTCTAAGCCTTGGCCAAAGGATGAAGTGCGAATTCGTTGCAGCACTTATACATACGCCAAAGGTGCTGTTCCTAGATGAGCCTACACTTGGACTGGACGTTGTTGTGCAACAAAGGATACGCGAGTTTATCAAGGCCTACAATAAGCGGTACGGTGCCACTGTTATGCTGACGTCGCACTACATGGATGATGTAAAAGAAATTTGTGAACGAATTATTATCATTGATCATGGCAAAGTGTTCTTTGACGGAAAGATAGACCAACTTATCCAGCAGTATGCAACACACAAAACGCTGAATCTTACGCTTGCTGAGACTGCGACACGCCAAAACCTTGCAAAGTATGGCGACATCATTGAACTTGCAGGGCCAACTGTTATCCTAAAGACCCCTACACCCAAAACTTCAATGATAGCAGCCGAATTGCTAGCAAATTTCAAAGTGATAGACGTAACGATTAGCGAGCCGAGACTTGAAGATATTGTACGTGAAGTGATCACTCAGCGAGTGATCTTGGATAGCTAGACTCTCGTCTTATTTATCTGGAGATGCAATAACGACAACGTCACCGCGATCATAAACAAACCCTAGCATTTCAAGCTGTTGGCTAACTAAGAGAAAATCGGATAGCAGGGGTTCCCAGCGCAGGACGTACTCTCTGCCAAGCTCAGTAACAGATATAAAAATGCCTCAAAATCTGAGGCATTTGCCTTATTCTCGAACCTCATGCCGCCTGTCGTAAGATACAAATCCTTTTCTGTTTACGTCTGGCATGAATAGTGATATGGTAGATATCAATGAGCAAGCAACGCCTTAACTTGCAACTTCTCCTCGCCCTGTAGGGCGTATTATTCTTATGTATCACGTATATTTTATTGTAGTAACCCTCAGAAGCTTGAAGGAATAATATATGGCAACGAAACTGACTTATTTGGAAGATTTTGACGTAGTAACCTGCGACGCCAAAGTTGAAAGCATACATACTACCGAAGATAACCGAACAGACATTGTCCTTGATGAAACGTGTTTTTACCCGCGTGGTGGTGGCCAGGATTGGGACACCGGCATCATAAGCAATAACAGTGGCGCAAAGTTTCAGGTCGAGGAAGTACGACTTGATGAAAGCGGCGTCGTACACCACATCGGCACATATCAGTCTGGCGAGTTGAAGGTTGACGATAAGGTAAAGTGTTCTGTAGATATAGAGCGTCGTGAGATCAATACTCGCTTGCATTCTGCTGGGCACCTGGTAGATATGGTCGTGGAACGACTTAGACTTCCTTGGGTTGCCGGAAAAGGCGCTCACTATCCGCACATGAGTTTTGTGGAATATGACGCCGAAATTACTCCCGAAGAAGCGGAAGCGATCAAAAAAGATATTGAAAAAGTTGCGAACGAGATAATCGCCAAAGGTAGCCACAACGAAATCCGTTTTATGCCCGTTTCTGAAATGCATACCGTCTGCAAACATGTTCCAGAAAATATCCCTACCAACAAACCCGCGCGCGTGGTGCTGTATGATGAAACCTTTGGCATCCCTTGTGGTGGTACGCACGTTAAAGACGTGCACGACATTGGCCGCATCACGATTTCTAAAATCAAGAGCAAAAAGGGCATTACTAAGGTTTCTTACGCAGTGGAAGGAATTAATTAGGCACATTCCAACTCCAAAGTAATGACTGTAATATGCCTTTGTAGTAGCTAAATCCTAGCTTCTCTAGCTTTCGTCCCACCAGGAGAAAGTCCGCCAGCAAGGGGTTTCCAACGCTGGACGTGTACTCTGCCAGGTAATTGTCGTCGAATTGCCCCACTACATCTACCGCGAATTAGACGAGGATGGCAACGAAATCATCTCAATTATGTTCGAAATGAAGAACGAAGGCGACGAGACCGCTACTAAGAAAACCAACGAAGCTTTCTTCAAGGAGCTGGATAAAGACCGTATGGAGAAGAAGTGTGAGTATGCAGTGTTGGTAACGCTGCTAGAGGCAGATAATGAGCTGTACAACACCGGTATCGTGGATGTCTCGCACAAACATGAGAGGATGTACGTAGTACGGCCGCAGTTCTTCATACCAATCATAACTGTACTTCGTAATGCGGCCTTAAACTCAATGCGCTATAAGTCTGAACTCGCCCTTATCCGCTCGCAGAGCATAGACATTACTAATTTCGAGAATGAGTTGCAGCTATTCCAAGATGGCTTCATGAAAAACGTCAAGGACTCTAGTAACAAGTTCCAAGAAGCAATGGATGGCATTGATGCAACGATTAAAAAACTAGAAGGCGTGAAAGAGGCGCTGCGCCTGTCCAACAAGCATTTGCTTACGGCGGGCAATAAGGTGGAGAACGTTTCAGTTAAGCGCCTGACTCGCGACAACCCTACTATGGCTAAAAAGTTTGCTGACTTAGACGAAGACACCATCTAGCATCTATGAAACCACTTAAAATAATACTTGCCATCAATGCATTCTTAACGATTGCAGCTTTCATCCTCGGGAGTTTCTTTCCCCCTGTTCTCTTTAAATGGGTTGGCGTCACCATCTCCCATAGTGAGAATCTTGCCCCGTATATGCTTGGGGCGGCAGAACTACCCATTGGATTTCTCAGCCTTGCAATAATGACTATTAAGGATGCTAAGTCCGTTCGATTAATGTCGCTCGCCTTTGCGATCTTCCACTTTGCTTCTGTCTTTGAGGAATTACATGCCACTACGCAGGGCATAGAAGCGGGAGCTGTTGTACCGAACATGACCCTTCGAACGACACTCGGTCTTCTGCTTCTCTATTTTGGATATTTCAAGATACCTGCGGACCGACCCGTCAAGTGGTGAGGGGCAGTCATCCCTGGGCAGGTTGTAACTCCAGGGATATATACCTCCCGCGTAAGCGCCCGGTAAAAGATCTGTTCTGTGTAGAGTTGTGAAGCGAGCAATCCTGCCGGTGAACTTTCGAAGTAGCGGCACAACCAAGCTATCGTTGTCTTGGCTCCTTTGTTTCTTTGGGCTTATGCCCGTCAAATAATTTAGGGATTCGTGCACGTCGTGCACGATGTCGGAGGGATCAAAAGTTTGTTTCCACCCCCCAGGCGAAACGAATCAACCAAACTTTGCTATTATTAACGCCATGAATAGAGTATCTACGGAAAGTATTCTCCGCGACTTAGTAGCCATTCGCTCTGTTACGGGCGACTTCGATAGCAATAATGCCGGATTGACTTTTATAGAAAGCTACCTAAAAGAACGAGGAATGCATATCCATCGCCAAAGCAATAACGGCCATGGCAGCCTTGTCGCCACAACCCGCGACATCAAGCAGCCCAAGGTCATGCTGGTGGCTCACCTGGATGTTGTGCCCGCCCCTGAACATCTCTTCATCGTTACTGAAAAAGACGGCAAGTTATATGGCCGGGGTGTTTGGGATATGAAGCACGCTATAGCTGCATTTATGACCGCCACCGATCTATTAGCTGATGAGCTTGCGGCCTACAATTTTGGCATTATGATCTTCACCGACGACGAAGGAACCGATAATCAGACCGAAAAATTGCTAAAGAACGGCTTTAGTTGTGAGGTGGCGGTTCTACCCGATGGAAGTAATGACTGGCAGGTCGAGTCCGTAGCCAAAGGCGTTTGGAGTGGACGAGTGCGGATCGAAGGTAAGAGCAGTCATGGCTCGCGACCCTGGGAGGGCGACAGCGCATCAATGCGAATGGTCGACTTCCTCTATGAACTCAAATCTGACTTTACAGATCATGGCCCAGCCACCAATACGTTAAATATCGGCTTTATACAAAGTGGTGCAAGCGCCTGGAACCAATTGCCCAACGTAGCTGAAGCGACGCTAGACATTCGTTTGCTCGAGGAAACTGGATACAGGGCCATCAAAGATCGACTAGATATGCTGGCTCATAAACACCGGGCAATAATCGAAGAAGCACTCTGGGTACCGCCCATTGTACACAATCATCAGCATGAGCTCGTAAAACCTTTCGCAGAATCCATCCAAGAAGTAACGGGAGTACAAGCGAAAGAATTTGTGTCCTTCGGCGCGAGCGATGCCAGGTACTTCTTGGCGCGTGGTATACCTTGCATCGTCACGTCGCCGCCGGGCGGCGGACGCCATAGCGAGGAAGAGTGGATCGATAAACGGGGGTTGGCGCAATTCCCGAATGTTATTAAACGCTATCTAGAAAAAGTTGCACGCGTCGCATCATAGCTCGGCCATCCAAGGATTTCACGCATCTCTGCGGCACCAAATTCCCAAGTCGCCCCCTTCGAAAGTTAGATTCCCACGCCCCCTTGCCAAGCTCAGTAACAGATACGAGAATACCTCAAGTTTTGAGGCATTTGTCTTGTTCTCGAACCGCTATTCGTATTTGCTCTGGGCTCTCGTCATCCGAATTATCTTAGCTTTCCCTCTATCCTGTCTATAATGAGAATATGCCATCACTTATACCAAGGAGTGACTTTTTCCCGGCGCCACGGGCTATTCAAACCGTAGCCGCTGGTATTCGAGTTACACGGGGTTATGCAAGTAAGGCGGTCGCCATAAAAACGTGTGCGCTGCCTCTGCCTGGTATGGTTTTTCAGATAGGTGAGCACGAGACTTGCATTGAGCGTATTGCGACGCCCTCGCATCAATATATAGACCTCCCCCCACTCTTTTTACACGGAGGTCGATTAGAACCGAGCATTATGTACTTCAAGACGGGTAATTATACGACATTTCAGGTCGCTTTTTATCCATGGGCACTGCGGACTGTATTTGGATTGCGGGCCAGCGATGTCACTGCAAGGCCACTCGGCCCGAAGTCTTTTGGGGCGACCTCATTGCAAGATAAGCTTCTTGCTACCATAAGTATTAAGGAGCGTGTTCATATAATCGAGGGATTTTTACAAGATCAGCTTGCAGAGCATGGACAACGGGATGCAATAGTTGAGAATGCCGTTGCGTACATCGAGCAAAACATAACTTCAGTTACCGTACAAGGCGTAACTACGCACCTTGGCATAGCGGGCCGCTTATTACAAAAACACTTCGCACTATTTATTGGCTGTTCTCCTCAGAAGTTCATACAGGTTAAGCGCGTGAATATGGCCCTACATCTTATGTGGACGGGTCAATACCAAAAATTATCAGACATTGCCTATGCATTGAATTATTATGACCAGGCTCATTTTATTCGAGATATGAAGGCTTTTTCATGGTTGTCTCCCAGGGCAATCACACAGTCGGTAGCCGATTTCCGCCAAGATGAAAGTGGAATCGCATATATATAGGGCGCTTGTATACAATTAACGCTCGGCAGGCATTGCTAAAATGTTAGCTATAAAAGGAGACGCTAAATGTCAAAAGCAACCCCCTATTTTCTGTTCGATGGTAATTGTGAAGAGGCGATGAAATTCTATCAGCACTGTTTTGGCGGTGAACTTACAGTAACTAAGGTGGATGACTCACCCATGAAAGAACAGTTCACAGCTGACCAGCAGAACAGAGTAGTAAACTCACGCTTGGTAAGTGGCGGTATTGAACTCTCGGCTTCAGATTGGCTTTTGCCTGCGCGGCCGCGCATTGAAGGGACGGCAACCTGCGCCTACATTAGCGAAGTATCGTATGATGAGTTAGAGCGTATCTTTAAAAATTTGTCGGACGATGCAAATCAAGAGACGTTAGACGAGCTTCGATCAATGCCATTCGGCACATATGGCGCATTGACCGATAAATATGGGGTGCGCTGGATGTTCCAGGGCGAGGCTCGGAAATAATGTTTCAGACGATTATTCGTTTAGCGGTTTTTTGAGTGATGTCAAAGTAGCGGTTGATAGTGTTTGCAAGGATAAATCTGTCATTGTTGGGTGGTCGCTTGGTGCCGATCTTGGTCATGAATGGGATAAGAGGCGTCAAGATCGGCTTCCAGCACTACCTGTAGCCCCTATTAGGAATTTTTGCCAAGTCTACAGATACAAATGTAGACTTTTTTAGTGCGTAGAGCCGAGTTTCGATATCTCAGATTTCCCGCCCGCCCTACAGGATATAGCCTTCTATATTCGCGAATAGAGGCCGCAGTTGCAGCTAGTACTTGCAACTTTGTCTCAGATGTAGTAAAGTTTGGTCATGCAACCAAAAAATAGTTCCCATGACCAAATGGATGATTCTAAAACCTTCATTGAACAAGCCCGACGTAAGCAAATCATCGATGCTGCCATTGTTGTGCTTGCTAATTATGGATACCTCAATGCCACTTTTTCAAAGATCGCAGCCCAGGCTGGCATTAATTCGGGGCTTATCTCTTACCATTTTCGAGATAAAGATGAGTTGATGCGCGAAACACTGCGAATTATTTTGGCCGAGCGTGCTGCTACAGTTGCCAATAAAATCGCAGCCGCCACGACAGCGACGGACAAAATACGAGTACTGATCGAGTCCGACATTGCTGCGATTTGTGCGCATCCTGAACCTTTCCAGGCAGCAGCAGAGATCATGTTTAGCCTTAGAAACACACAGGGAGCACTAACTTATCTCGGGGCAGATGCTAGCCCGCTCTTTAGCATGCTGCTTGCTATTTTGGAAAAGGGCGTAGCGAGTGGCGAATTTGGAAAGATCGACACCTACCACACGGCACTGCTGATTGACGGTGCGCGAGATAGCTTTTTGGCTCAGCTTGGCAAACGACCAGGACTAGACGTAGAAAAATTTACTCATTTGCTCTATGGAACGGTCATGCTAATGGTACATAATACAAAGGAATAAATGTATGCCTACTACAAATAGGACTTCACAGCAGAAGCGCGTTTTAATCTCTGGTGCTAGTATTGCTGGACCAGCTTTGGCCTATTGGCTCAATAAGTACGGCTTTGATGTCACTGTAGTCGAACGCGCACCTGCGCTCCGACCTGGTGGTTATGGTGTCGATTTGCGTGGCGCCGCCATAAAAGTGGTTGAAAAGATGGGTATCCTCGATGAAATTCGTGCTCAGGATACCGAAATGCAAGGTGTATATTTCGTGAATGCCGAAGGTAAGACCGAAGGCCAGATGAGTGACGCCGCCATGGCCAATCACCAAGGAGTGGACATAGAGATTATGCGTGACGATCTGAGCCAAATTCTCTATGGACTTACAAAAGATACGGTCAAATACATGTGGGGCGACCAGATTACAGATCTGCAAGAAATGGCTGACGGCATCCAAGTGCAATTTGAACATGCCCTGCCCCAAACCTTTGATCTTGTGGTTGGTGCCGACGGCATGCATTCCGGTGTCCGCAAACTGACCTTCGGTAATGAGTCGCAGTTTAGCACGCCGCTTGGCTGCTATATCTCAATCTTCACGCTTGACAATTATCTGAACATTGATCATCGCGAGCTATTTCATAATGTACCTGGCAAAACAGTAGGTATGTATAGCGCGCGAAATAATACTGAAGCCAAGGGTATGTTTTTGTTCCGTTCTAAGCCTCTCGAGTATAATTTTCATGACTCAGAGGCCCAAAAGAAACTTGTGGCCGCGGCTTTCGCCGATCAAACGACTTGGGAAACGCAGACGCTGCTAAAGTATATGCACGAGGCAAAGGATTTCTACTTCGACAGTATCAGCCAAATTCATATGTCCGTCTGGTCAAAGGGTCGTGTAGCTCTCGTGGGCGACGCGGCATATGGTCCATCACCACTATCTGGCCAGGGCTCAAGCCTGGCAATCGTGGGGGCATACGTGCTTGCGGGCGAACTAAAACTGGCAAATGGAGACTTTGCTGCGGCATTTGCTGCATACGAGCAAAGCATGCGTCCATTTGCCCAGCGGAATCAGAAGATCGGCAAAATGGTAGCAAACAGTATGGTCGAGAATTCGCGTCTGCGCATCTTGCTCCGCAATGTTACATTACGCGTTCCTGGATTGATGAGCGGTATGTTTAAGATGATCACTAAGTCGGTAGCCAAGGCTGCAAATAACATCGTACTCAAAGATTATTAGACGAATCTTCAGGCTTGTTTTCAAGTCTGGATTTTTTAATTTGTCCTCATAAGATGACAGGACAGTCTAATCTATAGTCTATGAAAGTGTAAGCCGAGAAAGTGCGAGGGTACGGTATCAAATCTGACAGTCTCTATATTTGACATGCTACAAGCTTACTACTGGATTGTAGGGGGGTCAATCCCTTATAGTACTTCTTTTAGTGCAACCTTCCGTTAGTCAATTGCAGTGTTTTCGTTGGCTGCATTGCGTCTGAAAAATAACGGTCATGTGAAGCAAATAGCAGCGCCCCATGGTAGGACAATAACGCGGCTTCAATCTGCTCACGTGTAGAAATATCCAGGTGGTTGGTCGGCTCGTCCAAAATGAGTAGGTGATTAGAATTTAGCAGCAGCTTTGCGAAGCCAAGTTTAGCCTGCTGGCCACGAGACAGTTGCCCTGGAAGTTTCTGCAAGGTTTGTCTATCTAAACCGAGGCTCCTGGCTTCACGGAAAATGTCGGTAGGTGACGCAGCGGTGGACTGCAAATTCTCGAGTGCAGTGTGAGTATAACTAAGGCTGTCTACGTCTTGCGAAAAGTAGCCAATCCGTACGTCACTGCCTAAAATCTGTTCACCGCTATCCGGCTCAAGTAATCCTGCCGCCATCTTTAGTAGTGTAGTCTTACCAGCGCCGTTATGACCGCTTATGTGTACGTGCTCACTACCTCTTATCTCAAGACTAATATTACTTAGAACATTATTGCCGAAAGACTTATTGATATCGCTCAAGCGTAAAAGTAACTTTTCATTATTGGCAGTGCCGCTTAGTTTTAGTCCATAGTTACGAACGCTCTCAGGTCGTTCAACGTCCTCAAGCTGGCCAAGGCGAGTCTCGAGTGCCCTAGCCTGTTGGCCAAGTTTAACAGTAACTCTATTACGGAAAAAATCCCGCTGATATTTGTCGTTGTCGCTACGCTTAATATGCTTGTGTGCGTGTTGGCCTTTTTCTCGCTGGGCTGAGATAGCCTGTTCAAGTTGTTTCTTCTCGGTAAGGTAGCGAGCGTAACGCCTTCTCTCAGCTTCATGCTCGATGGCACGCTGTTCTTTGTAGAAATCGTAATTACCCCCGTAGTGACGCAATTTGCCATTCCGTAGTTCGGCAACACCAGTAGCGACCTGATTAATGAAGTTACGGTCATGACATACTAATACGATGGCACCACGAAACGACCGAATAAATTCGGCTAGCCATACAAGCCCTTCAGTGTCGAGATTGTTGGTAGGTTCATCAAGTAACAGCACTGTGGGCTCAGGGTTCTGTGCTAGTACACTTGCTAATGCCAACCGAGTTCTCTGACCACCACTAAGTGCTTTGACAGGTGAATTATCCACCACCCCGCTAAGGCCTACTATAGTAAGCGCGTAATCTATACGCCACGGGTCGACGTCTGCATCAAAAAACGTCTTTATAGTTTGATCGGTATTGGTCTTTTGTGGCACATAGCCAATCGTTTCCTGGTGAAGCGCAACGCTTCCACTATCTGGTTGAACTTTGCCCAAAATGATTTGGAGCAGAGTCGATTTGCCAGCGCCGTTTTCGCCGATTAGAGCAATTACCTCGCCCTCGTTAACTGCGAAGTTACTGTCGCAAAGTATGATTTTGTCGCCATACGATTTTTGTATGTGTTGCAAGGCAAACATAAAAACTCCAAACTAAAAGACCGAGCAATATTGACGATAAACGCCACACAACTGCTCGGTCTTTTACAAGGGTTTAACTGATAGAAAAGTCATCAATAGCAAAGCTAGACTGGTGTTGTGCCAACGTTCTTAGCTGTTGATGATATCTATCACTGGTGTATTTTCCTTGGATTAGTCATCTTATATTACCATAAGTATCATGAAAAGACAAATGCTACGCATTATTGACATAAGCTTAATATACTGATACAGTAATTATATGGCTACATACACCAATAACTAAGTTGTCGCGCTTACCTTGCGTAGCTTTGCTATTGCTATCTCTTATTTCTTAATCTAAACCGGGCAGTGTGCGACAATGTGCGCCTACTGCCCGGTTTATGATTTGGAGATTTACTATGATATTGAAGACCAATGAACGGCCAGTACTCTATGCCTTTTGCGGCCTGCCTGGCGCCGGTAAATCTACTGCCGCCAGAGAACTGGAGAAGTCGACAGGCGCCATCAGACTCAACGTAGACGAATGGGTTGCGGCACTCGGTGTCGACTTCTGGGACGACGAGTTTCGTCATAAACTTGATAGGCGCCTATATTCGCATGGCTTGACACTGCTGCGACTGGGACAGAGTATCATTTTGGAAGACTTAGTGACGCCTGAAAAGCTAAAAAGCGAGGGTGTGAGAGATGTTTTTGAGATTCCTGCCCGCTTATAGTAATCGTCAAAATGCACCGAATTAAGCGGAACTATTTTTCGTCTATCCAATAATCCTTGCACAGGGCTTTTTGCTATAATAATAAGATGAAAACTGAGACCTCGGGCGTTCCCCTTGTTAGTTACGCCGGTGTTCTGGATGAGGCGCTATGTTACGGGTGGATTGACGGCCAAAAGAAGAGCTTTGATTTGTAGAGATAACGCCGCTTATTGCCGAGGAGGATTTGTAATGACCGAACCCATCACCCCACCATCCAAAATTTATCTTGCCGATTCCCGCATTGAAAACGCGGGTCGCGGAATGTTTGCTGCTGCGGATATTACTGAAGGCGAAGTAATCGAAACATGTCCCATCCTTGAGCTTGCCGCCCAAGATTACGATCACATCAAAGCGACACATCTGCGCAATTATTACTTCATTTGGGATCAAGAGAGCGAAAAAACTGAAGGCCAAAAACCAGTGGTCATCTGCCTGGGGTTCGGTTCACTCTACAATCACTCCTACGAACCAAATGCCACTTATAAAAAGAACCTGACCGAAAAGACCATCACTTTTACCGCGCTTAAAGCCATTCAGCCCGGCGAAGAAATTACCGTGAACTATAACTATGGCAACCCGGACGATAAGAGTAAGCTTTGGATTACGGATGTACCAGCACCAGAGGAGACCAAATGAACACCACCGACGTAACCATCGGCCAAGGGCTCATGAATGGTAAGGCCATCTACGCTGCCCGCGAGTTTAAAAAGGGCGAAGTGGTTGTAAGCATTGATTTTAAGCCTATAAGTTTTAAAGAACTAAAAGCACTGCCATCAGAACGATACTTAGCAGCACATAATATCAATGGACAGATCTATCTTTTTGAAGGCGGACTGGCACGGTATGTAAACCATTCCGAATCGCCAAATGTGGTGCTTGATCACGAACGAGGAGTTGATATTGCACTTCGCCACATAGCAATTGGCGAGAAGATAACAGCCGATACTCGACTCGACGACGTACCGGTGCTCAAGAAAATAGACGCGATACTCGTAAAAGTGCCGAGCATCCAAGAAGGATTAGATTTTTACCGTGAACAGCTTGGTATGCAAACTGTTTGGAGAAAAGAAGACATGGCAGCCGTGCGCTTAGGCGAGAGCGAGTTAGTGCTCAGTACCAAACTTGACCCGGAAACCGATTTTCTAGTCGAATCGGCCGAGCATGCGGCCGCTGTGTTTGAACGCGCAGGCGGCAAGATACTAATGCCGCTTGAAGATATTCCGGTTGGTAAAGTCGCTCTTGTCGAGGATCCGTTCGGCAACAAACTTACATTGGTAGATTTATCCAAAGGAGTATATCAGACTGACATGGCAGGTAATGTGACGGGTATCGCGGCGTGACAAAAAACAACCTTATCCTCCTCTCTGGCCTGCCCGGCAGCGGCAAAAGTACCCTTGCTGAAGCGGTGGCCAAGAAGCTACGTTTGCCGCTATTTTCTGTTGATCCCATCGAGTCAGCAATTATTAGATCTGGTATAGAAAAGAGCTTCGAAACAGGCTATGCAGCTTATCTTGTTGCCGAATCCCTGGCTACTGAGCAATTCAAACTCGGTAGCTCGGTCGTGATCGATGCCGTCAATGCCGAGGAAGAAGCAAAAGGTGTCTGGCGGGAGCTTGCCAAAAAGCAAAATGCCACTTTGATTATTATCGAATGCGCCACCAGCGACACGGCTCTTCACAAAAAACGTATCGAAGAACGTGTCAGGAGCCTGCATGGTCTGCCGGAAGTAACTTGGGAGAGAGTCGAAGAACGACGTAAAGCCTACACTCCATGGAAGGAGCAAACGCTGAAGGTCGATACTGCCAATGAATTACAGTCGAATCTTGAAGAAGCAGTGCGGTATATTAAGCGGCAAGTTTACGAGGGTAAAGGTACGAATGTCTTAAAAAGGATAAATGGTGATTGGCAGATTGTGCACGAGCATTTGAGTAAGGAGAATGCATGAAAAACGCTGTCATCCTTCACGGCACCATGGGTTCGCCTAACGGCAACTGGTTCCAATGGCTCAAGGGTGAACTAGAGGCCAAAGGGCTGTTTGTTTGGCTCCCGCAGCTACCACACCCCGAGCAGCCGTCCCTTCGCGCCGAAGCTGACTATGTGTATGCAAGTTGCCCATTCCCAATTGACGAAGACACGCTTATTGTTGGGCATTCCAGCGGCGCTATTCTTGCGCTCATTCTAGCTCAAGAAAGCAAGGCCAAGATTGGCGGCATTGTTGCCGTTTCTGTTTTTCACGATAACTCGCTTAAATGGGAGGCAAACAATAGCTTGTTTGACGTCCCATTTGAATGGCAAGCAATTCGAGAAAACGTGGACAGGCTCTTATTCGTCCATTCCGATACCGACCCATACGTACCGCTTAAGCAAGCGCAGTTTGTGGCCGACCATTGCAAAGCGCAGATGCTCGTCCTCCCAAACCAAGGACATTTTAACCTTGAGCAGAGTCAGGAGTATTCGGCATTTCCAAAACTTATCGAAATTATGGAGGAAAAGCAATTGTTATGAAATCAGATGACACAGACTACTTAAAGATGGCAATAATGCGCTCCAAAGAATCTGCTAAGCAAGGCAGATTTCCTGCCGGCGCAATCGTCGCCGCGAGCTATCTTGGCGAGCCACCAATAGTGTCTGGCATGAGTGGTGATACTCATGACTTTCGCCATGCCGAAGTACATGCAATTGAAAATGCCATTGAACTGGTTCATAGAAATCTCGAGGGTGCAGTTCTGTACACCTCTATGGAACCCTGCCTTATGTGCCTTGCTACTGCCTACTGGGCGGGTATACGAAAGATCGTATATGCAATTCGAAAAAGCGAAGTAGATGAAAGCTATTACGAGAATAATATTGTCGCAACCAGTGATTTACAAAAAGCCTTTGCACAAAATATTGAGTATATACATGTATTAGAGCTAGAGACCAACGCGCTTTATGTCGTGCGAGACTGGGAGAAAAATAGATGATCACCAACCCTACCCCCAAAACCATCCTCTGCTACGGAGACTCCAACACCTGGGGCCAAAAGCCAGATAAATCTGGCCGTTTTCCCGCCAACGTTCGTTGGACAGGGCTATTGCAACAAGCTTTAGGCGAAGACTACTACGTTATCGAAGAAGGACTCAGCGGCCGCACAACTGATCTGGACTACGATCGCGAACCAGGCCGCAACGGTAAAACCTACCTTGAACCCTGCCTGGATAGTCATATGCCACTCGACATGGTCATCCTCATGCTTGGAACAAATGATTTAAAGACTGAATTTAATCGAAGTGTTCAGGATATTGCGGAAGCTATCGAGGGGCTTATTGCAATCATCCAACGCAAAACAGCGCAAGGTGATGGCAACCCCGCAAAGATAATACTGGTTAGTCCTATCCTGGTTGATGATCAAGCACCAACCTTTGCTAAATTCTATGTGCCAGACTTCTACGACCACGAATCAGCCTTAAAGTCACAAGCGCTGAGCGTTGAGCTACAAAGAGTGGCAAGCAACATGGAATGTTCCTTCGTTGACACCGCTCAAGTAGCTCATGCCGGAGACGACGGGATTCATTTTAGTCAGGAAGCGCATAGTGGACTCGCAAAAGCACTCATTGAAGAAGTGCAGGCTTTGTCGTGGGAAAAGGAAATTAAACAGTGAGTAATATATCAGACCACACTGACGATGCAGTCAGCATTGCGCCGCATCTTCACAAAGTCATTTTTGAAAACGACAAGATGCGCGTACTGAGGGTAACTGTTCGACCCGGTGATAAGGCTAACATGCATTGGCACCCCGAAAATATCAATTACATTCTTTCTTCTGGTAGGCTTCGTTTTATTAAGCCAGATGGTACCGTAGCGGACGTAGATTTAGAGGAAGGACAGGTTACATCATCACCTGAAATCTCCCATGCTGTTGAGAACATTGGCACTAATGAAGTGCAAACGATTCAGGTAGAATTAAAATGATTACAGCCCTCGTCTTCGATTGCTTCGGAGTCTTTTACGTTGATCCGGTCTTTGCCTATATGCGCGACCCGCGTTCACCAAAAGATAAAGCTGAAGCCTTGCATAATCTAGACGAGCAAGCTGCACGCGGTACACTGTCAAAGGCTGGCCTTATCACGCAGGCGAGCGAATTACTCGGGCTGACTCCCCAAGAAATCGAAGACCGCTTTTTCCAAGGTCATGTTCGTAACGACGAATTGGTCGCTTACGTAAAAGAACTACGCAAAGGCTACAAGATCGCGCTGCTTAGCAATATCGGTGCCGACATGATGGAGGGGTTCTTTACTGAGCAAGAAAGAAGTGACCTATTTGATGTTGTAGTTCTCTCTGGCAGTACAGGCTACGCTAAGCCCGATCCGGAGATATTTAAACTGACCTGCGATAAGTTGAGTGTTGAACCAGACGAGGCGGTCATGATCGACGATGTAAAGAGCAATTGTGATGCTGCTGTTACGACTGGAATGAAAGCAGTTCAGTACCGATCGTTTGAGCAAGCAAAGCAAGAATTGGAGAGTTTACTATGAGTCAAACTATCTCAATCCTGCAGTGGAATATCTGGTACAAAGAAGATATCCGTAATATTGCCGCATTCTTAAAAGCACATCCGGCAGACATCATTTGCTTGCAAGAGCTTACCAATGGTTATCAGCAGAACGAACCCGATACTGTTGAGTATATCGCTCGTACACTTGGCTACCGGCACTACGGGCAAGGTATGCCTTTACCAGATGGTTCTTGGCTTCAGGCCAACGCCATCTTCGCCAGATTCCCCATAGTAGATAAGTGTTTCCACTACATTAATGAACCCGTAGGCACGAACGGCTTTGACGACGAATACCGTAGCTACATTGAAATGACACTGCAAATTGATGATACGCACCAGCTTACCGTCGGCACGACGCATATGTCCTACACCGACAGGTTTGTGAATACCCCACGTAAAGAGCAAGAAGCTGACAAGCTCGCAGCTATTCTCAAATCCAAGCAGCACAACTTCATTTTTACGGGTGATCTTAATGTTACACCGGACTCACCAACACTTCAAAAAGTTCAAAAGCTTCTCCAGCACGCAGGCCCGGACTTCAGCCAAAAGACCTGGACAACAAAACCATTCTCGTACAACGGCTTTGAAGAAACAGAACTCAACTGGCGGCTGGATTATATCTTTGCTAGTACAGACGTAAATGTACTACGGAGCGAGATTCTGCAGACCGAATATTCAGATCATTTGCCAGTTTGGGCCGAGGTGGAGGTAATTTAATGCCTCTCATTTATATCACCGGCAACTCAGGAGCTGGCAAGTCCACAGTGCGTAAAGAATTACAGCGTCGCGGCTACGAAGCCCACGACACAGATGACGACGGCATTACAACCTGGTTTGACAAGGCAACCGGCAAACCGATTGAACGCTCAGAAGACGAAAATAGCCGTACGAAAGAATGGTACGAGCAACACGAATGGCAAATGTCGAGACAGAAGGCTGAGGAGTTTGCCGAACGTGCCAAAAACAAACCTATCTTTTTATGCGGCTCACCTGAAAATGGCGATGACATGCTGGATTTGTACGATACAGTGATATGTCTTGTTCTCGACAAGCAAACACTGCGACATAGAATCGCCAGCCGTACTGATCATGATTTTGGCAAGGCGCCCGATGAACTTGAGAGCATCCTAGGCTGGCATGACTCATTTCAGGATCGTTACAGAGATTACGGCGCAGTGATTATTGATGTACGCCGACCTCTTGATAAAGTAGTGGATGACATATTACGGGCCTGCAACTTATAACCCCCCACCCATTCTCATAATCTTTCTACTTGACTACGAGTCAAATAACAGCCGGATTGTTTAAAGATCGGCCCAAAACTAGATAGCCTGCTAGCAGTATTAGCAATTAGCCGCCGTTATAAAGTATACTTACGCCATGCAATCTGAACTCGAACAACTTAAGAGTCGCATCGCTGCTCTCGAAGCTCGCAACAAAAGGGTCGAAATGGATAAAGCCTGGGAAGGTAGTCTGGTTCGTAAGTCGGTTATTATGTTTGTAACCTATATTGTGGTGGTACTATTCTTGTTTGCCATTGGCAGCAGCAAGCCTTTTGTTGATGCCCTTGTGCCGCCGACGGGCTTCTTGCTTTCAACGCTGGTTGTAGGTGATCTGAAACAATGGTGGATGAAACGGAGACAAAACTAATGCCCTTTTTCATTGGCGCCGGTCTTATCCTCACGCAAGGCGACAACTTCGTCCTCATTAAAGAAGTGCGCCACGAAAAAGCAGAGTTGTACAATCTGCCAGCCGGTACACTTGAAGTCGGCGAAGACCTCATCGAATGCATAACCCGTGAAGCCAAAGAAGAAACTGGTGCAGCTATAACACTTGAATGTCTGGTGGGAATATACCAAACCGTTATTGCTACTGGCAGTAATGTATTGTTCACTATATTTGCTGGTAGCACCCCAAGTGATACTGTTTTTCACTCAGATGAGCATGACGTCATTGAAGCACTAACCTATGAGCAAATTGTTGCACTCGGGAAAGCTGGCAAGCTTCGAGCGCCCACCATCCTCAAAGCTATTGACGACTATCGCTCCGGGCAGAAGTTGCCACTTACGGCAGTACAGTCCTGGCATATTGACGAGATGGCTTCGATTACGGTGGGAAAAGATCGCTAGACGGCTAGTACGCCTCCATTTGAAGTATTGGTTTTACCTCGAATTCTGCTACTGGAAAATTAATTGGTATGGACTAAGTGCTTTATCCGTTTTTTGGCTTTATGATGTTATGCCACAGTTTATCGGTTAGGCGGTCTCCCATAATGTGAAAGAGCGCTGGCATAATGTGTGCCTGCACGCCGATACGATATCTGGCTTTCGGGTGTTTACTAGCCGTAACTTTAATAATTTTGTCTGCAACGCGCTCTGGTGTAAGTAAGCGTGGGCTCATATATGATTTGGCGGTTATCTGACTAATACGCTTCTGCGTTTCTGTATAAGGAGTATCTCCCCTGCTCACAGAAGCAAGAGTCGTATTTCCAAAATTTGATTTAATTGCTTCTGGTTCCAGTAAGATGGTTCGTATTCCAAAACCACTTGCTTCACGACGCAGGGCATCGGCCAGTGATTCAACTGCGTATTTGCTCATATGGTACGCTCCCATAAACGGCGTCGTGACAAGTCCCCCCATGGAGCCGACGATTACTATGGTGCCCTTGCCCGATTGACGCATGCGGGGCATTACCAACTGGCACAGGCGCAACACTCCAAATACGTTCGTTTCAAACTGCCGACGGATCTGGTCCAAGCTGATCAATTCGATCGCACCCATTTGGCCATATCCTGCGTTATTAACTAAGATATCTATTGTTTTATGTTTTGCCAGAATGGCTTGCACGGCTTGGACGCGTGAGTTTTCGCTTGTTACGTCGAGCTCAAGCGTGTGGCAGCCGGCCGCGGCGAGATCGCGTAGTTCCTTAAGATTACGGCCGGTAGCGTAGGTAATATACCCTGCCCTTACGCATGCGAGCGCCGTAGCATGCCCTACTCCTGTGGCGCAACCGGTTATTAGTATGACTTTGGTGTGTGGCTGTCTTGTATCTTTCATACCGTAACGGTAAACTATAGACATAAGTCAATAGTCAAGAAGATTTTTATGAAGATAGGTGAAGTTGCGCGACTCAGTGGCGTCAGTAAGGATGCGGTTCGTTTGTATACTCGGTATGGTCTTATCCAATGCACATACGAAAATGCAGGATCAGCACAATATGCTGTATACGACGAAGAAGCTGTCGAGATGATAAAGGGCATCAAGACTATGCAATCTTTAGGTTTTAAGTTGTCAGAGATGAAGCCGTTGGCTGAAGCATACCAGGCCGGGACTCTTAACACTGCCACTGGTCGTGCAGCACTGAGAGCCAAGCTAGAGGAGATTAAAACTAAACAGACCCATCTAGCTGAATTAGCCGCTCAGATTCAGCATAAACTTAGCAGCCCCCACCCCGCTACTGCATCCCATCGCGAACGATAGTTAAATCTTCAGATCTACCTGCCGTTAAAGATGAGGTTATTCAGATCACTCATTGCCTTAACGTCCAATGAAGAGGAGTTGTCTATGCGAGGAGACCTGCGCTCGCATAGAGGTTTTAGTGGTATTAGTGTACGAGCCTGCGAAGTTTCTCGATAGCTTGCTGTTTGCTGGAATCTTGCGGTGCCAGCGCGGTTCCCCTTTGAGCAGCACAAATAGTATCGTGGGCTGGCAAAGTACCGCTAGCGAGATAAGTGTTAACGGCGTCTGTTGCACATTGGTTGGCAGCCAGATATGCCGCACCATGACCCCCTTGGTCAACATTTACCAGGCGAGCCCGGTCCTGGAAAAGCGTGCGTGTTTCCAGAGCGCCCGCGTAGGGTGTAGCGGGGTCGCGCAGGTTTTGGATCATGAGTATGTTAGTCGGTCCAACGGGGTTAATGGCGGTTGTTTGCTCCCCCGGCTGGTAGTGCCAGTAGGCACAGGGCCATATGTTAGAACCAAGTTCGCCGAATTTAGGTGATATTAACTTGTCCAGCGTCAGTTCCCCTTGATACTGGAGGGGCGACCGAGACCAGGCCGTATCATCACACAGTACGGCCAGCGCTGATGCTCCGCTATTGTCTACCGGAACTGTTGTGGCCTGGGCGATAGGTTGCAACGAAGCGACTGCGCTTTTAAGTGCACTGCTGGCGGTTTGCCCATCTGCCACTTGCCAAATTTGGCCACCAATTGCGAAATCGGCATCGTTATAAAGAACTGAGAAGGTAAGTTCACGGAACATCGTGTCGTTAAGCGTAATACCGAATACTGCAACTGGGGAGGTCCTCAATTTGTTAACGAGCTCAAAGAATTTGGCATTGATTTGGCTCTCGGAACTACCTAAATGGTATGTGGCGTCGTTGGCTGCTAGATATTTTGCGAAATCTGAGAATCGGCTGTAGTCAGCCAGCTTCCATGAGCGGAACTGCTCTCGCCATACCCAATTAGCATCAACCGAGCTATCTAAGACAAAACGATCACTCCGTTGCGGGAACAAAGAGGTATAGACTGAGCCTAAATAAGTGCCATACGAATAGCCAAAGTACGAAATCTTTTGCTCGCCGAGCGCTTGACGGATTTGATCTATATCGCGTGCAGTGTTATTCGTGGTAATGTACGGTAACAAATCCCCGGAGGTTGCTGCACATTTGTCTGCAACCATTTTCATAAACGAAGCAGTATCACTAAAGCTATGATTTTGGGTGAGCGGTACTAACGCTTGTGAAGCTTGATCGCTGGTTAAGCCGCAGGAGACAGGTGTGCTTTGTCCGACGCCTCGCGGGTCAAAGCCAATTAAATCATATTGGTTAAGCACGCTTTGAGGCATAATCTGACTAAACTGAGAGGGCAAGTCCAGACCAGGCCCTCCTGGTCCGCCCGGGTTCATCACGAGCACGCCGCGACGTTGGCTTGGCTCAGCGGCTGCGACCCTAGACACGGCCACGGTGATTTTGCGCCCAGATGGGTCGTTGTAATTGAGAGGAACTTGTATTGTACCGCATTGTTGGCTGGCGACTGCGTTTGGATCGAGCTGCGCGCAGTCGGCTTGCCAAACTATAGATGACGCCACTCCCGAGGATGCCGCAGAGCTATGCGCTATGGGTAGTAGCGGGACTACTACAACCGCGAGGCCGATGAGTATTGCACGGAGCCGTGTAGCCGCAGTTCCCATAAGATGTATTGTTTGCATAGTATCCCCCCTAAACTGTGCTTATTTATATTAATTATTAAATGTCTTGAGGACATCGAAGATGCGGCTAAATACCAGGAGCAACCTACCTGCTTGTTGATGAACTTAAGGCGAAGCGCGACTTTAACCTAATGTATACTATTATATAGAAAATCGGCTGAAATGAGTGTAAAAAAATTAACAGCTGCTCACTACGTAGTGGTTATTCAAAGGATACAAGCACCCGAGGCATAGTCGCCGGTGGCAAAGGCCGTCGCACGAGCTGCCGACCAGCATGTTGCTGCCAGTCATATGGGCGCGGCGTGCGCTGTACAAGCCATTGGCCTTGTAGACGCTTTCGCCTGCCGGTGAGAAACTACCAGGCCCGTTGTCCCTGGACTCAACACTTCCGATCATGCCAGTCCCCTCCGCTGCTGCGGGGATGAGCCTCTGTTGAAAAACGCCTGATTACTTTAAAGAAGAAAGATACGTACATTATAGTTGCGGAACAACGCCGATTACTACAAAATAAGAATATGAGCAAGCTTATATATGCTATGCGGCATGGTGAGTGTGACGTACATGGAAAATTAACTGACTTGGGTGAGGAACAAGCCCTAGCGGCAGCTGATTTCCTACTGGGCAGAGAACTGGGGAGAGATGCGTTAATCCTTGTCGCTACTATGCAAAGAGCAACCAAGTTCGGAGCGATTATTGCAAGGCGCCTTAATATTCCAACAATACTCCATAGTAAGCGTGTGACGGCCGCTGGCATCTCCGAGGTAAACGGGGTTCGCCATTTTGGACAGTTTATTGATCAAACGCTCCAAGAGTACAACGTCCCCTACCGTGGACTGATAGTAGTTGGGAGCGAGCCTCTCATTGGCCGCGCAAGAGATGGTAATCCTGACGCTGCTATTGGATTTGGTGAGATAGTGTCATATGAGTACGATCCCAATAATATTATTCCAGACAAAACATATTTTAGTTCAATCTCTCAGCAGCGCCTGGAGAATATCCGGCCCCCTTGGGAGCCAGTTCAGATTGGGGAGTAGGGTCTTCTCTCTAGCTGCCGGCAGAGTGAAGTGACGCAAGCGCGTACTCCCTTGCAACGGTTACCTTTGCCATGTACCAATTCAAAAACTTCAGGCCTAATCATATATAAATGAGTCTTAGAGCTCAGGCTGACCAAGCTCAACAGCTCCTCCTGCCTTGTCGCACTTTTTTATCTCATGTATCTCTGGATCGTATGTTGCTAAGATAATAAGCAGCGGTAATGTAGCGATATGCATAAGGGTTTTGAAATGGGCTCCATTGGTATATACTCCCGCGTATGCAGTTTCAGTATCCATTAAAACTGGTCGCTTCGATTTTTTTAAAATATCCAACTCTTCCCTGTTCGTGTCGGCGTGGCGAGCTTTGATGGACGGATCGTCGATACTGACCTTGCCTACAGCCGGATGGGGGAGATCATTTTTTCTGTTACAAATAGGCGTGCGTTGATGTCTGCGAGGCTAGAGCAAATCAGCGAGGCGTGGAATCGCTTGGCCAGCGAGGATCCTTTGTGGGCGGTTTGTGCACAGCCAGGCAAGAAGGGTAACCGGTGGGACCGTGACGCCTTCTATGCGACCGGTGAGCAAGAGATTGCGACCGTGCTGAGAAGAGCTATCGAGTTGGGGCTGGAGCCTAAGCGCGAGCGAGCGCTGGACTTTGGGTGTGGAGTTGGTCGGCTCACTTTTCCTCTAGCTGAACGATTCGACGAAGTGGTTGGGGTTGATGTCAGTGAACGGATGCTGGCGCTGGCACGTGCGGCTGCTGAGGAGGAGGCGAAGAGGCAATGGTGCCGGTTCGTGCGCAATGAACGCGCTGATTTAGCGATGTTTGACGACGACTCCTTCGATTTTGTCTACAGTAGTATGGTGTTGCAGCATATGCCGGTTCGGTTCAGTCAAGTCTATCTGACAGATTTCATCAGGGTGCTCAAGCCAGGTGGGATTGCGGTATTCCACATTCCTGCCAGTACAGCCTGGACTATGAGAGGAATGCTGTTTCGGTGGGCGCCACGCTGGGTGCTAGCAACAGGACAGCGGTTAGTGCTGCGATACCCAGCGCCCATGGAGATGCACTGCATGCCGCCAGAGCAAGTGCGCACATTGCTGGCATCGGCCGGAGCACGCGTACTGACAGCGGATCGATTTGAAATCAACGAGAGTCGATGGCTCGACATGCAGTATTACGCGCGCAAGGGGCCAGAGGCCTAATTATTTATTGGCAGCTTCGTTAGCATCCTACATTTTTTTATGTGCGAGTTGATTTAAAGAAGTATTAAGGCTGTTACTAGGATAGTCATGTCTGCTAAGGCCAAAGATCAAATACCCTATGAATTATTAAAAGCTGCCAGTGCACGCTTTGGTCTCGGTCAATTACGTAGTGCTGAACCAGTGTCGGGCGGCTTACTGCACCGACTATACCGATGTACTACTGAGTTTGGCGACTTCGCCATCAAAGAAATGGTCTCGCAGGCCAAAGAGCCAAATTTTAAAAATCATATCGAAACCAGTAGCGCCATCGAAAGGCTTGCACCTAGTGTCGGCATCCTTACCCCGGAGGTAATCTTTTTGCCGCACAGTTCTGAAGTCCTTGCGCCCCTCACATTGCATACTTCTGATCTGCACTTTGTGCGTGTGCATCGATGGATGGAGGGGTGTACGCCCGCTAGCGAAGGGAAGCTTACGAACTTTGGCGACCTAGTAGAAACAATAGGACGTATTCACCGCATGGGCGTAAAGCCTCCGGATCAATACCGAACGGCCACATATAATCCTATCCAGTGGAGTCAATGGCTCGATGTACACAGCACTGCACGACCCGCGTGGAGCGATCTACTTTTTCGGAGGCTGGGGACCATTCAGCAGTTTGAGAATCTTATCTCTAATTGGCAAAGGATGAATAGAAAACGACCTACGGTACCATCACACCGGGACCTCACCGCCAAAAACGTTCTGCTAAAGGATAGCCGACTCATACTCGTAGACTGGGATAACGCCAATTGGATAGCCGACCCCTTGCAAGACGTTTTTACGGTAGCTATTGATTGGTCTTTGGCACGTCAAGGCAAGCTCTCGGAAGAGCGTATCGTATCTGCAGTAAGCGCCTACTTAGAACGCACAGGTTATTCTCCTGTATTTGATACCTATCAAGTGTATTGTAGCGATTGGGCTAGTGGTATCCTGGCTTGGCTAGCCTTCAATCTTGATCGCACATCTCATGCTGACCTACGACAACGCCAGTTAGGCGAAGCCGAATGCGGACACATACTCGCCCTACTTTCAGAGGTTGGCAAATGGGTGTTTGGCCGAGCCCACCAGATAAGCTTTAACCAAAGCAGCGCCGCGACGAGAAATGGGTCCTAGGACGTAGTATAATGGACCCTTCTTATCCGAATAACTCTAGGACATCATGCATACAGACGAATATGCTACTTTAGCATTGCGCGAAAAAACCTATTGGTGGCATATAGGCCGACTACGAATTATTGAGGCATACATTGTTTCCTTTTGCGATGTTCGGCAGCGGCAGCAGATGAAAATCTTGAATGTCGGCAGCGGGACGGGAGGTACTGTCTCTCTTCTCAGACGTTATGGACTCGTAGAGAATGTCGAAGTTTCCGACGAAGCAATAGCTATCATGAAGCTCCAGGGCATTGAGAATATAATCAAAACAGATAACAACAATAAGCTGCCATTTCGAGCCAAGACGTACGATATGGTGGCAGCATTTGACATACTCGAGCACATAGACATGCATAAAGCTGCATTGCAAGAGTGGTCGCGGATCTTAAAAGACGATGGCGTCCTAATTATTACCGTACCAGCTTACCAATGGCTGTGGTCACACCATGATGTAGCGTTGGGACATGAGCGCCGTTATACTAAAAGGACTCTTAAAACTGTGGCTCAGTCGGCAGGTTTGCAGGTCCATACCATTTCGTATGCCTTTGCTTTTTCGTTTCCATTGGTTGCGGGATTTCGTATACTCGATAAGTATTTTGGCAAGAGAGAGAAAACGTCGTATGTCGGGGTGCCTGGGTGGGTCAATCGATTGCTGACTCATATGTTGTATGCCGAAGCGCGACTGCACAAAAAGTATAGGCTGCCCTTTGGTAGTTCAGTAGTAGCAGTTCTCAAGAAAAATTAATATATTACGGGGTAATCCTATCGGATCTTCGCGGCAGAAGCCTTGTCTATGATTGCCAATTATCGCCGCCACTCTCAAAAATTGATGCCGGGAGAGTTGGGACCCTAATAGCGACAATAACGGCCATTTAGGGAGATCGCTAGAGTTGTTGGAGAGCTTCTGGACCAAAGTAGCCAGTCATGGCGACGATGCCCGACGCTCTCGGGTTTAATTCGGTAAGCGCAGAGCCGATATAAGCTTGATCGGATTCAGATATATGGTCGACAAAACCCCCGGCTACTCCCCGACGAACACGGAGCGCATCCGGATCTGATCTGTCGTAGTCATGGCCAGGAATACCGTCCCTTACTTCGATCTTACGCATTCTATCTATGTGGCCAGCCTCTACGGCGTGCGAGATGCTTTGGGACGACAAGCCAATATCAAGCAGCTCGTTTGTTTTCTGCAGGGCAGCGGCTGGATCTTGACGCATCGCTTCGTATGTTAAGACTTGGCTATCGTCAAGTTTATATGCCCAGGAATTAAGGTGGGCAACAAAATCGCCGATGCCCCGGGGACTCCGGATGAACTCGCTAAGGCCGCCATGAAATCTGTCGTGCAACTCGTCGAGCTGTCTTGTGTCATGAAACCAGCCTGAAACCATGATATCGCGTGGGTCGCGCGTCATGAAAACGACTCGGGCGTCCTCGAATCTGGTGCTATGCGGCTTCTTATGTGGTTCGTGTGTCATTTCAATCAGAGGCATGCGGCCTTGGTACTGGAACGTGGGCTGACCAGATACGCGCCCTGCTCCAATCTTGTCGTTTGGCACCACAGTGTATGCGTTGGCTAAGCTTAAACTGTCCACATCCAACCCATCTATGGGATATGTGTCTAAAAGCCCGGCAGCAAGCATAAAACGCATCCATGTTCGTCCTGTCTTGCGAAATCCGGCGACAAGGCGTTTCGGTTCATTGTTTTGAGATGACCTACTTGTTTCCGAATATCTCATCTGCACCCTTCTTTTTTACGCGTCCATTGGCTCGCGCCGATAGCGTATAATTTATTTTGGTAAGCATAGCAAATTATTTGCTAACCTGTATATGATGCGAGGAGCTATGTATAAAGGTGTATGCGTGGAGTATGCCGCTAAGTCGTAAAGTCCTTATAGAAATGATTATAAAAAGATGAGTCGCCTCGAAGGGGGTAATCAAACCTCTGGCTTTTGCGTTTGGTTTACGGGCTTAAGCGGCTCGGGTAAGACCACGACTGCTGCATTACTATGGGATAGGCTTAGAGCGGAAGGGCGTGATGTTTCTCTGCTTGATGGTGATGTTGTAAGAAGATGGAAAAATATTGGTTTTAGCCGTGATGATCGCGATAGAAATGTGCTGCGCGTTGGGCATGATGCCTCGCAAATCGTCTATGGGGGTGGCATCGCCGTTTGTGCATTGATAAGTCCTTATCGTGTAACACGGGACAGGGTGCGCACAAAGTTCGCTAAGGGCCAGTTTTTGGAAGTGCACATTGCCACGCCGCTGGCAGTCTGTGAAGAGCGCGACACCAAAGGCTTATACCAGAAGGCGCGTGCGGGTGAACTGCACAACCTCACTGGCGTTCATGAGAGTAATCCGTACGAACCTCCGCTTGCCCCTGAGGTCATTCTCGAAACCACTAAGCACACGGTTGAGCAGAATGTCGACGCCATACTGGCCGAGCTTGCACTTAGAGAGCTCGTACCTAGCATGACTAAGTATCAATGAGCGCAGAACACCTAGGACATCGACTACGCCTATGCGACTTGGAGGTGCTATGTATTGGCTGCTACTTCGTCCAAGCCCGTCGAAATAGCTCAGTAAGCTCTCTGGCGCAGAGAGTAGCTTCTTGTTTAGGCTTCACTGAGGCTAGAATTTTTTGTGCCGCACCGTTTAAGCTCATGCGCAAGGTGAGTGCACCAAATACGGGGTCAAAATACCTAAAGGTGCCGAGTGATTGTCCGGCGGTTATAACATCCTCAAGTTCCCTGAGCTCACGCGCATTGAACACTTCTGCCAGGCTCGCCGCTTGCCGAGGTTTAAAATTGGCGCGGATTTCTTGCAAGGCTTTTATAAGCTGGCCGTGATGAGCGTAATATTGGCAACTCAAGCTGATGAAGGTTTGGATTTGGCTCCAGGGATTATCAGTTTGCCATACTTGCCGTTCCATATAGCGTCTGGCCTCAGTATAGATATAAGCAATGGTCTCTTGAAATAAGATTTCTTTGCTCGAAAAATGATAGTGAATGAGCCCCTTGCTCATCCCGAGGAGCGAACTAAGCTCGCCTATAGTTGTGTTTGCATAACCATTGCTGGCGAGCTGCTCAACTACTCCTTGGAGTATCCTGGTCTCGCTACTGGTTAGAGTTTTTCGCGGAATATACTGTTGCATACGATTAATAATGTTACTATTATAGTACGAACGTACTATAATAGACAGGAAGAACCTAAATGAGGCCAAAATACTTAGAGGCGCCAACGAATATCATAACAAAAGGTCTCTTATGCCTTATAGCAGCTGGTGTAGTGTTTTTTCTCGGGCAGTTTATTACCCAGTTCACTACCACCCAACCGTATAGCATGAAACATCAGGCCATTAGTGATCTTGGCATTACAGCTTGTGGACCATATAAAGAGTATGCCACGCAGGAGATGGTGCACGTCTGCGCGCCGTTGCATCTAGTAATGGACGGAACATTTGTAGCATATGGAGTACTCCTTATGCTTGGTGTCAGCCTTGGTTTGCTTTTTCTTTGGCCGCAAGGTCGATTCAGGCGGAGCGGTCTTGTGCTGATGTTCTTTGGAGGTATTGAAGCAGTAGTTGCTGGCTTTTCGCCCCTCAATCTAGCGCCTACATTACACAGCATATCCGGCGGGCTGGCAATTTCTGCCCTCAACGTAAGTCTTATCTTGCTAGGTATTGCTGCCAAAAAAGTATGGAAATGGTTTGGCCGGTGGACTGTCTTCATCGGGTCACTTGGGATATTTGGATCTCTTATGGATGGAAAACCGCCTTATATGGTCCTTGGATATGGCGGTTGGGAGCGTGTAGCTGGGTATGGAGTTGCGATCTGGGCTATTGGTGCAGGATGCTACCTCTATCAGCAAATGAAAAAAGATAAGCGAAGTACAGTTAGCTTCTAGAATTACATATACGCGGGGGATGTCAGCCTAAATTAAGTACAGCCACCTTTAAGCGGCGACTATTCTAGAGACAATTTCAGGGCATTTTATAGGTCCAGCTGTAGAATTGCTAGCAGGCCAAGCTTAGAATCCATCTGCTGCATCTGGCGTTTAAGGAGTGTTGTGACTTTTTCTAGAACGTTGACAGTTCAACTACTATTACTTAAAATTTAAATCTTCCTAGGTAGTAATAGAAAGCTCGAAAATGAATATTTGCATCTTCTGTTCCGCTGCTCAAGTTGATAAGAAATATATAACGGCCGCCCGTAGCTTGGCGCGAATTATCGCCGAAAATGGCCATACATTGGTTTGGGGTGGCTCTGATCGAGGGCTTATGCATGAGGTCGCGGAAAGCGCTCAGCTCGCTCAAGGACGTATCATAGGTGTTTCTATGGAACAGCTTAAGGCCAGCGCATATCCAAATGCAGATGAAATGTATTTCGCAAAGAGCCTCGCAGAGCGCAAAGAGATAATGTTAGAGAAGTCGGACGTCATTGTAACGATAGTAGGCGGCACTGGTACGGTAGATGAGTTTACCGATCTTTTGGAGCGTCGCCGGTATGGGCAGCATAATAAGCGGCTCATTGTACTAAACACGGACAATTTCTTTGCAGGCCTAAAAATGCAGTATGATCGAATGAAGCGCGACGGCTTTTTGTCGCGCCTTCCCCGCCCCCTCGAGGATCTGGTTACTTTTGTAGACACGCCTGAAATGGTTATGGATGTTATAGAGCAACCCTACGAAGAGATCCCATTAGAGCAGCTGGCTTACTCTGGTGAAGCTGTCTAAATTAAGAGATCACGTTCGCGGTATACTCCGATCTGCAAATGACGCAGCCAAGTCGCTATCCTCTTGGCGGTGACCGTCCTTGAGCTGATTACGGTTAGTTTTTCACGCCAAGGCGGAAGATAAAATCTAGATGTGCTGATAGGATGCAACAATACTAGCTCAAGCGAATATGAGCCGCATATTGACACCGGCGTGTGATATCGGCTTAATATAAACGTACGGAGATAGAAGTGAGCGAGTACCAGCCAGACGACCAAGCGCGACGCGCGAACGGACGGGAATTTATTATCCCATATGGCGCCTGTGTTGGTGAGGAACGCGAGCTGTTTGCGCAGATTGATGCGGGAGCGGCGCAGCAAGACCGTTCATTATTATCAGAGGCTGAGGAGGCCTGCCTTAACTGTTTACAGCTGCCAGTGTGTAATCCCTATAGCCGTGAGATTGCAGGTATGCTGGGCTATGGAGCCTTTATTGCCGGCAAGCAGGTTGCTGCCGAAGTTCTGGCTGATGACCGTGGTGATAGGCTAGATATCGTCGCGCTGCCATTTGATTTGCGTGAGTTACCATTTGACCCCCACCTTGCATTGACTCATTTACGGCGAGGAGTAAGAAGCGGTCAGTTTTATATTGATGGCCCTCGACCAACTGAGCTTCCTCGTATCGGAGAACACATCATGGAGAAGCTAGCGGACCGTACTCCCCAAATTTTTGAGGATATGTCGGACCGGCAGCTGATAAAGATAACCGATGCGCAACGAGCCGTTGAGTCTATCGCCCTCGTCCTCTGTCAACAAGCTGACTTTGTACGGTTTACGACGACTAAAGGAAATCCTACCAAAGCTCGGGCCAGCCGCGAAAACCGCTATTCGCCAGAACATTTCAAGCTTGAAGACAACTTCCCGATCATTTGTGAGTATCTTGAGGATGTTATCGAGCTTGCCCGGAACGGCTTTTTGAGGCCGGCTAAGCAGGGGTTGAGCCGTAGCGCGGCAGAGTGGAAGCAGCTTGCTACCTTGCATCTTGACGGAGATATGTCGAATTCTGAATTCCATGATATGGTCCGCCGCAGCTGGCGGGAGCCGGAACGGGTACTTAAAAGGTACAAGACCATGCTTCACGCTAACCGACTGCTACATCCGGGCGGTTCTGAAGCATCTTTGCGTATGGCCGCCCGCCTCAATAAGTTAGTCGACCCAGCAGTTGAAAAGGCTCTTGAAGAGCGGTTTGTCGGCAGCACTCCCATAAGGCGTGGCATGATCCGGAAGACCGTAAATGCGGTCGCTGATCCGGAGGCTGTTTTTCGGGCGATCACCGAGCGTGTCGAAGCCAGTATTGCTCGCTACGGAGCCGATCACCCTTACCTTCGCGTCGCGGATATGTTGGATATCGCTACGGGCAACACCGATAATTATGCCGATGCGCTCGAGAGATTTATTAATAATATGCGCCTCCTGGTTGATTTTATCGGCGCTAGGCCTGGCATTACCCCTGGTACGCTTCGCCGTATCGCCAAACACCGCCCTAACGATCCGCTTGTGGCGGCACAGGAATTTTTGGATAAGATTACAGCAGAGGATACTGAAGGCAGGGCTATGCGGCGAAGGTCTATTAAGACAAATGGCTCACCGGAAGAGATTGAACTGGCCTATCGTATAGCAAAGGCTAATGGAAGATTTGCGGGCCGGGTCGCAGGAGGAGCTGCCGGAAAACTTCTGGAGCGCTGGGAAGTCAGACGCGTCGCTGCTTGCTACCCACTGGAAATGTTTGATGAAGTTGCAGAACAAGTTTTTGCGTGCGTTAACCAAGGTGTATTGACGTCGGCACTTGGTGCCCCTTCGGTCCTGCAGGATCTCAATTTTCAAGCACATGTTAACTCTATTCGCGATCCTGTCAATGGAAGGTATATAACCTTCGCTATTCCTTTGGAGCCTTTTGAACGTCTGGCATTGGCGAGTCATTATGGCTTGGACTTATTGTTGTATGGTGCCACTATCGATCGACAGCGCCTCGCCAGTGCTCTCGGCGTGGAAGATTGGGGGAGGTATATCCAAGAAGGCCTTCTCTCTAAAGTCGAGGCTTTGACTAGCCGATCGTCCGAAGAGTCACCCCATATTCCACCTACGCTCTCGTTGCTCAGCGAAGATATGTTGTTATTACGCCATGTGACAAAAGACGACGAGCTGTCTGAGCCAGCTCGTCCGCGCGGGTTCAGTACAGTTGTGGGCGCGGAAATAATTGACGTGGCACCCGAAGATCTCGCCTCGTTACACGAGTTGGACGCTCCAACCACACATTGGCTTCAGAAAAAAATTATCGCCCGGTATCGAGCAGATGCAGAAGACGCGTCAGTACGCGTCAGTGAGGCGCTGGCAAACGGTATTTTGGAGTTGTCTGGTGGTGGGGCTGAGCGAACGATTTCATTCTCGAAGAGCATTCGGTCAACTGCTACGGAATACGAACGTGCCACACTTGCCAGTAGGTTGGGAATTGATCGGTTGCTGTATGGTAACAATATCGGCTCTGTTCTATTAGCGTATAAGGGCCTTCTCGGAGAGTCCAATATTGTCGACAGCTTATCGCCCCTCAGCCCTCCCGAGCCAAGGGCGGTGCGTGCGTACGCAGAAGATTGGGACGATTTCCCGGAGGATTCTTCTTCTGCAGCGGCTGCTGGTGGGAAAAGTGGCAACGCGGGTACTGATTCCTCTCTAGTGACATCGTTGCCAGAAGATAACACCTCTCATAAGACTCATGGAGAGCAGTCGGCTCTAGCTGCGGGGCAAGAATCGGCCGTGAAGGAGCTGGGGGACGTTCTTTTGAACCAGGCGATGCCCCCAGTGACCCCCGCCCTTGTACGGCCTATAGATCGAATAAGTCATGCAGGATGGCTGACGCAGGAAGCCAAAGAGAACTGGGAAACTCTGGTTGCATCTCAACCCAAGCGACGCATAACTCACCAGATTTCCAAGCCCTTTAAAATTGAATACGAACTCCCTGATGGCACGCCTCAGACAATCGTCATACCTCCTAAAACTGAATTGTCAATCTTTTTTAGAACACCCTGGGGTTCGGAGCGTAAAGCCGTCAATACCCTTGGGACATTCTTTTTGCGGGAGTACCAGGTTAGTGTCATGTCGAACGGCAACGTCCGTGTGGTACGCCATAAGGCAGTAGCAGAATAAAGTCGACGTATCACCGGCGTTTTGTTTTTCTGTGCCCTGCTCTATATTTCTAAACAGATACAGGGATGCTTACACCTAATTTGCAATGCAAATATGACGCTGATAGTCTTTCTGATTATCTATGTTATGCAGTATGTAGTGTGCTGCATCAGCCCGCCTAATGGACCACCCAAAACGAACGGCGGATTCGCGGGCTATGCGGTATTTGCCCGTTACGGGTTTATTAGTTAGATAGGATAAACGCAGAATTGTCCAATCTAGAGCAGAGGCTTCCAAGAGTCGCTCCATGCGGAGCATGTCCTCGTATAAATATTTTAGGAAGCGCTGCAGGATGGGTTTGAGGACGAATCGGAATATGAGCGGGTCATTTTCTTCTACTGTTGCGCCGCCGGCAGAAAGTACGATGAGCCGCTTCACACCTGATTGCTTCATGCCCTTGATAAGCGCCTTGGCTCCGTCAGAATATAAGGTGAGAGGTTGTTTGAATTGTGCAGTCCCGACAGCCGATATAACGGCATCGCTTCCTTTGGTTATACGAGCGACAAACGCAGCATCAGTCACATCGCCCTGTACATAGTGTATTCCAGGAGTAGAAGGCGGATTGCGTCGGACCACTCCAGTTACTTGGTGACCGGCTGCAGCAGCCTGCAAAGCGGCTTCTTTCCCAATCCCGCTGGCAGCGCCAAAGATTACTAGTTTCATAGGTTTTGCTTGCAACGACATGCTATCTTTCGTATAATTCATCATGTGTTGAATTATACAGGCAACGACTGTTTTGTCAACTAGGTCTAAAGTACCGAAGGAGAAATATGGCCAAGCAAACCAAACCCCTAGGGCGCCGTTCAGGTAGCAACGATACCCGAAGAAGTATTTTAGAAGCTGCCCGGCGACTGTTTTCCGAGAAAGGCTATGAGCACACTACTATTCGTCTCGTAGCAGCCGCAGCTCAAGTCGATCCTGCTCTGCCTATGCATTATTTCAAAACCAAACAGCAATTGTTTTTGGAGGCCATGCTGCCGGACTATCAGGGCCCTAGCCGGTTATCGCAAGCTCTTGCTACTATTTCAACGCCTGAAGCATTTGGGCCGGCAATTGCTGTGCTTATCGTACGGATTATGGAAGATCCTGAGACTCGCAATATTTTGACAGGCCTCATTCGAGCAGCTGCTTCTGAGCCTGAGGCTGCCACGCTTATGCGGGTTTTTGTGGAAGAGCAGATCATCTTGCCTATTTCCAGAGCACTGGGCGGGTCGCAAGCGAATCTCAAGGCGAGCCTGCTCGGCTCTCATATTGTGGGGATCTTCCTAACTCGGTATATCGTTGGACTTGACACAATGGCGTCTGCCGACCCTACAGAAATTGCTGAGATGCTCGAGCCCATTATTAGCACATACGCTTTGGTTCATAATGATCAATAATAAAAGGTAATACATAAGGAGAGATATGGAAACAAATTATATAGCTATGATGATAGCGGCGGTAGCAGCTTTTGTTTGGAGCACGCTGTACTACCTGGTGCTCAATAAGCTCACTGGATCATCTGAAGCAAACAATAAGCCACCCGCCTGGAAACTTGGCGCGGAGATCGTCCGCAATTTTGGGTTTGTTTTTATACTGGCACATGTATTTGCAAAGCTCGGCGTGATACATGTCTCCGATGGGCTGCGTCATAGCTTTTGGCTGTGGTTAGCCTTCCCCGTCGTGCTCTTTGCTGGCACGAGTATGTGGGAAGACATGTCCTGGAAGACAGCAGTATCCCACATGGGTGATTGGCTCGTTAAGATGGCGTTGATTGCGAGTATACTTGTCGCTTTGGCCTAAATTATCCCACCCCGGCTATTGCTTGAGCTGAGTCATTAAGTATTCCGTAGGGCCTGATAGACGTGCGCCAGTGTTTGGCGAGCATGCTGTTTCTGAGTTAATGCGTCAGGCGTATTATGCTGCTCCGTTTCTTGGATATTGTGCAGGCTGAGTAAAACCTTCTCTAAATCACTGGCAACCACCCGCATATGTTGATGAGGGGCCTTGGCAAAGGCAGGCGAGCGCATCATCGTCTGTAGCTTATGAAGTGACTCGTCGGCATGGTGTAGAGCTTCGATTTCTTCCAGCTTATGTGGGCCGTCAATCAATTGCAATGCTTGCCGGCTAGCCTTCCAGGCATCCCATGCATACTTTTGCAGCACTCTCCTGGTCTTTATGGGGAGTATAAAATAACTGATTACTATAGCGATTGCCGACCCCGCAACAATCTCTTCGAGGCGCAAGCCAAGTTGCAGCGAGCCCGACGACGATACCAAATGCAGCATACTAGCGAGCAATGTCGTGCCAACCGCCCAGGCCCAATAAAACGTCGGCCGCCAAAAACTTACTACACCGAGAATGGTGAATACCAAAACTTCACTCGACGGAATGTATGAGCTGAAATGCACGAGCAAAGCGCCAAAAACCGTACCGATACAGGCGCCCGCAAGCCGCTCGAAACCTTTTAAGAAAGCATGTCCCCGCGAAATTGCGCCTGCACCAACGATAAATACCGATAAAACCATCCAGTGAGAATCGCTCGGGAACAGCCACTGCCCTACCAAAATAGCGATAGCCACAGCGATGCACAATTGTATACTGCGTCGTACGCTTGACCGCTTCAATAGTGGTAGGTCGCGAGGTGTAGCCGTCGGTGTAACTGTTGAAAAGGATTTCTGCTGAGGGAAGATAGACGCCAGCAGATACTCGATCAAGCACACGCAAACTGCAGCAATCGTCGTTGTTAGGTAGGCCACCAGACCCCTGTGTCCAATCGTCCCGGAAACGAACGGTGGCGCAATTAGCGCTAGCATAACAACCTTGATTATGAGTTGCCCGCTCATAGCCGCGCCCCGGCTAATCATTTGTAAGCTGGTAGCCACAATAGTCAGGCCGAGCAAGAGGTAATCAAACTCCGATCGAGATAGCTTATCGAGCGGCATAAGCGCCAGTCCAACTACAATGAGGGGCACACTAAATAATTGCAAAAAGCGGCTTTGAGTCAGTCGCTCACTTGTAGGGCGCACCGTAATCACTGCTAATACCGCGCCAGAGACGGCCGGGAGCTGGATAGCGTGCTGTACCCTATTCAGCAGACTAGCGATCATATAGGCCACGATTGCACTACCGGTTATGCCAAGCATAGCATTGAGGCGTTTTTCTCGATCAGTCATACGCACAAGTATAGCAAGCATGAACCATTGCCCTAGCGAGCGTAACGCCCCAGAGTCTGTAGAGGGATAGTCCATGCTTAAAAGCAGCGGATTATAGCATTTTTCTATATACGCGCGCCCAATTGCTCGTTAAGTAAGCCGGCTTAAGGCTGGATTGGATATATATAGGTTCGTATTGTATTATGTCGATTGGATTAAATAGTATGGCTAAAGATGTAGTACCAATTCAGATGGGGGAAGTCCCGATGATCCAGACTTTAGACGAGCTGCAAGCAGCCGCAGAGGTCTTGGCCACGCAAACTGCAGCCTATGTCATATCTGGAGCTGTCGAATCTCCTTATGGTCTCCCTATTACCGACAATCAGCAGAAGATCGGTGCGTTAGTGCACGCTTTGAATATGCGAACGTATGGATGGACGGCGGATTCCTCGATTTCTGAAACTAAAGATAAGCATTCTGATATTGGCATGCATGGGAATCCATACATCCCCGGATCTACTCCTCCAGATTATCTGCACTACCATCGTACTCCTCAGATCGATACTGGCACTGTGCTGCGGGTAACATTTGCCGACGCTACGGAGGCATATGCTGGCGATCTAGCAGAGATAGATGATCGTCTCACAAAACTGTTGGCCGAGGGCAAAACCGACCCGCGCTATGCAGATCCGGAGAGTTTTCGTCAGATTTCGTTCAGGGTTGGGGCAGTATGTTTCCGGCTCAATCAAGGGCCCACCGGCGCGCCATTGTTACATAATTTTGAGACGGTTGGAGAGGGTAGCCGTACTGCAGAAATTACACCTATCCTTCGAGGTGCAATCATGTCTCAGAGTTTGCTTTCGATGATACTTGGCGGCCTGCGATAAGAGCGCTAACCGCGTTTTTGGAACAAGTACTGCCTACGGTATTGATTCGGTTGTTTGAAGTATGCGGTCTATAATTTTTTGTAGCGCTTTCTCCATCTTTGGGGCTTGCCCGGGAGCGCCTTCGTAGTCGCGTGTGAGATAGCGTAGAATGCCGAAATTACCATCCGGATTAAGCAGTGCATAAGAAAACGTTACTACGTCCATATCGAGCGATGACAGATCATCTTGTTCGCTGACGCGTGCCTTTCCCAGATAATTGGCATTGAACCCGGCTGGAGTTTGCGGCCAGATACTCACGTCCCAGGATCCAGGCCTTGCTTTTGGCATCGCATGACGCTGTCGCAGCAAGCTCGCGGCAGCAACATGCGTGCCGCCTATTTGCTTCATTGCCGTCAACATGAGGGTCATAGTGTGCAGGCTTTGTTTAAGGCTTTCTGGCAGAGAAGCTTGGTCAGGCGCGTTGTCGTACTGGTCCAACATGCTGTCAGCGAGTCCGGCTAGTCGTTGGATATATTGATTGATTGTTTCCTCTTGATCTTCTTCGCTGTCGGGTATGGCTAAGGCGCCATAGATCTCTGTTGACGCTTGGTCGATAGAGATAGAAAATGGTGCAAGTGCCTGCCCTTCTGGCTGTGTTGGCGATTCTGTTATTTTTTCTAAAAGATCTCCCAAAATGTCTTCGGCGTGCCCAAATGCCATTTTATCTGCAGCTCTAGGAGCGCCTGTAAGTGCTCCGAGTAGTCCGCTTTCAACATGCATCCACGCCAGTGCGAGTTGCTCAGTAGGCGCGAGTTCATTATTATGAAGTCTCATTTCAAGGTCCGCGGCCAGAGCTTCGAGCTCCTCTCTATTAATACGAGCGCTGTGCAATTCCGGAAGCATCTCCAGGTAGATCGAGACGGCTCGTTCCGTGTCTTTGGGATCGGCGACTGAGTTATTCTGACTTCCTAGACCTACTTTTTCCTTAATATCACCCAAAATGCGTATATTCGCATCTAGAAGATGTCTGTGGGCCTGAAATCGCATATCCTTTCGTCGAGTTTTTTTAAAGTCGACGTAAGCCTGTAATGTTCCTTGACCATGGTCTGAGGGGTATTGACGGTTAAAGAGGAGCGCGGGGGAAATATGTGGCGCATCGAGCGTTGATGTAGCTGCAACTCGTAAGGGCGACAGCGGCAGCGTAGTGTCCGGTCGATACACGTGCCACAAGGCAATTGGCGGGGCATCGGGCAAATTGTTGGATTGTTGTGCGCGTGATGGTGCTTGTAGGGCATATGTAATGTCTTCACGGCTGCCATGAGGATTGCCGAAATTAATTGCTACCGTTGCCCCCAACGCATGTAAAAGGTGCCTGTAGCGGACACCCGGAAATCGTTTAATATGGCGGAGCAGCATTTCTGTAGCAGTGAACTGGGTATCGTATAATATGTCACACTCTTCAATAAAATATTTGTGATCTCCTGAAAGGATAGTCCGAAATGCAGGGATATTGCCCAGTGCCAACAATGCCTTGACTTGTAATTGTATGTCAGCTTTCGGATCATTAGCAATTTCGCTAAAGGCGTTCTGGGCTTGATCGAGGTGACGTTGAGCGACAGGGAGTATAGATGAGCTATCCGTTTCATCTTTTTGCGATTGGGTGATTAACGATGCGCCAACTTCTACGGACAGCCAGGCGTCATGAAGACGATCAGATGCGGCCATAGGCTTGTCGGTAATAGCAGCGCGCCAGTTTGTAAGCTGACCAATGGGCACATTACCGAGCGTTACGCTAGTCGGCACGCTCAAATAGCCTAGCATAGCTGCTTGCGGAGATAGTAAGTCCCCTTGATTTACAGATTCTCGATTTGTCACCACGCTATTCTACTCCTCGACTCAAGTAAAGTTGTAATGTAATTCACGGATTTGATCAGATGACTGGCTTTAGTGCACCCTGATACAGGGATATACGCCGCAAGCTGCTAGGACGCCGTAACTTACCAAATGCGAACACGGGCGTCGGGCATTTTATGCCATGGGCTATCTTGAGCTACCGGAAACGCATCATAGTACGCATCAACGTTGGCTACGACACCGTTCACACGGAGCATAGCTGGTGCATGCGGGTCGGTAACAAGGTGGCGGAGGGTAAGTTCGGGCCGCCTGCGTTCGCGCCAGATGCGGGCGAAGGATAGAAAGAAGCGTTGTTCGGGTGTAAAACCGTCAATTGCTTCTGTCTCACCTGATTCTTTTAGTTTGGCTTGCAGCGCATCATAGGCGATGAGTAGTCCGCCTAGATCGGCAATGTTTTCTCCCAGCGTAAGCGCACCATTTACCGGGTGGCCATCTATCTCGTAGCTGCTATATTGCTCTTCCAGAAGCTTGGATTTGGTCTCAAAAGCTTTGCGATCTTTCGTCGTCCACCACGGCCGCATATTACCTTTCTCATCGAACTGTGAGCCTTGATCGTCGAAGCCGTGCGTTATCTCGTGCCCGATTACCATGCCGATGCCGCCGTAATTGGCGGCAAAATCTCCTGCAGCGTCGAACAATGGTGGCTGTAGTATGCCTGCCGGGAAAGTGATGCCATTGGTGCTGCTCCAGTAATAGGCATTGACCATGGCCGGGGACATCAGCCACTCCTTGCGGTCGACTGGTTGGTTGAGTCGTGCTACATCGTATTGCCAATCGAATGCGTGCAGGGCGAGTATGTTTTCGACGTAGCTGTGATCGAGCTGTAGGTTGGTGTAGTCGCGCCAGGTATCTGGATACCCGAGCAGCGGCAGAAATGTGTCGAGCTTTTCCAGCGCACGTTGCTTGGTTGCACCGCTCATCCAATCGAGCTTTTGGATGCGTCCCCGTAGGGCGAGCTTGATATGATCTACTAAGTCGTATATTGATTCTTTGGCCGCTTCGTCGAAGTGCGCCTCGACAAATAACTGGCCGGTTGGCTCGGGCAAGATAGACATGCAGCGGTTAATACTGCGGCGATAGCGTGGCTCTTGCTCGGTGGCGCCGCTAAGCGCGCGACCGTAAAAGTCGAAAGACAGTTGATCATAGACTTGCGGTAATGAGGTCATGAGCGGAGCTACGCAGTGGCTGAGTATATACCAGCGCCAAGCTTCAATTGGTTGGCTATATAGCAGCTCTAATGCTGCTTTTATGAATGTAGGCTGGCTAACGAGCAGCGTTTCTACATCGCTTAAACCAAGCTGCTTGAGATATCTCTTCCAATCTATATGCGGAAATGTTTGCGAGAGTGCTTGCACTTGGTACGGGTTGTACTTGGCTTGCGTATCACGGTTTTCAGTGGCAGTATTCGAGGCGGCGGCTAATTTTTCTTCAAGCGCGTAGACCTTTTTGGCGTATGTTCTAGCGTTATCGTGACCGAGCAGCTCGAACAGGCCTTGCAGATAGGTGCGGTAAGCCTGACGGGCATCTTCAAAACGCTGGCCCTGGTTAAAATAGTAGTCGCGGTCAGGCAAGCCTAATCCAGATTGCGAGATACGCATAACATACCTTGCACTATCCTTGTCGTCGACATCGAGTCCGATATGCCACACCAAGCCAAAACCACGACCGTGCCAGTTAGCCAAAAACGTAAACAGCGATTCGTGCGTTTCTATGCGGTTGATTTCGTCAAAAGGTGTTTGCAGGGGCTTGATGCCAGTTTGCTCGATGGTCGCTTCATCCATAGCTGAAGCATAGAGGCTTTTGGCGCGTCGTATATTTACAGGCTCGGATTTGGCAGGCGATCTCTCGAACAGTGTTCTGAGCCGCTCAACATTTTCATCGCTCAGCGACGTGAGTACGCCGATGCGTGACTTGTTCGCCGGAATCTCGCTGGCAGTCAGCCACTTGTCGTTTACGGAGCGATAGAGGTCTTGACCTGGTTTGATGGTTGCGCTTATCTCGTCTTGTAATGGCATATTATTCCTTTATCCTTTGATTTGTGTGGTGATGGTAGCAGTAGCATATTTGATCCATATGACACATACCAGACGTGTGGACCTAGGGGTGGTGGAGTCCCCCCTTCTTTAGTTGGCAAAATGAGCTACCTTGGTTAGATACTCTTCTAAGATGGGCACCGTCTGCAGGAAGGAACCGATGTCGATCCATTCGTCAGGCCCATGGCGGTCGCCGCCGGTAGGCTGGGTAACGATGCACGGTATGCCGAGCGGTACAAGGTGTACTGCTGAGCTTGCACCGTAAGAGAGCGTATCGGTGTGGAGGTTGTTGCGTACTGACTCGACGCTGGCAATGAATTTCGAGAAGTACACGTTTTCTAGGTCGTGCTTGAGCGGGGGGAAGAAGTTGCGCACTTCAACCGCAGCACCATACTTTTCACAAAGCGATAATATGGCTTTGGAAGTCTTCTCGTGTGACTCGTCGCTAATAAAGCGGACATCCAGGGTGGCTTGGGCGTGATCCGGCACTTGGTTGGGTTTCTCTCCGCTACTTAGGATGCTGATATTGAGCGTGTCGTTGTTGGGGTCGTAGGGGTCGAACAATTGCCGGATTTCTGCCAATAAGTCGAGCAGCTTCATTGAAGCGCTGTCGCCCAGCCATGGCCGCGAACCATGGGCAGTTTTGCCGGTGACCGTTACATTCACATACCACGCTCCTTTGGCACGGGACTCAACACGCCAGTCGGCAGCACCGTCGAGTAAGACGGCGGCTTCTGGCACAAAACCATCCTTGAGTAAATTGCCTACGCCCAAATCGAGTTCTTCTTCGTCGCTCACAATCATAATGCCAAAATCGTACTCGTTGAGCTTGCCGCGTAGTCTCTCGACCAGCGCCATATATGACGCAATCGCGAACTTCATATCCCAGGCGCCGCGCCCAACGAGCTTCTCTCCGACCCTACGGAGCGTAAACTGCTTTTCCTGAGCGGGGACAACATCACAGTGAGCGATGAGCATCACCTTTGGATTTTTGGTTGGCCTGGAGGTGGCCACTAGGGTGCCGAAACCGCCATATGTTTTGCGCACAATATGCATACCGCGTTCTTGCAAGAACGTATCTATAACATCCAGCACTTCATCATTAGCCGGCAGATTACCGGTAACCGAAGGTATAGCTACTAGTTTTTCTAGCAGTGCTTGCTCTAATGGCGCGTTCATAATGATATTTTATTCTAGCATAGGCAGGCGTGAGCCCCCTGCCAACGTGCGCGTGAGACTAGTTAAGAGGTACAATACATGCTATGTTTGATCGTTTTCTGGTAGTGGTAAATCCGGCAAGTACTAAGAGCAAGCGGATGGAGCGTCGAATCGCCGAATTGCGCAATCTATTCCCCGACCTGCCGGTTACCCGTGTCGAGACACCACGAGACGGGCCGGCAGCTACGGCTGCACTGCTGGAGAAATGCAATGCGCAGCTCGGACCACGCACACTTATTTGCATTGGCGGGGGCGATGGCACAATCAATGCTGTCGTACAGGCACTTCTTTCGGACAGCAAGGTAACGGATAAGGCTCGCCGTTCGGTTGTACTGCCCTGGTGGGGCGGTAACGCCAACGACCTCGCCTGCATGATCAATGGCCCTGATCCGGACATACCGTTGACTACATTGTTTCGCCGTGGGCATGTACTGCCCATCAAGCCCCTGCAATTTCGGATAACTAACGAAGGCGACGAAACACAGTGCCGTCTTGCAGCCACCACGGCAAGCTTTGGCGCTACTGCCCTCGTGGCAAAGCGATTGAACGATCCTGCCCATCGCCGTAGCTGGCTGCACCGCGTGCCTGGTGGCCGTTTTATGCATGAAGCGCGTACTGCATGGATGACAGTGATGGGCGCTCCCCTGTTTAAGGCGGAAGACGCAAGCGGTATACGAAATATGTATGAGTATACGTTCGCCAATGGTCCGCGTTTTGCCAAAATATATCGCATCCCAACACAGATTAATAAGGAGCAGTTCTACTTCAACAGTATTGCAAGCAAGTGGCCTGTTATAACGGCTACCAAGCTATCCTTGTCCTTGCGCAGAAAATCGCGTCCAGAGAACCTACGCACCCAGATGAGTTTTACGGTGCATGACGCTATATGGGCACAGTTTGACGGCGAGCCCATGCCCGTCCCGGCTCATGCTCATATAGAAGTAACTATATCCCCGCAGCCGCTCTTCGTGTTGAGCTCGGTCATCAATACTGAGGCCGGAAGAGACGGGTAGATATCTCCTATGGTTTGCAGCATCTCAGCATTTGGAGAATAATAAAGTATTGCATAGACAAAGGAGTAGACCATGGGAGTTGATCCATCTTATAAACCCTTGTATGAACATGTGCGGGATTTGCAGAATAAAGTGCATGACGCCATAGATGACCAACATCATCCATTAGCACAACAGGTGCGTCAGGAAATGCAGCACTTAGTTGACGATATCGAAGTGCACAAGAATCCACGAGATCTGGAAGATCGAATCAAAAGGCTCGCGGAGGCCATGCACGAAGCACGCAGTCACGAACATAGTTTTATGGATTCGCACCACGCCGACTATTATCAGCATGTGTTCGAGCATTTGCGTGAAGAAGTCCGTCACTTTAGCAATTACTAGCTAGAAAATATTTAGCGTATACTGGGGGCATGATTCGGGGTGCTGCTCTTCGGGTTTTGGCCTGTTTTTTCGGACATGATGTGCGTAGTTTTACCGTACTATGCGAGCAAGCTGGCTATCCTACCGACTTAGGCGGTTATTATATTCGCCAACTTATACGCAGCGGACATCTTGAGAAACATGAACGCGGCGTGTACGGCATTACTCCTAAAGGTAAGCAGGAGCTAGCATTAGCCCATGGTAAGCGTGCCCTGCTTTTGCGCCCGCGGTTAGCCGTTCTCCTCGTTGCGCGGCAAGCTGGCAAGTATGTCATTTTGGAGCGTGAGGCCCAGCCGTTTATCGGACGTGCTGAGTGGCCGGCAATGGCAGTAGATATGGGGCGACCGCTCGCTGACGCAGCCAAAGAGACGGCGCGGAATCGTCTTGGGGTGGAAGCGCAGCCCATATTTACGGGCTTCTTCCGGCGAATTGATATATATGATGGGTCAGTGTTCGACGATAAGGTATTTGCAGTACACACTCTCGAATTGCCAGACGATACACCCATTGCCCAGAATACGGTAACTGGCACGCTCGCCACATATTCTGAAGCAGCGTTGCAGCAACTTCCCCGCCCTGCGAAAAGTTTGCTCGATATTTGGCAGTTTGTGAGTAGCGGCTCAACTTTTATGGAGCACACCTACGAACTGCAGCTGAGCGATTTGGCTGCCTAGCCAATTTTAGGAAAACCTTTTCATATTACTTAAGTGCCCTACTGTGATGAAATACGGGCATGAGTAAGCCCATAAAATACACCGTAGCAGTAGCGCTCAAGCCAGAGCCCGACTCCGCGCAATTTCTAGTAGTCAAACGCCCTGACGACGATCCGGACCTCGCTGGTAATTGGGGGCTGCCTGCGGTAACGATGCGTGCTGATGAATTACCCGAAGACGCAGCTAGGCGGGTGTGCATCGAAAAACTCAATTGCAGCGCCGAGCCCCAGCGATTTTTGGGCGCCATGTTCCAAACGCGCAACAGTTACGACATTATCCTTATGGATATTGAAATGGTGCTTGCGCCTGACGAACGACCCAGTGTTGCTAAGGCCCAGACTGAGAATACTGCCTATATTGACCAAAAGTGGACGAATGATCCGCTCGACTTGCTACCATCTGCGAAGCGCGGTTCTTGCTGTAGCAGTATACTGCTGACAGATAGAGGCTTGCTTGACCGAGATGGGTGGGTGGCATCACTTGAAGGACACGACGCAGTAGGCTGATACCAGATCTGTGGTGAATGCTTTGCTAACTACTGGGCGTAGGGATCGGTATTGCTGGTTGTAGTGTTGTAGGCGTGATGCCGGAGATTGTACTTGGAGCCTGTGAAGGGGTTGATGTCGATGGAGTCGTAGGCAGATTTGGTGACGATATGGTGGGTGATGGTGTACTTGGGGTGGGCTCTGTTGGCGATGCTGTCGATGCTGGTGGGGTCGTTTCGTTGCTCGAAGGCGACGATGACGGAGGAGTACTCTCTGTCGACGAAGAAGGCATTGAGCTTATTGATGGAGTGCGTGGAAGTGTACTCGAAGGCAGCGAAGCACTCTGTTTGTAGTCTGCTAAAACAATCTTTACTTTTGTGGTTGACGTAGCTGGAGGTCTATTAAAAACAGTTGTTGTTTCTATGGGCGCCTTTGGGGTATCTGGCGGAGTACTGAGTCCGTCCGTCGGTAATGGATGAGGTAATTGGGCTTCGCCTTGTGATTGCTCAGAATACGTATGTAATGTCGACAAAATAGTATTAGCAGCTACTCCCCCGCTAATGACCAAAGCTGCTGCCGCAAGTGCTCCTGCAATTCTACCTACACGCTTTGGTTTACGATGTGCAGCCTCGTATCTGGGGTAATCTTTAGCCTGCTGAGCTGCGGCAGCATGAAGCGCCTGTGAGCCTCTGATCCATGCCGCTACGTCGTCAAGGCCGTGTGCCTCTACTGCGGGCATTTCTCTTGTTTCTGGTGGGCTAACCGTGGCTCTGAAGAGGTGTTCAAAATGCTCGGGCAGGGCGTATGTTGCGTTGGTACTTTCCGGTTGTTGGCCACCGTCAGTGATATCCAGATGCCTCGCAAAGTTAGCGGCATTTCTCTCTTTGTACGCATTACTAGCGACATGTTCGCGGGCGAGAGCATAGGGGCTGGTTCCTGTGATATCCCAGTCATCAACGCCGCCGTATGTGCACTTATCGCCAATCAGTAGAGGTTGGGCTACCTCAATAGGCGGAACTGTATTCATCGACATATAATAACATTAATCTAAGATAAGGTCAATCATCTTCTCTTTGTCATCGGGGGTAGTCTCCGTATGCCGAGAATGGTACAACGTGTCGATTCTTCTAAAAATCGTGAGACGTAGCGAGCACATCTGATTACTGCTAGTATATAGGGCCATAGCCTGCTGACATTTGCCGAGACGCCACGGGGATACTAGTAAAAAACGGTTGTGCTTTGGGTATTTCCTGCCTTATAATAGGCATAAATCACCATAAGAGAGAACCAGAGGGTAATGCGGATCTTGATGCTCGGATGGGAGTTACCTCCCCATAACAGCGGCGGACTTGGTGTGGTGTGCTACCAGCTCTGCGAGGCGCTCTCCAAAAAAGGGGCGGATATTGAGTTTATGCTGCCATATAAAGCCGATCACGGCATTGATTTCATGACGGTTACGGCAGCGCATCCTCAGAGTGTAGTTGAGATTTTAAAGAGTGGTATTGCCTACGATAGCTATAAGTATATCTTCAAAGACGGCCATTCTGAGACGCACGATCTCTACTCGCAAGTACAGATGTACGAAAACGCGGTAGGCCAACTGGTGCAAAAGCAGGAACAGGAATACGACATTGTACATGCGCACGATTGGCTTACCTTTCGTGCTGCCTTGCGTGCAAAACAGACGCTTAACTGCCCCATCGTGCTCCATGTGCACTCTATCGAGCGCGACCGCGCCGGGGGTAGCACCGGTAATCCGCTGTGCCGCGAGATAGAATCGTTAGCCTTTACATTGGCCGACCGCATCGTTGCCGTAAGCCAGCATACCAAGGATATGATCGTTGATGATTACGACATTCCAGCCGACAAGATAGAAGTAGTGCACAATAGTATCGAGCCAGACGCGCTTTCGCCGCTAGACAACGAAAACGCCTACCATTATATAAACGCCATGCGCGCTCAAGGATATCGTGTGGTGGTGGCTGTTAATCGCCTTACTGTCCAAAAAGGCATCCCTAATTTACTCTATGCCGCTAAAGAAGTTATTGCCCGGGCACCCAAAACGCTTTTTTTGATTGTGGGCAGCGGTGAGCAGTACTTTGAGCTGATCACTTTGGCTGCTGATCTGGGCATCGCCCCCAATGTTATCTTCACTGGATTTTTGCGCGGCAAGGCCTGGCGCGATGCGTACGCGGTTTCTGATTTATTTGTAATGTCTTCCATTTCAGAACCATTCGGTATCACTGCTCTGGAGGCAATCGGCTATGGCACACCGGCACTCATTACTCACCAATCAGGTGTCTCAGAAATTATGAGAAATTGTCTCAAAGTGGACTTCTGGGATATTAATGAGATGGCCAACCAAATTACGGCTATAGTGCAAAACGATGCCTTGCGCGACACGCTCCACGAAAATGCCTATCACGAATTCAGCAAGCTCAATTGGAACGACGCTGCTGATAAGCTGCTGGGCATTTATGGACAGCAGCTTACAGGAGCTGTGGCATGAGTAAGGCGATTGTCTTGTATCTGCATGTTCATCAGCCCTACCGCGTACGGCACTACACCATTTTTGACGCAGGTGTTGATCATCAGTATTTCGCAGCTCCATACCAGGATCGCACCAGCAACGAGCGCATTATGCATAAAGTAGCCGAAAAATCGTACCTGCCTACCAACCGCCGCCTGCTAGAGCTATTACAAAAGCACCCTGAATTTAAGCTGAGCATGAGTATTACTGGCACGGTACTAGAGCAAATGGAAGCCTGGTCACCCGAGTCGCTGGCCTCATTCCAGGCGCTAACAGCAACCGGTAGGGTTGAGATTGTGGCCGAGACATATCATCACAGCCTAGCATTCTTTTATTCACGCAGCGAATTTGAACGCCAGGTGAACATGCACCGCGAGAAGGTGCAGACGCTCTTTGGTCAGACCCCCAAAGTGTTCCGTAATACCGAGCTTGCCTATAATAACGATCTTGCCTACTGGGCAGACAAAGCTGGCTATAAGGGTATTTTGGCCGAAGGATGGGATAAGGTGCTCGACTGGCGCAGCCCTAATTTTGTCTACCAGCCTACTTATACAGACAATATCCGGTTACTTATGAAGAATTACCGCTTAAGCGACGATATCGCTTTTCGCTTTGGCGATCAATCTTGGGTTGGTTGGCCGCTGACTGCTGATAAGTTTGCGCACTGGCTTAACGAGAGCGGCGATGCAACCAACTTCAATTTGTTTATGGACTACGAGACCTTTGGCGAGCACCAATGGGACGAATCCGGCATTTTTGGCTTCCTTGAGCATTTACCCGGCGAATGGCTCAAAAAACACGGCAATGCATTTATGACCGTCTCCGAAGCAATTGACAATTTTGTGCCCGTAGACCGCGTGGACATGCCCTACACTGTTACCTGGGCAGATAGCGAGCGCGACCTCTCGGCTTGGCTGGGTAATAGTATGCAGAGCTCGGCGATAACCGCATTGTATGGTTTGGAACAGCAAATTCTGGCTACCGAAGATCTAAGTCTTATAGAAGACTGGCGCAAGCTGCAAACGTCTGACCACTTTTATTACATGTGTACCAAATGGTTTAACGACGGTGACATTCACGCCTACTTTAGTCCGTACGAAAATCCCTACGATGCCTTTATCGCCTTTATGAATGCCTGGCACGACGTACGCTTCCGCTTGGCGGCTAAAGGAGTCGGCGTCTAATGGCTCGACCGGTTGTGTTAAGTAATGGTCAGCTATTTGTCGGACTGGATGAGCATGGCCTGGTGCATGATTTCTATTATCCCTACGTCGGCTTGGATAATCTGACCAATGCGCGCAATTCGCAACACAAGATCGGTATCTGGGTGGATGGCAGCTTCTCCTGGGTGGATGATGAATCGTGGCAAATTGACGTTAACTTTGAGACCGAGGCGCTCGTAAGCGATATCAGGATGCATTCGTCCGCACTCGGTATTACCCTGCGCCTGAACGACTTTGTTGACCCGGAATATAATGCTTTTATCCGTAGGATTAATGTGACCAATGAGGCCGATCATGAGCGCGACGTACGCCTCTTCTTGCACCAGGTATTTCAGATTTCACGTGCCGGCCGGGCCGACACGGCATTGTTCGTACCGGACGATAACTATATTCTTGACTACAAAGGCCGCTGCTGTTTGCTCTCCGCGGGGCGTTTTAGTGGCGACGGCGATTTCGACCAGTTCGCTATCGGTAACTATGCTATTGAGGGCAAGGCAGGTACCTTTAAAGACGCCGAAGATGGTGAGCTAAGCAATAACCCAGTAGAGCATGGCGGCGTGGACAGCGTGCTGCGGTTCCGCAAACAAGTTGCCGCCCATACCTCATTCGGCGTGGATTATTGGGTCGTTGCTGCCGATAGTCAGTCCGATGCCCAAGTGGTGCACACCCATATAAAGTATTATTCGATTGACGACCGACTGCAAAAGGCTCGTGAACATTGGCGTAAATGGCTCGAACCTACCAAGCATAAAATGCAGCAGGTCCCTGAATCGATACGCGCAGAAGTACAAAAGAGTCTGCTGGTTATAAAAGCACACTGCGACGACCGCGGCTCAATCCTTGCCAGCGGTGATTCCAGTATTTTTAACTTCGGCCGCGACTACTACTGCTACTGTTGGCCACGCGATGCTAGTTTTGCCATCTGGCCGCTCATTCGTTTTGGGCTATATGATGAAGCGCGCAATTTCTTTGAATTTGCTCGAGGTACTATGCATCGCGACGGATATCTTATGCATAAATACCAGCCCGACCGCGCTATTGGCAGTACCTGGCACCCCCTGCTGTATGGCAAACATAAGGAGCTAGCTATTCAGGAAGATGAAACCGCCATGGTGGTGTTTATGATGGGCGAATATTACAACGCTACTGAAGATGCAACACTTATCGAAGGCTACTACGATAACTTTATTGAACCCTGCGCTAATTTTATGGCCAATTTTGTAGATGAAGCCACCGGCTTGCCGCATGCCAGCTATGACCTCTGGGAACAACGCTTTCTGACGTCCACCTACACGGTGTGCGCCGTGATTGCTGCTCTGGAAGCAGCGATTAAATTATCTGACGTGGTTAAACGCCCGGACGATGCAGCGGATTGGAAAAAAGCAGTAGACAGAATGCGCGAAGGCCTTCAGGCACTCTATCACCCTGACGGCTATTTCCGTAAAGGCTTTTTGCTACAGGAAGACGGAAATCTGGAATACAATGACATGCTGGATATTTCGAACTTATACGGCCCGTACATGTTCGCCAATTTGCCGCTCGATGATCCACGTATGCAAGGCACCTTCGAACACGTGAAGAAAGATCTGTATAACACCTCGCCCATTGGCGGCGTGATCCGCGACACGGCCGACGGCTACTTTTTGTCTAAAACTCAATATAAAGGCAATCCCTGGATTGTATGCACCTTGTGGCTCGCGCAATACTTGGAAGCTACCGGCGATCACGACCAGGCATATAGCCTTGTGCAATGGTGCCTTGACCGTAAACTCCCCAGCGGCATCCTCAGTGAACAGTTCGACCCGGAAACCGGCTACGCTATAAGTGTGTCGCCTCTCGTCTGGAGTCATGCCGAATTCGTCAACACTGCCCTTGACATCGCCAAGGTACAGTACTGACTAATGCATTAAGAAGGCTAGCCTATCAAGTATCTTGTTTGTTGGCAAAGAATACACTATTCGTAAGGTGGTGATATAGCTCGATCACTTCTTGAGGGTTAGCTACGGCAGCCCCTGTGTCTAGGGCAAAAGCGATAGCGTTTTGCGTTGCTTGTCGCTGTGACTCTTCCGATTCTGGCACGGGATATTCAATGATAGCTAGCAATCCATTGGCGCCTTCGTGGTGATCGTCAACCTCAAAGAGGCTGTGCCTACACCTTAATTCACTCTCACCCTCTTCGTTGTGACTTGACATTAAAATAGTATGGTCGCTGAGACCGGGTCTGCGATCCAGATGCTCTCTCACGTTTAAGATGTGCTGTGCCTCGTCTTCATCTTCCCAGGCTTTCGACCAAACTCGAAATGGATGACCTTGGAATTTTTCTTGCCTCCCATGAGAACCGTACATATCTACTAGAACGGCAGCGGTTGCCCCTAAGGCTCGCCAAAACTGCTCGCTAACCGGAACCATGAATCGCTCTCTCGAGACTAAGTTAGGAGGGGGTTCGGCAAATACCATAGCAAGTAGTGTCCGTTATCCGGTATGTATTTATAATACTGTGAAAATTAAAAAAATGCCCATTAGGCGATTTTGAGCTGCCGATAACTTTCTTACTTCTTCGGCTTAACTTCGTTGCGGCCCAAGTTCTTCTTGGTTTCGGTGAACCAGATGTGCTTGCGAAGTCGACGACTATATTTGCGCAGAGACAGCTTCTCGGGCGTGTTCATCGTATTCTTGGTGGTGTAATAAATACGCTCGCCAGTCTCTTCGCTGACCAAGCCAATCAATTTGCGTTTGTCGCCTTTTTTAGCCATATTCTACTTAACCTTTTTCACTAATTATCATTAATTTTAACAGATGGTCTGTTGTTTGTAAACTAGCTACCGGGCACTAATCTTCTGGCAATAGTGCTGCCAATGGCGAATGATGTGCGTCTCTTGCCCAAGAGACTGGGCCTTCTTAGGATAGTTATCTCGTTTATGCGGCTAAACATTTCAATGCCGTCCTCATTAGCTGTGTGGCTAGCTTGACCAATAGTAATTGAGGTCGGCGCATCAACCAACGTATTTTGCGAGGCCTGTCTACTAGTGGCCAAAGTGACGGTGTGCAATAACTTAGTGCGCCGCCCCATACGCATCACAATGCCTAATGTCGATTCGTGTATATACACGCAGTGTTCTTCATTAAGAATTTGAGGTTCTTCGTCCGTTTGCATTGGTTGGTACACATATGGCTTTTGACCTGAAAACCATGTCGGGTCGGCTCCTTCGAACGCTCGGGCGGTGGTAAGGCTTTCTACATCGAGACCGATGATTGTTCCTGGGGCATGGTTTGCAGCGTCAAAGACACCACCCTTTTGGAATGTATCTAAGCTAAGACCGGAGTATCCCTCGAGCGTTTCAAATTCTTCGAATGCTAAGTTGACGGCTCGATTTAGCTCTAAATCTTCGCATGCAGGTGGCATTTGCCCTGCATCGCCATCCCCTAGGGTATGGCCATCCCAATAATCAGGATGAAGCAGTTGAAATTCTAGCGGCCCAAGGCTGGATTCTGAGAGAGGATATCTTTGAAGCATAAAAATAGGCCGGTTAATCGACCTCTATATTACTCATGGAGCCGTTGTGGGGATTTGAACCCCAGACCCCCTCCTTACCATGGAGGTGCTCTACCCCTGAGCTACAACGGCATGTATCAGGGGTCATTTTAGCCTATTCCGGGTTTTTTCTCAAGGCTCATTTACACTAGAGTATTAGCTTGAGTGGCGCTTATTGCCTCAGAGGAGCTTTCTTGGTACACTTGCATCATCTGTTACGCCGATATAGCTCAGTGGCTAGAGCGGCTGTTTTGTAAACAGCGGGTCGTGGGTTCGAATCCCTCTATCGGCTCCAGATTTTCTGCAGAGTATGTACATGTGAGAACGAGTTCTCAACTCAGTACAGATTTGCTAAAATAACAGATATGCAGGGTTAGTGAAGCGGTCAAACACGGGTGACTGTAAATCATCTGGCTCAGCCTTCGGGGGTTCGAATCCCTCACCCTGCACCAATATCGATATTTATACACATTATGTTATAGTATGTGTTATGAGCGAGTTTACAGGCGAGTCAGATCCATTAGGCGTTAACACTCCGCTACTTGATACAATAACGGCGGCATGGCCAAGCGAGGGTCGAAATGAGCGGTCAGGCGCGCCGATATTGAACGCTACTGTTCCAAATGAAACCGCAGTCAGATTTTTGGGCTTAGCCGAAAGCGGTGCTGCACGAATTGATAAGGTGAAATGTACAGACTACGAAGTAGGGCCTGGTTTTAGAAGGCACACTACTCTGGTTATAGGACGGGTGTCGCACACACAAGAAGATCAAGCTGGTGAGTTTGACGGTTACTTTATTGGCGAAGAATTAAATGGCTATGGTCAATACTTGTTACTATCCCCCCAGAACGTCTTAGTAATGGAGTTAGGGCTTAGTGCAGCAGAGAGAATGACCTTATTCTTACTGCAAAGAGATTAGTCTCATCGCGCAGTAAGTTAGATGTAATACCTTCCCGGCCCTAGGAGTAGTCAGACCATTCTCCTAGGGGTTTTCCTTTGGCGGCGGATGTACCCTAGCTGGTATAAAAACCATAAGCAGCCTATAGACTGCACCTTTTCTTTTTTATATAGTAAGTATATGCAGGAAAACCAAAAAGGTTTTGGCCACTATCTGCTGTTTTTCTTCATAGTGGTTGTGGGTATCACCGGTCTTGTGGGCTGGCGGGTGTATGAAAAACACCATGCCTCAAACGACAAAGATAAAATGGTGTCGGCGAGAACTAGTACCGGCGCCACTGTTACGTACGATCAGACGGCATCGCGAATGCTAACTAACGGACATTGCAGCGGAGCAGGTCCGGTAAAGCTGGGCCCCTTTATGCCCTTAGACCAGGTTGGCTTTATCTTGCCCTATGGCTTGGTAATAGGTGGCCATGTGACGCCGATCGACCACCAATACTACAACGGCCTCGATGTGCACGCCCTGCGCGATGCATATGACGTTATTGCTCCGGCAGACGGGACGCTGACTGCTATTGAACATCGTGGTTCACGAATCAACACGCCATCGCATACGAACGATGTGCCTAGCAGTGACGAGTATCGCCTTACTATCGTTCATACCTGCAGTTTTATTACCACCCTGGACCTGCAAACAAGCCTATCGGACGAAATTAAAAAACAGTTGCCCGCTAATTGGGATCCAAACAAGGGCTGGAACGGCGAAATAAAGGTGAATAAAGGTGAAGTTTTAGGTAAAATCGGCGGTCAGACGCTCGACATCTTTGTCTGGGACCTCTCAAGGAAATTGACTGGCTTTGTTAGCTACAACGCTTACAATTCCGACCAATGGAAGCCATTTACTGCACCTACGTCAGAGTATCTGGATCCTGCAGTTAAAAGTCAGATTACTGCCAAGTACGTACGCACTGCAAAGCCAATCGACGGCCAGATTGATTACGATATCGACGGTAAACTCATTGGCAACTGGTTCCAGGTAGGAACTAATGGCTACATGGGCGGTACGCGCCCGGGCGATGTGCAGAATTACTGGAAGGGACATCTATCGATCGCGCCAGACTTTATCGATCCAACTCAGGTAAACTTTTCTATAGGCAATTACTATAGCTTTAAGGGCGCTAGCGGTAGCGACCAAGACAACGCCTCTAAAGAAAACAGCGGAGCCGGACAATTTATGGCCAAAGAAGGCAGTCCCGATCCGACCAAGATTGGTCAATCGAGCGGGCTTACGAAATATGAGTTGGTCGACAAAAGCTACGTTTTGCCTAACGGCCAACCCTGGGATAATTCGTCTTTTGCAACGGGGATTAGAGCCAAAGGCAGTAGTCAGGTTCAGGCTACTGTGCTAGTTCAGCTGGTTGGGCAGCGCTCGCTCAAATTCGAAGTTTTTCCGGGCAAAACGGCCAGCCAGGTAGGCAGCTTTGACGATCAGGCCGTAATGTATGATCGTGGCCAAGATGCCAAACCCGCACCCTCCACAGCAACCTAGACGTGAGATACAAGCTTAGAAATTCAGTAGTAAAAATTGTTCGTGGCCGGCCTGCAGATGGTTTAGCAACCGACTAGAGGTCGGTTTTTTGTATAAAACGTTCGTATATAATATAGTATGCGCATATGAATTACCTGCCAGCACTTGTAACTGAATTACCAGAAGCTCCAAGAATTATGTATGCTCGTAGCGACTTGGACCAAATTGGCGCACAAGCCCAGCAACAGATAGAGGTGCACCGATATGCAACGGGAGCTGCTGCAGAAGTGTTGCGTGCCGCCGCCACCATGGAAGTACCAAATCGTGAAGCAGTGGGTGATCTATACACGAAGTATCTTACACCTCCGGAGTTTAGTGCCGATGAACAGATACGTATAGCACGTCAACACGGAAGACAGATGGTGACAACTAGGGACGAACCACCTCGCATCACAAGCAGAAGCATGGGACGCCGATTACACCCTGATGTAGGGCCAACAGATGCCGCCAACAAAGCCCTGGCTGAAGGTTTTAAATCTATAACGGCCGCACAAAAGGCAGGCGACGAGACGCTTGCTCAAGGCTTATATGCTAAAACGGTGGCTTCAACTGTTGCCAATATGGAAGGTCCAAATGCTACCGCTCTCGAAAAAGATCGTTATCAAGCATGGATGGCACTACAGGCAGGCAAAGGACGCTTTGGAACTAAAGAAGATGTTGATGCCTGGAAAGAAAGCGAACTAGCTCTCGCTCCGTACCGTAGTCGTGCTCAGCTGCTTGGAACCACTTCAGGTTTATTCGAGCTTTCGCTTGGCGCCGATGAGCAGGGTTTAGTCGTCGCAGACGATTGTTTTGTGCCAATTTCACGGGGACTCGAAATAACCCAAAGGGTTATCAAAAGGGTTATGGGAGATGAAATAACCGCGGGTGATTTATCGCGCGTTAATCTGTCTTCATTCGACAACCAGCTTACAGTTTTGCTTGGGCAGCTTGCTGAATTATTGCGCTCGCAAATAGTGCGGGGTGCTAGCTGGAGCTATTCTTTCCGTAGCATGGCATCGCGTTTTGGTGAGGCCCTAGGCGCAGCCGCCGAAGAGCTTGAGGGCAATCAGGTGCCCTTATACTTAGAGCGTCTGCTAGGTTCATCTGCATTAGGTGGCTTGCCAAAAAAGGATCACATCAATCTTAGGTGGTAGCGAAAACGTCGAACGCCTCCATTGTATAGCGAAGTTAGTTTTTCTGACGGCTGCCGTATGCGGGGATAAAGGAACTATTGCGTCTATTCTTAGTTACTCCCCGTATACTAAACACACTGCCTGAGACAACAGTGTAGAATAACCAGCAAGCAAGGAGTTACAAAGCATGCCAGGTTACAAAGTCATTGACCTGGCCGTTAAGGCGGAGGTACTAGACCAAATACGCAGCCGCTGTCGTCTCACCTGCAACACTGGTCCTGATGGTCCAAAGATGCAGCGTATGATTGCCGGTGCCTTTGCAAATGGTAATCGTGGTACAGAATTGCTCGATTCGCTTTCTCGATTGATTGAACTGCCAAAATACCATATCGACAGGTCTATTCACTTGAGAAGTCGCCGAGCCGAGACACAGGAAGCAGCCAGTTCAAGCCATGTTCGCGCTAAGGTTGTCGTAGCGATATAATTTGAGTACAGGGCCGTTTTTAATAAGTTTTATGGCTGGACGCGACACTTCTGCTCCAATGCAGATTTGATTAATCTACAGAGCATCCTTTTGCCATAACTCTGGCTGCCTAACGGCAATACATGCGCTACGAAGTGCGGCTACCAAACTTTCTTCGATCCCATCAGAATTACCATCGGGCAGTTGCAGCATAGACTCTTCATCACGACGTTCAGTAAGGGGGAGGGGCCATTTGCCTTCACTATAAAACCGTACATCACTTGTCCTCATGATGTGACCATCACTATGAGACGGAAAGAGGTCGGTTATCCACACGTCAAGTGGCGTTTTACTATCAAAATCTGAATCAGTGGCAAGTGCTCTTATCATTTTTTGTGTACTAGTTTCCCATGATCCATATAAATCGAGCATGTGTTTTCTCGTTACTACCTTCATTGGGCCTGCCCCCTCAGATTGATACGGCACTGCGATATACTGCCAGACTCTGAGAGTGGGGCTAATATCTGGGTAGGTGATGGCTACCCGGTCAGGTAATGGGTAGTCTGCGTGAAACAGGCGGACGGTTTCCTGGTCTGTCTTGGTCCAGTCTCTATCTAAGATAAAAGGATATATGGCAAATCCTCCTTCTTTATGTGCTCGTAGTGTTAAAGCTCCTACATTCGTAGCAAGAAACTCGGTTCTACGAGTGAGCTTTTCTACTGGCAAGGAAGGTAATGCTGTGCTAAGTTCCGTTGTGGCCACCCGTAATTCGGACATAATGCCTGGTAGTATACTATATCTACATACGAGGGTGGAATATTGGCTGACCCACACTCACTTTTTGCCAAATAAGTAAAAGCGACCTACAGTTTTGGTTGTAACACTAAAACAGAAAGGTCGCTTTCAATGTCTACACTATAAAGATTGTCGGTTGCTGTAAAGCAGTGCATCAAAAACATATACCAAAAGCCGAGGCCCGCCGCTTTCGACTTGGCGTACAAACGCTGGCACTCCAGGAATGTAGCTCGCTCAATGCCGCCAGTCGGCGTTTTGCTTCTTTCTGGCATTAGCGACGAGGAACTTGCCTTGCTCCACGTCTACGAAACTAACGCCTATAGACACACGACGCTGTTACTGGTAAGCGGCGCTAAGGCGTGGGTTTACGTAAGGGCCTAAACGTTTTGCGGTGCTACGGGTATGCCAAGACTTTTTGCATGCTCTAAGTTTTATATCTTCATTATATCCAGAGGTATTGTTCTTGTGGTGTAGCTCGACTATTATGAAGCTAATGACAAAGAAAGTAGCATATCTGGCAGGGGGGTGCTTCTGGGGATTAGAAGAGTTGTTCAAAGAACAGCCAGGAATCATCGATACGGAAGTGGGCTACACTGGTGGCGAAAACGATAACCCAACGTACGAAAATCACCCCGGACATGCTGAGGCCCTAGCCATAACGTATGATCCTGATAAGACCACTTATGCTGCCCTACTCGATTTCTTTTTTAGGGTGCATGATCCAACCACTATGAACCGTCAGGGCAACGATGTTGGATCATCTTATCGTTCGGCAATTTTCTATCAGGATGACGAGGAGCGAAAGACTGCAGAAGCCATGATCGAAACAGTCAATACATCCGGACTCTATAAAGATCCGGTTGTGACGAGTCTGGAGTCATTTAAAAGATTCTATTCGGCAGAAGAATACCATCAGGACTATTTGCAGAAGAATCCAGGCGGTTACACATGCCATTACGTTCGTACCGAGAAAAGCCTCTTACAATAAAAATATCTGCTGCTTTTTAAGGTGCAGCAGATATTTTAGGGAGCGGTTACGCTACAGGCGGCTAAAGGCGCGGCGCTTCAGGACAAGGTTGTGTGCAACAGCACCGAGGATGCTCGTGCCCAGGAACAGGCCGATAATGCCACCAGGGCCAGTGTCCGCTAACTTCTCAGCGGGTGGGGTCGTAGGCGGGGTTACAGGAGGTACTGGTTGACACTCTGGCGAGCCAACCGGGTATGTCTTGCCATTCGTAGGCGAAGTACATACGGGCTTGCATTCCGGGGCGCTACTACCGGTGGCACAGGTTTGCGGCGGGATTTTTACATTAGTGGCGCAGCCTGAGTCGGCGCCGCCAGCTACCAAGGCTTTACCTTCATTGCTCGTACCGTTTACTGTGACGTATATGAGGTGGTATGTCTTGCCTGCTTTGTAGGTAAAACTCTGACTGGTTGCGCTTAAGGCGTTAGTCGTGATCGTTTGGGTAGTGTTCGCGTCGTCGCCAAAGTTGAAGATGTATTTGGTAATGGTGGCGTTTTTTACCGAAGCTTGAGCGGTCAGTTTGTAGGCGATGTCGCCTGTGTTCTTGTCGAGAATACCTTTGTCGAGCGTCAAGTTGCTACAGACAAGTGTTGCAGGAGCTGGAGGTTGTGGCACGCTTACAATTTTTGCAGCACAGGTGAATTGGCCGGGTGCGGTAGCGAAGATGCTATTGGCTACGCCATCGATTACCACATCGGCAGAATAGTTGCCTGGGGGATATACATGCGGACTACTCGTAGCGGTTAATGCATTGGTGCGCACTACTTGACTACCCTGGCCGGCACCAAAGTTGAAGGTGTAACTGGTAATAGTTGCATTGTTGGCGAGGGCGTTTGCCTGCAAGGTGTAAGTCCTGTTGCCTTTGCTGTCGGTGTCGCCGGCAAGCAGTACGAGGCCATTGTTAGCACAGCCTAAAGACCCAATTTCGGGAGCGCTCGGCGTAGCCTTACCAGCGTTAGCGCAAGGAATCTCCACGAAGAAGAGCATGCGGCCGTTCTGCATATAAATGATGGCCGGACGGGTGCTGTAGTATTCGTACGTTGTAACTGGGCGTGACCAGACATTGCCTTCTACCTGGGTAAAACCAGCTTTGTGAAAACGGGCAGTAATGATCGCGCCTGTACCAACGGTTCGGCCATTCACTTCAACCACACCATTACTGTGCACGGTGCCCAGTACGGTGTTGCTGGTGTTCATACCATTCACGATGGCGGGAGTAGCGCCCATCCAATTCTGCCATACCGCACGCAGGTCGCTGTTGTGACCGTCGCTGCCGGCATTGTACAGGCTCTGGAAGGAGCTGATGTTTTGGCTTAGGTTAGAACCACTCAAACCATTACAAACAATATTAAGACTACAGTCCGAATCAGCACTCGCGCTCTGCGATGGAGCAGCAAACTGCGTCACGGCTGTCGCAGTGAGAGCAAGCGTAAGTACTACGCCGGCCGCTAACACACGGCCTTTTTTAAAAAAGTTACGCACCATTCGATCCTCCTCAACTGGTTGCTAGCATTTTATACTAAAATGACATTAATGTCAATGGTTGCATAATTGTGATATTTGCAGCAGGTGCGCCCCCCACATAGTGGGACGGGCATGCAAAAGCATTGAGTAGCCCGGCGAGGCGCACAAGAGTAACTCTAACGATAGGATATAGAGGCATGGCCTAGCTTGCTTTACGAGAGTTGCTTATATACTTGAATGCCCTCGACCAAAGCTTAGCTTTTTGTTATCAGTTTTCGGCTGATTTGTCGTATGCCGACATGGCAATGTGAACACCGGCGAGGAGGTCTTCGCGATAAAGGGCATATTCTACAGGGGGAGCTTCTGCTGGCCTAATCCCATGGAATCCCTCTTCCATTGTGTTCAGCAGGTTGGCTAAATGAGCAATGTGTGTGCGTGGAGATTCGGCCAAGCCTATGCTCTCGGCGACGGCAACCCTTATGTGCGTATTTTGAAGCAAATCTAGTGCAATTTGCTCGCTGCGCGGCATCGCATCGAGGTTCGGGCGCTCCCTGCCGTGCTCGTCGACGACAAATCGATCATTAACAATATTAGCGTATGCTGTCGCTAGCCTCCGCTGCGCGGTCGCCGCGTCAACTCCCTTATCGAGATTGCCAAGATCGCGCAGATCTTCTGAGGGAATTATGGGTTCTACGCCGAGAATGCTAAATGCTAACCTTTCTCTTCGTTGTTGATGAGCGCGCTGCCTATATTGTTTGAAACGCCCAAACAGAGATCTACCTCCTGGCTGTGATTCGGATGATTGACCAGAAGGATTTGATTCGTGCATATTAATATAACCTATATCATAATTAGATATGTAACAAGGATATACCCTACGCGTCCATTCACTGCCTCTGCAGACTGAGTTGGATGTAGAGGTTTCACTAGGCCTCGAAAGTCCCTCTGTACGCCATTATGGCCTGCGACGCACCGTCCAGGAGGATTTTGCGTTCAAGATCATATACTTGTGAGTCGATTCCCCATTGCCTCTCGGCTCGGACATTTTTGGTATTTGCTTCACTGGCAATAAACGATGCAATGGAAATGACATCCTCTGGCCTACTAGATTGCATTAGTATTGCCACGCTAAATGCGCTTTTAAGGAATTCAAGCGGCATACAGCTGGAAGGCGGCAATGTTTCATAGTCTGGCTTTATTCTACCCCTGTCGTCAATGAAGTAATGCCTACCCAAAATCGCTTTGTAGGCTGTATCCAGATGGTTTAGCGCGGTATCGGCTGTATGTGCAGTAAGAGCCATTGTCGTCAACTCTTCAGTAGGAAAAAGAGGCTTGGTTCCATTTAGTATTCTTTCCATATATGAGTGATTGTTACCAGCTATTCTCGCAACATCTTCTGAAGCATTACTCTCCGCAATATAGGGAGTGCTGCCTGGAGAATCAGGATCAATTTCGGACATATTAGGAAAATACCATGTGCACGTATATTACGCAATATATATTTATATGTGACAATTATCTTATTGTGATGGAGTCCTGGAAGAAGCTAGACTACAACACGTTTGGCAGGACGGAGCATACGCTTGGGCTTGCCGGCAGGCACAATAAGTTTATGGAGTTTTTGCTCGATCATGTCGGCTTCGGCTTGCAGGCCTCGGTCGAGGTAGGCTTTGTGAAGCAGCGTAAGGGTTTCTTTGTTAGGCTCCAGATCAACGGCTTTTTCGAGAGATTGAAACATTAATTTCTCGTTGCCGAGCTTCTCCTGGACTTTGGCGTAGGCGACGTGGCGGGCGGCCAGCGAATCCTCCAGCTTGAGAGCTTGCTCGAAAGCGATAGCAGCTTTTTCGTAATTCTCTGTTTCGTAATAAATAAGCCCTAAGTTATGCAAACTTGAGGGCGTGGCTTCGATGCTGCTGGCGATTTCAAAACAGTCAATGGCGTCACGGTATTCTTTTTGTTTGGCATAGAGAATACCTAGGCGGTTGTAGGCGGCAGCATTGCGCTCATCTATCTTTAAGATGGTCAACAAGGCTTTTTCGGCACGAAGCAAGCGGTTTTCGCGCATGCCCTGATGGGCAATATCCCAGAGTTTGCCCATGCGATCACCGATTTTACGCGATGCGCCTAAAAATTCGTCGTCATGGGTGCGCGTGTTGTGGAACGCAAGTAATCCAAAGATGCCTACAATGGCTAGTTCAAACATATGGTACGAATTAGTATAGTACCCTTGGGCGCTCATAACAACTAGCATTTTTATCGCGCTAATGCATATTTCGCTTCCAGGCGTACTCGCCGACGTTGTCCTGAAATTTGCTACGAGGCTGAGTTTTGCCCAGCTAGCTTAAGGGTGTCCTGTAATCCTTGCTGTGGCATAGGGCCGTAGTCGAGTGCGACTCCGCCGAAGTGCGCTGGATTGAGCGCGAGAGCGTCCCAATGCGGGGGCGCTGGCTGCTCGCTGGATGTCGCAACCCAGATAGGCGGTTGTCCATTAGGCTGGTCTAACTCAGTGCTGTGCACTGTAATGTCGTTACATGGCAATTTGTCTACGCTGCTAACCCACTGTCCGCGTATGTCGTACCACGTAATTATGCCTGGTTCATGTGTTTTCGGCTCGGCTTGTATTCCGCCTTCTCTTTGTGTTTCTACATCTAGGGGGTAATTAGTCTTATCAACAGCTGGGCGACCGACAACTTCTATCGTGCCGTCGGGCTGCTGCTGCGTAAAGAAGCCGTCGCAAACACGTAGTAGTGCCGATTTTCCTACAAAAACGATGGACGATGTGGCTGGTGTCGATACTGAAGCGGGTGTCTCGCCGGACGATTTAGCTGCCGACGATTTACCGCAAGCAGTGAGGGCTAAGGCAGTAGCGCTTAGCGTGACGCCTAAGGTGACGCCGCCAGAGCGACGACCCTCAGCTGTTTTTATGTTCCTGGCCATAGAATCCCCCTTTTTGTGCATTAGCTTGTCTATTGTAGCAGGGTTACGTTATCCCTTCCTTTGTATATGGCTATCTCGCCTCTATCATCTCAAGACTCCCTTCATGTCCTCAACCCCAACTCCCTCTTCCTTGTTACTTTTTGCGGGGCAAAAAGTAACAAGGAAGAGGATGCTATTCGCGGGTTGGGATTTACTGAGGAAGTCCGGTTTGGAGAGTTGGCTTCATGAATGCCGGGTTGGGGCGAAATGGCGGAAAAAGTGTACAACATTACCCTAAAACGCTGAGCACGGCCGTCGCTGCGGAGAGGCGAGTTTGACCGAGAAACTCCTATGGTAATTGTAGAAATAGATCGCTTAAGACTAGTTTTGCGTTGGCACTACGCTCAATAGATTCCCGGGCCTCTAATGTAGACTTACGAATACGGTGCCACTGCTTGATGCGCGTCGCGTCCTCCTTCGCGGTTGCGCCTTGGATCCCCGTTTGGGCGATCCGCTCTAGTGCCGCCAATACGCCGATGACAGTATTTTTTTGTTTACTCAGCCCATCGACCAGCGCCAGCCTTTCAAAGGTAGACTTCTGGAGAATTTCTTTGGCCGTAGCTACGCTCTGTAGCAGAGGATGTTCTTGGCCGTCATCGAGCAAGGCGCTCAGTAGCCCAGGGAGTCCGCCGCTCAAAAAATAGGCCTGGGTTTGAACTGTTTTGTCTTTAGTAGATGCGGCGAATAGTTGTTGCAAAGCTGCTTCGCCCGGGACAGTTATGGTAATCGTCTGCAGGCGGGACAAGATAGTTGGTAACAGCGACCGCGGGCTATCGACAGTAAGTACGAGCAATGTGTCTGCAGGCGGTTCTTCGAGTAGCTTGAGATAAGCGTTCTGCGCCTCGGTAGTGAGTCCCTGGGCGTGTTCGATCAACACGGCACGCCGGTACGGATTGGTGCCGATGGTCTTGAGCTGCAGGAATTTTTGTAATTCGCGGATCGCTTCGATGGAGATACTAGCGTTGGGCGCCGCACTTACCTTGCTGTAGTGTGGATAGGTGGCTAGCTTGCCGGGTTCAATATTTAATATGGTGGAAACCAGGGCTTCGGCGACGGATGACTTGCCAATTCCGTCGGGGCCGCTCAGTAATAAAGCATGCGATGGGTTGGCAATAAAACGGAGTAACTGCTCCTTGGTGGTGTCGTGTAAAACGAGCGAGTCGATCACAAAAAGTGCTCCTCGAATTCTTTAGGTAGCGGCGCGGTAAACGTTCTGCGCTCGCCGTCCGGCAGTGTTATCGCTAGCTTGTAGGCATGTAATAGTAAGCGATCGCCGTAGACGCCATTTCCATACAGCGGATCGCCTACAATCGGATGACCAATGTGAGCAAGATGCACACGAAGTTGGTGGGTCCGGCCGGTGCGGGGCCGTAGCTCTATCAGGCTTTCGGTGTCGTTCTCTTTGAGTACTTTATACTGGGTGACGGCATCTTTTCCGTTGGCACCTACCCGGAAGGTGGCAGGAGCTTTGGGGTTACGCTCTACCGGCATATCGATAACAGCTTCGGGCTGTTTGAGATGCCCTTTAACTACCGCCAAGTACGTCTTTTCGACCAGGCGATCGGCGAATTGCCGCTGTAGCCAACCAAGCGCTGCCTGCGTTTTGGCGCCGATAAGCACACCGCTGGTAGCGCGATCCAGTCGATGCACAATACCTGCACGAATCCCGTTTACTCCTTCTTTGGCACGGGAACGCAAAAAGGTTGCAACTGTCGCTTCGGGAATGAATTCGCCTTGGGCGTGTGTGAGAATACCCGCAGGCTTATTGATAACTACACAGTCGTGATCTTCGTACAAAATAGGCAGATCAATGTCGGGAATGGCGTCAAGCACCGATTCATCATAGTCGATGGTGATGGCATCGCCTTCTTTTACATGGTAGCCAGCCTTTGTGGGTGTTCCATTCACAAGCACCTTCTTTTCTCCAATCAGCTTGGCGGCAAAGGCGCGGCTCAGTCGAGGCCGGACACTCACTACGTATTGGTCGAGTCGCTCGCCGATGTGGGTTTTGAGCCTAAAACCAGTCACTTCAGCTGTGTGGTGGTCGCCACCCATTGCCTCCCAGAGCGCATTGCGGGGGACGCGTCTGTTCGGCGCGGGAGGCAAGCCTGGGTCGTGCATGATATAACTGTTGCCTTCGCGCCCGATAATTAGCACGTTGTGGTCCGCGTATTCCCCTGTTCCGTTCAAAACGCCGGAATTAACCGCCACCGACACTAAACGGCCCGCGGTGAGCATGTTGTCGATGTCCTGCAGAGAAGCGGCACGGTTCTCCCACCTTACTGTATGTAAAAAATCGGGAATAGAGGGTGCTATATCGCGAATGTTAGTATTCGCAAGCTGCCAATCGGCCTTTTCTTTGGAAAAAGCACTGTAGAGATAGTCGGTACCTTTTTTCTCAAAAGCCCGGTAGTCGAATGGCTCGAGCATCTGAATGTCAAAGCCCATCTTTGCTAGCTTAGTAAGTGGCTCGAGAGTCCACACGGCCTGGCCAGGCGCATAGCCGACGAAGTCAGCCACCTCGGCCATACTCATTTGTGTGCCTAGGAAATATTCCATGACCATTCGGTAGACCGCAACCATGCACTGGTTGTTATCCGGGGCGTTGCCGTAGAACGGGACTTTTTTCATGCTTTTGGACGCAAACCTACTGCTTGTTGCGCGCGGAGAAGTGTGGCATTGGCGGTCTCGTTCATGAGGCGCTCGCTAGCTTCCAGCTTGGCTATAATCTGCTCGCCGTCTACTTGTGACAAGCGGGCTTGAAAGTCACTTAGGAAGGAGCTGGCAATTGCAGCTACTGCTTTCTTGAGATCCCCATACGATGACTTGCCTTCCCATTCGGCATTGACCACCGACTGATTACGCCCTCCCAGTAGTGCTAGAATTTGCAGCAAATTGCTGATTCCAGGCCGCTCTTTGGTATCGAATCTGATTTCACCGTAACTGTCGGTCGCCGCGCTCATAATTTTTTTGCTTGCGGCCTCAGGAGTGTCACTCATAAAGATGACACCCTTGCCCGATTCGTCGCTTTTGCTCATTTTTTTGCGTGGGTCTTGGAGGTCTTTGATCCGTAGTCCTTGGTCTTTACCGAAGAACTCGTGTTGTTTGGGCACGGGTAGCGGCGCAGTGAATAGTTCGCCGAACTGGCTGTTCATACGTAGCGCGATATCACGCGTGAATTCCAGGTGCTGGGTTTGATCCTCGCCCACAGGGACATATGTGGCACCGTATAGCAGTATGTCGGCAGCCATGAGGACTGGGTAGTTAAAGAGACCAACGCTAATGCGGTCTTCGCTGAGTTTGGCCGACTTATCTTTGTACTGTGTCATGCGGCCCATTTCGCCCATGCCCGTAAAACAGTCGAAGATCCAGGCGAGTTCGGAGTGGGCTGGGATGTAGCTCTGACGGTAAATGTGTACGTCCGGATGATCGAGCGGTAAACCGGCAGCAGTAAAGATGCGCAAGTTTTGCATGATTTGGGCATTGAGCGTACTGTGGTCGATAGGTGTGGTAAAGCTATGTAGGTCAGGCACGAATAGGTTGACTTGGTACTCGGCGGCGCGTTTTTTGGCCATATCGACAATGGGCAGCAGAGCGCCTAGATAGTTACCGATGGTAAGGTCGTTATTGGCACGAATGCCGGTTAGAATAATCTGTTTCATTGTCTTCTAGTATCCTGTATTTTACGTTTGCTGGCAACTGTAGGAGTTTAGGCCGCTCTCCTTTGTCATCCTGAACTCGTTTCAGAATCCAGCCGTGTGGTTTTCGGATCAAGTCCGGCATGACGTATGAAGAGATGCGTGTTTGAAGTGCGACAGTTTATGAGGATGCACGACAGACGTCGTACAGCGTGGCTGGCTTGTCGTAGAAGATGGCCCACATGGCATCACCATAACTGTAATGCCACCACTCGTAGGCGTGATTGGCAAATCCGGCCGCAAGCATCGCCTTCAGGAGCGCGAGGCGGCGTTTTTGCTGAATAGCAGATATCGCTGAAGTGTGCGACCAACCCGTGGGTCCGTCAGTATTGGCTCTGGCACCCATGTCTATGAGTTTGCCAGTTGTGCGGTCTAGCACCTCAATGTCAACCGCAGCACCAGTGGCATGCGGCGGTACTTTAATGCGCGGATCGCTGACAAGCTTGCGCGTTTCTGTTTGCACGGCGGCCGCTGACCAATCAGAGTATTTCTGGCCCAGATAGGTGCGAACGTCATCAAATAATTGATATTGCACTTCTAAAGGGCGCAAACCGGCCTTTAGGATAATTTGCCACTCTTTTGGGAGGGTTTGCTGCGCTTGCTGCAGCCGCTCGGCTACACTTTTGCGAACACTTAGGCTGAAGCTGGGGTGCGTCTTGAGATATGTAGCGTATGCTTTGCCTTCCAAGTCGTCTGGTTCGTCGATCCAAAATGGACGTACCAGCAATCCTTTTTGCTGTAATAGATTGGAGCTGACCAGTGGCTCGTTGTTCTCTTGCTGAATGATGTGGCCAGCCAGGTCGGCATCGCCCAAATATACTTTGCTGCGGGCAAGCGGCGTTTTCCCCCTTAACTGTTCCAAACTGATGATATTTTTTGGGGTGGTCATAGCGGTGGCTCCATAGGGCTGTAGGCGGGCAGTTCGCAGGCTCGATCGATAAGCGGGATGCGCCGATCTGCCGGGTTTGCATGCATTTCGATGAGATCGTACTGCGACCTTACGGCAGCATAATCCGGATGCACTGCTTGGTCAAATCCAGTTATGTCTATCACGATGTAATGAGCGCCGACGGCTTGCTGCCCCAAGCGCTGTTGCGCGCCGGTAATAATATCGCTGACAGTCCGCATACGCTCTGGGTCGCGCGTGTAGCGCCGCATATCAACACTGGCCAAGTGGAAGACTTCGTCCTCGCCTGCTTTTTGCGCCTGCAATATATCCATTGCCATCATGCCTTCAAGCGGCAGCATGGCACCTTGATCCGTGGGTGTGCTATCGTTTTGGCCGAAGATGCCATGTTGAAGAGCGTCCTTACCAGGGACAAGATTGGTAATATGGCCGCCTGCTTCTACTCGCCGACGTATATGCCCTCGCCGGGCCAGTTCTTTCATGAGCGCTTGCCCGATTTCGCCTAAGCTGGCCAGCAATTCCGTAACTGTCGTCTGGGGGCTGGTGTCGATGTCTAGGAGTTGTAGCGAAGCGGCGTGCAAATCGGATATTGTGTTATGGCCGCTCAGTTGTTTTAAGCTGGGATGCCCTGCGATCATATTTTCGTAGGGCTCGCTGGCGACGCCAAGACTGGTCACCACTCTATTACGCGACATTTTATTTGATGCCAAACGATGATTGGCTCCGCCTACTAAAACGTGCGCAGGCTTTGAGTAGCTGTCATCGCCCGCGATGGTGTCCACTAGAATTGGCAGCCCGATCTTGACATTTGAGCGGAGGGCTAGTTCGCGGAGATTTTGGTTGCCGATATGCCCAGATCTCCTAACTGTGGTGCGCGAGCCAAGCGCTTGCACCCGGCCAATAGTCAACTCGGGGTGACTGACGTGTAACTGTTTTGAAACTTTCATAATTGTTCTCTCTAAAAATAGTAAAAGACCGCCGTGGTGGCGGTCTTTTCTATATTTTTGAAAGGATGTTATGCAAACACACGGAACAAACCGCCACGGGAAGTGTCGGTGAACCAATAGCCATGTGCATTGCTAGACATCGTCATAGTACCCACTATCGTATCTGTTTTGCCGCGCGGATGCAACTGTTGCCGTGCTTTTATCATCGTTCTTCCGGAGAGCACAAACGAAGAACGCTTCAATAGTGGAGCTGGGATGCAAGCGCAAGCAACCCCGTATCGCCGGCTGAAGGACCTTACCGCTCCATTCTAAGACGGCCTGAGTTGTATTAGGCAGGCCTATGTTCAAGGGTTCGATCTGCGCCTCGGGATGATGACGGAGCAAATAGTCGACAACCACTTCGTTTTCTTCCGGGGCCATAGTGCACGTGCTGTAGACAAGCGTACCCCCGGGTTTTAGGAGTTGCCAGGCTTGGGTGAGAATACGCTTTTGTAGCTTGGAGAGGCGCTTGATATGTGCGACTGACCACGTTTCAAAATCTTTGTCGCGGTCGTAGTGCATCAACCCTTCACCGCTGCACGGAGCATCCAATAGGATTTTGTCGAATTGCTCGCCAGCCAGTCTGCGCGCTAACTGAGTGGCGTCGTAGAGTATAGTACGAGCGGCAGTTACGCCAAGGCGATCCAGGTTGGCACGCATTTTTACTAAACGGGTACGCGAGTTATCGTTGATCCATAATTCAGCCTGATTGTCGGTAAGGGCGGCAATGTGGCTGGCCTTACCGCCAGGCGCTGCGCAAACATCCAGAATCCTTTCGCCCGGCTGCGGTTGTAGGGCGAGTACCGGCAGCCAGCTGGCGGCGTTTTGAATGAACACTTGGCCGGAAGCTACGAATTCGCTGTCCCTTATCTCTGCTACAGGGACCTTGAGCGCATAGGTATCTTGCGCCCAAGGGTATGGCTCCCCAAGCCATCCTATTTTTTGGAGATACTCGGCAGCTTTGTGTACATCTCCACGTAGTGGATTGAGCCGTAGGCTCTGCACCCGCTTCTGTCTAAGCAGCGCGAGAGCGGCATCGGGTGGCATACCCAGGGCTTCTGCAGTACGCATAAGCCACGCTTGGCGCTTGGCGTCGCGCACTGCGCTAGGGTCTTCTTTGTGCCTCGACATTCTGTTATTGTATACTGTCGGCATGATTCGGGCGATTTTATTTGATAGTTTTGGTGTGTTAGTTGGGAAGAGTTTTCGGGACGTCTATAGAGCCGCTGGTGGCAACCCGGTAAGAGATGAAGTGTTTATTAGCAGTATGATCGAAAAGACCAATCGCGGTTTTATAGATAGCGAAGCATTCGCCGTGGTTATGGCCGATAGACTTGGTTTGACTTTGCCAGCCTATAAGGAGGTCGTAGCTCGCGAGGAGCAGCCGCACCGTGAGCTACTGGACTATATCCGTATAGCGTTAAAGCCACACTATAAATTAGCAATTGTGAGTAACGCAGCAGCTGGTGAGCTGCAGCGCAGGCTCAGCGCTGATGATTTGGCGCTGTTCGATACAGTTATTGCATCGGCAGAAGTGGGATTTGCCAAGCCAGACCGTGAAATATTTGCTCTGGCTACGGATAGACTGGGCGTTTCATTCGCAGAATGTATATTTATAGATGATCTAGCAATTTTTACCGGACCAGCTGCAGACATGGGTATGACGAGCATTCAGTACCACGGTCTCGATCTCTTAAAGAAGCGTCTCGCGGAGCTCTTGCTCCAGTAGCTACTCTTATGCTCTTTTACCGATCGATATAGTGGTGTTGGCCGCATGGAGTGCAGCTTGCACATCGCCTGGGGCAATGTAGCGTGGCTGTGTGTGATTTTTGGCTGCGAGTGCCGCTAGTGCGCCTGCAGCTTGGCCGATATCCATAGCGATAGGCTGCTCGCGGATAGCCCCGTTGGCTAGACGGGAAGCGGAAATATTTTTTTCGGCCGCCAGCAAACCGTCAACGGTTTGGGGTATAAGCACACCAATTGGCACTTCGAAAGCACCGCCGTTAAAGGTTGCTCGTCGGTCGTCGGCAGTATCAAATGCCGACTCCAGTGTATTCGGCGCGTAGCATTGGTGTAAGTCCATGGGATAGTATCCAACGGCAACGCTGTCCGGGTATGTGGGGATGTCTTGTTTGTTTTTCCAGGAGTAGACAAGTTGATCGCCGGTAAGCGTTTCTTGCCCGATCAATCGTCGGCCTTCACGTACGTACGGCTCCACAGGCATTTGATCTTCGAATGCCGAATATCCTTCCAGTATGCTACAGTGCCCTTGCTGATTATATGGCGTATCGTAACCTTCATCATTGGCTAGCGACCAATCGGATTCGTGCAGATCGTGCTGTATATAGTATGCCAGTTGTAAAGTAAGCAGTTTGGCCCGGCAGGCTACTTGTTGGCGGTAAGCCGGGTCACTAATGTAGCGGACGCTCAATGTGCCGCTCATAGGATAATCATTCCCTAAGTTAAGAGAAGTGCGTGTAATGTCCTGACCATTCTGTTGCAGAACCGTGTAATCTTTAGGGTTGGAAAGGTCAGGTAGCCCACGGTAAGCCGCGTAGCTCTTGAACGAATCGGGCTGCTTATGAACCATAAAATGATCGGTTGGCTTTACGAGCTTACTCTCGTAGCCGTTACTCGTTAAGAAAGCTTTAAAATGCGAGGCAATCGTTTGGTTGTAGCCAGGGGGTGGCTTTTTGAATTGCAGTTCGGACGGAACGCCCTTTGGATAGGCTTTCATGACTGCAGTATAGGTAATATCTTGGACGCAAGTCTTGGGGTTGATATTGTCGGAGGTACTATTGCCGAGCCGATAGGCAGCGCCTGCTTCTGCCAATACGTCGCCGTACTCATCAGCATCGATAACAACGGACGCGTGATATGATTTGCCTGCCGCTACCACGCCCGTGACCGCGGTGCCGTGTTTTAACACTGACGTTACTGGCGTCGAGGTGAAGAGGTGTAAATTGCTTCCCTGCGCAGCAAGCATCTGGCCGAGTATGGTTCGTCCTACTTGGGGGTCGATACACAGCGAACCGATGTCGTAGTAACAGGTGTTTACAGATTTGCCCTTACTTTTATAGTAAGCTGTTACCTGATCGGCAAATTCTTTATATAAGCCGCTGGTGCGGACGGCAACGTTCCCTTCATCCATATTGCCAACGCCGGCAGCTGTCATTTGCCCGCCCACCCAGTCAGTTGGTTCGAACAACGCCACGCGCGCGCCCATGCGCGTCGCTTGGACTGCGGCTGCTATGCCGCCAGGGCCAGCGCCGACGACGATGACATCGTAGTGATTTGCCTGCTGCATGTGAATCCATTTGAAGCCGGCCAGGCCAAGCACAACGAGACAAGCCGACAATAGGGCGAGTGCCTTCTTGATCGACATGTGTCCGGGCAAAATCATCGGCGCAAGTATAGTACGCATTTGGCATCAAGACTGTGAATATGCTCATTGCATTTACTTTCATATAGGAAGTTAGAGAGACGCTCACCCCTCGCCACTTAAGTAGAGCGTTACACGCAGGCCAGCTAAAGCTGGTCTGGTTGCACTACGCTTGACTCTACTTAAGTGGCGAGAGGTGAGCGATAAAGAAAGAGAGGCCTGATATTGGCCTCTCTTTTGTTGGGTTTCACGGCGCTTCTTTTACTTAGATGTGGAATGGTCTATCGAAAAAAGTTGATGACCACGTTGATCACGTTGTGTGCCGAGTTCTTGATACTAATGGTCAAGTTTACGGTGTTGCCATAGCCACTACCTTGCTGGTGTGGCGTTTGAGCGGCAGCTAATCCGGTAGTGCCGATAATAGCACTGGCCGAAATGGCCGCAAAGCCCAAGACGAACTTGTTAACGCCCACCTTCTTGGTGGGTGTGGTGCGGGATGGTATATCCATATGTGCCCCCTTTCTTTTGTGAGCCATTACAGCTTTGTACTGAATGGCCGATCAACCCAACTTATCCGCTATGAGTCCGTTCATAGCGGATAGATTAGGCTTATCGTCTGCGGTATGTGCGCTTGGGCAGCCTCGATTCTCTGGCAATGGCCAGTACGCCTATGATCAGAAACAGATACGTGTAGGTAGAAAAGTTACTCACAATCTCCTCATTTGGTTTGAATAAGAGCGACACGCAAACCGTGCCAATCGAAAGCGCTGCGAACAGGAAGGCTTGTCGACTAGGCAGCCGGCGTACGAATACGGCAATGCCGTATATGACCACAAGCACTGTGCCGAACAAGGCACTTTGCCCTAACGCACTGCCGCTCAGGCCTGCAAGCGCTAGTAAAAGTGGCTGCAGCCGCCGCCAGCGCCTAGGGTGGCCAACTGGCTTGACTGTCTGGTAGGCCCGTTCAGGTCTCGGTGTGTTCGGTGTAGCGGCGGCTGGATGAGGGGGTGCTGGCTGCCGAACGATGGGTGGTTTGCCCCGGCGGTAGACGCTATCTACGACCTGCGGCCGATTGTTGGTGGTTATGGCTACGGTGTCGCTACTCATTGTGCGGTCACCTCGTATAGTTTGAGATGAGGTGTTTCGCGGATGGGCGACAAATCAACCTGACGATCAAGATAGTGGTATTTCTGGTAGTCATACTCTTTGGCGAGCAGCACGTAGCCGATCTGTAGGTTGCGCAGTTGCTTGCCCAGGTGGGTCTTTCGTTCTGCGCCAGGCAAGGTTGAGTGGGTAATTTCTGTTTTAAGGGAGTCGGGTGCGGTTGGCGATGCGTCTTTAAACTCTAATTCATTACTGGTGAGGGTAGGTTTGTCGAAGAAATCCTGGGCAGGGTTCGCGATTATACGTCCGGCAAAGTCAAAAGACATATACAGGTGCCACGGTAGAAACAATACTTTTTCGTCATCATGTTTGCTATTAAGGAAGGTATTGACGGCGTACCAATCTGCGGGATATTGGCGCGAGCGCAACTGGCCGGCAAAACCCCAGAACATGGGCGGTGTATAGATCACAGGTAGCAAAAGTACAAGTAGTAAACTGCTGGTAAAGAGCGCCTGGCTTTGACGTTTTTGTAGCCAGTTGAATAGAACGACTAGGCCTGCGCCAGCGCAGATGGCATAACACATAGCTAGTAACCCAACATATTTGTCTGGCTCGCGGTAGCCCTTTAGGAGTGAGAAATAGCTACTCAGCCAGCTGATAAGGCTCGTCGCGGCCAGCGTAATAGTGATCACGCTGATAGCTGCTAGAACATACACCGTTGTCCGCTGGCCATGCTTCCATAGGCTGTAGGCACCCAGGCACGCCAGCGCCCAGATGCAGAGCATTATGAATTGCCAGCCAGGCAGTAGGTTCTGGGGGAGGAGATAGAGCCCGCGGTCTTCGGCCCAGAAACCACGTAGTTCGAGCACATTACCGATACGTTCTATAGCTCCCTTGCCGACTGTGGCAAACGCTTGTTGGTCGGTATGGCTAAAGCTCGTAATAGCTCTGCCCTGCGTGTTGCTGCTGTGTAGGAGTGGTATCAACCAGTAGCTGCTTGCCAAAAGGCAGACTATAAGCCCGGCCGTTCCCAATTTTATAATGCTCACAACCTGCGGTGTTCGTTTGAGGCCATTTTTCCACAGCACGGCAATACATTGAGTGATTGCCACGATTGCGGCCAAGCCAATCGTATGGATTGATACGATACTGATGATAATTGCCCATTTGACCATATGGAGAGCCCTGCGCATAGTTGGCAAGGCGAAAAATGAGCAGCTGGTCCGGAAGAAGAATGGTAAGGTAGCATAGCCGAGCAGCACGGCGTACTGTCCTGCCATAAAACGTGAGTAGGTATAGGGGTTGACCGCAAAGAGTACCCCTGCAAAGTAGCACCCCCATGTGTCGTACTCAGTGTGGGCAATGTCCGACTGAAGATATTTGAGTAATATGTACATCCCGATGCCGGACATTACGATAATGCCAAACAGGACTACCTTTTCGATGATTTGACTGGGCAGGATGATATTCAGCACGTGCAATAAACCGTGAAACAGATAACTACTGCTTACCTGTGTTGGCATGCGCAATTTTGGAGTAAAAACCATGTCCAGGGTAAGGATATAGCCAGGTAACAGCATGGGCAGTACTATAATTCCAGCCAGACCACTAAAGACGCCGATGGGCTTTAAGAGTGACGCATTTACTTGTGCCATCGCCACAGCCCTTCCCAGTATTCATTTCCCCGTCGCTTTTCATACCAGTAATAGGTGACACTGATGCCTGCCGCAAAGATGCCTATCGCCAGACCGAAGTAAAACCAGCGCTGTGGTACAAATTCGACAACCAGATCAAAATCGTAACTGCCGCTCGCTCCTTGCCGGCACGCGGACGTATCCTTACAAAGTACGCCCGGATTGATATACCAGCCGTTGGTTGTTTCGTCCAAATGTAAATGATCAGCTTCTGGAATGAGTAATCGTTTGGCGAATGGCCATTCAGGAGTTTTAGTTCTGCCCTGCACCTCAATCTGCCATAGCTTGTCGTATGTTTCGTTCATGCCCAGGTAAAATGGCAGTTTGGCACCTTGAATGTGAATCAGTTTACGCGTAGGACTGACTAGTTGGTAACTCACTTTTTGGGGCGTTTGCAGCGAGACTTGGGGTTTGTCGACCATATAGAACTGATTTTGTGTGGGGGGAATATGCTGCAGACTCACTTGATCGTAGTGTGCTATTGCCGTAAATCGTCCGTAGCTATCCGGATATGCATAAAATTCTAGCCATAGGTGGTGTGCGCCCGAAGGAACAGTGATTTCACGGCTAGCGGTATGCCACTGATTGTCCCGGGCTGGCATCCGGTCCTGAATGGTCGTTTGGGCAGGGTCGTCAAATCGTATATGATATCCGGCCGTCTTCTGACCCTGTGTGTTTTGATAATCAAAACTAAGCAGATAGTGCTCGCTTGGTTGCATATCGATTGCCGAGGGCCCGGTACAGGCGATATGGCTTCGAGCATCAAGTTCGAGTGATTGCTTGCCGGCGGCTTTTATCTCTTGGTCCAAACGCATGCCGATATTGGGCTGATTATCATAGTTGTAGCAGTCAGCTACTTTTGATTGCCATAGTCCATCTTCAAACGAGGCGTTGGGGATAAGGTTTTTATAATCGAAATGGGGATTCGTGTAGGTGAGCGACAGGGGTTGTCCTGCTGGAAGCCGTATGGGCTGGTCGGGCGCTGCATGTTCGGTGAATCCAGGGGTTGGACTTGTGACAATAGCTAATTTGTTTGCAGACTTGTTGAGGTAAAAATGCGTGGCTGCGGTACTTGGCTGAAGATAGAGCATGCGGCTGTTGGTGGTTGCTGCCACGGTAGTTGTAATTACTCCGCGCTGGATACTCGCTGGACTTAGGTCGGCGAATATGTCGTGTAGGCCAATCGTGGGCAATTGAGCATTCTGGGTTGTCGCAGTAATCAGTTTTTGGTCGAGTGTATGATTTGCAAAATAATAAGGGGCGCTCCTTGCCTGCTGATCTTGCGGTGCAAAGACATGGTCGGTGGTATATAGAGGAGTAAGTGGTGTGGTGTTCTTGTATAAGCGGAAGATGTCATGCACAAAAGTTTGTTGCATAACAAAGCCGTACTGTTTGGTTAGCACTTGTCTCAAATGGTCTTTGCAGCCCAGGATGTAGTCGTAACTGCCCAGGGTTACTGCCTCAGATTCGTCCTCGACAACGTGTTTTTCTTGGGCATTTTGCGAGCCCATAATTTGATTCAATTCGCTGGTTACGGACGGGTTGCTGCGCATAAAGGACATGCAGTTGCCATTATTCACAAACAGCACTGTCTTGTTGGCGAGGTCAGTAGCCTGCAGCCCAGCAAAGTAACTCGGCGTACGCGGCGTCAGAATCTTTTTATACACATCGGTAGCAATATAGCCGTTCATGATTACAAAAGTGGCCAGCAGACCGGCCAGCGCCATGCGCAGCCTTCTGCCCTGAGGCATGCGATTCAATATAATCGCCAGAATACTGAACAGAACCAAGGGAATATATAGCTGCCATTTGAGCGGCGAGCGGAATGCCCATCCGCCGGGCATATGAATCAGCAATTTAATAAGCACATCCAAGTGCGCGATCGTAACGGTTGCCAGGGCTACCAATACCAAGAAACAACCAAAGAATATACCCAGCCGCCGTCTCTCTCCTAACGTAAAGGTTGGTTCTAGCCGCACATAGAGCGCGAGTAGTAGTACATAGAAAGCGAAAATACCAAAGAAATAAACCGTTTGGTAGAGGTCGTTATAAAAAGAGAAGTCTACAAATACGTTTTTAGAAAGCGAAAAGCCCGTGAACAGATTGCCGGTGTTCGATATCCCTACCAGGGCCGTATAGTCGGCAGCTGTTGGAGTAACATTCGTAGAAATAACGTCCTTGCTGACTGTACCCATACTGATGGTGGGCAAAATGAAATATAGATTCAGGAGAATCCCCAGCACACCAATGAAGAAGAATCTGACCAGGTTCTTATATACGAAGTTTCTGTTATGCGCCACCAGGTAGGCAAAATAGCACATCGATACCGCCAGATTTACCACCAGGGTATATGGATGCAAGAAAGAAATGTTGATACATACGATGTAAAGTAATAAGAATCGTAACCGCTGCTGGGTAAAGGTTGCCCGAAGCGCCAGCAGGCAGAGCGGGAGCATGGCCGCCGCCAACACCAGCCCTACCTTGGCCACATTACCTAAAAAGATAGGATTTAACGCAAAAAAGAGTGCAGCAATTAGTTGCACAGAGCGCTTCTTCACATGCAGAAAATGGCGGGCAAAAAAGAAGAAGGCTAAAAAAGCTATAACGAGCGATGAAAAAATGTAGAAGTAACTGGCAGCCAGATTACCAAACAGGCCAAAGACAATAAAGAGCGGTATTCGGCCTGGCAGGCGAATCAGTCCGTCGGGGTTCGATGTACCACTTTGGAACGACCACATGTACAAATGCTTGCTCAGGAAAAGCCCTAACTGAAACGGAAGTGTGAAATCGCCCCAGGAGATGAACTGCACTACGCGCTGCCTCCCCAGTAATCGTCAATAAAGTTTTGCAAGATGGGGGCAGTAATCGTGCCGATTGGCAACGTCTTCGACGTGGGAATGCCAATGTGATCGAGCAACGCGGAAACCTTGTTGTCATATACGATTGGCAGAAAGGCCGTTTGCGTAAGATGGGCAGTAATGATCAAGTGTAACTGCGGCGCAATAAGCGCCAAGTCGCCGTAGTGTTTACGAAAAAATAAAAAGAGGGTTATGGGATTATGAGCGAAATCGAGCAGGGTCAATTGCGGGTTTTTGGCCTGAAGGGTGCGGGCCCATTGGTGTAAGTCGGGGCTTTTTGCTTCCGATTCGGCCAGCGCCAGAATGGCGTGCTTCTCTTGATTTAGCGCTACACAGTCGGCAATGAGCTGGTTTAAGCTGGTAAACTCCTGATGCTGGCGTTTTGCCTGTGACCGCCTGGGAGCAAAGAAGAGTGTCTTGCCAGCAAGTTGCATTTTTTTCTCTAACGCGGCAACGTCCGGATCGTAGGCCGTAAGGTCGAGCTCGCTGATATACCAGGCGATGTCCCGATCTAAATAGACATGGCGGCTAATTTTGCCAAAATTATGAAACGTCTCGTTGTCCCGGGCCAGGATGAGGTGCGCGGCCTTGCCAGCCAGCCAAGCGCCTGCCCTGCCTAAGCGTGTAGTGGAAGAGTAGTAGCCAATACCGAGAAGATATACCTTTTTGCCGAGCAGGTAGCGGCATGCAAACAGAAAGATGCTGAGCATAAACGTATTGGCGTTCATATCGACACCCCATAGCCCGCCGCCGCCTACGAGAATCTGTTTGTTATGCAGCGCCGCCAGCATGAGTGCTTTTTTACTATGTACGTCTATGCGTTTATAGCCGAAGTCGTGATGCATAGTGGCGTACGATGCAGGATTCTGGTAAGCAATGGTTGCCTGTTGTATGCCTTGTTTGGCGAGCAAATTTTGCAATGTTTCGAGCAGCAACTCGTCGCCGTAATTACCGCCGCCGTAGTAGCCGATCAACAGGCTGCGTTCGAGGTGGTGTTTTTGCAGGAAAGTAGTAAGTTTCATGCTATGCCAACTGCTCCTTTAAAGTCCTGATAACTCTGGGCGAAGGTGATATGCTTGCTCCATTCCCATGCACTTCGGCGTAAGGATGAGTATGTGTGAGGGTCTTGCAGCAGATCGATGATGCTGCTAGCCATGGCGGTTGGGTCGGCCTCGGTAATGAGGCCAGTCTGTTTGTGACGCACGCTATCGCGCAGACCCGGCACATCGTAGACTACAGCCGGTGTGCCTTGACTGGCGGCTTCAGTAACAATCAGCCCCCAGCCTTCTTTGATGGAGGTGACAGTTATAACATGACACTGTCGTAACAATGCTGACTTTTCGTCGTGGCTAATCCTGCCCAAGTAGGCGACATCACGAGCATACGGGCTACTAGCGATATATTGCAGCACCATTTGCCCGTAGGCGCCACTGGCATCGCCGGCGATTTTCATTTGTAGTGCTGGCAGTTTTGCTTTGGCGAGTTCAAAGGCTTTTACCTGGTCGAGCGTCCGCTTCATAGCCCGTATGCCGCCAAGACTTAGAAGCGTCGGCCGGCGATATTTGGTAACCGCGTCTAACTGCTCAATGGGCTGGAGTTCGATTCCTTCGGATATGACTGCTGTGTCTTTAGGTGTAAAACCATAGGCTGCCATTTCGCGGCGCGTGCTTTCCGACACAGTGATGAGTGGTACGCGGGCCCGGCCCAGTATGCGTGTTGCCAAGGGTTCGAGTACGTAATAGCCGAGATAGTTCAGCGGACGCTTAGCTTCATACAGCCATACTTCGCGCTCTAGATGGTGGTAAAACAGGAATCGTTTGGCTTTTTTGCCGAACAGCACACTAAAATAAGGGGCGGCGTTTACTTCTTCCACCACAAGGTCGAATTTATTACGCATGCGCAGTATGTAGTAGAGCGCTGCCTGCATAGGATGGGTGTAGCGGTTAGACCCCACTCGTATAATGTTCACACCATCACACTGTTCGGTTTTTGCCGCCCCTGGATACCCGCAGGTAAGTAGGGTTACGGTGTGTCCTTCAGCCTGAAGCCTCATACGCAGCTCGTGGGAAATAACTTCGGCGCCGCCTGCCGCAGGATGGGTGCGATCTTTCCAACTTAGCCAAAGAACGTTCATGCGGCAACGGTCTCTTTCTGTCCCGAAGCTGACCTTTCTTTGCGTCCAGCGACTGCCGAAGCGAGCGGTTCGATAGTAGCCGGCTTTTTCCTCACAATGTAGAGGGGGCGATTAATAACTTCGGCATGAATATTGGCGATGTAGAGTGATATAAGGCCGAGGCAGGCCAGAATAACGCCAACCAGAAACAGGGTCATAATTGCGAGCATATCGGTGCCATTGAAAAGTAGGCGCATGGGATCGTTTAATATGTAGCGCTCTATATACATAAAGAGACCGGCGGGTATGCTGAGCGTCAGAATGAATACACCCAGATAGCCGGCAAGCTTGAGAGGGATCAGGCTATTGCTCGTGAAGCTATTAATAGCCAATGTGATAAGCTTGCGCATACTATACGTCGGCTGCCCATTGCGCCGCGGCTCTTGCTTAAAGTACACGTAATCCCGTTTGTACCCGAGCCAATCAACCAGCCCGCGGGTAATACGATTGCGCTCGGTTAGTGTTTTGAATGATTCCAGTACTTGTCTATCGAGCAACCGATAATCGGTGGCATGTGGTGTTATTTTTTCGTTACCAATTGCTTGCATGATACGGTAAAACCAGTGGGCTCCAATCCTACGCAGGCGGCTCATATTACGGGTAGCGAACACGCCGACGACGATGTCTGCTCCTTTTTCCCAGCGCTCAATAAACTCACCCAGCAGCGATGGCGGCATCTGCAAATCGGCATCCATGACGATTGCCGCCTCGCCTTCTGCTGAGTGCAAACCAGCACTCACTGCAGCTTCCTTGCCAAAATTGCGTGCAAGCTCTAACACGCGCACTTCATCGTGCTCGGCGGCGAGTTGCTGCAAAATTGCTACCGAGCCATCGCTGCTGCCGTCGTCCACCAGAATAATTTCGAACTGATAAGGCAGCGCCCGGGTGTGCCTGCTGACCTCGTCAAATAAAGGTCGAAGATTGGCCTCCTCGTTGTAAGCTGGTATGACGATTGATAGTAGTGTTTGCTGTTTCATGCTATACGTTTCCTTTCGATTAGAAGCCACCCGCCAAAGAGACCCAACATAATAGTGCTGCCTGTGAGCAGTCCATTTACGATTGCGCCTGGCGATCCGTGATGCCAAAGAATGATGGCGCAGCTCGCGCCTAAGCCCAGAACTGCTGCGGCAGCAACGCCGTAACGTCTTAAGGCAAGATAATATGCAACCAGTAGATTCAGAACGGCGACAATAAAGATGGCCAGGCTCAACCGCGGTAGCAGAGATGCAAACTTTATATAGGAAGAGCCCATGAGGACTCGTATGACTTGTGTTGGCCAACCCATGACCGCGATCAGCACGGGCAAACTAATGCCAACCAGCAGCAAAAGTGACTTATAAAGCAATCGCCTATTCTGTGCTGGCGGTTGTCGCAATTTAACAGAGGATATCAGTACCTGTCCGATAGACATGGTAAGAAAAAACAAGATGCGTCCCACCGCGGCAATCCCGGCATACTCACCCGCTACGCTAGCACTAAAATAATGCTTTATAACGATAATATCGATGCTGTACTGCAAGGTGATCGCCAGTGAGGCAATCAGCACAACGAGTCCGTACCTAAGCTCCGGCATTAAGAATCGCATATTAGGCCATTTCCAGGGTTGGTGGCCAGCGCTTCTGAGGCCAAAACGTCGGGCCCAAAATAATATGAGCATACAGGCGGCAATTTGCGCCAAGACAACTCCACTTATTGCTCCCGTAGTACTAAAGCCAGCCAGCACCAGTAACACTGAGAATAGTAGCTTGCCGCCAGCCCCCAAGATATTGCCTGTCGACACCAATCCAAAGCGTTGTTGTCCTCGCAAGAAGGCTCCCCTTAGCGTAAACGGCACGGTAACGACAACCGCCACGGCTAGCAGAACGAACGGCCAGCTGCTCGTAAAATGCAAAAAAGCTTGCAGGCGATCCCTAAACAGCACACATCCGCCGAGCAGTAGGGCACTTATAAGGAGAGCAAGCTTCTCAAATTCAAATACAAATAGATTACGCGTCTCTTCGTCGGGATAATTGGCTACTATGTTGACGATCACCAAGCTGAGCACGATAAGAAAAATACTCAGTTGTAAGAAGAGCGAAACAAGCGTTTGCGTCTCTCCAAAAGCGCTGGGCGTGAGCATGCGACCAAGCACAGGGTAATACAAATAATTAAGTGCCCCAACCGCTACGGATCCGGTAAAAAAGACCGCATTATGACGTAGGAACTGGCTGTGACGCATATGACGTATAACGTTCATGTGCGATGAGACTCCCGGATCTCTTGCTTACAGTTAGTAAAACCTGAAGAACCGCTCCATTGTGTCATAGTCGCCACAGTGCTCATGTAAAAAAGCTTATATGCGGGGTGTGGCATTTTTGACTGCATCATGCGTCTGGAGTATATAGCCACGGCGCCTACGAAGAGAGCTTGATACATTAGCAAAAATGTATAACCTAGACTAAAATGCACATATGGACCCATCAAAACCATCGCTCAAAGTAGTTATTGTCGAAGATAATGCCAGTTTGGCAGATATCTATAAAACTAGGCTCGAAATATTGGGATATAAGTGTTTTGTAGCGTACGACGGTATTATGGCGCTACGTTTAATTGAAATAGAGATTCCTGATCTGGTGCTGCTCGACTTGATGGTACCTAAAATCGCTGGCGATGAAATTTTAGCTACTATGCGCGCCAGTGACTGGGGCAAGAATATAAAAGTACTGATCGTCTCGAACTTAAACGAAGCAGATGCACCGGCGGGCTTGCGCGACAAAGGCATCGAAGGGTACGCAGTAAAAGCTAATCTGACAAACGACCAGCTAGATCAACTTGTTGACCGCATATTGAAGCCCGAAGGCCAAACCGAAGACGTCTCGCTCGAGGCGTCAGACAGTACACAAGTTCAAACTCCAGCCATCTAAGATCATGAGCGACTACGACACTGTCCGGCAGAAATATCGGCCCGAGCATATCAAAGTGCTTCTGATTGCCGAATCACCCCCGCCTGCGCCGGAAGTCCAGAGTAGCCGGCAGTTTTATTACACAGATCGTATCCGTAAAGACGATAGGCTTTTTACGAACACAATCCGCGCGCTCTACCCTGAGACAGCCGAGGTACCAGAGATTGAGCTGGAGCAAAATAAGTCGCACTGGCTTGAGCGATTTCGAGATGATGGGTGGTATATGATAGAGGCCCTCGAAGCCTCCCAGGCACACGGAGTAACCAAAAAACAGCGCCAGCAGCGCCTGGAGGCCGCGCTGCCTCGTCTTATTGAACGAGTCAGAGCGCTAGTCGAACTCGACACGAAGATCATCCTTATTAAATCCAATGTATTTGTCGTGGCAGCAGAACCACTTCGTGAAGCCGGGTTCAGAGTGCTCAATACAGAATTAGTCGATTACCCTGGACAGTTCAACCAGCGTACCTACCGCCAAAAGATCACCGAACTCACCGCAGGATTATCCTAGTTCAGCTACGTCTATAAGTATATTTCAATTATGTAAGATTGAATTCTTCTCGGAGGTGTAAAAGAGCCGACGAAGCACGCTCGATAAGCGCAGAACGATTCCCATCTTTTAGATGTAGCGCGTAGGGCTTTAGATAATTTCTAAATTCGTCTACATTCTCCAGATCGATAAAGTAGTGGAACAAAGGCAGACGATGAGACTCGAAGTATTCTTGAGTCCAATTATAAAAATCATTATAAATATTTGCAGCGGCATTACCCGGTTCAGTCAGCTGTGCCCGACTAAGCAAGTAGAGCGTATCGAGTGTCGTACCCCATTGCTCTAGGTTACGATACTGTAGTGTTCGGAATTCGACACGCGTGTTCGTGCCTACCCACCAGCTTTTCCCATCTGCAAGCGAAGCAGCCATGACCCCTGCTGTACCTTTGCAATTCCATCGTTTTTTCGCATCGTTATTTGTTGCGCCATCCAGAGGAGACATGAGTCGTCCCGGCGAGGATGCTCCAAGGAGCTCAACTATCCGAAGGCTGTGGATGAGCCGTAACTCTTCCCTCCGAACAGCTGTCCCAGACACCTCCGTACCGATACTTGCATGGCCAGTTATCGTTCCAGATGTATTCTCTGGGAGCCAGCCTGTGCGTATCAGCCCTCGCGTTGCGATTGCAAGAGATAAGGGGTGCTGGGCATATGGTGACTGTATTTCATATAAGCCGTCTTCAGTTACTCCAAATTCGTAGAGCGAAACTTCATTTCTGCACGATTCCTGGATATCATCTGAGAAGCCTTGCGCTTTTGGAATATCTAGGCCTGCCGAACGCAGCACCTCTAACTCGTAGCCAATAGTATGGCCAGGTGTGCCTGACGCTTCTGCAGCTAAGCCACTATTCAATTCGTCGCTGCTTATGTGTCCAGCGTCTTCCAATGCAACCAAACTCAAGCTACTGGTAGACATACTATGTCATCTGCTATGCATATCAATGGACAAAAAACATAAATTGTTCTGTCCACTAGAGCACTAGCGTTTAGTGAACTGGCGTTGCTTGCGGGCGCCCTTGAGACCGAACTTCTTGCGTTCGCGTTCGCGGGGGTCTCGACTGAGCAAATCGGCGCGCTTGAGTGTACCCTTGAGGTCCTCGTTCATAAGAACTAGCGTCTTGGCGATGCCGAGGCGGATTGCATCAACCTGACCTGCCTGGCCGCCACCATCTACGAGTACGGTGATGTCAAACTTATTCTCTTGCTCAATGGCTGTAAAAGGCATGTTGAGCTTGGTGAGAAGCGCCTGGCTGCCAGCAAAATACTCTTCGGCTGGCTTGCCGTTGATGGTGATGGAACCTTTGCCGCCCTTGAGGCGTACGCGCGCAGTGGCGCTCTTGCGGCGGCCGAGTGCGTAGAAGTAATCGTTTGTAGCTGCCATATTACTTGCCTTCCTTTACGGCGATTTTTTCAGGCTTTTGGGCATCGTGGTTATGCTCGGCGCCTGGGTAAATCTTGAGACGGTCTAAGCGGCCATCACGCAATTTGTTAACAGGGAGCATCCCGCGCACTGCCTGGAAGATAGCGCTGGTAGGATCTTTCTCGAGTTTTTCACGCATGGTGAGCTCGGTAAGGCCACCAGGGAAACCGCTGTGGCGGTAGTACATCTTCTTGTCTAGTTTACCGCCAGTAAGCTGCACGTTGGCAGCGTTAACAACGATAACGTAGTCACCGGTGTCGATGTGGTGAGTAAACATTGGCTTGCCTTTGCCCAGTAGCAGCGTTGCGACCTGTGTAGCAACGCGGCCAAGGGTGGCTTCTGAAGCATCGATGACATACCACTTGCGTGTAACGTCGCTCGGTTTAGCGCTGTAAGTCTTCATTACTTAGTCTCCTTTGGGGCTTTATCGGCCTTTTTGGCAGGAGTTTTAGTGGCCGCGGGCTTCTTTTCGGCCGCCGCAGGTTTGGCGACAGGAGCTTCCTTAAGGTCATCAACAAAGCTGATGCGAGCCATCTGCGTGTTGTCGCCGCGACGTGTGTTGGTCTTGGTGATGCGCAAGTGACCGCTGGTGCGACCAGTGAGCTTCGGAGCAATCTCGTCCACTAATTTGTGGGCGCTGGTGACTGTTTGTAAGTCGGAGATCACTTGGCGGCGATTGTGTAAGTCGCCCTTTTTAGCCTTGGTAATTAATTTTTCAACATAGGGTACCACCTCTTTGGCCTTGGGCAAGGTGGTCTCGATTGTTTCGTACTTGACGAGCGAATCGGCAAGACCCTTCACGAGCGCGGTGCGTTGATCGCGTTCGCGGTGAAATTTGCGGCCTTTGTATCCAAAATGACGATGCATCTTAAAGCTCCAACTCCGCTAACTTTTCTTTCACCTCGTCGAGAGCTTTGCTGCCAAAACCTTTGAGGTCTCGGAGTTCTGCATCGCTTAAGCTAAACAAATCTTTGATGCTGTGAATGTCGTTATTGACTAGGGCGTTAGTAGTGCGTGCGCTTAAATTCAAATCTTCAATTGATGTGTTCAGTGCTGCAGGCTCGTCGCCGTTGTCGTCACCGAGACGGGCGCCACCGGCAGCAGCGCCAAATGGTGCAACTTCGGTGCTTTCAACGCGGGTTTTACCTGCGAGCGCGGTGTATTGATTGACCAGGATGGCTGCGGCTTCTTCGAAGGCGTCGCGCGGTGTAATGGTGCCGTCTGTTTCGATAGTAATCAAGAGTTTGTCTAGGTCGGTCATTTGGCCAACACGAGTATTTTCCACTTTGTAGCGAACGCGAAGAACCGGGCTGAAGACAGCGTCGAGGGCGACATAGTCGCTCGCCTTTTTGGTAGCGCCTTCTTCGACAGTGCGGTAGCCGCGGCCGGTTTCGACAACGAGGTCAACGACAAATTTTGCCTTGTCGTCGTCGAGCGTAGCAATAACGTGCTCGGGATTTACCACTTCGACATCAGCATTCACCTGGATGTCTTTAGCGGTAACGGCACCCTTGCCGCTCTTCACGATGCGAACCTGCTGCGGTTCGTCGCCGTACACGCGGAAGCGAATGCCTTTGAGATTGAGCATAATATCCACGACGTCTTCTTTCACGCCATGTACCGTGGTAAATTCGTGCGTTGCACCTTCGATCTTAAAGCTGGTAACTGCGGCACCAGAGATGCTCGAGAGCAGCACACGGCGAATCGAGTTACCGAGCGTCATGCCATAGCCACTGTGCAGCGGCTCGACGACGAAGGTGCTGCTAGATGCACTATGGTCGTCTACTTGCACTAACCCTGGTGTGTGAATTGTTTTAGACATTGTACACAGCCTCCTTAGCGTGAGTAGTATTCTACGATTAATTGTTCGTTCAGATCTGGTTCGGCGTCTTCGCGGGTAGGTAGGCTGGTGACTTTGACACTGATCTTCTTGCGGTCAGTCTTAAGCCAGTCAGGAATGGTGGGAGGAGCAGGGCTAACATCATCCAGTTTTTTGAAGTATTCGCTTCCCTTGCTGTGCTTACGAACAATGAGTTCATCGCCAGCTTTGACACGGATAGACGGAACGTCGACCCGCACGCCATTGAGCATAAAGTGACCGTGAGTCACCAGCTGGCGTGCAGCACGGCGGCTAGGTGCAAAACCTGCGCGGTAGACGGTGTTATCAAGCCGCTGTTCGAGCAGCTGCAGCAAAATCTGGCCAGATTGGCCTTCGCGGCGAGTAGCTTCCTTCATTAAGTTGCTGAACTGCTTTTCCAGCAGGCCGTACAAGCGCTTTACCTTCTGCTTTTCGCGCAGTTGCAGTGCATACTGGCTGGTTTGGTTGCGGCGACCGCCGCCACGGCTGTTGCCATGCTGGCCGGGAGGCGTGGGGCGCTTAACAAGCGCTTTGTGAGCTTTGGGGTGCAAAGCGTAGCCTTCGCGGCGGGACATTTTTACGATTGAGCGAGTATCTCTTGCCATAGCTGTATCCTAAACCCTTCGTGCCTTACGCGCACGTGTTCCGCCATGCGGCACGCCAGTTACGTCGGTAATCGTTTCTACTTGCATGTTGAGGTTCTGAAGCGTGCGCACTGCGGCGTCGCGGCCGAGGCCCACACCCTTTAAGAACACGTCTACTTTGCCGAGGCCGTGCTGCTGTTTGGCAGCGTTGCCAGCTTTTTCAGCGGCAACCTGGGCGGCGTAGGCGGTACCTTTTTTAGAACCGCGGAAACCGCAAGCGCCTGCACTGCAGGCAGTGAGGACGGCGCCATGCGAGTCGGTAAATGTTACGATGGTGTTATTAAATGTGGCCAAAATGTGTACTTGGCCGGTAGGAACGCTCCGCTTGGATTTCTTTTTCTTGGGCGCAGCGGCTGTTGTCGAAGATGTATCTGCCATATCTATATCCTTATCCTAGGTCTTCGAAGCAACCTTCTTAGCGGTGCCGCCGACCGTCACCTTTTTACCACGGCGAGTACGTGCATTGGTCTTGGTACGCTGACCGCGGGATGGCAGGCTGGCCTTGTGGCGTAAGCCGCGGTAAGCGTTGATGTCCTTCAGGCGCTTGATGTTGCCGGCAACGATGCGCTGCAACTCACCTTCTACTACATACTTTGCATTGATTATTTCTTGAATACGTCCGATTTCAGCATCGGTGAGGTCCTTGGCGCGAACGGTTGGTTCGACCTTGGCGGCAACGAGAATGTCATTGCTGCTCTTTGGTCCGATACCGAACACGTAGGTAAGGGCCACCCACACTTGCTTTTCACTCGGAATAGTAACACCGGAAATTCGTGCCATATCTACCTATCCCTGCCGCTGCTTGTGCTTAGGCTTAAGTTTGTTAATAACGTACAGCTTGGCCTTGGATTTTTTCCCACGACCGCGCCGCCAGACGAGCTTATCGTCAGGGCTGATCTTTTTGACACTTGCACGCACTTTCATGCGGATCATGCTCCTTCCTTGAGATGCATAACACACTGCATTAATTTGATGATGATGTAGGGCTTAGCCCTTGCGATACGTGATTCTGCCCTTCGTGAGATCGTAAGGGGTCAACTCGACCGTAACGCTGTCTCCTGGCACGATGCGAATGTAGTGTTTCCGCATCTTACCGGCGACGTGAGCTATAATCTGATGGCCGTTTTCCAGCTCGACACGAAACTGAGTACCCGGAAGAGTCTCAATAATTGTCCCTGTCAACTCGATGACTTGCTTGTTACTTGCCATAAGGTATAACTTAACACCAATTATATCAGCTGCGGCAAGCAATTACAATACCCGTGTAGATTGACTGGTTATATATCTAATTCAAGTTGAGATGAAACGCAGAAACCGATTGTAGCAAAGAAGGCAACGGTATTAGCCTCTATCAGAACGCCACAGTGTAATTTTGTATCTAGAAGGGAAGCTATAAGGGAAAGTCCTCTATGATCCTCTCTGCCTAGATCTCCTCCGCTAGCGGCCGCATCGAGAGAGTCCTGGATTTCCCCCCACTGGCTAGGGCCTGCGGCATTCGTTACGCGGACTTGGACCCGATCGGAGTCGTCTCTATCGAATGTGATTTGACATGCCTTCGGGTTCTTGAGGTCTTTATTGGGGTAGTGAGCGTTGGTAACGGTCTCTGAGATTCCAAGTGTAGCAAGGTCCACTAAGGGGTGGCCGTGCATATATATTCCAACTGCATGGCGGGCGATCTCAATCGCATTGACGCCTGGCGGATCCTCGTCTGGAACATCAATAACCACATGCTTTGCAGTGGGATCGATTTTTCCAACCAAAGGAGGACTATGAGATTCATAGTCACACGTAACATCCCATCCGATTTCTGCGAATCCAATAGACATATTTCTCCGTTGGACGAAATCATCATCCCTTTTTAATTCGGAACCTACTATACAGCCATGAGACATAGTACCGCAATATGATTATGTAGCTTCGTGCTCAGAATACGGTAATAGGATCACTAAACTGTGACAAATTTAACACTGGATACGCCCTATTAAGTTTTTCAGCAGGCTAGACCTTGCGCTTGAAAGGCAGGAGGCTAAAGCGGCGCTTTTTGGGGCTCTCTATGTCTTCGTCGCTCATTTCGTGAAAGAAGTCAGCGCGGGCGTATTGATCGTAGGTGACCATTAGGGCGCGCGATTCGACAGCGCGCAATGTTTCGAGCGATACGGACACCAAGATCAATACGCTGGTGCCGCCGATGGCAATGTTAATACTCAGGAAGATCTGGGCAATGATCGGTAGTAGCGCTAGGATACCCAGGCTAAACGCGCCAAAGAGTGTCAATCGATTTACAATCTTGCCTAAGTGTTTTTCAGTCTGCACGCCAGAACGCACGCCCTCGATAAAGCCGCCCTGTTTTTGCAAGTTCTCGGCAATTTCCTTGCTATTGAACGTCACGCTGGTGTAGAAGAATGTAAAGATAAATACGAGCAGGAAGTAAACTACTGGGTAGATGTAAGCCTTCCAACCATACGAGGCGAAAGTGGTAGCCGATGGCGTTTGGAACCACGTATAAAGGTTGGCGCCCAGATGCTGCAGCCGCAGACTATGGTTATGCGCGAGCAGTTGGCCGACGAAACTCGGTACGCTTAAGAACGCTACCGCAAAGATGATTGGCACCACACCGGCGCTAATGAGCTTGACGGGCAATACAGTGGTGACGCCACCGTAGGTGCGATTGCCTTGCACACGTTTAGCGTAATTGACTGTAATGCGCCGGGCTGCTTCGTTAAGCTTCACGACAAACCAGGTAACGATTATCACGGCTACGGCGATAATTGCGGTATAGGCCGCTCCCTTAGCACTCGCATGTACCGTATGGCCAAAGAGGTGCCAAGTACTAGTCTGGTCGAAGATTATCCGGTAAAGCGTCGCTATTGTGGTAGGCAGCCCACTCACGATGCCGACGGTAATGATCAGTGAAATGCCATTTCCAATGCTACGCTCGGTAATCAGCTCTCCTAACCACATAAGGAGCATCGAACCGCCAGTGAGTGCACCAACCATCAAAGCCCATTGCCCAAAAGAAGCGTTAGCGGTAATGTCGCCGATACCACTAATCTGGCTGGCAGTGGTGCGGATAAGATAGATTGCGCCGATCGACTGCAAAATAGCCAGCGGGAACGTAATGATGCGGGTGTACTGGTTGATTTTGCGCTGACCATATTCGCCTTCTTTACGAAGTGCCTCCAGCTTCGGAATTGCTTTGGTAAGCAATTGCATGATGATCGAGGCGTTGATGTATGGCCCCAGTCCAGCGATCATGATCGAGAAATTAGCCAATGCTCCACCCGATAAGATGTTAATGAAGCTAAGCAGTTGAGGAGTATTAGAGCCAGTAAATAGGTTATTCAAAACCTGCTTAAGGGTAGCTGGATCAGCTAGCGGCACCGGGATGTGCGCCATAATGCGAAATACTAACAAGATGCCCAGGACAGCAAATATACGTTTGCGCATGTCCTTGTGGCCAAGCGATTTTCCAATAGTTTTCCAGTTCATGCGTCTGTCTCTATCCCTTTTTCTTGCACTTAGTATACATGAGTGCCAACTATTTGTAATCTCTAAAAGTTGAGACCTTGCCGGGGTGAGGTTGCTACGACACCTATTTCTATCATCCCTTGGAGCCTATCAACCTGCCCCCTAAGGTCTAGGTGGGTTATAACGGTCTGTAGTGTCGTGTTGAGCATGTCCAGGTCTGGCCTTGCTTGCCGCCGTACGTTACTCCGCTCCCTTTCCTGCTCTAGTTTCGCAGCTGCACCCAAAAGTGCTTGTACACATTCGTCTGGTAAAGTTTCGTGCTGTTCTAGCGCATCTTTGGCTCTTAGAAGTGCGCCTATAGTTTCGGTTATTGGATGCCCGTACCCAAGCCCTTTGATCTTTTGGAATATAAGATCTTTGGGAGCCGTGGCGCCAAGCTCGGGCATGAATAAGATGCTTAATTGTCCCAGTAGGCTACGAACAGTTGTATTTACCTGGTCTTTGAGTGTAACAGGCGAGGCCTCGCCTGCAGGAGTGGACCATCGAGATTCTAGTGGTGGTTTTTCTTGGTTGCTATCCAGGCTCCCTTTATAACGATACTCCGGATCTCCCTCTTCGATTGGCGACCAGTCAGTTAAGGTCGCTTTGCCCGAATTGCTGATTCTTGCTACCTGCGCGTGGCCGACAGCACTGATTGCCTTAGCGTCCGCGTCAAGCACAAAGCCACCTGTTACAAAAGCGCGATCTTCTGGCCATAATACACCTTCCGAAAAAGCGCCGAACTGATTGAAGATATGACATGTACCCCGTAGCTGACCGTCGTGAATAAAAGAACGGAAGGCCGCCATGTTCGTAAGGGTGGGGCCTAGGTCTGGCTCAAAGATCTTCCGATACCTGTGGGCGCTATGCTGTTGCGATAGTCGAATGCACTGCGAAAGGGTTAGCCCTTCTTGTTCGGCTATAGCCTGCATGAGCTCGTAGTGTTCTGCCTGAACATAGTTTTGTATGAGGCGGGAGATGGCTTCTGGTCTTAGAGGTGTTTCATCTGGCAGATAAGGATCATTATCGGCATCGTAATTAAAATAGTAACGTTTCTTCAGTGGGTCAATTGCCACCAGCTTATAGCCTGGTACGGAAGGGTAGCCTTTAAAATGGATAAGCTTAAGAATGAGGTCAACCTCTATCTCATCCGGCATACCCCGGCCAATTTTCGTCTCTGGTCCTGTTGAGTGCTCTGCTTGTAATATTCTTACTGCGCCAGGTATGGGCTGATCATATTTCTCTATTGTGCCAATAAGCCGTTTGCTTGCAGCGTTTTCTTTTTGCTCCGAACCGTGCGTCGGGAGTCCAGCTTCTTGGAATGGGTAGGGTACCCTTTCGGAATATCCCCCTGTAAGATCATCATCAAAGTTGCGACCGTCGTCAACAATCTTACAAAACTCAAGGAACGCGTTTACTCCACCGCCACTCACCAGATTCATTCCTTCAATAGATGAGTGCAAGAATGTATCCCGTAGAGAGTCAATGACCTTACTGCGCAGCTCAGGATAGGACCGAGCCCTTTCATCTAAGCCTCCCGCGACCGCCTCCATATAGGTATCTCGCGAAAGTTGATCAAGCGACTGGTTGTTCGCCGGGGTAGCTGCGAGTTGTCAATATCATTGAATGCTACCTGAAACGTATCGTACCTATGCACACTTTGGTCGCTGTAGATTTCGGTGATCTCGCCCCGCTCACCATTGGGAAATTGTTCGACGACGGCTACACCCTCAGGGCGCCAGTTTTCCGCTAGCACCATATCGCTATATTGCTGAAGCCCACGCAGCGCAGTGCTGCCGCTGTCGATCTCTCTGCGCAACACCTGCTCGTCTTCAAACGATCGCATGTGCCTTTCGACATATCGCCGACCCATTATATTTGGTATACGATGATTCTGCTGATCGGGGCCATAGGTACGAAGTGCAAAATCGGTCAGGCTAGTACGCCGAACGAGTCTATCCGTCATCGTCGGAGGCGCAAGTTTATAAGGGTCTGCAATAGCAAATGCAGCAAACCGACTACCGCCAGGCGTGGCATCGACTACTTTGGTGAATATATCGTACAAAGCTTGTTTATTTGCTTCGGCATACATGTGCCGTTCTTTGAGCACGTCGCCGAGCCCTTTAGGAAGAAGAAGCGCTGTGGCGGCGGCAAATGCGTCGCGTGATATCACCTCTGACCTGAGCTTAAGACTACCCCAATTTTCCCGGTGATCGCTATATCCTATGGAATAGTATCCGACAGCGGCTGGCGGTTCATCTTGATGTCCGCCAAACCACAGGTAGTCCCTACAACAGTTTCATAGTGATCGAGCACAGAATGCCCGTAAGCATCTAAATCCGTCTTGTGCCCTTCAGCTATAGCGGCACGCAGCATAGTGCGTTGTCTGATGATCGAAGCCTCCGGATCGGTAGCACTGAGAAAAGTACACTGCATCGTATCGTGCAGCGTACGGAGTGGCTGAGCGTAGTCGTATTCGGCTGTCGACGTTTCGGCAGCTGGCCATTCAGACATGGAACAACCATAACATATTGGAGCGATAGCACAAATGTTTGCCTGCGTGCTTCGGTCTTTACGCAGGGCGAATCCCGCGCCTGAGGCCATAATTTTTCAGTAGTAAGGATAGAGATGTCTCGTGTACCAGCCTGTATGGTCTTCCAAAAACTAATGTGCCAACGTGAGAAATGTTATTCCAAGGAAGTATAGAAGGACTACGGTGAGTGAGTCGATACCTAGCCGGAAATAAACCTTACGAGGCCGGACGATGAGGCCGATTACATAGATGGTCGTGAGAAATACACCAAGAGCAGCAAACCACACATCATTGCTCGATGCGTTGCGCAGTACGGCATTGCCGCTTATCAGGTCGCAGATAACGAATAGAGCAGGCATAAAAGCATTGCCTCCAAAAATATCGCTCATAGCTAGGCTGTAGTCACCGAGCGCAATGGAAGCCAGGCCAGTGCTAATATTAGGTAACGCGCCGGCCAATGCTATGAATGTTGCTGCAAATAGGCCGCCACTCATGTGGTAAGCACCGGCAAGCTCGTTGCCCGTTGTAGCCAGGCCGTAACCTGCGGCCAAGGTAGCGATACTTGTAATTATCAGTACGCCCCAAATTTTAGCCAGGGTGGCGCTGCGGAATGCAGGGTGATTAATGATTGAGCTTCGCTCGCGATGTTTGCGGCCTGGGGTTGCTGCAATAGCCTCAGCCTTCCAAGGTAATTCATTCCTTGCCTGAAACACTATCCATAAACCAATTAGCCATAGGACAACTATAAATATAGAGGTGAGGCTAACGGCAGTATGCGGAATGAGGATGGGTGTCTTAATAGCCGTAACAGAAGATACCGCAACCAGTATGACAATGCTCGCTTCTAAAACCAGCGTGAGTGAGGCGGCAGAAAATGTGAGCGCATGTTTGGCGCTACTTTTGAAGTCGAATATAGCAATAACTACGGTTTGAATAGCGATGCCACCCAGCAGAGTGCCGATAATAATACCGTAATAGTGATGTAATGCAGCGGTAACGACGACAGCGATCTCTGGGAGGCTGGTAACAATGCCGAGAATAAGCAGGCCGCCAAAGGCGCTTCCGAGCTTGTACTTTGCATCCAAGGCGTCCGTTACCCTGGTGAGCCAGACGCCTGCGGTCCAGGTTACCAGGCCGAACGCGATAAACTCTAGAATTAAAGTAAAGTGGTTCATGCTACCTTAATCATAGCAAATATATTATCGGTGATGTTTCTACACTAAAAAATGCACCCGATAAGCGAGCGCATTTTTTAGTGTAGAAGCTTCTTTTTTAAGCTTCTTTTTTGGCCTTGCGCGCTGCCTTGGTTGCAGCAATTTTTTCGATCTTTTCTGTTTTTTTAACAGAGGTTGGACGAGCGAGTCGTTCAGTTTTTTCAAAGCTGCCGCCAGCCTTTTGTACAGCTTCGAGGGCGCTGGCGCTAATTGCGTCTGCTTTTACCACGACTTTCTTCGTTAGTTCACCCTTGGTAATAACCTTCACGCGAACAAACGGATTGCTGATAAGCCCTGCTTCGGCGAGCAGCGCGGAATCAACGGTTTTGCCGCTGAAAGCCTCGAGTTGGCCGGTGTAGACTACCTCGGCCCGGGCCTTCAGTGAGCGGAAGCCGCTCAATTTGGGCAAGCGCTGCATAAGCGGCGTTTGGCCACCTTCGAAACCTGGCTTCTTGTGAGAGCCGGTACGTGCCAACTGCCCTTTGGTGCCACGGCCAGCAGTTTTTCCCTGGCCGGCAGCAATACCACGCCCAACGCGTTTGCCGCCCTTGTTTTTGGATACGGAAAGTTCGTTAAATTTCATACTCTTTACGCCTTCGCTTTCTTGGCAGGGGCTTTTTGTGCTGCCGGCTTTTCTTTGGCGTCCTGCTTAGTAACCCACTTGCTGGCTGGAACAAGCGACTCCAGTGCGGCAATGGTTGCGTACGCGGCGTTAGTCTTGTTGGAAGAGCCCAGCGACTTGGAAAGCACGTTGCTAACACCGGCAACTTCGAGAACAGTGCGGACGGTGCCACCGGCGATCAGACCAGTACCAGGAGCGGCTGGAATGATCAGAATACGTGCGCCACTTACTTTGGACTGTACTTCGTGTGGGATGGTGCCGTTATGTACCGGGACCGAAATAAAGTGTTTTTTGGCGATTTCAGTAGCTTTGGTAACGGCGGCAGTAACATCTGCACCTTTAGCGCTTCCGACGCCAACACGGTTTCTGCGGTCACCCACAACCACGAGTGCGCGGAAACGGAAGCGACGGCCGCCCTTTACAACGCGAGCGACGCGGTCGATATGTACGACACGCTCGTCAAATTGTTTCTCCTCTGGAGGTAATTCGGGGCGGCGACCGCGAGGGCCTTGGCCACGACCACCACCTTGACGACCGCCGAAGGGCTGTCGGTTTTGTGTCTGTGCTTGTGCTTGTTGTTCGGCTGCGGCTTGTGCAGGCGCTGTATTTTCAGCCATATTTAGAACTCCAATCCTGCTTTACGAGCAGCGTCAGCCAAAGCGGCAACGCGGCCATGGTAGATGTGTCCGCCACGGTCGAAGACCACGGCGCTCACCTTTGCGGTTTTTGCCTTCTTGGCAACTTCTTCACCAACCCAGGCGGCACGCTCGCTCATCGAGCCTTTTGCCGCTTTGGCGCTAACGGTAGATGCATATGCCAGCGTTTTGCCGGTGGTGTCATCAATAACCTGGGCAGTTATATGCTTGTTGCTGATGTGCACGCTGAGGCGTGGGCGCTCGGCGGTACCAGAAACAGTAGCACGAACGCGGTGCTTGCGCTGCCACTTACTGTGTAGTTTTTGCGTCAGGGTGCTCATGCTACTTCTCCTTTCCTGACTTACCGCTCTTGCGGAGGATACGTTCGCCTACATACTTAATGCCCTTGCCCTTGTATGGTTCAGGCTTTTTGAGAGCGCGGATTTCGGCAGCCACCTGGCCTACTTGCTGTTTGTCGATGCCATTCACCGTAATGGTGTTTTGCTCTGTAATGGCTGTAATCCCTTGCGGCAGTTTGTAGATAACATCGTGGCTAAAGCCAAGGTTAAATTTGAGGTCGGTCCCTTGCAGATTCACCCGATAGCCGACACCATTGATCTCAAGCTTCTTTTCGAAGCCCTTGCTCACGCCTACCACCATGTTGTTGACCAGCGAGCGCATCAGACCATGCTTGGCACGATTTGTAGCTTCGTCGTTTATACGTGTAACGACTGCTTGGCCGTCCTGCACCTCTACGATAACACCCGGCATCGTAAACTGCTTGAGCGTACCCTTGGGGCCAACGACAGTTACGAAATCAGGGTCGACAGTGATTGTCACACCGCTCGGGATGGGGATGGGCTGTTTTCCTATACGACTCATCGATTTCTCCTTAATATACTTTGCAAATTAACTCGCCACCAACGCCCTGCTTTTTGGCTTGTTGGCCAGTGAGCAGGCCCTTGGAAGTTGAAACGATAACCACACCGCGACCGCGTTTGACGGTTGGAATCTCGGTAGCAGCAGCATACTCACGGCGGCCGGGCTTGCTGATGCGGACAATTTCGCTGATACGGGCGTTCTCGTTCTCGTCGTTAATGACGATCTTGAGCGTCTTACCGATGGTTGCGTCGGTGACAACAACGTCGGTGATAAAACCGCTCTTTTTAAGCAGTTCGGCGATGCCCTGCTTTACTTTCGAATGCGGCATAACTACTTCGCTCTTACGCACGCTGACGGCGTTACGAATGCGGGTGAGCATGTCGGCGATAGGATCAGTAGAAGTCATATTACTCATGTCATTCTTCCTTTCTACCAGCTGGCCTTTGTTACGCCCGGAATGTTACCCTGGACTGCTTGCTCACGGAACGACAAACGTGAGAGACCGAATTGGCGCATGTAGCCACGGGGGCGGCCAGTTTCGATACAGCGGTTCTTGCGGCGCGTCGGCGAGGAGTTGCGTGGTAGCTTGGCGAGACCTTCGAGGTCACCCAGCTCCTTCAACTCGGCACGCTTGACGGCATACTTGGCATATAGTTTCTCGCGTTTTTTATCACGAGCGATGTTTGACTTACGAGCCATTACTTGCTCTCCTTTTCGAACGGCATACCGAAACTCTCGAGAAGTCGTCGTGAGTGTGCCGGACTCTTGCTGTTAATGGTGAAGACAGCCTGTAGACCATGTGCGGTCGTTGTCTCTTCGAAGGTTAGTTCTGGGAAGACTGACTGGTCGATGAGACCGAGGCTGAAATTGCCCTGGCGGTCGAAGGCTTTGGCGCTGACGCCGTGGAAGTCGCGTAAGCGCGGCAGCACGAGAGTGATCAAACGATCCAAAAATTCGTACATCTTGTCGCCGCGGAGGGTGACTTTGAGGCCGATTTTGTTGCCTTCGCGCAACTTAAAGGCGGCGATAGACTTCTTGGCAATGGTCTCAACAGGCTGCTGTCCAGTAATCTTGCGCAGTGTGTTTGTAGCCGCTTCAAGCATCTTTTTGTCGTCCTTAGCCTTGCCAAGTCCAACGTTAATGGTGATCTTCAATAGACGGGGAACCTCGTGCGGATTAGCAATCTCCAGCTCCTTTTTGAGTTCGCCGGCGATAACCTTGTTGTACTGGTCGCGCAGGCGCACCGTTGGTTTGATTGTTGCAGTAGCCATTACTTAACCTCCCATGAGACAAAACCTAGCGGTTTTTTCTCATTGCGCCTTGCAGCTAAGCTGCATTCGCCTACGGCGAACCGGCGCTGCTCTTTTTCCCTCAGCATCGTAATCATCATTTAATCGCCTTTCCGGTTTTCTTAAAGACGCGCGTCTTCGTGCCATCTGCAGCAATCGAATAGCCGATACGGCTTGGCTTCTTGCTCGTCGGCTCTACAATCGCTACCTTGCTTACCCACATCGGCTTGGTGATTTCGATAATACCGCCTTGGGGGTTAGTCCGTGTGGGCTTCACGGCCTTTTTGACGATGTTAATACCTTCGACAGTCACCTTGTTCTCGCGTGGATGAGTAGCGGTAATAGTGCCGGTTTTGCCTTTATATTTGCCGGCGGTCACTACGACGGTATCGCCTTTATTGAGACGGATTTTATAAATCTTGTCTTCGATTTTATTCTTAGTGCTCATACCTATAGTACCTCCGGCGCAAGGCTAATGATCTTGGAGTAGCCGAGGTCACGCAGCTCGCGCGGTACAGGCCCGAAGATGCGGGTAGCCTTAGGCATTTTGTCTTCGCCGATAATAACGGCAGCATTGTCATCAAACTTGATGGTTGAGCCATCCTTGCGGCGAATTTTTTCGCTGGTGCGAACCACAACAGCACGTACCACCGATTTCTTCTTCACATTACCTTGTGCGCTTGCTTCCTTAACGGTCGCCACAATCACGTCGCCAACGCGGGCGTAGCGGCGACGAGTGCCGCCCAGAACGCGAATGCACAAGATTTCTTTGGCACCCGAGTTGTCGCAGACGTTCAGGCGCGTTTCTTGCTGAATCATTACGCCGTCTCCCCTACTTCCTTGTCTGCCTTCGCAGGTTTAGCGACTTCAGGTTCAACATGCTTTACGCCTGCCTTCTCTAGTACGCGGATGAGAGTGTGGTGCTTGCGAGTGCTGAGTGGACGAGTTTCGCCAATCATCACACGGTCGCCTTCTTGGGCCTCGTTCTTCTCATCGTGAGCCATGAACTTTTTGGTCACCGTGTACTGCTTGCGATACAGCGGATGAGTCATGCGCTCGTGCTCAGTCACGACAATGGTTTTGTCGGTCTTCTTCGAAGAGACGATGCCGGTAATAGTTTTTGCCATTACTTAGTCTCCTTTGATAATTGTTCGCTTAATACAGTCAGCATACGGGCGAGGTCTTTACGCTTGCCGCGGATTACGCGGACGTTTTGGACTTCACCCATACTCAAACGGCGCTTTAACTCGACAATTTCTTCGCGAAGCTTGGTACTTTGAGTAGCCAATTCGCTTGTCGACAATTTACGGATATCAGCTACTTTCATGCCTGTTCCTCCTTGGCCACAAATTTGGTCTTGACCGGCAACTTGTGAGCGGCGAGACGCATTGCTTCGCGAGCAATTTCTTCGCTCACGCCCTGCATTTCAAACAGAATTGTACCGGGGCGAACCTTAGCAGCGAAGTATTCTGGGCTACCCTTACCAGAGCCCATCTTTACATCCAATGGCTTTTTGGTGACAGGGGTATGTGGGAAGATGCGAATCCAGATTTTGCCGCCACGCTTGATGTAGCGGGTCATGGCTTGACGGGCAGATTCGATCTGTCGACTGGTAACACGCTCGTGGCCTTGGGCCTGAAGCGCGAATTCGCCGTAGGCAATATAATTACCAGAGGTGGCAGGGCCCTTGATGCGACCTTTGCGAACCTTACGGAATTTGGTGCGATTTGGGACTAACATATTATGCTTCTCCCTTGTAAATCCACACCTTAACGCCGATGATGCCGGAACCTGGGAATCGGGCGTCTACTTGCGCGTAGTCGATATCAGCACGAATAGTGTGAAGTGGCACAGAGCCCTGCACTTCCTTCTCGCGGCGGCTCATCTCGGCACCGTTTAACCGGCCGGATACTTCGATACGAATGCCCTTGGCACCGGCACGCATGGTATTGGCAGCGCCCGCTTTAATGGCACGGCGGAAGCTCATGCGGCGTTCGATTTGGTGGGCAATATTCTCGGCGACTAATTTAGCAAAGAGTTCCGGCTTCTTGATCTCTTCGATGTTCACGCGAGCGGGAACGCCGTAGATCTTTTCAATAGTTTGCTTTAGCTCAGTTGCGCCAGAACCGCCACGACCGATCACGACACCTGCCTTTGCCGTAGTAATGGTGACGGTGACGAGATTTGGCGAACGCTCAATATCTACTTTGTTAATGGCGGCCCGGGAGCCCAACTTATTCTTGATCATGCGGCGAACAGCGAGATCTTGCGCCAAATAAGAGGCATATTCACGCTTATTGACAAACCATTTGCTGCGCCAGTTCTTATTGACTTGGAGGCGCATGCTAATAGGGTTAACTTTCTGGCCCATTACTTCTTCTCCTCTTCGGTCTTGACTGGTTTCTTGGCAACGCGCGCCTCGCCATCAACGACTACGCGAATGTGGCTGGTGCGGCGCATAAATGGCAGCGCACGGCCGTGGGCGGCTGGGCGATAGCGCTTCAGGCGTGGCCCTGGAGTGACGCTGATTTCTACAATTCGAAGCGTATCTGGCTTGAGATTGTGATTGTGGTCGGCATTGGCCTGTGCGCTTTTAATCGTCTTGGAAACAGGCAGTGCCGTACGGCGGGGCGTGTGTTCCAGAATAGTCAAAGCGTCGGCAACGGTGCGGCCGCGGACCAGGCTAGCAACGACGCCAACCTTGCGCGGGCTCATACGAACGCCTTTGGCAATTGCTTGTACGCTCATACTACTTACCACCCTTTGCTAATTTACCGCCGTGCGAGCGGAACTTGCGGGTCGGGGCGAATTCACCCAGCTTGTGGCCGACCATGTTTTCGGTAACAAATACCGGCACGTGGACTTTGCCATTGTGGACTGCAAAGGTGCGGCCAACGAATTCCGGTGCGATGGTGCAGGCCCGAGCCCACGTTTTGATAATGGTACGATCATCTGGCCCCAATGCGGCTGCTTTTTTGGCAAGCTTGGGGTCGATGAATGGTCCCTTCTTCAGCGAACGACTCATAGGGATTCTCCTGCTGTCCTGGTATTAAAATCTATTATTACTAAACCACCAAAACCGGAAAAAACATTCGGCGCAATTTCAGGTAAACCCCGATCTCGAAAACCCTGCACCGGGTCGTGGGGCGGACGAGCAAGCTCTGCTAAGTTAGCAGCCACTTGCTGTCCGACGAGCCCGGTTACAAATTCCCTATCGACGTGTTTATTGGGTAATTCTGTAGGATTCGTCATATCGCTACTTCCTCTTCGCCGCATGACGGCTTTTAACAATGAACTGCGATGTAGACTTGCGGCGGCGCGTTTTGTAACCCAGAGTCTTTTGGCCCCAAGGCGTACGGGGCGCTTTTGCCATGCGGTGACGGCCACCGTCACCACCACCGTGGGGGTGGTCAACAGCATTCATAACCACACCACGAACGGTTGGACGAACGCCCATGTGGCGCTTGCGGCCGGCCTTACCGATCTTGATGTTTTGGTGCTGCTCGTTGCCAACAACGCCAATACTGGCGGTGCATTCCAGGCGCACCAAGCGAACTTCGCCGCTCGGCAGACGCACTTGGGCGTAGTCGCCCTCTTTGGCCATCAACTGAGCACCGTTACCGGCGCTGCGTACCATTTGGGCACCGCGGCCAGGCTTCATCTCGATGGCGTGGATGGTACTGCCGATAGGGATATTCTTGATTGGCAAACGATTACCATTCTCGATAGGTGCTTCTTCGCCGCTCGTAATGGTCTGGCCAACCTTCATATCTTTGGCAGCGAGGATGTAGTGGTACGTGCCGTTGTTTTCTTTAATGCGAGCAATGCGGGCACTGCGATTTGGGTCGTATTCGATGTGCTCGATGACGGCGGTGACGCCTTCAGCGAGGTTAAAGTTCATAATACGATAGAAGCGGCGGACACCGCCACCCTTGTGCCTGGTGGTAATGCGGCCTTGGTTGTTGCGGCCGTTCTGGACGCGCTTGTGGACGAGCAAGGAGCGCAGCGGTTTCTTGGTTGTGATTTCGCTGGTGTCCTGGCTGGTCATGCCACGACGACCGGGGGTCGTGGGGTTATATTGTTTGAGAGCCATTACTTCTTCTCCTCTTTCTTCGCAGCCTTTTTGTCGGCTTTCTTGTCGGTTTCAGGCTCATCGAAGAATGGAAGTTTTTGGCCTTCCTTAAGGGTAACGTAGGCTTTCTTGGTGTCAGAACGTCGTCCTGTGATGGCGCGGCCGTTCTTGCGAGCCAGACGAGTCTTCTTACCCTTGCTGTTCACGATGTTGACGGCCATAACCGTGACATCAAATTGAGTTGCAACAGCTGCCGCAACGGTGTGCTTGTTAACATCGGTAGGCACGTCAAAGACGTATACGGTGCGCGATTGGGCAAGACCAAAGGTCTTTTCGCTCAGCCGTGGCTTCAATACAGTAGTCTTGTCCATTACTTAGTACCTCCGAGCCACTCGCTAATGATGGCTAGTGACTTTTCGCTGATCAGGACAGTATCGGCATTTAAGACATCATACACATTGAGGTAATTGGCTTGTACTACCTTTACCTTAGGCAGGTTGTTGGTAGCACGTACGGCTAGATCATCTTTGTGATCTACGACGATGAGCACGCTGCCTTTGGCGCCGACCTTGTCGAGCAGCTTGGCGGTTTGGGAAATCTTACCTTCTTTGCATTCGAAAGTTTCGATAACGCACACTCGGCTTTCGCTGGCCGAGAGACTGAGCGCTTGGCGCAATGCTTGGCGCTTGGCGTTGACGTTTACCTTAACGGAGTAATTTTCGTTGCCGGTGGGCCCAAAGGCGACACCGCCGCCACGCCAAATAGGGTTACGGGTAGAGCCGAAGCGTGCGCGGCCAGTGCCCTTTTGCTTCCAGGGTTTCTTGCCGCCACCACTCACCAGGCCGCGGGTTTTGGTTTGCGCCAAGTTGTCGCGGCCGTTTGCGAGGTATGCGGTGTAGGCGAGCTTCAGAAGCTCGTGGTTTTCTGGCATAATCGCAAAGACGCCGGCGTCGAGCTTGGCAGCGGTTGTTGCTTTAGCACCGCTCTTCGTGAAGGTCGGCACGGTAGTTGTAGCAGCCATTACTTGGCCTCCTTAATGGCACATAAGACAAACCTACGGTTTTTCTCATCGCGCAGGGAACCGAAGTAAATTCGGTTGCTCTGGCTGCTCTTTTCCCTTATAGCTGCGGCAAACATTACTTGGCCTCCTTAATGATGACAATGCCGTTGCGTGGGCCAGGCACTGCACCGGTAACGCCGATGACACCCAGCTCAGTATCGACGAGTGCAACCTTCAAATTCTTGACGGTGACTTGCTCAGCGCCCATGTGGCCAGCCATCTTCTTACCCTTGAAAATCTTCTGAGGGTACATAGAGCCAATAGAACCAGGACGGCGGTACGACCGGCCACCGTGGGTCTTGCGGCCGCGGTGGAAGTTGTGACGCTTAATAGTGCCGGCCCAACCTTTACCTTTGCTGGTGCCCGTTACGTCGATTTCGTCACCAATTGAAAAGACCTCGGGGTTGATCGTTTCTCCAACCTTGAGGTCTTCAGTGATTTCGTCGACGCGGAACTCGCGAATAATTTTTGGCATAATCTCGCCGGCCTTCGCGAAATGACCAGCTTGCGCCTTGTTAACGTTTTGCTTTTTTGCTTCTTCAAAACCGATCTGCACGGCGGTGTAGCCGTCTGGATCTGCGGTTTTGACCTGCGTAATAACGCAGGGACTAGCGGAAAGCAAGGTAATAGCAGTAACAACGCCATCTTCTGCGATGGTGCTGGTCATGCCTACCTTTCGGGTAATGAGTGCTTTCATAGTGACTCCATACGGACACATGGTAGTCCGCATCCTTATCCTGCCGCCTCACCTTTTATAACTTCACGAGTATAAAAACGCTCGGCTCCGAGTGGTTTCGCCTCTGTTAAGAGCGACCTGCTCAAATCACCAAGTACAGGTATTTGATATACCAATACATCGTAACAGAGATATCTTCCCTTGTCAATGTGTAGACAATTCTACACTGACGTTAGAGTGATTTTTCTTTGCGAACGTATAATAATAAGGTTTTTCATGGCCAATTCAGAATATCCCTACCAGAGCGAGCGTAGTCTTTATATATTAGAAGGCTTGTCTCATGACTCCGATTACTCAAATATCGCGCTCAGTAACAGCGAGCCTGGGGTAACAGACGCTTATGATCCAGATATTCAATTAGACCACTGCTCAGCGGCATTTTATTGGCCAGGAGCAGATCCTGAATTTGATAGATACTACACTGCAATTACTATTACGCAGGAAGATAATCCAGAGGTCGTTGCGCAAGAAGCGGCAAGGATGAGAAAGATGATCTTGGGTGCAAGTATTGGTCGAGCAGCATTAGACAGAGTCTCACCAGCGACCAAAAATGCTTGGGAAGCGTACGAACGTATGCTTTCCCCAGTAAAGCCAGTCCGTCTCGCCATCGCAGACGCAAAACGGGAAAGACCCCCTCTGCCGCTAGCCGTTTGTCAATTTAGTACTGTAGTCGAAAGCAAAGTAGCTCCAATCGGCGAAACAATAGTGCACTTGTGGTACCCGTCAATACTTCGCCCTTCGGCAGTACTAGCCGAGTTTAAGAAAACTGTCCAGGAGATGATCTCAGACGAAATGCCGGATATGTAGCTAGTTTAGATATATGTACAGGCCGTATGGGGCAAGATAGCCTATGAGCATAGCTATAAGCAGCACGGCGTATTCAATTTTACGGTCGATTTGGAAATGTTCATGACTCGTAAAAACCAAGCCCATGGCCAATCCGATGGGGATCGGTAGGCGAACCATGTCTCCATGGCTGATTTTGAGCCACATCGACCCTAGCAGCACATACAACACCAACTTTAATAAGAAAACACCATCCAGCTCTCGCCGCCTTGGGCTGTTTTTCTTTTTTGTTTTTGTCATTAGCGCTTAGTATACCTTGCGTGTTATCTCACCACAAGCAATGCACATTTCGGCAGTGCGTCTAGAGCGTATCAAATGGTGCAAGGTCTTTGAGCTGTACATATTGATCCTTGGCCCAGTAACTCATAATGTCTGGCTTAGATGCTAAAAGGTGCTTGTAATCTTGCCAGCTAACCCATTGGTACGCTTCGACCTCATCGGGATTCGGCTCTGGCTCTGCGTTCGTGTAGGCTAGGTAAACAGGACAGAATTCGTTTTCAATAATGCCGTTATATTCCGGAGTTGTGTAGCGATACTTCGGCAATATCGGCGTAATGTCCTGGAAATCGTGCATGCCGAGCTCGAAAGCGGCGCGTCGACGAATTGCATCCACGGTGGCTTCGCCAGGCTGCGGGTGTCCGCAGACACTATTTGTCCAAACCCCAGGCCAGACTTTCTTACTAAGGGCCCGCTGTGTCAGTAGGAATTTTTTATCGCTGCGCCTGAAAATGTAACACGAAAAAGCGAGATGTAGCCTTGTGTATGCGGTATGACTCTCGAGCTTTGGTCCGGTCTCACCGGTGGGAACTCCGTCTTCGTTAACAAACACGATTAATTCTGGCGACTTCATCATACATCATCTCCAATCTAGTTATCCGCTTCCTGGGCAGTGTTGAATACGAGCGAGACAATTAAAATCGCTCCACATTATGAACGTGCATTAGGACGGAACCACGGCTGAGGGTCTATCGGCTGCACCCCTAAGCCAGCCAAGGTCGCTCCCGAAAAGTCGGTCGTCCACTCGAGTCTTACGCCGTCATAGCTCGGCTTTCCCTTACGAAAAAGCGGGCCCTCACTAAGTGGCCATGCGTCTAGTATGGCTTCCGGTGATCTGCGCAGCTGGGCGGCAACTTCTTCTAATGTGCTCGCCAGGTTGTCTTGCGCTGGCCCTAAGGCGGATGCCATATGCGGCGACATGCCTTCGCACAACTCTTCTCTATAAGGCTGCTCCCCTAGGTCGTACAGCAGACCGCCCCGCTCATAGAGCTTATAATACTCTGACGCTATGCCGTGTAAGGCAGGAGACGCCATCTCGCCGTACTTATACTTCGCCGATAAAGCAACTTCTCTATACAATCCTTGCGCTCGAGCTATCTTGGACCACGGTAGAGCGTATGGCAGGGGTAGGCTGTATTTGCTCCAGCCGTCCAGCGTATGATTAGGCGTTACATGGGTGATGACCGCCCCTTCAATGTTTTCCTTTCCAAAGTCTCCTATGGCACCTATGGTTACCATGTAACGTGGAAAACGTAGGCGGGGTGGATTTTTCGGAGTACATTCATCCACGCATATGAGTGCGTCCCCTTCTCCGGCAAACGCCACCGAACCTATCATAAATCCTGCCGCTCTTCGCTTACCCCGCTCTCGGTGTAAGGTTGTGCGAAAAGCGCTTCTTGCCGCATCTGGGACATTCGAATCGAATTCTGACATCCTTAGATGATATCACTACACTCGCTACGATTCTAATCGTTCAACTAAATGCGTTGGCCTAATATAAAAAATAAACCGCTTCTTTATAGGCGGTTTATTTTTTATAGGACAGAAGATTTACATCTTGATTTCGACGTCGCAACCAGCGGGCAGGCTCAAGTTCATGAGTGAGTCGATGGTCTTTGGCGTTGGATCAGTCACGTCAATCAAACGCTTGTGTACGCGCATCTCGAATTGCTCACGCCCCTTCTTGAATACGTGGGGGGACTTGATAACCGTAAAAGTGCTACGGTCGGTAGGCAGTGGAATAGGGCCAGCAATGGTAGCGCCGGTGCGCAGCGCAGTATCAACGATCTGTTTTGCGGCTTGATCTATTACTTTGTGGTCGTAGGCCTTGAGGCGGATACGAATACGCTGTTTTTGATCTTTTTTTACTTCTGCTACCATTGCTGTTTATTCCTTCTTAATGTGCGAGTCGTTTAGACGACTAGATTATTTGATGACCTTGGTTACAACACCGGCGCCAACGGTACGGCCACCTTCGCGGATAGCGAAGCGTAGTCCCTGTTCCATAGCGATAGGCTGGAGCAGCTTAACCTTAAAGGTTACGGTGTCGCCTGGCATAACCATTTCTTTGTCTGCAGGGAGCTCAACCTCACCGGTTACGTCCGTGGTGCGGAAGTAGAACTGAGGCTTGTAACCCTTGAAGAAGGGAGTGTGGCGGCCGCCTTCTTCCTTGGAAAGGATGTAGACTTCTGACTCGAACTCGGTGTGAGGGGTAACGCTACCTGGCTTGGCCAAGACTTGGCCGCGCTCGATGTCGTCGCGCTCGATACCGCGGAGCAGGATACCGACGTTATCGCCAGCCTGACCTTGGTCGAGGTTTTTCTTGAACATCTCAACCCCGGTGACAACACTCTTGCGGGTGTCGCGGACGCCGACGATCTCTACTTCTTCGTTGACCTTAACAATACCTTGTTCGATACGGCCGGTAGCAACGGTGCCGCGACCCTTAATGCTGAAGACATCTTCGATAGGCATCAGGAATGGCTTGTCGAGGTCGCGCTTTGGTTCTGGAACGTGTGAGTCAAGTGCAGCGACGAGTTCCATAATGGCGTCTTCGCTTTCCTTGTCGCCCTCGAGGGCCTTGGTGGCAGAACCGCGAATGATTGGACAGTTCTTGTCGAAGCCGTTCTTTTCGAGCAGCTCGCGGATTTCTTCCTCGACGAGTTCGACGAGGTCTTTGTCGGCGAGGTCCATCTTGTTGAGGAACACCAAGATGTAAGGGACGCCCACTTGCTTGGCAAGCAGTACGTGCTCGCGGGTCTGAGGCATAGGACCATCGGCGGCAGATACAACCAAGATAGCACCGTCAACCTGGGCAGCACCGGTGATCATGTTCTTAACGTAGTCGGCGTGGCCGGGCATATCGACGTGTGCGTAGTGGCGCTTCTCACTCTCGTACTCCATGTGAGCAGTAGCGATGGTGATGCCGCGAGCCTTTTCTTCTGGCGCGTTGTCGATTTCGTCGTAGTTCTTAGGAACGTTAATTTTGCTAGGAAGGCGCTTGGCGAGTACGTGGGTAATCGCGGCGGTTAGCGTAGTTTTGCCGTGGTCGACGTGGCCCATAGTACCAACGTTGACGTGGGGCTTGCTACGATCAAAAGAATCTGCCATTAGATGACTCCTAATTAATTATCTGTTTAATGTCGCGCTAGAAGACCTCGCACGAGTAACCCGTTCATTGTACCGAAAACGAATAGCGGTGTAAAGGGTTAAGACCTATTTTTGAATAGATTACAAACTATTTCAATAGCAGGTACCCGTATCAGGTCTTATGTCCCATGCTACTTATTGTATTGAATGGCTCGACAAATACCGATTATGGTGTGGAATATTTCGCGTATACCTTCATCAGATAGCGGCCCTTTGCTCATCTTGCTGATGCGTTTCAACACCTCGGTCTCACGTTCGGGACGGCGAATCTCCCGACTGCCCTTGGCGATGCCGGCTAGCAATGCGAGTCGAGCTCGTTCATTTACCAGGGCAACAATTTTTTCGTCTACTTCATCGATCTGAGCGCGGAGTTCCGCGAGCCTATTCTCGTCTTGCATGCGATACAAATACCATAATGGGCTATTAGTCGATTTGACTAACCCGTCCCACCCTCTTATTTTTTTACGGATTACTTAGCGTTTTTGGCGATGATGGCAGTAGCCACGTTGTTTGGCACGTCTTCGTAGTGGTGCAACTCCATACTGGAGCTGGCACGGCCCTGGGTGGCGCTGCGCAAATTGGTAGTGTAGCCGAACATTTCACCTAATGGTACAAAAGCGGTTATTTCTTTGACGCCTTGGCTGAGGTCTTCGATAGATTCGATGCGGCCGCGCTTGCTATTGAGGTCGCCGATAACGTCGCCCATGAATTCTTCGGGGGTGACGACGACCACTTTCATGATAGGTTCGAGCAGCACCGGGCTGGCTTTTTTAACGCCCTCTTGGAGCGCCATACTACCGGCAATCTTGAAAGCCATTTCCGAGGAGTCAACCTCGTGATAGCTACCGTCGTACAGTTCAACACGGATATCTACTACCGGGTAGCCGGCGATAACACCGTTAGCCATAGCTTCGACGATACCCTGCTCAATGGGCTTGATGTATTCACCAGGAACAACACCGCCCTTGATGAGGTTGATAAACTCAAAGCCCTTGCCCATCTCGTTCTGTGACAGGCGAAGCCAGACGTCACCATATTGACCGCGACCACCGGATTGACGGATGAACTTGCCTTGCACTTCCACGGCGTCCTTGCGAATGGTTTCGCGGTAAGCGACCTGCGGCTGACCGATGTTAGCTTCGACGTTAAATTCGCGCTTCATGCGGTCTACAAGAATCTCGAGGTGCAATTCGCCCATACCAGAGATGATGGTCTGGCCGGTCTCGTCATCAACGCGGATGCGGAAGGTTGGGTCCTCTTCGGCTAGACGCTGCAGGGCAATGCCCATTTTTTCCTGGTCGGCCTTGGTCTTGGGCTCGATGGCGATCGAAACAGGGGGTTCTGGGAAGGTAATGCTCTCCAGCACGATAGGATTGTTCGGGTCGCAAAGGGTGTTACCAGTGGTAGTACCTTTAAGGCCAACAATGGCAGCGATGTCGCCAGCAGTCACTTCAGTAACATCTTCGCGCTTGTCGGCTTGCAGACGGACGATACGGCCCACACGTTCTTTCTCGCCCGTTGAGCTGTTCAAAACGTAGGAACCAGCAACGATCTTGCCGGAATACACTCGGAAATAAGCCAGCTTACCCACGAATGGGTCGGTGGTAATCTTAAAGGCCAGTGCGCTGAATGGCTCGGCATCGGAATGTTTGCGCTCGATTTCATCGCCAGTCTTTGGGTGGGTACCCCAGTTGGTTGGGCGGTCGGTTGGAGCGGGCAGCAGGTCGACAACCAGGTCAAGCAATTTCTCAACAATCACACCGCGGCCGTCACCACCCGTAACAGCATAGAACTTACCGCTGAGCACGGCGCTGCGGATAGCGTGCATAATTTCTTCTTCGGTGAGACCTTCTTCGCCTACTTCAAGATATTTCTCGAGCATGACTTCGTCTTCGGCTACAGCGTTCTCGATCAGGAGGCTACGGTAGCGGTTGACCTGATCCATCATATCGGCAGGAATGTCACCCTCCACCAGTTCATGATCGGTGAATTCTTTGTAGGTGTAGGCCTTCATGCGAATGAGGTCGACAATACCGTTGATGCTCTGTTCGAAGCCGATGGGCAGGTGGATGGGGAATGCGCGCTTGCTTAAGCGGTTATGAATACTCTCTAATGATTTGTAGAAATCACCGCCGGTTTGGTTGATCTTGTTAATGAAACAGATACGCGGCACACCATATTTGTCAGCTTGGCGCCAAACGGTTTCGGACTGTGATTCCACGCCCATTTTGCCGTCGAAGACCACTACAGCACCATCAAGCACACGTAAGCTACGCTCTACTTCAACCGTAAAGTCGATGTGCCCTGGGGTGTCGATAATGTTGATCTGTTTGCCCTTCCAATAGCAAGTAACAGCAGCAGACACAATAGTGATACCGCGTTCACGCTCCTGGGCCATCCAGTCGGTAGTCGTTTCACCTTCGTGTACGGCACCGATTTTATGCTTTAAGCCCGTGCGATACAAAATACCTTCAGTGGTGGTGGTTTTACCGGCATCGATGTGCGCGATAATACCAATGTTCCTTAGGTCTTGAATTGTATATTTTTTGTCTGCCACATGTTCTCCTTATGTTGAGAGGTCAAAAACCCCGTATTCGTCGCATTTCTTCAGCCATCCACCGCCCCGTAGCCGCTATTTGGTCAGGTGTCACAGGGTTTAGAGTAGCTATCTGTTGAATTGTCAGATCATCACTTCCTGGGTCAATAGGCGGTTTAGGCTGAACGTCAGCCTCGATCGCTTCCCAATAATTAGCGGGAAAGTCGGAGCAGATTCTTTCAGTCATACTACCCTCTGGCGAAGTGTGCGAAGGCACGGTTAGCTTCGGCCATCTTGTGCGTGTCTTCCTTCTTCTTGACGGCAGCACCTTGGCTGTTATATGCGTCGACGAGCTCAAGGGCGATACGATCAGCCATGCTCATGCCCTTGCGGGAACGGGCGGCGGCGACGAACCACATCGTGGTGAGGTGGTTCTGACGCTGGCCTTTTACCTCGAATGGGATCTGGTAGTTAGCACCACCAACCCGGCGGGAGCGAGTTTCCATGTGGGGCTGCACATTCTTGAAAGCTTGGTCGAAGACTTCCAGTGGATTCTCAACTTTGAGTTTGTCGGCAGCCTTTTGCATGCCGGTGTATACCAGGCGTTCGGCAACTTGTTTCTTGCCGTCACGCATGACGCGGTTGATCAAGCGGGCAATCTGGACGCTGTTATAAAGGCGATCTGGCTGAACGTCACGAACCAAAGCCTTAGTCTTGTGGCGAGGCATTATTTAGACTCCTTCTTTGCGCCGTACTTGGAACGGCCCTTCTTGCGATTTTGGACACCTTGAAGGTCAAGCGCACCGCGTACGATGTGGTAGCGTACACCCGGAAGATCTTTCACACGGCCACCGCGTACCAGGACGACAGCATGCTCTTGCAGGTTATGGCCTTCGCCGCCAATATATGCCCAGACTTCGTAGCCGTTGGTGAGGCGAACACGCGCCACTTTACGGAGAGCTGAGTTTGGCTTCTTAGGAGTCTTGGTAGTTACCTTGACACAGACACCGCGTTTGAGCGGTGAAGCCTTTTCGTAGTTCTTGGTTTTGAGGTTGTTGACCACGCGCTGCATGGCTGGTGACTTGCTTTTGGTAGTCACCTTGGTCCGCGGTTTGCGAATCAATTGATTGATTGTTGGCATTATTGCTCCTTATTCTGCAGGTCTACGCGCAATCAGGGAGGGTTAACGAGTGCCAACTCTGTCTACCCTTACTTCCCTGGCTCGGACTGCATGTTACTATGTAGGTACTATTCTAACAGGATTACGCTTCGATCGCAAGTAACGCTTCGGCAGCTTCCTTTTCGCGGGCTGCGGCACCATAGCCGGTGCCTACAGGGATCTTGCGACCCAGGATCACGTTTTCTTTCAGGCCGAACAGTTTGTCGATGCGGCCAGAGGTAGCTGCGGCAATCAGGACGCGGGTGGTGTCTTGGAACGATGCGGCACTCAGGAATGAGTCGGTACTGAGCGATGCCTTGGTGATACCCAAGATGAGCTGATTGTACTTAGCCGGCGTTTTACCTTCAGTTACGAGTTGGTCGTTGGCTTCGACGGCAGCAAGCTTGCTCACTACGTCCCCAGTCACGAACTCAGAATCGCCCGGCTCCTCGACCTGTACACGACTAAACATCTGGCGCACGATGATTTCGAGGTGCTTATCAGCAATATTCTGGCCCTGCGCAGCAAAGATGTGCAGGATCTCGTTCATTATGTAACGCTGCGTGGGTTGCACGCCTTGCAAACGCATCAACTCGGGTAGATTAATCGAACCGTTCGTCAGACGCTGACCGGCGACAACAGCGTCGCCGTCCAGGACCATAATCTGTTTAAAGCCGGGGATCTCGTAGCGCACCACACTCTGTCCAGCAGGCGTGATAACCACAGTCTTTTCAGTTACCTCAACCTTACCGGCCATTGGGGCAACCAGTGGTTCGGAACCATCTTCCATACTGGCAACCACGTCGCCAATGGCGACTTCTGCGCCATTTTTGACCTTGGCAACACGGTCGCCAAGCTTAAAGACAATGTTTTCTTTGTCTTTGGCGGTAACTTGAACGATGTAATGGTCACCTTCTTCCCATACGTTGGCAACGCCAGAGATGTCAGTCAGGTAAGCCTGACCCTTTGGTGTACGAATTTCGAAGAGCTCTTCAATACGCGACAGACCTTGGGCAGTGTCATCGGCTACCAAGGCACCAGAGCGGTGCTTGGAGTCGAGGCTCAGCTGCGTGCCAGGCTCACCGATAGACTGTGCGGCGATTACACCGATAGGATGATGGGCGGCCACCAGCAGGCCAGTAGCTGGATCAATACCATAGGATTTTTGCGGTACCCCATGGACGCTGGTCGCGCTGAGTACGGACATCACTTTGACGCCGTCAACACTGGTGTCGCCTTCCAAAATTTTGGCGAGTTCTGGAGAAATAAGCTCGCCACGCTTGAGATGACCCTTAACAGGGGCGGCAGTATAACGGCCTTGCAGGCGGCTGGCATACGATACGCCAATTTCGTCGGCATCGGCACGATACATAGCAAAGCCAGGGTCTTGCGCCTCGCTGTCGTCGCCTTCGAGCGTAAAGACGTCTTGGGCAACATCAACCAGACGGCGCGTGAGGTAACCGGCGTCGGCGGTCTTGAGCGCGATATCGATAAGCGCCTTACGGGTTCCACGAGTACCAGTGAAGTATTCCAACGGGTCTAAGCCTTGGATATAACCGGACTTCACGGGTAGTTCGATGGCCCGCCCACCGGCGTCGCTAAACATACCAAGCATGCCAACACACATCTTCATCTGCGAGATGTTACCACGGGCGCCAGAAGTAATGGCGATGGCGGTGCTGGTGTCTTGGCCAATCATCTGCTCAGAAAGCAATTCCTGTACTTTCGTGTCGATCTTGGTCCAGGTTTCGACCGTCAAGCGGTAGCGTTCTTCGTCAGTGATAAAGCCCTGTTCGTATTGGTCGGAAATGGCCGCAGTGCGGGTTTCGCCGTCGCCAATAACCTTGTCCATACCCTCGAGCGGAATAAAGTCGCCCATACCCATCGACAAACCGGAGGTGGTAGCGTAGTGAAAGCCAAGAGCTTTAAGTTCGTCGGCGATTTCAGCAGTGCGGGTTTGGCCGTATTTCTGGTACACCAAAGACATAACTTGCTGCAATTTTTTCTTGGTCATGGGCTCATCCTGGAATGGGAAATCTTCTGGGAAGACTTCGTTGAACAAGATACGGCCAAGGGTGGTGGTGCGAATCTCGTTGCGGAATGGTACACGGATAGTGCTCTGTAGCTTAAGGACGCCAGCGTCGAGAGCCATTAAGGCTTCTTCAAGGTGCTGGTAGGGCTTGGCTTCTGCTTTTACGCTAGAGCGCTCGTATGTCAGGTAGTAGCAACCTAGCACCATGTCTTGTTCGATGTAAAGAATAGGCGTACCGTCGGCAGGCTTAAGCAAGTTATTGCTAGCAGCCATGATTTCGCGGGCCTCATCCTGAGCTTCTTCACTGAGCGGAAGATGCACGGCCATTTGGTCACCGTCGAAGTCGGCGTTGAAGCCTTTACAGACGAGGGGGTGCAGTTGAATGGCGCGACCTTCGATGAGCACGGGCATAAAAGCTTGGATCGAGAGACGGTGCAGCGATGGTGCACGGTTAAGTAGCACGTATTTACCACGAATGACTTCGTCGAGTGCATCCCATACGGCGATTTCGCCGGTTTCGATCATGCGGGTAGCACTGCGGATGTTGTGAGCTTGCTCACGGTAGATGAGCTCACCGATCACAAATGGCTTGAAGAGTTCCAGAGCCATCATCTTCGGCAAACCACATTGGCTAATCTTGAGTTCTGGGCCAGCAACAATTACCGAGCGACCAGAGTAGTCCACACGCTTACCAAGTAGGTTCTGGCGGAAGCGCCCTTGTTTGCCTTTTAGCATGTCGCTCAGAGATTTCAGACGACGGCGTTGACCGGTAGCGGCGACGGCGCGGCCGGAGCGGGCGCTGTTATTATCGATGAGCGCGTCGACAGCTTCTTGAAGCATGCGTTGCTCATTACGGCGAATGACTTCAGGGGCGTTGAGCTCCATGAGTTTCTTCAAACGATTGTTACGATTGATGACACGACGGTATAAGTCGTTCAAATCGGATGTCGCAAAACGTCCACCGGTGAGCTGCACCATAGGGCGAAGATCTGGGGGGATAACCGGCAGTACGCTCAAGCACATACTGGCTGGTTCGATGCCAGCACGCTCCATGCTTTCCAGCAAGCGGAGACGCTTCATCAGTTTCTTCTTACGCTGTCCCTTGGCTTCGTCAGCTTCGGTAGTCAGTTCAGTGATGAGGGCTCTGAGATCAATCTCGTCTAACAATGCCTTGAGAGCTGCACCACCCATACCAACCGAAATCATGCCGCGCAATTCTTCAGGTAAGTTGCGGTAATCAATTTCGGAGATGAGGCGCAGTTTAACCAAGCTATCGAGCTGAGTTTTGAGGAGTTCAAAGTCTTTGTCGACTTCAGCCAACTCTTTAGTCTGCATTTCGGCCAGAGCTTTAAGGTTAGCTTCTGGCTGTTCGGCTTCTTTTTCGTAGCGGAGCTTGATGGCTTCCTTGGCAGCAGCAAACTCTGCTTCTTTGTCGGTGCGATATTGGTCGCGCTTCTTTTCGTCAACGCGCTTCACAATGTAACTGGCAAAGTAAGCCACGCGCTCCAGGTTTTTGACGGTCATGCCAAGCAGCAAGCCAATGGCGCTTGGGGTTCCACGCAGGAACCAGATGTGTGCCACGGGGACGGCCAGGCTGATGTGGGCCATGCGCTCACGGCGGACAATGCTCTTGGTAACGAGCTCGCCGTTCTTATCGACAGCTGCTTCGCGGGAGCGAACACCCTTGTATTTGGCATCGTGCGGGTTGATGTCTTTGACCGGCCCAAAGATACGCTCACAGAACAAGCCGTCGCGCTCCGGCTTTTGGGTGCGGTAGTTGATGGTCTCCGGCTTAGTGACTTCGCCGTGTGACCATTCTAGAATATCGGCAGCACTGGCGACTGCCAAGCGAACCGCGTCAAAATCAGCGATATTAGTGCCGTAACTATAGCGTCGCATTAGGCAATCTCCTCTTCGTTAGTGTCTTCTTCGGTGACGGCGAAATCGTCATCCCCCAGGTCATCGTCGTCTGAGTCGGTTGGCACGACGCTTCCGTCTTCGGTCACGTCGCCAACAGTCATAAATTCGTCAACGGCTGATTCCTCTGTAACATCTACATCGGAGATAGTGGGAGCAGGGACCTCTACATCGGAAATATGCTCGGCTTCATCACGAACATTAGTCGCTAAGACCTGTTCAGCATCAACAACGGTGTCGGAAGCTACAAGGTCAACCTTGAGGCCGAGGCCTTGCAGTTCTTTCACGAGCACATTAAAGCTTTCTGGTACTTTTGGACCGACAATTGGTGTCTTTTTGATGATCGATTCATAACTCTTGGAGCGTCCATAAACGTCGTCGGATTTGATGGTCAACATTTCTTGCAGCGTAGTTGCGGCACCGTAGGCTTCAAGTGCCCATACTTCCATTTCTCCAAAGCGCTGACCACCATTCTGAGCCTTACCGCCGAGTGGCTGCTGGGTAACCATGGTGTACGGACCAGTGGAGCGAGCGTGAATCTTATCGGCCACCATGTGGTTAAGCTTAATCATGTACATGCTTCCTACGGTCGCGCGCTCGCTAAAGGCTTCACCAGTACGGCCATCGTACAGCTGCTGGCGCCCATCTTCTGGCAAACCAGCTTCTTGAAGCAGAGACTGAATCTTCGCAATTGGCACACCATTGAACGATGGACTTGCCACTTTGATGCCAAGTGCCTGGGCGGCCATACCAAGGTGTGTTTCAAAAATCTGGCCAAGGTTCATACGAGCCGGTACACCGAGCGGGTTTAGGATAATGTCTACCGGCCGGCCGTCTCCCATGAACGGCATGTCTTCGACAGGCAGAATGCGGGCAATAACACCCTTGTTTCCGTGGCGTCCACCAAGCTTGTCGCCGACGCTAATTTTGCGCATTTGGGCTACAAAAACCTGAATTTGCATCAGCACGCCAGCCTTCAGTTCGTGACCGTTCTCGCGGCTAAACACCTTCACGCCAACCACTTTCCCGTGCTTGCCATTACTCATGCGCTGTGAGGTATCGCGAACTTCCTTGGCTTTTTCACCGAAAATAGCGCGCAGCAGGCGTTCTTCGCTGCTTAATTCTTGCTCACCCTTTGGCGTAATCTTCCCAACCAAGATATCGCCGGGGTGTACTTCCGCACCAATGCGTACGATGCCGTCGTCATCGAGGTGACGCAGGGCGTCTTCAGAAACATTTGGAATATCGCGGGTAACAATTTCTGGCCCCAGTTTGGTCTCGCGGACTTCGATCATGAAGTCAACGATATGAATAGAGGTGAGCGTATCGTCCTCGACCAGTTTGCGGCTGATGATGATGGCGTCTTCAAAGTTGTAACCATTCCAAGGCATAAATGCCGCTAAGAGGTCTTTGCCGAGTGCCAATTCGCCATTTTGGATCGACATACCTTCGATAAGGACATCGCCCTTGGCAACTTTATCACCGGTATTTACAACAACTTTTTGGTTGATGCTGGTGCCCTCGTTGGAACGAATGAAGTGCTGTGGCTCGTAGGTAACATTGCCGTCAGCGTACTTTACAACTACTTGTTGAGCGGTAGCTTTGATAACTTCACCGTTGTCTTCGGCCAAAATCATCTGACCAGTGTTGCGGGCGGCGGCGCCTTCCAAACCAGTACCAACAATTGGAGCGGATGGCTGAATAAGCGGGACTGCCTGACGCTGCTGGTTGCTACCCATCAAGGAACGATATACGTAATTCTTTTCGATAAATGGAATCAAACCGGCGCTGGAGCCAATAATCTGATTGCGGGCAGCGTCCATGTGTGTGACATCGTCGGCATCTGCTTCACCCGGCTTCAGTTCGGTGCGAGCACCGATGCGGGATTCTACAAAGTAACCGTTTTCGTCGACTTCGTTACCGATGCCGGCGATAACAGCGGCTTCTTCGGCGGCGGCATCGAGATATACAACAGTGTCAGTTACCTTAGCCTTAACCGGCCAGGTAGCGCGGCCTTCTATTTTGGCAAGCTTGTCAGCATCGTCTTTGGTGATCGTTTTGCCTGCTTTGACAACAACCTTGCCGTCGGCATCCTTCAGATCTTCCCGGGCAATGTGGCCAACAGCATCTTTAGGAGTAACCGCGTTGATAACCTTGCGGTATGGAGTTTCGATAAAGCCATACTCGTTAATACGTGCATAGTTAGCGAGATTAGAGACTAGACCAATGTTGGCACCTTCCGGCGTCTCGACGGCGCAGATACGGCCGTAGTGCGTAGCGTGGGCGTCGCGAACTTCAAAGCCGGCGCGCTCACGCGATAAACCACCTGGACCCATGGAACTCAGGCGACGCTTGTGGGCCAGCTCAGACAGAGGGTTGATCTGGTCCATAAATTGTGACAATTGGCTGGAAGCGAAGAATTCGCGCACCGCCGCAACAACCGGACGGGCGTTAATCAGCTGCCCGGGAGTAACGGTCTCTATTTCGGACATTGACATACGGTCTTTGGTGTTGCGTTCCATGCGCAGGAGTCCGATACGGAACTGGCGCTGCACTAACTCGCCAACGAGTTTGACGCGACGGTTAGCCAGCGAGTCGATGTCGTCGGCAGGATCTTGATTGACGTTCATGCGGATCAGCTCAGCAACAATAGCGACGAGGTCGTCGAGACGCATGACGCGATTTTCGGCAGTGTTCGGCACGTCCAGATTCAGGCGCTTGTTGATTTTGTAGCGGCCTACGCGGCTAAAGTCGAAACGCTTAAAATTGTAGAACATATTTTCGATAAGCGCTTTGGCGTTATCAACGGTAGCAAGATCGCCAGGGCGCAAGCGGCGATAGACCTCGATAAGGGCGTCGCTTTGGCCGCGAGTTGGGTCTTTGTCGAGAGTGGCATCTAGGTAACTCACCTTACCTGTGTCAACATGCTTGAAAGCATCCTTCATCTGCGCTTCGGTCATACCTAGTGCGCGGAGTAAGGTGGTAACGGCAATTTTGCGCTTGCGATCAATTTTTACAAAAAGACCACTGGCGGCAGCGGTCTCAAACTCAAGCCACGCACCGCGGCCAGGAATAACCTTGGCACCGTACAGACTGGTTGCACCGTGCTGATCGGCAGTAAAGAATACACCCGCTGAACGGATAAGTTGTGATACAACCACGCGTTCGGCGCCGTTAATCACAAACGTGCCGCGCTTGGTCATCCAAGGGTAGTTGCCCAGGTAAATTTCCTGCTCTTTGACTTCGCCGGTGATTTTGTTGGTAAGTTCTACTTTGGCCTTGAGTGGCGCTTCATAACTGACGTTGTTTTCGCGCGCCTCGGCCTCGCTCATTATAGGTTCTTCGAAATGATAGTCCTTAAAGACGAGACTAAGCTTGGTGCTTGTATAGTCGTCAATTGGACTAATCTCAGCCAACAGTTCACCCAAGCCTTCTTCCACAAACCATTGGAAGGACTTGTTCTGATGGTCGACCAGATTGGCCAGGTCGATCGCGTCGTCTTGACGAGTGTAGTATACGCGCGCGCTCTTCTTGTTAGCCGCGTCCTTGAGTGTACTTTTCGCCATAATTCCCCTAGTGCTTACACTGCAGTCCAGCACGACTTGCAGAGACCTTGACGTACTTTAGGGCCAAGGATAGTTGATACTTAGTGTGTTAAGTTTTTATCGCGCGAAGGTAACTAAGCTAGGCGTTTTTGGCGCAATATTATGTCGAAAGCGAATCACGACTATAGCACTACCCATGCTTACACTACTTCTTAGCTTGGGATTATGGAGCGTACTTCCGCAAATGTCAAGCACGTATTTCGGGCTGGAGGCGTAAGTCGTAAGGTCTCACCCAGAGTTGGCGTGGTTCCTCTACTTTGTCATCAATGTCATAGCGCTGCGCAGGCCCAAGGGTTTGAAAGTCAAGCGCTCCCCATACGTCGGCTTTAACTTGATCATCGGGCAGAGTAACCGTCCAAAGACCTCCGTGGGATCGTGCAGCGCCTGGCACCTCGGCCAAGCGCCCCACCAGGGCGCTTCCGATAGCTTGACCGGTCTCTGTATTTTTATAGGAGTCACTGGTCCAGTATGAAAGCTCAACCCCTCCTTTGTATTCATCGGAAGTAGGAACTCCGCTCAGCATTGCGGTTGCCATTCCGATGGCATCCTGGCTCTCTAATGACTTTATGATGTAGGCCGCCAAATGATGTCTCGTCGCATTTCGAGCAATTCTTTCCAGCCGCCCCTTGGCTGAATCCATATGACGATATCCATCGGCGGGAATAGGCAATTCTCTGCTGAGGCCAGTACTCGTCTTTTGTGCAACAACTAGCTGCCAGATTGTCGCACGCCACGTGTCGTAATCGAGCGCCTTTAAGGCAACAAGATCAGTGGCGGCATCTAACAGTTCTATCACTACTTTAGCTTCTTATTTAGCCTGTTTTGGCGGTGTGGTGATAACTTTGTCAATGATGCCGTACTTATGAGCTTCGTCCGCGCTCATCCAGTAATCACGCTCCATATCTGTGGTGATCTTTTCAATCTTTTGGCCGGTGCTGGCTGCCATAATTTCGTTAAGTCGGCGTTTCAAGCGCAAACCCTCTTTGAGGTCAATCTCCATGTCGGTCACCTTGCCTCTGGTGCCGCTCGATGGCTGATGAATCATGATGGTAGCGTTCGGGAGTGCAAAACGCTTCCCCTTAGTACCACTGCTCAACAAGAATGCTGCGGCGGATGCTTGCATGCCGATACCTACAGTTTGTATATCGTTAGTTACGTACTGCATTGTGTCGTAAATAGCCATGGCGTCATACACACTGCCGCCCGGGCTGTTAATGTAAAAATAGATGTCCTTTTTGGCGTCTTCAGCCTGCAGGAAGAGCAGTTGGGCAACGATAAGGTTGGCAGTGGTCTCGTTCACTTCACTACCGAGCAGAATAATGCGGTCTTTTAGAAGGCGTGAAAAAATGTCGTAGGCGCGCTCCATGCGGCCATCGCTCTCGATAACGGTTGGGACTAGCATACTTCGTGGTGTGTTCATATTATTTAGTATAGGAAACTAGCACTCATGAGTCAAGAGTGCTAGTTTCTATCTTCTCCCACCTTGCTAATCCGGTATGGCATGAGGAGGTGAAGCGCGTGATCTAGCCATGTGCCTGGTGATTGCGACTCAACGTACTGAAGAGAGGCCACCTGATTGACTGTACGTGATTATTTGGCGGCACTAGCGTAAGCGGTGAGCTTAGCAATAGTTTTGTCGGTAAGCATGCGCGAAGCGATGGTACGGCGCGTTTCTGGCTTAGCAAGTTCGGCCTGCATAGCAGCGTCAGGGTATTGTGCCTTGAGTTGAGCTATCTGAGCATCCAACTCTTCAGCGCTAAGGTCGATCTTTTCTTTTTCGGAGATTTCGCTTAAGACCAGGCCGGCCTTGACGCGCATCTCGGCAGTAGGCCGCTGCTTCTTGCGGTAGGCTTCCTCGGTAAGATCCTCTGCCTTGAGATACTCCTGCCAGGTTTGGCCCCGGTACATAAGGTCCTGGCGCAGATCACGCTCGATACGCTCAACCTGCTCGTCGATGAGCACGTCAGGAATAGCTACCTTAGCCTTTTCGGTAATCTTAGTAATTACTTCGTCGGCATACGCTTGCTCGTTTTGCTGCTCTTTGCGGCTCGCAAGCTCTTTTTTAATATCATCCTTCAGCTCAGCGACCGTTTTAAAGGGGCCGACTTTGGTGGCAAAGGCGTCGTCGAGTTTAGGCTCGGTTGCCTCTTGAACTTTCTTGACACTTACTGCAAAAGTTACCTTGCGGTTTTGGAGTGAAGTGGTGCCGTAATCTTTCGGGAACGTGACCGTAAAGGTCTTCTCTTCGCCGGCCTTCAGGCCCAGCAGTTCTGGTTCGAAGCCGGGGATAAAAGTGTTGCTGCCAAGGCTAAGCGGGTAGTTTTTACCATCGGCACCAGCGATCGCTTCGTTGGTTTTGGCATCGGTGCCCTTAAAATCGATAACCACCATGTCGCCGTTTTTGCTCGCACGGTCTACATCTTTTTTGTCGGCTTCACGAGCCCGCAAGTCGGCAATAACAGCGTCGACATCCTTTGCGGTAACGGCCACCTTCTCTTTTGCGATCTTCACCTTTTTGTAATCGGGCAGTGAGATATCGCCCACGATCGACACCTCAGCTTCTATCTCTAGGGTGTCGAAAGGTACAAACTTAGTCACCTTGACCTTAGGCTGCTCCACGGGACGCAGGCGCTCTTGATCGAGTGCTGCGGCGTAAAGCCGGTTCATAGCATGCTCGATAAACTCAGTCTGCAGGCGCGCCGGGTCGACCTGCTTTTCGACCATGGCCAGGGGCGCTTTGCCTTCGCGGAAGCCCTGTACCTTGGCGTTTTTAGCAAACTCTTTTAATGTTTCTTCTTTCGCGCTTTGGAGTAACTCGGCATCGGCTGCCAAGATTAGTTGTACTTTAGTATCAGATAAATTCTTTTTAGTGACTTGCATAGTGACTGACTGTAACAGATTAGAAGCGGTTTGGCCAGACTCAGTAAGGAGCAGCTGGCTAATAAGAGCTACTCGTCGCCGCGGTAATCTTTGACGATACTCACAATACGGGCAGCGCTGTGACGCTCGGAGATGCCGGTCGTGAGATTTTTGATTTCATACTGTTCGTCGCGTAAATCTTTTTCCCCGACAAACATCACGTAGTGAATAGCTTTCTTGACAGCAGTCTTCAGCTGCTTATCCGGTTTGGCACCGCTGATATCGATAGCCACATTCACACCAGCTTCGCGCATATCAGCGACAATTTTCTGTGCTTCGGTAAAGACGTTGCCAATGAGCACCACATATAAGTCGGTATCAGGACGCGGTGGCGGCAAGAGTTTGTGCCCTTCGATAAAATTCTGTAAAGTGACGTCACCAAAACCAAAACCTACTGTCGGCACAGGCTCTACACCAAACAGTCCCACCAATCCATCATAGCGACCACCACCCAGCATCGAACGGTTATTATCAGGATTCTCATCGAAGATTTCGAAGACGATGCCCGTATAGTAGTCAAACCCACGCATCACCGTGAGGTCGAACATGACATTTGTAATGCGAGCATTGCTCAGCACCTGAAGCAACTGTTGCAACTCAAGCGCCGAACTATCCTGACGTACAACTTCCGGTAAGCGTGCAATACTCTTGGTCTGTAGTAGATCAATGAGCTTGTCGCTCGCACCTTCGTCCCGCTGTGTGGGCGTAAATACAGCATCCACTTCTGCCGCAAATGCCGCCGGAGGCATTTTATGCATGCGGTCGATGAGCTTAGCGACAGTGTGCGCCTGCACACCATCAAGCGCCAAATATTCTCTGAAGATAAAATCCATCAGCTTGCGGCTATTTAGGTGAATGGTATACATGTCGTGCGTGGCCCCCGCGGCTTTTAGTATGCCGTCGGCTACCTGAATCACTTCGGCTTCAGCCAGCAAATTATCGACACCAAAAATGTCGACATTAAGCTGCCAGTGCTCGCGCAACCGTCCACGCTGTGGCCGCTCATATCGCCAGAGGTTAGGAATAGAATACCAACGCAGCGGATAAGCCAATTCTTGCCGTTTAGCCGCTACCATACGACTTACCGTAGGTGTCATTTCAGGCCGGATAACTACTTGCCTGCCGCCGCGATCAGTAAAAGTGTAGGTTTGCTCGTTCACGATCTCTTCGCCGGTTTTAGCCAGATAGAGGTCCAGAGATTCAATAATTGGCGCATCGTATTCTTCGTACCCAAACGACTCGCTCACCTTGCGCATAATATCAAACATATACTTCTGCAGGCGCTTATCAGCAGGATAAAAATCGCGCGCGCCTTTATAAGGTTGGGTAGATAGTGCCATGTCTCTTCGGTTCCTTTAGCTAGATTGTATCAGATAATAAGCATATATTTATAGCCTCTCCTCACTTGCCCGATACTGGTCTAATCGCTACAATCCTGGCGAACGATTTCGGCTTGCCGTTTAGCGTTCTCGGGTAGGTAGATTTCTATCATTAGTGATCAGCGCACTAGGTACAGAAGGCTGGCAGCTTCCCGAACGGAGCACATCCGCTTATGACATACGATACTTACTAGCCGTATGATCATGCAGTGGGCAGTCTGCAAACTAGAAATTGACCACTAGTGATCTCACGTCTTACCTGACCTAGTTAGTTCCTCCTTGAAGGCTAAGCGTTAACACTATTTGAGGTTGGTTCACGCACGAAACATATGGCTAGTCGACTTAAGTTGCCCATCGATTGCTTTAGAAGTATCGGACGTTGCCGATAGTCGGCCAGACAAGATTTCTTCGGCAAAGGCCTTTGGCTCTCTTGTCATTTTTAAGAATTTCCTGCGCTGGCGGGCTGTCATACCACCTCGGACTCCATAGCTGTACCCCTCAGCGTATTCACTTAAGAGGGCATCTGCTAAGCATGTTGCTATAATGGGGCATGCCATGCAGATCATTTTTGCCTTGTTCTGCGCTGCTCCTTCGACATACATAGCCTCGGGATCCGTGATACACTTTGCACCTCTTACGTCGAACTTTCCATTGTCATTACACAAGTACAGTATGGCTTTTGCGAGTATAAGCTGATGGCTGGTAAGTGGCTGGGGCGCTTCCAACGTAGGAGGGGTTATACGCTGAGTAGTCGTTTGGACTTGTTTTTTGCTTGCTGAGACAACGCAAGAGTCGGTAGTCTCGCGTTTTGGTGCGGCAGTCGTGACAATTGATGATTTTGGAGCCACCAGCCCGAAGGTAGTAGGCTGCGGTTTTTCGATCCGACTTGGATCGAAGTCATTCCGCTCAAGTGGCTCTTCCGTAAGAGCTTGGAGGAGATTCCCTCCGTAGCCGTCCTGGTTTCTCCTAAAGATTCTGGAGGTCATTGTTCCTATATCAAAGTGAACTCTACGCGGGGCACCTCTGTACATATCATCAGCTATAGATGGTATCGATTCGCCCGCGGCATAACGCATGGCAACCTCACTGATTTTCCGCATCTCAGCCAAGCGGGACTCAGGTAGGGCGTCAAATTCTTCTAAGAAAAAATCGCGAAGTTTCCCCACGAGATGCATGGCCTGCGCCTGAGAATAATCCTCAAACTCACCTGCAGCCCCCAAAGATCGACGTAAGATGTCGTACGCATGATCATGTAATCTACCTTCTTGCTCCGCATGAACCACCCCTAGTTCTGCAGTAATACTCATAACCTTGGTGTACCATAACGCACACTTATAGTAAATAACTATTCTTTAGCCTGGACACCTATACTCTGTCGCCTCTTAGCACTCAAAATAAAAAGACGCCAAAGATTGGACGTCTTTTTACATATTTGTAATTATCACATGGTGCACCATTACAGACGTTAAGATAACTTTTTTCGACAAGCTGAAAAGGGGTACTCAGGCCACCCGGGAGCTATTGGAAGACTCCACAAATCTTAGCAGGCGTGGCCCATCCGACCACCTACCGATGATGCCCGATATAGCAGATGCGACTGGGGCGATACCTCAGTCCGCATAAACCTGTCCGTCCACAGGAGCGTCCCCTGATATATTCGGGTACACAACTTGAGCCAACGGACGTCATGAGGCTAGTCGTCTTTTAAATGTGGGAGCGGCAGGTTGCCAAGATCGACAGTTTCTACGTATCCTAATCTTTCCCCAATGCCTTTGGGGCTATATCGGGAAAGTAGCACATCATTAGCGGGGTGGCGGAAAAAATCGACAACAAAATCTATTTCCTCTATGCCTACTCTCTCCCTGTCGACCGATACAGGCTCTCGCTCAAATGTTTTACCGTACACTTCTTGAGTCAAGGCGGTCATAGTAACATCTGGACGGCGAGTTGAACCCAGCACATGAACCTCATCCCTACTCACCGGCAGATATACTACCCGATCTTCTAGCACACTGTCCTCGGGCATGTCTGGCTTTACAAATTCTACAAGCACCGCCTGAGGACCATATGATTTGGCGAGTACCAGCAATGAGCTGCCAGCGTAGTTCATCAGGCGACCATAGGTATGATGCCCATGATGGCCCTGACGTTCCATGGCAATATGGAGATCTAGAAGATCATCTGATAGTGTTCGTAACCGTGAGACTGCATCGGATTCTCTACACATAATTACGTTAATTTTAGCATAATTATTGCCTTTTCACAGCATATATGTGCTGCCAGTAAGTTACTATACTAATTCCTTGTTACGCTTGACTTTGTATATCGTGGCGGAGAAATTGTGATCGATGATGACTTGGCCGGATATGAGTACCCTATTGCCCCAAAATTTCATCCTTGAAAGTATTATCTGGAGATACGTTGACCTCAAATAGCTTCATAGTGCCGTGATATTCGTATTCATGCCCTGGCGTGATAACGAATAAGTCACCGATCCTTACCTCATGTGGTTGATCATCCAATATAAAGACGCCCGAGCCTTCGACCACAAAGTAGCATCGGGTAGCGCCGACCATACGTTTACGAGGATGATGATCCTTCACGGTCACGAGCAGCGCATTAAAGCCTGCCTTCTGCTCTCGGGTTATATACTCCTGTCCCATAAAGCCGCCTGCATCGAAAAAAATAGCGTCATCGAGCGAAAATTTACCAGTGATGTCTTTCATAATGTCCCATTGTATCAATAATCGCAATTAAGAGAGCTTGAATACACGCAACTGATTAGAAATTCTAATCAAATAAAAAAGCGTTCCCTATGCGGGAGCTTTTATATCTTGAATCAGATGTTGGTGCGCGAGAGAGGACTTGAACCTCCACGCCTTACGGCACTAGCTCCTAAAACTAGCGTGTCTACCATTTCACCACTCGCGCGCACTGGGGGATATTATAACTTCAATTCCGCGTAACTACCACCTGGTTTTATGAGTGACGATAAAAAATAAGCTGAGCATCGCCATACTGTTGCTGTTTGATAGAAACTAGTTCCGGAAATGACGGCGGCTCTTCGTGACCAGGATATGACAATACGAAAATACCTGGCCGCGTGATGCGCGCTGCCAGGTTGCGCAGCGTGTTTATCTGTAAATCGCCGTAAGGCGGGTCGCAGATGACGATGTCGAACTTGGCACCGGTAGTTGTAAGTAGCCAGTTATTGGCCGACGCGTGCACAAGCTTTAGGTTATTCTTAAGTCCCAGCTCTCTGCTATTTTGCTCGATGGTACGCGTGGCGGATGCATCGTTTTCGATAATCGTTGCATGTTTAGCTCCGCGGCTGAGAGCCTCGAAACTAAGTGCTCCGCTGCCGCCAAACGCATCAAGGACTGTTAAACCGTCTATATCACCCAGGATGTTAAAAAGGGCACCGCGCATCTTATCGCTCATAGGATGAGTACGATGAGTACCCGGTGAATCAAATTGACGCCCCTTCAAGCGGCCAGCAATAATTCTCACGCTCTGCCTTCTTTTGCGATCCCGGCATCAATCGACGCACCATACCACGCCAGGATAACCATCCTAATAATGACCGGCAGGAGTTTCTGGCGGGTTTCCATAGCCAGTGCAGGTGTCCAACCCAACTTTTGGTACCGATCATACATGCCCAACGCAGCAATCTCTTTCGCTTTGCGCCGGAACAGTTCCAGTACCCCATATTCGTGTAACTCGATGATATCTTCTTCGGTGGGAATGGCACGTTCAGTCGACATTGGTAAAGCAAGGATCGCCACACCAAACTCAAACATACTATGCGAGACAAACAAACCTTTTGGACCCCACATTTTCCAGTTGTTACTCACCTGCTGACGCCGTGTTTCACCAGGAAGTAGCAATTTGTCCTTAATGGTATTACGAGTTTCCATACTTTCGCCACGCAGCTCCTCCAACTTAGCTTCGTACGGATAGTGGTGTGCGGGCGTGAGGCCATCGACAATGGCATGAGCCAGCCACGACGCCTCAAAAGCGGCGCGGGTTTCGTCTTTGGCGATTAACGCTACAACTAGCGCGTCGTAGTGGCCGCCGATAATGTGCGGTAGTTCGTGATCGTCATCGTTGAAGGGTGTATAAAAGTGCCATGGCTCGTCGTGAGCTGGGCTTTTGCGTTTGATGGCATCGGGGCCATTGATACCCTCAAAATGTAAGATGAGTTTACTCGAAGGGAATAAGTTATTCTTGCTCAAAAATGCTTTGAGAGATGTGCGCGCCAAGCGATCGATCTTCTGATGTGCGCCAAGGACGCGGCCTGATAAAGGCGTTAATGTGGTACCAGAGTACATGGTTCCTTAGTTTAGGTTAGTTACGGCCCGCAACTGCGTGACCCGTTCGAACAGCTGCGTATATTGTAACAAATCTTCGTCTCTAGCGATAAATTGTTCCGCCGCCTGGCGGGCGGCAGCAATCAAGTGGATGTCGGTTAGTTTGGCAACTTGCAGATCCAGCGCGCCATGTTGCATGGTGCCATAGATAGCTCCCGGGCCGCGCAGCTCCAGGTCTAACTCGGCGAGCTTAAAGCCGTCATTGCTGCGCTCTAGAGCTGCGAGCCGACGCGGGGGCTTGCTAGAGTCGCTCATCATTAAATAGCAATAGCCCTGCTGACCGCCACGCCCAACCCGCCCTCGTAGTTGATGTATTTGCGCTAAGCCAAAACGATCTGCCGCTTCGATGAGCATTACTGAAGCGTTTGGCACATCAACCCCCACTTCGATGACAGTAGTGCTCACGAGAATATCCAGCCTGTGGTCGACGAACGCTTGCATGACATCGTTCTTTTCGGCCGGTTTCATCTTGCCGTGTAGCAAGCCAACGCGCCACTTATTGAAGTCTTTGGTGCGAAACTGCTCATATATTTTTTCGGCAGCATTTGCCTTGCTGGTAGTAGATTCGGTAATAAGTGGGCACACCACGAACATTTGGCGGCCGGCAATAAGTTCTTGCTCGATCTTCTTGTTAAGTTGTGCCCGGGAATTCGGCGAACAGATTTCGGTGATAATCGGCAGTCGCCCGGGCGGCTTTGCATCAAGCAACGAGACATCCAGTTCGCCGTATAAGGTCAGCGCCAGCGAACGTGGAATAGGAGTAGCAGTGAGACTCAGCAAGTGCGGCATGTGTCCAGCCTTAGACATTAATTTTTTGCGCTGCTCAACACCAAAGCGATGCTGCTCATCAATGACTACCAGCGCCAGATTATACATATCGACTTTTTCCTGAATGAGTGCTTGGGTACCAACAATGAGTTGGGCGACGCCGGAGGCAATTGCTTCCCGCGCACGGTCTTTTTCTACCACTTTCATACCACCGACTAGTAGGGCAAGCTTGTCGTGCATCCCTAGAGGGGTAAGAAGTTTGTAGATCGTATCAGCGTGCTGGCGGGCAAGCAGCTCGGTAGGTGCCATAAGCGCCACCTGATAACCTTCGCTAAGCGGCATCAAGGCGGCCATAGTGGCAACTACCGTTTTACCCGAGCCAACATCACCTTCTACTAGTCGATTCATGGGCTGCGTTTTTTGCATATCCTGGTAAATGCGCCACACGACTTTGCGCTGGGCGTCAGTGAGCGTAAATGGCAGATGGCCAACAAATTGGCGCGCCAACGCTTCGTTAAAGGAGATTGCCAGTGACGTATCCTGTAATAATTCGTATTTGTTGAGCAGGGCAGCCAGGCTTAGTTCAAACACCTCCTGGAAGGCCAATCGTTTTTTAGCCATCTCCAGCATATTGCTCGTTTCAGGAAAATGGATAGTCTCGAGGGCGGCAGCATACGGCATAAGCTGCTGCTCGTCTACGAGCCACGGCGGAAGCGACTCCGGAACCGCACGGAGCCGAGGAACAATCTCGCGCAACACACGACGGATCTGCACGCTCGTCAAACCTTTTGTTTCGCGGTAGATGGGTACAATGCGTGCAGTGCTAATCGGGAAATCGCTTACCAGCTCGGCGCTTGGGTTCATGATGGCAAATCGTTGGCGGCTCAGCGCGTAATTACCAGAAATAAAATACTCCCGTCCTATCTTGAGTGCCCCAGCCCGGTACGGCTGGTTGAACCAAATAAGGCGCACACTGTCGCTTGCGTCCGAGGCGACAGCTTCAGTAATATGCATGCCTCGACGGACATAGCGGCCGCTTACTTGTGTAATAACTGCCTGGACACTTACCTGCCCTGGCCGCATATGCCGAATAGGCGTAAGCGTCGAATAGTCTTCGTAGCGCCGCGGAAAATGCATAATCAGATCTTGAATACTATGGATGCCGAGTATGCCGAACTTGCGTGCGAGCTCCGGCCCCACACCTTTTATAGCCGTCAGATCGTTCGCGATTAGCATGATGTCTCACAGTATACAGGCTAGTCGTCGCCGCGTACTATCCACCGTTGTTCAAATGCCAGGTTGACGTACCGTACCAGTCCAGCATAAGGGGTCGGACGTAGTCTTCCAGACACATCAAAAAACGACATGTTATACATAATATTCTGAAAAAGCTCTGTAACCGGCTGTCGCCTATCGAAATAGCCTTCATATGTCGTCGCGGCTATGGCAAATTTACTTCCAAAGAAAATGTAAGCAGAGAGTGCCAGGTGTGCGTCGGGCAGTCCAATAGTGTACTCAATTGTTATGATGCTCTGCTCTTTAAAAAAGGGATGGATGCCGCAGCCGATAAGTACATCGCTCGGTATAGAAGGGGGCATAACCTGATCATGTATGCCGGGAGGGAACTCGTATTCACATGCGTTTTCGCCGACTTCTCCCAGGTATAAATGGAGTGGATTCGCAAAATGTGAGCCATCGCTCATTAAACGTTCGTACAGATGATTGTACTCGTTGGGAGATGGCTCAGAATTTAGCTGTTCCATCCGCCCACCATCGTTTTATTGCCCTTTGCGCACTAAAAAGAATACGCTCGGCCCGAAGAAGCTGCCAGCTAATGTAGGCTGCAGAATGCCCTCAATGGCCAACATCATGCTCTTTGGCATAATCTTTTTCAGCCCCGTGCTGCGCAAGTTTGAGACCGACAGGATGCGATCCACCTTAAGGCCGGCATGTGCCAATTGCTTAATGACCGTATGGGGGTTGTGATTTACAAACGGAATTTCATCTTTCTTCTTGTGAATGGCGGAACGAATATCCACTGGCTCGGTTGGCATCTTTTTACCTTTGACGATGTGTTTCAGGCGGTTGCGGGCATGTGTATAATTGGCAACCTCAATGATAGCGAACCCGTCATCGGACAGTACGCGGGCAATCTCGGCGAATTCCGGGCTTGGGTCTGGCAAGTGATGCATGACACGGATCATCGTCAACAGATCAATCGAACTATCCTTAAACTTGAGGTCTTCTGCCTGCAACAACTTTCGGTCAATCTGAGGGTGGTCTTTAAGGAAAATTTTCGCCAGGTCAAGCTGTTGCTGGCTCGGTTCGGCGAGAGTTACTTTGTCTGCATAATCTTCGAGTAACAAGCACAGGCGGCCATAGCCGCCACCAACGTCTACTGCAGACTTAAAATGCTTTCCTTCCAGTAATCGTTTGATAGCCATCTCCTCGGAGGCATTCTCATACTCACGGCCCTCCCAGTATTTCATGTAGTTATGGGTAGGGTCGTTGTATTGGTCGGCTCGTTTTTTGGGCTGAGCCGCCTTGGCGGGTTCATTTTTCATATAGAGTTAAGTATACAGCACTACCTTTGCTCGACGATAGCGAAGTTGTTTTTACCCACTTTGACCAGATTTAGCCCAGGCGACAATACACCTTTATTATCATTCACCTTTTGCCAGTTGAGCGACACAGCGCCGGAAGCAATTAAGCGAGTCGCATCTGATTTCGACGTGGCAAGTGCCCCGCTAATGAGTATCTCTTCGAGAGGCTGGTCTTTGTGGGCCGCTACGAAAGGCAAGTCGGCTTTGAGTGCCGCCAGCTCATCCTGGTCGAGTGTTTGATTACCACTACGGCCAAAGAGTGCCTCGGTCGCCTTTTGAGCGGCGGCGGCGACTGTTGCGCCGTGGACAATTTTAGTTACTTCTTGCGCCAGCTTCTTCTGCGCTGCACGCCCCCCCTTATCCTGTGCGAACTCCTGCATCACTGCATCTACAGAAGCTTTATCCAACTCCGTAAAAATCTTTAGGTAATCTTCTGCACTGCTGTCATCAACATTCAGCCAAAATTGATAGAACATGAATGGGCTGGTTTTGTCTGGATCGAGCCACACCGCACCTTCTTCGCTTTTGCCAAACTTTTTGCCGGTCGACTTATTGATGATGAGCGGCAGTGTTATGACATGCGCTTCCTGGCCGCGCGCCCGGCGCACTAATTCGACCCCGGACAAACAGTTACCCCACTGATCGGATCCCCCCAGTTGGAGGGTGACACCGTATGTGTCATAGAGATGCAAAAAATCCATACCCTGTAGAATGGTGTAACTGAATTCGGTGTAGCTAATGCCGGCGCCACCTTCGCCTATGCGTTTGGCGATATAGTCGCGTTGGACAAGCGGCGTCATGCTAAAGTGTTTGCCAATATCGCGCAGAAACTCGATAATCGAGATGCCTTTCGTCCAATCCAGGTTGTTTACAAGCGTGAATTCGTGCCCGCTCAGTACTTTCTGGAGTTGTACTTTGGCGCAGTCGATGTTGTGTGCTACCGTTTCTTCGCTTTGCAGCACTCGTTCATTATCTTTACCGCCGGGGTCGCCAATTAAGCTTGTAGCACCGCCGGCCACGATGATTGCCGTATGTCCGTGGCGCATAAAGACCTTGTCGAACATCATAGCAGCCAGGTTGCCAACAGTCTGCGAATCGGCCGAGGCGTCGAAGCCGTGGTAGAAAGTCCACTGCTTATGATCCAGCTCCGACAAATCGGCAAATGTTGACTGGTTTACAAAACCACGCCATATTAATTCTTCCGAAAGTGTCATATCAGACATATCTAAAAGTTCTCCTTACCATCAATAATACACGTCTTAAAGAGGGCTAGGAACGTGGATACATATATTGATGGCGAACTGGGTCGGCGACTTGCATAGTAGCCATAAGTATATCCTAATCTGAAGAAAAGCTGAAGTAAGTGCCTCTAGAGCCACAAGTTATGCTTGCACGGTCAGCTGGTAGGTTTGGTATACTACCAGTTATATAACCCTGGGAACAGGAATGGGAAACGAATGACCGATCCGAAAAAGAAAGCCACCTCCACTGGCCGCAAGCGTCCAGGCAAGAATACTTTTACTACCAAAAGCGGAAATGCTATCACGCTTAATAGGAGCCTCTCGCAGCGATATCGCGCCGCCCGTGACGCAAAAGCCCGCCGGCGCGCCGCTTACCTTGGGACGCTGCCCAAAAATCGCTTCAAGCGCATCCTGTTCCGTCTCCGGCCCAAGCAAATGATGCATTACTGGTTTAGCCGCGATGGCGCCATTATGGCCCTCAAGATCACTGGTGTCGGTATTGTTGCATGCTTCTTGTTAATTGTGGGCGTATTTGCCTACTTCCGTAAAGATCTGCCCAACATTAAAGATATTTCGGGCAATAATTTTGGCGGCAGTATCACCTACTACGACCGTACCGGCAAGACAGTACTGTGGCAGGATTACAATGCCGTCAAGCGTGTGCCGGTACCGGGCGACCAGATCAATAACAACCTCAAAAACGCTACCGTGGCTATCGAAGACAAAGATTTTTATAAGCATGGCGCCTTCGATGTGCGCGGTATTATCCGGGCAGGACTACACGATGTTGTCGGCGGTGGCGGTGGCGTACAGGGCGGTTCTACCATTAGCCAGCAATTAGTAAAGCTCAATGAGCAATGGACGGGCGACCGTACTCTTACCCGCAAAGCAAAAGAAGTTATCCTGGCCGTCGAATTGGAACGCGAGTACTCCAAGCAAGACATTCTTGCCGGCTATCTTAATATTGCACCATACGGCCCCGTCGATTACGGCGCCCAGGTTGCATCGCAGGATTATTTCGGGGTCGATGCGCAGAACCTCACACTCGCCCAGGCATCTATGCTCGCAGCCATTCCAAAGGCGCCAAGTCACTACTCTCCATATGGCCCCGATTTCGACGCCAAAGATCTGATTACAAGGCAGCATTACATCCTCGACCAAATGGCATCACAGCACCTTATTACGACGAAAGAAGCTACTGACGCCAAAAAGGTAGATATTTTGGCCCAAGTAAAACCTGAATCTCCGTCGCTCTACACTGGTATTAAGGCGCCATATTTTGTACTTGCTGCTAAAGCTGAGCTGGAGAGTACCTACGGTGCTGCTACGGTCCGACTGGGCGGTTGGAAAGTTATCACTACTCTGGATATCAATCTGCAAAATCTAGCCGAAGATGTCGTGCAAAAAGATCGGCCTATTATCGAAGCCCAAAAAGGTGATGAAGCTGCCTTCGTCGCCGAAGATAATAAGACCGGCCAGATTGTTTCACTCGTGGGCGGTGTAGACTTCAGCGATCCAGATCACGGAGAGTTCAACTATGCCACCGATGCCAACATCTCTCCTGGCTCCAGCTTCAAACCATACGATTACGCAACTTTCATCGAGAATCATACGGATGCCGGTGCTGGATCGGTATTGTACGACAGCAAGGGCAAGATCCCGGGTTACCGCTGTGACAATCCCGCTCCGCCAAAAGATGGGGGGAACTGTGCGACAGATTACGACTTCAACTTCCCTGGCCCAATCACGCTTCGGTATGCATTAGGCGGCTCCCGTAACATCCCAGCTATGAAAGCCATGCTCTCCGCTTTGCCGAACGACAACACTCCCGACCGCGTCCCCTCAATTAATAAAACAATCAGTACTGCCGAAGCTATGATGGGCAACGACGACGGTTACCACTGCTACAAGGACGGCACCAATGTGCCAAAGGCCACTAAAGCAGACGAAACGCAATGTTTTGGGTCGTCAGCAATCGGCGACGGCGCCTACCTGCATCTGGATGACCATGTCAACGGCTTAGCTACATTGGCCCGTTTAGGCGCAACCGTTAAGCATACGTACATTATTAAGATCACTGACTCTAGTAACAAAACAATCTTCCAATTCCAGCAGCCTACACCAAAACAAATTCTGCGCCCTGACACGGCCTACATCGTCGACAACATGGCTTCTGATCCTAACGCCAGCTATCTGCCCGGTAAATGCACAGACACCACCTGTACGCAAGAAGTTTCTGGTATGACTAATGGCCACTTGCACGACAATTTCCAATACAAATTCCAGCGTTACAATGGATGGGACTTCGCCGTCAAGACCGGTACTACTAACTTCGCCTTCGATGGTCTGATGGCCAGCTGGTCTACTCAATACACCGCACTCACCTGGGTGGGCTACCATACGCGTACCGTAGCAATGACCGGTAATATGGAGACGATGACCGAGCCTATTGTGCGCGGCTGGATGCAAGGCGCCCACGACGCACTGAATATGAAGCCAGTGAACTGGAGCCCACCATCCGACATTCAGACACTACCCGCCTTCGTGGTAGACCACCGGGTGTCTGCCAGGAACAGCGAAATCGTACCGAGCCCCTCGAAAGATATTTTCCCCAGCTGGTATGTCCAAGCTAAGGGGTCTGGTACTGCGCAGTCTATCGATATCGTATCTAATAAGCTGGCAACAACTTGTACGCCTCAACTTGCTACCAAGGCTGGCAGCGGCGGCAGCGTGAACAACCTCTCGGCAGACTCGTTTGTGAACAGTGGATCATCCGCCAGTGCTAATATCACTGCCTCGGACGATGTACACAACTGCGGCGACTCCAAGCCTACGGTGAGCATTACTACACCATCGACTTGCGTTGTCGGCTCGACATGCCTCATTACAGCCACTGCATCACAAGGTACGCATGCGCTATCCGGAGGGCCTTATACGGATGCACCAGCGGGCACGTTTGCGCTGAATGTGAATGGTCAAAGCGTGCAGTCGATCTCTATTCCTTCCGACCAAGGTAATGTATACACATATCAATTCAGCTATACGCCCACAGCTGCCGGTAGCGTTAGCGTCCAAGCGCAAGCGATCGACAGCGTCCTCTACACCGGCCAAAGCGACACCAGCAATATCACCATTACTGCATCATCCCCTCCCGGTGGTGGAGGTGGCGGCAATGGAAATGGCCACTAGCACAACCCGCAAGAGGAGCTTAGGACAATCCTTCACTCAACTACCTAAAGCTCCTCTTATCTACTCTGCAGCAGCAGTTGGGATACTGAATCTGCTAACGAACTCCTGTGTTGGCATAAAGACGGCACTCGGCTGAAAATCATCTGCGTTCTTACCGTTAATGGCACAGTAGGCCATATACGTTGCCCGTAAGTATGTTTCGAAACTAATACTAATCAACTTTATCTCCATGGGATAGAAGCCAATCTTGGTTGCGACTCTAGCGAGTTCGCTGTACGTAACTCCGGCAACGTATGGCCTTTCTGAAAGCGGAGGATTTGCTTCTATATACTGAGCGGCAGCTGCTAACTGATCCCTAAGACTTTGCAACCCAGCCACCTTCCCCACATGCAGAAATGTATAGCCATTCTGGTAGATTTCTAAACTTGCAGGTGGCGCGGATGAATAAGCCACTACAGGCGACAGCTCGGAAGCTGCAAGCGTCAGAGCGCCTAGGCGCTTACGGTGCTCATAGTTAGTCGTCAGGCCACGTTGCGGCTGTCGCCACTCTCTCGAATCGAGTAAATAATTCCATCGATTGAGTTTCTGGCCTAGTCTGGCTTGATACTTAAATGATAGGGCCCCTGTATCCTTCGTCCTAATCAAGTAGGATTCTGGAAGGAATGATTTAAGACTAGAGAACCCGTAGCTTTGGCGAAACATTCCACCATTGTAATACCTTGCATTCTAGGACGACAAATTAAGTCGACTATTTACGATGCTCCGTGATGTCGGCTTGTGGTCGAACGCAGCCGGGCACGCAAACGACTCTCGGTAGGCTGTGGAGTACGTGAATGGGGATGGCGTACTGATTGAGCTGAGGAGGATGGGATCTTCGCCTGTGTGCCCTCAGGCTTCGTCGTAGTGCGTTTTCGCTCTTCTTTAATCTGCCCAAAAACCATCTTGCCAGCCACTGTTTGGTGCATACGCGTAACACCTACGGGCACTTCGCGTCCGATATACCGGGCGCCACCTTCAATGACAATCATTGTGCCGTCTTCTAAATAGCCGACGCCTTGGTCTCGGTTGCTGCCTTTTTGCACTATCTTGATGTTGAGCGTTTCGCCTGGCAGCGTAATGGGTCGTAGTGACTGTGCTAGTTCATTGACGTTCAGCACTTGCACACCTTCCACTGCCGCCACTTTAGATAAGTTGTAATCGGTGGTATAGAGCCGTGCTTTAAGCTTCTTAGCGAGCGCTACGAGTTTGTCATCCGTGGCCTGCACGCCATCAAATACGGTCCGGTCGATCACTACCCTCACTGGTGCGCTGTCTTGTAATTCGTGTGCAATATCCAGGCCGTAACGTGCACGTTCGCGCTTATGTGAGTCGTTGCCGTCGGCCAGCAACTGTAATTCGTTCACAATAAACTGGGGGATAACCAGCTCACTAATCACAAATCCGGTACGCATGATCTCGGTAATCCGGCCGTCTATTAATGCGCAGCTATCTAAGATGACTCTGTGCTGTTTGCCAAATATCTTTAGATTGGCATCGCCTTTTTGGCTATATACCAGGCTACCAATACCAAGCAATAATATAATTTCGATAATATCAAACATTTGTTTTATTCTTTCTCTAGGAATTGATTGAGAGCGCTCCGCACATCTGGGACTCCCTGTAATAATGATGATTTTTTGCCTGTTTTTTGGACTGGCCCAATAGCCGCCTCAAAACCCAGCTTCGCCGCTTCGGACAAGCGTTTCTCGATATATGGGACATGCCGCACCTCACCACTCAAACCGACCTCGCCAAATACCACGGCATTACTACGCAGCTGCAAACCCTTGGCAGCCGAGCCAATGGCCATGCAAACTGCAAGATCCGCCGCCGGCTCGCTAATGCGCATACCGCCCACGATATTAACATAAATGTCTTGGTCGGCCAGGTTCAGCTTTGTACGCCGTTCCAGCATAGCCACTAATAGGTTAACCCGATTCAAGTCGATACCACTGGCCGCGCGCTTCGGATACCCATAGGACGTCCTGTTGACGAGCGCCTGCACTTCAACAAGTAAGGGGCGCGTTCCTTCAAGCGTGGCAAGCACAATGGAACCGTCGCTAATTTGCCGCTCAGCGAGTAAAGCCGCTGAAGGATTGACGACGGGCTTAAGTCCTTCTCCATCCATTTCAAAGATACCAGCTTCGGTTGTTGGCCCAAAACGATTTTTGGTGGCACGCAAGATCTTGAAGCCGCCGTAGCGGTCACCCTCCAGCTGCAGCACAACATCGACGACATGCTCTAGTACTTTGGGCCCAGCAATTGAGCCTTCTTTTGTGACATGGCCCACAAGCAAGACAGCAGTGTTCGATTGCTTTGCCGCCGCAATCAGCAAATGAGCACTGTTCGTGATTTGCGACACCGAGCCAGCAGCCGAAGCAACTCCTCCGGCGGCGATCGTCTGGATCGAATCCACAATAACCAAATCATACTTGCTGGCGGCAATCGTCGTTGCGATATCGTCGGCACTGGTACTTGTAGCCAACTGTAATGCCTTGCCTACGGCCCCTAGACGGGCTGCACGCAGTCCAATCTGGTGGCCAGACTCTTCTCCACTGATATAGAGAACCTTATGCCTGATGGCCACAGCATCTGCCAGCTGCAAGAGGAGTGTGCTTTTGCCGATACCCGGCTGTCCGGCAATGAGGACAACACTACCAATCACGACACCTCCCCCTAGTACTGTGTCGACGTCCGGCATGCTCGTAGGCAATCGCTTTTGATCTTTTGTTACCAAGTCGCCTACTGACGAAACCGAGAGAGCGCGCCCACTACTTGCCACGCGTCCGGGCGAACTCTCGATCATCGCTTCTTCCTGGAGCGTGTTCCATGCGCCGCACTGCGGGCACTTGCCCGCCCAGCTCAAAGACGTCTCGCCGCAACTGGAGCATACATATCGAATACGGTCTTTTGCCATGTTTCTCTATTGTACCATTCGATACTACTGGGTTGGCGCGCTGGTCACCACGTGGCTGTCGAGATCTGATTGCAACTGACGTTCCTGCACAGCAATCGCGTTACGCTCGCCAAGCATCTGGTTGTATTGATTAATGAGATTGTTTGTCTCGTCAATTTCACCGCGGTAGGCGTTCACCAGATCATTGTAGCTTGGTACTAGATTGTTATAATCGATAATCCGCCCACTGCTCTTATAGGCGTCAAGCTGATTGCGTTGGCCAAGAAGGACCGCCTGGCGGCTACTTAAGTCTTTTCGGTTGGCGTCAATCTGCATTTTTAAACTATCAAGCTGCGTATCATAGTCCTTAATTTGCTGGTTACGCTGGTTAAAGGCTGATTGATATTGCTGATAATACCGAGCCACCCTGGCTCGATCATTAAAGTAGCGTGCGTAATATGTTTCAAGTTCTGGTGGCAAGGCAGTTACTTCTGTTCCTAAGATGGAGTGCATCTCGTTCGTCAACTGGCCTGGCTCGGTCGTAACGTATGTCTGTAGTTGATCTCTAATGGTCTGGTCGGTCAACCCACTAGTGTAATAGTGCTGCAGGAGTGCGTCTATACGTGTCCTTTCAGCTTGGCTAAGGCGCTCATACGCCTGGTGCAACATCTCGTGCGCAGCGGTTACCTGTTGTACGCCCGCCAGGCGCGGGTCGGTGACATTATAGACGTAGATACCTAAACGATTACCGGTAAAACAGCCCAGAGTCGACACTTGGTCTGAGCCGTTGGTACAGTGCTTGTTGAAACCATCTTTGTTTTCTATAACCGGCCGGTTCACATAAAACAGATGCTTTGCCTGCGGTGTCATCGTCGTATCTGCTGTCAGCTGTTGAACCACGGCGGTTGGATGATAGTTACGCTCTGCGATCCAGTCGAACAATTGCTCATGTCCAAATAACAGAAAAACACCAGCCGCAACAATTAAGATAAACAAGACATACGGCCAAAATCGTCGCACTAACCTCATATGCTTCTATCATATACTATGACGTCCCCAAGACGTAGCTAGCACGCCGTTTTAGATGATGTCAAATAGACACCGTGGCACCCATATGCTCCTGTAAGTAGAGTCAGGCGTAGTGCAACCAGACCGACTTTAGTCGGCCTGCGTGAAACGCTCTACTTGCATGGGCATGCCAGTGCCGTACGCCACACAACAAGGAGATGCTATTCGTGGATCGTCGTATAGGTAAGCTGATCTTTTTTGACACCAACGCTTAGGATATCGCCCGTCTGATAGCTATCGCTGAGTAAATTAGTGGAGATATGATCTTCAAGTTCATCCTGGATGAGACGGCGCATAGGACGAACACCATTGTGGGCGTCGTAGCCTTTATCAAGCAAATACTGCTTAGCGCCATTCGTTAATTGCAGCCCTAGTCCTTGCTTACGCAGGCGCTCACTCAGCTCATTGATCTGCAGGTCAATAATACGGTAAATGTCTTTCTTGGTAAGTGCACGGAAGACAATCACCTTGTCGATACGGTTCAAAAACTCAGGACGCATCTTTTTCTTCAGATCATCCATAACTTTGTCGCGATTCCTGGCGTGCAGCTCATCAAGATCCTTGATATCACTAGACCGCGTGGCGTGAAAACCAAAACTGGACTCTTTTTGCAGCTTTTCAGCACCAATGTTGCTGGTCATGATCACGATTGTGTTCGTAAAATCGATCTTGCGGCCTTTAGCGTCCGTCAGCGCACCATCTTCCAAAATTTGGAGTAACATGTTGAAGGTGTCGGGGTGGGCTTTTTCAATCTCGTCGAATAACACCAAACTATAAGGGCGGCGGCGGATCTTGTCGGTTAGCTGGCCGCCATCATCGTACCCCACATAGCCAGCTGGAGCACCCACCAGGCGAGCAACGTTATGATGCTCGCCAAATTCGCTCATATCGATCTTTACGAGCGCGTCTTCGCTGCCAAAAAATTCGCGAGCCAGTACGCGAGCCAACTCAGTTTTGCCTACACCGGTAGGCCCTAAGAAGATAAACGAACCAATGGGGCGCTGCGCACTACTGATACCGGAGCGATTGCGGCGTACTGCACGCGCCACGGCTTCGACAGCCTCTTGCTGGCCAATAACGTGCTTGCCAAGCGTTTTTTCGAGCTGCAACAAATGTTTTGCCTCTGAGCGAATCACCTTTTTAACTGGAACGCCCGTAATGCGGGCAACAACCTCCGCAACGTCCTCACTGCTAACTACGATGCGCTTATCTTTTTTGCCGGAAGCTTGCATCTTGTTCAGCTCCTCGTTCATTTGTGAAGCGCGGGTCTTGTATTCGGCTGCTTTCTGGTAATCTTCGTTATCGACCGCTTCGTCGATACGCGTATTGAGTAATTTGAGCTCTTTTTGTAGCTTGCGTACTTCGGGCGAAGTCTTACCCTGGTCAACGCGCAGATGGGCAGCTGTCTCGTCGAGCAAGTCGATAGCTTTATCTGGCATAAAACGGTCATTAATATACCGTTTGGCAAGCGTGGTAATATCATCAAGCACTTCGTCGCTGACGGTCACACCATGAAAAGCCTCGTAGTGTTTACGCAGGCCCTTTAAAATTGCTAGCGTTTCGGGCACAGTGGTTTCGGGCACCTGAACGGGCTGAAAACGGCGCTCCAAAGCTGCATCCTTTTCGATATGCTTGGTGTATTCAGTGGTTGTCGTTGCGCCGATTAATTGAATTCTGCCACGGGCTAACGCTGGTTTTAGGATATTGCCAGCATCCATAGCACCTTCGGCCGCGCCGGCACCAACAATGAGGTGCAATTCATCAATAAAGACGATAGTTTTTTTATCACTCTCCAGTTCGGCCATGACTTTTTTGAGGCGTTCTTCAAATTCGCCGCGGTACTTAGTACCGGCAATCATCCCTGCCAGATCGAGCATAATGATACGCTTATCGAGTAAGCTATCAGGCACATCTTCGGCCACAATGCGCTGCGCCAGACCTTCGGCAATTGCCGTTTTACCGACGCCAGGCTCGCCAATGAGCACCGGGTTATTCTTGGTGCGTCGATTGAGAATGGTGATAACCCGACGGATTTGGGCTTCGCGACCCACAACAGGATCGAGTTTGCCAGCGCGGGCTTCGGCAGTCATGTCGGTACCAAAGAAGTCGAGCGCAGTTTTGCGACCTTTATTGCGGCCACCAGAGCGGCGGGGAGCGTCAGTTTCGGCAGTGTTGCCATCTTCGTCCTCGTACTGCTGGCGGTTAAGAAACTGTTCCAGCTCGCTCATGAGGCTGCTCACATCAACATTCATAGCCCGAAGCAGCGAAGTGGCACGAGCGTTCTTCTGGCTCAGCAGAGCTTCCAGAATATGCTCGGTGCCGCAGTATTCCTGATTGTATTCCTGTGCGGCGTCGTAGGCCATTTTGAGGGTTAGTTTGGCAGTCTCGCTCAACCCTTTGGCGCCAGCGTTCAGCGCTACCGTCTTGGGTGTAAGATTAAGAGCAATACGCGCCCGCTCCAGTGTTACCCCCGCGCCTTCCAAGATTTTAGCGCCCATGCTAGTCTCTTGGGCGAGAATACCTAGCAGCAAATGCTCAGTACCCACATACGCACTGCCAAAACTGCGCGCAATAGCATCGGCATGTTTAAGGCTTTCTAATGCATTGTTCGTAAGATGATTCAAAAAGTCCTGGAAATCGGCGCTGCTTGGTGTCATATAGGTATGATACATGAATTAGCACTCACGCGTCAAGAGTGCTAACCGTCAGATACAAATACTGGAAAACGCCGCCAGACTGCGACGTTTTTCAGCTCTTTTAGCGGCTAATAAAAGCTAATAACTATTCACCATGCTCTTCAATAGCTTCAAGCAGGCTATTTTCGAGATCACTCTTCTTTTTAAGCTTAATTGGACCAGCCGGCTTGGCAGGAGCTGCAGCCGCAGGCTTCGGCGCCTGTGATGTTTGTTCGTGTTTAGCGGCAGGCGGAGCGATCACTGGTTTTGGTGCTTGCTCAGCTTCAATGTCCAGCTCATAACCGGTAAGCTTGCTTGCCAAGCGAACATTTTGGCCGCCACGGCCGATGGCAATACTCAATTGATCCTCTGGGACAACAACACGGGCCTTCTTGTTGGCCTCGTCAATTTGTACTTTGGTGACCTTTGTAGGGCTAAGGGCGTTAGTAATGTACTCGACGGCATCGTCGCTCCAGACAATAATGTCGATCTTTTCCTGCTCGCCCACTTCGCTCATCACAGCATTTACACGGGTACCGTGGCCGCCCACAAAGGTACCGACTGGGTCCACACCCTGCACGGTGCTGTTCACTGCCAGCTTAGTGCGCACCCCAGCTTCGCGGGCAATGCCTTTAATCTCTACAGCGCCGCTATCCATTTCCGGGACTTCGGCACGGAATAGCCACTCAATAAACTGAGTGCAGCCACGTGAGACGATCAATTGCGGCCCGCGCACTCCACGCTCTACGTCTTTGAGATAGGCTTTCAGGCGCTGTCCGGGATAGTAACGCTCCCCCTGGATCTGCTCGCTGCGCGGCATTATGCCTTGTGCCTTACCTAGGTCCACGCGTACAATATTGCCTTCGACACGGGCAACTAACGCATTAATAACGGTACCGATTTTATCTTCGTATTCGCCCATAACAATCTCGCGCTCAGCTTCGCGCAGGCGCTGCAAGATGACTTGCTTGGCAGTTTGGGCAGCTACCCGGCCAAAGTCGTTCACTTTTTCGTGCACTTCCACTAGGTCGCCAATCTTGGCGTCTTTTTGCATCGTTAGGGCCTGCGACAGGCTCAACTCGTAGGCGGCGTTCTCGACCTCCTCGACCACCTCTTTCATAACGTAAGCATCAACGTCACCGGTGTTTAGGTTCATGGTTACGCGCACTTCCTGTTCGCGCTCGCCATAATCACGGCGATAAGCGGCCGCTAATGCCTGTTCAACTACCTCTTTCACGGTGTCTTCGGGCAAATTCTTCTCTTCTGAAATCGCTTTGATAGCAGCAGCAAGTTGTTTAAAGTCGAAATCCATCGTTGTTTCCTTTCTGTTTAGGGTGCGTATACGAAAAAAGTCGACCTGCCGGCCGACCAATCTCTTGTAGTATATCAAGCGTGTTACACGCCGTCAAGCTGGGTGAAAGACAGTATTTCATCTGTTAGAATAATGCTATGAGTAAAAATGTCAGACGCCTATTCGAGGGCTTTCAGCCCACATCCTACCAATTATTCCTTGACCCTGATAAAGAAACCCGTACAGTGCGTGGCAACGTCACCATTACCGGGCTCAGGAAGGGGCGCCCCAGCCAACGCCTGACGTTTCATCAGCACGGTGTAAAAGTAATCAGCGCAAGCGTAACCAAGCATGATAAAAAGGGCGAGCAACAAATTACTATTAGTCGCATCAACCATCAACAGACCTTAGAAGAAGTTCGTCTGCATAGCGATACCTTGTTGCATGCGGGCCAATATACGGTTGTCATGGAGTTTGAGGCCACCATCAGCGATGGTATGAACGGCATTTACTCTTCAGACTATAGAGTAGGCGAGCAAACATATCGCTTGCTATCGACCCAATTCGAAAGTCATTATGCCCGCCGCGCCTTCCCTTGCATAGACGAACCGGAAGCCAAAGCGACCTTCACACTAACGCTCACTGGCCCTAAAGATGAAGTAGTCTTAAGCAATATGCCCGCACTCAACCAGAGCGAAAAAGACGGCAAGATGGTAACTACCTTTGAAACGACCCCCAAAATGTCGACCTACTTGCTGGGCTTTGTGATCGGCGAGCTGCAGTCGCGTGAGACGAAAACGAATAGCGGCGTTAACGTGCGCGTGTGGGCGACCAAAGCTCATCGGCCTGAAGCGCTGGACTTTGCGCTGGACGTTTCCAAGCGTTCTATCGAGTTCTTTGCAGACTATTACCATACTCCATATCCGCTGGCCAAATGCGACAATGTTGCCATCCCCGACTTTTCGGCTGGAGGCATGGAAAACTGGGGGCTACTTACCTACCGCGAGTCCGTACTTATTGCCGATCCCGACACCTCTGCACAGAGCACCCGCGAGGTAATTGCCGAGGTTGTCGCACATGAGGCTTCACACCAATGGTTCGGCGATCTGGTAACGATGAAGTGGTGGGATGAAATCTGGCTCAACGAAAGTTTTGCCAATATTATGGCTTACGTGGCAATGGATGCGCTTTTCCCGGAGTGGCATATTTGGGACAGCTATGTGATCGATGAAGGGTTACAAGCACTGCGCCGCGACAGCATTGCAGGAGTGCAGGCAGTGCATACGGCTGTTCATCACCCTGATGAGATCAGCAGCTTATTCGACCCTTCAATCGTCTATGCGAAGGGCGGAAGGCTGCTCAATACACTCATTCGTTACCTCGGTACCGAAGATTTCCGGAAAGGCCTGCAAACCTACTTTGCCACCCATTCGTACGGCAATACGACCGCTAAGGACCTATGGGAGGCACTTAGTGCGGCCAGCGGTAAGAATGTCGTTGGGTTCATGGAACCTTGGCTGGAGCGTTCTGGCTTCCCGGTTGTAGCTGCAACCCAAAAAGACAGACGGGTTAGCGTTACCCAACACCATTTCCTGCTCGATATGTCCAAAGCCGACACAGGCCGCCTATGGCCGGTTCCTTTGCTCGCAGATCTCCCCGCCGTCCCCGACCTCTTTACCAAGGCAAAAAAGACCTTCATGCTTGCTTCGTCCGAGCCCGTGCGTTTTAACCGGGGCGCGATTGGCCACTACATCGTCCATTACACTGAACCAGCCCACGCAGAAGCTTTGGCGAAACTCGCCCAGCATAAGCAGCTGGCAGTAAGCGAGCGGCTAATGCTCCTCAATGACAGTTCGATGCTCTCCCGGGCTGGACTGCAATCGTATGACGCCACATTGAAACTGCTCGCACACTACAATGACGAAGATAGCGAACCCGTTTGGGGCATGATGGGCGTTATCTTGGGCGAAGGCAGACGTTTTATCGACAGCGATACGTCACTCGAAGCGCCAATAAAGCAAGCCATACGCACCCTCATCCAAAAACAGTATGAGCGCTTAGGATGGGAGCAAAAAATAGACGAATCCAGCCAAGATATAAAACTACGCGGCACGATTATCGGCCTCGGTGTGTATGCCGAGCATCCCGACGTCACTGCTAAGGCTCTAACCCTCTTTGAAGCCTATAAGAAAGATGCGCAAGCGGTTCCTGCCGAAATACGCGATGTGGTCTTCGGTTGCGCGGTGCGTAATCACCACGAGGGAGCTTTCGAATACTTGATCAATCTGATTGAAACGACGCAAAACGTTGATCTTAAGCAAGACATTTTAACTGCGCTCACCGCTACCCAACGCGAAGACGAGACCACTATTTTACTCGGCCGCTTGCAAGATAGCACCAAAGTCCGCCAGCAGGATGTCGACCATTGGCTCGTCAGTTTGCTTCGTAATCGTTACTCTCGTATGCTGGCCTGGCAGTGGATGCAGTCGGAGTGGCCATGGCTGGAGGCTACCTTCAGCAAAGATTCCTCGTACGACTATCTACCGCGCTATGCGGCCAGCGCCTTTAATACACGCCAGTTATTAGAAGAGTACCAGACTTTCTTTGCGCCAAAGACTGATCAGATAGCTTTGGCCCACAATATTACCTTGGGTGTCGAGGAGTTGGAAACGCGTATCGCCTGGCTGGAGCGCGATCTCCCCAGCGTCCAAGCGTTCTACATCTCTACAAATTTGTAACGGCACCTGTTATTTGAAAGTCTGAACCAGCTACTTCAATAGCACATAGCTCATAGTCTCCATCGTGCCCGTGCTGGTAGACCCAATATTCGGCGGCAAAATGCATTTGGGAAAGTTTTTTGGCAGTTATGTAGTCAAACCCCTGTCCTTGCCTATTTGAAGCGCGATATTTCACCTCACAAAAGTAGATAACACCCCTACGCTTGGCAACAATGTCGATCTCGCACCATCTCGTCCGCCAATTGCGCTCAATAATACGGTACTCTTTATCCACAAGAAAATCTGCAGCCGCCGATTCAGCCTTACGGCCGGTATCTGTGGCCGTCATACTGCATAGGCTTGAATTGGCTTAAAACTACGGCGGTGCTGGCCGCAGATACCGAGCACATTGAGTGCGGCGTTATGGGCTGCAGTGCCGTAGCCAACATGTTTTTCAAAGCCATAACCGGGAAACAGGGATGCGATTTCAGCCATGTAGCGATCGCGCGCCACTTTGGCGATAATACTTGCCGCACTCACCTCTGGTACGCTATTATCAGCACCTACCAAGCAAGAACTCTTGGGGTTGTCTGCAAAAAAATTATAATTGCCGTCTATAATAATTCGTTCATACGGGACGGCTACATCTGCTAAAGCCCGAGCCATGGCCAAGCGTACCGCTTCGGTGAGTCCTACCTTGTCCAGCTCTGCCGGCCCCACCCAGCCAAGGCCAAAACCAAGCGCCTGCAACCGGATTTCTACGTCCAGCTTCTCGCGGCGTAACTTGGTGAGTTTCTTGGAGTCTTTGAGCCCGGCAATTGGGGCGCCAAGCACCACCGCCCCGGCTACTAGCGGACCAGCCCAACACCCTCTCCCTACTTCATCCATCCCCACGATCATATTGCTCAGTCTAGCACAGGCTGCCTGTATTTTCTCCATAGCAGCTCCGTGAGGTATTCCAATAATTCCTCAGTAAATCCCCACCCGCGATTTGCAATCCTTGTAATGTTCTTTTTTTCCACAAAAAAGGAACCGAAAAACCTCTCGGCCTAGGAATGAAAAAGCCTACTAGCTACAGCAGCCAAATTAACGAGCCTGCGGAACTCGCCCTTTACAAGGGCTTAAACAGTCCTCGGCTTTATCCGCTAATTTGGCTGCTGTAGCTAATCGGTTTTCCATTACGGCCGAACTAGTCGGATATTCGATCCTGTGATTGAAAGGTGGTTGGTAAATACGTATGTAGCTGCATCCAGGACTGCTCCTATTTTGCACTTAATAAGGACCTCCAGATTTTAAGTATCTCTTCTTCGTATATACTGAAAGACCTTACCTTCTCGTCTCCATTCCCGACGAGGTTCGGGGCCTGGAGTAAAACCGATTGGAAAATACCCCGCACAGCATCTGCACGAGCGAGGACTGTTTGAGCCCAATCAAGGGCGAGTTCCGCAGCGAAGATGCTGTGCGGGGTATTTTCCAGTAGTGTTTTACGTTTGCCTTGGGGAGTTTTTGGTTACTTTTTGCGGGACAAAAAGTGACGTATAAAGATCGCTATTTGCGGGGACGGAGATATGGAGGAGATTTAGGATAAATGAGGCGATGATACGACCTGAGAGAAAAGTAAAAGACCCGCTTGTGGGCGGGTCCTCATAATCTGTATAAACTGAAGCTTAGGATTCGTCGTGCTTGGCCAGTGCCTCTTGCACTTTCGCCTCATTGACAGCTTCTTCCGCAGCTTTCTTGGCAGCTTCAGCCTCAGCGGCAGCGGCTTTTTCCTCAGCGAGTTTTACTTCCTCTTCCTCGGCCTTGGTATCAACAATGGCGTTAACCGCCATGCGGTCAAACTCGACGCCGGTCAAGCGGGCAGATTTGCCAGTACGGTTGCGCATGTATGTCAGATAGTTGCGGCGCACCTTGCTGCGCTTGGTAACCTCTACTTTGAGGACGAGCGGGCTGTGCAACAGAAAGCTCTTTTCTACACCAATACCACTAGCGATACGACGTACCGTAATGCGGCTGGTGTGGCTATCCTTACGGTCGCAACGAATAACCATCCCCTGGAAAATCTGCACACGCTCTTTATTGCCTTCACGGATTTTCTGGTGCACTTTTACCGTGTCGCCGCTTTTGACATTTACGACAGCCGACTTCTTATACTTCGCTTCAACTTTTTGAATAACAGATTGCATAGATTAATACACCTTACACTATTTTTGGCTTTAGGACAAGCATAACACATCTGTTGCTATAAGGGAATAGTATAGTTTCGACATCTACCGCACACTCCAGATAGAGTCAAGCGTAGTGCAACCAGACCGACCTTTGGCCGACCTGCATGTAACGCTCCATATGGAGTGTGCGGTAGATGTCTTGGATTGACGTTAATCCCCGGCAGATGAACTGGAACGCGATTTAACTAACGACGCGGTACACTTCTTCCAAAGAAGTAAGACCTTCTATGGCTTTCAGAAGGCCGTCCTGCACCATAGTGAGCATACCGTCTTCTTGTGCCTTTTTTTGGAGCATGTCGGTTGTAATTTGATTGGGAGGTAGACGCAGTAATTGTTGAATGCCCTGGGTCATCATAAGCTGTTCGCGGATCGCGATCTGACCCTGGTAGCCAAAAGGAACTTCCGGAGAGCTACCTGGTCTGTAGAGCGTAACCGTATCGAGATTCGGCCGCTCGATGCCTTGGGGCAGCGTGTTTATCACTTGCTGCAACTGCGCTTTCAGGCCGGCATCCGGTTGATACGCCTGCTTGGTCGCGTCGTCCAGCTTGCGAACCAGGCGCTGCGCCATCACCAGATGCATAGCAGAAGCAAAGAGCGGATTCATGCCAATGTAGTCGAGCATGCGCGTCAGAGCGGCCGCGGCAGATGAAGCGTGAAAGGTGCTGAGCACCAAATGGCCGGTGAGTGCGGATTGCAAAGCCGTACGCGCAGTGTCTTGATCACGAATCTCACCTACCATCACGATATCAGGGTCGAGACGCAGCACGGCGCGTAATTTATCAGCAAAACCAGAAGCATCGTTGTCACCGTGGACGGGAATTTGTACCACGCCGTGGATGAAATACTCAATTGGATCCTCCAGGGTAATAACTTTGCGCTCATCACTATTAAGCGTATTAATGAGGGAATAGAGCGTGGTTGTTTTGCCCGATCCCGTTGGACCGACAATGAGCACCATACCGGTTGGATGACGGATGACGTCATCCACCACATCCCGTTCGCGCTTGCTAAGGCCCAGTTTGTCCAGATTGAGATATTCGAGCTCGAGATTAAATAGCCGCATGACAACGTCCTGGCCATATGCCGTAGGGACCGTTTCGACGCGCAAATTCACTGTAACGTCTTCGCCCGTAGCCAATCGGTAGTGGTTATTGATATGGCCGGTTTGGGCATCGGACGAATCGGTAGACACGTTTGCAGCACTAGCAATAGCCGACATCAATTGATGGTATTTACCGCGTTCAATGGTAGCTATAGTGTGCAGTACACCATCCACACGTAAACGCACGCGGATATTCTGCTCTTGGTTCTCTAAGTGAATGTCCGACGCTTTGAGCTTATATGCCTGTTGCACGAGGTATGCCAGCATGTCGTCGGCACGCACTTGGGCCAGCGTAGAAGATATTACTTGCAATAGCTGTGCGTCATCCGAATTAACAATATTGATATCCTGGTAAACTACCTGTTTCGGCGGATCATACAGATGCATGTAGTCACGGTAGCCAGCATCAGAGATAATCGCGAACGCCAAACGCCTATCGCTGAAGCGCTGTTCCAGTTGGCGCACCACTTGTTGTGAGGTAGTGTTGGTGATACCAAATAGTATGTTGCTTTTATCGGCAGATAGCGGAATTACTCGCAGTTGGTACAACTCAGACGCAGGCAGCAAATCATTAAATAGCTGCTTATTAGTCATAGCCGAGGTATCGACATAGTTTAAACCCAAAATACGCGCCCGGCGTTGGGTCGCCATCTCTTCGTCGTGGCGGGCATCTTGGCTCATGCTCTTCAGTATATATCGGAGACTCTACCAAGCACAACCGCTTTAGGCGCGCCCGTATTTGTGCTTTTAGAGCGTTTCGGGCACAATAAATCATAAGTAATATGCGTGATATCATCCTCATTGCTCATAATTTGCGGAGCTGCCATAACGTCGGCTCTCTGCTTCGAACCGCTGAAGGCTTAGGCGTAAGTCAAGTTATCCTCAGTGGCTATACACCCTACCCTTTGCACAATAACGACCGGCGCTTGCCACACGAGGCTCTCAAAATCACCCGCCAGATCCACAAAACTGCCCTCGGCGCCGAAACTATGCTCCCCAATACACACCATGCCGATATCTTCCCGGTTATCGCTAAGCTCAAAAAGAATGGTTACCTGATTGCCGCTATTGAACAAGCTGACCATGCAAAGGCGCTGCCCAACTATCACCCACCCGAAAAGATCGTGCTGCTCGTTGGTCGCGAAGTTGAGGGTGTCGAACCGGAAGTGTTGGCAGCCTGTGACATGGCGCTTGAGATACCAATGTTCGGCCGTAAAGAATCGTATAACGTTGTGCAAGCAGCCGCCATGGCGCTGTATCACTGCCGCTTTGCATAGGCGTATGCTACACTTTTATTAAGATGGCTCTTGCAGCAAAATCAAAAAAACGAGTCTCTACCAAGTCGCCGCACAACAAGCGGCGCAGCGGTCAGCATCATCAGCGCAACGACCACTATATGAAGACCTATTGGCCCTATATTCCAATTATTGCCATCGTGGCCGTCGGACTTTTTTGTAATAGCTTTTTGGGCAATATACATAAAAGCGTTCTCGGCTACGCCACTGATATGAGCATTGCTGAATTGGCTACTACTACCAACGCGCAGCGGTCTAGCAATGGTCTTGGCAGCCTCGCGCTGAATAACCAGCTCGCCAGCGCAGCCCAGGCGAAAGCGAATGATATGGTCGCAAGAGATTACTGGGCGCACAACACGCCCGACGGCGCCACGCCCTGGACTTTCTTTACCGCCGCTGGCTATAGTTATCAGACTGCAGGCGAAAACCTAGCTTACGGATTCGATAGTAGCGATGCCACGGTTACCGCTTGGATGAATAGCGCCGAGCACCGTGCCAACATTCTCAATACAACGTATACAGATGTCGGCTTTGGCGTAGCTAATTCTCCTGACTACCAAGGTACCGGGCCGGAGACAATTGTCGTTGCTGAATATGGCAGCCCGCAACCCAGCGTTGCAGCTGCGACTTCTAACGCCCCACCACCCGCGCATCAACCAACAGTAACGCCTGCCACGCAACCAGCTCCCGCTCAGAGCGCACCCAGTGCGGCCGCAAACCCTGCCGCGCCGCCAGCTAGCAGCGACAACCCTGCTAAAAAAGCTCCCGAAACCAACACCACAACGACTACGCCTGGGGCAGCTAATAGTATGCCAAAAACTGTCGCCAGCAAGGATGTTTCCCGCGTCCAGCTACTCTCGGGCGCCAATGCCCCTTGGAGTATGTTTGCTGTCAGCACAATTGCTACCGTCAGCCTCGCCATCTTCTTCTTGCGGCATGGATTACTCTGGCACAAAACCCTGGTTCGCGGCGAAGCCTTCATCATGAAGCATAAGTTGCTCGACATAGTGCTCGTGGCAATTGGCCTACTCGGCGCCGTTTTATCCCGCTCTGCCGGACTCATCTACTAGCCGTCCAAACATGATGCTACAATGAGGTCTCAACAAGGAGGGTACGTTCATGGCCAAAACGCAGACATGGCAAGAGCTAAAACGCGAAATCGCTTACCACAAATATTCTCAAACCATTGAGCGTCGCGACTACCGCTTGCCGAATGGTACGATCGCCGACTACTACTTGCGCATTGAAGACGCCGGCGCTTGCGTGTTCGCGCTTACTACCGACAGCAAAGTTATCACTATCCCGCAGTACCGGCCCGGCCCAAACACTATTCTTCGTGAATTACCCGGCGGCAAGGTAAACGCCAATGAACCGCCACGCGACGCTGCGATCCGCGAATTACTCGAAGAAACGGGCTACGCCGGCGATGTCGAAGATTGGATTGGCACGTGGGAGAGTGACGCCTATACCCAAATGGATCGTAGTGTCATCATCATAAAAAATTGCAAGAAAGTTACTGAACCGCAGCTAGATGATGCAGAATTTGGTGAAGTAGAGCTGGTCGATCTCGCCGATTTCATCACCCAAGTACGTGCTGGTCAGCTGACTGATACCGCCGGTGCGTTTCTGGCACTCGACCATCTCGGATTGCTCAACTAATAGATGATCACCCTGCCTGCTGCCCCAAGGGGAGCGTTTCACACAGGCCGACTTACGTCGGTCTGGTTGCGCTACGCGCGACTCCCCTTGGGGCAGCAGGCAGGGTGATCGGAACTAATCACAAAAGCAACTAGCGGGTAGACAGGCTCTTATCCAGGCACGCCCTATTATTGGATCTTTATGTTCGTATCGCCAGCGACTTCGCGCAGCCGGGCAAGTACTGGCTCCCCTGCATTGATTTTGGAGGGCAATTTAATAATTTGTTTACTCTCTGAAACACCGAGCACCAGCACGACCTCAGTGTCACCTTTATTATCGTCTAGGGCCTGCTTAATATGTAAAAGCGTTTGTTGGTCACTCCCATCGGGGAGGCGAATATATACTCGGGGCGGTGTTACTGGCATCGGCTTTGCACTTACTGCGCTGCTACGTGTAGCTGTTACTGCGGCGACGGAACGTTTAGCACCCGGGACTTTTATGCGCCTCCCCGTTTCCTGGTAGCCTTGCGCCTGCTCTGCTGTGATCTCGCGAGCGTCGTCTACCATGATCTTCAATTCTTCGCTAGTATTACCTTCGCGATCTTTGGCCGAAACCTTACCGCGACATAAAATGACTCGGTCGCGCTCCCATAATCCGGCCGTTTGTTGGTACGCATTCGGGAACAGGATGAGCTCGATCTCCCCAAACTGATCTTCGAGCTTCACGAAAGCCATCTTGGCACCATTTTTAGTGGTGATCTCGCGCATATCAGTGATGCCGCCACCAATGGTAACCGCCTTACCGTCATGTGTGGGTTTTAGTTCGTTTAAGGGCAGTGTTTGCTCAGCCAAATAAGTGGCATACATACTCAGCGGATGCTGGCTTAGGTACAGTCCAAGCAATTCCCGCTCCCACAGTAGCTGCTCGCGCGAGTTAAATACTGTGGCAGCTTTCTCAAGCAGTAGCTGCGGCTTGGCAATTTGTAGCGACTCGTCGGCGCTACCAAACAGATCAACCTGCCCACTACTCGCTTCTTTTTGCAAGCGATTTCCGTAGGCGATAATAACGTCCAGGTTATGCAAGAGTTGTGAGCGCTCGCCGTAGCGGTCGAATGCTCCGGCCTTAATCAGGCTTTCCAGCGCCTTGCGGTTGGCAATGCGGACATTGGCTTTGCCTAAGAAATCTTCCAGGCTCGTAAAGCCGCCGTCGATATCACGCGCCCGGATAATCTCATCTGCTGCCCCGGTACCGACATTTTTGATGGCATCCATACCAAATCGAATATCAGCCTTACGGTTATCCGGATTATTTTTATCTGGCACCACAGCAAACTCATGGAACGACTCATTGATGTCGGGTGGCAGCACATTGATACCCATCTTTTGACATTCCGATATTTCGATACTTAAGCGGTCGGTGTCGTCGAAATCGCTGGTCATCAGCGCGGCCATAAAGGCTGACGGATAGTGCGCCTTCAGATATGCCGTCCAGTACGAGGTCATACCATAGCAGGCTGAGTGTGACTTGTTGAAACAGTAGTCGGCGAACCCCAGTAAATCCTTCCAGAACTTCTCAATCACTCGCTTTGGCACGCCGTTCGCCACTGCACCGTCGATGAACTTAACCTGCATTTTCTCCATAACATCGAGCTTTTTCTTGCCGATAGCCTTACGCAGCGTGTCGGCCTCACCACCGGTAAAACCGCATACATCGCGCGAGATCTGCATTACCTGCTCCTGATATACCAACACGCCAAAGGTACTCCCGAGGGCAGGCTCCATAAGCGGATGTGCGTACTCCACGGCTTCCAGATTATTCTTGCGCTTAATAAAACTCTCTGTCAGGCCAGCTGAAAGCGGACCCGGACGATAGAGCGCACCCATAGCGATCACGTCATCAAATACCGTGGGTTTCAGTTCGCGCAAATAGCGCTTCATACCGGAAGATTCAAACTGGAATACACCGGTTGTATCGCCGCGGCCTAACAGGGCAAAAGTTTCTGGATCGTCAAGAGGTATGGCATTTAAATCAATGTCGATGTCGTGGACTCTCTTGATGATGCGCATAGCGTTTTTGATGATCGTCAAGTTTGAAAGGCCAAGGAAGTCCATCTTAAGTAGCCCAAGTTCTTCGATCTGCCCCATAGAAAACTGGGTTGCAACCACTCCTTTTTGGGCCATTTCCAGTGGCACGTACTGCACCAGCTCCGCCGGAGCAATCACCACACCACAAGCGTGCACACCGTGGCTACGAATGGTACCTTCCAACGCAATCGCTAAGTCAATTACCCGCTTGGCAGTTTCGTCGTTCTCATACTCCCGGCGTAAGTCCGGATCTTTTTCGATGCTCACCTTGAGCGGAATGTGTCTGCCCTGTACTGGCTGGGGAATAAGCTTGGCCAGATGGTCCGCTTCGGCGTATGGCACTTGCAGCACACGGGCAACATCGCGCACTGCCGCGCGGGCAGCCATCTTACCAAAGGTTACGATGTTTGATACGCGGTCGGCGCCATACTTCTCGGAACAATACTGAATTACCTCATCGCGGCGGGTGTCCTGAATATCGACGTCAATATCGGGCATGCTGATACGGTCGGGGTTTAGGAAGCGCTCAAAGAGCAGGCCGTATGCCAGCGGATCAAGATCGGTAATGTGCAACGCGAAGGCAATAATTGAGCCGGCGGCTGAACCGCGCCCCGGGCCAAAGATAATTCCCTGGTCTTTACCCCAGTTAATAAAGTCCTGAACAATCAGCATGTAACCGTTAAAACCCATGCCATCAATCACGCTCAGTTCGTACTCAGCGCGCTCCAGCACTTCGGTCTTAAGCGTGGCCTTTACTTCCGGAATACTCATTGCTTCGGCCTTTTCGCGCTCGATGCCATTGTAGCGTTCGGCGAGCCCCGCAAAAACTAACTTATCCAAATATGATTTTTCGTCTTCGCCCGCAGGCACCGGAAATTTAGGAATCAAGATCTTTCCCAGTTCAATTTCCACATTGCAGCGGTCGGCGATCGCGCGAGTATTCGTAATCGCCTCAGGGCAGTAGTCGCTCCATCTTTTGATAATATCGTTGGGGTCGGTGACGTGTAATTCGAAATTAGCGAGCGACATACGCTTTTCGTCGCTTAGGAAAGAGCCGGTCTGCACACATAGCAGAATTTCATGTGCAGTTTGGTCGTCGTGGCTGAGGTAGTGCGCGTCGCAAGTAACTACTGGCGGGATATCCAGCTCTTTCGCCAGTTTGAGCAATTGCTCATTCACCTGGACCTGCTCGTCCCACTTACTGGGGTGATCGGGATGACCGTGATCTTGCACCTCTACATAGTAGCGATCGCCAAATACCTTTTTATACCATTTGGCTGTCTCGATTGCTTTATCATACTGACCCTGGCGAACAGCATCGCCAATTTCGCCACCGATACAACCACTAACGACGATCAGGCCCTCGCTATACTTCTCCAGCAAGATGTGGTCGATGCGGGGTTTATAGTACACACCCTCTAGATTGGCAATGGTGCTCAGGCGCATCAGATTTTGGTAGCCAGTGTTATTCATGGCGATCAAAATCAGGTGATAATATACTTTGTCTTTACCAGGCTCTTTGTCGGCAATGGTCCGCGCAGCGACATACGCCTCCATCCCTAGCAGCGGTTTTACGCCATTAGCAACGGCCTCTTTATAAAATTCGATGTTGCCGGAAAGTGTGCCGTGGTCGGTCTGGGCTACGGCTACCATACCGGACTCTTTTACATATTGTACCAGGCCGCCTACCTTTGTCAGCCCATCCAAAAGACTGTACTGAGTATGGTTGTGCAAATGCACATAATCGCTGGGTGAGAGCGTCTGTGGGTGTGTTTTCTTCTCTTTTATTCTTTCCATACCAACTACCCTTTTAGATATCTAGCCTCGTGTGTAGCATCCACTGATCGCCAGATCATACCCCGAAGTCTCAATACTCTTATAATAGCATTGGCAAGTGGGCGAAAACAGCTTGAGTTCTATAACATTGCCGAGGAATGGCGCCTGTTAGATAATCACCCCCTCAGAAAAACAGAGCGTTACGCGCAGGCCGACTTACGTCGGTCTGGCTGCACTACGCCTGACTCTGTTTTTCTGAGGGGGTGATTATCTAACACCAATATTGACAGGCAGACTATGTTTTAGTTAGAAAACTGCGCAGATGTTCAACTGCCTTATTCGCTTCTTCGACAGCTTTCTTCAAGTCTTTGTCGTCGGCGTCGCCTTCGTGCACTGCACTCAATAAATCGCGTGTTTTCTCTTTCGCCGTCTTGGCGGACTCTATGGCCTTATCGAGATTGTCTTTGGCCGTGCCCTTCAGTTCGCTGGCCTTACTGCGGCCTTGCTCCATCAATTTGTTGAGTTCAGTATGGAGGGCCTTGAGTTCTTTCTCGGCAGCCCCATACGTGCGCTCAGCCGCACGCTTAATATCATCGCGCGTTTCCTTACCACTCTTTGGAGCTGTCAACATACCGGCAACATAGCCTGCTGCCGCAGCAACAACCGTGCCGACTGCAAATTTCTTTGTCCCCTTACTCATAACACTCCCTTGGTTACTCGCCAATTATTTACTTTTATGCTTGGTTGCCATATCTAGCACACTTTGTGCGAAACGGAGCACACTCAAACGCCCGGCTGCGTTCTTCACCATGTCGGCAGCAGATTCGGCCGAGTCGACAAGCTCTTCGGCCTTTTCGGCGATAACCCGTAACACTTTGATCAGTTTAATTACCTGAACGACAGCAACAATAGCTAATATAAGTAACATTGCCAGTACTGTGGCAAGCGTTGCGACAAGGATTTGTTCGGCAGTAGTCATAAGCTTTTACTCTTTTAGTATACAACTAATGGCAAGCTTTACAACTCCAGGGTTTTTAGGTAGTCGCGCAAAGCGGGTCCAATGTCGTCGCGCTTGAGGGCGAAGTCAACAACCGTCTTAAGATATGCCAGCTTGTCACCTGCATCGTACCAGGTGCCGCCTTGTGCTTCCATGGCGATCAGACGCTGGCCGTCTGCGAGCATCCGCTTGAGGCCGTCATTACAGTACAGCTCATCACCAGGTTGTATTTCTTCCAGAGCCTGGTGCAAGTACGGGAAGATATCCGGTGTCATGACAAAGCCGTTGCAGCTGACGAGGTCAGAAGGAGAGGCATCGCGGCTGCCCGGTTTCTCGATAATTGCATCTACGTCGATAATGCCAGGACGTAATTCGTTGCCGCCAGTGAAACCGTATTGCTTAAAGTCGCTTTCGCTGCCGGCTCGCACACTGCAGATAACCGGGGCCTCGAATTCCTGGTACGCGGCAATCATCTGTCCAAAACAAGAAGGCTCTGAAACGATAAGGTCATCGCTCCAGGTGTAAATAAACGGCTCGTCACCAATGAGGTGCTCAACATCGAGCAGTGGAATTCCATTGCCATATTGCGGCCGCTGGCGCACGTAAATAAAATTTGCTAAGTTAGCAATGGCTTCAACTTCTTCGATTAATGGCTTCTTTTTTTCGCCGCCCATCTTCAGGTTAGTGAGCAGATCCTGGGTTGGCGCATCGAAATGATCTTCGATACTGCGCTTATTTTGCCCGGTGACTAAAATAATATCTTTCACTCCTACCGCTACCAACTGTTCGACAATGTATTGAATGATGGGCTTGTCGACTAGCGGCAACATCTCTTTTGGCATCGCCTTGGTTTGCGGCAAGAATCTGGTGCCAAAGCCAGCTGCAGGAATTACTGCTTTCGTGGGACGCTTTGTTGTTGCCATTATCTTATAGTCCTAACTGTTTCTTAATAAGCTCCTGCGCCAGGCCTGGATTAGCGCGGCCCTGAGAGGCTTTCATAATTTGGCCGACCAAAAAGCCGATAACCTTCATCTCGCCGTTTTTGATATCCGTGGTGGCTTTCGGGTTTTCCTCGATCACCTTGGCTACCACTGCAGCAATTGCGCCCTCGTCTGATTCCTGAATGAGGTTATGCTGGCGTGCGAAGGCTTCGATATCGGCGATCTGCTCTTCGCCAGTTAATACTTTGGTGATGAGTATTTTGGCATTCGTAGAATTAAGCTTGCCGCTCGCAATCAGCGCCGCTACTGCACGGTAGAGCGCTAGGCGGCCTTGATTGGTGAGCGCCTGATTCAGATGCGTTGACACGTCACGGCGTAAGGGCACTTCGAGATTCACAAACCAATTAGCAAGCGTTTTGGCGAAATCTTTATCGCTTAAGACTTCTTCGATGAGGCCCAAGTAGCTAACCTCAGGGTCATCGAGTTCTGCGTCAAGCAACGCTTCCATTGCAGGGCGGTCCAAACCGAGACTTTGTAGCCTCTGGCGCCATTCGTTGGGCAATATTGGCATTTCATCCCGCACGACTGCAATAAAGTCATCGTCCAGCACCACCGGCGGGATATCCGGATCGGGAAAGTACCGATAATCGTGTGCATCTTCCTTGGTACGCTGGCTAAAGGTGCGCTGCTTGGCATCGTTCCAGCCACGTGTTTCCTGTACGATTTCCTGACCTTTTTCGAGCAGCTCTATCTGACGCTCTATTTCGTAATCGATGGCTTTTTCTACTGAACGGAAGCTGTTGAGATTCTTGGTCTCGGTTCGTGTGCCAAGCTGGTCGGTCGTACTTACTGACACGTTCACGTCAAAACGCATATTGCCGTAGTATAAGTTGCAATCCGACACTCCGGCAAAACGCATACTGAGATATAGTTCCTGTGCGTAAGCTTTTGCCTCGGCACTGGTATGCATATCTGGCTCGGAGACAATCTCGAGCAGGGGTGTGCCAGCGCGGTTGAGATCAACCAGGCTGTAGTCCTTACTGGTAGTCGGGTGGGTGCTCTTACCGGCATCGGCCTCAAGGTGGGCACGGGTAATACGAATAAGCTTAGTCTGGCCATCTACGACAATGGCAACCGAGCCACCCAGCACAATAGGTTGTGCATATTGTGTAATCTGATAACCAAACGGTAAGTCGGGGTAAAAATAATGTTTGCGGTCGAATGCATTGTACTTCTGAGGCACGGTTCCAAGAGCGTATGCGGCACGCATACCCAAATGCACCGCCTCTTTATTGAGTACCGGTAGCGCACCAGGCAGACCAAAACAGATATGACTTACCAGCGTATTGGGCTCTGCCTCACGGGCGTCGTTGCCGACGGCGGCGAACAGTTTCGTAGCGGTCTTGAGCTGTACATGACATTCGATGCCAATGGTCGGCGTGTATTTTTGGCGTAGTGCAGTGCTGAGCGTCATGGTGTCGCCTTTCCACTAGGCAGCGCGCCTACGTCTTTGAGGGCTTGCCGGGTACCAATCAAGGCTTGCTTTACTTCCCGCTCTTTCAGTTTTGTCTCTGGTTCGGCATCCAATTTGTTGCGTAGCTTGTGTGCAAACCATAGGCTATCATTATCGGTAAACAGACGCTGTGCTTTCACGAGGCGCTCGCCCATGCTACCGCCGCGGATACGACGCTTTTTGAGCGCCTCATCCAAAAGCTTATCGGCTTCTGAGATAGCTTCAGGCCACTTGGTTTTGTCGCGTAGCAGCTTCTGCAATTCCTGCCACTTTCCCTGGAAATATTCGGTTTTGAGGGGCTGTGGCCGGAGTCGGCGTACTGCCGTTACAGTCACAACTGCAGCAACAAGTACAGCCGCACCAGCAGCAGAACTTAGTAAGAGCAGGTGGTGGGTCATGCCAGCAACTCCTCGGCCGCTTTGGCCATACCTAATAGGGCACGGTCAGATCGCTGTGGCGCTACTATGTGCAAGCCTACTGGAAGATTATCGCTCGTACCGGCCGGAACGCTAATAGCGGGGAGGCCAGCCAAGCTTGGACCAACAGTCATGACATCGGCAAGATACATTTGGAGCGGATCGCTTGCGTTTTCACCGATTTTGAAAGCTGTAGTGGGCGCCACCGGGCCGATCAAGAAGTCAAACTGTTTAAAAGCTTCATTAAACTCATTAATGAGCTTGGTGCGGACAGTCTGTGCTTTGCGGTAATAAGCGTCGTAGTAACCGCTGCTGAGCACATAGGTACCGATCATGATGCGGCGCTTAGCTTCCGCACCAAAACCGTTACCCCGTGATTGTGTATAACTCTCGTCGAGTGTAGCCGCATCTGCATAGCTAAACGCAAAACGCTGGCCGTCATGACGGCTCAAATTGCTGCTGACTTCTGCTGGTACGACAATGTAATAAACGGCAAGCGATAGCGGCAGGGACGGCAGGCTCACTTCTCGCACATCGGCGCCCGCAGCACGAAACGCATCTGCGGCGCTGCGGATAACAGTTGCTACGCCCGGAGCAACACCCTCACCCATCCATTCTTTGATGAGGCCGATCTTTTTACCCTTCATAGCAGCAGGCACATCCGTGTAGCCGGCAGGGTCACGCTCAATCGTCGTGCCATCGAGCGGATCGCGCCCGGCAATGACATCAATAACATAGGCGGCATCGTCGGCAGTGCGTGTGAGCGTCCCTACGACGTCCGTACTGCTAGCCATCGCCACGATACCGGAGCGAGACATCAACCCGTACGTAGGCTTATAACCGACACAGCCCACGAAGCTGGCCGGCTGCCGTACCGAGCCGCCAGTATCGGTGCCCAGTGCAAATGGCGCCATATCTAAAACAACTGCGGCTGCCGAACCACCTGAAGAACCGCCGGGCACGCGCGCAACGTCGGCCGGATTTTTGGTCGTAAAAAAGTCGCTATTTTCGGTGCTGGCACCATGCGCAAAGGCATCGAGGTTAGCCTTGGCAACGCAAATCGCCCCCTCGGCTTCAAGCTTTTCGATAACAGTGGACTGATAGGGTGCTGTAAAACCTTTAAGCATATTGCTTGCAGCAGTTGTCTCAGCCCCAAAAACCAAAAAATTATCTTTGGCAATAAAAGGGACGCCCGCAAGGCGCCCCACCGTTTCGCCATTTTTGATGGCAGCGTCAATACTTGCTGCCCGCGTGCGAGCCCGTTCGGGGATCGTGGCGATAATAGCATTGTATTCTTTTTTAGCCTCGATGGTCTTCAGGGCTTGTTCAACTAAATCTGCGGCACGTAGCTCGCCAGCTCGTACTTTGGCGCTGAGTTCGGCAATAGGCAGCCACTGGCTGGCTTGCATGCTCACGCGATCATCCTTTTTACTTTGATCTGCCGATCCTGCTTGCTAGGTACAATGCGCAGCAAATCATCCGGACTAACGCCGTAATCTACAACTTCATCCTCACGCATAACGTTCATAAGACCCGTTACCTGGGAGGTGGGTTCAAGACCAGTAACGTCTACGTCTTTTAGCTGCTGAACGTATGCCAGGATCTGGCTGAGCTCACTACGGTACTTTTCGATTTCCTCTTCAGAGAGCGTCAACCGGGCGAGTTGAGCCAATTTTAAGACATCATCGCGTGTTAAGTCTGCCATAATTCCTTTTACTATAGCAGACGCTGCCACCCGCTACCAGAGATGTCAACACGCATACCCTTACTACACTTGGTGCACTTCACGAGGAATCTCTTGAACAGGTAATAAAAAGGTATCTACTGTATGAATTAACCTACCGTGTGCCGCTGCAGCGCCAAGTACAATCGTATTTGGCTGGGGGCCTATACCAACGTTGACAGCTAATAGCTCCCCATTTTCTGCAAACTCTCCGCTTCTATCCACCGGCACACATAGTGGTTCAGATGTGCGTTCATTAACGCCGATCATCGTCCGCTCGCCTAAGCAATAGGCTATCGCCATTCGCCTGGACCGCCATTCCCCCATCACATTCTCAAACTGCTTGCGGTTAGCAGCAATTAGAGCACGCTTCCATGTACTAGGGCGATACCCCTTTGGATCCTCTTCATCTGACGCTGGCGAAATCTCTGTCGGCGCAATAGTCACAAAGTCGCCTGGATCACCTAAAGCATCGCCAATACGATAGCGACATATGCGGGCACTGGGCCCGGTAAGGCCAGTGAACTTTTCGACTTGACGATTCACCCATTCAAGGCCTCGTAGGTGGTGGGCCGCCGTTGATAGCGTTTGTTGGCCATACGCTTCAATAGTATTTTTGTATGTCCCCATCCTTACATCCTCCCTTTTATGTCTGCAATAATATCACGAAGTTCAGCGGCTGTTTCGAACTGGAGGTTAGCGGCTGCCAGGTCCATTTGTGAGGTCAAATCTTTAATGAGCGATTTGTACTCGTCTTTGGGGATCTTTTTGAGGTCGATCTTGGCGCGCTTGGCTTCTTCCGGAAGGTCGGGGCGCATACCTTTTTCGATCTGTTTGCTAATACCGGTTGGTGTGATGCCATGCTCGGTATTGTACTGCTCCTGGATGGCGCGGCGGCGGTCAGTTTCATCGATAGTCGTGCGCATACTATCAGTGATGCGGTCGGCATACATAATGACATGGCCTTCGACGTGGCGCGCGGCGCGGCCTACGGTTTGGATGAGCGCCTGGCTACTGCGCAAAAAACCTTCTTTATCGGCGTCCAGAATAGCTACCAATGATACTTCGGGTAAATCGAGTCCCTCGCGGAGCAAATTAATACCTACGAGCACGTCGTACACCCCCAGACGTAAATCGCGCAGGATATCGGTGCGGTCGAGTGTATCAACATCACTATGCAAGTAGGCAACTTTAATGTTCAACTCTTTCAAATAATCAGTAAGATCTTCGCTCATTCGCTTGGTAAGCGTGGTGACCAAAACGCGCTGACGTTTGTCGATGGTGGCGCGGATTTCGGCGATAAGATCATCTATCTGGCCATCTATGGGTCGAACTTCGATTGGCGGGTCGAGGAGGCCTGTGGGGCGAATGACTTGTTGGGCCGGTTCGGGTGAGTGTGTCAACTCGTAGTCGGCTGGCGTTGCACTCACGTATACAACCTGATTAACGTGCTTTTCGAATTCAGTAAACGTCAGCGGCCGATTATCGAGTGCGCTCGGCAAGCGAAAGCCATGTTCCACTAACACCTCTTTCCGTGCACGGTCGCCGTTGTACATCCCGCGAATTTGCGGCATGGTCATATGACTCTCGTCGATAAGCATCAAAAAGTCATCGGGATAGTAGTCGAGCAATGTCGCTGGCTGGTCGCCCGGCTCCCGATTGGTCAGATACCGGCTGTAGTTTTCGATGCCTTTCACAAATCCTGTTTCTTCGAGCATCTCGAGGTCAAAGCGGGTGCGCTGCTCGAGGCGCTGCGCCTCCAGTAGCTTCCCATCTTTTTTAAACAAACGAAGCCGCTGCTCTAATTCGCTTTCGATCATACCCAGTGCCACTTTGAGCTTGTCGTGCGGCGTAACGTAGTGCGAGCTGGGGAAAATGGTTAATGTCTCTGGCTTTTTCAGAATTTCGCCGGTGAGCGGATCGATCTGTAAGATGCGTTCTATCTCGTCACCAAAAAACTCGATGCGGTAAGCCAGCTCTTCGCCAGCGGGGTAGACATCTACAACGTCACCACGGACTCTAAAAACGCCGCGGTGGAAATCCATATCATTACGCTGATACTGAATGTCGGTGAGATGGCGCATAAATTTATCGCGCACTCGCCGCTCGCCCACGGCAAGTTTAATCGACAGCCCGTCATAATCTTCCACCGAACCAATGCCGTAAATGCAACTTACACTGGCAACAATGATGACATCGCGGCGACTGAGGAGTGCGTCGGTAGCGGCATGGCGCAAACGGTCGATCTCTTCGTTAATCTGCGAGTCTTTTTCGATGTAGGTATCCGAACGCGGAATATAAGCCTCGGGTTGGTAATAGTCGAAGTAGCTGACAAAATAATGCACTGCATTATCCGGGAAAAAATTCTTAAACTCGCTATAAAGCTGCGCCGCAAGGGTCTTGTTGTGCGATAACACCAGAGTAGGTTTTCCAGTATTTTGAATCAGATTCGCCATAGTAAAGGTCTTGCCCGAACCGGTAACGCCTAGCAATGTTTGATGGCGTAGGCCGTCCTGCAAACCCTTGGTCAATTGGGCAATAGCAGCCGGCTGGTCGCCGAGCGGCTGATACTCACTTGCTAGGGAAAAGGCTGTCATCCCACTATTGTAGCAAGACCTGAGGCTAGCGTGGAATACGAAGTGTCGTGGGATCTTCTGGAGTAGCTTGCGGCGCGGGATCAGGGGCAGTTACCGTGCCGGGCGTAGGCATGGGCGTCACGTCCGGCGGTGCCACATTATTGGCTGGTATCACGGTTGCAGTAGATTGAGTCGGCTCCAGCAACTCCTGCGGTATGGGGTTAGGGGCACGCGGCGGGGCATCGAAACCGACCGTTAAGATCATCCCCTTGACACGCTGGTACAAAGGATCCTGGAAGTAATTCTGGGCTAGCTCTTTCGTCGCAAAGCCGTACACCGAACCCGAAAAGACTAACACTCCTTGGCCTTCTGGCGTTGAAGCATCTTTAACAATAAGAGGTAAAACCTCTTTATTAGTGCGCACCGTTTTCGGCGTATCGCACAACTGATTGGGTGAGCTTATGCCAAATGAAACCGAGTAGCCCGCGCCATCATCGACTGCAGCAACAGCCTCGACATAGCAGACCGGCTCAGGCCAATTTCTCAGCGAGACCGGTGTAGAGGTAACGACGGTGAGTTCGTGTTCCTGACCTACTGAAGCGCTCACGAACGTTGGCTGACCGACAGAAAAATAAACCATGCTCGGACTATGGCCAGGTATTTCGATATAGCCCGACTCCGATTGACCGATAGAAAAAGTCTCGATTAGGGTATTAGGGGTCCAGTCTTGCGGACACTTAAAACTCACCGGCTGCAGGCGGCCCTGATAGAGTTTGTACGATTCTTCTGGCTGCGTTGGTTGCATAGATACCTCTTACTACCTATTGTACGAGCAGGACAAGCCGTAGGTCAATGTGGCTTACGCATGCCGGATTCGCTCATGCCAATAAATTGTCCGGCGCAAACGCTTATGGTAATCTGGTGGGTAGATATGACACAATTTCTGTCGAGGGCCTTGGGGGCGACTGAGCCGGCGTTTAGCCAGAGTATACGTGAGCTTGAGCATGCCGCAGGCGGCCCCAGTACCGACATTCGTGTCACCACCGATATTATCCAGCGTACCCGTCTCAAGATCGCCGAACTAGGGCTCGACCCTAACGACACCACTGGCCCGGAGTTATACGGAGCTCTCCAGCAACGGCTCAAGGCCGACGAGCTACTCGTCCGACAAGCGCTTGCACTCCCGGAAGGAGTTTCTCCTGAGGATATTATTGTCGCTATCCAAAAGTTTTTCGCTAGGCCGGCTAACAGAGCGACTTCATTTGTACTCAAGACGAGCGTCGCCAAAAAACTCCTCAAAAAGAAAATCCCTAAAAATGCCATGAAGCAACTCGGCTACAGGTCGGCCGACTCAATGCTCAAACACGAAACTCCCGCCAACCTCTACGCCGCTGCACTCATTGCAGAACCCAGCTCGTGGCATAAAGCTTTCAGGGAACAATACAGCAAACTTACCCCAAGCGACTTCGAAGACGCGCCTATCACCATTACCCACCCTTCAACCGCACGCTGGCATAAGTTAGCCCAAAATTATGTCAGCGCTTCTAAACACAACATCCTCAGCTTTCATGAACTTGGCGCCATCGTCCTGCTGCCCATCGAACAAGATGTGGACGGCTTAGCTATCACCACGCTCCTGCTCCTCTCCGAAGAGATGAATGGCATCCGTGCCCACAGCTCATATGCTAAGCTGCAACAGGTAAAGCCTGATTTCGGCAAACGCCTGCAGCAATCATCCATAAGTGAGCCCTATACGTCAGCACGCTTGGCCGACCAGCCAGTGCCATGGCGGATGATCCAACGCTATTACGCACGTTTTACCGATTCGTATCACCCGGAAGTTTTTGAACCGCACGTGCAGCCGGAAGATTTACAGTGGACGAGCGGCGAGGAGTTGCTCACCAAACTTGACCCCAGGCTCGCATTCTGGCAAGGCAGTGAGACCTTAGGCCTCCTGCATGCGGGCGAAATCGTATCTTGCAACGTGCTCGACGTGGCGCTTGGTTATTGTAATCATCTCCCCTTTGCTGATCGCATTGTTCACTTTGTCCGCGACACCGTCTGGCACGAACTCATGATGCATTACCTCAATCAGGCCAACCTGGAAACAGCTGTACACCAACAATTAGCGGGCGAATTAACCGAATCCCTGGCGTTCGCCGGGCAAGAATCGTACAATTAGCATAAGGATAAACATACATGGCACCAGACCTCAACGATCTTAAGTACCTCCGCTACTCTATCTGCGTCTCCGGCGCGGCAGCCGGCCCAACGGTGAAAGCTGATCACGAAATGGCAGAAGAACTTGGCAGGGCTATCGCACACTCCGGGCACATTCTCACTACCGGCGCCACCGTGGGTTTGCCCTACTTTGCCGCGCGCGGCGCAAAAGAAGAGGGTGGCACCAGCATTGGCTTTTCTCCCGCCGGGTCACTCAGGGAACATGTACATAAATATCGACTGCCGTACGATGTCTTTGATTTTATTAATTTCACCGGCCTGACATATGTTGGCCGCGACCTGTATTTGGTCCAGTCAAGCGACGCTATCCTCACTATTGGCGGAAGATTTGGCTCACTGCATGAATTTACTTCGGCGCTCGAAGCCCATAAACCCTGCGGCGTCTTACTTGGCAGTGGCGGCACTGCTGATGCCATCCCAGACCTCATGAAACTACTCCCCCCTCCGCAAAACGATTTGGTCATCTATGATACCGACCCAGATCGCTTAGTACGCAAGATGGTCAAAATACTGGACGAAAAATATAAGGACATGCACGACGAATTCAGTCACCACGATATGCATTGGTTCTTGCGCGAAACTTCCACCTCGCCGCCACCTCATGCCGGGTAGCGTGTAAGCCTATCCAAGTTCGACAACTCTTGCGCCTCTGACGTATCTATCTGGACTTCAAGACGTCTAGCGCAATCTCAACCCGAAAATCCCGGATAAACTTCCCGTCTTCGACTTGAGCCTCATTCATCCACGCCCGCTGCGGCACAGCTTTATAGCACCTACGTATTGCGCTCCCTAAGAAGTCGTCGGCATCGCCGGGGAAGTCAGCGCCTCTCTTGATGCGCCGCGCACGGTTGATTTCTTCAGGATCGGCCACCTCGGATGCTTTGGCCTCAAAGTACACACCCTCGCCCTCACCCTCTGGTACTGTGCTGTCGTAGATGACAATAAAGACATCTTCATTCTCTCGCACATTTTGCGAATGAATGTTCTCTTTATCAGAAAACCAATAAATATTCAGGTTTCCATCGTATTCAAACCGAACCGGTGAATTATGCGGCTTGCCAGCTTTACTGGCAGTGGCAACAGTCGCGTAAATAATCTTCCCCAGAATTTCTTTGGCTCGTCTGTCGTGATAATCGCTCATGCTAGTTCCTTTCGCCTTCAAGTTCGTCCAGTAGCTGTAACTCGTAGCCCACGCTCGTCCAGCTCCTACCACCTTTTTCACGGATTGCTTGCTTAATTTCAGCAATGTCTTTCCATGCTGCTTGGGCCACCTCACCATCATTAAAGGTCAAATCTTTGATGGCGCCATTCCAGCCAATAATGAATATACCCATAAACTCATTGTTGTACCCCATGTTGTCAGAAAACTTGTAGACTTTCCATAACCGTAAATCCCGGGTAGCCACATTAATACCGAGCTCTTCGGATGCCTCCCTGATAGCAGCCTGTTCGTAGCTTTCGTTCGGCCGGATATGTCCGCCGAAAAAACATTCCCAAAACCCCGGCAACAATTCTTTGTCTAGCGAACGCTGCTGGCAGAGCAACTGCCCTTTGTCGTTCTGTATCCATACGTGGGACACCCTATGCCAAACACCTTGTCCATGTACAAGCTTGCGAGGCAGAGATGCCCGAGGGTGATCATTCTCATCAACTACAAAAAACAGCTCATCAGCCTTGCTCAGTTTCTGATTCATCCCCTACTCCGTGACCGTCACTGACGCTGTCATATTGGAGTGGAATGAACAGTGATATTTGTAGGTACCTACTGCACTAAAGGTGTATGTGTATGTATCGCCTTTATTGAGGGGTTGGCTATGAGGGCCAGTACCACTGTCAATCGTCACCGTGTGTTGGACAGTATCGTCATTCGTCCAGGTAACCGTCGCACCTTTTTTGACAGTTAGGGTGGTGGGTGAAAAGGTGAAATTCTGGATAGCGACTTTTTCGGAGGTAGCTTGAGAAGCGCCTGTGCTAGAAGATGATGGGCTTGGCGCGGAACTCGGTTTGGACTGGGTACCATCAGCGCCGTTCATAGTGCTCATATTTCCTGCAGAGCCATTATTACTTGTAGCCGAACCGTTCTGCGTAGAAGATCCGGCACCATTCGCAGCCTTGTTCGAATCTTTCTTTTGAGATGCCATAAGGACCACGCCCAAAACCACAACAACTACTATAGCTGTTGTAATAATCCCCTTTTTCATAGTAAAAGCTCCTTACCAACCCAGTATAGCACTGCACCCTGAAGCTATTCTCAGGAGTCGCCGTGTGTTCGAGCGTGCTCGTTGAGATACTCACGGATGTGCAGTGCGGCCGTAGCCCCATCGCCAGTGGCGCTGGCGATCTGCATAGTGGCACCAGAGCGGACATCGCCAGCCACAAATACGCCAGGCATCGAGGTTTGCAAGTGCTCATCACTCTTGATGAGACCTCGTTCGTCGAGTTCGATGTTCGTGTCTGCTAAAAATTCCGTATTTGGCTTGAGACCAACGAACACGAAAACACCGTCGGTTTCATACTCCATCTTTTTGCCTGTTGTCGTATCAGTACCTATTACCTTGGTCACTTTATCGTCAGTGCCAACGATTTCGTCAGTTGTCGTATTGAAGTGCACAGTAATCTTATCTTTGTGCTTTTCGAACAACTCGTGCTGCAAAATTTCGGAAGCGCGCATACTATCACTCCGTACTAACAGGTCGATGTGCGAGGCAAATTTAGTTAAGAACATCGATTCCTGCACGGCCGAATTTCCACCGCCAACGACCACCAAACGCTTGTCTCTATAGAAGGCGCCATCGCAAGTAGCACAATAGTGGACGCCGCGTGCATAATATTCCTGCTCGCCCGGCACGCCAATCTTTTTATAATCACTGCCTGTGGCAATGAGCACCGCCTTGGCAAGCATTTCGCCTTCGGTAGTTTCCAGGCGCCTGTACTTACCCTCGTCCGTAATGCCCTTTACTTCACCAGAAATTTCGGTTACTTCACCAAGTTCAATTTTAGCCCCGAAGCGCTCGGCTTGTTCGCGTAGCAAATCGGCATACTCTAAGCCAGCAATACCTTTTGGAAAGCCTGGATAGTTATCGATCCAATCGGTAACGGCCGCCAAGCCGCCTACCACACCGCGCTCGAACAGCACCGTGTCAATGTCCTCGCGCGTGGTATAGATAGCGGCGGTAAGTGCCGCTGGACCCGCGCCAATCATAATTACATCATGTACGGGAGCGCTGGTGCGTGTTGGATCTTCTGCCATATTTTGATCTATATCTTTCTCTTACTTTTAGGCAGCAACTGCCGGTGCCAAACGGGCCAAATTAAAGCCCACAATAACTTCTTGGGTGTCGTCATGCTTGGTGACAATGGTGACGGGGACGGTCAAGGCGCCGCTCGCCTTTAATGCTTCAGCCTGGCGCTCTGGATTTTGATCCAGATTTACTACGTCATAGCCAAAGCCCTTGGCGTCCAACCACCTCTTAACCATGCTGCAGTACGCGCACGTATTGGTGGTAAAAACAGTAATATTCTTGACCATGATTCTCCCTTCTACAAGTGTTTCTTTTGTTGTATGTGTCTATTATATATAGCGCTTATGCTATACGCAACGCGCTATATATTGTGTTTTTTACGCTAATTGCTCTCTTATTTGCCAATCGAGATCAGAGTGACGTCGAACACCAAATCAGCATTCGCAGGAATGCCAGAACCCTGGGGCGGATTTGCGCCATACGCTTGGGCAGCAGGAATAAGCAAACGGCGCTTGCCTCCCGCTTTCATACCGGGAATGCCATTCTGCCAGCCCTGGATGACATTACCAAGCGGAAAGCTAACCGGCTGACCAGTATCATAAGAGCTTTGAAAGATAATGCCGGTAGCGGCTACCGCGCCTGTGTAGTGCACCGTGACCGTATCACCGGCTTTCACTTCAGTGCCAGAGCCAACTTGTTGGTCTACCATTTGCAAACTGCTAATCTGCGCTACCGGAGTAAAGCCAACCAGTTTCGTACCTTCCAGCTTGCCACTCTGCCCATTGGGGCTTGTCGAATTATTCGATGCGTTGCTCGATGTGGATGTTTGATTCACTGTTTTTGCCTCCTTATTGTTCTTGTACAGTTGCCAAATGACCACAAAACTGAGGCCAAAGGAAAAAACAAAGAATAATACTGCAATTATAAGCGCAATCACGCGTTCGCGGGGGCGTGTCTTCGCCATCTCTTATCCTCCGATCCCTACTAGATAGCATTATTATACGCACACCTGGGCCACGTGGCTAGCCGTAAAGACATGTTATTGCAGGAGTCTAATTGCGGCTTTAAGAAGATTGATACTACATCCAGCTTGTTACACACTACCATGCCCCGATTGCAAGTAGGCTTAGTAACATGCCGAGATACTACCCTTCACTGGTGCTACGTATCTTGGCGTCGGATGGTTATCGACCCTAGAATGAGGGCTACGGCCGCATATCCAACCACCACGATCATATCGCGTGTTAGCGCTGAAGCCCACTGGCTATGAATAGTCACTTGTTTCATAGCGTCAACGCTATAGGTCACAGGGAATATGTCGGCCAGCCATTGCAATAGTTTAGCCATATGTTCCCGCGGGGCGAATAGGCCGCAGACCAGCACTTGGGGAAATACCGTAGGAATAACTAGCTGTACCGCCTGGAATTCACTGGTGGCAAACGCGCTTACGAAAAGTCCGAGTGCGATACCCAGCAAGGCCGCAAGAATGGCAGCGATAAGGATAGGGATTGTGCCCCCCATAACCGTAACGCCAAACAGGCCGAGGGTCACGAAACTAATTGCTGCACCCTGTACAAGCGCAAATAATGAGAACGCCAGGGCATAACCAAGCACCAGGTCAAGCTTCGACATTGGTTCAGTCATTAGCCTATCTAGCGTACCGGTCGTTCGCTCCCGCAACGTCGCAATCGACGTGATAAGAAACATCATAAGCAGCGGAAAGATACCGAGCATCATAGGCGCAACCGTATCGAATACTTGAGGTTCGTCCTGAAAAACGTACTTTAAGATTGTGATGAGCAAAATCGGCGCCATGATAACTAACCCAATAGTCCGTGGGTCGTGCCTGAGTTGGCCCAATACGCGTTTTGCAGTGGCTAGTGTCCTACGAATACTCATTCCTTCACTCCTACTAATTTAAGGAAACTATCTTCGACTGACGATGTGCTGGTTTGCTCGCAGAGCGCTTTCGGGGATCCATGTGCCAGCAGCTCGCCATTACGAATCAGCAAAAGGTCATCACATCGTTCAGCCTCATCCATAACATGACTTGAAATAATAAGCGTCGTTCCCTTCGCGGTCAGCTCTCGAAATAGTCGCCAGAGTTGCTCGCGCAGAACAGGATCAAGCCCAACAGTAGGCTCGTCGAGCACCATTAGTTTGGGATAGCCAATTAACGCAATGGCAAGCGAGACACGCTGTTTTTGCCCTCCTGACAGCTTATCGACAAGTTGTCTCGCATGGTCTGCCATATCAACGGTACGCAAAATGCTCGAAACGGCTTCACTCACCTCTTTCGAAGGTATACCGAACATGGTTGCGAAATACTGGAGATTTTCCTGAACGGTGAGGTCATTATATACGGACGCTTCCTGGGTCATATAACTCATCTGCGAACGAAGTTTTGCCGAGCCAGCCGGCAGGCCATCGATCGTTATACTACCGCTGGAAAGCCGTTGCCTCCCAACGATGCTCCGGATGAGTGTTGTTTTGCCCGCCCCCGACGGACCAATGAAGCCGACCACTTTGCCTGCCGGTATATCGACACTTACATGTTTCAGGGCATGATAATAACCGCCAAGTACGACAGATACATCCTTTACCTGGACAGCCGAACCGCTCATAAAATCTCCTTTCGATTACCGTTCAAATTACCAGTCAAATATCTCTGTAAGGTAGGCGCGATGCACTCTATAAGCTCGTTGGACGGCAGTGAGGCAAGCGGTTCGATCTTGATTATATAGCGAGTCAACACAATGCCAACAAGCTGTGATTGTGCAAGCGTCGCTCGCAATTCGGCATGATCGAATGTGGACTCCTTAAAGGCTTTTAATATCGGTCGCACCAATATTGTTTTTAGGAGGGCTGCAGCACCGGGGATACGCACCGCTGCCTTAAGAACATTCACCACCACATGACCCGTAGACCTCGCCTCTAGCATACACACGAAAAGCGTAGCCAAGCGGAAGCCCATTGTTTCTGGATCGCCCCGCGTAAGCTCTTGCGCGATTTTGCGGGGCATCTGCTGCGATGGCGCCATGGCCTCTATAAATAACTCCTGCTTGCTGCCGAAGTAGTGCATAACAAGGGCGGGGTCGACTTCAGCGTGCTTCGCAATAGACCGGATTGTCGTGTGATCGAAGCCCTCTTTGGTGAATAGTGCTTCAGCGGCAACAATAATCTTTGCTTTTGTCTTATTCTGCCCGGGCCGCCTACCTGCCTTTTTAGTAGCTGTATCCATTAATCATAAGCATAGTACGGTTCACTCGATAATTCAACGTCGTTGAATATATTACATTGAGCGTTGCCGAAATATGCACCATTCTAGCGTTAGAGGCGCGATAGTTATCGCGCTCGAGGACCGTTAGTGTCGCGGTACGTTGGCACATCGTACGACCAGGCTGAGCAGACGACTGCATCCAGCTTGAAAGGCAGTGCACTGGCACCGCCGCCGCCAACCGCTACCCGGCGATGCCGTATTTCTTGAGCTGCTTTTTGCCGGATTCGGTATGTCCGCGCTGCAGAGCCAATAGTTGAGCGTAAATACCTTCGCTGCGGGCAAGCTCGTCTGGTGTGCCCATTTCATCGACACGACCGTTTTTGAGCGTGATGATCTGATCGACGTGCTGAATAGTGCTCAGGCGGTGAGCAATGATTAGTGTTGTCCGGCCCTTCATCAGGCGTTCCAGCGCTTCCTGCACCATATGTTCACTGCGGCTATCCAGGCTGCTGGTGGCTTCGTCAAGAATAAGAATCGGGGCATCTTTAAGCAGAGCACGTGCAATCGCAATCCGCTGCTTTTGGCCCCCGCTTAGCTTTAGGCCGCGCTCACCGATCTCCGTGTCATACCCCTTCTCGAACTTACTTATAAATTCGTGCGCATTGGCGGCTTTGGCAGCAGCAAGGACCTCCTTTTCGGTCGCCCTGGGACGCGAGTAGCTGATATTTTCGCGAATCGTTCCGCTAAACAACGCCGGCTCCTGGAAGACAATACCTATCGCACCGCGTAGTGAACGCTGGGTCACCGCATTAATGTCCTGCCCGTCAATCCGAATCTGACCATCATTCACCTCATACAGTCGCAATAACAAACTGGTGAGCGTGGTTTTACCCTCACCGCTTTCACCCACTAATGCCACCTTGGTATCAGGACGGATTGTGAAATCAATGTTCTTAAGGACCATCCTGTCTTGCTCATAGCCAAATCGAACTGTGTCGAACACAATTTCGCCATCGTCAACACGTAAGGGCCGTGCATCGCCTCGGTCGACAATCTCTGGCTCTTGATCTAATACGTCAAAATATTCCCGCGTATTAGAAACAGCCCGCTGTGTCTGATCTACGAGAAAACTGATGGTAAAAATAGGCAAACGGATAAGCATAGCGTACTGGATAAGCAACACCATCGTGCCAAGTGAGTACATCCCTCGCGCCGTTTCGATAAATATATAGGCATACACACCAAAGAAGATCAGGTTGAGTACCAGCCGCCGCCACACATCTTGGGTATGCCACAGTTTGCTCTGCGGCCGGGTAGTTTGGAGCACTTTCTGGTATCGTTTGCCAAAAAATTGTAGCTCGCGCGTCTCTTGTAGGAAACTTTTTACAACTCGCAGCTGACTCACAGCTTCAGCAAACCGGCCGCTGGCAATGTCCTGCTGCTCGTTAATGTCTTTCTGGTACGCTTGCCATTTGCCGCTAGTTCGTGTCGTGAGCCAGATAAAAATCGGGTACAAAAGCAAAAGCATCAACCCCACTTGCCAGCTATAGTGGAAGACGACGATTAGCGAAAAGAGGGTGCTAAACAAAAACTGCAGGAAGTTATTGCTGAGCACCTGCATAAAGTTACCAATCTGGCCGATCCCTCTGGTCATGCGATTGATGATTTTGCCCGATAACTCGCTGTCGAAGTACTGCTGCGGCAGACTTAGGATATGCTGATAGTATCTTTGACTCAACTCTTTCTGAAGCTTGGCGCTCATCAGGTCACCATAGTAGCCCCCAATATTGCTGAGCAATGTCTGGCCAAAATCGGTTACAAACATGAGGACCGCAAACACGCCGACGAGCTTCACATTGGCGTGCCCACCACCCAGTATTTTAGTGATCTGGTCGATAGCGCCCTTCGTCAAAAGCGGCTGGACTTGGCTCATTGCGGCAAGCAAAATCGTAAAGATCGAAATCGCTGCGTAATAGCGCCACAAATCTTTAGTGAATCGTATAATTCGTACTAGTTCACGCACTACCAGCCTCCTCCGCCCCCGCCACCGCCTCCACCACCAGCACCGCCGCCCCCAAAGCCGCTGCCACTAGCGTTCGATGGAGCACTAAATGTGCTACTGATTTGCGTATTGAGGCTATTATTTAATGCATTCGTCATGTACAGCACATTGAAGGTTGCCCAATTGCCATGGTACCAATCCGGAGCCGCAAGATAGATACTCTCGAACTGTTTGGCCCATTGTTTTTCAACGCCCAGCACCATAGCGTAAGGAAGCAATTTTTCAAATAAAGTAACGGTGTAAACTGGGCCACTCGGCTTATCGGCATACCGTGCGTTTGGACCTTGCAACATCTTGATCCGCTGCGCTTCGGCCACTTCCATGTACATTTTAAGCCCTAAAATGTGCTCGCGAGCCTCCACCCCCTTCGCCGTGCGGCTCGATGATTTATACACAAACCCCGCTGCAACAATCGCACCACTGAGTCCGCCAACCACTAGTCCAACAGAAGCTATACGTATAGCCGCAATAACAAATCCTGCAAAAAACAGCGCACTCCACAGATAGCCGACCATACTGGTGCCGACAATAGCTAAGGGGCTTGTCCTCAGGTAGCCTTGATCGAGTAATACTTTGCGAACACGCTTACGAAGTGTGTCAGCTGTTTCGGATAGTTTGGTCCTCAGTTCGTCCAGTGTTACTTCTTGGCCTTTCTTGAAAGTTGGGAAAAGAGCCGTAATCAGCATTTTTTCAAACTCGTTGAGGCCGGAGATATCATCATTCACCAGCCGAAGCGTAAACGTATTGATGTCTTTAAAGATCTTCTTATGCTCTGTTGTTTCGGCAATAACAATATAACCCTTAATTGCCATGTCAATGACCGTGGCCGTAATGTCCCGGCCATCGGTCTGGAAATCGGCAATTGTCCCTACTAATATCGGAGGCAGATTATCCGGCGGACCGTACTCGGGCACGATCACCCCGCGGCCCTTAGGGTCACGCCCACGCCGCCACCAATAGGTACCGCTTGGGATCACCAATACCAAAAAGACGATCGAAAATATGATAATCGTCTTGGCATGTTCATTAAGTGTCTCGGCAAATGTTGAAGGATGAAAATAACCTTTATTAAAACCAGCAACAATACTCAACGTTTGATAGGACTGCAAAGGACTATTGCTACCTGCCGATATGATGCGCGACCGACTGTTATACGTAATCGAGCAGTCCTGCGCAGTACTGCCATCGCCACCAGCGTAACAAATCGGCTGGCGGTCGCTTACCTGCAATCCTTGTGGCAGATGCAAGTTTACCGACACGGACTGCGCGGTCTGCACCCACTGGTCGCCATTGATATCCCAATATAACTCATCGTGATCTGGATAAAAAGAAATAACGTTTCGTACGCTGTATTTGATGATATATTCCTGAACACCAGTAACCGTTTTATCCGGGTCGCCGATCTTAATAACCATATTGTCGTGATCGTTATACGTGCTGTACTGCGTGGGCGCACTGGTGTCGGAAGCGACATCGGCAACGTGCAGTTGCAGCAAGTGGCCTTTATAGTTACTGGGAAGAGCGCGCAAAATGCCATGGTTGTAGCCATTGAAGATAACCATAATGCGTTCGGTTACTAGCAGCTCACCTTGGCGATCTTGATTGGTGAGTGCATAATCCGCCGAAAAACTATCAATCGAGAAATTATTAACGCCGGCATGAGCCAATGGTGCGGCTAGAAACAGCCACAAAAAACTTATAGTAAGGCAAAAACAAAGAGTGCGAAGTATACGTTTCATTATCCAAAACTATATACGTCATACGGGAGTTTGGATAGTGCCGGAAAGACATGCCATTCCCTTCATTTCAGAATCCACCTACTCTTGTCGCCCAGACCTACGAGCCCGGATCCAAGCAGCCTAAAGGCTCGTGGTTACCGAATCAAGTTCGATATGACGGTGATATGGGCGATGAGGAGAAGATGTGTATATTCGCTTAGGATGATAGAATAAGCCAATGCTCCGTGGGTTGGAAAAATATAGACTGGTGTACACACACCTGTGGCAGACCTTTGGTTCGTCGTGGTATGTGCGAACGTCGTTTCTCTTGCAGATTGTCAGCAGGATCTGCAAGCTCATCGTTTTGCCTATAGCCCTAAGCATCATCATCGGCCACCTCTCCAGCAGAGACTATAGCGGCGCCTATCGGGGCGTTATACTATTTGTAAGTAACTCCTCTTTGATTGCTATTTGCGTGCCGCTCACCAGATACATTGGCATGCGCGGCGAAAACAAGATATATCACGCCTCAACGGCCACCTACTTCTCCCGCCTAGTGAGCGCTGATATTGATTTCTTTCATTCTAATATGGCCGGGTATCTCACCAGTGCCACCAGACAATACGTCGATAGTTGCGTCAATCTGGTGAGGGCAATCCGTGATCGCTTTACGACCACCGTGCTGAGCATTATTTTTCCCTTAGGCGTTATTTTGTGGGTAGACGTGCGTCTTGGCCTGGTAGCGCTCGGGCTCAGCATTTCTCAGGCGATCTATTTACTATGGGCATCTAATGCTATTGGACCGCTCCGTACACAGTCGCGGGAATTATATAAACAGAACTCCGGGCGAATGGCTGATGTTATCGCCAATATTTTAGCCGTCCGGTCTACCGCACAAGAGCACACCTATATCAAGCGCATCGGTGAAGGCGCAACGGCAGAAGCTGAGGTCTTCCGTCAGCGGTACGCCCGTCAAGCGAAATTGGTTGCTATTCGCGAGTGCATTACCGTCACCTTCTTTCTCGCCCTCCTGTGGTTCACCGTCCAGCAAATGAGTACCGGTCACATTCGTATCACCGTGGCCGTTTTAGTAATTACCTACACGACAACGATTTTAAATGGCATCTATGCATTGTCCGAGGATCTCGACGAACATGATGATTTGGTAGATAAGATCATTCCGGCCTTCGAAATATTACACCGACAAAATGCAGTGCGCGACCCATCCCGTCCTAAAAAGCTCAAAAAGGTTCGCGGAGACATTCAATTCAACAATGTTTCATTTTCTTACAGTAGCGAAACCGATTTACAGTCGGTATTCCAAAACTTTTCATTGCACATCCCCGCTGGCCAAAAAGTTGGTGTCGTGGGCCTAAGTGGCGCAGGCAAAAGCACGCTCACCAAGCTGCTGCTACGTTTTAACGACGTAGATCAAGGCGAGATATTGCTCGACGGCATGGATATCCGCAGTGTAAAGCAAACAAACCTGCGAGAGCAAATGGCTTATGTGCCCCAGGAGCCGCTCCTGTTCCATGCCAGCATCAAAGAAAATGTACTCCTCGGCAAACCAAACGCATCCGTCGCCGAAGTGTACCAAGCCCTGCGCGCTGCTCACGCCTGGCATTTTGTCGAGCAGCTGGCGGATGGCGTTGACAGTATCGTTGGCGAGCGGGGCGTGAAATTGTCCGGCGGCCAGAAGCAACGCATCGCCATTGCTCGCGCCCTGCTACGTCATACGCCCATTATGATTTTAGACGAAGCTACGAGCGCTTTGGATAGTGAGAGCGAGCAAATCATCAAAAACTCATTCTCGCACATCCTTGCAGGCAAGACGGCTATTGTGATCGCACATCGTTTGAGTACGCTGTCTGAAATGGACCGTATTATCGTCATCGAGAAAGGCGTGTGTGCCGAAGATGGAACTCACCAAGAGCTGCTTGCTAAAAATGGCATCTACGCCCGGCTCTGGAAGCGACAACTAAAAAACACCGACGAATAATTGCCAAACCTTCCAGCCGACAGCGTCCCTCGACGCCATAACGCAATAATAGATGACAAAATTTACTGCCAAAGAGTCAACGAGAAATTTCCGGTGACGTCTGCTAGAGAGCATTTTTGGCAAATACGCTTTGCAGATAGCCCTCTATGAAAAATGTGGCTTGCTTGAAGGCTTTTATAAATTTCCAAACCGTTCCGCTTACTAGTGCCAGTACAGCGCACAACTCTATACGCTCGTTGGTATACCATCCTAGAAGTAATAGGAATCATAAAGCAAAGTAGGCTGGCTATTATTGAGCATTATTGCCACGTAAAGCCACTGCTGACATCGCAAGACGGAACGCACCTTTTACCCCCATACGCTCCCCATCTTTAGATAAGAAAAACTCTGGCAATTCTAAGTAACCTTTATTCAAATTTACAACCTGGTCGCGGACTGCGTCAAAAAGCCCCTCGTGTGCCATGACACCTCCACCAAGCATCATTACACTGGGACGGTGCGAGTAAACAGCGTTATGAACCCCCAAACCTATATATCTCGCCTGGCGATCCCAATCCAGATCTTCGCCCTGTTCTTGTCGCTTTTTATGAGCCCCACCGCTGGCAAGGCCCTCCAGGCAGTCGCCATGTGCTGGACATGCGCCGGTAAATGCATCGTCGGCATCACGTTTGATTATTAAATGCCCCATTTCAGGGGTACCCCGGTTGCTGCTACTAACCAAACGACCCCCAGACATAGCAGCTACACCAATGCCGGTGCCAATCTTCATGAGCACATAGTCTTCTTGATCTTTTGCCTCTCCGTAAGCCACCTCACCTAATAATGCAGCATCTACGTCACCGCCATAGGCAATAGGTAGTCTGCCCAGCCGAGCTTCTAGCATTCCTCCGACATTAACATGTTGCCAGTCAGGTTTAGGGGTTGCCAGCGCATGGCCGTATAAGGGTGACGAGGGATCAAGACCGAAGGGCCCAAAATGCGCAACGCCGAGAGCTTATACAGGATTCTCATCGAAGAAATCGCAGACTTTGTCATATGTCGCCTCGGGGCTTCCCGTGACAAATTCTGAATGCTCAAGAATCTCACCTTCGCTAGTGCCGACAGCCACCACAAAGGTTGTGCCTCCAGCTTCAACTGCACCATACAATCTTTCACCGCTATGTATATTCATAAAACGATCATAACGTCATTTGCCGAAGTGTGCAATGCGTGGCACACCCCACCTCTGATCTGGTCTACAAGGTACCCTCTATCATATATAAGCCATGGAATACCTTATATTCAGAACATCAGATATGGGTAAATCGCTCACACTATCTTAGTGAAGACTGGGGTGACTCTAGCTATCGTTTTAGATATATGATCTAATGAGGGTACTTTGATCTCTGGTAACCTGCGTCCAGTGCTCGATCGACAATCGCGCACGGGTCTCCTTTGGCTACGCCGGAAGCTACGTCGCCAATTCCACCATAGAGCCATACTTCTTTATCAGTTTTCTCTCCGTCGCATATGATATTGGACTTAGGGAAAAATACATTCCCTACAACAGCATCTTTTTGTTTGTACTGATCAGGCGTAAGAACGTTCCGAAGGTAGCCAACTATTTGGCGTTCCTTGGGATCGAAGACCGCAGCATCAACAGCCCATGTTGGCTCTTTCTCGAGATCGGCGCCGGAAAGAAAATGCAAGAAGTACTCTCCAACTCTAAGAGGTGACGGACCACTTTCAGGGCCGCGTCTTGCGACGACACGCGTGGTCTTTTCTGTACCAAAACCATGCTTGGCAAGAAAACGCCTAAAGAGGCCTCCGCTAGCTACTTCTTCTTCGAGGTTAGGCAAATATATATTTTCAACATACATCCTTGCTACATCCTCTGGGGTAATGATGCTTGGTGATTCACCAAGCCGGAATATGTCATCTAAAGAGTGGTCTTCATCATAGGCAATAAGATCATACGGTCCATCTGCGCCTAGCGTAACAAAAAAGGGCCTGTTGCCATTAGCGAGTTCTTCGGGAAAGAGAGCAAGACCCTTGGCTCTCATCCAGCCAGGTCGGAGCGATTCTAGTATGACAGGAGTCTGACTTTCAACGGTCTCGAAGTTGTCTTTTACGATAGCACCCCCGATGCCCACGCGTATTCTGCCATCTTCCCCATAAGTGGCATTATTCCATGTTACGGCATATCTATTACTATTAGGGCTTATCTGTATTACCCCTGCATCTTCTTCCCCTAGGTCGTGTGCTTCTGGAAAATGCCGGATCTCAAGGGACTCGTCTCGAATAACCCAGTCGATGCCGTTGTTACTATCTGCTAGCCCGATGCTTGATCTATATTTTCCCGGTTCGGCAAACTCGCGAGTCGGGATACCGCGGAACAGCATAGTATAACCAGGCCCGTTTTCCACAACTGCAGGCTGACATGCTGCTTCTCGCTGCCATTCAGGACCATTAGGGTCTGGGGCGAGGATTCGTCCATTATTTCGTCCGATGTACGGCGTAAGAAGTTGCTCTGACATCTACCCTCCCGCTTTGATATTCTCACATGATGCCCCAAGAATGTCCGGGAGTCAATGACGGGAGCCCAGTAATCCTTAAATGATTCTATTTACGAAGAAGTATTACAAGAAATCATTACGATAGTTGCCGCGGATTGAGCCCTAAAGGCATTATAGGGAGGTTACATCTTTTTCTCCTCGAATAATGCTTTCAGCCATGCACATTTTATCCTGGACGATATATTATAACGTTGTTATAATATATCTATGATTCAAAGTATACAAAAAGTTATAAAAATAGGTTCGAGTGGCGGCGTAACCATCCCTGCTAAAGATCTTAAAAGACAGAACATCGCTTTCGGCGATGAAGTTGAAGTAATCGTTCGTCCTCTTCATAATAAGAATAGCGAGGACCAGCAGGTCCTAGCCACGGCTAAAAAAATCCTTAGCGATTACCAGAAAGATTTTGATAATCTCGCAAAGCGATGAATATCTTATCCCTCGAGCAACTCTTTGAACTACACTCCCTCGTTGTCGAAGCTACAGGCGGTAGCATAGGCTTACGAGATCTTGGCAGGCTGGAGGCTGCAATTGCCGCACAAACTCAAAATGTTTTCGACGAAGAGCTGTACCCTGGCCTTATTGATAAGGCTGCAGCAATGATTCGCGGCATTATTGCTGATCATCCTTATGTGGACGGCAATAAACGTACGGCTATGCTTGCAGGGCTAACACTCTTAGAAATTAATGGCGTTCTCTTTAAGGCTAAGTTAGGTGAACTTGAAGACTTTGCGGTAAAAATAGCTACCGACAAGTTAGATATTCCTGCGATTGTGCAGTGGTTGCACGTACATACAGCATAGGCGGCACTTTGATCCGTTAGCCGACCGCTAACAGCTATGTAAAAGGCGGATAGAATACTCGGCATCGTTGATCGTCTTACCGATCCCGTCATAGGGAGCCCCCTCGCCGTCCTTGTATTCGGGCAGCGATCGAGTCCGGTATGACGACGTCGCTTCTAGAACAGAAGTTAGATACGTACGGCGTTGAGCTTTTCAGCTGCGGTGAGCGCAACGTGGTCGAGTATTTTGGTCACTTCTTCGTCGGTGAGCGTGCGTTCGTAGCTGGCAATGCTCAGGCGCAATGTGATCTGCCGATGGCTGGGATCGTCATCGCGCTGATAAATGTCGACAGGGCTCAGTGTGGCGAGTGCTGTTTCTGGCAATACCCCACCAATACTGTCCCAAGCCAAATCGAACACTTCCTGGTAGGTCTTATCGGCAGACACTTTTAAGCAAATGTCCTGCTCTACCTTTGGGAAGCGTGGCAAGGGCGTGTAGCTTTCACCTGAAGTTACAGGCAACATATCTAACGAAAGTTCGAATCCAGCCGTAAAAGCAGGAAGTTTCAGTGCCTTTCGGACGTTTGAGCGAAATTCGCCAACAACGCCTTTCACCATACCATCCTGCATAATAACCGCACTACGGCCCGCCTCATATGGCGCACATAGTTCGCGGGCCCAGATATCTTCACCAAACTCAAAGTCTTTGAGCGGGACCAATTGCCGAATGCTGCCCAGTGTCACCTCTTCCAGGTAACGCTTTGCTTGGTAAAACGGTGCACCATGCACACTTTGGGCAGCCGACTTATCATTCATTGCTACGACCAATCCAAGACGGAGCACTTCTAGCGGCACATCCGGCTCGCTTGGATCCTGTATGCCTACGCAATGGGTCTTGTTCATTTCAAACAATGCAAATTGATCGTAGCCCGCTTTGATATTGGCATGCACCCGGTCTAGCAAACTTGGCGTAAGGCTCAATCGAAGGTACTGTAAGTCAGGACTGAGCGCATTACTCAATTCATACGCGTTCATGCGTTGTTGACCGACTCTATCGAGTAATTTGCCGTGTACAAAGGCGTAGCTGAGCATTTCGTTCGCGCCTGCAGCAGCGAGAACCTGGCGCACGCGCGTCCTCTTCTCGAACATTTCGTTTTTATCTGCAGGCGTGATATCCCGGTGCGGCAACGCTAACGGCAGATGATCATAGCCATACAGCCGCCCAACTTCTTCGACAACATCTTCTGGTATTTCAATGTCAGTACGCCAAAAGGGTGCCATAACCGTTAACTGGCCATCATGTACTTCTACCTTGCACTCAACATTTACGAGCAATGCCTCGATGGCTTCGATAGATAGACTCAAGCCAAGTCGATCGTTTATAAACTGAGGTGTGACGATTACTGGCGGATGAATATTCCCCCGCTCCCAAGCCCCGTCAGGCAAGTGCCTGATGTCGATGACCGGACTTGCTACTTTGCCGCCGGCATTGCCGCGGATCTGGTCCATAATTTTCCAAAGCACAGCCAGGTTTTGCAAAGGACTCTGACCTTTGTTAAACCGCGAGACAGCATCACTAAACACGCCGTGCGCCATGCTCGTTTTGCGAATCGAATACATGTCAAAGGTACCGCATTCCAAAATGATATTCTTGGTATGCATGTCCACCTCGGTGTCACCGCCGCCCATTACCCCGCCGACACCTATCAGCATAGTATCGGTGGCGATCATAATGGCGTCCTGGCGAGGTGCAATCTCTTTGCCATTCAGCAAGGTTATTTTTTCACCCTCGTTTGGTTTGCGGACCATGATCGTAGCCACATCACCCTCGCTTCGTGCGCGGACTTTGTCGTAATCGTAGGCATGAAGCGGCTGGCCGGTAAGCATCATGTACCAGTTGGTGTAATCAACGATATTATTAATGGAGCGTAAGCCTAGTCGAGCAAGGTCCACCTGCAACCACACCGGACTGGGGCCGACAGTGACATCACGCATGGCGATGGCAGTAAAACGAGGTACCAGATCTGGCAGCTCATTACGTACCTCCAAGGGTAACGCTTCAGCTTCTATCCCAGGAAAGTCGGGGTCCATGCGATACCATTCTGGACTCTTATATGCCCTTCCCTGGATACCTTCCAGCTCCCGCGCTACGCCAAGATACCCAAAACAATCTGGTCGGTGCGTGAACATTTTGTTTTCTATGTCGACAATCTGATCATCCCGCAAATGGTAAGCATCAACGAAAAGCGTACCCGGCGCAATGTCGCCGTCGATTTCCAAAATGCCTTCGTGGCTGTCGCTAATCGCTAGTTCGCGGGCGCTTGCCAGCATCCCGTTGCTCATCTCACCCCGCAAGGGCCGCGCCGACAGTACAAATGGCTCGGCGTCGTTTAACGACTCGGGCACTGTTGCGCCGGGAGGCAGCCAGGCAACCGTGAGTCCTTCGCGGACGTTTGGCGCGCCGCAAACCACTTGCACATGGCCATGTTCGTCGCGCTCCACGCCCTCAGTCTGGCCGCCATCGTCGATCTTACAAATATGGAGATGGTCGGAATCCGGATGATCGATGCAAGAAACGACTCGAGCGATAACCACTCCTTCGAAGCGCTTACCGAATGGTATGATTTCCTCGACAGCACCCAGCTGGGCACCAATTTTCTGGATTAACGCGTCGGCACCATCCGGTGCAGGGTCGCCTGCCGAGTGGTAGTGCTCGTTAAGATATTTGATGGTGTTTAGACTAATTTTCACGTACAGCCTCTATGATTTTCTGTTGGGTTGTTGCTAGTTCGTCATCGCTCATACGCGGCCCCTCGATGGTGGTCAGATAGCCGGCATATTGCTCATAAAATTCACTATGGCTAGCGTGGGAATGGCGGCCGTCACTTTGGCCGTGCATCGGAATGAGTTTGACATGCAGATGCGGCACGCCCTCGCCTTCGATTACTAAACCAACACGGGTAACGTCAAACGCTTTCCCAAGACCAACGGCAACTTTTTTGGCCGCCAAAAGCAGACCGGTGTAGGCAGCATCGCCAACATCAATATAATTATCGCCAGGATTGACTTTAGGTACGACCACGGTAAAGCCTGGCGTATTCGGCCATGGCGTTAAAAAGGCTAGATACTGGTCGTCTTCCCAAACCTTAAAGCTAGGAATCGTCCCGGTAACAATCTTGTCAAAGAGCGTCGGCTCTGCCATATCTATCTACTGCCTTCCTTTTTTGTGGCATCTGATTGCTCAAGCCTGTCAATTTCATGCTCGATGAGTAGCTGCAGCTTGTCGAAATCATTCAGCAAGCTCTTGGGTATGGCGATAATCTTAAGATCCTGCGCCATGAGCAGCAAACCTTTGGCTGTAAATAGGTGGCCACGAGCATAGTGATAGTCGAATAGAGAGGCATCAGACCCCTTGCCTACGGCAAACGCGATATCTGATGCGGTGAGCGTACTGTTCTGGATGGCGGTTGACGCGAAAGTGTAATGATCTTCATAAGGAACCGCAGCGACAACCTTACGCACGGCCTCGCTCATACTCTTGGCGAGCTGCCACAAGGCTGAATCTTCGAGAGTAAGGGCCGTTTTGTTCTTAGGAGTAGTTGGCATGTATATCCTTTCTTCTTCAGGCGAACTGCTTTAGGAATTCAAGTTTGCCACTTTCAAACAGGCGAATATCTTCGATACCCCGCTTGACCATTACCATACGCTCCACTCCAAAACCCCAGGCATAGCCAGTGTACTCGGCTGGGTCAATACCGGCCATACGTAGTACGTTCGGATGAATCATGCCGCAACCGCCGAGCTCAATCCAGCCACTATAGCTGCATATGTTACAACCCTTGCCCTCACAAAACGGGCAGCTCGCAGCAAATTCAAAACTTGGCTCGGTGAATGGAAAGTAGAACGGCTGAATTTTCACTTCTATATCGCGCTCAAAATAAGCCTTAAAGTATGCTTTAAGTGTCGCCACCAAATGACCGGCATGCACCCCTTTGTCAACGTACATCCCTTCGTATTGATAGAAAGTGTGCTCGTGACGGGCGTCAAGATCTTCGTTCCGAAAAACGCGATCAGGGACGAGTATGGCAATCGGCTTGCCCGCCCCAAGATTAGATCGGTACTTTTGGAGCATGCGATTCTGCATGGTACTGGTATGGGCTGGAGCAATGAGCGGGTGGCCGTTTTTGTCGGTTTGAGTAGTCATGAAAGTGTCGTAGTCATCACGTGCCGGATGACCTTCGGGAAAATTCAGGCTGGTAAACATATGATACTCGTCGTCCAATTGACGCGATTCGGCTACCGTAAAGCCCATCCGATAGAAAATATCGACAATGGCGTCCAACTCAGTCATAAGAGGGTGCGCGCTGCCATTGTCGGCGGCGAGTAATTTCGGCCGTTTATCTGGAGCAATGTTCGTGTCAAATGGCGCAGTAATGTCGATCGATGGCAACGCTTCGGCGGTTTCTTGCCGCTCAGCAATAGCCCGCTCTAAGTCTGATTTAAGAAGATTTATCTCTTTGCCGAATGCACCTCGCTCCTCAGGCGGCAATGTCGGAATTTCGGCATAGAGCGCGCGTAGTTCGGTGGCCTTTAAAATTTCAGCCGGGTCTTGCGATTCGCTCAAGCGCGTATGCAGTTGAACGGCAACTTCAGCAATGCGGGGATTGGTATAGTTCATCTTATCTCTACTATATCAAAATCTGTTACCAGAGAGTAGGTCGGTAAAGTAATGCTCCTACCATTTCGCCCTGATCCAGAATGTATCTTTTATATGAATACTATCCGCCACCCCTTGTCATATACCTTAAGGCTCCTCAACCCCAACTCCCTCTTCCTAAAGGCACCATCCCCCTCATCAAACCCCCTCAGTAAATTCTGTAACCGCGAATTGTAATCCTTGTAATGTTCCTTTTTTCCCGCAAAAAAGGAACCGAAAAACCTCTCGGCCTAAAATGAAAAACATTACTAGCAAAAGGAACTAACATACTGAGCCTGCGGAACTCGCTACGCTCAAACAGTCCTCGTCTTTATCCAGTATGTTAGTTCCTTCTGCTAATCAGTTTTCCATTACGGCCGAACTACTCGGAGAGGTGGGGCTGCGGTTGGGAGGTATCCAGTAAATATGTAGGATAGAAGGAAATAAGGATCTATTTCTTTAAGCTATGCCTTTGTCATTCCGGCCTCTGAGCCGGAATCCATTCCATTCCTTTTCTCATATATATACTGCACCCGCTTACAATTATTCATTTTCCACCTCCGACGGGGTTCGGGGCCTGGAGTAAAACCGATTGGAAAATACCCCGCACAGCATCTGCACGAGCGAGGACTGTTTGAGCCCAATCAAGGGCGAGTTCCGCAGCGAAGATGCTGTGCGGGGTATTTTCCAGTAGTGTTTTACGTTTGCCTTGGGGAGTTTTTGGTTACTTTTTGCGGGACAAAAAGTGACAAGGAAGAAGCGTAAATCGCGGGGACGGATAATACTAAGGAAATCTAGTTTGCAGAGTTAGCTTTGTGGATACCGTTCTTAGTGGGAGACATGGATTCCGGGTGAGGTGGATGAGGGTGGAATGACACAGGTTGCTGGTATAATGAACGTCATGGCACAGTTTTCTTTTGATGTAGTAAGCGAGTATGACAAGGCAGAGATGAATAACGTCTTTGATCAAACCGAGCGTGAAATGACCTCGCGCTACGACTTTAAAGGTACGCCAGCGGGCATCGAGTGGCTGGGTAGCGACAAAACAGGACTCAAAATTACCGGTAATGGTGAATGGCAGATCGATGCTATTTTAGACATTGTGCGCAAAAAGCTTGCTGCTCGCAATCAGAGTCAAAAAGTATTGGACACAAGTAAAGAACAGATTGAATCGAACCTCAAAACCACTAAGGAAGTCCCCTTCAAGCAAGGTCTAGACCAGGAGAAGGCTAAGAAAATCACCGCCCTGATCCGCGACCATTACCCGAAGGTCAAATCACAGATTCAGGGTGATGCGGTGCGTGTGATGAGCATGAGCAAAGATGACCTTCAGGCCGTCATGCAACTGCTGCGCACGCAGGAATTTGACTTCCCACTAAGCTTCACTAATTACCGATAGAGGGCTTTGCGGCCGGTTGTTCTTCGGCTGGCGTGGTGCTAAACATCAGAGGGCTCCCCGGATCGACGCCCGTGGTGCTATTGAGCGGCACAGGTGAATGGATCACAATCTCAACGTTCCGGTTACCATCAGGACATAGGAAACCGCATCTGTCAGTTGTTACCAAGTGGCTGGTGTCGATCATGAGGACGCCCTTGCTGACGTTTGTTGTAATTGTCTTGGTGTCGATGTTGCTAGCGGTTTTGATCTCGACGCCGTAGTGCTGATCGAATTGGAAGAGGACGGGGATATCTGGAGCTATAAAGCGCGCTTCGGTAAATGGAGCGGTACTGTACAGCTGGCTATGCATACTGTTCCTATACCGCGCTTGCCAAGCCGGGGCAGTCTGGAAGCCGAGCGCCACCCCAACAGAAGCTGCAGTAATAAACGTTAGCGCCATTGCCGCTGCTGCCCAGGTGGGAAGTCGCCATTTTCGGCTGAACATCGCCTTGCCAACCACCGCAAACATACTGGCAATAAGCGCAACTACGATGAGGCCACAGATGACGATTAACGTCTCCTTTTTGCCAACAGGGAATATAGTAGTACTGCCGACTTTTAAGCCGTGACCCAACAGAAAGCTCGTTACCGTTGCCCCGCCAGTAAGCAGTGCAAACGCGCTAAGGATAAAACCGACGCCGATAATCCCGAGCAGCAATTTTGCGAAGGTCTCACCGGCCCCGCCGAAAATCTTGCTCGCACGCTGCGCGGCACCCTGCACATCAGCACGGTCGATCACTTCTTTTAGGCTGTCTACAGTTACCGCTTTGCCCTGCATGCGCAGACGGTCGCTCGGCGTTGTCGCCTCCGGGACGAGCAGCCATAATAGTAGATAGATTAAAATACTCGTTCCGCCAGGTATGAGCAGTACAATAAATAGCAAACGGAACACGATTGCCGGCAAACCAAAGAAAGCGCCAAGACCGGCCGCCACACCGGCGATCATGCCGTGCTCAGTGTCACGGAAAAGGCGCTTGCCATGTGGCTCGCTCGATTCGGAACTCGGGAGTTCCTCGCCGTCATCTGTCTTAAAATCACGCGGCTCGCCCAATTGCGTTTTAAGATACGTGATATCTTCGGCCAAGATTACCTTGTGCGTCGTGATGCCGTGTTCAGTAAGCAATTCAGCCATTCGCGATTCGACTTCTTTGGCTACTTCAGCGCCACTATCGCCTGCCTGCCCTTTGATTTCATGCAGATAGGCCTGCAATGTTTTATATGCGTCGGCAGCAATCGTAAACGACTGACGCCCCAGGTGAATGTTTGTAACTTCGTTCATGATTTGCCTTTCTCGAGTCGTTGGACCGATGTATGCAGGCGGTGGTAGGTCGTCTGCAGTGTTTTGAGGAGCGCATGCCCGTCCTCGGTTAACCAATAATATTTGCGCGGCGGGCCTTGCCCGGATTCCTGCCACTCGTAGGCCATGAGCTTATCGCGCGCTAGGCGGCTAAGCAGCGGATAGAGGGTGCCTTCCACCACGATCAGCTCCGCTGCGCGCAGCTCGCGGATGATCTCCGAGCTGTACACTTTTCCATCCTTGCACAGCAGTAATACACAGTACGTAAGCATGCCTTTACGCATCTGTGTTTCCGATTGGTTGAGTAATTCAGAACTTTCATCCATACAGTACTATGTTATACAAGGTACTATAGAAGTCAAGTACTTTTGTCTAGCCTGGAGTACGATATACTGATAACCATGAGCAAAAACGACGATCTTCTGGCTGCCGCCCGAAACGTCCTGCAAAAAAATGATAAAGGGCTCTACACCATGCCCGCCCCTGGCTTATATCCCCACCAGTGGCTGTGGGATAGCTGCTTTATTGCCATCGGCCTCAGGCACGACGACGTTGAACGGGCGAAGATGGAAATTTTGAGCCTACTCCGCGGTCAGTGGAGTAATGGCATGCTACCGCATATTATTTTTAGTAAGGGACACCAGTATCGGCGCGACCAGAATTTCTGGTACAGCAAAATCAGCCCCTTCGCACCAGATGGCGTAGCTACCAGCGGCATCACACAGCCGCCAATGCTCGCCGAAGCAATTGTACGCGTCGGAGAAAAAATGCCCGTGGTAGAACGGCGCAGTTGGTACCGCCAGGTATGGCCCGGGTTGCTCGCTTATCACCAGTGGCTTTTTACTGAACGCGACCCACATGGGGAAGGGCTTACGCTGCAGATCCATCCCTGGGAAACAGGCCTCGACAACACCCCGCCTTGGATGGGCGAAATGCACGATCACCTGCTCCCTTGGTGGATTCGCGCCCTCCAGGCCACTAAAACAGACACGGTAGTCGGCTGGTTCCGGCGTGATAGCCATGTAGAGCCGCGAGGTAAGCGCTACTCGACAATCGACGCGCTCGCAATGTTCGATGCCCAACGGCGTCTGAAGCGCAAGGCCTATAACATTCAACATATTTTAGATCACTCGCTATTTGCTATCGAAGACCTGGCCTTCAACTCGATTTTTATCCGGGCCAACCAACATTTGCTTGATATCGCCAAGAGTACCAGAGCAACGATACCACCCGATCTACTGGGTCGGATACACTTAAGCGCTAAGACGTTTGATGAGCTGTGGGATCCTTACACAGAATCGTACTATTCGCGCGATTTCATTACCCATCGCCTTATTAAAGAGCCAAGCGTCGCCAGCTTACTGCCCCTGTATGCCGGCTGCATCAGCAAAGAACGTGCCGCGCTGCTGATAAAAAGTTTAGAAAACGAACATTTATTCGGACCGCCCTATCCGGTTCCAAGCACTCCAGTTAATTCGCCGTGGTTTCAGCCCAATGGCTATTGGCAGGGGCCAACGTGGTTTAATACCAACTGGTTAATTATCGACGGCCTCAAGCGCTACGGTTATAAGCACCATGCCGCTGCCCTAGTTGATGGCATGCACGAATTGATTGAACAGGGTGGGTACCGTGAGTACTTCAACCCTATCAATGGCTCTGGGCACGGTGCGCATGACTTCAGCTGGACAGCAGCCCTCTCAATAGATCTGCTACAATCGGACAAGAGGTAAATACATGCAACAAGAACGCCGTCCTATCTATCGCACCCCATCGTCAGCGCCACAGCCGCGCAAGGATAGTACAACCTATAAAAAAATGAGCCGCAAAGAAGTATGGGTAGCCCTTACTGCGCTCGTTACCGCCCTGTTGCTCATTGTATTCTTCGAGAGCCATCATCGCGGCGGCCATGCTTCGCCTGTAGTAAACAAGTCCCCTCAGCAATCGCAGAGCACCCCCACGACGCCGTCCTTCGACAAAAAGCAATATTCGCTCACCGACCCTACGAGTATCTGGGTGATCGTTAACAAAAAACGCCCACTTAGTCCCAAAAATTACGCGCCCGCCGATTTAACCGCGACCGACCTACCCCAGCGTGTACCTGGTAACGAAACCATGCAAATGCGCTCCATTACTGCTAGCGCGCTCACCCAGCTATTTAGCGGCGCCAAGGCTGCCGGCTTCAATCTAATGATCGCCAGCGGCTACCGTTCATTCAGTTACCAAACCAACCTTTATAACGGCTACGTTGCTAGCATCGGTCAAGCCGAAGCCGACAAAACCAGTGCCCGGCCCGGCTATTCCGAGCACCAGAGCGGCTTTGCGGTAGACCTCGAAGCAACTACTCGAAAATGCGAACTAGACGCTTGCTTTGGCGACACGCCCGAGGGCCAATGGATCGCTGCCAACGCCTACAAGTACGGCTTCATCATCCGTTATCCAAAAGATAAGATAGGCGTAACAGGATACGATTACGAACCGTGGCACGTTCGATATGTGGGGCTTCCTCTGGCGGCCGAAATGCACAATCAAAACACTGAAACGCTCGAAGAATTCTTCGGTGTTGTTGGCGGTGCGGGTTATTCGTCGTAGTATTGCTTGGCAGTGAGCAATGGAATGTGCACACCATTGGCGGTAAGCGTAGTGGTTATGCGTTGTTTTTGGGCGTCGATCGTCGTTTTGAGCTGCTGAGCGTCGACCATACTTTGTGTAGCGTCTTCTAGCAGGTACATATGCAGGTGGTTACGAGCATTAGTGTTATCTGCAGCTGCCTGGGCTGCCGTCCATTCGTAGTGCATGTAAATGGGTAGGTAACCGGTAATACTGATCTGCTTGCTCTTGCTATCAATATTCATAACCGCCAGGCCGTTAAATAATGTCTCGGGTGGTTCCTGAGTATTGATAAAATTACCCAAGCTGTACCACACTAACGTCTTATTGCCGTCGCTGCCGGTTAATTCATCCACCGGTTGTAACTCGTGTGAGCCATGACCCAAGATAAGATTCACGCCGTGGTCGGCCAGGAACTGGGCGTCGACTTTCTGTTCGGCGTTCACCGTTGTCGAATATTCGGTACCCCAGCGCATACTGGCAATGATAATCTGTGCCCCTTGTTGCTTGGCTTCAGCAATCTGACTGGCAGCGAAGGTGTCGCTAAAAATATTGACGCCGTAGTTATTTTGGGCAGGTGCATCATTATTGGAATAGGTAGTATATGCCAAGAAAGCAAACTTCACACCTCGGATCGTAAAGTAGTGGACGGCATCGTGGTCAGCCTGGCTGCGATTCTCACCGGCAACTGCTAGCACATTCGGCACGCCCGCCCAGGCGTTCACCGAGGCGGTGATAGCATCCTGGGTTTTATCGAAACTATGATTGGAAGCGGTGTTTACCAGATTACACCCCAACTTTCCCATATCAGTGACAAAGTCGGTTGGCGAGTTGAATTTAGGGTAACCGGCAATGCCAAACGACTTGCCGCCATTTAGTATCGGGTCGTTGCAGAACTTGATGTCGGCATCCTTAAAAATAGGTACAAATTCCTGCATGATAGGTAGGTAGTTATAGCTTCCGTTAGGTTGCAGGGCGGCGGCATTGACCGAATCGTGAGCGATAAAATCGCCTGTGGCAATAAACTTGATGGTCGTAGGCGAGGCCGCTATTTGCGGAGCGCTGCTGCCAGTGTGCTGAGAAACAGTGCCCGACTTCTTACTACTGCTGTGCAATGATTTAAAAACCAGACCACCAACACCAAACAGCACCAGAGCAGCCAAAATAACGAACGGCGGCTTGAAAGAGCGATGGCGTTTGCGTGCTGACGGTCGCTGTACACTCGGGGGTGTGCTGCGAGGGATCGCTGACATTGCGGGCGCAGGGGGTATTGCTGGCTGCACTGGACGCGGTCGCTGCATAGCCTTATTAGAACGACGAATATCCGGACCCATGAGATGCTCCTTCTAGCCTAACTTGTTGCGTGTATCACCCTCATTCTAGCAGAACTAGTCTTCGTCGAACGCCGGTTTGTCTAAAAGCACCGGCTCTACCGAAGGGGCAGTGCGAGCAATCTTAACGACGTCTTTATCAACCTTCTTTAGCTCTCTATGGGCGTGATTAAAATGATTAACCGTTGTTCCCAAACTGCCGCCCAGCTTCTGCATGAGTTGCTCGTAGGTTGCGATATGCCGCCCCAGCTCGCCAACGCGCTGTTGGATTTCCTTGGCCTGCTCTTCGATCTGCAGCGCGCGCAGTCCTTGCATCACCGTTTGCAGGTACGCCATAAAGGTCGTAGGGCTGACGATAATCACCTTCTTTTCGCGGAAGGCGTACTCAATAAGATCACGGGCCGAGGTATTAGTAACCCCTACTTTGTTAATGAGCAGATCGTAATAGATCGCCTCGCTGGGAATAAACATGAACGCATAGTCCATAGTGCCTTCGTTGGGCCGGATATATTTGCTAGTTTCATCGATCCGATTCTTGAGATCGGCCTTAAAAGCCTTGGCATAGACTTCGCGCTGGGTTTTATCTTTTTCTTCTACCAGGCGATTATAATTTTCGAGCGAAAATTTTGAGTCTACCGGCAAGATTTTACCTTTATCGAACTCAATGACCGCATCCACGATCTCGCCATCTTTGAATTTGTGCTGCAAACGGAACCGGTCGGGTGGCAGTACATTTTCCAGCACCTGGCCGAGATAGTACTCGCCGAGCACACCGCGCTGCTTGGGGTTTTGCAGTACATTCTGCAGCGTCTTTAATTCGTCAGCAACGTTTACCACTCGCTGGTTGGTCTCGTCCAACTTGGTCAATCGCTCAGTGACATCGGCCACGATCTTGGAGCTGGCGCTGAACTGCTTCTGGATCGAGTCACGCAGCAACTCCTGATTCTTGTCCAAACGATCGGTGATCTGGGCGTGCAGCCCATCCTTTAGTTTAGTAATATCCTGACTTAGTTGCGTTAGATCTTGTTTAAGGAGCAGGGCTGCATTGGGATCAGTCGTCACTGCCTGGGATTTACGCAACACAAGCACGGCCAGCACCGCACAGACTCCCCCAAGGATAATAATAGCTATAAGCATCGTGCCCCTATTGTACGCTGTTTAATAACGAAAAGGCCAACAGTTCATGGCGCGAAGATACTATATGAGGGTTATTAATTCGTGAAGGCAAGTCTGCCCTGCAAACCTTGGGCTTTCGCCCGTTATGGCAAAATTTTCTACATTTGTGGGGATGTAGAGAGCCCGTATTGGGGCTTCATAAGAGGCGATCGCCACCGATCCGGCCATTACTTCTACTTTTGTAGTTGAGTTTGTCCTCTTAGGCATCCACTCCACGACTGCCAGGTTTGGTGGTGTAGCTTTCGATAAGAAATATCTAGATGGTGCATCGGACCAATAATAAGGTGTTATATCTGTGGGGTCTTCGGGCACTTCTTGGCTCGTGATACTATATGCCGACATGAGCCCCTGCAAAATACGAGGGTCAAGGTTGTCTGGCTCTTTGAGCGGAATGCCAAACATTTCTACAGCAGAGAACCGGACTGCACGCATAGATGTCTACTGTAGCATATTTTTGAGCCACTACACCACTACCCTAGGCGAAGCTGCGTAAGGACTTCCTTAATTAATCTGGAGCGACTTGATGATACCCATAGCAGCTTCGAAAGTGGGCGTATCGTAGGAGGTTGTGGCAATCGGGTCGAATGAGAGTGTGTCGTTAGCGTCTGCTCCATACCCACCAGCAAACATATAGGCATCGGATCCGGTTAGATCGACATTGTAGCCCATAGCCTGGCCGGCTTTGAGCGCCGCGTTGCCACTCACAATGAAGAAGTTGAAAGTGCTGGCGTCGGCACCACCGTAGCTGACATTCGTATATTGGCGTTGATTGGCCGTAGGTTTGTCGTAAGCGATAATAAGTGAAGCGGCCGTTGCGACTGCCTTGGTAGTTGTCTGCTGAATACCTTCCGGAATCGTACCGTGGCGCATCTTCACCGTGAAGACTCCTTGGGCGGCAGTGCCGTCTTTTTTGGTGTAGCTTGTGGATGGAGAGGTTACGATTACCTCGGCCTTATCGGCCGACTCTTTCGCTGTCCACCCCGCTGGATAGGTGAAACTGAGGTTGAGTGTGGTGCTTTTATAGGTACCGCCCGCAGTATTCGAGCCAGAAGCGGAAGTCGAGTTAGCACTGGACGCCGAGCTTGAGCTGGCTGTCGTTTGTTGTGCAGCGTCTTGTGTCTTATCGGCCGGTTTCTTTTTGTGAGTCAATAGCAGCGCGACGCCCACAGCTACAGTAATCACCACTAGGGTAATCAAACCGATCACTAACCAGCGCTTCTTGCCGGCGCGGTCGCGCCCATTATGTTGTGTATGGGCCGGTGGAGGCGTGAAATCCATGCCTTCTAACGGTCCACTCCCATCGTTATCCATGAATAACTCCTCCCTACTATCAATACAAATCTACAACATCAGAGCCGCCTCTGGCAAGTGTCAATAAAATGCTTGCGCTTTACGTTTAGCGCGGTATACTAGTGGTATGGAAGTGTGAGGCTTCCTTAAAGACTCGGGATACCCCGGGTCTTTTTGGATATGTATTGGATACAATCACTCGAAACGCAACAATTCTTTCAGCCGGTCTGGCAAAAGACGCATAGCGGCTATAACGAATACGCCCGCAGCAAAACCGCCCACCACATCCAGTGGTGCATGCACTCCCAAATAGATACGGCTCAAACTTACGACCGGGATGAGTACCACCACAGCCCAGCGCCAACCCTTCGGCAGGTACGGGAATAGGATGAGTGCCACAATCGTAACAGTCATCGTATGACCCGAAGGGAAACCCATGTCTGATTCATGTGCGCGCACATGTACATCGGCTAGCAGCACGCCCGGCCTGGGCCTGGCCACAAAGTGCTTTGCTAGAAACGTACAGGCATAGCCACCAAAGCCAGCTGCCGCCAGTTGCCATGTCAGCTGGTATAGCTTGAGCAAAAAAGTTACCGCGACGACCGCTACTGCGATCCATAAACTCTCCGGCGCAATGGTACATACGGTAAAAAGAGCATGGAGACTAGTAGGCCAATCGTTGATGCGTCGAAAGATATGCAGTTCGAGTCCGACAATAGTATGATGTACTGCAATTGCGGCGCTAGCAACAAAAACGCCTAAGCTGCCAATTAAACCTGCAACCCACCAACGCTGGCGTTCCGGAACTGGCTTGAATGCCGTCTCAGGAACCTTTTGTGGCTCTGATTCGGCTTTAGCGGCAGTCTTTTTTATCGTCTGCTTTTTGGTTTTCTCGTTTTTCATATAGATTTCAGTATAGCACTCGCCGCTTGGGCTCAAACAACGTTCTGATCCTCCAGCCGGGCTGGCGGCATAGTCAAATAATCCACCGTACGCTCCTGCATAATCGGCCAGGCGTCGGTGCGCCTCGCAAACTCGTCGGGTGAGAGGAGTAAAAACTCGACTCCTTCGTCGCCCAACTGAATATGTGCTCCCATTTCCTTCGGCAATAGTGCTGAGGCAAAGTAAGAGGCCCAGCCTAGCCGCCGGGCACTAGGATATGTGCGAACAGACTGTATGTGCTCACGGGTAATTTTCAACCTAAGCTCTTCCCAAACTTCTCGCTGAAAGGTTTCGAACGGTGTCTCTCCCGGCTCGGGACCGCCGCCTGGCAGATCAAGTTCGAGAGGATGATTCTTGGTGTTTGTATCCCGGCGGCACACTACAATCTGATCGCCAATAAAAACCAATCCCTTAGTGCCGATACTACATGGATCATACTCGTAAAAGGAATGCATACCTACCGCGACCTTCCGGGGTAAGCAGCTCGGATAGCCTGCTGCGAAGCAATGACCGACGCCGCGATAATACTCATCCCCGCCAGCCCGGTAATAACTTCGGGCACATCAACAAACAGACTCACAAATAATAAGATGGCAAGCATACCAATGGTATAGTGCGCCCCGTGCTCGACATACATATACCGGGCTAATGTGCCGCGGCGTACCATAAAGATAGTGAGCGAGCGGACCCACAGCGCCCCCACGCCAAGACCTACCGCAATTAAAATAATATCTTGGGTAACAACAAAGGCGCCTATCACGCCGTCGAATGAAAAGCTCGCATCTAGCACTTCCAGATATAAAAAGCTAATAAACGCCAACAGGCCGGTTTGCGCCCTGGCGTGCGTTTTCGTTCGCCGCCCTTCAAGTTTGCCCATAAACTCAGTAATCCCATGCATAAGACTGTAAATAGCGACCCCAGCCATACCCGAAATCATGGTTGTGCGCTGATAATGGTTAAAAGGCAGCCAGGCGACAACAAACGTGGCGCCAAGTGTAATAAGCGGTGGTGCCCAATTCCACGCTAAACGGCTCAGCTTGCGCTCTAACCGAGTCAGCCATAGTACCTGGCGTGTATTATCGGTGAAAAAGTCCAATGCCAACACGAGCAGAAATGCCCCGCCAAATGAAGCAATAGCTGGGTGAGCTTCTTCTAGCTTGGTAGCATAGGCGTCGGGATGGTGCAGGGCCAAATCAAGTACCTGGTGCCAGCCCGTGTGGGCGGTGAGTGCAACGATCAAAATCGGAAACACAATGCGCATACCAAATACGGCAACAAGGGCGCCAACCGTCAAAAAAATATTCTGCCAAAACCGCGATAAGCGACTCAGTATCCGGGCGTTTAAAATGGCATTATCAAAGCTGAACGCTATTTCGATCGCAATCAGAATAAGCGCAACCCATGAGGCGCCTACCCCCTTGCCCATACCAACGCCGACTAACGCGGTGACAGTAATCAACGCCGAAACGGCAAAAATACGAACTGGCGACTGTGCATCAAACATAGACATTTCCTATAGTATAGCTGACGAATTCAGCTGAATATATTTTATGTAAGTTCAAACAGCTAGTTAATGCATATAATCCGGCATGAAATACCATTTGAGCGCTTTCTTGACGCTCTCCCAAAAAGATGGCTGCCCATCGGGCAAGTGCCCATCTCCAGCAGGGATCTCAAATACTGCCTTACCGGTCATATGGTCTTCCGCCGCAAACGCCAGTCGCTCATCAGGGCGCTGCACATATTCGCGATACAGACAGAAATTAAGAAAAGGAGGTCCTGCAAACACCGTTGTAGTAATCTCCTGGGTGAGATCTGCCCCTTTCTGGCGCATGGCAAAATCGATCGCCCCCATAGCGAGTAAGGCTACACCAGAAGCTACCATCTTACGCACCCCGACGGCCTTTGCACTCATATATTCATCCTCATTAATAAAGGCGGACGCATGTACCGCTTCGTGAGCCGCTACAGTGTCTAACACTTGCGGGCGTGCCGTTGAAGTAAAAAGATGTATGGCAGGTGCACCGTCGTTATATTCGCTCTGCGGGACAAACTGGCCGCCTACATGCTGAGCACTCTCTGGGCCAGGCATAATAATGGTTGGGCATTGGAGCTGCGCTTCAGGACTCATTCCACCCGCGGCGAGCGCATCAGCCAAGGCAACTTCGTCGACCTCTAACGCGAGACCCATCCCACTTAATTGGTCCGTACTAATCTGGTCTCGGTATTCACGGCTTAGTGCTACGACAGCATTTGTTGGCCCGCTTAACAAGGGGTATCTAACACTCAGACTCTCAGGCAGTCTTGGGATCGATTCTATATTCAGCACTTAGTTGCACTATCTACTGATGCATAAGAAATATCAAGCTTATGATATACGAATCCTGAAATTAGAAATATATCTATATGGTTGGCTCTTGCCCACCATATAGCTCAAGCAGTCCTGATAGGTGCATGGAGGCAGGGCCAATCTCAGCAATCAGGGCTGCACTTTGGAGCAACGGATTTGTAGACCCTCTTGCAGCTTCAATAGCCAAAGTCTTGGGCAGGTCGGTCATACTTTGGAAGCACGTCAACACACCTAGTGAAAAGTGGGTATCGGCTTCGGCAACTTTACAAGCATCGCGCAATGAGCCAGTTTCGTCGCCGTTGAGATCAAGCGTTTGCACTCCACCCCTCATAGAATCGCCAATCTTAATCGCTAAGTCTTTAAAAATTTCGTGCCCTACCCTAGTACTTACCCGCGCACCAACGTTCAGCATTGCAGCGGATAACGTATTAACTGCAAATGACATATCCTCACCTTCTAGTAAAACCCCTCCCTGCTCTGTTGGGCGCATTCGGTAACTCCTTAAAATTAACTACAACTATAACACTACATGATAATATATGCAAAGTTGCAGCTCCTGGGCATTATCATCGCAGCGTCAAGATTAAAAATGAACACCATAAGTAGATATTATATATTTCAGCGCTCATGAATATATCAGCTAGCAACCATATGCTAGTGACTTTCAAGCGATCACCCCTTGAAGCGGATGAACGACACAATAAGGCCATCGAGGAGCAAATGGCTAAAATAGCCTGCAACCGCAGCGCCATACAGCACCAGGCTTAGTGTCCACACATGATGATTATGCAGATAAGGCACTACAACGATCGGGGCGGGCACAAGGATCATTGCTAGCTTGCTATGCGTCCAACCGCGATGCTTGCCTACAACGGGGGTCATAGCCAACAAACCCAAGTACGCTGCGGGCTCGAATTTTCCCGTTATAACCAGAACGCACTCGGCAGCAAAAGCCAGGCCATAAAAGATATTTTGGCCCATAGAGTTGGTGTCGACGTCAGGGAATAAGCCAAATAATATAGCAATGACAAACAGACCGATCAAAAGCTGCCAATCCTGCAGCGAAATATCCCACCGCTCCAACAGGTGCCCGGGTGCCATCCGAACGGCGGCAACATAGGCAGTATTGAGCACGACCGCTCCGGCAATGTGACCTCTGTATCCCGACATATCGCTTCAGTGTAGCACAAATTCACTTATGCTTAGAGAAGCGGGCTGTCCATACTTGTCTTCCCCTTGCCCAGGGGCTGTCCAGAAGTGGCGCCTCTTAGTCCGTGCGTCACCCGGTTATGGATACCGAATCGAGTTGGGCGTGCCAGTAAGAGGATATTAGCTCGAATGACGGCCAGCTTTGAGGGCTTTAGCCATCCAGACTAATTCGTCAAAGGCTTTTTGCGCGGCAGCCGTGTAGCCGTCGGTAAACTCTGGTTTGAGTTCTCCTTGCTCGTCGAAGAGTGTCTGTACCTTAGGAAAGTACAACTCCGGCCTGATATTTACGAGCCCTAGCCTATGGCAAACCGGTAGTAGTGCCTCGCAGGCGCGAACACCGCCCCATTGGCCGCTACTCACTCCGGCAATGGCAACTGCTTTGTGATTGTAGTTGTCGTATTCACTGTCCAGCAATCGTTTTAGAGAGCTTGGATAACTGTGGTTATATTCCGGAGTAACAATATAAAAAGCATCCGCTTTTTCGGTCGCATTGCTATAGTTTGGGTCGCGACCGTCCTCTGGCGCACCATCTGGTGGCAAGTGTACTTCTTTCGGATCGATGAACATAATGTCTACGCCAGCTTGCTTGCGGCCAAATTCGGCAACCCACCGGGCTGCTTTAATCGATTCACGCCCCTCGCGCGCAGTGCCGCAAATCACCGCGATCGTAATATCATTTTCCATAGGTACTATCCCTCCATATCTCTATGCAGTGTACGCCTCGGCCACTATGTACTCAAGGCGAGCTGACTACTGCCTAAGACTCGAGCTTATGAATTTGGTCGTGGTCCAAACCAAAATAGTGCGCCACTTCGTGCCACAACGTATGACGGACTTGCTCGCGCAGCTCGGACACTGTGCTTACAGACGATAGCATGGGATTTTTAAAGAGAGTGATCTTGTCGGGGGCGAAGTTGGTGTGGCCGCCACGCCTGGTTAGCGGTACGCCTTCATACAAGCCAAATAGCGTCTGGTTGCATTGTAAGCGCAGCTCCTCGCGCTGTTTTGGAGTGGGCTCATCGGCATAGATAAGTGCCACATTTTTGATTGCCTTACGGTGTTCTTTAGGAAGGGTGTCAAATGCTTCGTCGATCAAGTCGGCAAACTGTTCGTCGGATATATCAATCATGTTCCCCTATTTTAGCCGCCATCTCCAAATTTACCTATTCGAAAGTTTCGCTTTCATTGGGATGGTATATCAAATACTCCTCCCCTTGCCTCTCCGATCCTCTTTTCTGCCATTCCGGCCTCCGAGCCGGAACCCATAAAGAAATCTAGACCAATACAATGACAGAGTGAGTAATCACCCCTGGTGTGATAGGGCTATTTGCCGAGGCGCTTGCGCTTGTTGGGGTCGAGTTCCCGCTTGCGCAAACGCAAGTTTTGGGGAGTTACTTCCAACAGCTCGTCGTTCTCGATAAAGTCCAGGCATTCTTCCAGACTAAAAATAACCGGCGGGGTGAGCTGCACAACACCATCACTACTTGATGAACGCATATTGGTTAGGTGCTTGGCCTTGCAGATATTAATTTCCATATCTTCTTGGCGGGTATTAAGGCCAATAATCTGGCCGGCGTAGACCTTCTCGGCCGGACCGACAAAGGTGGTCCCACGCGCCTCGGCGTTTTGCAGGGAATAGGCAGTAGTAGTACCCGTTTCGAAGGAAATGAGTACGCCATTGCGAAGCTGCTGCAATGGTGCACCAAGTGGCTGATAGCCAGTCATCAGCGAATTCATAACCAGCGTGCCTTTGGTGTTGGTCATCAAAATATTACGCAAGCCCAGCAGAGCCCGGGTAGGCAACTCGTACACTAATTTAGTAACACCTTTCGGACTAGCAAACTGCTCCTTAAGTGTGGCACGGCGCTTGCCGAGTTCCATCTGTACGGTGCCAACGTGCTCGGCAGGGACTTCAATGATTAGCTCTTCAATTGGCTCCATGATTTGGCCATGTTCCTCGTGGGTAACGACTTGCGGGCGGCCAACTTCAAATTCGTAGCCTTCACGGCGCATGGTTTCGATTAGGACGCTTAAATGTAGCTCGCCGCGACCTGCTACGGTAAAGCCAATACCATTGTCTTCGACACGCAGGCCAACATTGGTTTCAAGCTCCTTTGCGAGACGATCGCCAATCTGGCGAGAAGTGTTAAACTCACCTTCCTGGCCTTTAAAAGGGGAAGTGTTAGGGCCAAGGTAAATACGCAGCGTAGGAGCTTCAACTTCCATAACCGGCAGTGCCTCGGGATTGGCGGCGTCGGCAATCGTTTCACCAATACGCGCTTCGGCAATGCCCGTGAGCTGCACGATATCGCCGGCGATGCCACCTGGTACTTCAAAGCGGCTCACACCATGGCTCATAAAGACGAGCTCTACTTTGGCCTTGATAATCGAACCGTCCGCCTTACATAAGGCAACTTGCTCGCCCGGCTTGATGCTGCCACGGGTAATGCGGCCAATGGCGTATTTTCCCTTAAAACTGTCCCAGGCTAGCGCGGTCACCAGCATCTGGAAAGGCTTGTCTTGCTCCACCTTTGGGGCAGGAATCTGATTGATGATGGCGTCAAAAATAACATCCAGATTGGCGTCGGCGGTTGGATCAGCAGGAACTGCCGCCCAAGCCTTACCTTCCCGGCCAATGGCGTAATACACCGGATAATGCAGCTGATCTTCGTGCACTGCCAGCTCTAAGAACAGATCAGCCAGCTCATCCTCCACTTCAGCGATGCGGCGGCCATCCTTGTCGATCTTGTTGATAATAACGATCGGCTTGAGACCATTGGCGAGGGCCTTGGTCAGTACAAACTTGGTTTGTGGCATGGGGCCTTCTTGGGCGTCGACGATCAAGAGACACCCGTCGGCCATATTGAGCGTGCGCTCTACCTCACCGGAAAAATCGGCGTGACCTGGGGTGTCGATAATGTTAATGCGATACTCATCGTGCTGGACGGCGGTTACCTTGGCGGTGATGGTGATACCACGCTCGCGTTCCTGGTCGCCGCTGTCCATGATGAGCGTCTGGCTCATTTCGGCCTGGTTGTCGCGGAAGGTTTTGCTCTGTTTAAGTAAACCGTCCACGAGAGTTGTCTTGCCGTGGTCCACGTGGGCGATGATCGCGATATTACGAATCTTGGCTGGGTCTTGGGTGTTATTCATAAAAAGAGCGCCCTACCTTACATGCGCTTGCCATTTCTTTACTTATATTATGGCATAGACATATCGGATTGGCAAGCCCTTTGTTGGTCAACTATAGCCAGGATGCTGCCATAAAGGATTGACATGAGGGATTGCAGATGAGTCGATGCGCAAGGCGAGGTGGGCCATCGGGAACCTGACATCATCTGGAATAAGCCGTACAGCACAGACGTCTACAGCATCTCCCAATAAGGGGATGCGATAGCTTCCATTGCCACGCTCACTATCATCATAGGAACTGATGCTGAAATTGGCATAGCGACGCTCGCTATCATCATATGTAAAGGAACCTTCAATAAATGCGCCGCTATGTCCGGGTACGTAGTCTGGACTTACTCGTAGCTGCACCCAATCTCTAAAATAATCGTCATACACAGCTGGTGTCCCAACTGGATCCAAGGTTTGCTTGGCGGCGGTAACGATTATCCTCGTGCTCTCGTCACGAAGGGCCAGACAGGCCAGACGATGATGAAAATTAGCATCCCTATCTTGCGGTGAATTGCCGACGCGCTCCACCGCATAGTATGCCGCTCTATAGTCAGACAATGAGCCTGAAACAATAGCCGTCCGGATCGCCGAATCGGCAAAAGCCCGTCGTGGGCGAGGGCCTTGGCGCTCTCCAATCATAGACATGTGCGTGCACTCCTGTTAGCCTTTTATATTATCCCATATCCGATCCATAATTACCGCTCCAATTGGCCGTGCCGCCCGCTTTTGTTATACTGCTTATAGTACATGCGTGTAAGTGTTATTCTGTTAGAAAAACGAGTCTAAGCGAGTGGGTGCACTTACTCTTTGCATCGAGGTCTTATTGTTAATTGCTCTGTCGGCAATTTGCTCTGGGCTTAACATTGCCCTCATGTCGCTCGGCACAGCCGATCTGCGCCGCAAAGCAAAAATTGGCAATAAGGACGCATCGCGCGTGTTGCCACTACGTAAAAACAGCCATCTGAGCTTGGCAGCCATACTACTTACAAACGTGGCCGCCGTTTCAGCAACCTCGCTGGTGCTCGAAAACTTCACTGGCGGGCTATTGGCCGGCGTTATCAGCACACTGCTCATCGTTATCTTTGGCGAAATTATGCCGCAGGCGTTGTTCGCCAAACAAGCGCTCCATTTCACCGCCAAACTATCCACATTGCTTCGCATCATGATTATCATTACCTACCCTGTTTCTAAACCGCTCCAATTATTACTTGACCACCTTTTCGGCGAAGAGACTAATCAACTACAGAGCCGACGGGAATTGGGCATCATGATCTCCGAGCACCTCGGTGATACCAATAGCGAACTCGACGAGGATGAGGTAGAGATTATCCGTGGCGCCTTGCAGCTAAGCGAAAAACGGGTACGTGACATCATGACCCCTATCCGCAACGTCTATTGGCTAACCCCAAGCGACCACATCGATTCTGTTAAGATCAACGAAATCAAAACGCACGGCTGGAGCCGCATCCCGGTACTCAATAAGCAACGCACTATCTGTTTTGGCTTACTCCTCATGAAAGACATGGTGGATGTAGACTTTGATCGCCAATCAGTGATGGCGCACGAATTGCCGCTGTACCCGGTTCAGGTCGTTGGGAGTATGACCGCCCTCGATACTATGTTCCGCAGATTTATTTCCGGTGGCGCACATCTACTGCCTGTGGAGCGCGATGATAAGATCGTCGGCATCGTCACCATCGAAGACCTACTGGAAGAAATCGTCGGCCACGAAATAGAAGACGAAACCGATCGGCGCAAGCGCAGCAAGGTCCCCAAGCTCAAACGTCAGAAATAGAGGATTCGCCTAATCCAGCGTAAGGTGTGAAGGTGTTATTCCCGGACCTCCAAACCGCCTTGATCGCAGATTTCTACAAAGAATGCGGGGTTAGTGCACGTTTCCATGACCAGAATCGCCATATCGTGCTCTGGAAGCATGCCGCCAAAAGCGCAGCTTTCAGACTTCCTTAACCGGTTACGTCAAAATTCCGCGCACGGAAACTGTTGCCCGCGCTGTCCGTCCATATAGTATGTCTATACGAACAAAATCGTGCAGTGTCAAACAGACAGCGGCGTCGTATACTACAGATTATGCACGAGCCACTTGCCGAACGTATGCGTCCAACCAGTCTCGACCAAGTCATTGGCCAGAAACATCTGCTTGAGCAAGGCCAGATCATCCGGCAAATTATCGAGCGTAAGCAGCCTACCAGCCTTATTTTATGGGGTCCGCCCGGCACTGGTAAAACAACTTTGGCGCGGATTATCGCCCGTGAGACAGGAGCGGAGTTCGTAGAGCTAAGCGCAGTTACAGCCAAAAAAGCTGACGTCACGCGGGTGGTTGCCGAAGCTCAGGCTAATCAGCGCCTGGGCATGCGGACTATCCTTTTTGTTGATGAGATCCACCGCTTTAGCAAAGCACAACAAGACGCTTTCTTGCCCTACGTCGAGGATGGCACGCTAGTGCTCATCGGCGCAACTACCGAGAACCCTAGCTTTGAGGTCATTACTCCGCTACTGAGTCGCTCCCGTGTTCTCGTTCTTGAGCCGCTGACTAAAGACGACATCGCCGCCATTCTCAAAAAGACCGCTAAAGCAGAAGGCCTCACCGCAAAGCGCCTGCCCGCCAAAAGCATTGGGCTGTTGGCAGAATTATCCGGTGGCGACGCCCGCATCGCGCTCGGCAATCTGGAACTGGCACTCCAACTGAGTAACGGGCCGATCACCACTGACATTATTACAACTGCGGCCCAAAAACGCGTGCCTGGCTATGATAAAGCAGGCGAGCAACACTACAACATCATCAGCGCGTTTATCAAAAGCATGCGTGGTTCTAGTCCAACCGCGGCGCTCTACTATATGGCCCGCATGCTTCAAGCCGGCGAAGATCCAAAATTTATAGCTAGGCGAATGATTATCTTTGCTTCAGAAGACATAGGAATCGCCGCCCCAGCCGCACTCAATTTAGCCGTTTCAACATTTCAGGCCGTGGAGCGTATCGGCCTACCCGAGTGCCAATATACACTCTACCACTGTGCTACGGTGCTGGCTAAAGCACCAAAATCCCGTGAAGTCGCGAGCGCTATGCACGCCGCACAAACTGCCGCTCGTGAACATCCCGATTTGCCCGTGCCCTTACATCTGCGAAACGCTCCTACTAAACTTATGAAAGATCTGGGCTACAATGCTGGCTACGAATGGAAAGCCAATTTTAAACACGAAGCTGGTTTTCTGCCGCCCGAACTGCACGATGCAGACTTCTTTCCCTAAAGCCGCAACACATCCGCCCACGCACCAAGGCAATCGAACGGAGATGCCCAATGCGTTGGAGGCCCCAAAAAGCCGTGTCGATCTACCTCGCCAGCGATAATACTCAGTGAATTGAAACTGCTGAGAGGGGCCGGAAGCTCATCATTGTTTGCAAGAATAGTCGCGGCAAAAATACGATAAAAATCTGTTTCTGGAATGCCGGTTGTTGCCGTTAACTCTATACCGGGTAAATCTTCGGAACTAAACGAGTCTAAACGCAAATACCTCATTGCGATCCTCGCATTTTCAGACGATTCCGACCATCCAAACATATCATTACATGCCTGTGCACGATTTCCATCTAACGATTTCTCAAAGAGCTCATATCCATCGATGACGGTCGGCCGGGACTGACTTTTAAACGCTTCGGCACTCAGTAGCAAGCGGAGCATAGCACGCCCAATGTATACGGCGGGATATAAATCCTTATTCACCCTGTGTTCACTCGGATTACCTATAGAATATACATCGCCATTGCTAGTAGCCGCTCTTAAGGCGATATCTGCAAGTGGTTGCAAATCATAATCAAAATGAGAAAGGGTGTCTTTTGCATCCACCGGTCTATCGGCTTTAAAAGTAATTTTGTGGTATGCCTGATTCGCCACCGTCTTAGCATAAAATAAAAATAGATGCTTTGTGTGTGAAAACACCAACACCTAAGCAAAAGGCAATTATATACACTGTTTCAGCCGATAGAGCATTTGACGCATGCAAACGACAACTCTATACTGTGAGCTACACATGAAACAAATCATAAGTACTATCACGCTCTTTACTTTGCTCGTTTTAACAGTCGTGGCAATCACGAAACTGGGGTCGCCGAAAACAACCGGCACCCTCACCAGCCCAATCCAGGTGGTGCAGGATGGAACTCAGTAGCCCGACCTTTGCCGCCGACCAACTGATACCTACAGAATTTACCGCGCGGGGCGTTGGCACTGCGCCTCCGCTGGTCATTGCCAATATTCCGCCGGGTACCGTTGCTCTAGCCCTTATAGTTCACGACCCTGATGCTCCGCGCGGCGATTTTACACATTGGACAGTCTGGAATATCCCACCCACTACAACTCTGCTGTCTCAAAATGCCCTGCCTAAAGGTGTGTGCCAGGGTACGAACGATATAGGCACTGTCGGCTACACACCTCCCGCACCACCATCCGGCACCCATCATTACTTGTTTGATCTTTATGCCCTCGATAGATTGCTCGATGTACCAATGGGCGCCCCTTTACCTGATCTGCACGCAGCACTGCTAGGTCACATTCTGAGTCAAGCCCAATTAGTGGGCACGGTTACTGCTTCTTAGACTTTTATTTCTACTACGCGCCAAAAAAATCGCTGCGGTGCTCTTCTAAAAAGCGAGATTCTTCAGGATGCCACATGCGGGCGATGGCTTCATCGTATGGCACCCAGACGATGGTCTTCTCGGCATTATGGACCGGGTCTTGACCAATTAACTGCATGGCAAATAAGTCGATCTGCTTTTCTACCGGTTCGCCACCCTCTTCCCGGCTGGGGCGAACCACCCTGCCGATATATCGCACAGGCGTGGCAATAAAGCTGGATTCCTCGCGCATTTCCCGTGCAGCCGCCTGCTCTGACGTTTCGTTGAACTGCAGCGGACCCCGTATAAAGCCGTAGCCCGCTGGCTGTTTGACAAGCAAAATACGCCCATCGTCAAACAAAATACCGCCAGCGGCCACGATTGTTCTCATTAGCTCTATTTTACACTATTTTTTAATCTTTTCCCAGGGAAGGCCCTCTTTGCCGAAGTGCCCGTAGGCGCTGGTGGCGCTGTATATCGGACGGCACAAATCGAGCGCCTCGATAATGCCCTTTACTGAGGTGTCAATGAGTTGATCCTTAAAGGCATGGAGTTCTTCATCACTTACCGTCGCGGTGCCAAAGGTCTCGATCGTCTGCATCAATGGCAACGGCTGCCCGATAACATACGCAAGGCCCACCTCACACTTATCGGCGAGACCTGCGGCTACGATGTTTTTAGCAATATAGCGTGCAGCATAGGCGCCGGAGCGATCCACCTTGTGGGGTTCCTTGCCGCTGAATGCACCGCCGCCCACACGAGCGTAGCCACCATAAGTATCGACTACAATCTTGCGGCCAGTAAGGCCAGCATCCGACTCTGGGCCAGGAATATGCCATAGGCCAGTACCATTCACTACGATATCTGCATCTTTCGGCAGATCGAAGCCGTACTTGGTAAGCACCGGAGTAAACACATGTTCAATGACATCGGCACGGACCCTTTCGGCAGATGTTTCTTCGCTATGGGCAACGGCAGCCACTAACTTTTCGATAGCTACCGGCTTATCATCCTGGTACCGCACCGTCACCTGAGACTTGCCGTCAGGGCGTAGCCACTGCAACACGCCCGTCTCGCGGACTTCGTCGATCCGTCTGGTGAGCGCGTGCGCAAGGGTGATCGGCAGCGGCATCAACTCAGGCGTTTCGTTGCAGGCGTAGCCGAACATCATACCCTGGTCACCGGCACCGTCATTATCCACGCCCATAGCAATCTCGGGCGATTGCTCATGGATATCATTACTAAAGATCGACTCCTGGCTAAATCCCCACTCCGGCTTGGTGTAGCCCAAGCGCTTCACTACGTCGCGCGCCACTTGCTCGTAATTGATTTTTGCCTTGGTTTTGATTTCACCAAACAAGCAAATCTGGTTTGCTCCAGCTACGGTCTCGATGGCGCAGTGGGAATCAGGGTCGCTCGCTAAAGCCGCATCGACAATGGCATCAGAGATGGCATCGGCAATTTTGTCAGGATGCCCAGCACAAACCGACTCGCTCGTAAATAGACGTACTTTTTTTGACATAAAAATATCCTTTCTGCTTGGCAACGCAGAAAGGATCATCTCTAAAGAGACAAAACATCTTCCCCGTCCCAGCGGGCTAGATGGAGCACCTTATCCTGCGACCGGATAGGTTGCTGGCAGATCAACAAGCTAGATCTCTCCCTGCACTCTGTATATTTCTTAATTGTTAATAGAGATAATAGTAGCAGCATTTGCCTGCCGTACCAAACGAATGTTGGAACGCTTGGATGTGGCTAGCCAAAGGGGTGGCTTTTTGGTACAATCCAATCTGTCAATGGGGATTGGCCAAGTGGTAAGGCAACGGGTTCTGGTCCCGTGATCGGGGGTTCGAATCCCTCATCCCCAGCCATAGTACAAAGCTCTGCCGAATGGTAGGGCTTTGTACTATGCTCGAGCGAACATCTGTAATTTTAATATTATTCCATACCTGCTAGCGCGTTAGAATATTTAGCCATTGACTTAATTAGTCGATTACCTTATTATCGTAGCATGGATACATTCGCAGCTCTAGCCGATCCAACTCGTCGTAACATTTTCGAATATATTGTTCGCGGTGAAACATCGGTAGGTGAAATCGTGGAGCGGTTTTCATTCAAAGCACCAACTATCTCGCAACACCTCAAGATTTTGAAGAAAGCTGGCCTCGTACAGTCACGCGCAGATAAACAAAAGCGCTTGTATACTGTGCGGGCGGATGGCTTAGCCGAAGTGGAAAGTTGGGTTCAGCTACAACAAAAGTGTATGTCCGAGCGCTTAGACGCATTAGAGCATCATCTAAGTCAGTAATAAAGGGGAAGATAAAGTGAATCAAGATATGCAAATGGGTACAGTCGATACAACAGCAGATGGGTATGCAACACTTACATTTAAGCGGTTCCTGCCACATGCTACAGACGTAGTGTGGCGAGCTCTGACCGATCCAGAGCAATTTGGAAAATGGTATAACGCTACAGCGGAAATTGACCCGAAAGTAGGTGGAATATTTACCGTCCATTCTGGTCCGTTCACGTGGCAGGGACCAATTACCGTCTTGGATCAACCTAAGCAGTTTCAGTACGAGCATAATCACGAGCCAGTTCCTGAGATGCCAGGTGGCGCACAAACCGTGGTAACCTGGACCTTAGAGCCAAAAGATAACGGTACTGAACTGACGTTTACCCAGAGCGGCTTGACCTCTACTGCCGGCGTTGCTCCTGGTACACATGTCATTCTCGATCGGCTTGCAGCCTTTGTGGACGACAAAGAACTGCCTGATTTTGGCAGCAGGTTTGGTGAAGTAGAACACCTCTACCCCCTATGGGTGGCTCCAGGTAAATAAGTAAAGAGGCCAAATAGCCATAATTTAAGAGAAAGAGTAATGAGGATACCCACATGAGTAAAGTTACATGCGGAATCACGATGTCGCTGGATGGGTTTGTCGCAGGTCCAAACCAGAGTCTGAAAAACCCGATGGGCGATATCCCCGAGAACCTGTTGCACCACTGGATGTTTGACGAAGATGACAACAAGCAGAGGGATGAGATGCTCAATTATTTGGTTGATGCCGGTGCATTCATCATGGGCAGCAACATGTTTATGCCGAAAGACAAGCGCGACGACCCAGAATGGGAGGGCTGGTGGGGTGACAATCCTCCATACCATGCTCCAGTCTTTGTGCTTTGCGAGAACCCGCGAGAGTCGATTCCAATGGAGGGTGGTACAACATTCCACTTTGTGACCGATGGAATTGAGTCGGCTTTCAGGCAAGCCCAAGAGGCTGCAGGGGGTGGAAAAATAAGCATTGCCGGAGGCGCCAACACAGTTAACCAGTATCTTGCGGCCGGCCTTATTGACGAGCTCTGGCTGCATATTGCGCCCGTTACGATTGGTAGTGGTGCTCGCTTGTTTGATGGTGTGCCAAACCTCAAGCTTGAACCCTTGGAGGCCAGTGGCACTCGGCTTGCGACCCACATTCGGTACAAGGTTTTGAAGTAAGTTGCATTGATGGACTGGATGGTAAAATAGTGGCGTGGTGATAAAATGTTGGAGTATTTTAAACCGCCAACCAACCAAGCGGGTGCTGTTATATCACCCTTCTCAAGTAAATCGTAAATTTCGTTGACGTTAATTTTCTCGCCCACATCTCTATTAAAAGTTTTTACTAGGCACGTGATGCCCAGCCATATAGAACAAATTTCGTCAGACAGTTCTTCGGAGCTGTTTTTGTATCTGTTAGCTTGGTCGTTTTGTGGGGTTTGGAATGTCATTTTTAGGCCTCCAGTAAATTACGGGTTTTTTGAACTTTATCGGCGATTGCTAGAGCGAACTTTGAATATTTAACAGATACGACACCTCCTTTTAAGGTTAGATTCTCGAAAAGTTTGGAAATTATCAGGCGTTTTTGCTCTGGCGTCTTCTTGGCGTATAAATCGGCTGCTTTTTGGGATAGTTCTAGGATTACTAGGCGCTGTTCCAGCCGTTCGCTCATAGACGCATCGACGTTGTTAAGTTGGCTCTCGATTTCGGCCTTCTGCTTCATGAACAGTCCATGCTTCTCCTCGTACCTTTCTTTACTTATCTCGCCTGAGAGCTTGTCATCGTACAAAGTCTCGTCCATAGTGTCGATGCGCTTTAGTTGAGCCCCTAGCGTGTCTACAATGCGCTCACGCTCTTCAATCCGGTCTTTGTACTGCGTGCGCATGGCGTTGGCTACCCAATCAATAATCTCCGGCGACGGGCAGACGAGCTTTTTAAGTTCCGCTACAATCATTTCCTCGACGTAGTCCTCGCGTAGCATCTTGCCTTGCTTGCAAGCCTCGGTAAGCCGCCGACAGACACCGTAGTAGTGGCCCTTCTGTTTCTGCCAAGTAACGATTGACCCGCAATCTTCGCAGCGGATTACGCCCTGTAACGGCGAGTAGTGCTTGTTGTAGCTTCGTGGCCTGCCGCCGTGTAATTTGTCCTGTACACGCTTGAAGAGCGTCTTTGGGATAAAGGTTTCTTGTGCACCAGGGTAATCCTTGCCGTTAAAGCGATTGATACCGATGTAAAACGGATTCATAAGAATGCGCTGCAAATGGCTTTTGACATACGGCTTGCCCTGGCGGGTAACAATGCCAAGCTTAATCATGTAGCGAATGGTCGAATCGAGCGACTCGCCAGGATTCAGATAAAACCGAAAGACGTTGAACATGAGCTTACTCGTCACGGCATCCGGCACGTGTATGCGCTTACCGTTCTCGGTGATCGTTATGTAGCCGGGTGGCGGAGTTGAGGGTAGCCAACCTTGGGCTAGTTTTTCCGCCCAACCTTTCATGGCTTCTTCGCGCAAGTTGTCGATGTAGTTTTTGGACATCACCACACGGATACCCCAGTTGAGCCACTCCTGCGAACGCGAATTTTTGTGCATGATGAGGGAATCTTTGACGAAGTGCACGTGCCGGTCTTCGTCAGCCATGAGCCAGTCGTGCGTCGTTACGGCGTCGTGCAAGTTGCGGACGTGGCGATCTACCTTTTCGATGATGAGGTGCTTAATTTTGTGGTCTTCGATGTACTTCATTGCCTCGTTGAACGTGCGGCGCTGAGTAGCCTTAGAAGCTGACTCGGTGATTTTGAAAGTCATAGCAATGGCAAGGTTTTTGTTCTCACAGTACGAGTGCAGCAGCTTCACCTGGGAGTCTAGCGAGTAGCCCTCGTCTTCTTGAGATTTACTCGATACACGGGCGAGAATAACAGCTTTATCCTTCGGAGTCATCAGACGCCTCTTCTGCCAGTATTTGATAAAACTCAATGAGCGACGCGCCGATCTCCTGGGCTTCGCTGTAGCCCACCTCGCGCCGTTCCTGCTTGGCTAGAATCTGGCGCAGTGCCTCTACATTGTCGGTGTCGGCATCATCCGCACCCGGCAGTTGCGTCTCGATTTCCCCTGATCGTTGGCTGGTTAATAACATGATTACCCTCATCTGTTATCTATTGCTATAGATATAGTTTACTATAGCTAAGGCTATAGTTTCAAGGGTAAAGTGTAGTATTGTGCGGGTAGTTAAATAGGCCTGTGTTTGCAAGCTAATAGATTATGATAAAAAGATGAAAGTATACTTTGCCCGTCACGGACGAACCAATTACAACGATCTTGAACTTTGCAACGCCGACCCCTCGGTAGATGTATATATAACCGCTACAGGTGAAGAACAGGCAAAAATCCTAGCAGACAAGCTTAAGGACGTAGCGATTGAACGTATCTTCATTTCAGAACTTAAGCGTACCCAGCAAACCGCAGTAATTGTGAACGAGTTCCATAACGTTCCGATTGAGACAGCCCCTTTGCTTAACGATCATCGTTCAGGATTTGAGGGCAAGTCCGCCAAGCTGCTAATGGAAGCATTGGATAAAGCAGAAAACCGCTGGACGGCACACTTTAATGACGGCGAATCTATAGAGGACATGAAAAAGCGAGTGGCCGCATTCCTGGATGAGCTAAAAGCCAAGCCGTACAACACCGTGTTGGTCGTAACTTCTCAATGGGTAATCCAGGCTGCGGTCGCAATTGTTAAAAACATCTCAAATGAAGAAGCCTGGAGCTTAGAAGTAAGTCAAGGCAGCTTCCTAGAACTTGAAGTGTAGAGACACTTACTTGATGGCGAGGCCGATTAGAGCAATAAACGCCACAAGTGCCCAGACTAAATTAAGGAGCGCAGGCTGCCGCGCCTGCTTTATAAATGAAATTATCATCACGCCGATTGCACCGGTGAGATTTAGTAGTTGATATGCCCAGCCGTCCGCAGGAACTACATTAAAGCTCACCAGGGCATATGCTGAGAGAATAGCGATCGCTCCATACCAGCCAAATATTTCAAGCAGCTTTAATGATCGAGGGGAGGGCTTCATAACTTACTTATCTAATATTTCCGCCGAAGAAACGCCAAGGGCTTTAACGATATTCTTAAAAGTTGAGACTGTCGGGTTCTTCTCGGCACGCTCAATTTGCGCGTAATGATTTTCGCTAATTCCGGCTTTCTTTGCCACCTCAGCTTGCGTCATGCTTTTAGTTTGCCGCGCCTTCCGAAGCCTGGCGGCCGTGCGTTCAATAGAGGCTTTATCGTCTGTCATCTTCCCCGTATTGTAGCATGGACAGATTACAGCGAGCCGCTTATGCTCGCTTTTTCGCCAAACAAGGGTATTCTAGTTATTAGATGTCCGACGCAAAATCAACCAAACTCAACATTCGCGAAGACCGGCCAACTGCGCTTGCTAGTTCAGCGCATGGCTCAAATGTTGACGCCGTCGGCTTTAATTTGCTTTTCATAGCGCAGCGAAACCCCAAGCTCGCCATAGAGGTTTTGAAGCTTTATGCGAAAGCTCACGAAATACAAGAGGACAATCCCGCAGCTCCCGAAGAAGATTTTGCCCTTTTTGCAAACGAAGTCGGTAAAGCATTGACCGACAAACAAAACGATTAGGGCTTAATTTTTTATCTGTACTTTGTCACCAAGGGCGGTGACAATTTTTGTATCTGCACTATCTGATATACTCGTTTTAGCGTAGCCCTTACCTATTAAATAAATCGGTGTAGGAGGGGTAGGCAAAATATATTCACTCACGCCAATCACATACAATGACTAACACACTCCCCGCTATCACCACCAAACAACAAGAAATACTAAAACTACTATATAAATATAGATTCCTAAACAGAACACACATACAAGCATTACTAGAACACAAAGATAAAAGACGGATAATAAGTTGGTTAAAAGATTTGAGAGACAAGCAGTATGTAGATTGGCACTACGATGCTACTGACTTTATCGCTAAATCCAAACCGGCAATCTACTATCTAGCGCTCAATGGTATTCGGTATTTACGCGAGGTTGGCACTTATCCCGACGAAGAACTCAGGAAGCGGTACAAAGAGCCAGGCCGCACACAAGTTTTTATTGATAGGTGTTTGCTGGTGACGGATTGTTGTATTGCGCTGCGAGCAAAGAGCAGCGGCGAATTGAAGTACTCGTTTGTACTGTCCGCTGACTATGCTGATCCCGAAAGCTCGCACCGCTTTCTTGATGAACTTAAGCCGCACTTTTTCTTCTCGAAGCAGCAAGGTGACGAAACAACCAACTACTTTATAGAGAGCTTTGAGCAAACACTGCCGCGCTACCAACTCCGCAAACGTCTCAAAGACTATGCGGACTACCTGGCAAGCGAGTGGAATGATGACAACGGCCCTGTACCAATCGCTCTGTTTATCTGCGCTACTATGGCCGACTTAATTTATGTAAAGCGACGCGTCAAGAAGCTCATAGAGGACGATTGGAGCGATGAAGATTTGCAGCTTCGTATCACAACACTAGAGAAGATCCAAAAACATGGAGTTGCGAGTATGATTTGGGAGGAAATATAAATGACGGCTAAGGATAATTGGAAAAAATACTTTAAGAGCATGTCAGACATGGTCTGCCTCCCTGTCGCCGACGTAAGAGCCGGACATAAACGAATAATTGGCTCAGCCACATTCCTAATGCCCGGGGTTTTTCTTACAGCCAAACACCTCCCCGAACAGTACATCAAAGATCATGAGAATCTTGATATTACCCTGCCGGATTGGTCCTCCCAAGATATGGACGTGAGCTTTAACTTAGAAATTCTACAGCCCTTGAAGGGACTAGGCCTAGTAGTATGGCATGTCGCCAAAGTGCATTTGATAGCTAATAGCGACCTGGCAATACTGGTTGCGGACAAGTGTTCGGGGAAGATGGCCGAGCAAGTATGTAAGCTGAATCCTAGAGTTCAAATAGACCTTCATATGCCACGCGTCGGCAGTCGGATAGTCTCGCTTGGCTATCCCAATATGAAAAACTTACAGCAAGCAGATGGTCAATCTAAGCATGTGCTTGCTATGCGCACATCAGAAGGCGTTGTTGAGGACATAGATACGTCAATAACTCGTAGAACGCCTCGGTTTCAGACCAACGCGCCCATAGATGGCGGCATGAGTGGAGGGCCGGTTTTTAACGAACAGGGGCGTCTATGCGGCATAAATTCTGATGGATTAACCCCGACCGCAGAGCACCCCTTTTATACTTCTTTCGTAATACCCATTCATACTGCTTTTGCGTCAAAGGTTGAGTTGAACGCTGATGTCGGCGAGGAAAAGAGAACCACCACCTTACTTGAATTGTGCATGTCAGGCGCAATTGATTCCGTTGGGCTTGAGCATTTCATCATAAGGAATGACGAAATGCTTTGGGACAGTCGAAATATTAAGTGCAAAAGTTGCCCAGAAGTTGCCCCTAGCTTCCAGCGGATGGTTACAGAGGCATAAATGACGAGCCTTGTTATTGAAAAATTCAGTAATGACCCAGACCTCAGACGCACTGTTTTTACACTGGCACGCAACATTGCTTTTGAACTAAACAACATCAATCAAGGGTCGCTGCATCTTGGAGTCTACAGGGTTTCCCCCAAGATAAAACCGCATTACGATCAGTTATACCAAATATACAAAGAAGCTGCCGCCGATAAAGGTGTGGCTGACCTCATTCAGCTTGTTCCTCAACTGGATTGGGTGGTGCCAATGAGCAATCTAAGCCTAGAGCAAGCATTGGGCGGAATGGTAGCACTCGACGCGATGGCCGCACACCCTGGAATTGATTACTACGCTACGCAGTCGGATAAACTTGAGTTGCCGGTATCTTTTTCTGTGGATCGCTACGGGCTGACTGAAGTTAATGAGCGAATGAACCTACAAGCGCAAGGGATCATCATTGGCGATAATCTTGTTTACTATCACCCTTTTCTGCGTCGCTTCTTCCGTGCGCGTTTTGTCGATACGCCGTTAATGCTATCTCGCATATTGAGTGACGGAAAAGTAAAACTAAAGATTGCCCTAGACCCGATTCGCTACTCCCAGGCCCGCAACCTAGATCAGACGATGGAATTTGACCAATGGTACGGGGTATACTTCGACAAAAGTAAACTGGACGACCCTAAATACAGGGGCGTAACGGTTCATGCAAGAAACGACCCGACTGGCAGGCTAGAGGTCACCTTTCCCTTATTAAAGACTATCTTTTACATAACAGACTACAAGAACGGCGAAAAGGAGTTTCAGATCGAAGAACTTGTACCAACAAGTTCCCGTGTAAGTGCCGGGGACAAATATGTCCTGCACCGCTTCGCGCATTTTATCTGGAACAAAGAGCTACAGGCGTTCAGGCATTTCGATTGCGCCACTTTAATCTATACAAAACAAGAGCACGCAAAACGGCTGCGGTATGACTGGAAAAATTCGGATCAGTCCGGCTATGCGCGCGCATACAAGCGCAAAAAACTATTCCGTCTTGACGGTGAAATCGGGGTTGAGGAGGTCAAGAATCTTCTTTACTCTTTCTTCCGATACAACGAGTTAGTAATGGAATACTTTGGAGCTGAGCCTGAGGGCTTGGAGCGTAGCTAAGCTGGAATGGGCTCGTTGGGGGCCAACTCTCGTAGGTCATGTTCCACGATCTGGCCGTCGGCACCGTATAAAAAGCTACCTGCTATGTGTTTGCCGCTTACAACCAGCGGAACGGTTATTCGATTATCGGGCCACATATCACGCAGGGGTAATGCATCCTTTGGATACCAATTAGGATCAATATCTTCCGTCTTTTTTGGCTCACCCTCAAAATCAGTTACCAGATAATAAGTAACTCTTAAGTTCCACGAAGGGTGGTGGGGTGAGAGGCATACGACATGGCCCACTTTCTGGTAGTCGGTAACTTGTACTTCAATCTCCTCTAAAACTTCTCGCACTAGCGCATCTTCGGCGCTTTCACCTTCTTCCAAGCGGCCGCCAATGCCAGAAACTATCAGGTGTCCTAGGCCGTCAGATACTCGAGTACGCACCCCAAGCAGCACCTCACTATCCTTCACTAAATAACCAACTACCATTTCCAGTAGAGGTGGGTTGGTAGATAAGTAATCCTGTAATTCACTCATGGGGACATACTACGGTAGGAAGGTGTGCCTGCATATGCACACCTTGCACATAAAAGACACATACCGTATCCTGAAACCATATGAAGGTCTACTTTTCCTGCTCGACTGCCGAACTCGCCAAGTACGGCGCAGACTATCACGCCATTCGCGACTATCTGGTAAACAACGGCCACATCCTTACTCGCGACTGGCTAGATGAAACCGAGCGGTATATGCATACCGGCAACAAAGAGCTCAATATCAAATCGATCTATAAAGCCTGCGTTGAGGCAATCCGTGAAGCAGAGCTGGTAATCATAGAGGACACTGTGTCCAACTTCAGTACCGGCCATCAGATTACATTGGCACTACAACTACGCAAGCCTACATTGGTCTTGTGGCAAGGCAAGAAGCACCGCCACTTTAACCAGATGTTTATACATGGCATCGAGTCCGATCTACTGCAGGTAGCCGAGTACGGCAAAGAAAATTTAGAGGACATTCTTCAAACGTTTATTAACACCTACGAAGATAAGCCTGAGAAGAATCGCTTTCATCTGGTGCTGAGTGGGCGGGAGCGCCGCTACCTAGACTGGGCTCAGTTTGTCAAAAACAATAGCCGGACCAAAGTAATACGCAGCGCTCTGAAGCAAGCTATCGACAACGACACAGATTATCAGGCGTATCTACGACATAAAGAACCTGCCGGGGAGTCACATGAGTAAGGTGCAGCAGGTATGCAATTAGATAAAGTTAAACGCTTACTTACGCTGTATGAGCAGGGTTTAATTCCGACGCTCGCACAACATGAGATTAATCCGGGCTTGCCACTTGGTAGTCGCGAAAACTACTTGTATTTTACATTGCCCGTTTGCATTAATTTCCAACGTAGTTCGCCTGCGATGTGGGCTGCGGCGTTAGCAACTTGGGAGGATGAAACGACACGCTACGTCTTCTTCCCCGAACACTTAGCCGAAATGCCGATTGAGCAAATTCGAGCTGATCTCGTAAGGCATAAATTAGCCCTGCAACCCAACAAGCATACATTAATTTGGACGACGATAGCACAGACACTGCATGAATATTACGAAGGTGATCCACGAAATATCATCATAGAGGCCGAGAGCGACGCGGGTCAGCTTATTACGCTGTTGCAGAAAACGCACCGCAAACGCTTTCCGTATCTTTCCGGCCCGAAACTCTCCAACTATTGGCCGTTCATCTTGTCGCGCTTTACAGATGTGCAGTTTAAGAACCCACAGGAGATTTCGATCATACCTGACACGCATGTTTTGCAAAGTAGCGTTTATCTTGGCGTTACGCCACCCGGCGCAACATCCTTGCAGACCGAGCTAGCCTGGCAAGAACTCCTCAAGGGGAGCGGCATCAATCCTTCGCAAGTTCACCCCGTGCTGTGGCATTGGAGTCGGAATAAGTTTCAGCCGGAGGTGTAGCAAGAGCCTAAAGCCCATGTACCCTGGATATCATCTTCGACTTTGGTTCAGCTTTGGCTGTTGGCCTCTTATCGGATACGCTGTCGCCAAACAGCTTTTCCATCTGCTTCTCAACCTCAGCCTTCGGCGTTGCGTATTGCTTCCGGCTATTCGCTAGAACCGTCTTAGCAACCTTCTCCGACTCCTCGACATCCAGCGGCACTGTCTGGCCTGAAAAGGCATCCTCGCTTTCATCACCGGTCATCTTCATATAGAAGTGATACGGCGCGAGATTCACGATGTCCCCCTTCTCAACCTCCGGCTTCATGTATGGCAAGATGAATGCTTCGTCTTCCGGGTTGGCTTTCAGGCAAATCATCGTATGCGCGTTGCCCGCCACTATCTTCACCAGGTTTTTGTCTTCAATCTGGGCAATGTTTTGGTGTGAGACGATCAGCGAAACATGGAACTTCCGGCCCTCGCTAGTGATATCGCCAAACTGCGGCGTAGCAAAGTTCTGGAACTCGTCCACGTACACGAAGAAATCCCGGCGTTTCTTTTCTGGTATTTTAGTACGCTGGTATGCCGCCATCCAGATAAACGACGTAAGAATTGTTCCGAAGAAAAAGCTCTGATCTTCGCCGATGTCGCCTTTAGATAGGTTAACGAGCAAAATCTTGCCTTCGTTCATAACATCGGCAATCCGCACGGTACTCTTTTCTTGCAGCAAAATGTGCCGCGACATTTTAGCCGTAATGAAGTGCCCTAAACGATGCGTCAGCGGTGCGGTGGCGTTAGACATCTGCATACTGCCCATCATCTTAAATTCCTTATCCCAGAACTGCTTGAGCGCTGGGTCTTTGAGCTTCTTCGCAACCTCTTTTTGATATTTCTTGTCAGTCAGCAACCGTTGCAAGGTATAGAGGCTAGGGTTCGGAGTTTGTAGTGCGGTCAGCGTGGTATTGCGCAAAATATGCTCCATGCGCGGCCCCCACTGGTTTTCGTCGGCCAACTTCGCAAACACGGACAGCACCGTGCTCGTAATCCATTCATGCTTATCGTCTTCATCGTCAAACTCAATGCCCGGGTCGAGGATATTGAGGCCGACGGGATGCTCGCGATCGGATGGATCAAATACAATCACATCTTTACGGCGGTGCTCCGGCACAATCTGCAACAGTTCGCGGAACATATCGCCATGCGGGTCGAATACAGCCAATCCTTTGCCATTGAGCATATCCTGGTAGATGGAGCTCTTGAGCAACGTCGTCTTGCCCGTGCCGGTCTTCCCGATAATGTAAGTATGCTTTTGGCGCTGCTCCAGGCTTATGCCAATTTCTTGCACCTCACCGCCAAACTCGTTAGCCCCCACTACAACGTCGAACTTCGCGTTGTCGCCCTTCAAAGATAATGGCGTTGGCAAGTCGCGGCTGCGGCTTTTAACTAGGCCTTCCGTCTTGGTGAGGTCAGTATTCGGGAAGTGATACAGGTCGGCTAGTTCCGAAGCCGAAAGAATCGTCGGGTGGCTAATAACGTGCGGCGACAGCACCCGCTCGCGGAACCGGGGCAAATGCTTGTCGCCCGGCGCAAAGAACGGAATGTCACGGCGCATCCGTATGGACTGACGCGGACTACTAAACGTCTCAAACGACGACACGATTGAACTCAAACGGCTGCTGACGCCTTCACCACCCGGCACAGCCACCAGCACCCGAATAGATACTTCAAACAGATGTTGGTCGAGCTTTTCCTTGATGGTCATGCCCAGCTCCTGCTCATATGGGTCACCAGCTCGCCGCTTGTCAGTGCTGCTCTTCCATTCGTCGGGTATATCGTTATGCATAATGGCGTCGAGGATGCCGCCGAATATCTTGAGCCCCATGCCGAGCGCCCAGACGGGAGCGATAAGCAACTTGAGTACGAGCGCCGGAACATCGAGGCGAGTGGTCATCAACTTCGGCGAAAGCTCTTTGTTAAGTGCAATGCGGTGGCGGATATCCCGCATCCGGCGTAGTTCGTTTGGGTGCGTATAGTCGTAAACCGGCAAAGCCACAATTTGGTAAGCAACCAGCTCGCCCGGCGCGAGGCTGCGCATATGGCCAGTGAGGTATGCGATAGGGTCGTGTTCATCCAACGCTTTATTAACGCCCAGCGGCAGCAGGTAGTCGCCGCCCAATTTAAGCTCAACAACGCCGACTGCGGTACCAGCCAACTCCGATGTGTAATCGTCAATCTCGGCCACCTTCAGGCCAGGCAAAAACGACAAAAGCGTGCGCCGTACTATCGTCGCTTCATGCTCCGGCACGCGGATAACGTAGCAGATGCCTTTTTCTTTGGTCGCCACCAGCTCTAACGAATACGGCCGCCGATGACCCGCCATGCGATCCCAAAAGCCAAAGTGCTTTACGAGATTGCGCATCAGAATGTGCAATTGCTCCGTAGCGTAAGCAGATTTTGTTGTGTCGGCCGGAAATGTGAGCTGCAAAAATGTGGAGGATATCTCGCGCCTGCCCACGCCAAACTTGCGCAGCACCCACGCGAAAAACGATTGCGCGTGCTCGAATAAAAAGATAACAAGGCGAATCAAGAGGAACGCCGCGCCAAACTCAACCAGCAGCGCACCAATCACCACCGCCAGCGTCCATAGCGGGCTTAAATTATGCGCCTCGGTGTAGCGAGCTGGGCCATTCAGTAAGATGTCGAGCCAATGGGGCATGTACGGTTACTCCAGAATCTCAGAAAGCGTACAACACCACCTTGCCACGCCGTTGTCTATCTGGTGGCCATAATACCATCTCTGGGGCTACAGAGAAAATAAAATAGCGTTATGCCTGATCGAGCATAAACTCAGCAAAGCGTGCCGTCTCGGCTTGGGTATCGAGACTGTCTGTGTTGTCCGATGATCCGTGCCATTCTGTCGCTTGCTGAATAAGGTGAGCCCATTGTGGGTATTCAGTCGCCGCCCAAGATGCACCTTTAAACTTCGAAACCTGCTGCCCAAAACGAATTGCATATAGGCTGCGGCACAGAGACAAAACGACATACGACTGGTAGCCGACCCGACGTGCTTCTTTTGCCCGCTCCAGCCAAGAAGGATATTCACCTTTAAGAGAGGCTACAAATTCATCTTTAGTAATGACGGGAATCAACACTTTAGGAGACGGCCCCTCTATGGCTAACCCCTGTTCCTGCACCATATACCAGTCCATGAGCCACTGAATATTCATGTCCCGATAGTGCAATGGCTCGCCAGGGCTAATGCGTGCGATGGTCACGGTGTCTGTCTTGAACTTTCTCATAGCCTCGACTCCGACATAAGCAACTTCTATTCGATCACGCCATTCGGGATACTCACGGACAAAGTTTTGGTGCATGACCTTGAGACTTCGCAGATCATCCTCACTAATATCACTCTCCACAATAGCCAGCAGGTCAATGTCGCTAGTTTTTGGGTCAAAGTCACCACCTACAAGCGAGCCAAACAAATAGAGGCCACGGAGTTTATCACCGAGTGTGATTTTGATTGAATTGTGTAACTTATCAATTAACAAATTCATTTCGGGAAATTGTGTTTTAACCATAAACGTATAGTACCTTTCAAATAACAAAAAGCCGAGCGATGGACATACCGCATAGGTGCTCGGCTTTTTGCTAAAAGTTTAGAGAATAGAAATCATCAAAAAATAAACCTGGTGTCCCAGTGCGGCGAGTTTATGCTTTGATCATGCCTATCATATTTGCAATATTAGCATTAAGGCATGAGTTTGCCAAATTCCGCGCCAGAAGACCCTTGCACTTCAAACGCCTCCGTCAACATCATCCCATTCGCTGAAAAGCTGTAGTGCCTCTTACCTGCCACAATTACATGGTCGTATAGTCTCACTCCCAATATCTGTCCGGCTGCTATAAGTTGCTGCGTAGTGGTGATGTCTTGCTTGCTAGGAGTTGGGTCACCCGATGGATGATTGTGCGCTACCACTATGCCGGCAGCTAAATCAGCAATTGCTCCGGCATATACTTCACGCGGATGAGCAATAACTGAGTCAATAGTGCCAATAAAAACAATCCGCTTCGTGATGAGCTTTCGTCCAGTATCTACCGACAGCACTATGAAGTGCTCTTGCCGGTGGCTGGCGATGTCATGTAAAAGCGGCAGAATGTCGGCTGTCGTCAGTAGTTTCTTGACTTGTTCTTGCCCCATATACTTATAGACTTTAAGTCTATGTAGCAACTTAGCATAGACTTAAAGTCTATTCAACTAAAAGTCTAGCCTCTCTATCCTTTGAGTATGGCTGATACACAAGAAAAGGCTCTGATGCGCTTGTTCGGTAAGCGCGTTTCTGAGCTGCGCCGCAAACGCGGCCTGACACAAGAACAATTAGCGGCGAAGATTGATTCGCACGTTACGACTATTGCATTTATTGAGGGTGGCACGAAGTTTGTGCGCCTTTCTACCTTGCGGAAGCTCGCCCAAGCTCTTAGCGTTGAGATTAAAGAGTTGTTTGAGGGTGTGCGGTAACACCCCGCGCGCCAGATACGCTATGGCCATTAATATGTCGTTAAATAGCGTGAGGGCTTAGCATGGCTCTTCCAAAATATCCCGAACTCAAAAGCAGCCTCGAGAAAATGGTTCTTAATTATTTCGAGACTCAGGCTCGCGAGGAGTTGGGGCCGTTCAAAGATGTTCGTCGCTTTACTCAGCATGAAGGCCGACGATTAGTTCATAACACACAAGATGATACCAACAAGCGAAAAGAAACCGACTACAAAGAGGCTAGGGTTGAATACGCACTCAAATACGAAGATGTAATAAAAATGAAGCCAGAGGACGTTTTGAAACTGGTTGCAAAGAAAGCTAAGGAATTTGGTGGCCAACAAGCGCGGATCAATTACCAAGTTCTGGACGAAACCACAAAGGAGACGGGCAACGTAGTTGATGCGGGCGGCAAGCCACTATCCATAGATTTATTCCTAGACACCATCAGTAAGATTAGTATCGCCTTTGATAAATTCGGTAACCCGCAAATGCCAACAATGGTAATCCATCCAAATCAGGAAGAAAAGTACCGCAAACTCATGGAAGAGGCCGACAACGACCCAGTAGCCAAGCAACGAATGAAAGATATAATTGCCCAAAAGAAGAAGGAATATGATGCAGAACAGGCTAGTAGAAAACTGGTTGACTAGCTGTAAAGAGCTCAGTTTCACAACACCATTCGTGCAACTTTTAATTACCGAGGGTTATACGATACTGCGTGCACGTGGTGGCCTTGATGAACAAGGTAAAGACGTAATAGCGTTAAATCCTCAGGGCGAAATCTGCTGCTTTCAATTAAAGTGCGACAATATCAGCACCTCTGAGTGGAACAAAATAAACGGCCAGATCAACGATCTAACTCAGATCCCACCCGTTCACTCATCCTTTAAGACACCGCCGGATAAATGGAAATGCTACGTGGTGACGAATGGCTCGTTCCTAAATCCAGTGCAGCGAACTATTGTTGACTATTCGACACGTCAGCAAGCAAACGGTCATATGGGAGTAGCGACAATTGACAAAGAGGAGCTTGTAAAGCGTTTTACTGATGGCTATGGCAGTTTCTTTCCTGCGGATGCGCAAGATCTCAATCTGTTCTTAGAAATATACTGTCAGCACGGCGACAAAACACTCAACCGAGAAGAATTTAAATTATTCTTCGAAAAATGGCTTAGCTCATATTCTTCGAGGTCGAAACAGAAAAGGCTAGAAGCACTTCAAGCGGCGTGCATCTTATGTAGCTACCTTCTTACCAACAAATACACTCAAGAGAATTACATCGAAATCATTAACGCGTGGATTTTGGTTTTGCTCACTATCCTGTACTTTGCTAATGACTGGAGCATAGCCGATAACCATGTTGCCTTGATCGAAGATACGATTCTAGGCGAAGTAGGAGCTGTATTTAGCCCACTGATTGATGACATCGTTGCGGATACCAAATTTTTTGTGGATGGCACATACGGCCTTCTTTCCGAGGGTTTAATTACACATAAATTGCGTTGCACGGAGCTGATGGGCTATATATCGGGGTATCTGATTTACTGCGCCACAAAAGCCATCATGCCAAAGTTCTCCAAGGAGTTAGCAGAGAAATTGCTAGAGCTCTCGAAACACAAAGCAATCCTGGGCGAAAGCTCTACACCGCAGCTTTTCAACTACATCGTCTTCTTGTTGCGCGCAAATCAGACACGACCTGCCGAGATAGAGATAGCTGGGCTACTCAATGGCCTGCTATCAAGCTATGCCGACGAAGGCTCAGGCATTCCAAGCCCTTATTACACTTCAAAGCAATCGGCCGAATGGTCGTTCTCATTGAACGAGGACGAGATTACCGAGAGCTTTCAGAACAGAGCCTACTGTTTGTGGCCAGCGATATTGCTCGCAGCGCGTAGCGGCCAACGACCGCTGCTTGAGCACCATTGGCTTCTTATTAGCTTAATATCTAACCAAGAGGTCATTGCAGACAATCCAAATGACTTACTCCTGTGGCGGATTGGCGACAAAGGCATGCTGCTTGATACTTTCCCTGATGCAACCCAATCATGGAAAGAGCTTGTCGAGCAATCGAATCAAAACATGGACGAATCCTTGCCAGAACCGCTAAAGTCTCGTAAGTATCTGATACCCTTCTGGATATTGACAATGCCGCATAGATGCACACATAAGACAGTGCTTTCAATGCTTAATCCGTAAAGGACCGATCGCTTTATTGTGGCCAGAATACTTATCTAGCACAATAAATAGCCCATCCTCCAGGCTACCCTTTCTGCCCAAGCGAGGGTACAATAAGCTAGCTTATGTCTTCACCTCATAAACTTTATTGCTACGTAGATGAAACCGGCCAAGACACCAAGGGCCAGCTATTTATCGTAGTAACTGTAGTAGTTGCCGAAGAAAGATATAAACTGGACGCCTACCTAGAAGAAGCCGAGAAAACAAGTGGCATTGGCAAAAAGAAGTGGGTACGCGCTAAAACTGCCCTGGATAGCCGCAACCAATACCTTGAGTCAGTTGGCGCAGGCGATTTCAAACACAAACTCTTCTATAGCCAATATGCCGAAACGGGCACCGGAGCGTATGAGCAGCTAACCGTGCTAGCCATCGCACAGGCGATTAGTCAGTACCGGACAAAGCATCGTCTTACAGACAACTACAAAGTTTCAGTCACCATTGACGGACTCAAACGTGCCGAGGAGACACGCGTCGGCAAACAGCTCCGCGAGCTGGGGATAAAATCAAGAAAAATCAGAGGCGCACGAGATGCAAGCGAACCACTGATACGGCTAGCCGATCGCATCGCAGGGCTAGTGCGGGATGCTGCCAGCGATGGCCGGGGCTACAAAGCTCTACAGCGGCAACTGGAAAAACAGGGGATCATTCAAAAGCTTTAGAAAAAGAAAAACCACCGTACCTTGCGGCAGAGGGTGGAACGCCTAGCCCTTGCGGGCGCCACGCGCGAGGCGCAGTGTTCGGTTGGATTTTCTTCCAAGTACAATTATACTCTCCTGAACCGTAATTGTCTATTTGCGTTTGTGCTAGCGTGATTTCATACCCCATTAGTGCGTGATCGCCGTGGTATATACTTGTAGCCAATCCGTAGCAATCTCTTGCTGCGCTTGCTTGAGCGATAGCTTTCCGTCACAGACCTGCTTATGCAGGTAGTTCTCGACCTGATCTTTTTGGTGGAAGCCAGGCGTCGGATTGGCAAGTTCTGGCCAGAGGTTGGCAATATCGTTTGAACCACCCAGCTCTAGGCTAATAAGATGATCGACTTCATATTGACCAGTTGTATGAGTGGCAATGCCATACTCTGCATACACTTGATTCTTCTCGCTCTCCGGCACATTGCGAACTGAACTTGAATAGCCGGGCGTGCAGATTTGAGCTTTCGTCGCCGACACTATAACCGCTCCTGGAGTACAGGCCTTATCTTCAATGCCAGCATTGGCGACACAGCTGCTCGTCTTCGTTGGTGATGGCGGCAGATAGACGGTATCGTCAGTCTTTGGGCGCGATGTAAGCACGGCTGCGCCGACAATGGCAACTGTAACCGCAGCTACAGCAGCTGCAATTAGCTTCTTTTTATGCTTCTTAAGTAAGTGTTTCTTAGGCATGCTTTAAGCATAACATTGATGTATTTGAGCTTGCAGCGTAATTAAAAGTGTTTATCCAAGCCCACAAACCCGATCATCTGCCAGGCAAGTTGTACCGACTCGATCCGGCGCATAACTTCAGAGCTGTCGTTCTGTGATAGCACGTTATGGCTACCTTCGTACAGAATCTTTCGGTCAACAATGACTAACTTACGATGATGGCCACCAGTGTAGAGTACGTGGACACCCGCATGCTGGAGCTTAGCTATTGCTCGGTGCGCATCTTCCCGATGATACCCCTCGTCATGTTCGTGAGGGTCACGAGTATTAACAACAATTCTAACCTTGCGGGCTTTTAGTTTCTCCAAAGTCGGTAGTAGTTGGTTCAAACGCCTACTCGTTATGAATGGCGACTCAATAATCAGCTCACTCTGGCAGTTTTTGAGGTCCTTCAGAAAAGCCGGATAGAATGTCTCTTCATTGAACAGCTTTGATGTGACTAAATCGGGCGCGGCAGACTTGCGGAATTGGAGGATACGACTTAACATACCGCCTCCCCGATCTGCGCCGCTTCATCTTCATCAAGCACTTGGCGAACCGCCTCAATGTCTGCTTGCTTATCCTTAACAGATTCAAAATCTTCAAAAGTTTGGAATAGGTTCACTATCCCCATCCAGGTTGCCGAGACTTAGGTCAAGTGTTCCTTGTCGGTCGAGCAGCACCAGGACACATTGCCATACCAACTTAAGCCTGCCGCACTTCCGCCAGTAGTTGAGTTGGCGCCAACAAGAGCTGTAGTTGTGGCTACAGACTGAGCTTGGTATATCCATCCAGCGGCAGCCGGTCTTGAGAACAAACAGTATGCTATTCAGTAGCTCATTATTTGGAGTAACATGTTTAGTCTTTATGACTGGCTCAGGCAGCTTGTGCGCCAGCCAGTCATATTGTGTTTGGTTTAAAAAGTACGTAGCATTATTCATTGAGGTGCCCTCCTTGTCTTTGCAACAGTAGGGTACCTCTTTTGGCTAGAAGGGCTCAAGGGTTACACGGAAACGGGGTGGAGATATGCAATGGGTTCAAAGTAATCACTGCGCCTACGATTGTCACTACCATCCAGTCTTTCCGGTTAAGTATCGAAAAGCGTTGCTCCAAGAAGAAATTGCTGCCGCTTGTAAGGCGCCAGCATATGAAATAAGCCTACGCTATGAACTGACCATTGAGCAGATCGGTACGGATGGTGATCACATCCATTTGCCAGTTAGCTTCCATCCCAAATACAGCATTGGTCAGTTCGTACGTATCTTTAAGTCCAATGTGGCCCGTGAACTATTCAAGCAATTTCCAAGTCTCAAGAAAGATCTCTGGGGTGGGGAATTTTGGTCAGACGGCTATTACGTCAGCACCGTCAGTACTGCTGGCAATTGGAACACCGTCGAAGCCTATGTCAGAAACCAAGGAAAGACCAAGCCAGCACCAACGTCCAGCCAGTTAACCATCTGGTAATGGTTATACCTGACTGCTACCCATGATACCCCGTGGTCTTGCCACGGGGAGGTTTATTAATTGCAGGGAGGTATTGGAATGAGTTAGGCAGATAGATCAAGTTCGCCCTAATAAGGCTCGAGAAGTTCTCGCCGCTCGGCCGCCGGAAGTTCCTGGAGGGGGTGCGCCGCCGCCATCGAACCCGATGACTGTAGGGTGATCCATGCAATGTTCGCTGCGCGGACCGATTTATTCTTAAACCGCAATACCACGGCCGGTAGGCCGTGGATGTAGCCCCTCCACAGTCTTCTCTTGTACACTGAGCGTATGCAATATAACCGACTCGGTCACGCTGTCTTCTACACTCGCTACCACCTTGTCATCTCAACCAAATACCGACGCAAGATTTTCACGAGTGGTATGGCCGACTATCTCAAGCTCAAGATTCTGGAAGTCCAGCGACACCATCCTGAGATTGTCATTCACGAGGCAAACACTGATCAAGACCATGCTCACATCTTGCTGAGTGTCGCACCCAAACCAGCCCTCAGCCAAGCAGTCTCACTGATTAAGGCCAATACCGCTCGTGACATGCGGGCTAAGTTTCCATTTCTCGGCAAGGTCTATTGGGGCTTTGACGGTATTTGGTCCGTGGGCTACTTTATCTCCACTGTTGGCGTGAACGAAAGCGTAGTCCGACGCTACATTGAACAACAAGGCCGAGAAGACAGCGGACAAGCCACGCTTGAACTAGAGTGATGCTACGGCCGGGAGGCCGTAGAGGTTCACTTTTGTGATTTCCCCGAACCAAGCGCTAGCGCATTCACGACTGGACAGCGTCTACTCGCCAGGAGGCCCCGCCGGTGCTTTATGCGGCATGAGGAAGACAAACGGGAAGCTGAAAATAATGGCAGCTAAGACGACGATAAGCGTCACTTTCATGGCGTGAGCCATGCCCGAGCTTGCCGCCCCAAAGAAGACTGACGTCACCGCGGCTGAACCAATCGCTGAAGATAGTTGCTGAATTGAACTGAGCGAGCCACTGGCGCTGCCAGCTTCTTCCGGCGTTGCGTCGCCGAGCGCGACAGTGGGTATCGTAGTAAAGCAAAGCCCCGTGCCGATTCCGATGACAATGAACGCCGGAGCGAGGGCCAAGAGGTGAACATTTGTACCAAAATGATTAACAAGCGCCAGGACTCCCGCACAACCGGCTATGGCAACAGCCAGGCCAATGAAGACAAGCTTGCGACCGAGTTTCGTAACCAGACCGCCCATGGCGGCAAAAGTAGCTCCAATGAGCCCTACGGTGACCGGTACTAGACTCAGCGAAGTGTTCCGGGCACTCACGTGCAATCCCTCCTGCAGGAACAGTGACAACACGAAAATTAGGCCTGTGGCAGCAGCAAATGAGACCAGCCCCACTAGCATTCCGGAAGTAAATCCCCGCTTCTTAAGCAGCGAAGGCTTGATGAGCGGGTGATCGGCGGTGTGCTGACGGTAAACGAAAGCAGCGAAAAACAACACGCCGATGATAATCGAGGCGATGGGAACACCGCCCCAGCCGTCGGTCGAACCCTGAATTAGCCCATACAGTAGCCCAAACATAGCACCCGCTAACAGGCCAGAGGCCCAGCCATCGATGACGACAGAGCGATCACCGTTATCACGTGGTAAAATTTTGTGAGCTATACCCAGCCCGATAACGCCAAGAATGAGATTTATGAGGAAAATCGGACGCCAGGACAACCCAAACATATTAGCACTGATGATGAAACCGGCCAAGACCGGGCCGATAACACTGGAAACCCCAAGCACCGGGCCAAACAGCCCAAACGCCTTGGCAAGCATTTCAGGACTGAACGCTTTCGTCATAATCGCCATACCTTGAGGAAGAAGGAGCGCTCCGAACGCTCCCTGAGCAACCCGGGCGATGATAAGCAGTGTTGGGTCAGGCGAAAACCCAGCGGCAGCCGAGGCTAGAGTGAACCCAGCCATACCCATTAAGAAAAGTTTGCGTTGGCCAAATTTGTCACCCAACCGTCCGCCTATCAAAAGCAGCACGCCCATAGCGAGCATATATGCGGGGCCTAGCCATTTGATCAGGCCCACTCCACCACCCAAGTGATTGGCAATAGTGGGGGCTGCGATGTTCGTAATTGTTCCGTCGATCACGTCGAGTGCGTCGGCAAGTAGCACCAGGCATAGGATCGCCCATTGCAGACTAACCCGCGGTGCAGTTTTTGAAAATCTCTCTATTGCTTGTTTCATATCTTATTCTCCTGCATGGCTCGTTAGCCAGAGATTAAATGTCTCGTTTTTAAGTTCGTCTATAAATCCTGCAATAAGCCCACAAGATTACCGTCTGCAAACTTAAATATGGCCAGCTTGCGACCCGGTGTACTGATAATGCCCGTTTTGGGGTCACCATTGGCAATGGATTGTCGCCCAACTTCATCGAGGATGCCACCCGCTACTTCGCCCATAGCGGTAGCGCCATCTTCGAGCATACTAGCATGGGCTTGTTCAATATCTGCAACTTCCCAAAATACCAGTGGATAGTCGACCCAGGGTAAGCGACTCAAGCGAATATCAATTCCATCTTTGCCTAGGAAAGTGGCGGAATTACCATTTTGATGTACAAGAGTGCCTATTTTTGACCAAGCACTAATGCTGGCCTGAAGGTCGCGAGTGGGGTAGACAATTGTTCGTATAGTTTTTAGGTGTAGCATAGGAGTGCCCTGTAATTATTCACTAACGATGCCCGTCTTAACTTCTCCGGCTCGTTTGTAGCAGGCACAAATGACACCATTTGGCGTTACTACACTGTCTGTCAGCGTAAAGGCCGCAGGCATAGAGGATTCGTCGAACCAACGCTTGCCAATGCCGAGTACAATTGGGAATGTCATAAGACATAGCTCGTCAACTAAGCCATTTTTAAGCAATGTCTGGGCTACTTTACTACTGCCGTGAACTTTGATATCAGAACCCTCTGAATCTTTAAGCTTTTTGAGTTGCGCCACGACATCATCACCCGTGATCAGTTCCGAGTTGTGCCAGGTAAGCTCCATGGGGACGTCAGAAACGACATATTTTGTAACATCGTTGATACCCGGCCACATATCTGCGTGTCCGGGCCAGTAGTCAGCGAAAATCTCATAGGTTGTTCGGCCCAGCAAAATATCGGTGGATTCCATCCATTTCTGCATAAAATCAACTGCCGCATCATCAGCTTCGCGAAAATACGGTGCAGTCCAGCCGCCGTATTTAAAATTACTTGACGTATCTTCCTCTGGTCCACCAGGTGCCTGCATAACTCCGTCTAAGGTAATAAATTCTTGAACGATTATTTTTCTCATAACTATTTATGGTGTCCCTTTTATTTTGATAATTAAAGTTATCTGCGCCCAGTGTATCTTACTTTGATTATCAAAGTCAAATATGATACTATGTATTTATGAAGAGACCCGATCACAAATCTGATTGCCCCGTTAACTACACCGTAGAAATATTCGGCGATACGTGGTCTATGATCATTTACCGCGACATGGCAACATTTGGCAAAAGGACTTTTGGAGAGTTTTTAGCATCTGAGGAGCGTATCGGTCCGAGTGTTTTAGCGGAGAGGCTAGTTCACCTAGAAAAAAAAGGCATCATCTCGAAGGCCCAAGACTCCAAAGACAAGCGTAAGGTTATCTATACGCTCACAGCAGACGGTATAAAAGCCGTTCCCATCTTATACGAAATTGCAGTTTGGGGCAGCACTACCTATGCTAATCCTATTTCTCATCCTGCTTGGTTTGAGTCTATGGAGCTAGAGAAAGCTAAGGTCACGAACGCTTGGCGAATAGCTCTTGAAGCGGGGGACTCGTTTTTTAGCGGGCAGCAGAGTGCAATAAGTCAGCTGGGCTTGAGCCTATAGGGGGCAATTGCGGGTAAAACTCTTTTTACAAATGTATGGATTAACCGGGTTAAGGACGTTCCTTGGGAACGGGCGTCAACTCAGATTCCACCGTGATTTTTACGTCCTATTGATTGCCTCGGCACGTTCTTGCAGGTAGGAAGCCATCCGATCTACCACTTAACAGGTCGAACCTCGGTTCGATGCACCGGAGTATGTTGATCCAAGGCTAAGCATTCATTGTGGCTAGAAGTTGCTCCGTGGCCTCATCGGCTGGAAAAAACGTTTCGATGGCAAGCTCCGAAAGCGTAACGTCGTTAGGTGTACCAAATACTGTTACCATGCCGAAGAGCGCGACATCGCTATGGGGCGTGCGCAAACGGAGCGGGGTCAATACCTCCGCTAAGCCAGGCGTTTGCGAAGGCTTACTCTGCACTTCCTCCACGTATGAAAACAATTCTTGCTTCAGAGCAATGAGTACTGGGTCGGCCGTGCGCTCGATATCTCGATCCAGCCGCGCAAAAATAAACTGCGTTACCTCTGGTAGGTTGAGAATGTGGGGCGCAAGCCCGCTGGGGTGTAGGCAAAGACGCAGGATATTCATAGGCGGCTGAAGCAGCGTGGGATCTACATTGTCATTAAATAGTGCGAATGCTCGATTGGTCGCCACTGCTTCCCACCACCGATTGATGGCAAAGGCCGGGTATGGATTGTGCGCATCAAGAATCTGCTGCACAGTCCGTAGCCGTACTTCCAAGCGCTTGTCGGGTTGATCGTGGAACGGATAGGCATTGGCAAAGCCGCCGGCTTGCAAGATTTCGTTGACGCCGCGTGTCGGAATCGCCAGCTGTGTGGCAAGTTTAAGAATCATTGCTCGACTAGGCTGGGCGCGACCAGATTCTATGAAGCTCAGGTGGCGGCCCGACACACCAGCGCGCATAGCGAGCTCAAGCTGGCTCAAACGCCGATGTCGGCGCCACTTACGCAAGTGTGCGCCTGCATTTTCTTGTTCCATTGGTTTTATAGTTAAATCACTCATAATTCTTACTTCAAAGGTAATTGTATCACTTACCTAACGATGTAGACTAGATCAAGAAGGAGAACTACATGAACAACTTAATTACTATCAATAACACAACACAACTTTTTTACCGCGATTGGGGCAAAGGCAGACCCATTGTATTTTTAGCCGGCTGGGGGTTTAACAGCGATGTTTGGTGTAATGTCATGCTAGCGCTGTGCCAGAAGGGCTATCGCTGTATAGCCTTTGACCGACGCGGGCACGGCAACTCTAGTGACCCTGGCGAGGGTTACGACTACGACACCCTGGCTAGCGACCTTAACAACGTCATTGAAACATTACAGCTAGAGGACGCGATTCTTGTGGGCAGTTCCATGGGCTGTGGCGAAATTACGCGCTACCTCAGCCGACACGACTCAGGGCGCGTCAAAGGCGCAGTGTTTGTTGGCACCGCAACGCCGCTCATCCGCAAATCTGAAGACAACCCCAATGGTTGGGATGACACCATTTTGGAGCAAATCAGTAACGACATTGCCAGCAGCTTGCCCGCCTGGCTAGAGAAAAACATCGATCCATTCTTCAGCCCCAGTACACCGCAGAGCGTAAAAGACTGGGCGGTGCGCATTATTCTGCATAGCTCACTTCAAGCACATGTCGCTTGCCTGGCGACAATGACCAAAGCTGATTTTTGCAAAGAACTCGCCGCCTTTAAGGTACCGCTGCTGATTGTTCATGGCGACAAAGACGTGTCGCACTCACTGGAATCGTCCGGGCAAAAGACTGCTGAGCTCGTGCCCAACAGTCAGCTTAAGGTATATGAAGGTGCGCCGAACGGTCTGTTCCTTACGCATATGGAGCAACTAGTGGACGACATCGGCACATTCGCCGCCAATGTCTAGAATATCTGCTAATTATAATGCCAAAAATATGAAGATTGGATCGTTGCGATATGTCTAGTGCAGCTCAATCGTCTAAAACACAAGATGAATATCGTCAAAAGTTTGAACGTATAGCTCATGCTGGTTGTTTCCATTAGCGTGGAAAGCGCGTTGTAAAGCCCTGGCGAATATTTGGCCGGCGGTACTGCGCACATAGACGCGTGGTCTATAATAGATATATGAATCTCTTGCAATTACTGACAGAAATCAGGGCTATGAAGAGGGCTGAGCACTGGACGCGTCCGGAGCTAAAACGGTATCAGGCCGTGCAACTCCAGAAACTTCGTCAACGCGTGTATGCACAGTCACCTTTTTATCAAGAATTTCACAAGGGCTTGTATGACGCTCCCTTGGATGAGTTGCCCGTCATCACCAAAGAGATTGCTATGTCTCACTTTGACGATCTGGTGACCGATAGAAATGTGACTATAGCAAACGTGCGGCGGTATATGGATCATATGCGGCCAGGCGAAAAGTTTCAGGGCAAGTATCGGATCGTCACGACTTCTGGTAGTACTGGTCGGCCAGGCATAACACTTTTCACCGAGCAGGAATGGACGAGCATCATGGCCTTTTTGGTCGGACGCCTCGGGCAGTGGACTGGTGTGAAACCGAGCCTGACGCACCGGGTTACTATGGCTGCAGTGGCGTCAACTTCTCCATTTCATATGTCGGCCCAAGGCGGATCGACTTTTTTGAAGAAGCTGCTCATGCCCGGCATTATGTTTGCAGCTAATGAGCCGACCGAGAGAATGGTCGCTGCCCTAAATAAACTGCAGCCCGAGGTTCTCAGCGTGTATGCCTCGATTGGCCGGTTGCTTGCCATCGAGCAAGACCGCGGACATCTTAGTATTGCACCGCGCACCATACTCAGTGGCTCTGAGGTGCTTACCGATGAAATGCGACATTCTATGGAACGTGCCTGGGGTAACATTATTTTTAATACCTATGCCGCAACCGAGATCGGCGGCATCGCCCTGGAGTGTGACCGACATGAAGGAATGCATCTTATGGAAGATCGTATGATTTGTGAAGTAGTGGACGCCAACAACCAGCCTGTTCCGGCTGGGACATTCGGCGACAAGCTGCTCGTGACCGGATTTTTCAAGTACACGCAGCCGCTCATCCGCTACGAGATAAGCGATTCTATCCGTCTCGCAACCAAAGCCTGTTCATGCGGCCGGCCATTTTTGCTCATAGACAGTATCCAGGGACGACACGAAGAATGTCTTGAGCTACCGGCAAAAAAGAAGGGCGCAACGGTCAGCATTCATCCCCTGGTATTCCATAATATTCTAGACACGCAGCCTATCACTGGGTGGCAGCTGACCGTAAACAAGGCAACGCTGCGTCTCGTTGTTTCCGGTGCGCAGGGCTCGTTCAACGAAACAACTATCAAGCAAAGGCTGGTAGCGGCATTGACAGAGGGAGGTGCGCTTGCGCCTAGTCTAGAGATTAGGCGTGTCGAAGCGTTGCCCAGAGATGCCAGCGGCAAAATAACCTTCATCAAAACAAAAAGTAATTAAAGGAAATGGCTAGGCATATCCAAGCACACGTTCAAGCGGCCTGACCGATCATGTGAGGTGAAGGTAAACTATTCGTTATCGCTGTGTATGCTGGCACCGGAGGGGTCGAACACGACGGCGTGTGGAGAATAGAAACAGGCATCCGCAGAACCGTGCTTGCGAATAAAGGATGGGGCTTTTCCGTTATTTGTGACATTGAGTCCTTTAACAGTAATTAAGAAGAATTTTCGGGGTCTACTTCAATAGCGCGCTCTACGCCGGAAATAAATTGGATAGTTACGGTTGGATCGATGCTGGCAAAAAATGCTTTAATCGGCAGTTTGTCGGCAAAGTGGCGTCAGTCCTTACGAATCGAATATCCAATTCTGCATTGGCATTGTCCGGAACCAGACTTATTGCGGGATTGATTGTGCTGATATTACGGCCAAGCGCGACGTCTTGCTGGCACTGGGTTCAAACCCGATACTTTATGGCGGGAAAATCGAATCAATGCCTTTTGAGTGGCTTATTCCTATCCAAAAAGGCCTACCAGCACTCAAGGCTGAGTACGAGAAGGTTAGAATCTCAAATTATGGCTCTGTTGAGGAAGAAACTGCCGCTATTGCGGGTATAAAAACTATATGGCTGGGGATAGTGAACCTCGTATACTCCTAGTGCCTATTCCAAACTTTTGAAGACTTCGAATCTGTTGAAAATACGCAGGTTGGCACACGAGCAGTTCGCCAAGTGTTTGGGAGGATATGACCACTTAGGACACTTGGTGCGGCAATCATCTGTTTGGCGAGGGTGCCATAGCCGTGGCCTTTATGATGCTGAACAATCTTGTTACCTCAAATGGTGTGATTTGTGCCTACTGCAAGCGAGCTGGAGAAGTGAAGAAGGTACTGTTAGGCTTGAACGTAATAGTCGGAAAAAAAGGACAACACTGTATTGTTTACTCATAGGAGATCGTTCTTGCTTAGGCTGATTGCTCCAAATAGTCTTTTGCTTATGGGTGAAGGTCTTGGGCAAGGTTAGCTGTCTGTATCCAGGGGTAATGCGCTAACGCTACTCGACGTCAATGGCGTTGGCAAAACAACCACGGCGCTTAAAGCCTGAGGTGGTTGTTTTTGGTATATTCGTCATTTTTTCAGGATAGCAGACAGGGAAAGGCCTTGTTTCATGGGGCTATAGCTTTTTTAGCAGTTTCGTCAGAGCCTTCGCTTCTGACTTGCTAAGGATACTCAATTGGTCATTCTGAGCTTGCAATATTTCGTCTATGAGCAGCGATCGCACGTTACGTCCAGTTGGCGTGATAGCAACTGCACGGATACGGCGGTCTTGGAGATCAGGTAGCCGTTCAATGAATCCGCGTCTCTCTAGCCGGTCCAAAATTCCGGTAGCGCTCGAGGCATCACACGATATCCGCTCACGTAAAACCCGGATTGGTTGAGGTTGGCCCGGAACAAGAGTGCATAGCGCCTCAGCCTGTTTAATAGTTAAACCATGGGCATTCGCTACATGAGCTACTCGTTCCCGAACAGTAGACAAAATAGCTCCCATAAGCCAGTAGGTTGTATCTTGAATTTCGGGCTCATTCATAATTCTAATGATATCATAGATAGTAAACTTCGTCAAATAGATATTTGACATTACGTAATATATTAACTTATACTAAGACCTATGATTGAAACAGCACGCCACACAGCCACAACCTCCGCAAGTCCAACTGCCATTTGGAAAGTCTATAAACACGTTGAAGCCTGGCCTCGCTGGGATAAGTCTATGGCATGGGGTACATTTCAAGGACCATTTGTGGCCGGTTCTATAGGCATCATGAAGCCCAAGCTAGGCCCAAAGGTCAAGTTCACTATAATGAGCGTCGAGCCAGAGCGTGAGTTCACTATGGTATCCAAAATGCCCGGCTGTGCTATGTATATCCATCACGATATTGAGCCAATCAGTACATCCGAAACGCGTATTACCCATCGCTTAGACTTAGACGGGCCATTGCAAAAGATATGGTCTCTTCTGCTTAGCCCCAAACTTCTACAAGGCGGCATCGAGCGAATCATCCAGCTCGCCGAAGCCTAATGTTTACCACTCTTTATATCATATATTGGTTATCATCAGTTCTCTTTGCTTTCCTGACGGCAATAGTAGCCTGGGCTCTTCCCGCACAGCTTGGATCCACTCAGCGACGCCTGCCGACTAGACTTACTTTTATATTTGGTATTTCTATGATCATCTTTGGGATTTATTATCTTTCCTACACTGCTCAAATAGGGGATGCGTGGGCGATCGGTGCACTGGGCGGTTGGTTGGGAGCGCTGTGGTTGTTATGGCGTAGTCGTCACCACTTAGCCACAAAACAGTATGTGCTTACTAAGCTGGCACTTGCACCCACAGCTGGCTTTGGTTCGTATCTGAGTATCCAGCGACCCAGCGTATCGGGCATAATCGTTATATTTGTCTTCGCTCTTGCTGCTACTGGCGCTGCTGCCGGATGGCATTACGCTCGTGCCTTATCAAACCCTTGGATGTTAGTCACAAGGCTTGCCGTGTCGTTAGCATCCATCGGAATTATTGTCATAATCACTATCGTACATCAACAGCAATCCGTTCTTCCGCCGATCATTTCTATGAACATGCCGGCGGCCGATATGCGTATGATGTCTGGGATGCCCATGCGTACAGTCGACGATTATGCCGGTCCCACAACTGCCGCTAAAGTTGATCATTTCGATATCACGGCGTCTGCCCAGGTCGTACACCTGAGCTCTGGTGCGACGGTCCAAGCTTGGACATTTGGCGACGCCGCTCCAACACTCCACGTAACTCAGGGTGATTTGGTAGAAGTAAGTCTCACCAATCATTTGAGTGTGCCCACAACCATCCACTGGCATGGCATAGATTTGCCGAACAAAGAAGATGGTGTGGCCGGTATCACCCAAGACGCCGTCTTGCCCGGCGCCTCCTTTACGTACCGTTTTATTGCAAAGGATGCCGGCACCTACTGGTATCATTCCCATCAGGATACCTCAGTACAGGTGCCCAAAGGCCTGTTTGGTATTATTGTCGTAGACCCGCCTAAACCCATAGATGGGTACGATCAAACCATCGCTCTTCACACCTGGGACACAGGATCCGGCCAGAGACTTAGCTTCAATACTACCGATACCCTGGTTCATAATGCGCCAATAGCGCCAGGCACGCGTGTTCGCCTGCGTATTGCCAACACCGATAGTGTTGAGCAAACCGTACAATTGCTGGGCGTACCATTCCGAGTAGCTTCCCTTGACGGTCGCGATCTTACGGATCCTGGCTTGCTTAATGCTCAGCGTATAGAGATTCCTGCCGGTAGTCGAGTAGACCTGACGTTTGCTATGCCTCATACATCTGTGCAGTTTGCCACACTTAGTTCCAGCGGCCCAGCCTTGGTATACGGCAGTGATAGCGCTAGTGGTCGCTTGGCCCCACAACCTCAAGCTCCGCTCTTCGATATGACACAGTACGGCAGACCTACTGTAGGCACCCTGACTACCTCAAGCCATTTCGATAAATCCTACGTGGTAAATATCGATGCCAGCATTGGCTTCTTCGATGGACAATTCCTGCCTATCCATACCATCAACGACAAACTTTTGCCCCATACCAAGATGCTCATGGTACACGAAGGCGATACTGTTAAATTTACGTTCCGCAACCGTACTGTAGATGACCATCCTATGCACCTTCATGGCCATCATTTCACCGTTCTCAGCCATAATGGGCAACCCGATATCGGCAGTAATCTTCAGCTTGATACCCTGCAAGTGAAACCTGGCGACACCTGGGAGGTAGCTTTCGTCGCCGATAACCCTGGTATCTGGATGTCGCACTGCCACAATCTCATCCATGCTGCCCAGGGTATGGATCTTATGATTGGTTATGACAATGTCATGACACCGTATGCTTTCGGAAGTGCTTCACCGAACCGCCCAGAATAGCAATAGGCGGCCAGTACGATAACTGCGGCGTCCTCTTGTTGACGGTAATAAACGGACAGCAATGTCAGCTAGCCTAACTCTGCCGGAAATTAATGGACAGCTATTTTCTGTCCATAACGGTGAGATCGAGGATTTTGCGATTAAGATTATTGTCCAAAAGTTAGACCCCGTAATTGCCACGTGGCTCCAGAAAAACCTCAAAGGTTAAATTCACAAATCGATGACGATTGTCTTGCCTTGATGATAGCAAAGCCAAACTCTTCTAGCTTTTGACCGAAAAGTATAAAGCCAGCCAGCAGGGTATTCCCTCCGTCGAACTCACACCCAGCCATTGCACTTATGCTTAAAATAACGGCTTTAGCTAGTCGTTATTCGTTATAATCCACGGTTGAAACCGAGGTCGCCTTAAGACCAGCCACCGTTAAGGATACCCCCTTTTTGCGCAAGAGGTACCTCGCGCTGCCTATCACCATGTCGTTGAGCACCAATTTGGCAACTGGCATCTGTCCTAAAGGTAGGTAATGTAATCTCACACGCGATTGACCAACAAGAGTAAATAACCAAACACTCAAATCTATTTCTCTGCGAATTGCTTCAAATTGCCAAGTATCATAGGCCACAGCTTTAGGGAATCCTCTCGATACTCCCCGGATTTAAGGTTACCTTACCGCACAACGGAGATATAGTATTTCAGCGTCGGAGTTTTTTGGAAGGGGGCAACGTCAATAAAAGCTTGATGTCAAACTAAAAAATTGCTAAAATCACTCCAGAAAGGCCAAGGGTATGCCATCTGGTTTATACCAAGATCGTACTAAATGAATAAATTAGACTACCTCACACAGGCAAAAGCTGCATGGCTGACGAACCACCCCGATCTAAAGCTTGAAAAGTTAGAGCTACTTGCCCGATTAGCGCAGACTGCCGCTACCCTCAGCCGCAAACGCAACATACTCTTGCGCGACTATAGCCTGGAGGCATGGAGCTACGACATGCTCGCTATGCTCTACCGAGCTAATGAATGCACGCCTACGGAGTTAGCGGGTCAAGCTGGCGTCACATCTGGCACGATGACACACCGCCTTCGGCTACTTGAACAGCAAGGCCTGATTAAGCGCGAGACCTCGGCAGCCGACAAACGGAGTGCGACCGTAAGCCTGACCAACGCCGGCCGCGAGCGTATCATGGCAGCGCTTCAAGCGCATATCGCGCATGCTGAGACTTTTCTGCGAGGTGTATCTCTCGAAGATATTGATGTCGCGAAGCGGGTCATCGCTCTTTTGCAAGAGCGGTTAGAAAGTTAGTGCACTCTATCTGATCTTCTCGGCACTTGCGCTCAGCATACTTTGTACGGACATTAAAAAATCTAAGGAGACAGCTATGCAAGCTTACGTTCTACGTCAATTTGGCAGTGTTAATCAGCTTAAACTCGAATCGATGCCCATACCCGACCCAGCACCGCATGAAATAGTTATCAAAGTGATGAGCGTGGGGCTTAATCCGCTCGACCTATACGCGATAGCGGGTCGGGATTTTATACGTGACCGCATCAAGCTGCCTGCCATACTCGGCAATGATGTAAGCGGGATCGTGGAGAAAATCGGCTCCGACGTAGTGGGACTCCAAATTGGGGATAAAGTATGTGGCATAATTAATTTCCCGGGCTCGGACGGTTCAATTACAGGGCATGGATACGGCGAGTACGCTTCCGCACCAGCTAATCAAGTTATTAAAATGCCAGCTGGCCTTTCCTTTGATATGGCAGCTGGCCTGCCGGTTGTTGGCCTAGCCGCAAAGCAGGCGCTCGAAGATGTGGGTGATATAAAAGAGGGGCAACGAGTCTTAATCCATGGAGTAGCAGGCGGGGTTGGCCATATGGCCGTACAGATCGCTAAACAGCACCATACGTATGTCTTCGCGACGGCGAGCAGCAAGGATGTAGCTTTTGTGAAGAGTCTTGGTGCCGACGAGGTAATTAACTATCAAACTCAGCAGTTCGAAGATACTGCCCACGATATGGATCTCGTGCTCGACACCGTAGGCGGCGAAGTCATGCGGCGTTCGCTCGACGTAGTAGCACCAGGTGGGCTGATGGTAACCACTCGAGTCCCAGAGCTCGTGACGATTGAGGACGCCATAAAAGCAAAAGGTGTACAGGTTAAGATAGTAGCGGTACAGCCAAATGCAAAACAGCTGGCAGAATTAGCCCAGCAAGTCGTTGACGGCAAGATTCGAGTTAATATTGATAATGCCTACCCTTTCGAACAACTCCCGCAGGCTCTTGCGCATTTAGAAACGGGAGGCGCAGTTCAGGGTAAGCTAGTCGTTAAGGTACACGTCTAAGGGAAATCGTATGCATAGCAACGACATCGCCTGGCTATCGCTGGCTGTAATTATGTTTCACGAATTTGAAGAAATTGCTTTTATCGAGCCGTTTCTCAACCACAGTGAGGGCGACCCGCAGGCCTCTCAATTGCCCTTCAATTCCTTGCGCGGTATATCCACCGCAGCCACCACGCTCATGATCGGGTTAAACTTCGTACTTTTCACCCTAGCTACTCTGCTATCGGTGTTGTTCGGTTGGTACTCATTTCTGTGGGGCTTTCTAGCTGTATTCACTGTTCATTTGGTTATGCACTGTATGGAATGGATTCAGTATCGCCGTTATACTCCGTCTACCATTACGGCCTACGCGACATTGCCATGGTTTGTATATGCGCTTTGGCGAATGGCCGCTTACGGACACATTCGTCCCTTTATAGCTCTCGTCTCGTTCATTATTATGTTGGTAGTGATGAGCATAGAGCTACCTTTCCTGCACACACTAGAACCAGGCATCGATAGATGGATACAAAGAACCTTCAGCACGCCGAAATCAAAGAAATAATACCCTTTCGTTCACCTCGTTGCATTAAGTAAGGCGCCCAATAAGCTTTTCGCCTTCCGATTCAAATTTTGAATAAATAGTAAATATAGGCAAATTCTTTGGGGTTGCTCTATCCAGGCTACTCAGCTCTGCTATACTACCTGCATGAACAAGAAAGTTCTGATAATAGTCGCTGGTTTGTTATTATTGGTTATCATTGTGTTCGGTATTACTCGATATATTGACAACAAAAAATCCTCATCTATAAACACCTTTCAGGCCTGTGCCGCCAAGTATCCAGTACAGCAAAGCTACCCAGAAGTTTGCATAACTCCATCAGGCCAGAGGTTTGTAAATTCACGCTAGGGACCTGCCGGCTAGTCCATCCAACAGTGGTAACCAGCTTAACCAATTGTTCACTGAGACGTTTCTAGGCTACTTTATTTTACATCAAACAACCCGAGCATAGTGTTTCCACCCATGAAGCATCCGGTAAGACCGAAGTGTAAGTGTAAACTTAGCGACGAGCGAGCGAATGAGGTTTGTACAAGCCAGCTATAATAATCCTATATGAAAGTACTCCTGATCGAAGATGATGAAGAACTACTTGCTTCGATCAAAAAGGGCTTGGAGCGTGTGGGCTATGCGGTTGACATTGCAAACGGTGGAGAGACTGGCCTTGCGTCTGCACAATCGGGCACCCATGACATTATCGTTCTTGATTGGATGCTACCCGATACATCAGGCGAAACCATATGTAAAGATCTCCGAATGCAGCATATTGCAACGCCAATATTGTTCCTGACCGCTCTAGCGAGTACCACATACCGCGTTGCAGGTCTTGATGCAGGTGCCGACGATTACCTGACAAAACCCTTTGCATTCGATGAGCTACTAGCTCGTCTCCGCGCACTTAGCCGCCGCATGACACACATAGCACCGACAACGTTAACGGTTCGTGACCTCCTGCTTGATAGAAATCGTCGCCTGGCAATACGGGGTGGCATTGAGATCGGTTTGAGCAGCAAGGAGTTTGCCTTACTTGAGCTTTTTATGCACCATCCGGGCTTTGTGTATTCCCGCGAAGCACTGCTTCAGCGTGTCTGGAGTGAAGAGGCCGATGTGCTACCTTCGACCGTTGAGACCTATATCAGCTACTTAAGAGCCAAAATAGATAAGCCATTTACTCATAAGCCAAAACTCATTTATACCGTCTGGGGACAGGGATACACCATTAAATGAGACCGTCTAAGAAACACTCACTTGGGTTCGGTCTGCAATATATGGGACTGCCGATATTGTTGTTCTTATTATTTGGCGGTACTGTTGCCCGATTGAACAATGTTGCGCAGCGTCTGGTTGGTATTGCGGCCATCTCGGCACTTGCATTAATCGCTGGTGGACTAGCATTGACTAGACAGCTCCAACGAAAACAACAGCAGCTCATTGCCACCCAAGAAGAATTCATCGCGCACGCCTCGCACGAGCTGAAAACGCCGATTGCCGCACAACGAGCCCTGCTTGAGGTATCGAGAAGCGATATCCCACCCATGTCTACCGAAGAGTGGCACAGCTTCATTGATCGCGCTTTGGCACAAAACTCAAAGCTGGAGCGACTTTCAAAGCAGCTTATTCGGCTGAACCTTGATCAAAGCGGTGATCAGCCCAAGATCGTTAACGTACAAGGAATCATTGAACAGACCATCGCTAGCGTTCGACCCCTCGCAGCTTCGAAGCAGATTACTATTACCGCAAGCCTGGCACTTCAAAAAGCCAAATTTCGTCCAGACGACCTCAATGATATACTGACAATTATCTTGGACAATGCCATCAAATTCAGTCCAGAGGGCGGCGCGATTACGGTCACCAACCATGTGCTAAAAACACACACTATCATCTCTATCCGAGACCAGGGTGTTGGCATGAGTAAAAGAGATGTCGCACGAGCCTTTGAGCCATTTTACCAAGTCAAGGCTACGAATACGAACGGAAGCGGGCTCGGCCTGGCGATCGCCAAAAAATTAGCAGAAAGAAATGGCAGCACTATTACGCTGGCAAGGAACCCAGATCGTGGGCTACATGTAGACCTTCAGCTGCACGTCTAGACATATTTCAGACTTTTCCAAGACCTTTAGGTTATCGTTTATGTCGATAGTAGATTTAAATCATCACATAAGTGATACGAAAGGAACGGTATGAGCAAAAAGACCATGATCATAACTGGAGTCGTCATCCTCGTGATAGCAAGCTTGACCCTCGCCATTGGTATCCCAAGGCAGTAGTAAGGAGCATAGGATGAGATTACCAATCGTTACACCCACTAGAATCGGAATCGTAGTTGGTTTGTTGTGGGGCGTTCTATCAGGCATTACGTATCAGATGGTATTGCATGCTCCAAAATCATTGTTCTATTTCTTCGCAGTGCTAGCCTTCGGGGTCGGGCCATTCATCGGCGGCTTTATAACCGCTGCTAGGTCAGCAAGACAAAAGAGAAGAGCTTTTCTCTTTTCTAGTCTAACTTCCTCCGGCTTGCTATTGAGCATTTTCATTCTCGTATTTGCGTTTATGCCCGTTCTCTTTATGACTTCGCTGAACCTGCCCCAATCTTGCAATGGCACATACAAATCCACCAATCCTCCCCCAAAAATTGCTTATACCTTTCCCGACGGAACACAAGGGATTGTCCTCAATGAAAATGCGACTTCGCTGGTGGCCACAAAGATTGCATATAACCAGCCCTCGCACCCAACCCACGTTTACCTCATACGCCGGCGTGATGATAAAGCGTTGTGGCAGAAGGATTTTGCTAATGATACCGTCGCTGTCGAATGCGACAGCGACACCGCCTATGTCTTTAACGATGCACTCGGCTATTTTATCGATACCAACACCGGCGAACGCCAAGATATCGTACTATCAATGGATAATTACGGTTACAACGATCATGCGATATTTCAGACTATCGGCATCATGACGATCTGGCGCCGCGATGGCTCCGTAAGTTCATTAGCACACCTATATTTCAGCGGCATTGAAAAGGGGTGCTACATAACTGGATCGACAAGTAGCATAAGCAAACTTTAGATCATTACGCAAGGATAGCCCCTGCTCTTTATTCCCAACTCTTGGCTTCTCGTCGCAAGGGCATTGCATAATTCTGGCTGGCAATACCTAAAGCACGTCTCCTGCTATATACAGAACCGGGCTATACATAGTTCTGTCTCAGCGGGCCTAGGAGCACTTTCAGATGATAGTGGTAACTTGGGCGGACGTCGTAGCCCAGCTTGTATCGCTAAGAGTGGCTTACTGTGACTTCGATGGCACGCAACACGAAGGCATTATAGTAGTTATATACTATAAATTTGACCTATAGACTAGACGGACAGTAGGTTGTTCGGGAAACGGCATATTCTCTACAATACGGTACATACTGGAGCAAGCACGCGCTGCCGCCAAAACATGAAAGCCTGGATTTCCTTTTCTAGTGGTAATATACAAACATGAAGCAACACAGAGATCGCCGACCGATAATATACCTGGCTATAGCTCTATTACTTATAGGCGGGAGTGTATCAATTGGTTTTGCGATATACCATCATAATCACCGCGCCAAACAGCAAATTTTAGACAATTCGACGACACGGGAAGGGGTAACGATCGTTCTTCTATCAAGCGATGGCGTATGGGATGTCGGCGCCAGATGGAAGACAGTTCTCAAGGCAAAAGGTATGAAGGTAATAAAGGTAGTCAATTCTTCCGGCTGGCAATCAAGCACCACCATCATCGACAACTCACATGGCAAAAAGCCCGCCACATTCGCCGAATTAGAATCACTGTTTGGCAAGGTTCGGGTGGAAAATACGACGCTGAGCTTGAGCTATCCCGATGCTCAATTTATCTTGGTGCTCGGTCGGGACCAAAAAAATCCAGCGATGTAATCTCGTAAGCTGCAGGCCTATCCAAGATGAACACTAGGGCCCGAAATCAATGAGTACGCGGATCTATTTTTCTGTGAATTGTTTCAGATTGCCAAGCATCATAAGCAACAGTTTTAAGGAGTTCTCCCGATACATAAACGCCTAAAATAGGTCGGAGCAAACTAAGTAAATCTATCCAGCAGCCCCACCCTCCTGCCTAGCGGGGAATTCAATAGGTGCTACGCAGAAAAGCCTATCCATAGAAATATATAAGAGATTCCCTATTTAACGTTGCATAATTCTATAAAGCCTGTCGACATCGCTCTAGCAGAGCATTCAGCTGCTCCATTTCCGCTGGGCTAAAATTGCGCTGTGCCCTGTCCATAATCTCTTTGATAATCAGTTCGCCCCGCGCAAGAACATCCACACCGTAGTTAGTCAAAGTTACGGGCAAGTCTTTTTTGTTACCTGGCTTATTACCACGAATCACTAGTTCACGTCGTTCTAGACTTGTTATCGTACGATGCACGGTCTGAGGTGTGACATCTAGCAGACGCGATAAGCGCGCGACAGTAGTCTCAGGATAACGATGTAGTATAAGCAATACGTGCATTTGCGCACTATTGATCTCCAGTGGCCTGAGTTTTGAATCGATAGCTGCACCAAAAGCATTATTGGTGGCGTTGAGCTGCAGGGCAATATGATACATTTTCATCTCTATATTTTATCAGCATGCTGATAAAATTGCACTATATCACGATTACTGCTATAAATAAGCTCATGAAAATACATAACAAGTACCTACTCTGGTGCGGTCTACTTGCCGGCCCATTATTTATGACGTCTCTACTTATTCATGGTGCACTTAAGCCGGATTATAACTGGCTGAGACATCCGGGCAGTTCGCTTGCCCTCGGCCCTTACGGCTGGGTGCAGACCCTAACATTCCTAATAACTGGCGTCTTGAGCATGGCGTTCGCTATTGGCCTCTGGCGCATTATACGAAAAGGCACGCCGAAAGGAACAACGTGGGGGCCACTCTTGGTAGGCTATTGGGCGATCATGCTCATCGTTGATGGCATATGTACTACCGATCCGGCTAGTGGATATCCGAAAGGTACACCCAACATACCACTAACACATACCTTGCACGGCAGCATCCATGATAGCTTTGCGCTGCCTGCTTTTGTTGGCATGATAATCGCCTGCTGTTTCATATTCAGCCGATGGTTTAAGAGGCAGGAGCATCGCAAGTGGGCAGTCTATTCGGTGATAAACGGCGTCATGTTAACTACATCGTTCGCGCTATCCGCACTAGCTTTTAACCAAGCGCCGAAATTTGTTGCCTACGGCGGCTTATACCAGCGCATTGCTGCATTTTGTGTTTGGAGTTACCTTACTGCCTTAGCCATTCATGTGTTGCGTACTACCCGCAGGGATACATGAGATAAGGATACACTCTATCTTTGTGCTCTCGCCGGCGTAACGATTGTAACGCTACTTCTGCCCAATCAAACCGCAGACCAAGGGCAACTAAGTCCTGACAGTTGTGCTCGTGCCAACTCTTTCAATTGTGCCGACACGAATGTCGATCCTCTCTAGGTCTTTAAGTGCGACAGCCGGCTTGATGGGAAATGTCTCATCAGCGTTTATCAATAATGGGATCGTACGGCCTCTGAGAAAACTGGATACCCCTTGAAAATATACAGAAAAGTACGTCATGCGGCTGAATCGACATATCTCTATCAGAATTTTGTCGGCGAATAGCACACGTAAGTCTCACGGCTTGTCCATGGGTTTTATATCTTGAATGCCAAATCCTGCGATAATAGCCCCTGCGAAAACTAACATAGCAACTACAAACAGTCCGCGGTGGAAGCCATCAAGGGTGACCTGAAACCCTGTTACTGTCCCGATCATGGCGACACCCAAAAGACCGGCGATACGCGAGATGGTGTTGTTGATGGCTGAAGCAATGCCAGACTGTTCCGTATGAATAGCCCCCAAGATAGCAGTCGTAAGAGGGGCAACCGTCATCGACAGCCCAACACCAAGTATAATAATCCCCGGAAAGATCTGAATCCAGTACTGGGGATGCGTAGTGATACGAAGTATCGACAAGAATCCGCAGCTGGCTAGTAGGGGGCCGATAGTTATAAATAAATGGGCTCCCTTTTTGCCGGTTAACTTTCCGAAGATGGGGGCCAATAAAAACATGATAATAGTTACTGGAAGAAGTACCAGGCCCGCCGAGAAAGCGCTATAGCCAGCAATTTGTTGCAAGTAGATTGGTAATAAAAAGATGAATATTGACATGCTTGTGAAGACGGTAGCTGTGGCAATATTCCCTATAGCGAAGTTTCGGTTTTTAAAAAGGTCTAGTGGTACCATAGGGTGCTCAGCCTGTTTCTCGTGATTGATAAATAAAGAGACGGCAATGAAGCCCCCGACAAGCGTGCTAATAATGAGCGGGTTAGTCCATCCGTAATGCGCTCTTTCAATCAGGGCATACACAGGTGCGCTCAGGCTAATAATACTTAAAAGAGCCCCCTTTACATCAGGCTGAGTTCTTTGATGGGCATCTGAAGCCGCGAGCTTACGCATCAACAGTAAGGTTATGAGTATGGGGAGAACGTTAATAGCAAAGATGAGCCTCCACGAGACAGTATCAATAAGGAACCCACCAAGAAGAGGCCCAACCACTGATGCAACCATAGTCCAACCGGTCCATATCCCAATCGCTTTGCCAACGGCCGCGCCAGTGAATTTCGACATGATAAGTGCAAGAGAACTGGGTACCAAGAGAGCGCCAGCCATTCCTTGCAGCCCTCTCGCCAGAATAAGCGATACGCCATTTGGTGCAAAGGCGCACATGAATGAGGCGACGCCGAAACCGATTAGCCCAATATTCAAGATCTTTTTACGGCCATATTGATCAGATAGCGAGCCGGCAAGAAGCATGAGAGATCCGAGCGTAATAAGATACGTGTCTACCACCCATTGTTGCAATGGCAGGCCGCCGTGAAATTCTCCACTGATTGCTGGTAATGCTACATTGATTATTGAAACGTCAAGAAAAGCGATCGCAGATGCAAGAATGCTGATAATGAGAGTACGGCGCTGCTGTTTTGTCATGTACGGTGATAAACCCACTTATCAATTGCCGGCGTTGATTGCACTTTCTTATGGCCGGGGTAATGAAGATAATACGGATTAACGGCCATAAGATCTTTGTCTTTATATTTTGTCTGATGTTACATGAGCTAGGATACGTTCTCGTGTTTCGTGGATAAAGGCCTCTTTATTGTAATGGATTTTTTGTAAGTCTGCTTGGCGCTCTTCAGATATAGGTAGAGAAGGAGCATATTGCTCACTCCACAACATCATGTCGACGAGAAGAGGGATGAGGCCGATTGTTTGATCTGTCGGGGTATATATGTATTTCGCTTTATTCTCGGGATCTCGTTGCTTTCTTAAGAAACCGCTGTCTTGGAGTGAAGCAAGGCGGCGAGCCAAAATGCTAGGAGCGATCTTTTCTTTTGAACTAAGAAAGCTACCATAGGAACTCTTATGCAGGAAAATGATGTCACGCATGATAAGAAAACTCCACTTATCTCCGAGGAGCTCACTGACATAGTTTATTGGACAATCGGATCGTAGTTCATGTAAGTTCATATATTCATTATAGTAGATCTACTATCATAATGATAGTAGATTATGATAATCTACCTACGTAAATGACAAATAAGATTGGAGGAACATTCATGACGCACCATACAACAGACCTAAATAAACGGCTCACACGACCATCGGGTATGCGGTCCTTAACGTTCAAGGACACGGATGGTAAGGTTACGAAGATTAGCTTCGTACCAGATGGCAAGGTGACATTTGACCCCAAGATCTGGCTAGACACTACCGATAAAGATTGGGCGGAGCATCCTGAGTACCTTGACGACGCTGGACGTCTAGTAGGCAGTGTCGGAGCGCTCTTGGTAGAACGAGATGGTCGCGCTTTACTCATCGACGCTGGTGTTGGCCCGATGGCCATGGATGCGTCCCAGAACCCATACCGCATCAGTCTGGATGGTGGTAAGCTACTAGAAGGCCTTGCCGAACTCGGCCGTAATCCCGCGGATATTGAGGCGGTTGCTTTCACTCATCTACATATCGACCATATCGGATGGGCTTGGCAGCCTGCCCCGGGCGGCGATCGACCAGCGTTCGCAGGCGCTAAATACCTTGTCGCCGAACCCGAGTGGACCCAGCGTCACCTGGCCGAAGCAACGGGTGTGAGTAGCGATATGCTCAAAGCTATGGAGCCTCAGGTGCAGACTGTAGGCGATGACGAGGAGATCTTCCCTGGCGTCCGCGTCAAGTTTACCCCAGGCCACAGCGTCGGACATACTACCTACATAATCAGTGCCGGCGGAAAACGGATCGTTGCTTTTGGTGATACCTTCCACTCCCCAGCTCAGATCGACCATCCGGAATGGGTTGCCAAGGTTGACTACGACCGCGCGCAGTCCACAGGCTTGCATAGTACCGTTATAGAAAGATTGTCTGACCCTAATGTGATCGGGTACGGCGACCACTTCCCTGACATGGTATTCGGTCGCGTTGAAACCGACGAGGGACACCCGGTCTGGCGCCCGATTGACGATCAAAACCTGTAAGCCCTTCGCTCTCCCTAGACACCCCTGCCCTGTGCTAGTCAGGTGTCTAGGGGCTCCATGTGGGTGCTTGGGGCCTACTGCTTAACGGCTTGACCACATTCCATGCCGACTAGCTATTCACAAATACAAAGAAACGAGAATGTATGGACGAAAAACGACTCAAAAACTGGACGTTATTCCTTACGGGCGTAGCCTCTTTTATGGTAGCCCTGGATGCGCTCGTAGTAACGACAGCTCTTAGTGCAATCCGGCTTAAATTAGGAGCGTCGGTAGCAGCACTAGGCTGGATGATTACGGCATATACTTTGAGTTTCGCAGTATTAATCATGCTTGGCTCTGCATTGGGTGAACGGTTTGGAAGGCGACGTATGTTTGCTTCCGGCCTCGCTCTATTTACCTTTGCCTCTATGGCTTGTGCTCTAGCCTCGGACACTAGTGCACTCATTGCAGCACGTGTTGTCCAAGGAGTTGGCGCGGCTTTTGTCATGCCCCTTGCGTTGGCATTATTGAGCTCAGCCTTCCCTAAGGAACAGCGCGCCAAGGCGCTTGGGCTTTTTGCAAGCATTACCGGTCTTGCGATCTTAAGCGGACCAGTCGTAGGTGGAGCAATCGTACAGGGTATATCTTGGCAATGGATCTTTTGGATTAATGTACCTGTTGGGCTTATCATAATCCCACTTATCCTCACGAAGCTTCATGAGAGTGAAAAAACCGAACTTCACCTCGACTTCATTGGTATAGTACTCATGACTGCCGGTATCTTTGGCATTGCTTGGGGGTTTATTCGTAGTAGTACCTTAGGATGGGGCAATGTTGAAATTACTGGCGCACTGATTGCTGGACTACTAACTCTTATGGTATTTGTATTATGGGAACGGCATGTGGCGCGGCCAATGCTGCAGATGCGGTTATTCCGATTGCGAGCCTTTTCAGCCGGCAATACCGCAAACTTCTTTCTGTATAGTTCAATGTTTGGTGCGCTTTTCTTTATAGCGCAATTTTTGCAGACGGCAGAACACTATGATCCACTTGGCACGGGGCTCCGTTTACTCCCATGGACAGCAACGCTGTTTTTTATCGGGCCCATCACCGGGTCGCTCGTCAATCGTGTCGGAGAACGGCTCCTTTTGGTGGCTGGACTCACTATGCAGACAATTGGTATGAGCTCGATTGCTCTCTTAGCTACATCTCACCCTAGTTATTCCATGCTTATTATACCGCTGATTATTGCTGGAGCAGGCGCATCCATGGCTATACCAGCTTCACAGCATGCTGTAGTGAGTGCCGTGGAACCACTCCAAGTTGGGCAAGCATCAGGAGTGTATAACATGCTTCGGCAACTCGGAGGAGTATTTGGTGTTGCGGTAGCAGTTGCAATATTTGCCCGAGTAGGTTCATATGGATCGCCGCAATTATTTAGTAATGGCTTCGCGGCCGCAATCGGTGCCAGCGCGGGATTGTCGCTAGTTGGCGCATTAGCCGGTCTGCTCTTACCAAAACACATTCATAAGCCATTGTAGACTAGGCAGAATATTTAGTATGCCATTCAGCAATTCACTGATCGGGCAGCGTTTTGTATTGGCGACTGTTGATACGGTCTTGCTGCTATCCAAGATCATTAAGTGGAAAGCAAAAAACCTGCGCCTATACGCTTCCGGTATCTAGGTACTGTCTCATCAGATCTATTTTCCCGATAATGGCATTGAGAACAGGCAGCACAGCAGCATTACGGACGTTACTGGTGCCACAGTGTCAATTCTGGGAATGTTTTCGGTTATTTATGGTATAGTCCACGCTGCTGATACGGGTTGGGGTAATGCTGCCACTATAGCTCTGTTAGTGGCTGGCCTAGGATTATTGGGATTGTTCGTTCTCGGCGAGCGCCAAGCCAAACAGCCTATCTTACCCCTTCGGCTATTTGCAAGCCCCAAGCGTACCGCTTCCTATGTAAGCCGTACGCTTTATATAGGAGTTATCATTGGCTTCTGGTTCTTTGCTAGTCAGTACTTACACATAGTCAAAGGCTTCAGTCGGATCTTGGCCGGCTTCGCATTTTTGCCGATGACTTTGGCTAACTTCTGGTCGGCGCTGTATATACCGCGACTAGTGCGTCGCATCGGCAACTCACGTCTCATCTCGACAGTTTTTACTATTACGATTGTGGGCATGCTACTCCTAAGCCGGATTACTCCGCAAAGTTCGTACCTATGGCATTTCGCACTACCACTTCTTCTACTAGGAGTAGGTTTAGGCTTGTCTCAGGGTCCGATCACAACAGAGGGCTTAGCAGGCGTTGACGCGAAGGACGTTGGAGCAGCGTCAGGCATTACGTATGTTGCAATGCAGCTAGGCGCAACGCTCGGGCTCGCTATTCTTATAGCTGTGTTCTCAGGCGCGAATGCTCCTTCTCTGAGCGGAAATGCATTATTGACGCACCGCATCACAATGGCTTTTGTAGCGGCCAGTATATTACTGGTACTGTCTTTGGCGTCGCTCACTTCCAGAGCAGCTGATACCCGACAGTGCGAAGAAAGTACTCGCGGGTAAAATTGCGAGGTGGGATGGCTTAGCCCGCCAGTTCGGTTCTTGAGTATCGCCTACGTAAAGTGAATCAAACCCCGTGCCACCTAGATACTGAGTTGCGCATAACGCAGATTACCCTGACCTGCATCGTAGTAAATGACATGTAAGGCCGAGCCGTAAATAACTAAACTAGGATCGAGCCCTACGTTGCTACCGACCGTGCCTGCGCTATCGGCGCCAAAACCATCTACTGACTCTTCCTGCCACCCGCTGCCCGCATCCCACAGGTGAATAAGAGCCTGATGCGAAGCGTCATAGGTGAACAATTCCATGGCGCTGCCGTTGGCTATAGCCACCGGCATAGCGCCGATAGAACCATTGTAGCGAACTACTGAGGAAGCATCACCGATAAGATTCTCGGCCTGCCAACCGGCAGTTGGGCTAGTCCACATATGCCTTAGGTTTCCATTTGATGAATCATAGTAAAAAACATTCAGATATGAACCTTGCACAGCTACTGTAGAAGTAATGCCTACATCCGCCGATACCCTGCCACTCGAACCGCCACTTCCATCGAGCGTCTCGAAGTGCCAACCGCTCGCATCCGACCATGCATGGCGCAGGTCCCCCTGTGTCAAATCGTAATAGAATAGCTGCAAGGTCGATCCGTAAACAGTAACGCTTGGGTCCCCACCAACGTTGGCGTTATACCCAGACACTGCACCACTGTCCCCATCCAGGGTCTCAAATGACCATGCACTACCGTCAGATGACCATGAGTGGCGTAGATTACCATTGCTCGCATCGTAGTAAAATAGCTGGAGAGACGATCCGTATACTGTCGCAATTGGAGTTTTACCCAGATTGGCGTTCAGACCGCCGATAGAGCCCGTATCCCCATCATGGTTGTTAAATGACCAATTAACCCCGTCAGATGTCCAACCATGGCGCAAGTTACCACTAGTCGGATCGTAGTAGAACACATGCAACACGCCATTGAACACGATCGAATTAGGGGTTAACCCAAGGTCGGTATTCAAGCGGCCGCTTGAGCCACCCGCACCGTCGAGTATGCCGAATGTCCAGCTAGGCGTTGTAGTACTGGTAGATGATTTGGCGTAGCGTAAATCGCCTGCTGTAGCGTCGTAATAGAAACTATATACATTGGTGCCAAAAACAACCGTTGACGGCTGATTGCCAACATCAGCATTCCGGCCGCTTAAAGAACCGGGGTCACCCTCCATAGTGGTATATGACCAACGATTACTGCCCGACTGTGTTCCCACTGCATATTGTTTTTGTAAATAATCTGCCAGCACGGCGGTGCAATTGCTGCTGCTCGTACAGTCACCGCCATCATAGGCATTGTATGTGTAAAACGCGTTCTGCTTGTTCGTCAGATCTGTGCCTGAAATGTTCGTACTCTGGCTATCAACTGGATACCCCATATACCCCGTTAGCATGTGTGAGACTACGGTATGTTTAGCTTGGGCGACCTGTGTAAAATAGGCGCTCGAGTGGTGATCCCAATGGTCGTCATCACCTCCGCTCAAGTCGCTATAGGTACCTGTATAGTCCAATGAACGAATAGTACCTGGCTCATAGAGCGCCATCTGCGTGGCTAATGTATCGGTAAGTTCTTCCCGTGCGTAACTAGCCGACCCGTCTACAGCATGTATCGTACCAATGGTACCCTGCCAAAGCTTACGCATCGTTTCATAGTTATCACTAGCAAAGCCCTCAATACCATCATGTTCACCGCCGTCTGGTAGTCGCAGAAACAGCAACGATACCTGCGGCGCATTATGCAAGGTAGACAAGTGCGCGGTGTGGCCCAAAATAGTTGGTGTCGTATCATCCCATACATTGCTAACGCCGGCCATCTGCGCATACGCTGCCTTCATTCCCGACTCTCGTCCGCCCCAATAACTAGACCCGCTACCGGCATCACCGGCTGTCATAAATACTGTTTGCACGCACCTGTTATTTTGGATGTCGTGCAAAATAGCTGGATTTAGAAAGAGCAGATCGTCGTCTTCGTGTGCGACAACATTCATGCTTTTCCCAGCCCCACAACTTACTGCTAACGCTCGTCCTACTGATATAAACGGCAGTACGGCCATAGCTATTGCGAGGAGCCAATAACGGATTCTTTTCATGTTACCCCCTAGTGCTAAATAGTATAGCTAAGCAAACGAAAAAGGGATAGGGATGCATGATGCCCGCTGCCAGGGATCGACATCAGCGAGTATGGCATCCGTATTCGCTGGCAGAGGTATCGCCCTACACGTTGCTAGAACGAACAAAGCACTCGAACGAAAACAAATAGTCAGTGGCTATCATGCTGAAGTTGATTCGGCCAAAATAGGTCGTGGTTTTGAGGCCACAATCGCAATTAGCATTCATCCGCCGGCCCGCACAGCTATTGAGGCATTTGCACCCTGAGCACACTGTGCAAAATGCTTCCAGTGCTACTTGACCTGTGTCATGGTGCAGTGTTTAATCAACGATCATGCTTATTGGTGCATTGTGCAGCGTCCACGGCAACGAGCCATACCCCATAGACCTCTATGCATCATTAGAGGCTGACCCTATCCCGGGAGTCGTACCCATACTAGGAAACCCGAGGGCGGTAGACTTAGGTGAGCGCTATATTGACGTAGAGCTTGCTTTTAGCGCTCAACCAAACCCCGACTCGCCGCTCTATGAACGACGACGATCAGCTGAGCTCCGAGGAATGTTTTCAGAATTTGACCTGATCCTATCGTTCCACAATGCCCGCTTCCCGGGGCCAAACACTGCATATGTCAACCCTACTGTCGACCCTCGAATGACGCGCGTGATGGCTAAGCTAGGTATACGGCATGCCGTATACGAAAACGATGAGCTGGACCGCGGCATACCGCATATGATGAGCGTTGAATTACCGCTCACCTATGATGTGGGTACTCCCGAGTACTTGCGATATCAAAAACAGATGGACAAAGTATGGCGCGGTCATCTTGCCAGGCTCGCTTCAATTGCATCTCTCGATGATCTTCCGCGGGCGAAAGCGCGAACGACCACAAACCCCCTTCCGGATGAACCTGCTGCTATACAATTCTATGAGGATGCTGGGGCCATTAGACAACCTCAAGCTCGTGAGCTAGGATTGGCTCGATTTGTTATTAAAGAGTCATTTAAGAAGCTGCCCACTGAGGCCGCAAAGCTGCTCGGAATCAATGAACCACTATATATAGCAAACTGGAATGAGGGAAATTATGACCCAGGCGAGTTCTTTGGTGGACTAGTGAGAGCACGTGATCCGTATGCCGCTGACATACCAGACTTATCGTGATACATTAGGCTCTGTCGAGCTGATACCGGGCTCTCTTGAGGTCTTCTGCCAGGTCATTGCTAAAGCGACCAGGTTGCTTCTTTGCCCTCAGAAAATACAGCATTCCCCGTTCGAACTGCCTGGCGGATGCGGTCTATCATAGCCGGTTTATCCTGCTCGACGGCGGTTATCCATGCCGACGAAGCACCAGTATTCGCATCATACCGAGCTCCCCAGGCAGCTAGCTCAAGCATGGTGGGGATTAGATCCAGGCCTTTGTTGGTGAGTGTATAGGTTTCTTTGCGCTTATCTTCGAGCGAGGTTGTTTTGTCTAAGATGCCCTTATACTCTAGATCGATCAGACGTCTGGATAAAGCACTGGTAGCGATCCGTTCCTGAGAGGCTAAAAACTCGCCAAAGGTTCGTTTGCCAAAGTATACAATGTCACGCACAATAAGCATCGACCAAGGGTCGCCGATCATATCCAAAGCGTAATTAATAGCGCAATCAGATTTTCTATCGTTTCGTTTCATTCATCAATTGTAGCATTATTGCTCCCATAATGGAAGCGTGTTATGCTCTCATGGAGGAGATAACCCATTTATGCAAACAACCTTTGTAACTATCAGCATGCCAACGAACGATCTTGAGCGAGCCTATCAATTTTACTGGAAAGGCATGAACTTCAAGCTCGTTGTCGAGACCAAAAAAGGCGAACGACCTGAGCCTGTTGTGTTTCAGGTTAACTCTGGTCTTCATTTTATGCTTGTACCTAGTGACGGTTTTGCGTGGATTGCTCCCGGTAATCAAGTGGCACGGCCAGGCACCTCTGAGTGCGTAATGGCGCTTAGTCTTGATTCTAAGGACGACGTACATGCACTTGTCGAGAAAGCGCGAGCCGCGGGTGCGACTATCCCGGAAGAGCCCAGTCAAAAACCTTGGGGCTATGTGGGATATTTTAGAGATTTAGATGGTCATCTCTGGATGGCGATATATGAAGGATAGGTAATGCTAAAAACAACATCTAAGGACGGCACATCCATCGCCTACGAAGTAAGTGGGAACGGACCAGCTGTAGTGCTAGTTGATGGTGCGTTATGTTACCATGACTCCGGCCCTGGTCGCAAAATAGCCAAACTGCTCTCGCAAAACTTTACAGTTTACTTGTACGATCGGCGAGGTCGGGGCGAAAGCGGTGACACACAGCCATATGCTGCCCAGCGAGAGATCGAAGATCTGGAATCGATAATTACTTTAGCCGGTGGTTCGGTCTATGTGTTTGGTCAGTCGTCGGGTGCTATCTTATCACTAGAGGCCGCAGATCTACTTGGGCCTCGGGTCATCAAAAAACTTGCCGTGTATGAAGCGCCACTTATCACAAATAGTGATCGTTTCCCCCTTGGAGAAAAAGACCTACGCCGTATGCAGACTCTGGCCGAAGAGAACCGGCGTAAGGATGCGATTAAGTTCTTCTTTAAAAGCATCGAGCTTCCCGGCGTCTTCTCTGTTATTTTGCGATTAACCCCAGTCTGGCCCAAGATGAAGTCAATCGCCCTCACACTCGTTAATGATTTTACTATTACGACTCCCTATCAGACTGGCGTTCCATTACCGAAGACTCAATGGCGGCATGTTGCAATGCCGACGTGGGTGGGAGCAGGAGGAAAAAGTCCTCAATGGATGCAGCATAGCGAGAGAATGCTCGCGAGTTTCCTTCCGAATGCCCGCTACCATCTCCTTCAAGATCAAACGCACAACCTAAAAGCAGATAAGCTTGTACCTGTACTGGCTGCATTCTTCCAGGAACAACTTTGAATACATGAGCTCCGGCTAAGGCATCATATCTGGCGCTTTATGTTCTCTGTACTACTAATTCGTACCGTGCTACTGCTGCACGCGACTACTTGTTAGAATATATTTGGATGCCAAGCTTCTCAACCACGCTTCTCTCTCCCCTAAACACTGAACCACCTTCGTCGAGCGTTTCGTAAATAAGCTGCACCAGCGCGTCATGGTTAGTTTGCAGCTGTTCTACCCAAGCTGGATTGAGATCAGCTAAACCGTTCTCATACATACCCCAGCGTGAAAGCTCAAGTAACAATGGAACTAGTGTATAGCCACGTCGATCTAATGTGTAAATCTCTTTACGCCGATCGGTATTTGAACGCTTTTTAATGATCATGCCTTGTTTTTCCAACACCAGCAATCGATCCGCTAGCATACTAGTAGTAATGCCTTCCTCAGAACGCAAAAACTCTCCATATGTCCGCTTACCATAAAAAGCTATATCGCGGACAATCAATAATGCCCAGCGATTGCCAAGCGTTTCTAGCGTAAAATTTATAGGGCAATTGCCAGTAATTCCAGTTGATTTCATAATATATAGTTTACTATACTTTCTGGATTGATAACAATTCGCTTGTCTTTTCCAAGTAATCCTTCTATACTCAGTATTATTCATTACTAAAAGGAGTTCTCTCCATGACACAATACGCTTTGATATACAAATCTCGCGAAGCTTTCGACTGGACCACATTGCCACCAGAAGAAGTTCAAAAAACAATATCTGCCTGGGATGTCTGGACGAGATCCCTTGGCGAAGCAGCCAAGAGCGGCGAAGCTTTTAAGTTTGGCGGAAAGAGCGTCACTACGGACGGCACAGCTACAGCCGATAACCTTCTGGGTGGCTTTACTATTGTCGAAGCCGACAGTTTTGAAGCAGCGGAAAAACTCGCAGCTAGCGCACCGGGCGTAACCTCCGGCCAGGGCAGCATGGAAGTCTACGAGATTCTCGCTCGATAAGTAGGACATGGGTAGACGCAAAGTAGGTGTAGGCTTTCTCGCCTATACCTACTTTTAATTAATGACCTGAGAAAGACATGCGATGAAAACGATTGACAATGCGCCTGTATTCAACGCCACTACACCGGCAGAATGGCGATCTTGGCTTGAGAAAAACGGTCAAACCGATAGAAAGATCTGGGTATTAGCGCGCTACAAGTCCAGTATGCTACCTGGCATGAGAATGTATGAGGTCATTGAGCACGCCGTATGTTACGGCTGGACCGACAATAAATTGCATAAAGTAAATGACGACACGTTCTACATCTGTTGTATGCCGCGAAATCCCAAAAGCGTCTGGGGCTCAAAGTATCGTCAGCTTGCAGAAAAGATGATAGAGCAAGGGCTCATGCAGCCACAAGGTCAAGTGCTTATCGATCACGCCCAGGCGATCAAGACATGGGACGCGATGGATGAACCTATAAATGTTACTATCCCTGAAGACCTCCAAAAGCTCTTCGATAAAGATAAGGCTGCACTTCAGAACTTTCAAGCATTTCCTAAGACATCAAAACGCTGGATCTTTCAATGGATCGCCGCAGCTAAACGACCAGAGACACGCGCTGTACGAGTAGCTCAAACCGCCGAGCTTGCTGCTCAAAATATTAAAGCTCACCATCCTGAGGCAAAAGCCTACCTGGAACAACAAAAATCCTAACGCTACACCGATACCACCGGAGTGTATCATTGATGCTGTAGCCTCTGGTTACACCGAGAACCGCTTTGATAATGCGAAGCTGGTATGGGACGGCGTCGAGAGATAACTGTATCCTCAATACTGCGCAATGATTGATGTATCGCTTTATGCGCTAGTTTGATTAGATGATAGATTCCTCGTTTCAAGATAGCCCGAAGGGGGTTGACGGCAATGTTGCTTCAGAATTAGTATGTAATTAATTTTTATTTTAATGAGGGGGGGTTTATTTATATGCAGGATCAAAATCAGCAATCAGGAATCGTTGCCTGTGTGGGAAGTAGTACTGCTGCCGCCCATGGCGTCTTCAACTGGATCAAGGAGCTGGAGCGACGCCCCCAGAACGAGCACCTCAAGTTCGTCAACCGCGGCATCGGCGGCGATGTGGCCTACAAAACGCTGCAACGCCTGCACAAGACAATCGCCGTCCACCCGGACTATGTCGTCCTCATCACCGGCGGGAACGACCTCCTCTGCCAAGCATTTCCGATCGTAAGGCGAGTCGAGACCCGCTGGAAACGACTACCGACCGAACCCACATCTGAGTGGTATCGCGAGAACCTGGAGGCGATTGTGAGGAAGCTGAAATCCACGACTTCCGCCCGGATCGGTCTCACCTCACTGCCCCTTATCGGCGAGGACCCGCACTCCCGGAACCCAAACCAGGCCCGCCTCGCCCAGCTGGCAAAGGAGTTCGCGGGCATTATCAAGGAAGTTGCGGAACAGGAAGGCGTGGACTACATTCCCTTTTACGAAAAACTCGAAGAACAAATAGAGGCTTCACCCGGTAAAGCGTTTACTGAATTTCGTTGGCGTTCCTTTTTTCGCGATTATTATTGGCGTGAATTTATTCTGCGTCATAGTTTCGATGAAATAGCTGAAATGAATGGTTGGAAATATCATGTCGATGGTGTTCATCTTAATACAAAAGGTGGGATGATTCTAGCGAATGTGGTACAGGAGTTTTTAGATAAGTAGATCTCCAGATGCAGAAGCAAGATGAAAATGCTCGAAGGGCTCATAGCCGCGCTCCTCAGGTTATCACCTCGAAAGACCTTAATTTTAACAGCTGATGATGTTCAAGATTAACGGCTCTGGCTCCATACTCCGCCGCCGCGCTCACATCCTCATCAATGGCTTGGCGGTTTCCAGAGGGAAAACCTATTAATTCCTAAAGAGAATATCTTGGTTGGGGCAGTATTATAGCAAATATTAGAACAAGTAGTCAGGTTGTAGTTTATCTAATTGGTCTTGGACCACGACATAGGGTTGGTCGGTTTCGATATGCGGGCCCCTTTTAAAAGGTTGTTTAGCGTACTCAGGCGAACATAACATTAGGTAGAACCATTCAGCGATTTTCTGATTTGAAGATAGATCAGTTAAATCCAAGGCAACGGCAGCATACCATCCTCCTAGACTTATTTGGTATGCTGAACTACATATTTTTTCATTGTAGCTGATATATCTCCTAAAAACTCTGCTCGCACTCCCCACTAGTGGCAAGTTTGATTGAGCTCTTGCCAATTTGGCACCAGCGCCCTCCGCTGCACGTGCAATTATATTAGCACTCTTCCCAGCTAAGGCAGCATGATCTACAGCTTTCGCGGCAAGTTTAGTAACTGCACCTGCGCCGACTAGTCCAGTAGCAGCTATAGCTGCTTCGAAGTCTTCTATGCGCATGCCGTTATTTTACTCCCCTAAGCTGGCGTCCTAAAGGTCAGCGTATTTAGATTCTTCCTTGCTGGCAGAGTTTGCGTATGGTCCAACGTCTACTCTAGTGCCGCCTGTCGCTTTAAATTTTATTCCAAATTGTTTAACGAGCAGTGACGGGCGGCCAAATACGCTTCTTTTTATACTAAAATCACCCTGCATTAACAAAAAAACTGCTTCCAATATTGTATTGCTTGTATATTCTTCCGCTATATTGAAATTTGCGTCTTTAAAGCCCAGTAGCTGAAGCATAGAAGCCTTACCCTCACTGTTAAAACTAAGCTCTATCGTAACTCCATTATCATGTAGGTCTTTAATAGTTAACCTTTTGTCGATGAACTGATTTCCTTCATTTTGGATTGATATATCAGCATCGTATACGTGCTTAATTTTATGAATGACTTCGTCAACTGAATTACTTACCATCTTTCAGTTTAGGCCTTATCTTCATATAGGAATTCTTCGCTCATTTTAGTATAGAACTCGTCCCAGTTATCGGCCTGAATAATTTTCACTTTGTCTTCTGCGATCTTTAATGCCTTGTCCATATCTAATTGGTCTTGGACCACGACATAGGGTTGGTCGGTTTCGATATGCGGGCCCCTTTTAAAAGGTTGTTTAGCGTACTCAGGCGAACATAACATTAGGTAGAACCATTCAGCGATTTTCTGATTTGAAGATAGATCAGTTAAATCCAAGGCAACGGCAGCATACCAACGCGTATTTTTTTGACCCAAAGATTTTGAAAGGAGTTCTTTTTCCCCGTGCTCGATGAATACATTATTCAGTTTTACACTTACCATAACCATCCTCCTATTCTAAGGTGTAGATTTTGACTTCTATTCGGGAATCGCCTTAAAGTACTATTTCTGCTAGCATACGTGATGCTACGCCTAAACTGTTCGAAATTTGCGATCTTTGCTCCACTGGCCTTAGTAGCGATGCGAAAGCCTTTCTGCCCATTAGATCCCGAAGTATATATCTTTCCAGCAAGTCGAGCAGTAATAGTATGCGCCTTGAGCATATTGAAGCCTGCATTGCCATCTTTAGAAGTTGCCGCTGCAACTCTTGCAATCGCCGTCGCCTTCGTTGCAAGTCTTGCCACTCCGAAGGCGCCCCCGACAGCAGCAAGTCCGGCTTCCTTGTAGTGTCCTTGTGCCAGATTGCCCGCCACAGCTACACCAGTGCAAGCTAAACCTATCGGCCCCGGTACAAACGAGCCAATCGTCGCGACCCTTGTCACGCTCTTCGCGAGGTTGCCCCAGCCAAAGTTGCCATCAAGATCGAACTCGTTAATTGGGTCGAGGACGTAGACGTAATTGTTCTCGGTGCCGCCTTGCACCGGGTCTACACTCGTGAATCGTCCAAGCGTCGGCAGATATACTCTTGAGCCCATTTGAATTGGTGCGAGAGCTAGAGTACTTTCAGTGAACTTCTCATGTTGACCAAGCCAGCCAAAGGAACCAGTACCAGCTATGTTACTGGGCTGAGTACTGCCAGGTAATATATTACCGAAGGGATCGTAGGTAAAACTGTTGGCTGGGCCATTGCCGGTGGAGGTATTGGTGCCGGTGCCGTCAGTAGTGAGCAGGGTATCCCCGTGGATGTTGGGGAGTGAGTAGACGGCTTTGGCTGCAGCGGTGGGTTGCAGTGGACGGATTGTCAGCTCTGCACCACCAGGAAGTTGGATGTATTTCTCTACAATGTTCCAATTGGGGTCACGGGCGTAATCCGGGGTGTCGCCCGCACCCGTGTAATCGTACCAGATCTGAGAATTCGCGTTCCAATTGCGGGCCGTTATGGTGTCATTTTCACGGTAGGTTATACGGCCCTGGACATCACGACTATAGTACGTGGCCGAGCCATTTCCCGAACTATTGTAGTTAACCAGACAAGAATTACGGTCACTGGAGTCATAACACAGACGCAGTGGTATGGTGCCGGTACCAAGGTAAGTCATGTTGCCATGAGGGTCGTATTCACTGTAATCGGCTGTGGGATCACTGCTGCTAATTAGCCGGTCGGCATTGTCGTAGCAATACCAAGTAGTTGTGCCATCTATGGTCTGCGTGGTACGGTTGCCGTTTTTACCAGCGTTCACATTTGTTCCGGCTCCGCTGCCACAAGCTGCATTTTCTGTCCCGAAGCCATAACTGTATGTGTGCGGCCCGATCGCCGCGCTAGTTAATCTGTCGGCTTTGTCGTACTGGTAGGTGCTCCAGAGGTTGTTGGAGCCAGCAGTTACGATGTCGTTCAGGATTTGTCCGGACTGGCTGCGGGTGACAGCGTCAGAAACCGCTGCCGACCCGTACGTTAAATGCATGTCCATATCATCTAACTGCATCCAGCCGACCGCGTTTATCGCATGGAATATCGATGCTTTAATGGCTGTAGCCGGTGCAGTAAAATTGTAGGTTGCCTGCGCCCAACTACCGCTAGAGGCCGCCGGATTACCGAGCCATTGATATGAAGTACTATTGTCGGCGTAGGTATATTGCACGAAGACATTGGTGGCAACATTTGATTTATAGTAATCACTAAAGGTGTAATTGGTACCACCGCTGATGTTAACCGGGGTAAAGTCCCATTTGGCGTCCCCATCGGTGTAACTGGTCATATCTACCCTGCCGCTATGAGTACCGGTGTGAGCGTCAGTGGAATAGGCAAAGTTCGTCGTATTGGTACCCCAGTGATCCTGGTTCCAGTTATCTGGCTGGCCGGCTGTTACTGTCTCAAGTGATGGATTTGGCACTAGATTAGAACCAGGCGTATTGGTACTGGTGTTATATGTCAGCCCGCTTGTCCGGCCATTAGCATCCCTGCTTATACTGGCGAGGCCAAGATTGCCGGCATTTGGATAGCTGACGTGATCTATCCTGCCATATGCATCATAGTAGACATTGGCCAATGTGGTGCCATCGAGCTGTTGCTGTGTGAGCCGATTATAGTTGTCGTAGATATACGTTTGGGTCCCCGCAGGGCTTTGTTGTTGGGTCATACGACCAAGGCTATCATAGGTGGTTATGGTCTCGTCGTCAAAGACGTCGCGGTATTTGGTAGTACGCCCTAACAGATCTATCCAAGTTACTATCCAGCCGCTGCCATCCCAAGTTGTAGCTTCAAATGGATTTCCGCCGACAGCATAATCGTTTCGTACTGTCCTTGCAGCTGCACCATTAAAGGCTGGAATGTCGATTTCTGTTACACGGCCACGTGCATCGTAGGTCGTACAAGTCCAAGGGTCGCTGTTTAAGCGAGTTGCTATCACTCTTCCGGCATCATCATACACGGTTTCGGTGGTACGTGCCGCCTGTAAACCAGCGCCGTCTGGGTCCGCCTCCGTCTTTAGTTTTAGCATACCCGCCTGTCTGAAGGTTTGTGAAGTGTTGCAGGGGTTCTGCCGTGTTTCGGTTGCGCCATAGTAGCTGTAGGTAGAGGTAGTACCGCCAGGAAGAGTAGAACTAGTCTGACGAAGTAAGCTGCCAGTGGCACCTTGAGTTTCGTACGTACTTGAGGAGGTCAGGTTGAGACCTGCTGAATCGGCTGTTTTGCTTTGCGCTAGGCCAAGTTCCGGACTGCTGCCGTAGTTGGTTGTGGCTGTAGCATCCCCGATGGCCGAATCATACTCCTTGGTAGAAGTTACCAAATCGTAATCAGGTGTGAAGTACTGGGTAAGATTAACGGCTGTTTCTGCGCCACCGGGAGGGGTGATATACAGGGTAATGTTCGCGTTATTTGTACTGGTAGCGTCGTTGGTGTGGAAATACTCAATCTTAAAACGATGCAGAGTATTGGCAGTATTTACGTAACCAACGGCGGGGTGGCTACGAGTAGGGCCAGCGTTCCAGTCATCAAGTTGTAGCGTATCGTCAATATAGAGTCGCACGCCGTCGTCGGAAACAATTCTGTAGGTATAGTTGCCAGTCAGAGGCAGGCGTAATTTAGCAGTAGCCCGGAAGCCCCAATTGTCCGTTACCCCAGTTATCGGAGAAGTTGTACCAAAATCGTTACTAAATGTGCCGGTGGCTGCGCCAGGAATATTCGTAGTATGAAGCTTAGGAGCACCAGTTAATACTTTGCTCGTGGGGGCATATCCGTAGTATGCAAGTGCCATGCCTGGGATATTTTCATCATAGTTCGTGTCGGTATGCGGGACTTGGTTAACATATGAGCTTGACGGTTTACGGTCTGTTCCGTACCAGGCCGCTGGTGCCGGACCATAGTGGGATATTGCACGATCGTCGTCGTCGTAAATAGTCGTTGATTTAAGGCCAGTCTCATCAGTTGTGCTGAGCATGAGATCTTTTACAGGATCCCATGCAGTAGTATCGGTGAGACCAGCGATGTCTTTATCGGCGATCGTGCGGTATAGGCTATCATACTCGACTCGGTGCGCATAGCCGTTTGGTTCTGTTGCCCCTACCGTACGTTGCTGAGTTGCTCCGTAGTAGGTACCGTTGCCTGGCAGATATTCGAGGCTATGCTGCAAACGGACAGCACCCGCCGTAGCAGCAGGCTCAGTCACACTGATAACCCGCCCTAGATCGTCATAGTAAAGTGCCGTCAGGACGGTAGCATCATCGGTGCGTACTCCAGCCGCAATGGCGTCGTTTGCAACTGAATCTCGCATTGATACGATTCTTCCAGGCGCATCATATTGGTAATCGGTAATTTCGTTACCCGGCTTTTGGATACGCACCAGATTGCCGTCTTTGTAGTAGATCGACGTAGTACGGCCATCATTGGTCGTTACGGCACAGAGTTTATTTAGCGCAGCTGCTGGAGTGTCAAAGCCAATTACCGATGCGGGGCAATTGGCGGTATCACCGTAGTAGTAGGCCCTAGCCCAGCGAGAGGTATCTACGCCGTCCGTTATTTCAATTAGGTGCGACGGTGTGCCGCCATATTGATACTTCAGCGCTGTCGGCTTCAAGTCGTCAGTAGCTGAAGTAACTGAATCAATCGTACCATCGGCCTTGAATACATACGTACGGCCATCGGTGTCCTGGAGTGTGTAAGTACCGTCAGCATTTCGCACTAAATTGCCATCTTCGTTAACCGGCGGCTTGTAGTTCTGCTTATCGTTATCCCAAACGTATTCGTGAGTACTGCCGGTTGAATCTGTGAGTACTACGCTGTTCTGCATTGCTTTGAGGTGGTCGTACGACAGATTGCCGTCAGCGTCGATTCCCATCGCCCAGCCACTCGGCAGCACGGAGGCTCCCGTCGATAACCAACTGGTAGGCACAATCTGTTCGGCCATGCCATTGCCGCGCATCTTGAGGTACATCATCGCCCCGCCGCCATTTTCATAATAGTCAACGGTAATCGGGGTCGGCACACCGCCTACTAATGAATACGTACCCCACGCTGGTGTTCCGCCATCATCATTCCATTTGTTTACGATTTGAGTATTATTAGTGCCTATCGTGATGCGACTTCCGTCGTCGCTAACCGTCCCAAAGTCATAACTTCCACTAGTGGGTGCAGTCACGTATCCCGTCCATCTCGCCATGAACTTATCACTTGGACCGCCTGGCACAGCTGGCCCGCTCTGCCAGTTAAAGCTGACAACAGGATCGGTACGCTGCATGAGAAGTGTATTGTTTGAGTCAGTAAAATCGTGAGTGCCATTAGGGTCTCTATAGTACTTACCAGTCAAACCCGTATTCTGTGTTACCGGCCTAACGCCCGTCTGTAGCCAATCAACTGGCATAACATGATCAACACTATCAGGAGTCTTTACGTGCAGATGGGCATAGGCAGGACCCGTTACTTCTTCGTACTCCATATGAATTGGCACCGCCTGGCCAGCCGCAAGATTAATCGATGAGCCATAACAGACGCCACTGTAGCAGCCCCCATTTGAATAAAGCTGTTGGCCGTTTACCTTTATGCTCAGCATGTCGTCATTATTGCCGCCGAAATAGTAAGTTCCCGTGGTCTGAGGCACAAAGAATCCGTCCCAGGCTGCATAAATCCAATCGTTGTTTATAGTGCCTGCTAATGGCGAACCTGTCTGCCAATCAAAATCAACCGTTTGGTCCACTCTCGTCAAATCCGGCGAACCTGCCGGTAGACCACCGGCATAGTTTGCGACTACATTCCAGTATTTCCCGACTAAGCCACGACGTGACTTAACTGGCGAATTGTAATCAAGGCTGATGCCCATGGTTCCACCGAGGGCCGCGCTCGTATGACTTGCCTCACTAGTATTCACATTGCCAGTTGCTAAATCCACCGATACCGGGCCGAGTGTGTCATAGGCCTGTGTGCTATCTTTGCCAGTGCGACTATCTATTTTGAAAGATGCCGCAACGCCATAAGGACTGTATATCTGTAAGTTCGTATCGTACGTTTGTGCCTGCACATAATAAGTAGTGCCGTCCTGCAACAGACCATCGGGGATCGTCCACTGAGAACTGGGCTGCGGACTGGATACCATAACCGCTCCCGCACAAGCCGGGCCCGTACTGACGCAAAAATTATACTGCAAGGCTGCGTTACTCGACGGATTAGTCAAGCCTGGCGTGGCACTAAATGAAACTTGGGGGTCAATATACACCTGCCCGTTAGCCGGGGTGACTATATTAGGAGCTGGCAGCACGTCCGTAAATGTAAATTGGACCCACGAATTATCCGGATCAGTATTTTTATAGCTCGTATAAGTACCTTCTTCACCACTTAACTGAAGCCATGCTCCATAGTCACCGGCGGCAATGCGGTTTTGGTAGATTGCCGTAACATCGATGTCCCCCGATGTACCAACAACGCCCGACCCACCTTGGACTCCCCGGCAATTATAGTTAAAACAGCTACCATGCCAGGTATATAACGCATGCGGATCGGTAGGTCCAGATACGGACAGACCAAGGCGCTGTGTGAAGTGGAACGTGACATTATTGAGCTGATGCCCTTTAACTTCACTATAGTCAGAAAAAAGCATGCTGCGCCAGCTGCGCCATATGTAATTAGAGTCAAGCACCGATCCGAAATATGGGTTACAAATTGTTGCGTCGCACACGTATCCGTCACTTTTAAAACTTACGTAGTTACCGCCAGCACGTGTCCCAAAGTGATTTTGGTGCACATATGTTGGGTCAATTGCCAAAGGGAATGCCTTACCCGGAAGATTAGATACATAGTCATGGGTTAGTGAAATCTTGAACACGCCATCCGCGTAGGAGTGCTGCAAGGCTGGACCGGCATCTTCGACACCAAATGCGTTTAGCACGACAGCCAAGGGCGCTACTGCAAATTCATTCCCCAATGCACCATCGATATCGTATATAGGTCCGGCAACTTCAGTCTTCGCTGCCGGTTTCTTGAGTGTCGCGCCGGTAACATTAAAGGCAAAGTCACTTGTGGCCAATTTGTCTTTGAGTACTATGTTTTCCTTGAGTTCATCCGCTTTGACTATGTACTCAAGATTTACGCCCGGCCAGAGATCATAGTAATGGACTGTCTGCTCCCCGTTATCGTCAGTTGTAACAATAGGCGTAACGCCATCCTTAGCATTTTGCGGCGAGAAGCCAACCTCCTGATTGCCCTTCTTTATACGGACCATGGCTTGCTTGGAGCCGCTCGGAGCAAAGCGTGCCAGCCAGTCGTTTTGTTTCACCGTGTAAGTGTTTGTCGATTTAAATAATGATTCTGCCTTACCAAAAATATCACCAAGAACATTGCCAGCATCACCAGAGTCGGTGTCTTCTACAAGTTTAGTGTCAATCGTTTTCCAGTCGTTATTCCGCTTGTAGAATTTGGAGGTTTCGTACTTTCGGACGGTATAGCTACCGTCTTCATTTTTCGTCGTAGTCGAGTTAGCGGTTCGCTTGCTAATGATTTCCTCGGTCTTACCTGTTTTAGGCACGACTGGAGATTGCAGGCCAGCTGCGCTGCTATTTGACGGAGTTGTATTATTCGTCATGCCTAAAACTGATGACGCTCCCTTAACTGCAGGAGAATAGTCAGCCGCTAACTTGTTCTTAGATTGAAGTGTCGACAAAGCAGGTGCATAGTCTGTTTTCATTGGCGTGTTGAGGCCTGTAGGTGGGGTTTTAGAATGAGCAGCAGTTATGCTTTGATCTATAGGAGCTTTGGGAGGTGAGTCTAGCCGTTCAGCTGCATACGCAGAGAGCGTGGGTATTGTAGAAGTTAGCAAAAAGAAAAAGCATAAAAATAGCGCCGACAGGCGCTTTCCAGCACGCAGGAAAGAGTTGATAAAGGTTTTAGGCACACGAAATACAGACACACCCACAGGAAACCCTCCACTGAATTTAACTTACGCTTAAATCATATTTAAAACTGCTACGCTTTGCAACAATAGTTGTCTGAGGATTACCTGGGCCTACCCAACCTTTATCTACAATCTCCCTTGCTAACTCTAGATCTCTGTTGTAAATATAAGGTCGGTCTTTACTCTATTTTGACGAAGCTATTGGCATTTAGCTACGCTGTGCGGTTTCTGGCAATAAACGACAGCATAATGAGCCAGCGGGAGATCAAGACGTCTGGCGTTTTCATGTTCATGTCTTCCCGCGATATGAAGACGACAAGCTTTATTACAACCATGACCAACAAGCATTTACAGAGGATCGCTTAAAAAATTCTTACATTGAAAAATTAAAAGCATACTTCAAATCTCATCCGGACCACTAATAATTATCCCTCCTTGATTATAAATAAAGCTAAGTTGTTCTATTTTTTCTTGCGAGAAGGATAAGAGTTGCGACCAAGGAGAGCCAGTTGACGGACCCACACCCTGCCACATCAGAGAAGGTGAGCCCCGCCCTCGGCAATCCGTATCAACTCATCTGCAACAGCTTCGGATAACGGTAAGTGCAGTTCATCTTCAAGCCACATGTACTGACCGTTCGGATTGCATTCAAGGAAAGTCAGCTCTTCTCCAGAATCCTCAATAAAATCGAACATCCCCATACGCAAATGTGCCTGTTCGCAGTATTTAAGACATTTCTTTTTTTCTTCGGCCGGAAAGCTACCTCGCTCCCAGTGCATACCAGCATCTAGGGTATGCCGTCGCCAGTCGTCCTTTGTGTGGCTCTTATTGTGATAGATGACTGCCTCGAATATTTGATCGCCAATGACAGTAATACGCCATTCGCGTCGCTTCGGTAACTGATCTTGCCATATTCCTGGATACGGCAGACCCCTCATAGGAGGGGAATAGGGCCCCATATTCTTAAGTGGCGTCGTAAAGAGCATAAGTCGCTTGTCGGCCCCCATACGCTGCCCCCAAAATGATTTATAAATTATATCCGGCCCTAGGGTAGAGGCAATAGGTCTCCACTCATTGCCTACGATAGTCAACGGTGTCCGAAAGCCAACCTTTTGAGCAAGGAGGAGTTGGCCTAATTTATGATCCGCCTCTTGGTGCCTTAGGACATCCGGACTATTGAGCCAACGGCCAATCGGAATACTATCCTCAATAAATTGCTGGGATGCACGACGCTCTAAATCTAGACTACCACGGGTGGCGCGGTCAGTACCTGTAGCGATAGGGCCAAAAAGGTTTGGCCGACGGCACCATGCCGCGGCCACCCTCCTCGGATAGACCGACTTCTCTTTGTAGATAATCTGCGCATCGATACCATTGCCAATAGTAATCGAGAGACCTGCCTCGCCGTTTGCGACCTTATCGGCTTCGTAATCTAAAACTTCGTAGCCTCGCTGCAGTAATAGGGCAATAACAGGCGCGGTGGTCGGCTTGTCTAGGGCTGCGGAAAAAACAAAAATCTGCTTTGACATTAAAACAAGCCTAGGACAGAAAAACCTCGTCGGGGCGTGGCCCTGGCGGCCTTGGCTTAGGGTCCGGGTCGGGGTCGGGGGATTGGAAGGGGGTCTCCCGGATCACCAGTAGGAAAAGTCATTTTTGTGTCATTACTTTCATCAAGGACACCATCGACTTTTTCAAAGACAGTAGGTACCCGAGTGGCCCAATAGCCTGCGACCGCACCCTCTCCGAGGGTAGTATCTGTGTCCCTCTGTGTCAGCTCTCCAAAAACAGTGTTGGAAGCGGACGGCAATTCTATGATGGAGGCTGGTGTTTTGGCCATAAAATGCCCTTTAATTACGCTTAAGTATACCATGGTCTAAACCGCTCTTTAAGACAAACCACGAGTGATTGTATATATAAAGCCAGTCAACAGGTTGTTCCCTTCGTCGGATTCACACTCAACCATGAACTGGCAGCAATCTCTTCCAATCAAGCGTCTCGGCCCACTCTTTAAAGGTGTGCCAATCAATCTGAGGAAATGCTGCGCGTAGTGCCGCAATATCTACCTTGTATGGGGTCGCTTCAAACTTCTCGTACATTGTAGCGATTTCATTGCCTGCGGTTTGGCGCACTTGTTCCAACGGCGTTTGGTAATATTTAATTGGACGTCCCATTACTTCACTTAGTATTTGTACGATTTCTTCCCCAGAAATGTCATCGGAAGCTACCTCGATACGTTTACCTACCATCGTAGCTGGATGTTCAATCGCCCAAACGGCCAGGCTGGCGATATCCAGAACCGTTACTTGGTTAATCTTTGCGTGAGATGATAGCGGTTGCGCATATATACCACGCTCAAGCCCATTAAATTTAAAGTTGAGCAGATTCTCCATAAGGTAGACCGGTGCAATGATCGTGCTTCGCAAACCTTCTTTTGTGGCCAGGTAGGCCTCAATTTGTTGCTTACTGCTAGCATGTTCCACCTTTAAATCTGCCGTGGGCTTTGCGCCCGCAATCGAGGAATAGATTAAATGTTTCTGTAGCTCGTCAGCCACATTGGCCAGATTCTTACCTTGATCTATCTCGCCAGCCTGCCCCTGGGGGCCAAACGGTATGGTAATGCTGAAAATAGCATCGGCAGGCTCAGCAGCTTCCCTCAGTGCTACGGGATCATTAAGATCGCCAACAGCAAGGGTTACTCCCCTTTTTTGCAGATCCTGTGCTGCAGGCGCTTGGGCGTTCTGCACATAAGCGATAACCGAGTGACCATTGCCCAGTAATCTATTCACTACAGCCCCACCCTGGCGACCAGTAGCGCCACCAACTAAAACAGTTTTCTTAGCAGTCATTATTTTATCTCCTTTTGTATTAGTTCTAATAGCTCTTCTGTATGTGTACGAAGAGCTTCGACCGTTTCAGTATCGGCAACTTGGATCAATCGTAAATAGCTCTGCGTTAACTGTGCGGTTATTTCCTTAATCCAGGCTACATGCCGAAACATCTCTTCATCTGACTCCCACGGTCCTTCAACCGAGCTCGCTTCAACCTCCTTTTGTCCTTTATCTGTTAGGCGATAGATGATTTTGCTGTCTATCCTTTTGCCTATCACCAGCTCCTCCTCTTCGAGTTGCTGAAGCATAGGGTAAATAGCACCAGGGCTAGGTCGCCAGGCACCCTTACTTTTCTGTTCGAGATGACGAATGATGCCGTAGCCGTGGCGGGGCTGCTTGGCTAAAACGGCTAATAATATAATGCGGATGTCTCCGCGCCGTGCTTGATTAAGGGGCAAACGCTTGGTTGGCATGTAAAGATCTCCGTAATAATAAAGATATATCTTTATTAGAATAATTTTTCTTGGAATTTGTGTCAAGTCGGTAAAGCCGGCTTATATTTCGCCTATCAATAACTTCAACTTGGTTGCCTGTAACATCTAAAACCATATCGCACCGGCTTATGCCAAAAAGGAATATAAGATGCATCCTCCACTTGCAACTTAGTTGGCATACGGGGGGTATGATTTTTTTCATCATAGTCGCCCACATCAATCTGGTTGTGCCTATCGTTATTCGTCTATGTAATGTTCAGTATATTTGACAGTACGCTGTCATTCTGCTACATTTTGACTATGCCCGTGAAAAAGCCAGATGATCCTTTTAGCGCACTAGCATTGAATGTTTTTCGGCTGAAGGGTTTATTTACGAGCGTCGGCGATCAGATTACAGCCTCAGTTGGCCAGAGTAGCGCCCGCTGGCAGGTACTTGGCCGCATCCACTATGAACCTCGTACGGTGGCACAGATGGCTCGCGACATGGGGAATGCGAGACAGAGCGTGCAGCGTATCGCCGATATTTTGGTGAAAGAGGGTTTGGCTGTGTATAAAGCCAATCCAAGCGATCGACGCACACAATTACTAGAACTTACGCCAAAAGGTTTGGAGACGCTGTCGAATATTGAAGCATCGTATGAGGAATGGGCAAAGAAGGTAGTAGCGATAGTGGATAAAGGACAGCTGGCCACCACCGTTACAGCGTTAATCGACATTGGTGACATTATCGAAGGTAGCTTAAAGAACAAAAATAATTAAGTAAGGAGTTTTCCAAATGGCATCAGTAAGTACCTACCTAACCCTGGTCGGTAAAACCGAAAAAGCTTTTATTTTTTATGATGAAGTTTTTAGCAGCGATTTTTTCAAGAACGGCGGATACTTTATTCGTGTTGGAGATATACCCCGCCGCCCAGACCAACCCCCTCTTTCCGAGAAAGAAAAGAACCTTGTATTCCATATTTCAATGCCAATTTTAGGCGGCCACTCGCTAAAGGGATCAGATGTGCCCGAGGCCATTGGTGCGGATAAGATCGTTGAAGGCAATAGCGTGTATATTAATCTTGAGCCTGACACCCGCGAAGAAACAGATAGGCTATTTGCTGCCCTATCGAAAGCCGGTCATGTAGACATGAGCCTCCAGGAGATGCCGTGGGGCGAATACCTGGGTGCCTGCACCGATCAGTTTGGGGTACACTGGATGTTTTGGTGCGCCTAGGCAATGGCAGGGTTAAATAAGATGCGCATTTCCCGTCTCGTTGCCTGGAACACCACACCAAAAGAACATATGGCAGCCTACCCAAGCGACGCCTATGTACCACTGCCACGCTGTCGTCTTACAAGGGCGGTAAACGTACAGGCACCAGCCGATGTGACCTTTCGGTGGATCTGCCAGCTAAAACTTGCACCATACAGTTATGACTGGATTGACAACCTCGGACGACGCAGTCCAGCTCAGCTCCGGCCCGGCACTGAGCATCTCGCCAAAGGACAACATTTTATGTTATTCGAAATTGCCGACTTTGTACCCGGCCGACACTTGACGGGTACTGTAAGGCCGCGCCTGCAAGCTATTGCAGGCAGGCAAGCCATTACGTACCTCGTTGTCGCTACCAGCCCTCAGTCTTCCCGTATTATTGTATGTATCGACTTGCCGACCCGCAGCTGGCTGGACCGCCTACGATTTTCTGGCCCAGTCCCAGTATTCGCTGCCGCCGATCTCTTCATGATGCGCAGGCAGCTGTATAATCTCAAGTGCTATGCCGAGAGGGATACTCATGCCGCAGAATGAACACGTAAGCCACATGGAACATCAAATAGGGTGAGACCTTCTGAGACTCAAGACCATATTTACGCAAAATCAGTACGACCAGCAGCTTAATGGAACTCCAAGCCCTTCGCGTCTGGCGAGCACAAGGGTTCATTGACATACACTAGCCTATGCCATTAAATACACTGCAGAGGATAATCCCATGAAAATACGTCGTCCAGTTGCAGTTACGAGTCTCATAATAATTATAGTAGTCGTGGGGGCTATTACCGTCGGGTGGCATGTAAAGCGATCAAACCATGCGTTAAACTCGCGCAATGATAATCAAGGTAATAATGGCTGTCAGCAAACCAATGATGGCAACAGTAACGAAATCTATCCTACTGTCTGCATCCCGACAAATAGCGAGGCAGGCTCACATTCGGCTACTGTCCAAGAGTATGACGACTGTACGAAGGCCAAAGGGAGCTACATTGAGCAAAGTTACCCTGCGGTGTGTGTAACCGCCGGGGGTAAACGGTACACGAATCCGCGGGATTAGCCACATCCCTACGTCGACGCGACGAGCCTCTTAGTAAGAGCCGAACTACTCTCCATAATCATAATTTCACAGCTCAACCCGCATGGGCGGACCAAGCTTCGTCATTTATCCTATAGCGTTAAGGCGTTCAATAAGTTTTTCAGCTTCTGATTCAAATATGGTATAGGTATCGTACATAGCCTTGAGCCGCGCAGAATCTTTAGACAGCTTCATGCCTTCCTCAGCGAGCGCAACGCCATGGTGTATCGACTGCAAACGCAGTAGCATGACTTGCTTCCAACCTGCGGGATTGGACTCGTAATAGTAATGCCGGTCGCCGGTTAGCGTTACACGTTTCACGAGGCCGGCTTGCAAGAGCATGTTTACGGCATTATTAACTGAACCGGCAGATAACTGGAGGCTAGCCGCAATTTGATTGGTTGACTGATAGGGCGGCTCACTCACTAGCAAATGGCTGAGAACGCGGGCAATACTATGGGGCATGCGAGTCTCCATACCAAAAAAAACGCTCATCTTTTCTACGTATACTTCTAAATCTGATTTGTGATTCGCTGGGGCCATAATTACTCCGCCTCTAGATCCCGCCGCTGAAAGCCTAGCACACCCAAAGCCGTAAAGGCCAGCCCCGTGAGCGTTAAGAGGATAAACGACTCCCAGTGTGGAGCGGCGGCAGGTACAAGAGCGACATGGTGCAACAGCGAGGTATCTGCAAGGTATTTATTAATAGTACCGGCCGAGGCAATGAGATCAATCGTAAATGACCAAGCCGCTACAACATACATAGCAATAACTGCCAAACGTGGCATAGTGCCATACAATAAAGTACCGAGGCCAAGTAGAAATGCAATCGGCCCAAGTATATTCAGGCCACCTAAAACTACGGCCGCAAAGCTAGTATGAATACCCTGCCCCGCCGCCAGTAGCCAGACCGCTAGACCAGAAAGCAAGGTTATCGCCAGCACGCTACCCTCGAGCAGTAAAAGACGCTTGCTCAACCAGCTGCTTCGGCTGATAGTACCGCTGACAAAGTTGTCTAGTCGGCTGCTAGCTTCTTCTTCCCGTACCGCGCCGAGGCCTGTAGCGGCTACCATCATGAGGATGATCAAGGTGATGTAGCTGGCCGCACTAAGGTAAGCTATCTGGATATGAGCGGCCGAGTTACCCGTTAGATTGCTCAGGGTTTTCGTAACACCGTTTGTACTACTCATTGATTTAGCAACCGTCTTATCGATACTGGCAATTAAAGCCGATAGTGCAACACTAGTGAACAGCCAGCCGCCTAGTACTGAACGAGTCTGGCGTACCCCAAAACCGAGCTGCGAATGAAGCAGTCTAAGATTCGGCTTCGCACTATCTGAATCGGCGATAAAGCTTTCACCTATATCTCGCTTACCCGCCAGCCAGATTCCTAGGCTACAGGTAATTAAGGTAAGCAGTGCGGTTGGAAATAGCCAGACGGGTGAGGCACCTACGAAAGGGTGTAACTTATCAATCCAGCCAAACGGAGTTAAGTTTTTGACCCAGGCAAGACTTTCTATGGTGTTGCCGATGCCTCGTAGGATAAAAAACAGCAGTAATATCCCAATTCCATACAAATTTGCGCGTCGCCTGGTTGCTGCCAACTGGCTGGCTATAGTGCCAATCCCGATACTAATTGCCGCGCCCCCTACTATTGTCAAGCTATACAGCAAGCAACTGCTGAATGAAAATGAGAGCTTAGGACTTTTGCTAGACAACCCGAGTACGGTGGCCACCACCAAAAAAATGAACAGTACCCCACCTCCAGCGCCAACAACAGTATCACGAGTGGCGCTGGTTGCGGACGTATCGCCAGTAAGTAACAGTTCCCAGCGGCCGTTCTCTTCTTGGCCTCGTAGCATTTTAGTAATGAACATCAGGCTCCAAATTGCCAGTACCAAAGAGAGTATGGGCAAAATGCGATAGTCCATGTAGCCTCCTGCGCTGATGATGTCGACATGGCTATCGCCATAGAATAGCCCCAAAGCACCATTACTCGCTAAGCCATGTATAAACCTAGCCCGTGGGGCTACATCTGGATAGGCTGCAATGATGCCAGCACTCTGCGCCACGCTCTCTATAGCGGTAAATAAGCCAAAGAGACTGGCACTTAGTAGTACCCTCCTGAACGTAAAGCGGCGGATAACACTTTTCGTACCCCTAGCGAGTTTACTATCAATAACCAAAGTGGTAGCAGCCATTACTTCCTGCCCCCACCATCGCCGTACAGCGACAAGAATAGCTCTTCTAATGACGGCTCACGACTCAATAAAGTTATAGGCCGGGCGGGAGTAATAACGCGCAAAAGTTCATCAATCGGACCGTTTACCTGGCAGCTCAGATGATGATTATGTACTTTGACATTGCCGACACCCGCAAGGTGATCAACCGTTGGCGGCTTTCCGGCAAATGTCGCCTCAATCGTGACCGCTGACAGATGCCGCATTTCAGCAAGCGTACCTAATTCAACCAATTTACCAGATTTAAGCACCGCAACCCGATCACATAAAACCTCAACTTCGCCTAATATATGCGATGACAGGAAGACGGTTTGACCGTTACTTTGCGCTTCTTTGATGCTGTCCCGGAATGCCTGTTCCATGAGCGGGTCTAATCCCGAAGTCGGCTCGTCAAGTATGAGTAGTTCTGCCCGTGAGGCAAGGGCGGCAATCAAGCTCACTTTCTGCTTGTTGCCTTTTGAGTAAGCACGCACCTTTTTATTCGGGTCAAGCGCAAAGCGTTTTATTAATTCGTCACGGTATTTTTCGTCAACTTTACCATGCACCTTTTCCAGTAAATGCAGCGTTTCAGCGCCAGTCAGAAATGGCCATAGATTAGCTTCGCCGGGTACATACGCAACCAGTTTGTGTGCTGCCTCTTTTTGCTTTTGAGTATCCAGGTCGAATATGGCCGCCAGTCCGGCTGTAGGCCGAATCAGGCCAAGCAGCAAACGAATCGTTGTCGTTTTACCTGCGCCATTTGGCCCTAGAAAACCAAAGATCTCTCCCTTTTTTACCTCAAGATTTAGATTGTCTAGCGCCGTGAAGCTACCATATCGCTTCGTTAGATTGTTTATTCGTATTGCCATGTTCATATCTCGCCCCTTGATTACGGTTGTGCTTTCGTATAGAGACAATTATACATCTCTCAATAAATATTGAAAGTTCTAGTAGCTTACTGCTATCATGAAAATCATAAACTTTACGTTTGGTGCACCGTGCAATAATATAAGGTTATGCAAAAAGATGGGCTGCTTATAGATCAGATTATCTATCTTGCATCATTAGCTTCATCATCTGCAGTTATCGATCCAATGCTCGACAGATTGCGTTCAGTAACGGTCTCCTGGGATCGGACGTCACCATTAAAAAAACAAGACAGAGATTCATTACAACAACTACTTGAAGACCTTAAAAGCTACCTTATCAATGATGATCCTTTGAGAGATTTTACCGCACAAACACTAGACCAAAGACTACAAAACCTTGGACAGACCCATTCTAGAATGTCCAAATTTGCCATGCAATTTTATGGCACAATTGTTGTGGGTATTGGCATTGCGGGCATAAACTTTATAGTAAGCTCTAAGTCAGTACGGCTGTTGCTTGCTATTCCGCTTTTCTTGCTGACTGTAGCTTTGGGCACGATTTGGTTTTATGCGTCTGCGCTGCAAAATTTCAAGATGGAGTTCCGTAAAGCATTTTTATACTTATGTCTCGGTGTTGTCTGGATTGGCATAGAGTTTGTGCATTTTACGATGGTTCAATTGTTGCATATCGGCGATAAGCCCTTATTCAAGTATGGTGGGTTTAATCTATTGGCGACGATTTCATTTGTCTTCATGTATCTAGGGCTTCGCAGCTATGCAATGCTAGTGGGTATAACCTCTCGCTGGATCCGACTTCCCACTCTAGTACTCGCGCTCCTCGGTATTGGACTCATCGCCATACTACAACCTCATACTACCGTCCCCGAACCGGCATTCTTCGACTTTGCAATAGCGAGTGACAGCATGATACTCGTTCTATCGTTCTTTAACTTTCGGCTTGCGGACGGCATCGTCGCCAAAGTCACAACCGGATATGCCACGTCAATGCGCACACTTCGTACATGTATGATCTTTACGTGCTTGGCATCAGTAATATATTGTAGTGTCTTACCCCGAATCGGCGTGCTTTCCGGCCAATCATCCAGTATCCTGGTGGGGGCGGCCACAACCGTGCCAATGCTGATATTGCTGTACTCTGGCTATTCATTCAAAAAAGGTACGACCACCGAACGTGACAATTGGTGAGCTAAAAGTTCTTTAACTGGACTTATGCCCTGCAAAAAAGAAAAAGGATTGACGATTCCTCAATCCTTTTTCTTTGTATTATCTGGATGGTCCACTCGGACTACATCATCAGCGCTTCATATACTTCTATGCTGCCTTGCCCTGAAACGACATTTGGAGCTTTATGGGCAAAACTTAGCGCCTCATCAAAATCCTTGGCCTCAATAATGGCAAAGCCAGTAAGCAGGTTGTCGGCCTCTTTATCGCCATTCTCGGTAACACTCTTTCCGCCGAACTTAAATGCGTCGCCACCTTTAACGGCGGGACCCATCATGCCAAGCCAGGCGCCCCAAGCGTCCATAACTTTAGTAACTTCTTCTTTGGGCAATTGACTCCAGTCAAAAGCCTGATTAGATTTGTAGACTAATATATATTGTGCCATATTTCTTCCTTTTCCTTAAACCTACATGACCAAGTGTGAACTATAGAGATCACTTCTCAAATGTAAAAAAGTCAACAGATTATGCGAGCCGTGTGGGGGAGAGTGCCCTCGCCAAAATTAACTTTACCATTCTAATCTTTAAGGCAATTATATACTTGACGTTACCAAACTACTCCTGTAAACTAAGAGTATGAATGCGGGTAATCTCATCGACTTCTTCAATCAATTTGCCTCAGAAGCAAAGTGTGCAGAGTTTATAGCACAGCAGCGTTGGGGCAATGAGATTATCTGCCCGAAGTGTGGCGTTGTTGGCATCAAAGCTTACAAACTTGCCAGTGGCCGCCTCAAATGTGCGGAATGCCGCAAGCCCTTTACTGTCCGCATGGGCACCATCTTTGAAGACAGTATGATTCCGCTACAGAAATGGCTCCTTGCTATCTACCTTTGCACAAGCCTAAAAAAAGGAATCTCATCAATCCAACTTGCCAGATACTTAAACGTCACCCAAAAGACAAGTTGGTTCATGCTCCAACGCATTCGCTACGTCTTCGAGAGCGGCACCTTTGAAAAACTCAAAGACGCTGTAGAAATGGACGAAGCCTACATCGGTGGCAAGGATAATAATAAACACGCCACGAAGCGCACCAAGTACCTCACTGGTAAAGGCGCTCAAGGCTTTGGCAGCAAGAATAGTAAAACTCCAGTCGTCGGTATGGTAGAACGTGGCGGTAGCCTCCATGCCGTAGTAACAAGCGATACCGGCAGCGCAACTCTCATGGGCCTAGTTCGCAAGCACATTGATATTGACGCTACAGTGTACACTGACGAGCACATGCCTTACCGTACTTTGCCTAAGATCGGCTACAAACACGAAAGCGTCAATCATGGCGTTAAAGAGTTTGTAAATGGCATGGCTAGCACCAATACAGCAGAATCGTTTTGGTCACATCTCAAGCGTGGCATTAACGGTATTTACCACCATGTCAGCCCAAAGCACTTACAGAAATACTGCGACGAGTATAGCTACCGTTGGAACACGCGAGAGATGAACGACGGCGAACGGTTTGAGGAGTGGTTTGCGAACTTTAACGGGAAACGTTTAACCTATAAAACGCTCACTAAGAAAGCCTGACTCACCCATGTTGGAAAAATGTGCATTTATACCCTTGCGCGCTAGGGTATAAATGCACCTATATTTAATCTGTTAATGTTTGTATACTCGTGTTATCTATATTATAAATATACGGATAGGTGGGGTTGGCTAATTACTTACTAGCTGCTGACACAAACGAAAAACTTCACAACAATACGCAAATAAAAATCTAAAAACTACTAACTATTACTTTTACTTAATATCTACCTATCCCTATGAACTTACCGAAAATAACCGAGAGACAAAGGAATATAATCAATCTTTTGTATGAACATAGATTCTTAAATCGTATACAGATACAGGCATTACTGAATCAAAAGGACTACAAGAACACTAACCTATGGCTGAAAGACCTACGTGAAAAGCAGTATGTTGAGTGGATCTACTCAACGCATTTTGCTGAGAAGACCAAGCCGGCAGTCTATTACCTAGGCATCAACGCCATACGTCGCTTCAGACAACTGAACATACATGGAGAGCACATACTCAAATACTAGTGTCAGGCTCCCATTAAACTAGACACGTAGTCTCTTCCGGAATTGACTCATTTGGTAACATAAAACTAGCAGCGCGTCAGCGCTGCTAGTGAAAGGAGCTTTTTCTGTATGCCCACAGGCAAACCAACCGACCAGTAGGTCAAAACAACCATTTTGGCTAAGATCCGAGATGGTGGCATGAGCGTCACTGACGCGAGTGCCACCTACAACGTCAGCAGCAAGAGCATCTACCGTTGGCTGCGGAAGAACGTCGTCGACGGCAACCGCAACCTTGTGCTCGAGCTCAACAAGCTTCGCAAAGAAAACGAGCAGCTGTACAAGCTGCTCGGACGAGCAACGGCCGAAATGCACCGCTCAAAAGACTAGCCATCCTGGAAGAGGTCAACCCAGGATGGCACAAACATTTCGTGGCCAAGCTTGGCATTGCGCGTAGTAGCTACTACGCGCAGCCGCTCACACTCCGTGAGCGGGACAAACAAGCAGTGGCCACACTGCGCGAAGCGCATGTACAGCATCCGCTGTACGGTGTCCGACGGCTCAGCTTGCACCTCGGTTGGAGTCAGCACAAAGCAAGGCGTATCCGGACACTTGCAAACGTCACCATTGCCCGCCCAACCAAGAAGAAACGCTACAGTATCTCGGCACCAGCCGAGATACTGGCTGCACCCAATGTGCCCAAGCGTTTCGCCCACTACCGCAACGAAAGCAGACCGCAAGATGGCATGAGCTACGCTGCCATGTCGGACTCCGGAGGCTGGGTACAAGACTTCACCTACTTGTGGTTCCAGCGGAGCTGGCACTACCTGGCGGTCGTGCTTGACCTCAAGACCAGGCAAGTGGTTGGCTGGAAGTTAGGACTCAGGCACAGCAGCGAGCGTTAGCTCGCTGCCCTAAAAGATGCACTGGCCAAGTATCCCGCTCCAACCATTCTCCACAGTGACCAAGGCAGTGAATACCTGAGCTACAAGCACCAATTGGTCTGCGACCAATTCGAGATTACCCTCAGTTGCAGCAAACGAGCCAGTCCGTGGCAGAATGGCTTCATGGAGAGATTCTTTGGCAGTTTCAAGCCCGAGCTGTGCAAGCTAGCGCAGTACCAAGACCTAGGCCAGCTTTACGAAGCCATTGCCCTGACGGTACATTACTACAACCACAACCGTATCCACCTAGCTCTCAAGATGAGCCCGGCAGCTTACGCTGCCAGTCTCATCCCGGCTCCGCTGGAAAGAGACAAGGTGTCCGGAAAAACCGGAGCTTGACATCTGTCCTACCAAAGCCGATATGATCTACTGCAAGCGAGCGACGAGAAAGCTTCTGGAAGATGCGTGGGATACAGAAAATATACATATGCGGTTCACTACGGTCGAGTCAATAAAGCAGCAAGGCTTTAAGGGAAGGATATGGGAAGGAGTGGTGGCGCCCTCATGAGCGAAGGCGATAGCTGTCGCTCACCCAATACCCCACCCGCCCATAATCGCAGCCTTATGGCCCTATTAGATCTGCTCCTCGTTGTTAACCTGATAGAGCACTGCCAGTAGAAAGAGTGCGCCATACTACAAAATCGGCATGCGGTAGTTACCGCTAAAACTAGAGACACTATGACGCAGCCGTACTGTGGCTCGTTATGTAATCTTTCAAGTTATCAAAATTAATCTGTAGTCGCGCGAGACGTGGATTACGTACGATCTTGTCGTCGCTTAATATCTTCATGGCCAGCGAGACCGTCTCTCTAGAGACGCCTATCATATCAGCAAGCAGCTGGTGGTTAACCGAGAATGGTATCTCCCACCAACCGCCCCGACCCTTTACGCCGTAGCAAACTACTAGATAGCGCAGGGCAATAAGCAACTTATAAGTACTATCAGACTTGCCCAGGCTATCGAGCCTTGTCAGTATTTCATGCACTTCCTCAGAGAAATTGTTGATGAGAAAGCGCATAGTCCATGCGTCCGTCTCCATAAGGTGCTCCAACTCCTCTCGCCGTAGTACATACAATTCGCAATTCGTAAGCGTCGTGTAATACCAGCGGGTAGCGATTTCCGGCCGAGAGAAGAAAGCGAGGGGAACAATCATCGGGGCCCGTAACAAGTGGAGTATCTTTTCATTGCCTTGATCATCAATGTTGTTGAGTTTCACCACTCCCTCTTTAATCAGCTGCACCTCAGTAGGGCGGTCGCCCGCATATAAAAGAATTTGTCCTTTTGGGGCGTGCTTCAAGCGGGAGCCTTCGAGTAGTTTGCGTAATGCGGGTGGCATAGGTTGATTCTCCGTTTTTAGCATAGCTAAAAAAATGCGCCATAGCTAGGAAATAGCCGCTGCCTCGCCTTGCTCGTAAGCGATATATTACCTCTGATCCTGTGTCAGGTCTCACAAGTTCATCGTTAGCTTTGGGAGGTTTGTACCGCGAGGAAGCTAACGGCATGCTTTGGGCAATCAAGCTACAGTAAAACTTGCAATATCAACGTAAGCGAAGGAGGGCGTTATGGCAAAGAACAGCAAGCGTGGTTTGGCCAGTGCCGACGAGAAGACCCGCAAGCGGGTTGCCAGTGAAGGCGGCAAAGCCAGCCGTGGTGGTCGCAGCAATAACAACCAATAGCGAGCGAAGTTTATCTAAGGAAGAAGGAGAAATATTATGGCAGACAACAACAGCAACCGTGGATTTGCAGCGATGGATGACGACAAACAGCGTGAAATAGCCAGCAAAGGCGGTCAAGCCAGCAGCTCAAAGCAGGACATGTCAAAGCTTGGGAAGAGGGGTGCTGAAGCAGAACCCCACGAAGCAAAAGTTAAGGGTGGCGAGAACAGTCACAGCGGCGGTCGTCGCAGTGAAAATGAGTAGACGCTCTAGAGGAGAGCTTCGGCTCTCCTCTAACCCCTAAAGGAAGGTAATGGCTTATGTCTAATGTTTTACCAAAGAAGGATACCAGCCAGGACAGCCAAGAGGTCATACTTCCGGTTAAAAGCCCGGAAAACATGACCCCCAAAGCGACTGCCCTAGTTACACCTTCGACGATGGGGAATCTACGTGAGCTCACGCCCATCACATTAGGCAGGAGTGATTGGTTCCCTTGTACAAAGAAGAGTACTCTGAACACCTATATTGCGTTGAGTGTAAATATGTAAGGCCGGAAGTTACACCATGGATGACTCAACAAGAACATTAAGCGGCATTAACGTGTTAGCCGGTTTCTGGCTGATTATCGCACCTTTCGTACTAAACTATGCTTCAAGCGGTAATAAGTGGCAGGAAGTAATGTGCGGGGCGATCATTGCGATACTTGGAATAATCCGTCTGGCTGCGCCGAACGTGGCTTGGCCAAGTTGGATAAATCTACTGATCGGAATTTGGATCATTATTGCCACATGGGCAATATCTGGTACAACGACCGCAGCGCGCTGGAATGAGGTGATTGTTGGTGTTGTCGTGGCGGTCCTTGCCTGGGCAAGCGGTGCGATCACGGTAAATACCCACCACCACGAACCGCACGCACATGTATAAGCAAACGTTAAGCACAGTAAGGAGGAGCTTATGGCAAAACTAGTAATCGGTGCCTTCCCTGATCGGAAGGAAGCAAACGAAGCAATTATGGAACTTGAGGAAGCGGGTGTTCCGCCGGAGGATTTCTCAGTCATAGGCCAAGAAGATACAGAGAAGACTGACAACTTCAAGGGCACGATTGCTGAATCCACCAGCGGAAAAGTAGCCGGTGGCGGCGCTGCAGTCAGTGGAGTGGCCGGAGGACTTGCCGGGCTTATAGCGGGAGCCGTCGCCACGGCCGGTATGTTCGTAGCTGGCCCGGTCGTGCTGCTAGCAGGCCTCGGCTGGGTGGCATTAGCTACCGTGACCGGTGGTGCCGTGGGAGCCACGGCAGGCGGCATTGTCGGCGCACTGGTCGGACTCGGCATACCGGAGGAAACGGCAAAACACCACGAATCTGTCATTAAGGCCGGTGGAGTCTTATTGGGCGTAGAGGATAACAAAGTAAGCGAGCAAGAAGTACAGAAGTGCTTTGAAGCACATGGCGCTGAGCAGCTAGCAGTCATTGAGCACCAAAGTTTACCGGCACGAATCGCGGCGGCAATCACACAGTAATCGGGGAGGGGAGCCGACCATGCCCTACAAGCAGAACAGCGAATTACCTGATAGCGTGACGAACGTCCTTCCTGCTCATGCTCAAGATATATACCGTGAAGCCTTCGACAGCGCCTGGGATGAATACAAAGAGCCGAAAGATCGGCGGGGTGATAGCAGCCGGGAGGAGGTCGCTCACCGGGTAGCATGGCAGGCCGTTAAGCAAAAGTACGAGAAGGGTGACGATGGCAAGTGGCATCCAAGGTCCTAGAGCTGTCCTGTTAGGCAGTAGGAGAAAAGCAATAATACGTAAAGGTATAGGAGTTAGCATTATGGGAATTCTGAAAAGTGTACTGAAGCTCGCAGTCAAAGGGGCGATAAAACGGTAGTTGGCTCATTAAGAGCTGGAGGGGACTGAAGATCGTAGGCAGTAAGGATCAACTAAAGAAACGGGGGTGATTATGAGCCTTATTATCGCACTAATTATAGGTGGATTTATTGGTTGGTTGGCAGCAAAAGTAGCGGGCCGTGAAGAAGGTGTTATCGCCAGCGTCATCATCGGCATCGTTGGATCGATTATTGGTGGTCTGCTATCAAGTCTATTGAGCGGTGGCAGTCAAGCCTATCTATCATTTTCATGGGTTGGACTCGCCTGGTCATTTGTCGGTTCTCTAATACTCGTATTTCTGCTTAATGCCTTTCAGCATCGATCTCACCACACGAACGCTTAAACACAAGGAGAATACTTTATATGGCAGATATTGACCAAACAACTATGCAAGACCCGACTGAACAGTACCCCAAGCCACCATTTGATAAACAAACGCAGTCAGAGCCCGGACTTGCCAAAGACATGAATCCCAAACCCGACCACGGGGAAGAATCCTACGAGGGGAGGGGTAGACTAACCGGCCGTAAGGCGTTAGTAACGGGAGCAGATTCAGGTATTGGCCGAGCGACCGCTATAGCATTCGCCCGAGAGGGGGCAGACATCATACTGTCCTATCTACCTGAAGAAGAAACCGATGCCCAGGAAGTGGTCGAGCTCATTACGCAGGCTGGTCGCAAAGCCGTACCATGCCCCGGTGACATCACTGACGAGGGGTTCTGTAAAGAACTCGTTGAGACTACTGTCAAAGAACTTGGTGGTATCGATATACTTGCGAATATCGCAGGCAAGCAGCGAGCGGTCGAAGATATAGCTGACGTTAGCACCGATCAGTTCGACAAAACATTCCGTACCAATGTATATGCCATGTTCTGGCTCTGTAAATATGCGATCCCACATATGCCAGCGGGGGCGACTATTATAAACACTGCCTCTATCCAGTCGTACCAGCCCTCACCGACGTTACTCGATTACGCTTCGACTAAAGCAGCCGTTGTGGCGTTTACAAAAGCTTTAGCGAAACAACTAGCTGATAAGGGTATCCGCGTTAATGCGGTGGCGCCAGGTCCGGTCTGGACACCCCTGCAGCCGAGCCACGGTCAACCAGAGGAGAAAGTCCCAGATTTTGGTAGTCAGGTGCCACTTGGCCGTCCGGCGCAACCAGCAGAACTTGCACCAGCGTATGTGTTTTTTGCGTCACAGGAATCGAGCTATATTACAGCAGAGGTACTAGGGGTTACGGGCGGCAATCACTTGCCATAAGTTTGCAGTCGGTCGGACAGTTCAGCTAAGCAGTTGTCTGCACGTTTACTGGCTAGTTGACTCATCACCTATAAATACTAAAGGATACGTTTATCATGGCACACACCAACCATGCAGCATGGCAGGGGTATCTCACGTTAGGAAGGTTGGGTATCCCAGTCCGGCTCTATACGGCTATTCAGTCAATCCGGCCCCGATTCGTACAATTACATGAAGCGGATGGATCACCCGTCGAACGTGAGCTGCATTGCCAGATAAAACACCGAAAAATAGATGCTTCGGAAGTAGTGCGTGGTATTGAGTATGAACCGGGGCGCTATATCACTTTTACCGATGATGAACTGACCACCAGTAAAAACTTGTCGAGCAAGGCAATTAGTATCCTACAGTTTTGTGAACCGGAAGCCATACCTACTCTGTACTTTGATAAACCATTTTATATTGTACCTTCCAAAGGTGGCGAACGCGCCTATGCTCTAATGCGTGAGGTGTTGGATCGGCAGCACAAGGTAGCAGTTGCCCATTTCGTCATATACGCTCATGAGCATATCGCGGTGCTTGGAGTTCAGGGCGACGTTATAGTACTCCAGCAATTGCATTTTGCCGCTAAGATTATTCCGAGAAATACACTCAAACGCCTGCCCTTCCGAAACTCGCTCCGGCAGAGTTGGAGGCATTGAGCATGGTAGTAAAACGATTCAGTGGCCCATTATATTTAGAAGACTATCATGACGCATACAGCGAACAAGTTCGTGAACTGGTAGAACGTAAAACCCAGGGATTACCGAGCAAACGGTATGAACGAATCGCTCCCCAGACTACGCGTGAGACTGAGATCGTTGCTGCCTTGCAGGATACGATGGGCGGCAAAAGCTTACTGCCGCCTGGCAGTGCCTGATTATTTCGCTGCTTGTCCATCCAACGGTACGAATAAAGAGACGAAAGAATTTCCTTAATGCAGCTTTGAAACCATGGTTTTAATAGGCTATATGTTATCTTAATGTCGGCTCATATGACCTGTAGTTAAGCTAGCCTTAAGCAAATGTGTCATCCTCCCCATACCGTTTGGCAATAAACGTCTGTGTTGACCCTTTACTGCTTACTTTCTGCAAGATGAACCAATGCCGCAAACTAGGGAATCACTTAACGAATGGAGCTTTTACCCGCTTGGACAGCAAAAGATAAAAGATATTAATGATATTTGGCAGTATATCCACAATGGTACCGAAATGAGATTTTTCTCCCGCCACATGCCAAATAAGGAGAACAACGGGCCATAGAATACTTAGAACAAGGCCGCAGGCGATTGCCGCCTTCATTTTCTTAAAGGCCAAGATCAGGAAGACTACTCCTAGGGCGGCTAAGATTAAGTTCGGTATGTCGTATACTAGTAAACCGCTTAAAGGCAGAGAGAAATCTTGTGTCTTTGCAAGGGCCGGATTGTTATATAAGACATTAGAGCCACCTGTTAAGACAAGGCCATGAACCAGCTGATAGACCATAACGAACAGGTAGACTATTAAAAAGCCCCTGATGAGTTCAGCCGTTCCTGGCTATCAGCTTTTTTTGAGGCTTCTGTTTTTATATGTCAGACCTATAGCGCTTTCAAGATGCATTTAGTATGACGGAAAGCGATGAGATAAAAGGCTCAAGGGATAAGTGTCGAGAAAGAATAGTTGATATCCATCCGTTTTCGACAGCTCGCTATAGATTATAATAGTGGCAGGAGGTTTCTATGCCAGACAACCAGCCGAGCAAAGAGCAACTAGAGAAGCTGGCCAAACAAATTAAAGTTGATCAAGCTAAGGTAAATCCTGCTGAAAAGCGGGTAAAGTTAAACACGCCTTTCAGGAAAGCCGTTAAGAAGATCTCCCAAACTCCGCCACCAAAAAAAGAGGCCAAATAGCCTCTTTTTCATTTTGGTAACGTCAAGTATATAATTGCCATCTTTAATGTTATACTAATACAATGATATCTCGAATCAGCAACCATCTCCAAACAATGACGACGCTATTGTCCTAGCCCGCCTTGGTTTTCGCTGATTCAAAAAGCTCTCGCCTAGGTGGCGGGAGTTTTTGTTTATCTCGAAACAAAACTTCCTCTAGGACCAAAAGTAGGGATCAAACCTACTAACCTATGGAGTTACTAAATGAAATACTTTGTATTAAAACAAGATAAGCAAGTAGTCGAGATCAACGACTACCTCAAGCAGCCTGACATCAATCCCGAATTTGCCCGGTTTATTCGGCGTGAGGCGCTACATGAAGTGCTGGTTGAACACTCCAACGACAAACCAGTCTATTTGCAGTATGCCAACAAACTCGGTTTCCGCTGGGAGCAAAACGCCGACATTGGCCATGTGCAGTACGACTACAAAGCCAACCTCATGCGCCGGTTAGTACAAGACTATGCCCGCCAGCTCGTATATGAGCTCGGTATGCCAGTGTATGAAGTGAATGGGGCAAACATGTTTAATCTAAATCACCCTGTCGTTGGGGCATATGCCTCATTGTTTGGCGATAGGCTATATCAATTCAAGTCTGGCGACAACGATGTAGTCATGAGCTATGATGCCAGCTATCCGCAGTTCAATCTGGCAGCCAAAGCGCCGCTCAGCTACAAGCAACTACCATTCGCTCATTTCTCAATATCTGATTGCTACCGCCACGAACAGAGCGGCGAAATGATGTTGCTTCTCAGGCAACGCCGGTTCTTCATGCCAGATATTCATCCCTACTTTAAGGACGCAGCCGAAGCCTTTGCGTGGTTCCCTAAAATGCAGGAGAAGATTGTTAGCGCAGCTAAAGACGCTGAGCGGGAGTACCAAGTCGTCATCGAAGTGCCTTCTGAAAAGCTATGGCAAGAGTATTTAAGCCATATCGAGCAAATCCCCGGGCAGCTTGGCGCTGACGTGCTTGTAAATATCCTGAAAGATGGCGTTGACCGCTATTGGGTCGTAAATGTCGATTACAAGATTATTGATAAGCTGGGTCAGGAACGAGAGATCGGTTGCATCCAGGTAGACATTGGCAACGCACCGCGCTTGAATATCCATTACGTAGACAAGGATGGCAGCAAAAAGCACCCAGTCATCATTCACTCAGCTATTCCGGGCGGTATTGAGCGGTATCTATACCTGCTATTCAATGACTTTGAAGAAAAAGGCCTGCCGCTTTGGTTGCAGCCGGTGCAAGTTCGACTGTTGCCTGTTGGCGCAGCATTTGTTGATGCTAGTCTAGAGTTAGCCAAAAAATATGCCAACCTGCCACTTAGAATAGAGTTAGATGACCGCAGTGTGAGTTTGAGCGCCAAACTCAAATCCGCCCACCAAGACCTCGTGCCGCATAAGATAGCAATCGGGCAAAAAGAAATTGATGGGGGTTTCGCAGAATTAGAAGCGCTCATACAAAAGCTCGCCAAAGAGGTTGAGGGCAAGCCGTTTATTCGACGGGAGTGGCCGGCGGAAGTAAGCAAACAACTCTAAGCTAACACTACAAAAATTGCCCCACGCTATCCGTAACTTGCGTTAGGTATACGCCGGTCCGTCCAGTTCGTTCTGCGCCATTTTCATTGCTTAGCGCCACAAGGCACAGTCCAGTTAGCAATCGCGGAAGTGTTGAATAGCTCTCCTTACTAGGTCGGATCTACTAGTCCGCCAATATAACATAGGTGTTCAGACTACAGAAGCAAACAGCCCTTCATGACTGCTATACTACGAAATATGAATACTGAACCTGAGCTTTCAGCAGGAGAAGCGTGCCGCACACATTCGCTTACTAACGAAGATTTTGCGCGCTTATGCAACCCGGATGGAAGCCTAAAAAGCCAACCACAAACGACCACTTTTAGTTTGAAAAATAATCCGTCCAAAACCATTACCGTAAATAATACGGTACTATATGTTTCCGGTGCGCTGCTTATCACACTCCTAATTGGCGCTGCCTCACTAGTTATTCGACGCCGTAATAAGAAAAAGAAAATATCATAGATCGTACTGGTCTGCAGATGAGATTCTAGAGCCTACGTATTTTTTATATATCACCATCGACGCCTTTAAGGTCAAAAGTTATATTACCTGCATTAGTCCCGGCCAAGCAATTCCAGACTAAAAAGACCGCGAGCTTACGGTCTTTTTAGTCTACCTAAGCTTCAGTCCTTTACACTTCTACGAACTCATAAATCATACTGCGTGTTCCTGGGCTCATCTCGGACACCTTAGCCGCTTCAACTGCCGCCGCTTTCCCTTCAGGCGATTCGAAATCTCGCTTCAGAGATTCCATATCATCCCAATCAATTTCGGCCACCATATAATACGGCTCACCGCTTTGACTAGGCATCACATCACGACTGACGGTATAACGACGCACACCCGGCATTTTCTTAGCGAGGGGGGCAACTACTTCATCAAAGTGTTTATGAAACGCCTCTGCATCATTAGGCTTGTTATATAAGACAAGTAAACGCACCATACTTAATTCTCCTCACCAGTTACTTTTATTTCGTACCGGACCATTGTAATCTCATGAGCGGCTCCTTTGTTTACTCACATACTCTAATGTACCAGGTCATTAGGAAAAGCCAAGTAACCTGGTAATGGTTATTTTTTGATCGATAGCTTCAGGCGCAAACCCTGGGATGCCCTACAAGACGGAATATGTACAGCGGCCAGGTATCCCGCTGCGAACTTGGCTGTTAAGCTGTAGGGTATGGGAGATGAACCATTAAGCCCAATAGCACGCGAATTGCACAAAATGTCACAAGCCGATCAAGATATGCGCATGAAGGCACAGGCCAACATGGACGAGTGGGATAATTCTATCGACGCTCGTAACACAGCTCGACTTAAAGAAATTATTGCCGAGATAGGATGGCCTACAATTTCGAAAGTTGGAGCGGAAGCTTCGCAAGCAGCCTGGCTCCTCATACAACACGCATACGCCGAGGCAGACTTTATGAAACGGTGCCTGGAGCTAATGAAGCAAACGCCTCATGATGTACGGCCAGCTAATATTGCCTTTTTGGAAGATCGTCTGCTCACCATGGAAAATAAACCACAAGTATATGGCACGCAGTTTCGTAATGTTGGCGACGGCTGGGAGCCGTTCCCAATTGAAGACCCGAAACATGTCGATGAACGACGAGCTAGCGTAGGACTTAACACTCTTGCTGAAAATGAGGCGCGAATCAAAGCAACATATACCACTTGAGGCGAAATGAGAGCGATGAGTCATGGCTAAGGAGCTCTAGCGTATCATTTAAAACACGCGCCGACGATGAGTCCCATGGAGACAAGCGTAACGAAGCGATTGCCCATGTTTATATACAGCACCGACCTGTCACGCGGTTCAAACACACCATGAGCAAGTATTGTTGTTGCACCAAAGCCCAACCAGACCAGGAGCGCGGTAACGAGGCCGCCCTTTAACCCGCTGCCTCCGCTATAGGCATGGTAATACGCAGTAAAAAGTGAAAGCACGTAGGCAGTTACCGCATAGACCACTACAAGCACGCCAAGAGCACCCTTCGTGCGCGCCTTCATAGCCTTATCGGTCAGACCAATGGCCTTCATCCATGGCGTACCAAATAGGAACGGACTATACCATAACCCGCCTATAACCATTGCAGCAGCCGTACTTAATAACACTCCTATGAACGAGATATGAATAGACACGTTACACATCCTTTCGGGCGGCACAACAGGCCTGCCTTATATATACTGCAAGCTCCATGGTTGCATCCGAGGGAGCCACGCTAAACCCCAAAAGCTTCATACACTTCTACGGTGCCTTGGCCACTTAGAACGCCGGGTGCGTTTTTCGCCATTTCGAGCGCTTCATCCAAATCCTCTGCTTCGACAATGGAAAAACCCGTAAGCAAATTATCCGCATCCTTTGCTCCAGACTTGCTAAGACTTTTACCGCCGAATTTAAAAGCGTCACCCCTGTCAATAAGTGCGGGCCCCATCGATCCTAGAAACTCACCCCATACATCCATTACTTTCTTAACTTCTTGTTCTGGCAACTTACTCCAGTCGTAAGCTTCATTTGCTTTGTAGATAAGAACGTACTTTGACATACCTATAACTCCTTCTCTTTGTGCTAATAAGCTCACTATAGATCCACCGGAAGAATTACAAAACGTAGAAAACACAACAAACTGCAAGACAACTTTGACAGACTGCTATGAGTAGTACTTCACAATGGCACGAGCCGCTCCTTGCTTGTAATGATTCCAAACTCAAGGGCCTGCCCTGCTAGGATATATTCTGTCGTTTAATCGTAGTGTCATGCTACGAAGCATGACCCCCTCATGTCATCCGGCAGCTACATTAGCCCCCTGCAATTACTCTATGCCAGTAAATTCGGCCATGGTTTATAAGTAGATGATACGTCTCAAAAATTTGTAGCCATGGCATCTTCCTATGACAATAGGTAAGATAGATATATGGATATGCCCACTGACGGCTCGCTACAGAAACTCCAAAAATATATTTGGGAAATGAACAAGCTTCGCGGTTTCAACACGACAGACCCAAGCAAAAAGCTCGTAATGCTCCTTGAAGAAGCTGGCGAGCTGGCTAAGGCCACTCGCAAGGTTGCAGGTTTGAAGTTCGCCGATAATACTCAGCAAACAGACATACGTGAAGAATTGGCTGATGTGCAAATAGTTCTGCTTGGCCTTGCAACCATGCTCGGTGTTGATATGCTTGAGGCAGTCAGAGAGAAAGAGGAGAAGAACCGGAAACGGGAATGGAAGTAGCATTGCCTGCAATGCATCATCAGCCCAGGGATGATTACTTCACCTTGGTATAGCTCGAGCTCCTCACCCGTTAGGCCCGAACACCCTACTATCCTCTCGGTTCAATATCGCCTTTCTTCGCTGTCAGCATCGTAATTGTAAGATCAACCCTCAACTACTACGCCGACATCCGCATCAACAGACACTAAGTCGCCATCCTTAAGTTTCGTGGTAGCATCACCCGTTCCGACAATACATGGCTTATGTAATTCACGGGCGACGATGGCAGCGTGCGAAAGTATACCACCTTGGTCTGTGACAATGGCGCTCGCTTTTTGCATCAGCGGAACATAGTCAGGAGTGGTTACTGCACAAACGAGCACTCCATTCTCTGGAAAATCTATGTCTAGGTTATCCGGATCAACGATACATACCTCACCTCGTGCCTTGCCCGAGCTACCTGTTTGCCCGGTAACTATGCCGTCGCTTTTTGGCGATTCTGTCCTCAAGGTAACATCTTTATATATATCGCCAAGATATTGGCTATAGTCTATGTACCAGGTACCCAGGGAAGATTCTGTCGTTTCAAAGTAGCCAGCCAGGTAGTCATGCTCAAAAGTTGCATGAAGCATCTCGCTCAGTTTGTTTTGCCGGGAACGATCGGGCACATATATAAACTTAGAAATCTTTTTCAGGTGTTCAAGTGCCCTGTCGTTATGCGGAGTAATAGACCAGGCCTTAAAATCATATCTAAATACGCTTGGCGCTGCGGCGTCATGAAAACCCTGAGTAAGCTGGTGATGCCCACCGTCAATAATTTCACCCTGGATACCATGTTGGTTGACTATAAATATAGTTGCCCATAATGAGTCCGGTGCGTGAGGGATAAAATCTGCCCGGTAGTCAGCTGGGTCAATCTTTTGCTCCTTAAACCATGCATACGCGTCTGTTGTTGTCTTCCCGCGCATGCGAAGTTTCGGTAGCCCCTCCTTCTTAGGCATTAGCCTTAATGCGCACAACTCAGCTCCCCGCTCTTTAAGGAAGGCCATAAACTTCTGGTTGTCTTCGCTTAGTTCAGTCGCTTCAAATTGAGTGGGCTTGTCAAAAGGAAGGCCTATGACTTCATGCAACACTTTTAAGCGCTCACGTTTATCGTTATCTTCTTTTCGAATAAGCGTGGCGTCGGAATGTTTAATATCTTCCAGCCATTCGGTCAGGGATTTCTGCGTTTTTAGTAATTCTGCGAGCTTATCGTCGGCCATGGTATCACCTCCTTCGTTTAATAATTCTATCTCATGGGTGCAGTAGGGTAGTTATTGGACGGCACTGCAAAACATAGAGGGTGTTGCCTTTAATTGCCCATTCAACATCTACAGGGTACGCGAAGAATTTCTCAAGTTTTACCGTCAGCTTATACACGTCATCAATCTGTTCCGCTGACAATTTTTGTGCGCTACCCTTATCGCCAACGTCCTCCCAAATATTCTCTCCAGCCTCACTCTTTATGCGCATCCTCTTTTGCATGGCGACATGTTTTTCGGCTAATTGTCCGTCTTCCTTATTGACGATATAGGTGTCGGGGGTGATTTCGCCAGAAACCACAGCTTCTCCTAAGCCAAGCCCTGCTTCTATCACAACAAGCGCTTCATTTCCAGAGACAGGGTGTGCCGAGAAGGCCACCCCACTGATATCACTATCGATCATCTCCTGCACTATTACCGCAATTCGCGAACTTTTGATTCCTTTTTGCAAGGCATAAGACTGAGCACGTTCAGTATTAACGGACTTCCAGCAACTCTTCACTTTTTGCACTAATTCATTCCGGATGCAATTAAGAAAAGTGTCTAACTGCCCTGCCCATGCCGCATCTATGCCATCTTCGTTGATAGCGCTTGAGCGAACGGCTACGAAACGTGCATCCAGCTCATCAAAAGAATGCATCAATACGTTTTCGAGTTGGGGAGTCATTTTATTGAAAGCTTTCGCAGGCAACACAAAACCATCCGGGACTCGAAAGCCCGTACGCAGCATCGTGCCGAGCGCACTGGCCTTACCCCCTACTATGCTAATGTCGCTTGCATCTCTCAGCCTGACTAATAACTGATCTCTCATACTTGTCTCATTGTACAAGCATCCCAGTGGAGCGGCGTGTTGTTTTATGGGAAACAGTTACGACATCGTTACAGATAAGAAAAGCGTTTGCATTTCGACATCTTTCATCTGTTTAGCGCTCTAGTCCTGCGCGGCGGCCATGTATCTCGCTTTGAACCCCATATATCATCAAGTCTAGAGCTTGATCAAAAAAGTCGGTAGTTCCTTTGAACTTTCTGGCGGCGTCAGCTAATTTTCGCTTCATCTCCGGTGAGAAATAGTCTCCTACCGACGCTCCGGTTTCTTGTATTTCCTCTGCGCTAGGCGAGTTCTGCTCTTCAATAACCGAACCATAGGTGTATACCAGCGCTGTCGCAACTAGATTACCAGCTGCAACAACATCGAAATCATATGTCTCGCACAATACGCTCAGCATGTGCGCGCCCAGTTTCGCATACGTTTTTGCGCGCCTAGGGTTAACCCCTGCTGCAACTAAACCGCCGTCGCGATAAATAAGCAGTGCTCCCCGCACACCATGTACTATGCGCTTGAACCATACCTGCCACATTTCTGCATGTCTCGGCTCGGGCATATTCGGGAACTGAGCACGCAGCATTTCTTCGGCCATTTCATCCAACAAATCACGTTTATTTTTGACGTGCGTATAGAGGGAGGCGGCCTGGATATGAAGCTCCGACGCCAGTTTGCGCAGTGTCAAGCCGTCTACGCCGCCGCGCTGGAGGATTTCTAAACCTTTGATTACTATGTCTTTTCGCTGCAACGTCATAGATCTCACCTATTAGCTTGACAGTATAGCACATAACGAGGTAATATCCTAACATCGTTAGGCTAACAGTGTTAGGAAAGGGGGCACAAATGAGTGAAAATAATGAGAAAACATTGCCGGCGCAAGCACACAAAGCCATGCACCGAATTCCAGGTATGCCGAAACACAGTGAGGCGAAACGTCTCAATAGCCGCGGAGGACTACCGAACCGGCCGCTGCGAAGAGCGCATACTCGTCATCCAAACCGCAAACCGAAAGTGTTGGTAGGTTGGCAGCAAAAGATTGCCAGATTCTTTGGTGCGGAGCAAAAGTAATGTCCAAGGGCTGTGCCGACCCCCACTCGCATGGAGGCCATGCAGGCGTTTACAGGGCATCAGAGCGACGAATAGGAAACTAAAAAAGCGAGTAGCGCCAGAACGACAATAAGTAGCTTCACTGTCAAGGCAGGATCTTAGTGGGGTAGAGTTGTCCGTTTTATAGCGGCAGCCCTTTGTGCAGGCGTTTAGTTTGACTAAACCCAACCTCTGTAGTATCTACTATTTCATGCCTCGAAATATTCTAATTATTGCCGGTATGGCCAGCAAAGGAGCTAACTTGGCGCCTTTATCTCTCCTTGCTTCGCTTCATCAAGGAGAGGACGTTCACTACATTGACGGAGGCGAGAAAACTGATAACGGCCTCGTAGCAACCTCGCCTTCCGATCAAGCGCGTATAGTAGACAAAATCTTGGATGGATCAAGAAATACCCGCTCACTCATATACACTCAGAGCCTTGGCGCGCTAGCGGCCGTTCGCTACTTAGAGCATAGTTCGAATACTCAGGTCCAAGCAGTTGCCATTGCTCCTCCGCTACCAGATCCGTTGAAGCTCTTACACCATTCACGCATAGTTAGTAGAATGCACCAGGTTAAAGGGAAATATATGATGCCAAGCTACTCGTTTGCGCTTGGCGCCAGTGGCCCGAGCGCTTTAGCCCCAACTCCGATTGATGTTCGTATTGACGATTCATACTTTGCAGACGTTGCCGCCAACTCTAGAGACTTTTTAGAGCGAGTAAAAAGACTTTTAGAAGATAGGTTGCTAAAATTGGTTTTACCAACAAGGGACTGGAATAGTGAAGCGAGTAATTCGGTAGCAGGTCTTCAGGGTGTTTTCACTGTTGACGGCACACACTCCCTTCACTCCACTCCAGAAGACATGGTTAATACCGCCACAGAAATATACAATATAGCAACATTTCCAACCGACGTAGTGTATAAGCCATCGACTTAATGAAAGCGAATAATCGTTAATAGGGATATCTTCATGGTAAAGTTATTAGTATGTCCTCCGGTTCGTCGAATGAGCGTCAAAAATTGTTGAGCAGGCTAACAGCAACTATCCGCGAAGAGATGCGCCTGGCTATAGCCTGGAACGATGCTGCCGCTACCTTCGCAGGGATTTATCCCACGGACGCAGCCATCTTGTTTTTTCTATACGAAAACCAAGCTGCCACCGCCAGCCAAGTAAGCAAAATAGCAGGCCTCACGACCGGCGCAACTACTGCTGCACTGATCAGGCTTGAAAAAGGCGGTTTTATCAGTAGAGAGCGCGACCCGCATGACAAGCGCCGTGCCATTATTCGTCCAAAACAATTGCCGAAGCAATTCCAGGCTATCCGCAAACTTTCCGAAACTGAATTACAAAGCATTCTAGAAAATACGAGCAACAGCGCTATTCAAGATCTCATTACACATCGTCAGCAAACTAACACCATGCTCACCCACATCATTGAAGAGCTAGCGGCTACCTCTTCGCCATAAAGGCGCTTAGGTAGCTACCCGCATAAAATAAAGGAGAAAAAGTGAGTAACACGGCAGCAAACATCCAGGTCATAGAAGATTGGCTAGAAGCGCACAATCGTGATGATGTCGAAGGTGAATTAGCTTTTTGGGACGACCACGCCGAGATGACTATTGTACCGACCGGGAAAATCTACGACGGCATCGATGAACTGCGTGAAGCAGCAAAAATGGCAGTTAAATCGCACGGCCGCAAAACGCTCACTCATATTTTTGCCGATAACGATTGGGTTTGTGCAGAATACACTGTCGTTTCTCAAGTGCAAGGCCCCATGGACGCGCATAACATCAAGATACCGGCAGGTGTTACGAAAGAAATCACTTTACAGATTTGTTTTTTGGCTAATATTCAGAATGGCAAGATCATTCGTTCCCGCGAATATTGGGACAGTGGCAGTATGATGCGCCAACTTAGCGCATAAAGCCGCGGCATTCGAGCCATAGGAGTTGGACAGAGATACTTAGAAAGTCTTCCGGTTTTAATAGCCTCACCCGAGATTTTCTTGCAACCCTGGCCCCATACTCATTGGCGCCCTCTAGGTTTTTCGTTAGCCAGCGTTCCAATTATTTAATTGCCAAGACTACGCCACCTTGGTAAAACTGAATCGCTTACCCTCGTCCGGCCAGATACTATCGAAATAGGAGTGTGCGGGATCATCGAGCAATGGTTCGCCTATGTCCGGGGATTTTTTAATTATTTCGGTAACAGCGGGAATATCTTCGTTGAGAACAGGAAACAATGCCACATGGCCAGCGGGCTTAGCAACGCGTATAATGTCCGCCATAAGTGCCGGTATATGTTCCGTTGGGACATATTGCGGGACCGAATGCAACCCTAGAATCGCATCAAAGGTATCGTCCCGAAAAGGAAGATAATTATACTGCGTCTCGGACTGTCCGCCCGCTCCATCGTGCTGCAGCGCTACAAAGCCACCGCAAACAGCCGCTTGTCGAAAGTAGGGATGGCCGTTCATAATCTCGGTTGGATATTCATCTTTCTTATAGATAAAGCTGCTTCCTTTACGACGGCCACCCCAACGAATTGATTCAAGATGCCGCTCTCGTATTCCATATCGCAGAAGCGGGTCTACGCTAACTGCATATATGTCTGGACGCGCCTCATTAAGTTGCCGCTCAAACCGCCGCGTCGCACCAGGTCCGATAACCAAAAGCCGTGCCCCGGCAGGTAGTTCGGCTGCAGAAAAACCGAGGAGAGTTTCATGGACGGCGAGCGTCCGGTCTTTATGACAGTACGTAGTATAGTTGGGTCCCGCGCTGAGGCGAGTTAGCTCTGGGATATAAGGGGGCTCTGTGCCAAATGCCTCTTCGAACGCGCTCATAAGCTAGTTACTGCCAATTGGTCAATTGGCAGTCTACCCCTCTTGGGTCGAGGTGGTGGAAATAATCGACTTCACCAGCATTTTCTATTGCTTCATGGCTCATGATACATTGTCTCAAGATTATACATACTATTATAACATAATTACACTTCGACGGAAACATTCCCTGCCGATTTCCGCCTATACATCCTTATTAAGGATGTATCTGACGTGTCTAATAAAATGTCAAAGAACTGACTATCTCTCAATCGTAGATAGCAGTCGTAACGATAATCGATATGGTCGTAGCGTTGCTTAACGAGAGGCTCTGGAATTCGGAGCGACACGTCTTTTTGAGATTCCCGCTCGTATAGACGCCTAACAGTCTCGTCGTAGGTGCCCACATCTACGCGTATCGCTAAGTCAAACTTTGAACTCGTGATAGAATTAATAACGCCCGTCCCTTCGAATATGACAACCGACTGGCTAGTTATTGGGATATCAATCGTCCCATCAAGATTCCCCGATTCTCTGCTATAGGCTCCAGATAGTTTAAATTCATAAGAGTCATCGCCCGCCTGGAAGAAGTCAAAAATGTTTGTCTGGGCAGCCGTAATCTTTTCATAGTCACAAGCTACCTCATCGTATGTGGCGATGTTATATGTTGCTTGCATAGCTTTCTCAACCTCTTGCGCTCTTGCCTTCCGCGGACTCATATACCAGTCGCCATGAATAACCACGCAGTCAAGACCGTGCTGGACTAACCATTCATGTATTTTAGAGGATATATACGACTTACCGGCTGTTACAGACCCATCGATACCAATCATAAGTGGAGGCTTTAGCCCTCCTTCTCCAGGCAGGATTGCTTCAATAACACCGCCCGGATCTAGGGCCTCTTCTAAGATTAGCCCCTCTTTTCTTATGAGATCCGCGAGTGTAAACTCCTGCTCTTGGTAGTCGCTCATTTATAGAGATCCTCATATAGCATATTGAGATGTCTGGTCCCTAGAAGGAATACGCCTACCGCATTTTTTGGTGATTTGTCCAAGAGGAGCCGGTGGGGAATATCAGATAAGTAATGTATCGCTTCTGCAAATAGAATTCTCTCCCGCCAATATGGCTCATCTTTAATAAGCTCCCTAAATGCTTCATTTTTTGAAATGTCCTCAAAGAAAGAATCGTTTAGATCTTGTAGAGCTTTCTTGCCGCCACCCGTTATATCAAGACAAAAAGCGCCGCTAGCGTCTTCGCTAAGTGCAAAATCCCCAAGCATAATTTGCCCAAAGCCGCTCAAAGTAAACTTCAGTTTACCAAAGTCGTATAGAGGGTCCCAGTTGCCGATGTGGCCCCGATTGTCAATTAGTTTGTAGGCTCTTGCTTCGTCATCAAACACTATATTTAAGAACGTTAGGTCACCATGGGCGCAAAAACTCTCCGTTCGTGGCCTCAGTATCCGTGCCAAAGAACCATTGGCCCTAATGCTGGCTATGATCTCTAGGGGATTTCGATAAGTAGCCCCATTTATCCGAAAATCTTTTCTTTTTATCAACTCTGGTAGTGAAGTTAGCTTAGTCGTAGGAAAATCTAGTTGGAAATCGTCACACTTTTGGAGAAACCGTATTCTACCCTCAGCCCGGCGCAGGTAGTAATCTTCTAGCTGTTCCAACGACTCGTCCTTGTGGACAAGGCGTGATTTCAAGGCGTAGCCATGGGGTATTAGGGAGGATAGAAGTGTATCGATGTATTCGAAATGTTCCTCGGGTGCTATTCCGTTCCGGACAAGCAGAGTCAATACGTTTCTTCCCTTACCCACGTATTCCTGGTCAAGCGTAATAAATTTATCCCCTTGAGAATAACCGAACACTCGGGGGAATAGATCTTTTAATTTGTCACATGCCAGCTCTCGATTAATCTCAAGCAAAAAATTGATTTCGGCTTCGAGCTTAGGGGTGCCATTGCCTTCAACCCCGAATCTCGCTGCAACCTTTCGAACAAAAAGCTCGCCGCTGGCATCACGCTTAAGCAGCAGGATCTGTCCCGCTGACCCGCCATACAAAACTCTTACGAGGCTTTCGCCGTCTCGGATGAAATCCTCCAGCTGACACTGGAGAGCTACATTGTAGTTATTATTACGTTGGACGTCTGAAATGATGGTGAGCAATGCATCCCTTGACCGAGGATCATCCAGCGTAATATTACATACATCCCCCTCACTAATAAATTTGACTTCACCATACGCCGTAGGAGTCCTGCGATTGACATACTCTACAATCTCTTTATAACTATCGTTCAACTCAATCTTGCTGCCTAAGAACCTGTTCCTGACAATACGATCTACATCCTCCATGATCCACCTCCTTCTTAGGGTATTTATTAGCGGGTTTAACGAGACAGTGTCTGAAGGTAACTGTCGATTATGTCGAAGCCTTGCTGCAATTCATCTTCTTCAAAGACAATAGGGAGCTTAAATAGGAGGGCGCCTCTCACGTCCCGCACGAAGACTCCGCGCTTTAAAAGCCCTTGTTGGATCATTTTGCAGGCTTTAAGGTCTAGCTGGCCTTCCTTATCAACAATATCGATACTCCAAATAAGACCAGCTCCTCGCAGCTCGCCAAACACTTTGGGATATCTCGTCTTGAGATGAACAAGGTGAAATTTTAGGGATGTCTCTTTCTCTGGCAATGAGGCAAGCAATCCGTCTTTTAATTCTTGTTTAAAAGATTCTTCGAGGTCACTAGGGATTAAGTCTTCCTCAATCCCACTTAAACGCTCAATCACAGCCTTAGCAGCGACCAAAGACCTCATGTCAGCGCCGTTAGTCTTCCTGACCGTACTATCCGGTAGGTCGCCATACTTAGGATCCATAATAAGCGCTGCAAGCGGACCATAGCCCGAGGTAAGCGCCTTGCTCACGGCCATCATATTTGGGGTCACGCCAAAATATTCTGAACTGGAGAACGTACCAAGCCATCCGTATCCTGTTTGGATATCATCGAAGATGAGCGGGATCTCAAGCTGCTCACATAGTTGTTTTAGGGATGCCAGAAATACTTTGGAAGCTATATTAACCCGATTATTGACTTGAACTGGCTCTATAATTACCGCAAAGGCCTCTTTCCCAACTCTCTCTAGGCTCTTTAGTATGTCTTTATCATTGTCCGACAATTTCGTTTGATCATCATCCGCCTGAGTATGAGAGGGGGTGTCCAGGAACACAGTCGAGGTCTCGTCACCAACCAGAAAACGATTCTCGCGCTGCAGATCGGAAACTGCATAGGAGGTAAGATTCTGACCATGGTACGAGCCTTTAAACGATACAACGTAACGCTGTCCTTTTTTCTTGTGCTTATAGGCAGCTACTATGGCCAGTTCTGTTACATCCGACCCATTACATTGACGATGATTTACTACGGCGTCTTTAATACCACTCAGCTTCGAGAGTTTTTCTGCTAGCTCATAATACAACGGCGTACCAGCGCTCGTAGTTGCGTATGAAGGACTGCCACTCAATATATAGGAAACAAGGTTAGCATTAACCCAAGGATCGTTTTGGCCCAGCAAGCAATTTAACGACATCGACCCAAAGTCATAAAACGTGCCGTTGTTCGTCTTGAGCACAATGCCCCTACCTGTTAGAAAAACAAGGTCAGATGAAGGCACAAGGCTACGGCATAAGTACTTGCCGTCATTTTCTCGCAAGTCCTTATAGGGCATATTTTTATATCTGTCAGAGATGTGAGTCGCTATCTCTTTGGTCTTCTGTTCTACATAGTGAGCTGACCCAATCGACAATTTTTCACGCATTTATACCCCCTTCTAAAAATGCCGGGCACTCCCAAATCGTACCCACTTATAGTTAAAACAACCCCGCCATCGCACTCGATACTGCATGAGATAGCAGCATGTATTCAAAATGTCAGAAAACTAGTACAGTCCGATCGTACCCCTTGCGTCACTACAAAGTTTCACTCTGTTAGCAGTCCGTATGTTCCGTTTTTGTAGCGTATCATGTAGGCAACTGCACTAGGATATCATGCTTACGCTTTATTCGAAAGCGTGTATGCCTCGAGCCACCACGTCTCTCAGGAAGATTTATAGTGACTCAGCCATACATCACAGGCGTATCTTCTGTTCAGGCTTAGGTAATCGCTGTACCTTTACCTGGCCGCTTTTATTAATCGAAACGAATACATTTTCTAAATGTATTCGCCTATCGGCGCCGATGAGTAACGCATTCCTAGAAGATGGCATATTTAAATCAAAAACTCTGCCTGAATCGTTGGCGATATGAACGCTCCCTGCAAATTTCGCACCCGACAGCTTCACCTTGCCTTTGATATCAAGATAGTCGAGATCAACTACACTTACATCCTTGAGCGCTCCAATAAGGTCATGGAGATCGTTATAATATACGCTTCCTAACAGCTCCCTACCCAACATTACTGCATGCCCTGGGCGCCTATTTACAAGGGTCCATTTTTTCGTATCAAGGTAAAAGTGGTCTGTGTGTGCAAAAAGCCAAAAATTAAAAGCTGTCTTTATCGATGTCGACGCAGGCCAGCGGGTATCAACGTTGATAAGATAGATTAATTTATCAAAACCATATTTGTTTCGTAGGTCAAGTATGCGCGGGCTAGAACTCCCCATAATAAAACGATTCAATTTTAAGAAAGGGCTAGCTAAGATACCTTCGAGCTGGATATATCGCTTTCCGTTGACTTCCTTACAATTTTGATGCAATTCAGCCGTGATTATACGCCGATAAGTCTCATCACCTATAAGGAGCCTCAGCTCGCTTAAGAAAGGTGCAAGGACGCTATCATTTACGAGAATAGTATTAGTGTCATAGTACTGAGGGTATGAGTGGTCCAAGAACATGTCTATCTGACCGCTCTCCTCTGCCTGATCTCGCTCAAACAGCTGCAGCACCTCAGCACCGTTAGAGAGTCTTTCCAAGCCGAAGATCCCGCCGTAAGTATCGGTCGGCGTGCGCAGTCTTGCCGTCATAACAATGGGAATGCAATTACTCGACATCCATCGAACTATTGATTCGTCTGGAGACTCATTAACAGAATTACCCTTACAATAGACCCGTATAGTTTTGACAGCGTGGCTTTCTGGTTTCGTCGCAAGTTGATATAACGAGGATGTCGCTAGTTCACCATGCCCACCAGGGGCTTTATGTTCCTGACTCAAATTGCCACTAGTGTATTCGACAGTGGGATTGAGGTCTTGGTATAAAAAACTTCCTAAGCTTAGACGATCGTGTTCAGCGAGGTAGCGGCGGTAAGATTTTTCTGGTAACCCTTGAGACAGTAAGTCGAAATTAGGTTTATCGAGGATTCTATCCAGGGCCAATTGATTGTCGGGATTAATGATGTACTGAAGAGCGATCTCGCTATAACGATCGGCTTCTTGCAACAATCTAAGCAACCTGATTTCTAGAATGCTCAAATAGTGCCTCTCGCCTCGCGCCAATACTTCAAAGGCTAAATCCATCCCCTTTGCCGTAACCGGCCCGAGCTGCCTGTGCCGCAGATAGGTATCACGCTGTACACCAGTACCAATACCCCCGTGGAGCTCTTGATACAGTAGCCGAACAGCATGTTGCTTACTTTGCATAGCAGCCGCAATAACCTCGTCATACATGAGGATGTTAAGGCGCTTTGAGTGTTGATCTGCAGGTATGAAGCCAGCGGGGAGAAAATCACCGCGATTTTCCAATACACGAGCTATTTGGTATTTAATAACACTGGACTTATGATATTGAGACAATAGACCTTGAAAATAGAAATCCATCTCTGCTTCAAGCACCCCCTATGCATTTTCTGTAAAGTATATCAGCTGTGCGTAAGCATGCTATTATCGTTACCAAGGTCGGGTTCCCTGACCTATAAAATTATCAGGAGATTTTTCTGATGTCCACAAGAACCGCCAAAAGATCTATTGCTGTCGCCGTACATCAACCCGGGTACCACCGATATTCTGGCTATTTTTATAAGATGCTGCTGAGCGACGTGTTTGTTTCTATGGATACCGCGCAGTACGTAAAGCGCGAGTGGCAAAATCGGCAAAAATTCCACTATGCGGGCAGGGACAAATGGCTCTCGGTTTCGGTGAATAATGGACCGGAGCCTATTATGGCAAAGAAGATCACGAATACACGAGCTTTATGGGATCATTGGAGATATATAAAGGACGTGTATCAAAAAACGCCTTTCTTCAAGGCTTACGCCGAGCCATTACAGGAAATCTATTCTCAAGAATGGCTATACCTTAATGATCTATGCGATGCGCTTACGCTCTATGCAAAATCCATTCTCAATATCGATACGCCCTACGTCCGAGATAGTCAGAATGGCTGGATGAATAACGGCTATAAGAAAGGTGATTTTCTCGTTGACTGCATCAAGAGAGCCGTCGCTACAGATGAATATGATGAAGTCATTTATCTTCCCGGAGGCGGCCCCATACGGGAAGACTCTTACCTGAATAAGAAGTTTGACGGAAGTAATATGACGGAGGGAGAAAAGATCGTCGATGCAGGTATTGCGCTGAGCCCCTATCCTTTCCATCATCCGGTCTATCGACAGTATCAATTCGAGCCGAATGAACCTTTTATGCCTAGGCTTAGTATTTTTGATCTTATCTTTAATTGCGGAGAAGCGTCGAGAGAGGTGCTTGAATCCGCAGGCAAACAACCGAAAGCTGTGGTATAGACTTACGTAAGATTAGCCTCAACATCAAGGAGTCAGATAATAATACCGGCGACTAAACAGCGCCTTGATCGTGATACCATATCAGCATAAGCATGAAACGACATAAGGAAGCAGCAGATGACTCCCGAACAGCCTGAGCAGAACTGGCAGCATACTGGGCAATTAAGGCAGGATTCGCCTGTGCCCACGATAGATGACCAAGTGGCACCGGGTACGCAACCATTTATAGCAGAACAGCCTTTTGATCAACTCCATCCAACAGCCTCGCTGTCTAATCTTCAAGGGTATCAAGGATATGTTGACCGGTCGGGGCCTGCCCCCAAAAAGCATAGGTCTGTTCTACTGGTCGGGATTATCATTGCAGTTGTGTCAGTTGGGAGTGCCGGAGCTTGGTTTTGGCATTATAAAAATCACTCCGCCCCTGTAACGTCGAATACCCCAACAAGTAAATCAAAGTCGGCCAAGCCCGCCCCTGGCCCGCAAATTACGAGTGGCGTCGCTGCAACGCTTGGTCCAGGTACTTTTACTGTAGGCACTGGCAAAGATGTCGTCCCAGGTTTGTATGCCGTCTCACCCGGGCCGCAGCAAAGCGGAAATTTTGATATAACGAGCTCGGCAGGAAATTTTAGCGTGATATTAGATAACATTGCTGCCGACCCATATGGCACAAACACCGCATGGACACTCCTAGCCGCTGGCGACAAATTGCAGCTATCCGGCGACAGGCTGAAAACAGCTACGTTTACGCCCGTCTTAGTAGCATCAACAGATCCGCCTATTTTGGCCAAGCTATACAATGGCAGCTTTAATGTCAGTGCAACCGATACCCGAGGCATCGCTCCCGGCAGACATTTGGCGTATAGCAATCCTGGCGCGACTGGCGACATCCTAGTGATCAGTAAAGATTACAGAATAAAGTATAGCCGAACCCTAGACCACACCGGTTTTATGGTTGACCTGGCTGAAGGCGACCGAGTGGCTGGTGCTAATCTTGATGCGATCAACTTTGGCCCAACGCAGTAGGGCTCCGTCTTGACGGCTCTCTTCCGTAATAAGTTACATCAGTTATACTGATCATATGGATTTTCCCCGGAGAGAAGTCGCCAGCGCGTTCAACGCTTATTGGTTTAATGGCATGGGACCCTCCCATTCTTCAATCGATACTGCCTTTATCCTTGCCGGCTATATGGAAGACGAACCACGGCCAGCAAGCAAGAGCGCTCGAATAAGTCAGGCTATTTTAGACGCCAGCGATGATGTCATACAGCCCCTTATAGAAGAACTGCTCAACGTTTTGCGCTCGCAAGGCTATTTTGATGACCCTAAGGACCCGAAGAGAAAAGTACTTGCAATCGCCCTTTCAAGGCATGGCCACTCGCTGACACCAGAAGGGTTCGTCAACTGGCGCAGCAGCTCCAGCAAGAGCGGCAAGCCCGCACCAAACGCACCGATAGCGAAACCTCCTACACTCGTCGTAGATACACTCGAACATTCCATACCTAGTACTGCACTACTCATAAGCTCACTCCGCCGCCTTCCGAACGCCATGCGGCCACTGGTCGTCAGGACTCGGAAAGGTCGTGTACCCTTCTCTATCACCGACGAATATGATGTACAAGACGCCGTCCATGCTATGCTAAATTCCTTTTACCCAGATGTAAGAGCGGAAGAACGAAGTCCCAGCAGCGCAGGATCATCAAGCACCATGGATTTTTTACTCAAAAGAGAAGAGATTGCAGTAGAGGTCAAGGTAACGAAGCCCGGTCGCCACGAAAAAGACATTAAGAAAGAATTGCTCGTTGATATACACGACTATGAAGAACATCCGAGCGTCAAGACACTTATCGCTGTGGTGTACGATCTAGCTTCGACTTTTACCAACAGCGCTGGCTTCGAAAGTGATCTTTCGGGCGACAGTAACGGCCTTACCGTGCATGTTATTGTGGTTGGCTGGCCACTCCCTTTGCATTCATCGGCTTGACTCACTGGTAAGCATTGCCTGAGCGGGCGTATATTGCACATAGAAACATAGGATAAGGAGATCTAGTGTAAATGGACACGGAAAGACAGACCTCGGAGCTTGCCATGCGGCTTGCAGAACTACTGGCAAGAAACACAGCTGCATCCATTAATACGAAATTAGAATCTTATAAGCAAAGCAAAGAACACGAAAAAACGATCCGATACCTTGAAGAAACTATAAACGTATTATTGGCCGATAAGAACGAAGGGATCCGAATCGCAAAGGCCTATGAGCACGAGCTCGTCTCTCAACAAATCTCCGAAGAGGACATTGAATACATCACACACACCATCGTGCCGTTACTCGAAAAACTTATTGAGAATAATAGCGAAGGGGCGGAGCGCGAAAAGTTACAAAGTTACGTGGCTATTATAAAAGCTGTCCTGTCAAAAGAAACAATTACCGTCATGCAATTGGTTGGTTTTAACTTTAAGAAAGCTGTAGGCGAGCCACTAACAATATTGCTACAGCGGCTTATCTTGTCTAAATCACCTCAGAACGATGCCGAGCTGCAAAAGCTAAGAGTCGAAAATTCTAACCTCACCCTAAAAACCTCATTGGACCCGGAAGCCGCTGGGCGATTTTTAAAGCTTACAGGCCAATAAGTGCCGGCCTAACAGGGCAGCGTGCTGTAAAGCCACCATGTCTTTGCATAAACCTGCGATGGTGCCAAGCCTTAGAAGTGTCGTAGCCGCCCGTCGAGGTCACCCCTACTGCACCAGGCCCTCTTTTTGAGCGCGCGCATAGTCGATATTCCACACGTAGTCGTTCTTAAGCTTTTGATGAGCAGGGTCGAATATGCCTTCGCCATGTGCGTATATTCGCATCTCCGGCTTTAATGGCGCTGTGTGGTGAGCGGATTTAAAATCCAGATTCATAACTTGCAGCTGCTCAGTAATATGGCCAAGCAGCGCGTCTGCATCTACCGTCTGTATGGTTTGATCTTTAGCCAACTCAATGGCTATGAGCAGGTGCTTATGCGATTGTTTGTCTTCGTAACTTATTAGGCGAAAACCCTCGATCTTTTCGGCAAACTTCTTGTGGGCGTTGATGATCTGCTTAACCTCTTCAGGCCCCACGACTGCTCCATTATAGTCCACCGACAAATCGCTCCGACCATAATGGAAAAGCACTGCAAAATCGAGCTCGGCAAGTTTCAGCAAATCAGTTCTACCAAGCTCCTTTAGCTTCTTCTTTAAGATATAGAATTGCTCCACATGCCCGAGGTCGTGGATGTTATACCTAATGCGTGGGCTGAGGTTTTCCAAGCGGCAGATCGTTACCAGCAGCTCGCCTTTTTCGTTTGTCTCAAATAAGTAATCATACGGATTATATTGAAATATCATCGGCACGATGCCCCGATTTTGCTGCAACAGCGCCTGGCGCAGCGCTTCGTCCTCAATTAAAGCTTGCCTAAGCGCGATCGTAAACCTGGACTCATGTGCAATGTTAATCTCGAGGTCCGACGCCCCGTAAGAGCCAACCACGTCAGCATAGCGCTCCAAAAGGGAAGCCCGCATTGACTCACTAATGCCCTCGCCCCCATAGATGGCAGCGATACGGTACTTTTTCCAATCAAGTTCGGTACTATCGGCAACCTGCTTTAAAAATGGTGGGTAACCGGTGATCACATATTCAAACTGGCTTCCTAGTTCTTTGAGCGTATCGATCACCTTTGTGATGTCTGGCCCCGTAGACTTTACGCGGCTAACGCCCAGTAAACTGATCGTGGTATTAAGCCCCGTGGCCCATGCACCCATAGAAAAAGTATTAATGACAATCGGATGCCTGTCTTCGATATAGTGGCGAAAGGCCACTTGCATGATCCGCTGCGTGAAGCGCCGCTCCTTCGTGCCGCGGACCCAGCTGGTAGGGGTACCACTGCTTCCTGACGATTCATCAAACATGACACCACCCATGGGTAGCGCCCCATCCCATATCTTATCCGTCAGTGAGTACTGCCTAATATAGTTGGCCTTATCCATCTCGGGCACGTCCCGTAGTGAGGCCTTAAACATACTGATTTTGGGCCCATGGCTAGAATGCTTCGATATATAGTCGCCATACGCCGGCACCCGCCTGACAGCATGCCGGTACAGGCGTACCGCCCGCACTCGCCCCAGACCTTCACGAAAGGTGCCGATATTGGGCGACAAAAAGATCTTGTGCACCGACGGACCAACGTCAATCGTCCAGATTATTTTATCTAATAGGGCGACAAAGCCAATATATAGACCTTCGAACATAACTCACTCCATTATTAGGTGTTCTGTATAGGGCAATCGCAGGCTGGGGATTGGTGGCTTCGATTTTCCGCAACGGAAGATGAAGACTAAATACGAACGCTCGCGAGACTCATGATCTTCGCCGATAAGCCGGAGAAAATCGCCATGAGCAGCGTGGTTACTCATGATAGTACCAAACGGATGAAGGTAATCGCCAGCCTCTGCCACCTCTTTCCAGATCTTCATAATAACCATACCCACGTCAAATGCGTTTTGCTCCGAGCCGAATGGCGCCATCATATAAAAAACACTGCTCGCATCTTTCATCGTGCGCAAATAGTACTGCTTGAGGAACTGAGAAATGCCAGGAGCTCGTAGTATGCCCGGATGGTCGACGGTGTACTTCATGAATCGGCCATTGAGTTCCATGCAATCATAGGCTAGGCCGTCTTTCTTATGTTGCTTCTCTGCTTGCGTGTATCGCAGCCAATGATCGAGCTCGCGCCGCAATGGTTCGTCGCGCAAATCATCAAATACCGCACGCTGATTCAGCCATATAGCCTGCACGGCCTGGGCAGCATCCAGCTCAGAGAGTCTCATACGATTGTCCGAGGCAATGCGCTGAATACAGTCTACGAGCTCAACGCTCGGTCCCTCGTAGTACTTCTTTCGGGATGTCTGACGGAAACGCAATGTTTGCTGGAGCCGCATATCTTTCTTTGCGCCATTCCAATCAACCCTACAGCGCGCGAATAGTATGGTGCCATTGCCGTGCAATTCCTTCTCGGAAGGCAACAGTGAAGTATAGATAAAGCCATGTCCGAGTGCCTGCGCACACAGTCTCATATGCTCCACAAATACACCCATGGAAACAAAACTGAAGATGAAAGAGATATCGGCAGCCTGCAAACCCCTGCTTTTATCAAAATAGAGCTCAAATGCCTCGTTGCTGGTCTGTTTCAATCGAATGGGTTGCCCGTTATGTGGGGAAGGATAGCGGTTTATAAGCTCTAGAAATTCTTGCATGTTTGCTCTTTTTAGTAGTATATCTCAGCTGGTATAGCAGACAAAGCAACGGAGTGATAGCACGATGCCACGATAATACTTCGCATCACGCCCCTCTGCAGATGTGTCCGTACCCCCATTGTCTATTTCATGCATACTAAAACACAAAACGCTATGGGATTAAAGGCGACCATCTTCCGCTGCTAACGGGGTGCTGCTGTTCTTTGGAGCGCCTCTTCGGAGGAACCGAAATGGATGTTTCTACTGAAATGACTCAGATTTGTGTCATTTCGGAATTTTGTGTATACTTGTCGTATGGACCGAGATAAAGTACTCATCATGGCCGACCATACGGGGCGATTTTATGCTGAGCGCTATGGGCTTTCGCCGGTAGCAGGCCGGCTAATTGGCTATCTATACGTGTGCCAGCCGGCAGAACAATCGATAAACGATATCGCTAAAACCCTTCTTACGAGTCGCAGCGCTATTAACAGCGCCGTCAAAACATTGGAGGCGCAACGGCTTATTACACGCTCACGACCAGCCGGTACCCGGGCAGACCTCATTCATCTTAGTCCGCTCAGCAAGGAAAGTATGGGCTTTGACCCCACTGAGTACCAGCACATGGCAAATCTAGCACGGGAGGGGCTAGAGCTACTTGGAAATGAGCCGTCAGAGCGGCGTCAATCGCTTGAAGCCGTTGCCTCACTGAACGAATTTATGGTAGAAAGACTGCCGCAACTGTACGAAGAGTGGGCGGCGTATCACAAAAAATCACAGGAATATAAAAATAAGGAGATGCTATGAACGGCTTACTAAACAAAATCATTGGCGACTTGCAAGGCAAAAAAGAATGGAAGGCGATAGAAGCACGTGCCAACTCCCTGCCCCAAGAGTACCGAACCGTCTACAATGAGATCAAAAATTTCGTATGGCATGGTGGCGTCGGAGCCATAGACCCGACCGATCTATTTACGCAGATTGTAGACAAATTTGAAGCAGGCATAGCCGCCGGCAAACATGTGTTGGAAGTTACCGGGGATGACGTTGCTACGTTCGTCGACAGTCTTGTCCACGACAAAAAAACTTACGAGGACAGCTTGCGTGAAGAGTTGAACCGCGCTATTACCAAGAAGCTGGAAAAATAAACAGGGGGGGACATGAAGCAGGCAATTATCGTCAGAGGGCTGAAAAAATCGTATAAAGCAAATCAGGTACTGAAAGGGGTCGACTTTACCGTCAATAAGGGCGAAATTTTTGCTCTGCTCGGCAGTAACGGCGCAGGCAAAACGACTACCATCAACGTTATGGCCACGCTACTGGCGGCCGACGGCGGTAGCGTAGAAGTTGCCGGTTATGACGTTGCCAAGCAGCCCGAGAAAGTGCGCTCTGCCATTAGTCTGACTGGGCAGTTCGCAGCAGTCGATGACACACTCACTGCCCGCGAGAATCTAGCGCTCATCGGCGATTTGCGGCATATAAAAGACTCATCCCAAACAGCGAACGAGTTGCTCGAAAAATTCCAGCTAGCCGACGCAGCCGATCGACGGGTGACGACATTTTCTGGTGGCATGCGTCGCCGGCTAGACATCGCTATGAGCCTGATTGGCAACCCAGAGGTTATCTTTTTGGACGAGCCTACCACCGGACTCGACCCCGAAGCACGTAACAATATGTGGCAAACTATCCGGGACCTCGCCGCTAGCGGCACGACAGTATTTTTAACGACACAATATCTGGACGAAGCCGACGAGCTGGCCAGTACGATCGCCCTGCTCCATGCCGGCAAGATTGTAGCCAGCGGCACAGCCCGCGAGCTTAAAAAGCTCGTACCTGGCGGTCTTGTCGAACTCACCTTCCATGACCAGAAGCAGACCCAAGCAGCACTGAATATACTGAAAAACGATTATAAGATTGCCGAGGGAGAAAACCTCAAACTAACCGTTACTGCCGGCGAAAGCGCTGCTCAGCTCGCTGGATTATTTATTAAACTGCGCGATGCGCACATCGAACCAGCCGATTTCTCACAACATTCGCCCACGCTCGACGACGTATTTTTCAAACTTACAGGTAAAAAAGAGGAAAATTAGCGATGCGGATACTCACAGATACTTGGACCATGACTAAGCGAAGCCTGCGTCATATCGTTCGCAGCCCCGACACGATTATCACGGTAGTACTGACACCAATCGCACTACTTTTGATGTTTGTCTACGTGCTGGGCGGCGCGCTCGGACAGCAAACTGGTTCGGTAAAATATATCGACTTCATTACACCTGGGATCATTATCCTGACCGTAATTAGCGGCATTGCCTATGCGGCGTTCCGGCTTAATGCCGACCTCCAGAAAGGTATTATCAACCGCTTTCGGACAATGCCCGTTGCCCCTTCTTCTATCTTGGGCGGGCAAGCGATGTCGTCAACTTTGTCTAACTTGTTTTCCTCGGTACTAGTCTTAGCCGCCGCATTCGCAGCGGGCTTTCGGACAAGTGCCGGTCTGGCAGAGTGGCTGTTGTTCGCAGGGCTGCTCACTCTGTTTACGCTAGCAACGACATGGATGGCAATGTACTTTGGACTGCAGGCAAAATCTGCTGAGGGTGCCGGGTCGTTTAGTTACATCCTCATGCTCCTTATCTTTCTTAGTCCCTCGTTTGTCCCCACTTCATCTATGACGCCCGTGCTACGGAGCTTCGCCAGGAATCAGCCATTTACGCCAATTATCGAGACCATGCGCTCACTATTAACCAACGGCACAGCTGGCGATAAAGCGTGGCTGGCGATAGCCTGGTGTGTCGGTATTCTCGTCATCATGTATGTCCTAGCCATCCGGCAATACAAGAAAAAGACGATCGCGGCCAGCAACTGAGCTAATTGCGCCCTCATCTCATGCGTTGCTATATAATAAGATTATTGACCCAGTATCAATTCTGCGCCAGTATGCTTACAATATTAGGAGTACACCGATGAACGAAAAAGGGCGCGAAAAGATCATTAAGGCCTTACATAATAGAGGCATAGAGGCAACGGTCACCCCCGAACTTGAGGAAGGTGAAAAATGGCCCTACGTAAGTATCCAAACCGATCCCTCTGTATCTGTAGCGAACGTGCTGTATGCGCTACATCAGGGGGAGCTCTTTAAAAGCAACCACGTATCTATCCGGCCCGGAGAAGATCACCCAGAGCTATACCTGTGTAGTGAGTTGCCACAGTCTCTGGGCAATCTCACCTTCGGCGATCAAGTCGAGCTGCGTACGGGTAATTGGTAAATTCTCAAGATGCGCCGGCAACTTATGGATTTGCACTAGAAATATGAAGTGGCATAGCAATCGTTCGGTCATGGTAAGCGTAGTATTGCTTGTCCTTGGAATTGCAGGACCTTCCCTGGCTTATCACCAGCATAGTCGCAATTCTGGGGGTACCCAACTCCCGCGAACAGTCTCAGGTGCAGCCCATGATGAAAAGGCTACTATTGTGCTGATGTCGAGCGAAGGCGTCTGGCACATAGGCGCTCAATGGAAAACAGCCATTGAAGCCAATGGTATGAAAGTTGCGAAAACTGTAAACTCGTCGGGCTGGCAATCGAGTACGATGATTTTCGATAATTCCCAGGGCAAAAAGACCGCCACTCTCAAAGCGCTGGAGTCTCTATTTGGCCCAGTCCGGGCTGAGAGCACTGCGCTAGATAAAACGTATCCCGACGCGCAGTTTATAGTGGTCATCGGCCGCGACCAACCGGCCCCTAAGAGATAAAAGTAGCGGCCACGGAGCTAATCCTATGCATCACCTCGGATAGACCAACTCCGTAAGCAGTATACTGCTGGTCAACTGCGATTCTGTACAAGGGCCACAATTTCTTCTGTGTCTGGAAAATGCTCACGAGTTCGCTGAGTAATAACTTCACTACCGCTCATAACTTTAAATACGCCTCCCGCACCGGGGATCAAGGTCGCCTCGATTCCGAGTTGTTGTTTGAGCATCTCGGCAGCTTGCGTTGCTCGCTTCAAGTATCCGCATGGAACACAATAAGTGATTGTTATCTCTGACATATCTCCTCCTTATCGCAGTAGAGTGCGAAATATTATTTGTTGAAACCTCTTAAGCGCTGCTGCGCTCCGCTCAGTTTTCATCCGAAGGATTGCTCCTTCCCAAGCAGCGAGTATAAATTCGGCAAGCTCTGTGGGGTCCTCCGAGTTCCGTAAGCTACCCTCGGATTGCGCTTCAGCAATGCATTCCGCAAACGGAGCGCGCCAGGTCTCAAAAATCGTCTTAAGCTGTTGGCGTAGCAGGTCGCTTTGTGTAGTTGCTTCAGCGCTCAGGTCGCCAATAAGACAGCCCCGTTCCCACTCATCGGCGGCAAGCCTTTCGCTGATCACCTGGAAATATTGCTGCAGGCGGTCTAGTGGAGGTAGAGTTGTGTTGCGCAGTGTTGCATTGACGACACCAGTAAGATCAACGAAATAGGCGTCCAGCACTTCGGCTGCAAATGCCTCTTTCGAACGAAAATGGTTCGTAAATGAACCAAGTGGCACACCGGCAGCCGCACTGATAGTTCGTACGCTGGCGCCGTTGTACCCCGAACGAAACATAACCGACCGGCCCGCATCTAAAATTGCAGAGCGATTTGAATTCCTTGGCATGACTAAACAATACATACGTACGTATTAAAAGTCAATGCAATTTGTTGCTTGGGTAAGAAGATCGCGTTCTAGGTTGGAGGTCGCAGCAGTATAGACAGGGGGTATTACAATAGATTTGACAGTGTACTGTCAATATAGTACCTTCAACCTATGGTTTCTAACCAGCATTTGCAACATCACTCAACAGACTTGCGATAACTATTTTTCGCATGAATGGCCTGTTACTTCGCAATGGCGACAAGCTAACAAAAAGCCCGGGACAAGGTAGCGCCCGCTGACAAGTGCTGGGGAGAATCGACAGAGAGCCGCAGACCGTATCCCAATCGCTAAGAGCATGAGGCATTCGCGCCAGAGCGTGCAGTGAATTGCCGATACCCGAGTGGATAACGGCTTGGTGGCATACCGCCCCAATCCAGCACACAAACGCGCACAGCCGCTTACACTTACGCCTGAAGGGACAAAAGTACTCGCCGCCATCTATGTCCATAACGCAAAGTAGACAGCACATATGGCAACGAAACTGGACGATGGCCAGCTCATTCAACTTTCGCAGCAGCTCGAATCAATTGCCTCTATTTTAGAGGCAGACGAACAAGGTAAGGAGATTACATATGATGATTAATAAAACTATCAAGGTACCTATTCAAAATCTTAATGGCTGGACATGCATTACCTGGCCGGAGTCGGTAGCCTTTTTTGGCTCTACCCGTTCGGTTAAAGTAAAAGGCACGATGGATGGCGTCTCCTTCCAAACCGCCTTTATGCCATGGGGTGATGGCACGCAATTCTTGCCAGTGAGTAAAAAATTACTCAAGACAATGAACAAGCAACCAGGCGATACCATAACTATCCACCTGGAAGAAAGCCTATAGCCTGCATAGATTAGCCGCGCGCCAATAAGTATGACCTATGTAATTCAGATACGCACGAGCCGCCCTCGCCTTTGGACGCCGTCATGCTTGGTTTGTGGACGATGATACGACGCGGATATCCAAAGAGCTGAAGCTGGCTAGCATCCAGGACACCTCAGTCGCTTGTTGCCAGTAATGTGCGGTGATACAATAAGTTTGAAAGCAAAAAGAATAAAAACATGAGAAAATATCTCACTATCACTGGCGTCCTGCTATTGATAATTTTGAGTATGCCTGCGAAACCACTCTTCGCAGATACCAGCAATTATGCAGTGACGCTAGACTGGAATGGGTCGCATTCCTGCCCAATACTCGTAAACGGCAATGCCGGCTCAGACACGACACACATGCCTCAGAGCAATGACCTCTCTATGAAACTTACTAACAACTTGGGCTATCCTAGCTCGTTTCAGGTATGGATTCGTTCGCAATATGAAGCGCATGCCGGCAGCACTTATTCTCCTATAGGCTCCTTAGCAAACACAAGTGGCAACACATGGGAGGGTAGTTTTGGCAACGTTCAGCAAAACTTAGTGCTTGTAGGCAACTTTGGCGTGGGCGAGAGTTGTCTGGACGGCGGACCATTTGAGCTGGCCTTTATAGACGCCGATGCACCGCCAGCAGCCGCACCCTCACCGCCGCCAAGCAGTAGTCCGTCAAGCTCTGGCGGCCCTAGCCGATCCGGGACTCCGTCTACTAGCACTTCAGACAGCCCACAGGCCCAGGCCACTACCCTCTCGCCCGCTGGCGTCGCCTTACAACAGATTACTATAGATGGAAAAACATCTATTCCCACCGGTTCAGTCACGATCAGCTCTTCCCAATCGCTGCTCTTATCTGGCACCGGGGCCCCGAATAGCACTGTTAAGTTGACCATACATTCCACGCCAAAAACGGTAACCGTTACTACCGACAGTAGCGGAAAGTGGAACTATACTATCAGCGGGCTGAGTCCTGGAGACCACTACGTGGAAGCAAGTCAGGCAGATAGCACCGGCAGCTTCTCAACGCCAACAAAAGTATTATCTTTTAAAGTAGTGCAATCAAAAACGGCAGCTATAGTCAGCACCTCTGCCGGTGCGAAAAAGCACACTGCGCTATGGATAACCATCGGTTTAGCGGTAATCATCCTGGGAGCACTTTTGGCTTTCGCGCTTCGATCGGGTAAAATTGTCCGTTTACGGCAAAAGCCGAAAGCAAAGGCGGAAAAAGACCAAACGCCGCCTAAAGACAGTGCCACTTCAAAATAGCCCCCTTGGGCTATCAAAAAATACGGAAAGCAGATAGCGACTTTGAGATCCTAAAGTATTCCTTGTCCTCAGCCAGCACGTCGGTTTGCTCCAGAAGACGCAAACGCCTACCGCAACAGTACTTACCAGAGTGCTCACACATAGCCAATCACTTTTTAATTGTTGCACCCATGCAGACGTGCTATAGTAATGCGTTACTTATTACAGGAGTTACGCTAGAATGCTAACACTGGGACCACAAGCAGACTTTCAGCCCACACCATATCGATTTGATGAGCTCACGGCCAACACAGTAGCCGACTCTACTGAAGCCCAGCTAGGAAGCGTTAGACAGCTGGCGGGAGTGGTAATGGCCGCAACTGTAGACCCCACCTATAAAGATGTTTTCCTTGGTATTAGTCAGGCCATGGATGCTGGAGGATATGAGGGTGAATACGCTCGTGACCAACTACTCTGGGGCAGCGTCCACCCCGACGAGAGCGTTCGGGATGCCAGTGGGCAGGCCTATGGTAAGGTTCAAAGACATTTTGGAGCTCTATTCGCTGACAAGGACATGTACAAACCAATTGCCGCGTACCTGCAGGTCCAGAACGAGAATAAAAGCCCTGAACCTTTAGATTCAGAACGTAGTATCCTAATCGAGAAAATTATGGCCGAATTCGAGCGCAATGGCCAAAGACTGGGCGAAGCAGATAGGGCGGAAGTTCAAAGGTTGATGGAAGGCATAACTGCCAATTGCACCACTTTCAACGGCAACGTGCAGAAAAATAAAGCTCCGCTTACGCTTACTAAGGAACAACTCCAGGGACTGCCCGAGTCGGATCTTACGCGTTTGCAGACTCCAGAGGGAAACTATACTGTCACCACCGCCAACTATGTCCAAGTCATGAAGCAAGTACACGACCGTAATACACGCGAGCAAGTCTGGCGGGCTAAAAACATGGTCGGGATGGAGACCAATAGACCCCTTGTGGACCAGATCGTGGCCGACCGCCACCAGGTCGCCAACCTACTAGGTTATCAATCATGGGCTGATCTCCGGCTCAAAGGTAGTATGGCGGGTAGTTATGAGGCCGTCGAGGCATTCTATGATTCCATTGAGGGGCCCCTACTCCAAAGGGTTGCCGACGAGATTGCCCCTATGCAAGAATTACTCACAGCAGATGGCTTCGAGGGACCAATACAAGCCTGGGATACCGACTATTATGCCGAGAGAATCCGCCAAGAGGTCTACGGCATTAACACAGCAGAAATAGCAAATTACTTCTCGCTTGAAAATGTCCTGGAAGGAATGTTCGGTATTACTGCCAATATGTACGGAGTAGAGATTACGGAGCTGGAAGCTACGAACACATGGCACGAAGATGTGAGGTACTTTGGTATACGCGATAATGCCACAGGTAGGCCGCTTGGCACCTTCTATATGGATCTATTTCCCCGACCTGATAAGACAGGAACTGGTGCCACCGGCGTTACCTACACCCTGCAGCTGCCAAGCTTACTGCCATCGGGCGAACGCCAACAGGCCACATCCGTATATGTCACAAACATCCAAAAGCCACCTGAAGGCCAACCCTGTCTCTTACTGCCCGACCAAGTAGTAACTATGTTCCACGAATTCGGGCATGTCATGCATATAACTCTAGGGCACGGCCCCGAGGCCGCCATCTTAACAGGTTCACAGGTTCCAAAAGACTTCGGAGAAGCTCCCTCGCAACTGATGGAAATCCTTCCCCTCTTGCAAGAGGTACTACCGCAAATTGGGAAGCATTGGCAGACCGGCGAACAGATTCCTCAGGATATAGTCGACAAGCTTATTGCCGCACGGGACATTACCTTCGGACTCAAAACAATCCGCAATCTCCAGCTTGGCAGATTCGATTTTGCAATACATGGCAGAACTAGACTAAAGGACACAAACTACATTAAAAAGGCAGAAAAAGAAGCGACAAAATTTTCAGGCACCCCTTATGTCGACGGCGTGTCCTGGGCAATGTCGCTTCAGCACCTCTTTGGCAACGGCTACGATGGACTCTACAGCGCATATACCTGGGGACAAGTAATAGGCGACAATATACGAGACTATAGGCAAACGAACGGCATCGTAGAAACAGGGATGGCTTTCCGGGAAAAAGTTCTTGCCCCTGGTGGATCAAAGCCCCCAGCGGAAACTGTACAGGATTTTATAGGTCGCCCCGCAGATGACAAGCAAGCTTTCTTGCGTCGACTGGGTCAACTGCCTACAGCAGCTAACGCTTAATATGATAACCAGCATACCTCGCGGCGGTACATCTTCGCTATCGCAATTGCCACGCGTTCAAACTCTTTTCAGCCTATGTGCTATAATACTTGTTATATAGAGTTCGAAAAGAGGGCGAGCATGCATATCTATTTTTCAGGCATTGGGGGAGCAGGTATTAGCTCGTTTGCGCTGCTTGGAGTGCAAGCTGATTTTGAAGTATCGGGCTCAGACATGCAAGAAAGTGCCTATATCGACTACCTACGCAAAAATAACGTGCGCGATATCGCAATCGACCAAAGCTATGACCATATTGCCAAAGTTCATGCCGCACACCCCATTGACTGGTTTGTGTACAGTTCTGCAGTAAGCATGGGGCAAGCAAAGCCAGAAGAGATCCGCTTCTGCGAGGAGCACGGCATCCGAACCTCGAAGCGGGATGAATTCCTCAACATGCTGTTAGATAAAAAGAACCAGAAGCTCGTTGCGCTGGCCGGGACACACGGCAAAAGCACTACTACCGCTATGGTCGTCTGGCTGTTTAAAGAACTCAGCTTGCCTGTCAGCTACTCACTGGGCGCAAAAGTGAGCTTTGGCGACTTAAGCTTATTCGACCCTGAAAGCAAATATTTTATATATGAGTGCGATGAATTTGACCGCAATTTCTTGTCATTCAAACCCTACCTAAGTGGTATTACCGGCTTAAGCTGGGACCATCACGAGATCTTTCCTACGCTCGATAATTACAATCAAGCTTTCCGTGACTTTATTGCTCAAAGCCAGCACACCCTCATCTGGCAGAGTGATCTTGATAGGGTACAGCTCACTGTTAACGAGCAGATTACTGTGCTAGATGGTACCGATCCAACAATCGATACGCTGGCTATGCCTGGACGCTTTAACCGTGAGGACGCCTGGCTGGCAATGCATACCGTAGCTCGTATAACCGAGATCCCGCTCGCTACGCTCCAGCCCATCATGGATAGATTCCCGGGGCTTAAGCAGCGTATGGAACTGCTTGCGCCAAATCTTTACACTAACTACGCGCATACACCCGAAAAGATTAGAGGCGGCATGAGCACAGCGCTCGAGATCGCTAAAAAAAATAACCAGGAGTTGGTAGTTATTTACGAGCCGCTTACCAATCGCCGGCAGCATTATATAAAAGACGAGTACAGAGACTGTTTCAAAGGCGCCAAGAAAGTCTACTGGGTGCCGTCGTATCTGGCGCGCGAAGACCCCAACTTGCCGATGCTCGCTCCGGCCGAACTCATCCAACATCTCAGCGACCCTTCCATTGCCGAACCAGCTGCTATCGACAAGCAGCTGCTGGCGCACATTAAAGACCATTTGGCGCGCGGCGACCTCGTTGTAGCCATGACTGCTAGTGGCCATAACAGCCTCGACGAATGGCTGCGCGAACAATTTACGACAGCAGAAACCAGTTCTAAATAAACATGCCTCCATAGGGCTTGTAGCAGCCCGGCTACGTCTCGGCCAAAATCCAGTATGCTACTATCACAGTATGACTAAATCCATCGATGTCCTAGGGGTAGGTGCCGCTTATTTTGACTTAAACTTTATCGATTTCCCTTTTGGTGAACTGGGGCTCTTGCCGGAAACCGAAATTGTTGGCGACCTCTACGGGGAAGCGCCCGGAGGTTCCGCGCTTACCTCTGCGCTCATCTGTGCACAGATGGGTTTCAGGACAGCATTTGTTGGAAAGATCGGGCTAGACCGAATGGGCTCGAACATTACCAGTTTATTAGAAGAGTCCAAAATCCGCTCAGAACTTATTGTCGATCCTGCGGCAAAAACGAATATAAGTGTTAATTTCGTAAATAGTGTTGGTCAAACCATTATGGCAGTAGGCGGTAATGCAAAGCAGCGCCTAACAGGTGAAGAAGTCGAGGCAAAAATAAGCCCGCTATTGCCCGAAACCAAGTATCTGATGCTCGGCAGCCTATTTAAACTAAAGAAACTACTACCCGTGCTTGGGTCGATTGTAGCCGCCGCCAAAGATTCAGACACCAAAATCGTTGTCGACCATGGACGAATAGTAGAAGGTGTCACCCAGGAAGAGGTCGGACTCGTCAAAGAGATTGTGGTCGAGGCAGACTACTACTTTCCAAGCACTGGAGAGTTGACGCTCTGGTCGGTGTCGTCGATCGAGGAAGGCTTAGGAGAGCTTGCAAGCAAAACCAACGCCCAAGTAATTGTCAAAGACGGCAGGTATGGCGCTCACACAATAATAGATGGCAAGATTATAACCATCCCCGCTTACCAGGTACACGCAATTAATACTATTGCGGCAGGCGATAGCTATAACGCTGGTTATGTATTAGCCCATGACGAGGGGATGTCGATCGAAGACAGTATGCGGTTTGCAGGTGCAACCAGCGCATTAAAGATATCCCGGAGCGAGTTACCCACCCGAAAGGCCGTTGAAGGCTTTATTAAGGCAGCGAGACAATACTCGGTAGACAAAGACCGCATACACACTGACATCCGCTAGTTTTACAAAAAACCTGTTGGCTGCTAGTATACAAAGCTTAAGCTTAATTAACCGTGTCAAACAGGGGGTGTATATGAGTATTTCAAGCGAATTCGGCATAACGAGCGACGTTTTAGCGCCTACGCCTAAAGAGCTGGCCCGCCTAGTACTAGCCCGTACGCACGATGAGGGCCTACCCCCGGCAGCCGACACAGGACTATTGAGCGAGAGACTTAGAGGGGTCGCTAGCGCCGTCTCTACCTTAATAGGTGATTACTTTCAGGAGCCAGTCAAGCTGAAGCAACCTAGCGCTAGCCAAAGGCAGGTTAATCCGCCAAACCCCGCACAAACCGCTGGAAAACGGGTAGTATGGGCACAGACTAGCCCGTTTCATGATTTTGTCTGGGTGGGGACCGATAGGAAAGAACAAGATGATATGCACCCAGAATGTCATATACTGATTCCGAGCGACCCCGTCATCGATGAATTGTTACAGCCAGGCGAGCACCTTCGGTCGCCAAGCGTACATTCATTGGATTACAGGAGCGGAAGCCTAACCTCTTCTATGCCATATGAGAGAATATTGGCGGTTCCTGATGACCCCCGACGCTACTTTGACGCATTACAATACCTCGCTGGGGAACTTCTCGATATCACCAAAACCGTAGCTGATTCTTAACACGTATCATTCGCCTATTACGAATATCATCTAGAGAACCTGCTAATTCTGCAAACAATTATGCAAAAGTACGCCGGCCTTTAGGCGGTCGGCGCTGCCGCCCGGGGCGGCTACCGATACTGTCTGGCCATTTTGTAGCGGTAGGGTGCCAGGAAATTGGCAACTGACCGTGTACGGACGATTTGTAACAAAGGTAACCAGAGTTGCATTATCCTTATGGGTAACAGTGGAAATCTTGTCGTCAAACAACAGAGCAGCGTCGCCGTAATTACTATAAAAACTGTCGTGCTGCATAGCGTCTGCCAATTGCATGACATTCACTCGTTCTATGCCCACGTTTTCTCTGGCGTGTAGGTTGCCAAACCAATACGAACCGATGCCTACTACTAAGATGGCCATACTCGCAGATAGCGTTAAAAGTTTAGCTGTGCGTGTCATATATACTCCTTTGCTATGTATATGCTCCCTTGTGGCGCTCACCGGGGTATCCAGCAGCGCGCGTACCCATATGCCCATACGTTTGACCGGCGAAGGTTCGCCTGCAAGCAGATCGTCGAACGTCTGCTCCATTGCTGGTCCATAGTGCCCGCGGAACGCACGCGGGTAGAGATGAAGGGCAGCACGATACAAGCCTGTTGATCTGGTTTTAACAGGAGAATCCATATCCGATCTCCAATAGTTGGCGCTGCCTGGCAAGAGCGATGGTGTTCTGGTAGTAGTCCAACTCAGCACTCAGTATGGCTTTGCCCTTGGCTGAAAGTTGGTAGTACCGCCTGCGGCTATCATCTTCCCGGTACACTTCCTTAATGAGTTCCTGCTCCAACAATTGCTTGATGCTAGTATAAAGCGCCCCCGGACTCAGGCGTATCTTGCCATTGCTATCCTCTAAGACCTGCTTAATAATCTCGTATCCGTGGCGCTCTTTCAGACTTAAGGCGAGTAATATGCTAAACGCGACTTGCGGCAATTGGTTATACTGCTTCTTCATGCTCGTATTATATATCTAACTTAGATATATGTCTACTTCAAGGGCTGCTCGCGCCTGCTTCTCTAAATAGCTAATAACAGTAATCGTGCTACGATAAATAAATGCCTATCGCTGAATTCCTGCCACCAGATATGGATACACCCCTGTTTGCCCTCGTCGGCGAACCTGCGACTATACAATCCGAATTGGAATATGTAACAACAAAACTCATCGGCGCGGCTGCTATGAACGAGATAACGCTCAGAGAGGCACAGACAGTTCTGCACGACCTATATATGCATCCTAGCACTCCCTATATATCATCTCCCTGGAATGAGCCAGTCTTCTTGAGGGCGTTAGCGATTGATAATAGCTATACTGAATTTACGCTTATAGATCAAGCCGTAGAACGAACCGTTTCCGGCGTAACCAGCGTAGATCAATACCTAAGAGAGCGGGCGTGGCTTGCCGCGAACTGCGAACGCGATGTAATTTTCTTAAATCGCGATGGAGTAGAAGTAGCGGATGTCAATATGCGTCCCTTTACCAGTGAGAGCGTCCTAGATATAGTCGAGCTTGACGATATCCCAGGATTGGATAAGACTGGCATAAACGCCTATACCTTCCAGCACGAGCTAGTTACTAGTGACCGTGGTCTCCCAGTGCTGCAACGTGAGCTAAGCCACCGCACGTTTGGCATACTCGACGAGGAAGACCACTTTACGCCGGTCGTCACCTTACTCAACGAAGCCCTGGCCACAACACCCTAAGACACATTAGAATCTGCTGATCTTGAGAGATACAAGCTAATATTTTTGCATACCAGCATCGCGATTTCCAGCCGATTTCACTTTCTTAAGTTACATTTCTATCATGATTTGGTTTGTGTCGTAAGCTACAATAAGCATATGGACTATGCAAAACTGGCACTGGAAAAGCACAAAGAGCTAAAGGGTAAGATCAGTATTACGCTCAAAGACACACCCGACAGTCGCGAAAAATTGAGCATGTACTACACGCCAGGGGTCGCGGCAGTGAGTAGCTATGTCGCCGAACACCCAGCCGAGGCGGGCAATTATACCTGGCTCAATAATAACGTAGCTGTGGTAAGCGATGGCTCGGCCGTTTTGGGACTGGGAAACATCGGGCCTTACGGCGCACTGCCGGTGATGGAAGGCAAAGCAATGCTATTTAAACACTTCGCCAATATCGACGCTGTGCCCATTGTGCTTAACGTGCATTCCGCCGATGAGATCGTAGCGGCCGTTAAGGCAATCGCGCCAAGCTTTGGCGGCATCAACCTGGAAGACATCGCTGCCCCGATCTGTTTTGAGGTCGAAGAACGTCTTAAGGCGGAATTGTCTATCCCCGTTATGCATGATGATCAGCATGGCACGGCTGTTGTAGTTTTAGCCGGACTTATAAATGCTGCCAAAGTGACCGGCCGGTCACTTGCCGCTTGCAAGATTGTGCTCGTTGGCGCAGGTGCGGCAGGCGTCGCGATTGCAAAGCTGATTCACTTATATGCTGGTGCCGATATTGTGGCCGTTGATAGCAAGGGTATCATTAGCGCCGACCGGACTGACTTAAACTCAGAAAAGCAAAAACTATTGACGTTCAATACGCACGCACGTTCGGGCAGTCTGGCGGATGCGGTACGCGGCGCAGATATCTTTATTGGTGTATCGCAACCTGGCCTGCTGACGGCCGAGATGGTTAAAACCATGTCGCCACAGCCAATTATCTTCGCCATGTCCAACCCAACGCCCGAGATTATGCCCGACCAAGCCCACGCCGCCGGGGCAGCAGTCGTTGCCACCGGGCGCAGCGATTTCCCCAATCAAATCAATAATTCGCTGGCCTTCCCTGGTATTTTTCGTGGTGCGCTCGATAATCACGTGACAACCATTACCGATGCGCACAAGGTTGCTGCTGCTGAAGCGCTGGCCCACCTCGTTCCCTCCCCCACCGCCGACGAAATCATCCCTGGTGCTTTTACACCCGGACTTGCAGAAGCCGTCGCTGCCGCAATTGCGTAGATCCGCTTCTACCTAGGGCATAATCGATGACAGCGCCCAACATGCGTGCATAGAGCCTAAGGTGTTGTTTTTGCAGAAACAAATATAATAGCCGTTCATCGCTTCCGGCAAGCTTTTTATTTTGTTACGATACTGCTATGCAAAAATTAACCATAGCAGTAGACTGCGACGACGTGATCGTGCCTACCGCATCACTCATCGTTGATCACTACAATAAAACCTACGGGACGTCAGTTGAACTCAAGAATCTCTACTCATATGACCTGAAGGTGTGGGGTGTGGACGACGATGCAACCGCCGTTGCGCGCGTGGACGAGTACCTGATGAGCGACGAATATCAGTCGGCCCTTCCATTCGTCGAAGCGATTGATGCCTTACGAACACTTAGCAAGCAGCACGATCTGCATATCATTACCGGACGACGCGATTTTCTGGCAACAGCTACTGAAAAAATGCTGGACCAATACTTCCCGGACCTCTTTCAGTCTGTGCAATACACTAATTTCTTCAGCGACAAACCACGCTCTAAATCCGAAGTGTGTCAGGCACTACAGGTAGATTTGCTTATTGATGATCATTTGCACCATGCCAAGGTAGTCGCAGATTGCGGCATCCGCGTGCTGCTTTTCGGAGATTACCCATGGAACACTTCATCCGACCTACCTGCACTTATTGAACGAGTCAAAGACTGGCCGGCAGTTGTCAAACTGCTGACTACCTCCTAATAGTCAAATCTACCACCCGGCAAAGCGTTCGGGTGGTAGATAGTTACTGTGGACCGCTAGCTAAATCTCGGCCTCGCCAACAGCAATAGCCTCCCGACGATTGCCTTCAGGCATTGCCTCTACATCGTGCTCAATACTCTTCGGGAAAGCTATAGCAGCAACGACGAAACCAACCGCAGCAACGATAGCGATCAGTACAAATGCCAGGCGAAAGCCGTGCAATACGGCAGCTTGGCGCAAGCTGGGATTAGCTATCATAGCAGCCGTTTTTATATGCGTAGCTAGGATGGTTGATACACCTGCGATCGCCATAGCTCCACCAATCTCGCGCATCATTTCCACCAATCCCGCTGCCAGGCCTGTCTCAGAATCTTTAGCTTTGGTCATGGCCGAAATTTGTAGCGAAGGAGCGACCAAACCGATAGTAATGCCAGCCAGAACGAACGCGGGGAAAACATCCTTAAGATAGCTCGCGCTCACCGGTATTCTGGCAAGCAGGCTCATCGCCACGACGAGCAAAAAGATACCACTAAGTAACAGCTTGCGGACACCGAATGCAGCAATCAGCTTAGTACCCGTCAGTCCGGCGACTATAAAGGCTATAATAGATGTCGCCAGCCAGGATACACCTGTCTTGACCGGGCTGTACCCAAATCCTTGCTGCATAAGCAGGCTACCGATAAAAATGAAGGCGAAGAATGCGCCAAAGATGAGCAATGCACTTACATCTGCCGCTACCATGTCGCGATTCTTAAAGACATTTCCAGGCAGCAGCGGCGACTTCGACCGAGACTCAACCCAGGCGAATAGGCCGAGCAGCGCAAGGCTGCCGCCGAACAGCCAAAGGGTCGAATGTGAGGTCCATCCAAAGTCCGCACCCTTGTTCAAGGCATATACAAGCAGCAGCAGGGCCGAGGTAACCGTGGTTGCCCCAAGCGCATCAAACCGTCGGGGTTGCGTCATGCGCTGATCTTTTGGCAAGAACTTTATGGCCATGGCAGTTAGTAATATGCCAATTGGTACATTCATAAAAAAGATCCAACGCCATCCAGGGCCGTCCGTAAGCAGACCGCTGGCAATAACTCCTACAGAGGCCGAGGTCCCACCTACAGCTCCAAAGATACCTAAAGCGGCATTGCGCTCCGCCCCTTCAGTAAAGGTGGAAGCGATGATTGATAGAGCCGAAGGGGCCATTAGAGCCGCCCCAAAACCCTGCACGCCGCGAGAAATCAACAGAAGCTGGATAGAGTGCGACAAACCAGCCACGAGCGAAGCAATCGTAAAGAAACCCAAGCCAGTGAGTAGCACCCGGCGCTTACCAAGCAAGTCGCCCAGCCGGCCACCGAGCAGCAAAAAACCACCGAGCAGTAGTCCATAGGCGATGACGATCCACTGCAGTACGCTCTGGCTTAAGTGAAGGTCGAGTTTCATAGTTGGCAGTGCGACGTTTACGATGGCGATATCCAGCACAACCATAAAATTAGTCAGGCATGCTACCAGTAATATTATTTTCTTTTGGAGCGAACTCATCGCATTAGTACCTCTCGCCTATTCTTTTTCTTGCAGGCTTTTATAAATTGTTATTACTTTTACTTTACAAGTGTATCATATCACTTTTATTTTGCAAGTGTTTTTGTTATACTGTTTATATGGATATATGCAATCTACGGTCAGACTGTCCAATCAACTACTTCCTTGAGCTCGCCGGCGATAGATGGAGCATGCTTATTATTCGTGACATGCTCTTTGCACATAAAAAATCATATGGCGACTTTATGGCCTCGGATGAAAAGATCGCAACGAACATTCTCGCGAATCGTCTCGCCACGCTCGAAGACAGAGGTTTTGTACGAAAATTCCGTGATCCTGCTAACAAAACGAAATACATCTACGTTCTCACCGACATGACTATCGACCTCATTCCGCTTTTTATCGAAATTATTCTCTGGAGCGAAAAGCATGCCACCGTGCCGATCCCCGAGGAACGCTTAGATGATCTCAAAAAGGCCAAAGCCGACAAGGCAGCCTTTGCCCGGGAAGTCCACGCGCGCGTCGTTGCCCAAACTGCAGCACTGGCCAAGCAGCAAGTATAAAAATAAAAAGCAATTCACGACAGACTGTCTCTTACGGCTCCCTCCTAACAGAGGCCATCGCTACGTTGGATAACTCGATTCTTTGCCCAAGCCAAAAGTACACAACTTCTACATATTCCGTTTATGTAGGCCTATGGATCACATCAAACATCTTTGCACAAATTACAGCGCCCAAATGGGTGTTACCATACATGCGTGTATATCAACCATGCAACTAACGGACCAGCCTCATTTATAAAGATCCCCTTTATGGGTGATAGCCTCGCTCACTTCAGGACGCTTGATGAGAGTATCGCCAATATCAAACGCGGTTATCCTGTTCTAAGGAGCATTGCGTGTGTGGGCATAAGTGCCATGCACGCCACACTACGTGGCGACGCGCTCACAGCTCTAACGTCGGAACCGGCTTTTGATGCTCAGAGCGGAAAGAATGAAACATTCTGGTCTAAATCGCTTGAATCCTTGGCCCCCGACAGGACACGCCAAGGAATTGCTGATCTAGGCATCCAACTCTATGTACTGGCTAATTCGCTGGGGAGGCTTGCGCGGGTATCCAAAATTGCAAATACGGCGCAACATTTTGATGTGGCCATCCCTGAGTCGACCCAAGAAACAGCGGGAAAATTATATTGGCATGGCCGTAAGTCCGGCGGCCTATGCACCGGCATAGCGTTCAATCAGCCGACTCGGGCAGTCGAGCTATCAGCCACTAATGTCACCGTATCACTCTCAGCCACAGATCCAGACGAATTGTATTTCGGCCAACAGTGCGAGTTAGACATACGGAAAACGGGAGGGTTTGCCCACGTTCAGATTAAATCATCCAACCTTGCGAGCAGCGGCTTTCGGGTAAGAGAGAGTTCGCAGCCAAGGGACTTGCTTATCTACTCGCGTATCGCCGATTTCGCAGCAAATACTCTGGAAGGGCAGCGCGATTAAATGTATAGTGCCGTATATGCTTAGCTCAAATGTCATCCGCTGCCCATGGGCTGAAACAAACGAACAGCTTCGAAAATATCACGACGAAGAATGGGGTGTGCCAGTGCATGACGACCAGCGCCTCTTTGAAATGTTGAATCTGGAAGGAGCGCAAGCAGGACTCAGCTGGCTCACCATTCTATCTAAGCGTAGTAACTATCGGGCTGCATTCGACAACTTCGATCCAACTAAGATCGCCCGGTACGATCAAACGAAGCGCGAGGCACTTTTGCAAGATGCGGGCATCGTGCGCAATCGTCTCAAAATTAATGCCTTCATTGAAAACGCCAAGGCAACGCTAGCCGTCCAGAATAAATATGGCAGTCTAGATGCGTACCTTTGGAGCTACATTGGCAGCCAGAGCCTCACCCAAGCCACGCAGGAGCAAGCCGTTATAGTTAGCAAACAGATGAGCAAAGGATTGCAGAAAGACGGATTCCGCTTCGTAGGGCCCACCACTTGCTATTCGTTTATGCAGGCCGTAGGTATGATGAATGACCATGCTCCAGAGTGCTTCCGTTTTGCGTCTTAAGAACTCCGAAAACTAGCTAGTAGAGCAGTAGCTAAAAAGCTATACTACGCTTCATGATTAAAGTAGTTAGTTTTGACGTTGGCGAAACCCTGATTGACGAAACGCGGGAGTACGGCACCTGGGCTGACTGGCTGGACGTGCCGAGACATACTTTCTCGGCGATGTTTGGCGCAGTCATTGCCCGCGGCGGCGACTACCGGGATACTTTTCAGGTCTTTCGGCCAGGGTTTAACCTTGATGAAGAGCGCCAAAGGCGGGCGGATGCCGGCCACCCCGAAACGTTCACTATGGACGACATGTATCCCGACGCGTTGCGAGCGATACATGCCCTCGGTTCGATGGGGCTCAGAGTTAACATTGCGGGTAACCAAACGGCACGCGCGGGAAGCATCTTACGTAGTTTTGAACTCCCGGTAGAGAGTATCGCGACGTCTGATGATTGGGGAGTAGTTAAGCCCTCTCCCGACTTTTTCGATCGCCTCATAACCGAAATGAACGTTCCCGCGCAAGAGATCCTGTATGTAGGCGACCGTTTGGACAATGACATTGCTCCCGCGCAAGAGGTGGGTCTTCAAACCGCGCTGATTCGCCGGGGTCCATGGGGACATATCTTAGACACGCCAGCCGCTGAACAGTGTTTATTTACAATTGAAAGTTTAGACCAATTGCCCGGCTTGATTAGCCAGTATAATACGGCCTAATCACTAACCTCTTCAGGTATCCGCCTTCATTTTTGTCGTCCCAGACTTGACCCCGAATCCAGAGCATGTAGAGCCGATGAGAATAGGTCCGGGATGATAGTGTGAAAGCAAGGAGACAGTCTTTCGGGGTTTAGCATCACCCTGTGCTATACTTTCTGTGAAAAAATGCTTACGCTAAAACTCAAACAAAAACCTGTTGTACTCTACTTGGCGGCCGCCGCTTTGTTAATTATCATAGTGGCGTCGCTGGTAGGATGGCAAAATGTCCGGGCGGTCCATGCGCTGCATATGGCACAAAGGCAAGACTCCACAGGCAAAATCACCCAAGCAACAACCACTCTTGCGCATGCACCAAAGGTGTTAGTGTTTCCGCACATTACACATCAGCTTAATGTCGAGTCGGCACACAATAAGGCGCTCGTAGATACCGCTGCCAAGCTTGCCAAAGCGCAACAATTGCTTAAAGAGCACAGGACGAGTGAAGCGCTTAGCCTGTTGAAGTCTATTAGCAGCAATGCAGGCGCTGCTGCGTCATCACAGGTGCAGAGTTTGCAAAAAACCGCGCAGCAACAGAATTCCAGCACGACTAAGACCTCCTCGGGCAGTGGTTCTGGGAGTGGCGGCACAAGTAGCGGCGGATCGTCATCAGGAAGCGGCGGGGGCGGCTCCGGTGGTAGTGGTGGCGGAACGGGCGGAGGCACCACACCGCCGCCCCCCGGGCCGATGACGCAGCTTTCCATCAGCAATTTTTCGGCCACCACAAGCCCGCGTAACAGCACAAGCTGCACTCTAAATACTAGCGCTACTTTTACCACTGACGGCACTGGCAATGTGCAGGTTGTATGGAAAGTACTCAGCAATCGCACCTCGAGCTTCATCAATAACCCGGATAACTATAGCTTCAGCGCAGCGGGCAGCCAGACAGATACATACGCAACCGGCTTACAAGGACTGGAATCGGGTGACTCTTACCGGGCCTACGCCGTCGTTACCAATTCGAGTAACGGCTCAATAACGGCAACCGCCGGGCCAGTCACCCTCGGCACTTGCGCGGCACCACAAGCCTTGCTTACCGCCAGTCAACCCTCATATATGACTCAAATTACACCTGGGACGCTCGGAGTCAATCAAGTGCAAGACGGCATCTTCACAAACGAATGCTCAATGACACTGCATGTACCTTTTAGCGTTAATTCCAGTGGTAGTGTGCAGGCGGTATACACCATAACCAGTGGATCGTCGGGGGGTGCCACGCTCTATTCAATTAACAGCGAAAGTTTCACCGGACCAGGCAGTGACAGCGACACTTCGTATATCCGTATGCCACACTTAAATGGCGGCGACAGCTACAGCATCACTGTTAAGATCATCGACCTGGGCGATCAATCCATATACGGAACTGCCGGACCAGTCAGCAGTGGCTGCTCCTAGGAGACGGCGGACGCTATATACGCCTGTCGCAGGCAATATGGTACACTATAGTGAGTTATGCAAATTCTAGCATATGCTCAAACGTGTAAGTACTGGATAACGCTCACTACTGCTTGTATGCCGAAGAGCTATCAGTGGGCCAAACAAATGGAGGTAAGATATTAAACCGACACCTCAACTAGTTGAGTCACAGGTAATAAAAACCTTCGACTTACCATCTAGCCCCAACGACAAACAACCAACACAACTCCCCTTCTTCCAAAATGCCATAGTCCAAGTAAGTAATCCGCCCGATGCTAATAGGCGGTTTTTTATTTCTCGGGAATACAACAAGCATGGGGCGGCTACTCGTAAGCCGTTTTATACAACCTTCAATATCGAGGAGGGAGTAGATGGCAGGACGACATTCTAGACCTTCTCCCTATGCCCCTACGGTACGAATCCCACAGATGGGGTTAAATGCGGCAGAACAGCGGGATCGGGATGGTGATATAGCGCGAATCCGCTTCGGACACCTCTATCGGCCCGAACCCCCTACAGTGCCCTACGAAGAACAGCCCGATGAACCAACGTTACATGATTCCGAAAATCAAATACCAACCCAAACACTCAATCCTGTAATACCTCTAAGAAGTAGAGCGCAAGCACCCGAGCCTCAGACTACCACCCTTACAGGGGAAATATTTGGCGATCGTCGATTATACTGGGGACTAGGCGCAGAGTTTGCGATAGGTGCGCTAGCAGTGACTACAATATGGATGTATGGGCCATCTCCTCGCCAGGACAGACCAACCATAGTCGTCAGCCCAAGCACCACTGGCGAGCGCCAGATTTCCCCTACCAGCACCAGTCAGAAATCGTCCTCCAGCTCTCATAGCAGCCACCCCAGTCCACAATCGTCGCGCACAGCAAGTCGCTCAACGACTTCCATGAGCTCAGCCCCCGGCCCCACCTCACTACCATCATCCAACCCTACCATCAGCCTCACGGTTAGTGAAAGTCCGCCTATGCTTAGTGCGACCACGCCCACTACTGACCCAACGACATTCGTCACTACACAGCCTAGCCCTACTCCATTCGAGACGACTAGCCCACCACCAAACGCATCGATCGCCCCAACCCAGAGTCCAAACACGGCGCCAAGCGGCGCATCCAGCAACTTTGCCACCATCCATTTGTACTAGCGCAACCGAAAACTAAGTACTGTATAAAAACTAACGCACCTCATTTGATTTATCGTCGTACAACGCCTGCTTTGTTTGCACAGCCTGCGTTTTTATCTCACTCTTAAGGTCAGTCGCGCTGGCGACACCTTTTTTGACTTCGCCGATAGACTGGCCAAGACTCTTCGATAATTCGGGGAGTCTTTTGCTACCAAAAAGCAACAGTGCGATTGCCAGAATAATGAGTAGTTCTGGTGCGCCGAGATCCAAAAAGCCAATTGTTGTTACCATATTTCATCGTCCCTCATTGTTTTACTTCCCTAGTATACTGCCCGCACATAGGCTCATGTCGAAAATAGAGCACGAACGGTTATACTTATGTTTGTAAAGTAAGGAAAGATGATTATGTTCGAACCAGTAGCAGCATTTAGCGGATTTTCAGTAGACGATCTTGCCAAAAATAAAGAATTCTACACCAAAACCTTGGGCCTCAAGGTGGATGACGACACCATGGGCGTTAGCTTCAGGCTGCCCGGCGGAGGCAAATTATTTATGTATCCCAAAGAGAATCACCAACCGGCCAGCTATACCATGCTCAACCTTGTAGTTGCAGATATCGACAAAGCGGTAGATGAGCTAACGAGCCGCGGCGTTAGTTTCGAGCACTACGAGGGTATGTATCAAGACAAAAAGGGCATTGCGCGCGGTAATAATGAGCATCCCAGCCCGAGCATTGCTTGGTTCAAAGATCCGGCCGGTAATATTCTGTCGATTATTGAAGGTAGCCAATCGTAGCGCTATGCCACTAGACGAGATCTGCTCAAGTCATTTTTTACACTAAATATACAGCGACCATCGCAAAAATCGCCGCGTCACATCCTCGGTTGCCGGTTGTGCACGATGCACGGCAGCCGGCCCAAGCAGCACTAGCCTGCCAATGGGGATTGTTTCTTCGCTATGCCTATGCCGCTCGGATGGTAGATAGAAATAATCATCCCCCAGGTAGTGGAAATCCGACCGTTTGTACCCTCCCTGAACGACGACAGTCGGCAAAATATTGCAAGCAATGCCTGTTAAACGCAAGCGAGGATTAGCGCTTCTGGGGTCGGAGAAAGAACCGTCGATATGGTTAGCATCCTGGGTACGCGTATCCCCTCTGCGCAAAACTGATTGCATTTGTATAAATGTTACGGTTGCACTTTGCAGTTCTTCCGGGCGTAGTAAGCGCCGCATCGACTCGAAGAACAAGTTGTGTGCCTCAGGATAATCCAGCTCCGCTACATCAACGCCCCTGTCTAACTCTTCAAAATGATAACGTTCGTCCTCTGCTTCCGACTCTTGGTCTAAAGCAACTGGATCAAGGTCTATCCAATCCTGGCGTGACTCAGCAAGTGCCTTATTAGAATAAGGATCGGCAAAGTGGCGTACTATAGTGGACTCTGCCCACTCGGCGGGGAGTCCTTCGGCAATCGTTAAAGGCATGCAGGCACTATACCCTAACCTTGCCGCAAATCATAAAACGGAGCTGGTATTTTTAACGGGCAAATCTGGCAGCCGATCGGGCTTGGGCGCGCAGTGCTTCAGTTTCGCGGTCGCGTGGCTTGGCGGCTGTTTGGAGTGAGTTCAGCAAATGTTGAGCGGCATGCGCCACTTCGTCGATTGCCCGGTTAAATGCTGCTTCGTTGGTTTGTGAAGGGTGAGTAAAGCCAGAAAGCTTACGCACAAACTGGAGCGACGCATCCCTTATTTCTTCCGGCGTAGCCGATGGTTCAAAATTGAATAATGTCTTGATGTTTCTGCACATGCGGCTATTGTAGCGCGTTTTAGCGAGCGTCGGACCATAAAACGGTATTGCGGCGCCTTAAAAAATGCTATAGTGAAGCCATTAGTTTGTTTTGTCATAGCGTACAATGAAAAAATATCTTCTCTGGATTAGTGTGTTTGTAGCCATTGTCGCGGCGCTGATTGCCGCAGTTTTTATGCATCGGCATAGTATTGCCGTATTGAATCCCCATGGCAGTATCGGGCACAAAGAGCGTAATTTGATGTTGTTCGCCAGCATGCTTGGTCTCTTTGTCGTTATTCCAGTTTTTATCATGACCTTTACTATTGTGTGGAGGTACCGTGAAGGCAACAAAACTGCCAAGTACCGGCCAGATTTCGAGGCGGATAATCGCTTCGAGGCGTTATGGTGGGGTTTCCCGTGTCTGATTATCCTTATATTGTCAGTGGTCACCTGGAATAGTTCACACGAGCTCGACCCCTATAGGCCGCTCGTTAGCAAGAATCCGCCGATCACCATACAGGCAGTGGCCTTGCAGTGGAAGTGGCTTTTTATCTACCCAGAACAACATATTGCAACGGTTAACTATCTGAAGATCCCCGTGGATACCCCGGTAAACTTCCAGATTACAGCCGACGCGCCTATGAATTCGCTCTGGATTCCACGCCTCGGTGGGCAAGTCTACGCTATGGCAGGCATGAAGACACAGCTGCATTTGATTGCCGACCAGATGGGTAATTTCGAAGGCGTTTCAGCCAATCTGAGCGGCCGCGGCTTCGCCGACATGCACTTCATAACTCAGTCGGTGACTAATGCAGACTTCAACAATTGGGTCAAATTGGCAAAGGGCTCCCCAAATCACCTGACTACAACAGCCTATAACCAGCTTTCCAAACCAGGCACGATGCATCCAGCAACGTACGCTGCCAGCCAAGCCGGACTCTATGATACGATAATGATGAAATACATGGGACCAAATAACACGGCCATGCAAAACATGAGTATGAATACGAGTACGTTATGAGTTTATTAGGAAAATTGAGTTTACAGGCGATCCCGCACGACCCCATTACCCTTGGCGGTGCAGTCAGTATGGTCGTTGGAGTCATTGGCATCATGGCCGCGTTAACCTATTTCAAAAAATGGAAATGGCTGTGGCGCGAATGGCTCACAAGCGTTGACCCCAAAAAGATCGGTGTAATGTACATCGCCGTAGCCACGGTGATGTTGCTACGCGGTATTGGCGATGCCCTCCTAATGCGCGGCCAACAGGCCGTGTCAGTTGGCGCGTCGCATGGTTACCTTAATTCCGACCACTTCCAGCAAATCTTTTCGGCGCACGGCACTATTATGATCTTTTTTGTGGCCATGGGCTTCATGTTTGGGCTGATCAATTTGATCGTGCCATTGCAGATTGGCAATCGTGACGTAGCTTTCCCATTCCTCAATGCTGCTAGCTTCTGGCTCTTTGCCTCGGGCATGGTGCTGATAAATCTTTCGCTCATGGTCGGGGAATTCTCAGCGGCTGGCTGGCTGGCGTATCCGCCGCTTTCCGAATTAAAGTACAGCCCGGGCGTCGGCGTAGATTACTGGATATGGGCGCTGCAGATCGGTGGCGTGGGCAGTTTGCTATCAGGAGTTAATTTCCTCGTGACCATCCTAAAAATGCGCGCACCGGGTATGACGCTTATGAAAATGCCGGTCTTTTTGTGGAGTGTGCTGGGTGCGATGGTGTTAGTTATTTTCGCCTTCCCGATTTTAACCGCCACATTAGCACTCTTATTCTTGGACCGTTCCTTGGGCATGCACTTCTTCACCTCTGATTTTGGCGGTAATCCGATGATGTACGTCAACCTCATCTGGGCCTGGGGACATCCGGAAGTATATATTCTCATCCTGCCGGCGTTTGGTATATTCTCTGAAGTAGTGCCGACGTTCTCGCGCAAACGCTTGTTTGGTTATACTTCGATGGTGTGGGCAATTTGGGCTATCGTCTTCCTGTCGTTCATCGTCTGGCTGCACCACTTCTTTACCATGGGCGCTGGAGCCGACGTCAATGCCTTCTTCGGTATCATGACCATGATTATTTCTATACCGACGGGTGTAAAAGTATTTAACTGGCTGTTTACGATGTACCGCGGGCGGATTAGCTTCACCACGCCAATGCTATGGTTCCTGGGCTTTGTGTGTACATTTACCATCGGTGGTATGGCTGGCGTGCTGATGGCTTTGCCGCCAGCCGACTTCCAGTTGCATAACAGTCTATTCCTGGTTGCCCACTTCCATACCATGATTGTCGGTGGCGTATTGTTCGGCTATTTTGCCGGCGTTAGCTACTGGTTCCCGAAAGTGTTTGGCTTTAAGCTCAATGAACCACTTGGTAAAATCGCCTTTTGGTTCTGGACCATTGGCTTCGCGGTAGCCTTCATCCCACTGTACATCCTAGGCCTCATGGGCGCTACGAGGCGTTTAGACCACTACGATGCCTCTATGGGCTGGCAATGGCTGTTTATCATTGCAGCTGTTGGGGTGGCGCTAGTCTTCGTTGGTATTAGCTTCCAAATCTTACAGCTCATCGTGAGCATTGTGCAGCGTAAGCACAATCTCGACACCACTGGTGATGCATGGGGCGGACGGACGTTGGAGTGGGCCACCACGTCACCGCCGCCGCTCTACAACTTCGCCGTTATCCCCGAAGTACATGAGCGCGACGCCTTCTGGGAAATGAAACACAGTAAGACAGCGGCCAAAAAACCAATATACGAAGATATAGAAATGCCCAAGAACACGCCGCTGGCTATGTACATTGCCGCCTGCGCTTTTATCTTTGGCTTCGCCACTATCTGGCATATCCTGTGGCTTGCCGTACTCGGCCTACTTGGAGTAATCACCTGCATTATCATTCGTGTTTCAGATGACAATACAGAATACGTCATTACCGCCGCTGAGCTGCAAAAAATGGATGAGGCGGCCAAAGCATGAGCCATACGACTATAGCAGAACTGGCACACGAGCATCAGGTTGCCGACGACAAAACCGCCTTCGGTTTTTGGGTCTACCTGATGACCGATTGTATCTTGTTCGCAACGCTATTCGCGACATACGCCGTGTTACATAACAACACCTATGGTGGTCCATCCAGTCATGATATCTTTGATATGCCCTTTGTATTACGCGAGACACTTGTACTGCTTACAAGCAGCTTCACCTGCGGACTCGGTATGCTGGCATTGCACCGCGGCAACAAGACGGGGCTAAAAGTATGGTTTACGATCACCTTCTTGCTCGGCTTAACCTTCCTTGGCATGGAGTTAAATGAATTCCACCACCTGGCCACAGAGGGCAACAGCTGGCGACGCAGTGGCTTTTTGTCGTCCTACTTTACCCTCGTAGGAACTCACGGGCTACACATCGCCACCGGCTTGCTCTGGACTATTGTGCTGATGATACAAGTTTCCCGCCAAGGGCTTACCCGCGGCATTACCCGCCGGCTCACGCTATTCAGCATGTTCTGGCACTTTTTGGATATTGTCTGGATCTTTATCTTTACGATCGTCTACCTCATGGGAGTGATAACCATATGAACAAAAACACAACCGTACAGGAAATTCATACCCAGGAGCACGAAGGCTCACTCATCGCTTACACGATCGGTTTTATTCTTTCTATTGGACTCACACTGATAGCTTACTTTATTGTCGTACACCATGTGCTAAGTGGATGGGGATTGCTGTCCGTCATTCTTGAGCTTGCCGTAGCGCAGCTTATTGTGCAGCTGGTCTTCTTTTTGCATCTTGGTAATAGGAAGTCGCATTGGAATATCATGGCCTTTGTCTTTATGCTCATCGTACTGCTTATTATAGTAATTGGATCAATCTGGATTATGAAGAACCTCAACTACAACATGGCAACGCCTATCCAAACAGATAACGCTGTCCAAAAAGGCGAAAGCGCTCAACCAGTGCTATAAGCCTTATGCTCAAGGCCTACTATCAACTAACCAAACCAGGCATTATCTATGATAATGTACTTACTGCTGTAGCTGGCTTTTTCCTGGCAGCCAAAGGACACATCCATCTTGCGCTCCTGCTAGAAACTGCCCTCGGCACGTCGCTCGTGATTGCCGCAGCTTGCGTGTACAACAACTACATCGACCGCAATATCGATAAAAAGATGAAACGGACAGAGAAGCGGGCACTCGTAACTGGGCAAATCTCACCACGAAGCGCGCTACTCTTTGCTACTGTCCTGGTAGTGGCCGGTTTTCTCGTGCTCGTATCCTTCACGAACAAATACGTGATAGGCGCCGGCCTGGTGGGCTTCGTTGACTACATCGCTCTGTATGGCTACTTTAAGCGACACTCTACAGTAGGCACAGTGGTTGGAAGTATTTCCGGCGCGATGCCCATTGCCGCGGGTTATTTGGCGGTGAGTGGTCGCATAGATGCAGGCGCCGTTATTGTGTTCCTGATGCTGGTCACGTGGCAAATGCCGCACTTTTATGCCATTGCTATGTATCGATCGGCAGACTACGCCGCAGCTGAGGTACCAGTGTTGCCCGTGGTAAAAGGCATGCGCATGGCAAAGGTGCAAATCAGCGCCTACATTGTGGCGTTTATACTAGCGTGTGCGGCGCTAACTGTTTTTGACTATGCCGGCTACGTCTATCTTGCTGTGATGCTGCTTGCCGGGATTACCTGGCTCGCCCGTGGTCTGCAGGGCTTTAAAACTGGAACTGACGATGTACGCTGGGCACGCAAGATGTTCTTCTTCTCACTAATGGTTATTTTAGTGCTAGTAGCAGCAACCGCTACGGGTTCCGTATTGCCCTAAAGACAGGTATACTAAAAATATGTTTGTACTTATTCATCTTGTTACTGCGCTCGCTAGTATGGTCGCCACCACATATGTCTTCTTTACACCATCACGGGCCAAATTTTACACGGCTTACTCCATGGTCGGCGCTACATTGGCCAGCGGCACCTATTTAGTTATAAGCACTCATGCTCCTATCTTGCAGTCTTGTACTACCGGCCTTATGTATATCAGTGCAATTTCTGTAGGTATTGCTCTGGCGCATGCCAGATGGCGTGCCGGGCAGAAAAGCGGCCGCTAGCATATTCCGGAACAAAAGATTGCAAAAGCTTGTTTTAAGGCACCCGGCTCTCCCAGTAGAGCGTTACACGCAGGCCAGCTTACGCTGGTCTGGTTGCACTACGCTTGACTCTACTGGGAGAGCCGGGTGCCTTAAACTTACTTAACGCAAGTGATTTTAGCGGCCTCCGACTGGCTTATCGTATAGGCAATAATGCGAAATTGCGGCTCTTTTTGGCTAGCGCTTGCAGGCACTGAACTAACCGTAAGATGTTCGTAGTCGGTGCGTGGGAGCGAGAGATTTGAAAATAGATCGCCCGGCTTGCTTAATTCATTTTGGCCGACAAGGTACTCAATAGCAACGATTTTTCCCTGGTAGACATCATAGGTTAGGCCGGTCGTGCTGGTCGTAGGTAGCGCATACTGTTCGCCGCGCTGAGCCAGGCATGCGGCCGTTAATACAGCGTTGGCTGGAAGCGTAGGCGCCGGGAGCGGTACCTGTACTTGTTTGGTGATAGTTGTGGGCGGTTTTTGCTTGCCGAGCCTGTATGCACCGATAATCAGGAGCACCACAAGAGCCCCACTTCCAACTACGATGAGTAATATCGGCAATATGTTGCTTGATGTCTTAGGACGCTCTGGCGGGTGAGATGCCTTTTTTGACTGTCGCTCCGTGGTGGTGACCGCCTCTGAAGCAGATGAAGCCGGGGTGACAGAAGAATTTGTTTGGGTTGCAGGCGGCATGATTGTAGCATAACCAGTTCGGTCGTTGTCAGTCAAGGCAGGAAGCAAAACAACCAGCCCCTGCTGCTACGGAGAGTCAGGCGTAGTGCAACCAGACCGACTTCTAGTCGGCCTGCGTGTAACGCTCTCCGTAGCAGCAGGGGCTGGTTGTTTTGTGCCACTCAAGAGGCGCCTAGTGCTCTGTATAGCCGTACTGTCGCTTCAGGTAAGGCCCGTAATTCGATGAATACTCACACTGATCTACATTGTGGCAAGCCGCTCCATCGAACTTTGCATACGCCATGAACGCCGCCGTTTTTTGGGCCAAGTCGTCCGGAGCAATGTTAGGTACCATGCCATGGATGGGATAACCATAATAAAACTCGATGGTTGTGCCCTCATCAGCATAGGCCACATAAGCTTTTTGCGTATAACGACCCACTGCCATATGATCGCTATGGTCCTGGTACATCTTGCTGGCATTGTACGTAGCCTGTGTACGAATCTCGGTTGGATGATAAGCCTGCATCAGCTCGGTCAGTGCACTTACCAGTGACGTTGAGGTATAGATGGATTGATGATCGACGCTGTGCATTGTATTAATACGATCTCCCTCAAGCCGGGCAAGACTCTCAAAGTCCGACGCTCGGAAACCCTGGCCGCTTACATTGCCATCGGGCAGATGCAAAAAGATCAATGAGACCTGTTTGTTACCGCGCGGATTTACAACCGTTGCGAATTCATGATCTCCCAGTTTTACGATATGTTGTACCCAGCCATTATCAACGCCGAGCATAGTAGAATACGCAGCCTCCGAACCTTGCTCACGCGCTTGCCAATAGAGCTGATCACCACCACCGTCCCCAGCAGTGACATATACCGTACGTACACAATGCTTTGCCTGAATATCATGAAGTAAATCGGGACTAATAAACAGTAGGTCATCGTCCTGGTGAGCAACGACATTCATGATCGTCGCCCCTCCTTCGCAATGCTCAATCGGCAGTTCTTCAAGTGAGATAGGTAGCACGGTACTTGGTACGCTATGCGAAGCCGAGGTCGCAAGTTGCGGCGCGCTTTTATGGGCACCATGGTCATAGTAAAGTAGCATCTCAGTAGGGTGTTCCAGCGTACCGGCTATCGTCACGCTCGCATTTGGCCGGCCATATGCTTGCATAACCTGGGTCAACGAGCAGTTCGGATAATTCGTAAGACTCTTATCGAACGACAACAGATAGGCAAAACTATGGGTGGACAAATCTGGCTGCCAAGTAGCACTGCTTAAGATGCCCCGCGGCTGATTACAGGCGTCGAGCGGCATGACATTCAGACCGTGAGAGGCACTATCCTTAATGGGCAATACGCGCCAGTAGTCGCCCACGAGTACACTGACAGGATGATTGATAAGAGCCTTTGCAACAAGTGCGTTGCGTGTGCTCACATCAGCAAGTGCCTGACGATCCTGCTTGTATATACGAATGGCCGTAATCGTGCCACAGCTAATCGAAACTACCAGCATCACACTTAGCGGCGCAAATAGCCCACGGTGCAGTGCTTTTCCCCGAAAATAGGTTACAGTCGAGACAAACACTGCAAACAGCAAAATGCTTAAGTAGCGGGCGTCGACAACGTAATAATGATGTGTTGCAATAAATGCCCCGCAGGCGGCTAAAGACGACCAAATAAGAAACAACGAGAGCACGACCGGCATATCAAGACGTGGCTGCCGGTCTTTCGAATGGAATAAACTTGTACCTAACAGACGTGCGGTTGCGTACAAGCCAGTTATACATAAGAGGCCGTTCATGACGAACGCGAACCCACTTAGGCTCGCCAAACGACCATATGCCAGGCTGGGGATTTTGCGTAGCACTGCTGCATCGAAGGCTGGATTGGCGCCAAAATTGGTCAATATACCCAGACAGCCGAAAATAACCCCTAGGGCGATATCTTTAACACCAGTAGCAGCCGGATATGGGCTCGTACCAGACTGGGTAGCAATATGCGTCAGATGAGCCGCCCCAATGCTCCAAAGAACAATATCGGCGATAGCCAGTGCGAAGCCGCTACAGAGCAGCCAGATAAGAGATAGTCGTACAAGTTTCCGTTTGCCCCGGATGCCATAGCTTATGAGCGCCAATGCTGCACCCCCAATACTGAGGGTGGCGAACAACTTGTCGCTCGCAAACAGCATACCCAGGAGTAGCCCTCCCCACCAAAATCCCCCCGCCTTCAACCGAGGCGCACGAATACACAGAACCAGGCCCACTATATAGACTATATATTCGATATTGCGCGTGGTAAGCATTGCCATATTTACCGGGAGCAGACCGCCAGCATACGGCTCGGGTGGAATCGCCAATAGGATAGAGGCGAGAGCTAGACAATAGGTGCCGAATAATAAAGGCCGGCGATCGATCCTATACAGAACATAGGCCAGAGCGCTCACAGTAGTCAACGTGACAAGACAGGTAAGAAACGCAAAGGTGGCATGCGTTGCACCTAGCAGATTTGCCAACACAAAAAGCGGCCACTTAAGAAGGAAAGAATGAGCCCCAGGCAATGTTGCGGCATGGAATGTCGACCAGTGAGTAAAAAGATATGTGTTTACCGTCTGGTCAGCGTTGCCTTGCTGAATACGAGCGGCCAGCAGTGACCAGCCAGCGGCCGTCACTAACAAAGCAAGAAGCCCAATACATGCATGTACTGGCGCCAGGTCATATCGCCGTTTCCCTACCGTAATACTAAAACCAGACAAGCGAGCTGCTGGTGGGGTTGCTGTTTCTTGAGCTGGCGACCGATTTTCTGTACTGCCCTTCCGCTCGATCGCCTTCGATGTTTTGCGAGCTGCAGCTTGCTGCCTTCTTGCTTTCGCAGATTTGGCTTTGGACCGGTGTTTTTTCTTACTAGTACTCATTCGATTATCACAACCTGCGGACGATTACGGAAAAAGCGTTTGTATACAAAAAAATTCCAGGAAGTAATGACCGCGATAGCAGCAGTACGGATAATCAGCACCGAGGCATATTTGGCAAAAATCTTCACGAGTACAAGTGTGAATGCGTAATTCCAGACTGTGAGGGCGCTGTATAATACCGCCTGCCTGGCAACCGTCTGAGCCTTTTTTTCATAGTTCTGGAAGGTGACAAATTTCTGCAGCACAAATGCCACAGCAAAACCAATCCAAAAACTACAGGCTGCCGATACGAGAGGGCTCAGATCAAGACCGTAGCGCAGCACAAAGAGCGAGCCCATCTCGATCACATAAGCCGTTCCGCCAACCAATATATAGCGTATAAATATATTCTTAGGCATCTCCACCCTTAATATTACTCTTTAAGATCTGCCATAGATTATGCTAACCCTAGTGTAGCAAAACCTCCTCCCCGCTGCCATGATTTTAAGATGACCTAGGTGCGGGTTCAGCGAGAGCGGTCTATACTTAGATGCATGAGGCTTTACAGCAAGCGTGTACGTTTTGGAACGACGGCTATGTATCATTCATTATATTTTCCGCCGGCAGTTATCGTATTAGCTATATTGATTGCAACGGTATTCGGCTGGAGCGCTGCCCGCACTTCGCTCAATCAAGGCATAACTACTGCGGCCAATATGCATGTGCACAGCACCGAACAATCTATTGAAAGCAGCATGGCCGCATACGAAGAGATCTTGCAAGGGGGCGTCGGCCTGCTGCAAGGTTCGGATGAGGTGACTCGAGCCGATTGGACGCATTACCTGCAAGCCTTCCAGCTAAACCAGAACTATCCCGGTGTACAAGGTATTGGCTTCATCCGGCTGACAACACCCGACCAAGCTCCTGGGCTCGCAGCATATATGGCGTCGCAGGGAGTTCCTAACTTTACCATCCAACCGATCTCATCGTCAGATACGGTCTATGCGCCGCTCACCTATGTCCAGTTAGTAGCTTCGCATGGTCAGATTCCTTACGGATTTAATATGTACTCGGATCCATCGCGTAAAGCTGCCTTGCTCCATGCAGAGGACAGCGGGATGACGACGATTACCGGAGGGCTCGCTGCGGCCGGATCAGCCGACGGGACGACAATTGGATTTAACATGTACATACCTTACTACCGGGTAGATCTGCCAATCAGCAACATTCACGAACGGCGCAGTGCCATTCTCGGCTATACCTTCGCCGCGTTTCGAGCCGATGTCTTTTTCGGTGGAATCGGTAAAGGTACTGACAGCGCAAATGCCGGTTTTCGAATTGCAGTACAGGGCGAGGGGGCACATACCAACCTCTACCAGTCACCCCATTTCGAAGCTATACTCAAAAAGAATAGCCGCATCCTCGTGAGCCGGCATTTGACGCTTTATGGCGAGACCTGGGATATGCAATATGCCTTTGATAAAAATGGCTTAGTAAGTTCTATTGAGAGTAAGCGTCCAGCGGGCATTCTCTTTTCCGGTACCTTTGTGGCAGTGCTCATTGGTGTCATCGTCCTCTTGCTACTACGGGCCCGCTCACAAGAACTAACCGTCCAAAAGGAACGTGCCGTAGAACTGGCCAAGGATGAACTGCTGTCACTGGCATCTCACCAGCTTCGGACCCCGGCAACAGGAGTGAAACAGTACGTCGGCATGGTTTTACAGGGTTTTGCCGGACACATCACTACCGAGCAAACAACACTACTCGAAAAAGCCTACGCCAGCAACGACCGCCAATTGCAGATTATTAACGAGATCTTGCACCTGGCGAAAATCGATGCCGGGCGCATCGTCCTAGCACCCACACCAACCGATCTGAACGAACTCATCACCGACATCGTAACCGAACAGCGTCCTGATATTCAGGCCGCCAATCACGGCCTCAAACTGGAACTACCTAAAAAGCCAGTCATCATACAGGCCGACTCCCACATGCTCCGCATGGCTATCGAAAACGTTCTCAGCAACGCAATTAAGTACACTCCCAGCAGCGGCAAAATCGGCATAAGGCTTTTCCAGCGTATTGGGCATACCTATATTCGCATTACCGATAACGGCGTCGGCATTGCCAAGCATGACCAACGGGAAATGTTTAAGCAATTCACCCGTCTGCCAAACGAAATGAGCCAGCATGTCGGTGGTACTGGTATAGGTTTATATCTGGCCAAACACCTGGTCGAGCTGCACGGAGGCGCCATAGTCGTTGACTCCAAGCAGGGAAAAGGCTCGACCCTTACGATTATTCTGCCCACAAAAGTTTAGTAAAGCAAAGAAGGATTGCCGCCAAGGGTATAATTTTTTTCACTGTGCATATCTGATGGTATACTTATAGTAGATAGGCATGAATCGAAACGGCACAGCTATGACCACGAAACAACAGCCCTCCATTCTCATCGTTGAAGACGAGCACTCATTAAACGACGCCTACCAGATGATCCTGCAAAAAAGTGGCTATACCGTGTATACCGCATACGACGGCGAAGAAGCTTTGAAAGTAGCAGCCCAGCATGAGCCGACACTTATTTTGCTCGATTTGCGAATGCCCCGACTCGATGGCATTGGCTTTCTTAAGAAATACCAGCTGCTCAAGAAACATCCGAACGTGCGCGTCATTGTCTTTAGTAACTACGACATGCAAAAAGAAATTGATGAAGCCTACGGCCTTGGCGCCGACCGCTATATCCTTAAGGCCTGGGCCTCGCCAAAAGAATTACTCCAAGTGGTTGAAAACACGCTGGCTAGTAACATCGACTAAGCTCAGATTATATAAGTTTTGGGCATCCGCTCCTGCCCGTCGAGAGGAGTCAGGCGTAGTGCAGCCAGACCAGCATAAGCTGGCCTGCGTGTAACGCTCCTCTCGACGGGCAGGAGCGGATGCCTACAGAATAATATCCTTAAAGCTGTCTTCTCCGAGCAAGCGCTCAAGCTTAGTCTTATCTATAGTGTAGTCATTGGTTGTATACGTCAGTACCTTCTCGCGGCGCAAGCGGCTCAGTTCTGTCGTGGTCGTTTCCCGCGTAAGTCCTACTAGACTAGCAATCGTACCGTGGGTCAGTGCCAGCCTGACGCGAAACACGCCAGGTTTTATCTCCTGGCCATACCGCGAGAGTAAGTAATAAAGCGTGAACATAATCTTTTCCCGGGCCCGCGACTGCTCCAAGGCAGTCACTCGTAGGAACATACTGGTATGTGCCACAACAAGGTAGTCCATGACGACATCCTTAAGCTCAGCATCTGCGGCCAACGTTTGAAGCAGCGCATCCCGCGGTACCGTTAGGACTTCGCAGTCGGTCAGCGCTTCGTGGTAATAGAGGGTTGTAGAAGCTTTGTGGAAAATCCACGACAGCGGGAAAATATCTTTTTCCACCTCAAAGGAGGCAATCTGCTCTTCCCCGGCCGCATTAATACTGTACGTTTTTACTATGCCACTGAGCAGTATATAGGCGGTGCGCGGCACCTCCCCCTGATACAACAGAATGGAATGTTTCTTGAACGTACGTTTGGTCGCCAAAGGTCGAATAGCGATCGTTAGATCCTGCATCTGTCGAAATACCCCCTGCGCTTATCCTTTATATAGTATAGCATCTTACACTGTTGTAACCTTGAGGTAAACGCTGTCGCCTCTATGTAGAAATTTTCACTGCTTTCTGCAAATAATGCCCGTAACATTGTATTTGTACCTTATCGATAAGGGTGGAAAATGTACTTACCAGTATTATTGACATCAAAATCGTTAGGAGGCTGCAATGCATATACGTGCTACTACAGACACTAATGAGCGTATACGCGCATTTTTGTCGCGCAAATTTACCCAATATCCTGATTTACAGGACGGCGGACCAATCTTACGCATTTCCCGAGCAAAACACAGCCCCCCTAGACCCACCTCCTGAAACATAAATATATAGTTAGCTCGGCGCCTCATAAATAAAACGTATGTATAGCCTGAAGGAGTACTCTATATGTCGCGATCACATCGCTTAATCCCGGGTCTGAATAGGAAACGCAAGATACAACCCTACATCAGACAACGCTACTCATTGGACCTTGCCCAGACTGGCCAGTAGCTACCCAAGGATTTTTACCTATACTGACAGTTGCCTATGCCAATAGAGATAGGAGTGATTCTGCAGACCGATAGCAAAAGTTGATATTTCTGCGACAAACTTGCAGTTTTTACCTGCTGCTCCTATGCTAATGGAATGAAATTATCGCGGTTAATCCGCCTATTGGCAGCTCTGTGTATTCTTACCATAACCGTTGGCGGCTGTATGTGGCTGGCTCATGCCCGGGCTAATCATGGCAGCAGCTCAAAATTGCAAGTTGTGGCCTCGTTCTATCCGATGGCAGAATTTGCCCGTCAGATAGGCGGCAACAATATCCAAGTAACGCAATTAGTAAAACCAGGCACCGAGCCACATGATTACGACCCGTCGCCGCAAGACATCGCCGCAGTCTACAAAGCAAACGTACTGGTGTATAACGGTGCGGGTCTGGAACGCTGGGCAGATAAAATACAGAGCGAGGTTCGCAGCCGCCATATCGTTGCCGTGCGTGCCAGTGACGGCATACAGCTTAAAACGGCCGACCCGAGCGATATCGACAATCAGTCGCCCACCGACCCGCATGTGTGGATGGACCCCATGCTCGCAATCAAAGAGGTTAGTGCTATCAAGAATGGCCTGATTGCTGCCGACCCCACTCACCAAGCAACCTATACAGTTAATGCCGAGCGGTATACTAAGCAATTACAGATACTTGATGCCGACTTCCATTCTGGCCTGACTACCTGCCAATCACACAATATCGTCACCTCACATCAAGCTTTTGGCTATCTTGCTGCCGAATACGGCTTACAGGCTACCGGTATCGCCGGACTCAGCCCTGACAGTGAGCCGTCGCCAGAAAAGCTGGCGCAGATAACCGACTTCGTTACACAACATCATGTTGGTTATATTTTCTTCGAAACCCTTGTCAGCCCCAAACTTGCCCAAACCATCGCTCGTGAAACACAAGCCCAAACCATTGCCTTCAATCCACTCGAAGGTCTCACCGACGATGAAATCGCACAGGGCAAAAATTATATCTCCGTGCAAAAAGATAATTTGCGAGCTCTCAGGACCGCGCTACACTGTACATGATGTCTAACGCCGCCATAGAGCTAAACCACGTGAGCTTTTCGTATAACCACGAGCCTGTGCTCACTGACATTTCTTTGCGTATCGAGAGCGGCGACTATGTCGGCGTTATCGGTCCAAATGGCGGGGGCAAAACTACCCTCATGAGACTACTTCTAGGCTTATTGCAGCCGCAAGAGGGAACAATAACTCTCTGGGGAACGCCGCTGCCCCGCTTTAAGAATTGGCACAGCATTGGGTATGTGCCGCAACGAGTTGACAGTGGCGATTTTCGTTTACCGATTACCGTTAAAGAAGTAGTGAGTTTTGGAGCACCCCGCAACAATAAGATAGCAACAGCGGCCGCGCTCGAACAGGTAGGCATAGCCGATCTCGCCAAGCGCGGCTTGCGCGAATTATCTGGCGGCCAACAACAAAAGGTATTTATTGCGAAAGCCTTAGCCGCCGAGCCAAAAGTGCTCATCCTCGATGAGCCTACCGTAGGTGTCGATATTGCGGCGCAGGATGATTTTTACCAGCTTATAGCCAGGCTCAATATGGAGCAACGGCTTACTATCATTATGGTTTCACATGATATCGATGTTGTAGTCAATGAAGTGAGTAAGCTCGCCTGCATTAACGACCACTTGGTGTATCATGGGCTACCTAAAAACTTCATCGAAAAAGACTACCTAAGCAACCTATATGGGAAGACGCGCAAATTTATTTTGCACGGACATTAAAGTATGCTCACCATATTCCACTACAGTTTTATGATTCGAGCGCTCATTGCCGGAGTAGCTATTGGGATTGTCGCACCGCTCATCGGCACTTTTGTCGTTGCCAAACGTTACGCCCTGATTGCTGACAGCTTAGCGCATGTTTCGTTGGCAGGGGTGGCACTAGGCATTTTGCTCGGGGTTAGCCCACTCCTCGGCGCACTCGCGGTTTCAGTGATTGCAGCTTTCGTCATCGAGCGTTTGCGATCTGATCGGCGTGTCACCGCCGAAGTTGCACTGGCAATGTTTTTGAGTAGCGGGCTAGCCATTGCTGTCGTACTTATCGGTCTTTCCAATAAAGTGAACGTCGATCTACTGTCGTTCCTGTTCGGGAGTATTACCACCGTTTCTGCCAACGATCTATGGCTTATCGGCGGACTAACTCTCGCGGTGCTCGCAACCGTCACCTGCCTCTACCAACAGCTCGCCTACACTTCTTTTAATGAAGAACAAGCACGGGCCAGTGGCTTACCAGTGAATCTCATCAATCAGGTACTGATTATCCTCACAGCCGTGATGGTAGTAGTGTCTCTCCGAATTGTAGGGGGTCTCCTGATTGGTGCGCTTACCGTTATCCCCGTTGCTGCCGCCTCCCAATTAGCTCACAGCTTTAAGCAAACGGCTGTATATGCCGTACTTATTGGATTAGTAGCAGTAGTGAGTGGCCTATTTGCTTCTTTTTATCTCGACTTAGCAGCCGGAGGCACGATTGTACTCACAGCGCTCATACTTTTTATAGTAGCCATCATACTTCGGCCAAGTCACAACTAAGAGTGCTGTCTGTGTCGGATACTATTTTTGTTACGACTAGCTTAGCGAGCCTCGGCAATTTTGATATTCGGACTGGCATACAGTAGTAACCGGCGTGCTCGCTAAGTGCGCGGCCATACAACCTTAGCAACCAAAGTGCTCATATCCAGCCAACCAAATTCGCGGCTGTCTGTGCTCAATTCTTGATTGTCGCCCAGCACGAATAAACGGTCATTATTGATACGGTCAACTCGCTTAATGTACTCCTTGGGTCCTTGCCTAAAAAGGATGATATCCCCTGGACGGATACTTCGTGGTTTGCGAGCAAAGACGAGGCGACCTGGCTGCAATGTAGGGGCCATGCTTTTGCCCACTACTCGACGTACCAACAGCATATACTTAGGCTTTTTTGGTTTCCCAGAAAATTTTAGCGATATCGTCGATCATATCCAATAATTTTTGACCTTCAGCTGGATCGGTTGTCTTCTTACAAGTACCTGCTTGCTTAGTAGCTTTCCAGAATTTGTCGTGTAAGTCTGGATACTTCTCAAGATGTTCGGGCTTAAAATAGTCTGTCCAGAGCACCCACAGGTGCTGCTTAACCAGATCAGCTCGCTGCTCTTTAATGAATACGGCCCGCCATTTGTCTTCCTCATGGTCCAGGCTGTCGTATTTTTTCATGATAGCCAGCACACTCTCGGCTTCAATCTTGGCTTGCGCTGGATCGTAGACTCCGCATGGCAAATCACAATGCGCATATACTGGTTTAATAAACGATAATTTCATAATCGCCCTCCTTGCTCTACCCAGTGTACAACGCGAACTACTCTGTTACAATGAAACATTATGCTGACAATTACTGACGCTTGGGAGTGTTATTTTCGATGTTGACGAAACGTATCATTGCAAAAGATAACGTGACGCACGCTAAGCCTCACCCTGAGGCATTTGATACAGCATTTTTAAGCTTAGGGCTGCCTGACAGCGTGCGGAGCCAGGTACTGGCATTCGAAGATCACCCGCGGGGTATTATGTCGGCCAAGGCAGCTGGCTTGTATGCCTGTGGCATTACCGCGGTATTTCCTAGAAATACATTAATTGAGCTGGAGGTTACATCCGACCTGGTCGCGGACAGCTTCGATGAATTTCGCAAACTGCTCACACCCGTAAAAGCTTAAGCAGTCGGCTTGTGGGCATTCTGAGCTCGCCATTTGGCTATTTCTGCATGATGACCGTTTAGCAGTACTTCCGGGACGCGCTGACCGCGAAAATCCTCTGGACGGGTGAACTGAGGAAACTCGATGTTTTCGTCGTCTTGCTGGAATGATTCGATTTCGGCGCTCATTTCGCCGCCGAGCACACCAGGCAACAGGCGCACCACGCTATCTATAATTGTCATTGCCGGCAATTCGCCGCCAGTGAGAATGTAGCTGCCGACGCAGTATTGCCGGTCTATATACGCAGTTACACGTTCGTCGTAACCTTCGTAACGGGGACAGATAATAATCAATCCGTTATCGCTTGCTGCTAGTTCCTTAGCGTCAGATTGCTTATATACCTTGCCGCGAGGAGTCGGCAATAAAACCAGCGTGGTAGGATCGTTTTTCCGGGCTTGCTCGATGGCGGCTACCAGCGGCTCCGGTTTGAGTAGCATACCGTCACCGCCGCCGTATGGCGCGTCGTCTACCTGTTTGCGCGGACCCAACCCAAAGTCACGCAGGTTGATATACTCGTAACGCACTATATCGCGGTCTTGCGCCTTCCACAACATGCTACTGCCGAGTACGCCAGCGAACATCTCTGGAAATAGAGTAATAATCTGGATTTTTTTCATCCTTTGTATTATAGCAAGAAAATATACGGGATTAGGCGCGGATGACGATGGAGTGATCAGAAGGATAGGTGGACATAGTAAGGAACCGAGCAGGACCGGATAGCCATCTTATTATTCGCAGAAACAAAAAGACCGACACAGAAATGGTCGGTCTTTTTGCCACATATAGGGCTCCCAAATTATTCGTTCTCACGAATAACATGGCTCGCATGAGCTCAAACGGTTTTTGTTTTGTAAGGAAAGTTGTTCCAGTCGGTTTTTGTCGACTTATTTTTAAGTATACATTACCGTGTGATTAAAATGCAAATGCTTCATCATTTACAACATTACTTTGCTGGTCTTCTCTCCGCACTACCGCATGCCGCAATGCTCGGATTCAATTCAACCTATCGTGCAGCTTCTAATTAGATCAAGCTGCTGGATTCCGGATCGAGCCCGGAATGACAAAAACATTCTAGATGTCGAGATCGTCCAACTCGTCCAGCTCTTTGCGCGTCTTGCTGACCACACTGTCCTCATCGTCGTTACGCTTAGAGACTTGTGCAAAATCGAGGTCGTCATCGTCCTTTAGGCCGGTCGAATCATCACTCGCAGATGAAGTTGTGTTGTCGTCGTTGTCGCTCGTTTGCTGGGAGCTACCGCCGCCCATGCCCGGCTCACCATTGTCGACAATTTTAAGGTTATAGCGGGCGTCGTTCTTGGTACCTAGTGCACGCAATAAAGTGCGCAGTGATTGGGCAGTGGCGCCACGCTTGCCGATAACCCGACCGAGATCTTCTGGATCAACGGTCAACTCCAGAAGTACACCCTTTTCGTCAATACGGCGCTCAATACTTACCGCATCGGGCTTGCTTACCAGTGATTTGACAATAAACTCGACGAATTGCTGGTCAATACTACTCATGTGCAGAAAACTCCTTAGTTAACTGGTTAACTTTAATTATACCAAAAATGGGAAGCTCGCGACTGTGAACATTCCCACTCATTCTATCTCAGTTGAAAAGTGCCCCTTTACTTGGGACACTCGACTAAGCAGCTCACCAAACGAACGAGGCTTATGCCTTTTCTTCGGCTTCTGATTCGGCAGCAGCCTCATCAGCCGGCGCTTCTTGGGCAGCTTCGTCTGCAGAGGCTTCCGCTTTTACTTCCTCTTTTGGCTGATTCTTACGCAGCTTATCTGGGTTACGCAATACACCAGACTTCTTAGTGTTGAAGCTTACCCAAGAAGGGAGATCAACGCCCTGGCTCTTGAGTAGTGAAGCCGCTCGTTCAGAAGGTTGTGCGCCGTTCTTTAGAAAAGTAGAGGCTTTTTCTTTATCCAGCACCGCAGTTTTGGTGTGCGGGTCGTATGAACCAAGCTGTGCAACGACTTTGCCGCTGGTAGGCGTGGCGCGCGATTCTTGTACGACTACGCGGAACATAGCGTGACCTTTGCGACCGGTGCGTTGCATGCGAATGGCTAACATGTTGAAATAAATCTCTCTTTCTAAAACGTTATATTGTGCTAACAAGCGTTAGAACATATTTTACAGATAAGTACCTCTGATGTCAATAACAGCCCTACGGGTGCGATAAACCAATAACGACATTGGATATGTCGCTGGGATGCCTCGTGTACGAGACTACCGGCGCGCGATCATCATCCCCGGCCGTTCGACCTGGAGAGTTGGAGGAATAATTATCGGTGGGCCGGATATCGGCAGGCGTTGAAGGCTTCATAGACATCTCGACAATGGCACCCGAAGCAGCCAGAGCGCCGACTGCTGCAAAAGCAACTCCGGTGACCACCGCTCTATCCCAATTGATCTTCTCTAGCATAATCTTCCTTACTGTTGGGAGTTTATCCTAACATAGGTATAGATTACCGTCAATATGCCTTATGGACTTACACTTTAGAGCACTAGTTAGCAGGCGGCGCCTCTTGCAGGTGGGAAGTTGGTGCGCCATAGGGGTTTAAGGTATATAACGACTCTACCTCTAAATTCGGAACCTGCTCGAAGAAATCGTGCATTGCTCGTAAATTGGAGCCCAAAACCGGCACATGCCAGCTCGTCCGGCTGGCTCTCTCTTGGCGCCTATAATCGACGAGCAAGGTAAGATTAGAGAGATACACCATTCCCTGGGCCATGGCCATTTCTATGCCACGGGAAGGAGAATCCATCACTTCCGGGCGTAATTCATGTTCAAAAAGCTTGTAACTGGCGACATTACTGCGCTTAAGCGCTACTGCACCGTACTGTTCCTCGAATTGTCTATAGTACTCGGGGAATTCGGAAGGTAGCGGAAATGTGGGCGCTGCGTTCTCCCTGCGCCACCACACATCTGTAGCAGAAATTTGTAGTATAGACTGTTGGCCATCTTGACCCGCACAACTTAAATTTACTCCATATGTGGATGCCTTCGGGACAGATTGAGGGTACAGTTCGGTGAGTCGAGTAATAAGCGTATGGCCGATTTCGTTCTGCAGGCGCAGCCTCACCTCTGGCGGCAGTGGGTCGCCATCAGTCTGCCGGCCGATGTCTTGGGTAAAAAATTCAGGAAATAGAGAAGACGGCGCACTCGGCCGATGGTCGGTCATGTCACCTATTTCTTCTCGTAGCTAAGCAAGGCAGCTTCGGCCGCCTTTTGCTGGCCGGCTTGCTTGCTCGGGCCCTCGCCCTGCCCTTTGAGTTTGCTGCCTACAAATACGCCCACTACAAACGTTTTTTCGTGATCAGGGCCATCTTCGCTGAGTACTTTATAGACAGGCGTGTGTCCGTCACGACTTTGGGCTACTTCCTGTAGCTGTGATTTTGGATCTAGCCATGAGCCAGTCTTCAGGATTTCTTTAAAAGTCACCAGGATGCTCTTAGTAATAAAACTCTTGGCCGCGCCGTACCCCTTATCCAGATATAATGCACCGACGACAGCTTCATAACTATTGGCCAAAATTTGAACCCGCGCTCGGTCGGTGCCATGCTTTTCACCACGGCTAAGGCGCAAAAGCGGTTCGAAGTTAAACTTGGCAGCAGCGGCGCCGATGCTCTCGGTACGCACCAGACTGCTACGCCAGTTGGTAAGAATACCCTCTGGCTCGCTAAAATTAATGTACAAATATTCGGTTACTACCAACTCCAGCACGGCATCGCCCAAAAACTCAAGGCGTTCGTTGTGCTCGGAAGCTGATTTTTTGTGCTCATTAATGTATGAACGGTGCGTGAAGGCAGTAACCAGCAACTGGATATTGTCAAAAACCACACCGAGCACCTTTTCGGCGAATTCGGTATAAGCGCTATAATCCATATAAATTTTGGAAGGTTCGGGATTGTCACTAGAGTTTTGCATCACGTATCTTTTTCATTCCTAGTAAAATTAACTTTCCAATATCGTCGTAGGCGATTTTGTCGATGGCCAGATTCGAGGGGAACCATTTTATGTCATTGAGCCAATCTTCGGGGTTTAGATCATTGGTGTCGCCCAGGGCTTGTACCAAATAGATGTGCATGGTCATGAGCACAAGCGTTTGGCCGCGGCGATAGCGGAATGATACTTTTCCCAGCCAGTTAAAGACTTTCATCTCTTTAAGACCAGTTTCTTCATTAATCTCGCGTTCAGCGGTCTGCTTCGGTTCTTCACCCTCCTCGACATGGCCTTTGGGGATAGTCCAGCGATCCTTGGCATCCTGAATAAGCAGAATTTCTACCTGATTGGTCTTTTGATCCCGGCGGAAAATAATACCACCGGCTGTTGTCTCGTGCACCACCTCCTGAATCGAGGGTCGACTACCCCGGTTCGGCACAAAACGGTGGAGTGCAGGTAGCTTGGGGCGTTTCATGCTTCCACTTCCACTGTTTCGTCGGCTACTTTGGGTTTAGGCGGCTCTTCGCCCGTTTCCTTGCGGAGCACGGTACCAAGCACGCCATTTACAAACTTTGAAGAATTTTCACTTCCAAAGGCCTTGGCCAGCTCAACTGCTTCGTTAATGACCACCTTGGCAGGAACTTCCTTCTCGAACTTCAATTCATATAGACCTAGGCGCAGAATAACGCGGTCCATGCGGGCAATCTGATCAATCGGCCATTCTGGAGCAACTGGCTGCAATTCGGCATCGAGTTCGGGCGCTTTGGCATCAACCCCGCGGACTAAGCGGACAATAAAATCTTTATCGTCAACCGTTGCCTGGTAGCGGGCAATATTGCGCTCCAGTACTGCGGCTAGGTCGAATGTGCTATCTTTAGCGGCAGCACGAAAATCCTGCTCGAACAGGGTCTGCAGCGCAATAATTCGGCCTAAATGACGATTTGATGCCATGTTTTTATCGTTTCCTTACTCCACCTAGTATAGCTCGAACAGCAGGAACGAGACTAGGCCGCCTGGGGAGTTTTTGTGACTTTCGCAGGCTTAATGGCAGCTTTAGGAGCCTTGGACTCAACTACCTTTTTAGGATTTTGGCGGCGAGTAGTAAAAACCTTCACTGGTGAACTGGCGTTTACTTTGCGTGCTAACTCTAACCCAAGATGGCTACGGCGAGCGTCCCGGCGGCGCGAACTGGTTCGTTTCTTTGGCTTACCCATGGGTAATATACTCCTACTTTTTTACAATAATTGCTTGCTATTATAGCGTAAATTACAGAGATAGCAAATTTTTGGGCTGTCGCGTTTTGTTAGTCTAGCCAAGATAAAAACAGCTGCCTGCCTAGGGGTCGCTATTCTTGCGCTTCGAGATAGTTTGCCACTGCTCGTTCAGGTAATCTAATAGTGCGCCTTTACTTATATAGTGGGTAATGTGGGCGCTGGCCGCCCTTCCTGACCAGGAGGTTTAATCACATAGTATCTGCTATCGCGAGAAGGATCCCAATAGTGATTATCCACCCCTATAGCAACTACGCTGTCGAGTTCAAGCGTATGCTCTCTTGCAAACCTACGCGCACCACTCGCCCCCCAAGAAATGCTCCTAGCGCCTCCGCCAGCCCACAGCGTCATACCCTCAGTCATTTCATTAGACCCGACCCGGATCTTCGATACTATGCCACGAGCTACACCCGGGCCTAACTGAGTGGGCAACAAGGGCTGTTCAATCCCGACAACCTCGTGGAGTATGCCGGCGGCTTGCATTTCAGACGACTTATTAAGTTCTACGCTCGCCTCCATAAACAAGCCTGCCAGTTGCCAGTAATGTTGGGCGCCCTCTACTTCTAGCCTAAGGGTCATGCGGTCGTTGCCTTTTTTGAGGAGCATCGTGGCCGATGGATCATCGTGATAATGGTCCGGCACAATAAGACCCATAACGCGAAGCAGATCCCCTCCTGCCTTATGTCTTCGTATCTCCATTGGAGGCGTAGTTTTACGTTGTGCAGATAGGGGTATGTCAGCGAATGGCCAATTATAGACACTCTCTTTAGCGGTTGCGGGAAAGCGCTCTAACATTTGCGCCGGAGTAAGCGTAAATGATTCTGCCGATCGACTGCTCATAGTTAACAACTCTACAGGATAATTCTGGCAGGTAAACTATAAAATAGGTACGCTTGAGGCTTCAGTTTGGTTTTTGCATTTTTTAAGACTATATAAGCTCAGTATCGCCAGTCCAATAGAGGTTAGCAGGAGAAGAACTGCGCAAAATGCGAGGTCATCCCTGCATTTTAGATTGCCAGTTCGCAGTAAGCAGACTAAAGTGGAAAGACCAGCATTAAAAGGAAGGTGGCGTATGCTAGAAAAAATTATTAATGAGACAAGTAACGCAGTAGTTGCAGCTATCCAGGGTGCCGATGACATTATAAGCGCCGTAACCGGAACGGTAAAACACCAAATCGTCAATATTCTTCAGGGCACTGGCGAAGTGTCGCAAGCTGGAATTGAAGGCGTAACAGCAGTAGCCAGCGGCGCCATTCATGGTGCGAGCAAAGTGGGGACATCTCTGACGGATGCCACGCAGGAGATAATGCATGGTGCGATTAGCGGAGTTAGCCACGTTGGCGGCGACGTCGTTGAGGCTACGCAAGCGGCAGCTCGGGGAGTAGTTAAAGCTACAAGCGAAACCGGCGGTGATATTGGCGCAGTAGCCATCTCTACTGTCGAGGGAGCGATCAAGGCTGCAGGCGATATCGGTGCAGATTCGTCTAAGGCAGCCGAGGCAGCAGTAAGCGGAGTACTTGATGCAGCCGGCGATGTTGGCAGTGACGCCCTAGAAAAAGTGCGCGACACCCTACTGGGATCGGCCAAACTCCCGCGCGATGTCGTCGAAGCTGCAATTAAGGGGCATCATACTTCGAAATAGCGTGTTGATCGAGCACAGCTAGATTCTGACTCTAGGTTACTTGAATACGTAATAGCAAATTTTGCTGCAAAATGCTGGTCGGTGCCTTCATTTGCCGCGAGCTGACGATAATAGCTCTCACGCTGTGAGTAAAGAGCTCCGGGAATTTCACTAAAGAACGAAATTAACAAGCTTGCCGGGTACGTAGATAGTTTTTTTAGGAGTCTGATTGGTTAAATAAACGACGGCTTTTTTGTCTTCTTTGGCTTGAGCCGTGACTTCTTCTTCGGTGGCGGATGAACTGACCTCGATCTGACTGCGTACCTTGCCGTTAATTTGAATGACGATCGTCATCCTGTCGCTTGTAAGGTATTGTTCTTCATACACCGGCCACTTGGCAAGATGGATAGAATCGGTGTGACCAAGCTGCATCCATAACTCCTCAGTGATGTGCGGCACAAATGGGGCAAGTAGTAGCAAGAGTGACTCAATCGCCCAGCGCCAGGCCTCTGGAGCAGCACCAAACGGCACGGTGACCTTCAGTCGATAGAGTTCGTTGACTGCCTCCATAACCGCGGCAATTGCGGTGTTGAAGCCCATTGCCTCCATATCGGTACTCACCTTTTTGATGGTCCGATGCATTACCTGCTTGATTGCAATATCGTCTGCCGGGTTGGCTGGCTCATTTTTCGTGAGGTAGTCCTGGCTGAGTGCCCACACCCGCTGCAGGAAGCGGAAGCTGCCGCCCATGCCCTCTACGCTCCAGTTAGCCGACTGATTCCAGGGACCGATAAAGAGCTCCATAACGCGAATGGCGTCGGCACCGTAGCCTTGCTCGATAAGATCATCAGGCGCGATAACATTGCCCCAGCTCTTACTCATCTTGCGACCGTCCGGGGCCAAGATCATCCCCTGATTGCGCAGACCGGTAAAAGGTTCGCCAAAGTCGACCAACCCTTCGTCCTGCATCACTTTGGTCCACATACGGATATACAAAAGGTGCATAACTGCATGCTCTGCACCGCCAATATAATAATCTACCGGCAGCCAACGCTGCACCTTTACGGCGTCGAATGGACGGTCGTTGTTACGGGGGTCGGCAAAGCGCATCGGATACCAGCTAGAGCAGGCAAAGCCGTCCATAGTGTCTGTTTCGCGCTCGGCCGGGCCGCCGCATATGGGGCACGTTGTGTTCACAAATTCCGGCACGCGGGCCAATGGGCTGCGGCCATCACCGCTTGGCTCGTAGCTTTGCATATCAGGCAACAACACCGGTAGTTGGTCTTCAGGTACGGGAACCACGCCGTCCTTCGCACAATGAATCATCGGGATCGGCGCACCCCAGTAACGCTGGCGGCTAATCAGCCAGTCGCGCATTTTGTAATTAACCCGTTCCTTGCCGAGGTGCTTCGCTTCAAGATCGGCAACGATTTTCTCACGTGCTTCACTGGAGCGCAAACCGTCATATGAGCCGGAGTGCATCATGATGCCTTCGCCGTGGTAGCACTCTCCTTTTACTAGTAGGCGATAGCAAGTGGTATGCAACTCATCGGTAATAACCGCCTCAGCTGCTGACGCCGGCAACCATTCAACGGTGAACTTGCCCTGCTCGTCCGGCTCCAGTCTCTGCTCATCGCGCGTCTCGTCTTCGAGATCAAACAACAGGCCATAGGCTTCGATATAGCGAGCCACATTTTTGCTATGGGCGAAGTAGTGATGGTGTATGCGATCAGTTTGCGCGACCAGCTTCAGATTGCGGTAGCCGGTTTCTTCGGCAATCTCCCGCTTAGCCGTCTCGACAATATCTTCATTTGCTTCGCGGCCACCGCCGATGAACAGGTTACCGCCGAGCTTCCCCCAATTAATCGATAGATATTCATTGGTGCGTGGGTTGCGCACAATAGCCACAATACTTAAGCGTGTTTCCGGATTTTCCTGCGGTGTGCCCGTTTCGGGCTCGATTACCGGGACAACTGGCAGCTTAAAGGCCTGGGCAAATGCCCAGTCGCGCTCATCGTGGGCTGGCACCGCCATGATTGCGCCCGTGCCGTAGCCCACCAATACGTAGTCAGACGTCCAAATGGGCAATTTCTCGCCATTCACGGGATTGATAGCATATGCACCCGTAAAGACGCCGGTTTTTTCCCGATTGGTTTCCTGGCGCTCGATATCCGATTTATTACGTGTTTTCTGCAGATAATTCTCGACTTGGGCGCGGTGCTCCGGCGCGGTAATCGTCTTGAGCAGCGGATGCTCAGGGGCGAGCACTAAGAAGGTGGCACCAAACAGCGTATCTGCCCGAGTCGTAAACACCGTAATTTTTTCGTCAGATCCATCCATAGCGAATACCACCTCAGCACCCTTGCTGCGGCCTATCCAGTTGCGCTGCATGGCTTTGATGGAGTCGCTCCAATCAACGTCGTCTAGATCTTTTTCCAATCGCTCGGCATACTCTGTAATCTTGAAGAACCACTGCTTGAGCGACTTCTTCTCCACCTCCGAGCCGCAGCGCCAGCACTTACCGTTTTCGACCTGCTCGTTGGCCAACACCGTTTTATCCACGGGGCACCACCACTGCAAACTCTCTTTTTGGTAAGCAAGGCCACGCTTGTGCAGCAGTAGGAAGAACCACTGGGTCCAGCGGTAATATTCCGGGTCTGAGCTGGCAAACTCGCGCGACCAATCATAGCCAAAGCCCATTTGAGTCAGTTGCTGCTTAAAGCGACCAGTATTTTCGGCAATCGCCTGCTTGGGGCTGATGCCGGTTTTAATCGCATAATTCTCAGCTGGCAAGCCGAAGGCGTCCCAACCCATCGGGTGCAGTACGTCGTAACCCATCATGCGTGCATGGCGGCTCATGGCGTCCCCAATGGTGTAGTTGCGCACATGGCCCACGTGCATGGCGGCTCCGCTCGGGTATGGGAAGAATTCCAAAATATACTTCTTGGGTTTGCCGCTTGGATCGTCCGAAGCCTCGTACGTCTTATCTTCGGACCATTTTTGCTGCCACTTGGGCTCAATCTCTTTAGGGTTGTATCGTTTCATGCTTCTATCCTATCAGGTATCTGCTATATCTGCTGTTTGTTGCTAAAAATCGGTAAAAAGAAAAACGCCCTAGCGGGCAAGGAGTCGTAGCAAATTACTCGGGACTTTGCTCATATTATTTTGCAGTATAGCATATCTCCATTTATCTACTCGAATGTTAGGGGTAGTAAGCTGACTTTCGCCATACAGTGAATCGGTACCGATCCCTCTATAATAAACACATGGCCACACCGAAAATATCAGACTATAAAAGCGAGAAAGGTATGCCAGAAGCAGAATTTATCAAAAAATTTTTACCTGGTGCGCTTATATACACGCAGTGTTACCTGCAATTCTTGCATAACAAAATTGCTTCCATAGACGAAACCGACAGAGAAATCCGAAATGCCATAGATAGCGCGGCGGACGGATCGCTCCAACATAGTACGGTTTGGAAATACATTGACTACATGGGACAGATTCTAGAATTATTTGACGATCTTGCCGTGTTATTGGTCAACTCCAGCGGCAATATCAAACAACTGGAGGAACTGATTTCTGGAGATAAAGAAGCATCTCAGAACTTTTTTCACAGGGGAAGCAATAAGCATAAACATTTAACGTTACAACAAAAGCGGTCGCTCTATGCGCGCGCATCTGGTATTAATGGATTCTATAGGAAAAAATGGTATCGGGACTTGGAACCGAAAGATAGAGGGTTCGTCAAACAGGTTTTAGACAGAGAAGTCCTTATGGCAGGTAAGTTTTTTCAAGCCATATATAGGTTGGATGCATCGTTTAGGCTACTGCACAACAAAAATAAGCATGCTCCCGGATGTATATTCATACCTGAGCAAACTACATCACCCAAGAAGAATGTATGGCTTATCGCGATTACCACATCTATAGGAAGTGGCGGTTCCAAAAATAAGTGCCTTCCCTTGTCTATAGACATGTTGGACATCTGGCGCGAGGCGGCGCAGACTACTAAACAATTGTTAGCTTATATTTGTGATCAAAACATGATCCGCGTGGGTACGCACGATCGCATAAACATGCCTCATGGTCTGCTTTGTGCATCGCCAGCCGATGCACAAAGATTTGACGCTTTAACGCGAAGCAACCAGAGTACTATCGTAGTGGATAACATTACGATGAACCTGGTTATCCGGGTTAGGAAGAAACAAAAATCTCTTATTGATGATCCAAAGAGAATTTGGGCGAGCTATTTTACGACTCAATGACTGCCGTAATCGGCCGCAGCAAACCATAAGACGATAAGAAGACTCTTGTTAAAATTGTTTTAAGAAGTTCGTATTGAAGACGGTGGTAAACGCTTGGCGGGCCCGGTGACGGGCTTCGGCTAGCTGTATAAGGCGGAGGGTAAGTTCCATAGTACTGATGCCTTTTTGGCGCCAGTTGTGGGCGTAAAGACTGCCCGGCATAGGATTAGCCTCGTTAAAATAGACTTCTTTGGTTTTACTATCTATAAGCATGTCGATGCGGGCAATGCCCGAGCACCCTAAGGCGCGATATACAGAGAGGCCTAACGCTTCAGCTTTCTGATACAGATCCTTGGGGATATGAGCCGGAATCGTGCTATACCCTTGGGCGCCTTTTTTGCCGCCGCCCGTCTTTTTGCCGCCGCCGCGGATATACTTAGTGTCAAAATCGAAGAAATCTTCGGCACTTACGAGAGGCTCTTCTAGATATGCAGGCGTCAGCTCATCGTTGCCAATAATGGGCAGCGTTACTTCAATAAGGTTCTGCACCGCTTCTTCAACGATAATCTTGTCGTCGTATCGAGCAGCTACTTCCAAGCCATTACGTAGCTCGGTCTCAGTCGTTGCGCGGGAGATGCCAATGCTGGAACCGAGATGGGCCGGCTTGATGAATAAGGGATATTTGAGCGTATTAGTAATACGCTCAAGGACCGCCGACTGCTTATGTGCGAATTCCCGGCTCGTAAAACTCAAAAACTTACTGACAGGAATATTGTTTGCAGCGGCAACTTGTTTAGACAAGACCTTATCCATAGCGATTGCCGCTGTTTCGAGGCTACAGCCCACATATGGAACCCCACTCATATCCAGGAGGCCCATCAGCGCCCCGTCTTCGCCGTAAGTGCCGTGCATACTCGGAAACACAATGTCGATCTTTTTGCGTTGCGTGCGCCCCGTGAGCCCACGCCCCCGAGACAGCGTCAGGCCGCTGTCGAATTGCACGCTTGCAGGTTGCGTGCGGGCAATGAATTGCTCGATAGCGCCAGAACTAAAGAGTTTAATGTCTTTGAGTTTATTATCCCAAAACCATGCACCATTTTTGGCAACATACACTGCCTCTACATGATATTGCTTGCTCAGCTCGAGCGGCTTAATAATACTACTTATAGCTGTGACGATTGACACGTCGTGCTCGGCCGAGCGGCCACCAAAAATAACTGCGACTGTTTTCATACTTCTTAGGCTAACAAGCCACTTATGCAATTACAATGCGCAATCCTATAACGAGTATGGGCTTAATCTTAGCCCGGATTTAATAGCCAGACCTTGACGCACCTTATCTGTATAATAAGCTCATGAAACTGATTTTTATATATGGGCCTCCTGCTGCCGGTAAATTGACGGTAGCTACCGAGCTTGCCGCTATAACAGGATATAAACTGGTAGATAACCATAAGGCGACTGATTTTCTAGAAGAAGTATTTCCCCGTTCTGATGCCCGTCTGCACCCCTGGCGCAGCAAGCTGGGCCGCAAGATACGCATCGACCTCGTAGAAGCTGCTGCCGAAGCAGATATAAATCTTATTATTACCTTTGCGCCGTTGTCTGCCGGTATGTTCGACTTCATGCGCGACATTATACAGTCTGTAAGCAGAAGTAATGGAAAACCTTGCCTAGTACAACTACTACCTTCCCAAGAAGTACTAAAAACCCGCGTATTAAGCGAGAACCGTAGAGGCGTAAAAATCGACACCGTCGAACGTTGGCATGAACTTACCGATAATAACGAAGGTGCGTTTGCTACATTCCCCGATATGGAGCATTTAGTGCTCAACAATTCTACCCTTACGCAACAACAAGCAGCCCAAGCCATCGTCGATTACTATCGATTGTAACCCCCTTATAAATAATCCTGCTGCTCGTGCTTTATGGTGCATCTTAAGGACTCAAATAGTCCTCGCTCTTACACGACCAGAAAACCAGATCTCTGAATCAGTTTTACTCCAGCCCCGAACCCCGTCGGAGAGGATAGAGTGGTAATTGTAGCTGGTGTAGTAAATACTGAGTAGCTTTCAATTATAGGGTTGAATATCCGAGTAGTTCGGCCGTAATGAAAAACCGATTAATAAAAACAGCCAAAACACTGGATAAAGCCGAGGACTGTTTGAGCCCCTTAGGGCGAGTTCCGCAGGCTCAGTGTTTTGGCTGTTTTTATTAGTAGGCTTTTTCATTTTTAGGCCGAGAGGTTTTTGGCTACTTTTTTACGGGAAAAAAGTAGCATTAGGAAGGTTGCAATTCGCGGTTAAAGAAGTACTGAGGAGGTTTGTTGAGGGAGTAGTGCGTTAGGAGGAGGGGTTGAGGAACTGGTGGATATTATCCCTCTATAATAAGATATAGAGCCAAGAACGACAGGGGAGAGTGCCGAGTCCGACTGAATACAGTAAGTCAAAACTAATGATAGTTATCCGGCCAGTCGTTTTGCATTAATACCAGGTCGCCGGTAGCCACGAATAAGTTGAGGTTAGTATAAAAAGATACGGGGTCAGTTTCAATAATCACTTTGCCGGCATATTCAGCCGCCTCCAATCCTCTTTGGATGTCAGCTGTCACGGTATGCTGCATGAGCACGACAACATCTGGCTCAGCGACAGCAATGAGCTGGCCCATTTCCTTATGGATAGCAGCCGATTCCGGACCTTGATCTACCAAGCCTGGCGTTACATATATCTTGCGTTTTGCCGACAGCTCCTGAAGTAATCTAGTACCAGCGCGGATGCCCTCAATATTGCCATTATAGGTATCATCAATCACCCAAGCACCCGGCACAACCTGATATGGTTGCATCCGGTGCTCATACGGGACGGTTTTAGAGATCCCGGCCTGGATCTGCTTGTGTGTCAGGCCTAGCTCACTGGCTAACGCGGCGGCGAATGCCACCGGGCCCACCTGGTGACGTCCAAGCAATCCGCTGTGTAAGGCCATTTTTTCCTGTCCCTTTTGCATGACAAACTGCGTACCGTCTAAACCAACCTTAACACCACTAACCTTCCAGCCTAAGGCATTCTTTTGGCTATACAATTGTTGTCCCGGCTGGACGTAGGGCAAGGCATCGGGCGACTCACCATTTACATATATGTGCTCCGGTTTAGCGGCGTTGGATACCGAAAAAATATCTACTGCCGCCCGCTCCAATGTCTTGTACCTATCTAAATGAACGGGCGCAACCCCAGTGATAACTGCACGGGTTGGCTTGGTAATGCCTGCAAAACGTGCCACGTCGCCCGGTTCACCCTCACCATATTCAATAATAAGAATATCTTCGTCACCATCGAGTTGGCGCGCAAAAGTAGCGTGCGAAATAGAAACGTTTTTGTTACCGGGGGTAGCAGCCACCTTCTTGCCCTCGCTCAGCACTGTGTACAGTAGTTCCTTCATGCTCGTTTTGCCGTAGCTACCGGTTACGGCGATCTTTTCGCCTTTGAACGCAGCAAAAATTTTGCCCGAAGTCTCAATGGCCTGGCGCTGACGGGGCTGCACGATTAGCCACCTGCCCAAAAAGAGCGGCACCACTACCAAATGAGCCCACACAATCGGATAAGCCAGCAGTAGCGCCAAACCAAATGCCAATCCCCCGGAGGCTGCATCATGTCGCCACCATACGACAAGCCCAACCCCGGCCGCTATCTGCAGCAACATGCCTACGCGTAGCGCCAGTTGTAAAAGACGTGCTGCTTTCGTGGGCACAAGCTCGCGGCGATACAATACCTTATCGAATCGGGTCGTACGCCAGAACCATGCCAGATACGTTCCTGGGTGATATTCGGTATTTTGCAACATGTAAGCGAGCACTGTGGGCATTCGCCAGGAATAAAAACTGAGCAATTCTCGGATCATACTAAGAAATCCTTGATGCTACGTTCCACTCTTTGAGGTTGGTCAAGATGTACAAAATGGCCGGCATCGGGCAAGATTTCAAGTGTCGATCCGTCAATCGCTTCATGAAACGCCATGCCGTACACAGCAGGTGTGTCCTGATCCTGCTCGCCGTATATGATCAGCGTAGGAAGTGTGAGGGTTTTGGCATCTGCTTGCACATCGTCTGCGACCACGCGTTTAAAACTCTCTTGCAGGTGCTCGGCAACGAGCATATCGGAGCCAACGCGGGTATATAGTTTTTGGCGCAGTCGTTGCTGCGTCCTCTTAGGTAAGGGGGACGCCAATACTTTCCCTGCTTTGGTCGCATAGCGCATAATTTTGAGTCGGCCCTTGTCTGTGTCGCGTACACCGGCGCTTGCCAGCAGTATAAGCTTGTCGGCCTGTAACCAGCCACGGCCTAAACCCCGGATAGCGATTGCACCGCCATTGCTGTGTCCGAATACTGCCGAAAGGTGAGGCGCCTCGATCTTGGTAAGAAAATGCGCGATAAACTGGGCATATTCATCCAATCCCCACGCGGATCTTGGAGATTCACTACCCCCAAAGCCCGGTAGATCCAGCGCGATAACACGGGCCGATACGCTCAGTGTTTTCTGGAGTGAGCGCAAGCCCTTAGAGCTGTCCCCCCAACCATGCAATAAGAGTATAGGCTTACCGGAGCCAAGCGACTCGTAATTAGTTAGCAGCCCGTCAACTACAACTTGCATTACCGTTTATTATACCGCAGGGACGATTAGTTAAAGCGAAATACCCGAAGGAAGATTGAACATGTTAATATTGTTGTCGTTTATCGGCTTCAAGGTGTCGATGCTGTCATTGCCCACAAATTGACCTAGCACGTCAAGCAGCGACTTGGACCCTGCTGGTTTTTCTACGTTCAGCGGTTGATTGTAGCTATCAACAGTGAAGCGGAGGCTAGTACTGCTGCCATCAGACTCAGTTTTGGTATAGGCTACTTGTCGGAATAAACGGTCGCCTTTGTCAATCCAGACGTCTACCAAATAGGTATCGATTTTTGAGTCATCAATTGTCGTGTCGAAGGCGCTTAGCTGGTCGCTGGTTATTTTCGTAGTGTCTAAGTTAGCGTTCTTAAGCGCAGCATAGAAGGCCTTCAATTTCGTCTTATCGACGGCGACCCGATAGTGGTGCGCAGCCTTGCCCAGAATGTCCTGATCGACGAAACTTTGCTTGGCCACTAAGAATCTATGTTGCTTATAGGCGTTCACCATCTTAGTGCGGTCGCTATCGCTCAACTTGGTAGATACTTCACTACCGGTGAACTGCTTAATGAGGCTCTGGTTGATCTCGAACCACTGATTATTCACGGTGCTTACTAGCGGAGCGAGCTGTTTAGCTTCACTAGTACTCAGTAGTTGCGGCAAGCCCTCCAGCCCGCCGACACGTACAAAATAAGAGCTGCCGTCTACACTACGTATATCGAAGTTGACGTTCGTGACAACGGCGTCGAGCTTGGCGCTGACTGTCAGCGCGCCGGCTTGGCCGAATGCACCGTTATAAGTAAGCTTGCCGGCCTGCTTTTTATTTGCATCAGTGCCCACTATTTCGCCGTCAAAGGCCGCTGTTTTGGTCTTATCAGAAAAGGCGTTGGAAAGTGCCATATCGAGCACATTCTGCGGCTTATTCATGACATAGTAGAGCGCCGAGGCGCCACCAGCCAGCAGTAGGAGTACAGCACCTAGAGCAACAAAAGCCAGTAAACGCCTTCTACTCTTCTTGCCAGCCCTTACCGCGGCAGCACCCATCACGGTGGCATCGCCCCCCATGCTACCCATTACGACACTATCGGGCGAGGCAGGAGGTGGACTATCAGGGGCGGATGCATGCGGCGATGTCTCATCAGAAGCAAAAGACTGGTTTACAGTTGCTGATGACTGAAATGATGGACTCCCTTCTGGCGCACCCGGGTTCTCTGCAGTTACGTCGCCTGTGCTGGCGCCAGATGCAGGCGGGTCGGTATTCGGCAGGTCAGAACTTTTATCCGCAAGTTGCGCGTCAGTAGCAACAGACGGAGCGCTTGGCGCCTCCGGAGCCGGACCAACAGACGAATCAGTGACAGCATCACCTGCTCCAGCAGGCGTAAACTCGCTTTCTGAAGATTGCGTACTCATCGTCTGGTTATCTGACTGCGGCTCGCCTGCCTTTTCGTGCAGCTGCTCTTCAGGTTCGTTTGTCGTTGAAGGCTTTTGTAAGGGGTCCATATTTTTTCCAGCTTAAGCGTTTGATACTATTCCAAGCCTATACATAAGCGAAAACATTTGCAAGCAGAACCATCCATGTGCCTAGCCCGTGTTACAGCTGCATTTGCTGCAAGAGCTGCTGCAGCTGAGCAACGGAGATAGCCTTTTTAGGCACAGCAACCTGCACCGGCTCGTCGTATCCTGTATACGATTGAGAATATTGCCCCTGGGTGAGCGACACTTGAGCCAGATGACTAGCACGCACATCAACCGTTAAACGCAGATGCAGGTCGGGCTGACCCTTGTAACTATCTGGATTCACCTGGTCGAGATCATGCAGCCCAATGTCGTGGGAAAAATTGCGCAGCAGTTTGACATATCCGATCGGCGGAATCGTCACATCGTAGGTATACAACAAACGACCTGCCACGGTCTTACGCTGTACGTTTTTATATGACGCCTGATACACTTTGTCAGTTTTGATTTCTTGAAGTAATGTCGCCCGTTGCGCTGGGGTGAGCGTGCCCATCGGCACAACGATGCCGCCAAGTGGTAGCGAGGTGCCGAGGATGGCCTGCGATAACGAGGCATTACTGCCAGCGCCCGTAGTCGGGCTCTTCGCCCATACGCCAATCACCTTGGATGGATTGAGTGCCTTACCCGACTGCGTTTTCTGAGTAGTCTGGATGCTATCGTATCTCGTGTAGTCAGTGCCTGGCGTGCCAATCATCTCGTCAGTTACTACCGTACCGGGCTGCGTAAGTGTGGTAATGGAATGGCTCATATTTTGAGCGCCCAATGCATATTGCACTGTCTGCTTGGCATTGGTGCCATTAACTGTCTGTGCTGACTCTAATGTGACGCCGCTGGTTTGCAAACTCTGGGCAATCATTGCCGAAAAGACCTGCTGCGGGTCTGTGGCCACCTTATTCCACCACAAGCCGCCGGCTACCAATAATAAGAGGGCGCCCAGAATGTAAAGCCGCGCATATGATGATTGTTTCAGTTGTTTAAATGTCATGTCATCTATTGTAACAGACCACTCAGTAGGAACGGTCTGTATGCCCATAAAACGCTAGTCTGCTCTTTGTAGCCCATATATAAAGCGATAGAGTGGCGTCCAGAACAGACCAAAGGCTAGCCCATATAGGTACTCTTCCAACGGAATCCCCAGCAGCAAGACGCCACTCGTAGCTCGCAAATGATAGTAGTTGGCAATAAAATGCGAAAATATATGGGTAAAGACAGAAAACTCTGCAATATAAAGGATTACGAAGAATATGCCGCCCACAACCGACTGTACAATCAAGTCTCTCCGCATCCACCATATAGCCAGGGCTGCAAATAGGCTGGAATCGATCAGCAAATATATGTCATTCATATAAAAAAGCTTATAAAGCACGAGTGAACCGATAGCGCTGACCAAAACGACCAACAACATAGCCTTTATACGGGGGTTTTTAAGGTCAACAGACTCGAGTTTCTTGTGGCAGCATATCTCGTACAAACAGGTTGCACTACCAGCCAAAAAGAACATAAAGAGTGCGTCCTCAATGCCGTAGCCATGCGTCTTGCTCTGCAATTCAAGTAGCGTTGGCGGCGACCAATATCCTGGCGTGATCGAGCGCGTCACGTCATGGAAGAGCAGCCTGTATGCCACAAAGCCCACGCTCAGCAACGCAACATACAGGAGCCCACCCCACAGCATAGTGCGCCGCAAATCTCTCCGCACAACAAAGAACAGCGCCCACACGAACCCCGCAATCGCCATGCCAACGAGGTATTGATACATAGGTGCTAGTATAGCAGCTCACCCCAGAGTTTGCTCGAAGCCTGGACAGGCAATACAAGTCTTAAGCCGGGGCATCTCCGCCAGGTTCTTCTGGCATTTTTATACTCACTTCGAGGCTAACTGACGTTGCACCGCCCGTATACATAGTTGTCCCGTAAGGACTGTCAACGATAGTAAAACCCCTTACTTGTCCATCGCTCGCGCCATTGGGAGTCTGGCCTTCATTCTCGTCGTCTAAAGCTCCTGAATTTTCATGTAATCCTTCCGTCATAACCCTCCTTTTTGCTTGACTATTACTATACAGCTAAAATGACAGAAAACCTCGGCCCACCAGGGTGCATCGCGGCTCTCAACCGGCCCAAGGCTGTCAAGGTAATCAAATATACACAGTGGTAATTGGTGGACTATAGAGGACGTGAAGATAAAGGCAAGACGCTACCGGTTTCTTGTGATTAGAGCCGCACGACGTTGCTGCTAAGGGAATACCGCCCCTCGATAGGCGCGCCAAGAAACTTTTTCTGCCTACTCAAGAGATAAGCTGGCAAATTGATTCCTGCAGCATGAGCAAAGCAGATAGTGCCGCCAAATCTAGGGTTGAGTTCTAGGATAAAATAATCTCCCCCGGTGCTACGCATTACATCAAAGTTAGCAGGTCCTTCATAATCCAGCTTGTTTAGAACGTCTTCGGCGAGGGCGGCAAGTTCAGGGTTAGTGATAATCTCTACGGCAACCGCATGACCAGCACGCTGGGTGATCACACGCGCTGAGGTACACCCTAGGAATTGTCTATCGCATCGCATGGCATCGACGACCCACATTTCACCATCAATAAATTCTTGAATAATATACTCATCATGATGCTGCAAATAATCAGCAATATTCTTCAGTTCCTGATGAGCTAAGGCAAAATTTCCTTTTGAACCTACGCCATACCGTGGCTTAGCATATAGCTTGCTTGCCTTAATCTTATTGCTACCTGCCAGCAATGTCGTCTCAGGAACGCTATATCCATTGTCGCGACACCACTTATAAAACTGCCATTTATCCTGACATACTAGCCCAGCGGTGAAATCGTTCACAAACGCTGGGTGATCTAGTTCTGCAAACTCCCTCATAGCAAAATGGAAGCTCGGCAACACTACATCGACGTGGCAGCGAGTTATAAGGTCAATCACTTCATCGATATATGCTACATTAGAGGCCGGCAATACGCGATAAAACTCATCAGCTAGTGAACTAACCGCACAATTCGGGTCCATATCGGCGGCGATTAATTTTACCGAAAGGCCGCTCTCTCTCAGCTGGAGTAAAGCAGACGTGCTCGCAGGACCGCCAGCTTCCAAGGCAAGCACACGTATGGGAGTTGGTCCTAACAACACGGGCCTCATAGTCCATCCAGTGGAGGCGAAGGGGGCGAATTGAATGTCCTTCCAATCACACGCGCCAGTGCGCCTCCTACAGCATCAAGCATTATTTTGGTATCAACCACAATACTAGCTTGCTCGGCATAGGTAATATCAGCTTCTACTCTAGCTAGTAGATACTTTTCCGATGCTGGTTCTAGCGTTCGGCCCACCTTATTGAACGCACTGACAGCGCCCGCCCGTGCAATAGTTCTGGCATGTACCCAATCTTCCCTATCCGTAGGTGATAGTAGAGCATAAGTATCGAGGGTCTCCTGAGGTACGATCGGACGCGGGCCAACAAGGGCAAGTTCTCCCTTGTAAAAATTCCAGAGAGCAGCTAGATCGTCAATCTTTGATTTGCGCAAGATGCGGCCGACACGGCTAGCTCGCGGATCAGTATCGCCAGCACTTTGGTCGGCCAGGTCTTCAAGAGAAGGGAATGAACGTAATTTAAACAGTTTGATAGGCTGCACTCCCTGGCCGTCTCTTTCCTGCACAAAAATGGGATTAATACGATTTTCGGCATAAAATGCGCTCGCGCCTAACGCCATAAGAACAGCAGCAGGCGGTGTTATACCCATAGCTATCGACCATTCAAACTTACGTTTCTGGCTGCTAGCAAGATACGCCTCGCCGACTAGAGAATTCATTTTTAATACTATACATAAATATAGTATGTATCTAAAAGGTAAGCATGCATACGTACCATACAAAAATCCGTCACATTGCTGTGGCGGCATCTGTCGTTTTACAGATAAAATATAAACGTTTGTTTATATTTGGTGGAGCATGGCGGATTCGAACCGCCCACCTCCTGCGTGCGATGCAGGCGCTCTACCAAATGAGCTAATGCCCCGAAAAACCCCGCAGCGTAGATATCCAGCCAGGCAGCAGCACGGGATAAAAACAGATTAGCACAATTGGTAACCTCTAGGCTATTCTGCAAGTCATCGCGCTGCCATTGGTAAGTATGCCATAATAGCCGTGCATGTTAATTCTCGGACACTCTAGTCGCTCCCCTATAAGCGAGGTGCCGCTACTCGAGGCAACTCAAGACGAACTGCACGATGCCCTCAGGCAAATATACGATATAGGCCTTCCGGGTTTCGTTATTCGGGCTGCAAACGCAGGCGATTACTCTATCCTTACGCAAAACGTAGCCACCCTATATAGCGGCATTACGGGCGAAAGATACATAGTCGGGGAGCGTGTGCTAGACGCGCAATCTTTTTCTGGCGACTGGACTCATAAAGGGACCGGGCGATTACATACGGACTCCGCCTATCCCGATAAATCTTTCCCGCGATACCTCAACGTCCATAGGACTATTCAGGGTGCCGGTAAAGTAATGCTGGCAAACAGCGGTCCAGACTTTGACAGATATGATGAGTGTGAGGCAGAACTCGTTGAAGCTGATACCGGCTTAATTGTTCTTGGTGGTGAGGTACCAGATGACATACTTTCCCCCGCCATTCACGTGGCACATTTAGAAGAAAGAGATATCACTATTTTTCCCTTTGGAACCAGGCAGCATGGTCTAACCTGGCATAGATTCGACACCTCCAGCCCCCCTCGTATAACTGAAGCGACAATTATAGAACTGGCAAGGCGCTAGCGTACTTATAACAATGAGAGCGTCCACCCAGCAAGGATTCGTATGGCAACAGAGGGAGCCTAAGGTACCGCCGCCACTTCCGGAGCTTTGGTCCCGGCTGGTAGCTCTTCGCCAATGTAGGTCAACTTCCACGGGCCAGTCTTAATAACCCGCTCTTTGCCAACCCCAACCCATTTGCCAGAAAAACCGCCATCGTCGTTCATGACCAACTGAATGGCGCCGTGATACGTAGAACCCTTGTAGTAGCCCTCGGGGTCTGTCGTTTCCTGCCAGCTGCCGGTAAGCACGTCCCCGTCCCGGGATAAACGTAATATCAAATAGGAATGATTCACATCGGGTAGGCTCTCAGCCACCAGCTGGTTGCCTTTTTGGTGGACCTTTAGATAGTGCCAGGCCTCATATTCGCCAGCACGAGAGCTGCTGGTGAAACGGTAGTGGCTTTGCCAAATGCCAGAAAGATCTTTTTTCATGCGTAACCCCCCTTATAGCTGTTCTAGTGTAACAAACGTGCGGTAAATATGCACCTCTTGCTTGCGGAAAGCATCCCCCTTTAGCCCGGTAGTGGAGCTTCGCCCTCCAGTAGGCGAGCCATTCCTCTTTGAAAATCATCTTTATAATCACCGATACCTAGAGGTTTTCCCGCCCGCCCCCGTATATGGACCGGAAGCTCTGGTCGTGGAGGTAGCGGTAGCTGCGACTGAGCTTGGCGAGAAATGCGTAGGCCAGGCTGCTGCCATGAATCTTTCAACTGATCGGGGGTTATGGGATGAGGGTGTTTTTCTTCCCAGCTAGGTTTGGCCCGCACAAGCAGGTATCCCTCAGAAAATGGGTTACCCGCATGGTCCAAAACGAGTTGATCCGGGCCGACAATACGTGGACTTGGCCAGACATATTGCTCCACTGGCCCGCCCATAGGCGGCAGACCACCGGCACTAACCATAGCCCGGTACTGGAGCGTGTTAGCTGCCGGAAGCATATGATCTAAAAGCTTCGGATCGTACGCCTCAAAACCATTCATAACATTCATGAGTTCCGTCCCGGGACGCCGCAACAAAGCATGGGCAACCGACTGGGCAATAGCCGCATGACCGAGCGCGCCTAGGTGCAGACCGTCTGCATGCTCATGCAACCCCTCCCATCGCTTATGACCATGGAAATTAACTTGGGTGAAGGAAAAAGAAACGTCTGGATGGCGATCGTCATACCTATGCACCACCTTCCGAATCTCCGAGCCCAAAGAAAACGATTCGGCAATCGATTGCTCAGAGAAATAATCGCCAAGTTGGAGACGGCCGAAACGCCTCGTTGGCACGATCGGTGACGGGCCAAGCACGACTACGTTTTGTACACGATTCCGTTCCAACCGCTGCCTAGCATTATGCGTAATAATCGCGTCCAAGTTCCGACTAACGCCAGCTGCAGACTCGACTGCGGTACGGCGTATCTCATTATTAAGATCGTTCAGCCCAAGGTGTACCACCACTGAATGCGGCTTAACACGTGAAAGCACTTCAGGGAATACAGCCAAACTGTTTCTACCTGGTCTGCCTACGCGGTCCTGGTCCGTTGTCATGCCGTTTACCGCATGCTCGAAACTCGTATAGCTCCCGTTGTCCAAAAGTGCGAGATTACCAAGGAGTTGTATGGGAAAGCGATCTCTTGGCAGCAATCGGTTGGCCTGCTCGTCGTCATCACACCCCCAGGCTACCGAATCGCCATGTACGAGAATGCGGTGCGTGTTTCTAGTAGCTTCTACTCCTGGAATATGAGCCACGAAAGTCGTCGACTCATTACCATCAGGACCAACCTCAATTAAATCAAAGCGACGATCCTGGACGGGCCCGCCAAATCGGTCAGGCACATAGCGGGACGCATACGCCGGCCAAGCCACTTGCCAAGGTGTAATAACTTCCATGCAAGTAATAGTACAACAGCGGGCAAGACTATTAAACCAACTCTGACCCTCCACTATAATGAGTTGAGTGAGGATTCGAAAAATCACATTGCGCAAGAAACGCTGCCCTATTCGGGACGCTTGGCTATTACCCGTGGCAGACCGGCCGAACACGAATTGGGGCGGCCAGCGGTTTTAAAGCGATCAATTAGACGAACTCGATAGGAGTCGCGGTCAAGTAGGCCCTAATGTCATAGGTTATCTATATAACTGGCTATGCGTGCCGATATGCGTAAACATAGCCGTCTCATCATCTACTAAAAAATAGATAGCCCTATAATCGCCAGTGATATCGATACTATAGCTCCCTTTGTATGGGGTATTCAGGGTATGATTTCTGAGTGCATAGTCGAGCGGATCTTTACTAAAAATTGTGATTCGCTCCACCATCTTTGCTTTTATCTTTGGAGGAAGCTTGCTAGCCATCTTATCGAAGCGTTTATGGAAAACAACGTTCATAGAGAGTTGAGATGATCTGCTACTTCACTAGGCTTAGCAAGAATCTTTGATACATTCTTACCGTTTTTGTAATCCGCAATTGCTTGACTAAGCTCCTGCTCAATCTCGGGTCTTAGACGAGGGAAAGCGGACACGGTCAACGAGCGACTGCGAACAAACTCTTTCAAGCTTGCCGCTATTACAGTAGTAAGAGGCACACCAATCTCGTCAGCCAAGTCCTGGGCTTCACGTTTTAGGGTCTTGCTAACCTTGATATTAATGATGGTTTTATCTAAAGTACTCATATACCGTAGTATATATAATGGTATATACGGCGTCAAGAGTGAGCTTAACAATTGTCCGTAGACGGCCACAAAGCTCACGACGCTAATATCCTGAACGCAAGCAATGACATGTTTGTGATGGAGCTGAGAACGTAAGAGAAGGCTGGCGTTTGCTGCACACCGGAGGTGCAACGTAGCCTCGAATATTTTAGGGGACGATGCTATCCAGCTACCGCGATTGCCCTTCAACAAGCCTGACGTCTACCAGGCTGCCAGCAGGCGGCCCTATTTCTTCATTCCGATATTTACCCGGCTGTACATCGATGGACGGGTGGTCACTGGCCACGAGCTACCGCCAGGGTGCGAGTACAGCGCTGGGTCATAACAACGATCAGAGGCAATCTCCTGACGAAGACCGCCTCTGATCGGACTACCTTGATCAACTCACTCGCGCTTGCTTGGGACAAGGGTTGGAGTAAGGCGGTCATGGTGGAGCATAGGAGACTCGAACTCCTGACCTCCTGCATGCCATGCAGGCGCTCTAGCCAACTGAGCTAATGCCCCATTTGCAGATCCGCAAGCTAGGGTTACAAATGAGGATTTTAACAGATTGGCGCGCAAAAGAAAAGACTAGCTAGAAAATCCGCTTACGCCTAGCGAAGGCAACTATGGAAAGGATAAGCACCACGATGCCGGCGTTCATTACCCCGTAGATCCAAGGCTCATGCTGGAAGGGCAATGGTACATTCATGCCATACATACTATAAAACACATTGGGCAAAGCGATGATAACCGTAGCGGCCGTGAGCACCTTCATGGTACGGTTCAAATTGTTGGAACTGATGCTGGTATAGGCGTCGCGGATGTGAATGATCGACTGCATGTTGCTGTTGCAAGCCTCGATGGATTGTTCGTTGTTGAGCAGCAAGTCTTCTACAATGTCCTGATCTTCAGTAAATAGCGGCATGTAACGTCCGAGCAGCAGGCGCCGCAGAGTAGCGTTGGTGGGCATCAGCGAGCTTAAGAACTCATTCAGCTCATCTTCGATCACCACAAAGTCGATAAAATCCTGATTGGTAATCTCGTGCCCGCGCAGGCGCGAACGGATCATCTTAATCTGTTTGCTCGTGGTAGCAATAAACACGTCGTAACGATCAACTACTTGCTGCAAAATGAGCAGGATAAGCTTGGCGCGCTGGGTGGTAGCAAAGGCAATCCTGCCGCTCAAAAACAGATCGAGCGAAGGCACCGGGACCTGTGCAACGGTTACCACTAAATCACCGCTGAATATGAATAGCAACGGCGTGGTGGCCAGCGTACCATCGGGCTCTTTATAGGCAAAGCGTACAAAGATATAGCTCTGTTCGCCTTCTTTTTCCAGACGGGGCATTTCATCTTCGTCAAGCGCGTCTTCCAGGTGCCCTGCCGTTAAACCAAACTTCTGGACTAATATGTCGATCTCGTTGTGTGACGGCGCCTCCACATACACCCAAGAGCCGGGTTTGTACGTAGCCAACTCCTGCATACGCTCGCTACGCAAACTCTTAAAATAGTACTTAATCATTGTCGTTACCTCTTGTGCTAAGTATACGGAATTTCATCCCCGATAGCGAGAAACTCTCCCTAGAAGTACTGGCAACGTTCCTACGATAGCGGAGGGCGCCTTGCCTCACTCCCTAAGTAGAGCGTTACACGCAGGCCGGCTTACACCGGTCTGGCTGCACTATGCCTGACTCTACTTGGGGAGTGAGGCAAGGCGCCCTAATGGCCTATTTGCAATAATTTCAATAGGGCCGCTTCGTCGATCTGGGTCGTGCCAAGCTTTTCGGCCTTGGCGAGTTTTGAGGCACCAACGTTTTTGCCAACCACCAGATAGCTGGTATCTTTACCAACTGAAGATTGAAAGGTACCGCCGAGCGCTCTGATTTTATCAGCCGCCTCATCGCGGCCCAGCTCCTCCAGTGTACCCGTGATGACAAAGCTCTTACCGTGAAGCGGACCCCGGGCGTGTGACTCATACTGTGGACGTACTCCCAGCTTATCGAACTTCTGCAGCAGCTTCTCGTTATCCGGATCGGCGAACCAAGCTAATAGCGACTCGGCCACAATGTCGCCGATACCCTCAACTAACATTAATTCATCAAGTGTGGCATGGGCCAACTTATCGAGCGAGCCGAAATGCTCTGCCAGATCAATGCCAGTCTGCTGCCCCACATGACGAATACCCAGGCCGTAGATAAAACGCGGTAGCTCCGGCGTTTTAGCAGCGGCAATCGCCTGGCTCAGATTGGTGGCCGAAACTTCGGCAAAACGGTCCAGCTCAAGCAGCTGTTCTTTGGTAATTGCATAGATATCGGCCATATCTTTGACGAGTCCAGCGTCTACTAAGGCAATCACATTCTTCTCGCCCATACCGTCGATATCGAGTGCGCCTTTGCTGGCAAAATGAGCTACTGCGCGCTTGAGGAGCAATGGGCCTGTCGCGCCTTTTACCCGGTACACTACCTCACCTTCAGGGCGATCGAACGCCAGCTCCGGATACTGGCGGGCTAGCTCCTTTTCCATATCGAATTTCTTGGTATTTCTAGGGCGTAGCTCGGTAAGCACTTTGAGCACTTGGGGGATAATGTCGCCAGCCTTGAATATGACGACTGTATCACCGACCCGAATATCCTTGCGCGCAATCTCGTCGGCGTTATGCAAGCTGGCATGTTGTACGGTGGTGCCCGCTACAACTACCGGGTCGAAGACCGCTACCGGGGTGGCGGCACCAGTGCGGCCAATACTCAGTACGATGTCCCGGACGACGGTGGTCGCTTCCTCTGCGGCGTATTTAAACGCTACAGCACCGCGCGGCGCCTTGCCTACAACGCCAAGCCGCGTGACTTGCTCGCGATTATTGAGCTTGATGACTAACCCGTCGGTGTTATATGCCAAATCGTGCCGTTTATCCTCCCAGGAAGCAGCAAACTGCATCACTTCATCCAGGCTCGAGCAGATTGCAGCTTGGAGATTTGCCGCCAGCCCCAGGGCACGGATGGTCTCATAGGCAAACATGTTCGTAGGTACTTCGTGAAGATCATCGCGCAGCAGCTCCCAGGCACGGAAACGGAGCGGACGGGCAGCAGTGAGCGTGGGGTCGAGCTGACGGATACTGCCGGCAGCCAGATTACGTGGGTTGGCAAATGCCGGCAAGCCCTCGGCCTCCCGCTTTTTATTAAGTGCGGCAAAATCTTTTTTGTACATAATAACTTCACCGCGAATTTCGGTGCGACCCTTCAAAAACAAGGCATGTGCAGGGTCACTCCGAAGAGTCATCGGCACGGAGTCGAGCGTTCGAATATTGACGGTGACATCTTCGCCAACCAGGCCGTCCCCACGTGTTACTGCTTGAGTATATACGCCATCTTGGTAGATGACCGAGCACGCTAAACCGTCCATTTTTAGGTCTACAAAAAACTCCAGTGGCTCGCCTGGCAAAAGCTTCTGCGTGCGGTCCAGCCAAGCTTGTAATTCTTCCCGGCTAAACACATCATTCAGGCTGGTCATCCGCGTCTGATGGCGCACCTGCGTAAACCCAGGCAGGGGCAGCCCGGCAACGCGTTGCGTAGGACTGTCGGGTGTTATGAGCTCGGGATACTGCGTTTCCAGCTCGCTGAGCTCGTGTTTCAAGCTGTCAGCAGCTGCTTCGCTCATCGTCGACGTATCAAGCACGTGATAATAGTAGCGATACTCATTAATGACGCTGCGAAGTTTGGCGATACGCTCCGCAGCCTGCGCTTTATCCAGCTTTTTCATAACAGTGCCCTGTACAACCTATACATGTAACTATGCAGCACCGGCAACAGGAGCATGGTGACTATAAAGATTACCCACGATGCCGCCGCGGTTGCATAGATAATCAATGGAATCGTAATCAGAGCGGCAACCAGCGCCAACGCCACTGGCAAGAACAACACCTTACGCATCACCACCCATCGGCGCGCTGCAACCAATTGCCGAGCAGAACGCAGCGCGCGCATGGGTGTCATATCCGGTAAACAGACAATATAGAGCGCAAAGACTGATGAGCTGACCATATACAATGATACTAATATAAGCACCGCTAGCGCCAGCGTCCATATCATCTGTTCGACGCCGCCAGCAATAACGCCATTGCCACTCACGATACTATACGTCAGGATACCTAATGCTCCCGGCAATAATTGCAGTCCAACCACAAGCAGCACCAAAATAAAAGTAACAAATGGATACATCCCCTGATAAAAACCATCACGGATGCGGACCTTATTACCAGCGTACACCTGACGCAACGTCCAAATGAGTGCAATAGTCGTAAAAAGTGTTAGCAGTAACTGGTACGCCCCGGCGGTTGCATTCCCCGAATTGCCCGCAGAACCGAGCAGATACACAAACAACAAGCTGCCGCCGGCTAGCTGAGACCAGTCCCCTTTTAATGATTGGTCGAGCGCCTTCTTAATACTCGACACATCTGCCGAGCCGCTAAATCCACGCACTAAAATAAGGTTGAGCACGCCATAGATCAGAGCTACCCCCAAAAACAGCTTCCAATTTTTAAACAGTACTTTGAGGGCGCCCCCAAACAATCGGAATGATCCCGGCAGCGCCACCGTCTGCTGGATGCGTTTTTGCATTTTAAATGATTGGTACTGGGGTTTTTTAAGCTTGCGTGGCTCGGCCGACGTCTTCTTTGGGGTAGTTGGTTTTTTAGCGGCGGCTTGGCTCTTGCTCTTTGCTTTTCCAGATGGGGGAGGAGTTTTGGCCATACGTCTATTTTAGTGTAGCATGCGCTCTTCTTTAGGCGTGCGTGTTCATAGAGCGGAGGCGCGCAATGCGCTGGTCGATTGGTGGGTGGGTACTAAATAAATTCGTGATGCTATGCCCTTTGAGTGGATTGGCGAAAAAGAAGTGAGCAGTGGCAGTATTTTGACGCTTCAGAGCGCTCCCGGTTTGCTGAATCTTCTCCAGCGCACTGGCCAGCCCATCCGGATAGCGAGTGGTGAGCGCACCGGTAGCGTCAGCCAGATACTCACGCTGTCTGGAAACCGCTAGCTGAATACACGTGGCGACCAAGGGCGCCAAAATCGCTGCCGCGATACCCAGCACGACAAATACCTGATTATTTTCCCGCTCATCATCCCGAAACCACACCATGCGCAAAATAATGTCAGCAATGATTGATATAACAGCAGTGAGCGCAAAAGCTAACATCGCCACGCGAATGTCATAATTTTTGATGTGTCCTAGTTCGTGCGCTACTACCCCTTGCAACTCATCGTCGTTCATAATATCAAGCAGACCTTGCGTGACCGCCACAGCCGCGTGCCTGGGGTCGCGCCCTGTAGCAAAAGCGTTCGGTGCAGGATCATTCATGATAAACACGCGGGGCATTGGCAGTCCATCGGTAATTGCCAAATTTTCCACTATCCGCCACAGCCGTGGATTGTCTTTCTTCTCAATTTCCTGCGCACCATTAATCGCCAAACTCATGCTGCCACCGGCAAAATAGCCAAAAATAGCATAACTGGCGGCAAAAGCCAGTACCACAACGGTAAATCCTAAAGATCCGCTATATTTGTCAAAAATCCAGGCGACGACGGCTGCCAACAGCAAAAACAGCAGTATCATAACAGCCGAACGGCGCTTATTGCTGGCTATATTGCTGTACATATATATCTATTCTTATTCTGAATCCCCAGCACCACCTGGAGATAGGAATTACATTACCCTATTCTGAATGCCTAGAACTTTACGGCGACGGGCTTCTCGGCAGCAGCTTGGTCGTCGGCAGCAAGTTCAAAGAATTCTTTGTCCTTCTTAAAGCCGAGCATGTTAGCAAAAATGCTCGTAGGGAATACTTTGCGTTTGGTATTAAAGTCACGTACGACACCGTTGTAAAAACGGCGAGAAGCCATAATCTTGTCTTCGGTGTCAGTAAGCTCACCAGAAAGCTGCTGGAAATTGTCGCTAGCCTTCAGCTGCGGATAGGCTTCAGCGACCGCAAACAAGCTTTTAAGGGTCTGCTCAAACTGATTCTCGGCCTTAGCGGCATCCGCAGGGCCTTGCGCGTTTACAACCTGAGCGCGAGCCTTAGTGACGTCTTCAAAAACGGTCTTTTCGTGTGTCGCGTAGCCTTTGACTGTTTCTACCAGGTTAGGGATCAGGTCAACCCGACGCTTGAGCTGCACTGTAATGTCACTCCAAGCTTCGTCCGCTTGTTGGTTTAAGCGCACTAGACCGTTATACATCGCGGCAACAACAATTATGAGCAGCACTACAATGCCGACAATAATCCAAATCATCTATCACTCCTTCTATTTGCTCATTTTAGTATACAACAAAAGCATGTTTGACACACTTTTATTGCGCCACCTCTGATACGAAAAATAAGAAAAGTACTTGCACTTTTATGTAGAGCGCGGTATACTTCCTTTTGTCTACACCACTGCGTAACAAAATTATTTAGACCCCTAAAAAGAGCAATCATTGATACAACGGGTTTATCTTGTTGTTACGGGTGTAGACAACCTACCAATGATTGCTCTTTTTTTGCCCTCTATTACTGTCACTTACCGGAACCGACTGCATGACCGACAGCACACCACCTCCCCATCAACCCATTGCCGAGGCCCAGTGTGTTATCTGTCTGCAGACAGTTCCGCTCGTGTCAGTAACTGCTGGCTCGTTATATGCTGATGGGCGCCAGGCGTTTGCCTGCAACGGACATATACACGAGCGCTTGCGCTGGGTCCTAGCTTGGCTGGCATTCGATGCCGAACAGCAGGAGCAACATGAGCATAATCTAGGGAGCAGCGTCGCATGAAGACCGACCTTATCAGCCGGTGGTATATTGACGTGCGCAGCGCCAAAACGAGCGACCTGATGAGTTTCGATTTGGCCCAACATCTGCCGCGCCGCTTGAGCATCGGCCCAGCGCTGGTAATCACCGATCATCCAGCTATATTACTCTCAGTGATCAGGAAACGCTGGATGAAATTATTGCATGACATCGAAACGCAGCGTTCACGAACCCTCGATCGTCGTAAGCGTGACAGTTTTGCTAAGGAAATCGCGCATTTGCATGAATCCCGCTTTACAAGCAAAGAGCGCCTGGCCTACAACGCCGACGCTCTTTTTGCTACCGCTGCAGGTGTAAAAGCGTGTCGCGCACCCTATACAACTATCTACCTCACGACCACTATCACCCCAGTCGAACTCGCAGCTTGCCTGACACACCTGCGGCAGGGCGGCCTCCTGGCCGTATATGGCGAATGGCATACCGCCTACGATGGCGCACTTGCCGCATTGGGGTGACACTGGAGTGCTATACTGGCCTCATGCAGGAAAGCAAAAGATCCCGAATCATTGCGGGCGTACTGTCTTTGGTCTTATTGACAGTCATCGGCATAGGTATTGATAACGCCGTCCGGCCGATCCCAGCAATTGCTGCCAACATCAAGACATTGCCCCATAGCAGCGGCTCAGCCATCTTTAACTGGCCAACTAAAGGTGAAGCCTCGGTGGCAGGTATTGGGTACGGTACTTTAGCAACATATGGCGGGACACGGCAGCTACCTACAGCCAGTGTGGCAAAAATAATCACTAGCTTGGCAGTGCTCCAAAAAGACCCACTCTCACCCGGCAGTCAAGGCTCGACTTACACCGTAACCGCTGACGACGTTGCACGCTATAACGATTACGTTGCCAAAGATGGCTCGGTTGTCGTTGTAAGCGAAGGCGAGCGGCTAACCGAATATCAGGCCTTAGAAGCGCTGATGCTTCCGTCTGCCAACAATATTGCCGATAGTTTAGCTACTTGGGTGTTCGGCTCGTTTTCTAACTATCGAAGCTACGCCACGCAAATGCTGCAATCACTTGGCGCAACGAACACCATTATTGGATCTGATGCCAGTGGGCTATCGCCAGACACCTTGAGTACCCCAAGCGACCTCATCAAGCTTGGTACAGCGGTGCTCAATAACCCGGTGTTGACGCAGATCGTTTCCCAGAGCAGCGCAACATTACCGATAGTAGGTACTGTCCATAATGTCGATTGGCTGCTCGGTAGCCATGGTGTTATCGGCATCAAAACCGGCAACTCTGACGAAGCCGGAGGCTGCTTCTTGTTCGCGAGCAAACAGCAGATAGGCGACTCCACGGTTACGCTAGTAGGCGCCGTTATGGGCACCGCCGACCTCACCTCGGCACTTTCCAGTAGCGCAGCGCTCATCGATTCAGTTGCCGCGACCTTCTCACCCGTCACTCCCGTTACAAAAGGCGAGACTATCGGATCTTACACTTTACCGTGGGGTGGCAGTGTAACAGCGGTCGCCCAAGACAATATCAACTTTATTCACTGGAATGGCGACGACTTGACCGCTCAAGCCAAACTCGGCACCGTCAATCATGCCCTCAAGAGTGGTGATAAGCTCGGTACGCTCACCGTTACCGCCGATGGACACACTCACGAGGTTACGCTCGCTACAAAGTCGGCCGTACCCGGCCCTAGCCTCTGGTGGCGTATTACGAGACATTAATTATTAAAAGTTCCCCACCAAAGAAAAAATCCATCTTTCGCGGATGGATTTTTTCTTTGGTGGGCGCTGAGGGGCTCGAACCCCCGACCCCCTCGGTGTAAACGAGGTGCTCTAGCCAACTGAGCTAAGCGCCCCCTAATGGACAGAAACTATCATAACAGATGCTACCCCGTTCGCCAAGGCCTTAAAGCAGCCCTAACCATGTTGTCGTGGCGATCTCAACCCACCATACGGGCAACATTGCCACTGCTATAACTGCTCTCAAAATAATGCAACACATCCCTTCAGCGCAGAAAAAATATTGATCTCACCTTCCTCCGAGCGAGTACCGTAAACAGTTCTACCTAATGAATACTCCTCTCCTCCGCCAACCCGGGGCGGCTGGACACCGAATCGAGTCCGGTAAGACAAGGAAGAGGTGGACTTCGGACGAATAAAACTCATCTGCTATGATAAAAGACATGGCGTATTCCGACATCCTTCCTTCCCCTCAAGACGATCCTTACCTGGCGCTTGGTCACCACGAGGTAAGCACAGATCAGCTCAATGCCGCTATAAATACACTTCGCAAAGCCGACGAACCGACCATCCCGGCTCAATGGTTGCTTGCTAACGCGCTTATAGAGGCTGCGACTAATCCGGAAAACCAAGGGGCTGCACCCGTTTTACTCGACGAAGCCGATTCCAGGCTCCGAGGCTTGCAACAACCCAAGTCCACCACCATCGCACTAGGCCGTCTGCAGTTGAAAGCCGCCGTGCTAGAAGCTTTTGTGCCCTTATTCAGACAAGCCACCACCGGATACACAGCAGACACTGGCGCCCAGGGTACCTTATTCGACGATTTCAGCGAACTGAGCACACCCCGACATATAAGAGCAAATTCCTATCCTAACGGAGGGCAGCCATGGGAAGAATGGGATGAAGTCGCCTTACATATGCTTATCGCCCGTTTCAGCTTGCTGCGGGGATCTGACCCCATTTATACGTGGCCAAGCTTTGCGCGCCACCAGGTGAGGACGGACACTGGCTCTAACAAAATCCGTCACGACTGGAATATGGGCATCGACAACAGATTCCTGTCTACTCGTGCAATAAAGGTAAACCTGGAAAGAGAAACTGAAGCTACATTCGCAGACGGCATTCACCCTCTTGCAATTGCAGGCGACGGTATGAGAAGCATCCAAAGCGTCCTAGGCGAACTAAATGACGAAGCCGATGCAGCATCAAAGCTGCGTAAGTTAAACACTAAGAAGAGAGCAGCATACCCTAAGCAGCGCAATAAAATCATACAAGCATCCACAGACATACTGACTACCCTCGGCTTACTTACAGACTAGTGTCTTTCAGCGAATAACCGCAGCTTATGCCTTATGAGCGACCTCATCATAGCGCCTTAGCCATTCGTGCGTCTCAGCAAAGAGCTGACACATCACCGCGTCCGAATCATCAAAGCTATGATGGGCGTCAGGAATTATAACGTGCCGTTTTGGCTCGTGAGCTGCAGCTATGTATTGCGCGCCAAGGTCGGTCAGCCTGCCTTCGCCTGCGGAAATCACCATTATAGGATAAGGCTTAGCTGACCAGCCGGAAGTGTCACCGAGCTGCTTGTCATAGGCGATGGCAGCGGCACTATTCACCCAGCCATAGCCCGCGGTTCCAATTATGAACTCGCCGGCCTGAATTTCGGGGTACATGGCATCTTTGGCGTGCCCATGATCCGCCCACCAAGATCCGTGCGACGGGTCCCACAACACCACAGCATCGAGTTTTGCCTGCGATTTTAAGATCGTCAGGCCCCCATAACTGTGCCCAACACCAAATATTTTCGATGCGCCACGCCCTCTGAGGGCGACAATTACCGCATCAAAATCGTCGGCGTTTGTTTGTAGGGTGCAATCGAATAGATTACGCGTATTCGGCTCAAAATCGTACATAAAAAGTCTGAGCGTCGCAATACCCTTCTCTGCTAGATAGCGAGCACCCAAATACTGCAGCAGTTCGTTGCCGCTGCCAGGACGACCATGCATCATGACTGCCACTGATCTGGTAGGGTCGCCCCGCATAATACCTTTAATGCGGAGCCCAGGTGTATGCGGCAGATCGAAATACACGACTTGCTCTTCGAGTACCGCGTATTGCATCTTCATCTATGTAGTATACCTGGTGTCTGTGGCGCTACAATGCACGTAGCGCCGATCTCCGCCGTAATAAGGACACGGGTGCGATAAAAACCGTGGTGCGCTGATGCTTTCCGAGCAGTGGATGTCGGGAGCTACATTCTAGGCCCCGACGGTACCTGTCTTAACTTCTCCAGCACGCTTGTAATACGCACAAATCACGCCGTTTGGCGTAATCAGACTATCCGTCATTGTAAAGGCCATAGGTATGGTGCCCTCCCCAAACAAACGCTTCCCCCTCCCAAGCGTAATCGGAAACGTCATCAAGCATAGCTCATCTACCAGATCATATTTGAATAGCGTCTGCGCCAAATTGCCACTACCATGGACTTTTATGGTAGATCCTTCCGAACTTTTGAGGTTTTTGATATCGTCCACGTCCTTAAGCAATACTGAGTTCTTCCAACCCGCCTTGTCTACATCTGACTGGCTCATAGTATCGCTCACGACATATTTGGTGACGTCAATGATACCTGGCCACATATCAGCATGTTTGGGCCAATACCCGGCAAAAATCTCAAAAGTTTTTTGACCTAAAAGAATATCCGTTGACTCCATCCATTTCTGCATAAAGTCAGCGGCTGCTTCGTCGACTTCGGCAAAGTAAGGGGCGGTCCAGCCGCCGTACTTAAAATCGCTCGATGTATCTTCCTCTGGCCCGCCAGGAGCCTGCATAACTCCGTCTAGCGTAATAAATTCTTGGATGATTATCTTTCTCATGCCACACCCTTCCTTTCCGGCTTACTAATGTTTAGTGTAGCAGGTTGGGGTATCGGGGTTACACATTCGGGTACTGCTCTTCAAGAAAATCGCGGTAGATTAAGGGGCTGTTTTTGTATAAATTTTCTAGCGAGAGAACTAGCGGGCTATACTCTCCTAGCTGCTACGCGCTTGGCAGGCAGTCGCGTTAACTGCTTTGTCAATTCATCCTATGACCGGAAAGCCCGCCAATTGCGTGGAGAAAGGTTGACTCGGGCATAACGTCTGCAAAAAATGCCTCATCAACCGAATATACTACCCGAATCGCTTGTCGAAGCTTCAGGCGCCCCCCATCGTTCAGCGCAAGGCGATACGCTCGCTTATCAGCATCGTCACGTATCCTTACAAGCAGTCCCCTTTTTTCCAGCTGTCGTACCACCTGCGAGACAACGTTATTATCAATAAGCGTATGCTCAGCAATGGCCTTTTGTGTCGGTCCTTCACCGATTTGCTTCGTGAGACGAGAAGTTGACCCTAGTATGAAAAACTGGACTGGGGTTATCCCGATGTGTCGCAGCTCGCGCGCCAATGATCGCCGCCAGCCAATGGCAGCTTGGTGCAATAAAAAGCCAAGGCTCTGACTAGGGCTGGTATACGTTTGCCGGTCCATGATTACCTTTTTGCCGATCGCCATATTGGCGCGGGCATAATATGGTTCTCCCGTGCCCAAACATGTGTAAGCACCGTTGCCCACATGCGATATGGCCGCCATTTTTCAATAATCTTCTCGATGTCAGCTTTACCGGACTCACCGCCTAAGTGATGTGACTGCTGAATCGCATAGTATGTAAGGTCGTCATGACTAAAACCGTCTTTTACGCCGACGCCGCGCTGCAAAATACCTTGTGAAAAGAAAGCACCAATGCCTGGGATGGTCTGCAGCTTATCGAGCGCGTCCTGCTCGTCGATCGAGCGCAAATGCTCGCGGGTGAGCCACCCGTCCAAAGCGGCCTGTGCAACCGCATGCAGGCGTTCTACCTTAGTCTCGTTGAGACTTTGAAACGACTGTAGTTTGAGCAACGCTTGCGGCGCAGGAAAAGCGTGGAATGTCTGCCCTTCAATTTCAAAAGACTTCCCCAACTCCTGGGCTATATGAGCGCGAATATTGCGAGTCTGCGCAATGCTAATACGATGACCGATAACAAACGCCGCAGCAGCTTCATAAGGAGAGTGGAACAGTGTAGGACGCATAGCGTGATAGGTCTTCTGCAATTGGCCGATAAACGCATCGCGCTTGCCTACTTCAGGCCAGCCATCTCCATCTTCGTCCAGTGACATGGCAGCGAGCGCTTGGTGCATTGCCTGCTCGCCATCTTTCAATCCGTACACCTTGCCACGTAAGCTACCATCAAGTAATTGTGTAAGTGTAACGGCAGCCGAGCTTTGCCACCCTTCAACCGGGAAGGTCATGACGATAGTTTCCGGGTCATTATCTAACGCTGGCCAGCCGTTAAAGTATTGATTTTGGAAAAGCAGCTCAAATGGTCCGATAGGTTGAAATGAGAAATCCATACTCGTTAGTACTCTTTCTCGGCGAGGGTGCTCAGCCTTGCCATGTTCGGCTCGCTTTCTTTCGCAATATCTTTGCCGAACATAGCGTAGAAAAAACCGCTCAGCAAACCACGGAATTCGGTCTTAAACACAAAACGCGCACCACCATCTTCGGTGGGCACAACCTCGTGATAGCTCAACATAGTACAGAGAGGTAGGTTAGTACGGATCGTAAAGCTTTTTCCAGGTACAACATCTTCGATAATAAGAGTGGCACCCGGCCCTTTTTTGTTCTTGAGTTTCGCGCGTGCGCCATTTTCGAAACGATCTAGCGTAATTGAATCGATAGTTGGGTCATGCTTGTTCCAGTTTGGCAGATCAGTCCAAGCCTTCCAGGCCTGGGCGGGGGTAGCTTTTGTTTTTGTGACGGAATTAAAAGATTTCATGATTACCTCATAATTAGTATGTGTACATACTAATTGCGTATACTTCGCTTGTCAAGCCAGATTCGCTTTTCAAGAAAAGCACTACCTAGATAAAGCATTGGGGACAGCGTGGTCTACACGTTCGGATCTGGCATTGCGACAAATCATCACCTTTCGGACAGACCCTCATGAATAAGGCCTGCGTACTCGGTACGCTGTAAGGCAAGAGCAAATTCATCTGAGAAGTGGGCCACGACACTACGAACGTTGTCTACCTCAGCTTCTACTGCGCCGTGGGAGTCCCCTGCACCGCCAGTATGCCATTCTTCATGCCATCTTCGTTTATTAACTCCTCTACGGTTCCGCGTACCTGTACTCATGCGTTACTATTACCCGCTATCCGTAGTACTCCTCTTTTTCTACTGTCTCTCTGGGCAAGGCCACGGGTCTTCAGGCAAACACGCATTGGGTATGCTTTCCCCTATATCCTAGGCAGTCCGAAAGCTGGACATTACTTCCGTCAAGCTTTACTGGCAAGCTGATCGCACCGCATGTATAGTTCAGCGTTGTGTGGTGTCGCTATCCCTCCAGGCCAAATCCGCCGACTACAGTCATACCAGTACGATCGGACACTGACGCAATCAGCGGCATAAGCTCCTGCATTACTTTAGCTGACTCTGGGTTACTTGCGACCCCATCCTTTGCTTCCTTAGACTCCCAGAGCTCTGAAATCATGACTACGTCGGGCTCTTCGGTAACACTTATGAGGTAATAGATGCAGCCTGGGGCGCTTTGCAGCACTCCAATACTCTCATTCAAGCGCCGAATAAGTTCATCACGCTTACCAGGTTGGGTAATCATTTTCGCCTGCTGGGCATAGTATTGTTTCATTCGAACCCTTCCTCGTTAATCTTCCCTAACTCTAGTCGACTATCCCGAATGAAGCAACATGAGGCAAACGCTCTTCTTGATGGGCGTTTATTAAGTATAATGTCGATATGCACATGCCTGATGCACTGACACTTCCGCCCCACGCCAAACTGCTGCTTCCTGCTAGTATGATCCATGCACACATTGGCAACCTTGCAGCAGGGATTATCGAGGAACGGGCTGCGAAGGAACGCAGCTTGGATATTCATTTAGTTGGCGTTAATGTTGTGGGGACTCTTATGATGGCAGATTTTGCTAGAGCTATCCAGGAACAAGAGGTCGCAACAAGTTCGTATGACATGGTTACTGTGGTTAGCCATCGTGCGAGAGACAATCTTTACGCATTCAGCGTCGATTGCCCCAGCAGCCTGGACGTTGAAGGTAAGGATGTAGTAACTCCTCACCCCCACACACGCTCCGGTAGACTTGCTCAGTATTTGGAAAGATATCTGCTACACAAAGGAGCTAATAGCGTTACGCATGTATCACTTATAGACCAGCCAACCGCTGACCGTGACTGGAGCCCGCACCGTGCTGTTGTATTGGATCACGAACAAAGCATTTTTGGATATGGAATTCCTTCAGATCCCAGTCGTCCTGGAGGTTATTGGGCAACTCGTGGGAACATCTATACAATGCCCAATTCGCTTGCGTTAAGTCTGCCGTCGACGCCACGCCTGAACTAGTGAAGCTGGTTCTCCTTCCAGAGATTAAGTGTTAGCAGTGCCTGGGGTTTAGTTGATACGCCAACTATAGGGCTGGATTTTGGCAGAGGTAATTTCCGATGTCATGATTAGGGGGACAGAGCCACCAGTTGTAGTAGCGCTAAATGGCATACGAACTACTGAAATGGCTGCCGTCAGGGTAGTCAAAATACAGCCATCAAAGTCGTTAAGAAACAGTGGCCGAGGATAGTCAGTTTCCTCGCGCGTTATGAGCATCTGCGGATCTGGGGGTATGGCATCTGGCCGGCACCTATCAATATATACTGGGTAGATATGTGCATCGTCCCTTAAAACCGTACATTCATTAAAAGTGTAGCGTCCTTGGTACAAAAAAGGAACATCCAGCACATACCTGAGGCATCAGAAGATCGCGTACATCTGATCAGGTTCATATATACTGAGTGCATAGTCGGCTGGGCCCAACCGAACATAGAGATGCAGCTTTTCGCGGAACACCATTTACTCTCTCATGATGACACAACGAAACCCTGATGGGTAGCTCAGGGACCAACGGCAAAACGTTGGCGAATAAAGGACCCTGATTCAAGCGCGTCCACAATAGCAGCCGTATAGCTCCCGGTAGTGAGCTGGCTTTTGGGCGATAGGTCAGGGTACATTGTGTCACGAGCCTCGGCACGGTACGTGCTAGTTTTGGCGCCGTCAACAAAGTTCACCACCGACGGGCTAGAGTATGACCACTCGACTGGTGTATCGGCCGCTCTCAGGAAGGCAAGCGCCTCGGCATGCTCCCTGGCGTCATCCTTGAATTCGGCAGGGAACCAAGGCGCCTCGCTTGCAGGATGGCCCGTGGAATCAAGCAAGCTCGCGCCGCCGCCCAAAAAGATGAGCCGGCTAACACCGGCCTTTGGGAGTACGGTAAGTAAGGTCTGTGCAGTGTCACGCAAAAAATGCGTTTCTGGCCCCAAACTCTTATTTCTAACAGCAGAAACAACCGCATCATGTCCCGTGATAGCGCGTACGATTGAAGACGGGTCATTAAGATCAGCTATGGTTAGTATGGCGTTATCAAGCCCCTGGACATGCCCATTCTCAAGATCTGAAGCTTTGGGACTAATGGCCGTAACATCGTGTCCTCTGGCAAGTGCCTCGCGGGCTATGGCAGAACCAAGATGGCCGGACGCTCCAATAATGGCAATCTTCATCGGCTTTATCGATTTTGTCATAAATTATAATTCTCCCTTATTCTGATTAGTCTCGCTTAGACGTCTTAGATGCAACAAACTGGGTCAGTAGCGTTGCTCCGATATTCAACGGAATGACATTCGTAAGTAAACCCCATAGTTCATGCCCGTGCCTATACCACGCAACAGGAACTGCAATAATATAGGCTACGTAGGCCATGTAAATACATACGCCTTGCCATGATATTGGAATGTAGCTTCTGCGAACGCCTAGGAACCAGCTTCCTTTTTTTGATCTTTTCGCTAGTCTGTCAGTAGCCATTACGGTACATTCTGATCAACAGGTGAAGTTAACTGCAGTTCCCGTTACCGCGCTCGCCATATCTGACACAAGAAAGACTGCACCCTTGGCTGTTTCTTCTAGGTTTGGCAAACGATGCAAGAACGTACGTTGGCGCATCATCTCAAGATATGCTTCGTACGTCATGCCAAGTGTTTGGGCATGCTGGCTAACAACCGTCTTGAGCGTTTCTGTTTCAGGAAGGCCTGAGGAGCGCATTGTTACGGCGCGAACTCCCTGCGAACCAAGTTCTAAAGCAAAATCGCGCGTCAGCGACTCAATACCCATCCACGATGGCCCCATACCTCCAAGCAGCGGTGCGCCGGTTTCGCCGGGGGAAGCAGTGATTGTGAGGAGTACTCCTGATCCTTGCTGCGCCATCTGCCGCCCAGCCGCAGCCATTGTCAGAAAATGGCCAGTCATGTAGGCGTGAATGGGCTTCGTAAAGTTATCGAGCGACAGCTTAGTAAGCGGAGTGCCTTGAATTCCTGTCTGAGGCAGGCTCATTGCGTTAAACGATATATTTATCTTCCCTGTTTTCGCCGCAACACTGTCCAAATGCTCCTGGACTATCTTAGCGTTAAGTACGTCAACCATTGCAGCTTCGGCCTTGCCACCAGCGTCCACAATTTCCTTGGCCACCGTTTCAACACGCTCCAGATGCAGGTCGGTCAAGAATACGGATGCGCCAGCCGTGGCAAAGGCCTTTGCCACGGCGCTCCCAATAGCACCACCTGCGCCATAAATAATTGCCGTCTTATCTTTTAGCATATTCGTTGACTCCATATAGATCCCTCATTCTCTGCTTAGCAAGCTTATTAATTCTTTTTGTCGTTGAACCATTCTATTTTCTTAGCGCACTGCCCCCTTCGACTTACGATAAAGGCCAGCAAAGAGCAGCCCTCCAGCGAGCACAACAATGGAACCCGTGATATTAGGTGCGTAGATGCCCATCGTAGCGACATATCCAGCGATAATTGCGGGAATGGACTCACCTAATGCTTGCGTGCTAGCCTCTATGCCTAGGACCTCGCCTTGAATATCGGCATTGGACGACGAACTTACAAGAGCACTCGAATTAGTCATGAAGATGGAGAAGAAGGTTGCTATAACCGCACCAACGATCATTACCTCAAAAGCATTTCGGGTAAATACCTGCATAAGCAGTGCTCCAGCCATGCCGAATAATGCAAATCGTACGATTTGGTAATTTTTAAAGCGCTTGGCGAGTATTGGCACTAATGCACCCTGAGCAATGGCTATACATATGCCGATATACGCAAAGAAATCCCCAACATTACCAGGCGTAAAATGATGCTTCTCGATGAGTTGTAATGGCAAAAAGGTCGTAAAGAAAGCGAACCCGCCCCAGAATAGGAATTCTGCACCAAAAACTACTCTCAACTGCGGCGAGGTTGCAGCCTTGCGGATGTTACCTAGCGACTTTGTCCATGCAATTTTTGCCGAGTGGTTTATGTATTTATTTGTCTCCGGTAGTATGAGCAGTGTAAGAAGCATATTGATCGTGCCAAGGGCCGCGGCAAACCAGAACGGCGTCGCCATGCTAAACCAACTAGGCGCATGAAGGCCTAAGAAAGAAGCGTTTGCTACAGACAGTCGGGCACCGAGCCATGGCCCCATCACAAATCCCATGCCGAATGCGGCACCGAGAAGGCCAAATTTCTTTGTCCGCTCTTCCAAGCTACTCGTATCTGCAACGATAGCGCGCGTGGCACTTAAGTTTCCTCCGGCGATGCCAGCTATTACCCGGGCACTAAACAGCAGCGGAATATTCTTGGTTAGGATTCCGACACCAAAAAGCATATAGCCAATGGCCGTTCCCGCAAGGCTCGAGGCGAGTATGGGTTTACGGCCGAAACGGTCCGAGAGTTGCCCAAGAATAGGTGTGGCAAGGAACTGCATGAGCGGATAGATACCAGCAAGCCATCCCAGCATGATCAGCGCATTAGTCGGAGAGAATCCAGCCGGTATGAATACCTTGGCGACCAGTTGAGGAAGAATGGGAAATAGGATTCCGACGCCAACCGAGTCTAAAAATATAGTGAACAGCACGATAGGTAATGCACTGTTTTCGAATCTGCCTTTTGCGGTCATTACCGAGCCCGCCTGGTTCTATTAGTAATTCTGTACTCTGTCATGTCTCATACTCCTATACTATGCACTTGTCTTTTGCAAGTGTAATGTACCAACTTGCAAAAAGCAAGTACTTTGTGTTACAATGTTTACATGAGAAAATCGGAGCTTCGATCAGATTGTCCTATTAACTATCCACTCGAAATAATTGGTGACAAATGGAGCTTATTAATTATTCGCGACATCGCTATCTCTGGTAAAACTTCGTACAGCGAATTCCTTGCTTCGGATGAAAAGATTGCAACCAATATCCTATCTAATCGTTTAGCGATGCTTGAAGAAAATGGCATCATTAGCAAGAAACAAGATGAGGCTAATAAAGCACGATTCATTTATTCTCTCGCGCAACCCGGCCTGGATCTAATACCTTTGCTCATTGACATGCTCATTTGGAGCAATAAACAACATCCGATAAAAACTGAGCCTGATGCATTGCTCGTAAAGATGGCTCTTGAGAACCGTCTACAACTGATTGATACGATCCAGACGCATTTGCAAGCCGGCAATAAAAAGCCCTTCGTACTGACGATATAAGCTTATGATCCCCAATTCTGCAGAAAAGTATCAAACTTAAATTGCCAAAAAATAGTGTGCTATACTTAAGGTACTTGCAAAATGAAAGTAAAAAGGAGTTACTATGTTCAGTCCAACAACAGCCCTCAGCACATTCTCGGCAAAAGACCTGAATGCTATTAAGCGTTTCTACAGCGAGGTACTTGATCTAGAAGTAAGCGATTCACCTGCCGGGCTGGAAATACAGTTACCTGGCGGTGCTAAAGTTATCGTATATCAGAGTGATAAAAACGAACCTGCTACATACACGATGCTCAACTTTTTTGTTGATGATATTGATGAAGCTGTAGACGCCCTTGTAGAGCGAGGCGTTACGTTTGAGCGATATGAAGATCTGGGCTTCCCCCAAGATGAGAAAGGTATAGCTCGCGGTCTGGCAGCACACAATGGCCCGGATGGAGCTTGGTTCAAGGATCCACAGGGTAATACTATAGAGGTACTGCAGGTAGCATAAGGAGCATCCTTACAACGTACAATGATCACCAACGCCAAACTCGTGCAGCTTACAAGAGCCCTTCACAACCTGGGTATAGAGTATGAAATCATCGTCCATCCACCAATTGCAACGGTAGAGGAGGGTCTTGCTTTTCTAGACATAACGGCCGCTCAAGGTGTTTCAACCCTCATTTTTATCGCTGACGGCAAGCCGGTGTCGGTTATACGGCGCGACGATCAAAAGCTGAGCTTTAAAAAAATTAAGAAGCACTTAGGCGTAAAAAACTTAGCTATGGCGAGCCGTGACCAATTGCGCAACGTCACTGGCTGTGACATCGGCTACGTTTCGCTCTATAATCCTGGGCTGCATCCCATTATGGATGCGACGATATTCGAACAGGCCTATGTGTATGGTGGCACAGGTTCGCCTGAGCATGATCTCAAGATTGCGCCAAAGGAGCTGCTGCGTCTCACAGACGGCCATATTGCTGATGTTGTTGAAGAGACAAGCTAAACACATGGTGCACATTTGGAAGTTTTTGGTATAAAGTGAGAGCAAGGAGATATCCGTGACAAAAAAACAGCTAACCGTCTTTCTCGGGGTGGGCATCACGCTCGTTACGTTAACCAATTTTATTCCGGCTCTCTCAACACATTCTGGCGGACACAAGCTGCTCTTTGGCCTATTCATTACCAGCGCATTTCTGGTGACACTTCATTTGATCACAGGAATTCTGGCGCTGGTCGTTGGCCTCTTTACAAATTACTCGCGGTGGTTCTTAATGCTGGCCGGCACGGCATTCGCACTGGTTGCCATAGCTGGTTTCGCAAGTGGCAATACAGTGCTTAGCTTATTCCCCGTAAATACAGCCGACAATCTTTTGCACACTATCTTCGCCGTTGTCTTTCTCGGCACAGCATTGGCTGCAAAAGATTAGGAGCACATCAATAACTATGACGTTCGGTCAGCCAAAGCCTCTGTAAGCCGCCCATTAAAAGCTCGCTGAAGCCTCTCTACGGCCGCTTGAGCACTGCGAGCAAGCGGCTCAACAGCTTCAAGACTTCCAAGGCCTACAAATTCCATCTCCACTTCCGAATCCCCGAGGTGCAACTATGGATGCCGCTCGTTGTCGTTAAATTGCAGAAGCGCAGCGTCAAGACGACTGCCTTGCGTCTGGCTTTCCGGCACTGTGCTCATGAGCTCACCGGCGCGCTGCCGTCCGCTAATGCCTTTACTTCCAGGGCCATATAACTATTCGTTCGTGGTTTAATCATAACAAACTTCAGCGAGAGAGCTTGAGCCCATGACAACTTATTGCGGCAACAAAAAAGTTCCAAGAACAAATTTCGGGACCTTTCTATCTGGAATAAACTGAACCAGACCACGGTACACCGAGGCAATATGTCGTGCAACACTATCTACGATAGTCATTCCGCTCATGCTGCAAAAAGAAATGCATCTTAAGGACTCCCGGAATTGCTTGTTGCTATTCGCTTAGCTCACTGAACATATCCTGTCCGCTCGTTGTCTTTTCGGGCACAGCCTCCAGTACATCCCAATGTTCAACTATTTTGCCATCTTTGACTTTCCAGATGTCTATAGCGGCGTTGTCAATAACTTGCTTTGTCATCGGATGCGTATAGACAAAGTGCGCATGAGTCACAACAAAATCACCTTCAGCGATAACTCTATATAGCGTGGTTTCAATAGGACCTACTGCCGCAAGCAGAGCCTGGGCGGCTTCTAGGCCGTTAGAAGCGGAAGGGTTATGGTTGATAAAATCCTTAACAAGGATACCTGCTAAAGCAGGTGCATCACCTGTGCTCATAGCATCTAAAAGCTTGTGAACCACCCGCTTATTCTTTTCAATTTTGTTCTCCATGATACAAGACTCCTCTACATTTACGTGTACTCGTAATAGTATGTGGATAGGTTACCTTACGCAACTAGGTACTTATATGTTACCATCACGTTATGCGAACTTCCGCGCGAATACAATCTGATATGACCTGTGCTAATCGTGATCTATTAAGGCGCATTTCTGACAAATGGACATTATTTGTAGGTGCCGAGCTCGCAGCTGGGTCCAGCCGGTTCGGAGAGCTCTCGCGTGCCATACCGGGCATCTCCAAAAAAATGCTCGCACAGACGCTTCGTTACCTGGAGCGTGATGGGCTGATAGTACGTACTGTCCTACCCACCATGCCTGTGACAGTAGAATACGCTCTCACCCCTCTGGGCACGACACTCGTTGCTCCCATCAAGGTTCTCACTACTTGGGCTGAGGCACATAGAGGCGAGATTGAACAAGCGCGAGAAGAGTACGACCACAGGAAACTCGAGAGGTAATGAATAACTTTGCCAGATTAGTGAGCCGGTAGAGTTGCGTCAGCCTGCCTCGCCGCTTCAATTAACTCAGCATGTAATCTCAAGCGGCAATTTCTTCATCAGCAGCATCAATGATATGATGAAAACGCTTATGCACCCAATGTCTCGTCCCTAATAGTTCTATCTGCCCCCATGTGCCCGATACTGGCCCTAGTTTTGTTTTTCGTGGAAGAGTACCTATCAAAGATTGTGGTTTAGAACCGCCAGATAGCTTTGAACTTTCAAGTACGTAAATTCCATCATCAGCGATTACTACACAACGAAACTTTATCCAGAAAATCGTAAGAAAAGTAATGTAGTTAACGATAAATATCCAAAAAGATGGGGCTGTTTGGCAAATAAACACGTACCGGATAGAGCTGCCTGGCGGTAAGAACGGTGTAGCGCGTGCAACCAGATCTGGTCTTTCAATTGTATCTTCAGTCATTCTTATTACGATCCATTTTTCTAAATGTTTTTGCTTATTATATATCGGATTTAATGTTACGACAGCCATTCGCCGTGACAGTGAATGGCTCGCTTGGCAGGGCTTCTTCTGTGAGGCTTTATTGATTTAATAGTATCAAGATCATCAAACCAGCTTTTACGCCCCAGACCTGAATTTCATATTGTCCGATCTCAGCTTGGTAAATGGATCTTCTTCACGAAGGATTTACTCTCCTAGACGCTCACACTACCCTCGATGAGGAATAAGGTGAATGATCTGCTTATTGCCAGCACTCGTACAGGCAGGCAGATGCTTGGTCTTTTAGCAGAAGACAGGCCTTTATTAACCTTCATCAATAATTCTCGCTCGCTCATATAGGAGCTTGAGTGGTTTAGGAGCGTACCAAGCAGATAGGTAAAGGCGGGTACAGTACTCCCCGTACTAAAGTGGCATCGATCAATATTGCAAAACCAGTGCCGATACCGAACAGCTGCAAAAAGCTAATAGACGCCGTCCCGAAAGCGAAAAAACTTACCGCAAGTATGGCGGTTAAGGTGGAAATGATTCTCCCAGCCCGAGCCATACCATGCGCAACGGCATCGGTGGTTGTAGCTCCTGCGCTGTACTGCTCTTCGATACGACTTAACAAAAATACTTCATAGTCCATTGAAAGCCCGAGGTGGCTGACGTTAGAGGTCGAAAGCTGAGCGAAAACGTTCAGGTAAAGAAGCGCCGCGACTCCGAAACATCACAACCATCTGACCTTGATGGAGGTATTCATGGTTAATGATAGATTGGATATCCTGTATATTTGCCTCAAAATCATCAGCGGTAAAACATCTGAGTAAGTCTTCAAGCTCACCAACCTGTCGCATTAGTATTGCCTTAAGATTTTCCTGTGCTATATCCGTTTTCTTTGTAACGTCATCGCGTATCATAACACCAAACCGTTTATCCTTATGATTGGTCAATTTACGGCAGTAAGTGTCAGTCGTGGTTACCAGACACTGAAACTGATAAAGAATAGTGTGCTGGCCATCTCCGTCAGGGTGGTAATTCGCAATGCCCTGATCTTTTGCGATATCAAATATTTGCAGAGAATTGTTCCGAGCCCACTTGAAGCTTCTGGCCATTCGCTCAAGGGCTTTATTCTCAAAGTTCATTTTAGTCATATATGTCGACCTTTCTTTGATCCATTGGATCATGGATATTTTTTATGTGCAAATAAAATCAGCACGAGAGGACTTGAACCCCAATTAACAGATTATAAATGTAAAAAGAAAAGTTCCAAGAATAAATTCTGGAACTTTCACATCTGTAATATTTTGAATCCAATTATGGTGCCGCAGAGAGGACTTGAACCTCCGCGACCATAACAATTTCGCCATACAATTGCTCAGGACATTGAACGATAAAAAAGAATACATGACGTTGGATAAAGTTTCCTAATAATAAAAGATTAACTTAAGTAAAAATGAGTTACTATATAAACAGTAACCGACAAAATAAGAAAATCTATGGCCGCTCCAGCTACACGTATAAACTACAAACGCGCATTCGTCATGTTTCTTCTGGCTTACATAGCAATTACCGCTATGGCCTTTTGGCTTTATCTGCTGCTTGTAGGGATTCACGGAGCGAAGATTGCTTCTGCAGATGTAATCAGTAAAGACCCGCTTTACATCTTATCTGAGAAATACTATCCCCTCCTCAATCTTGCCGTCTGGACCTTCTTTAGTTGGCTCTATTTCCGAAAAAGTAGCGCGAGTGTGTCTGCTGCTCTTCGACTGAGCTTGGTATGGTTGTCGGTTGTTTTGCCTCTAGATTTTTTGGTATTCGTAGTTATTAAAAATCCTCTATCCTTAAGTGCGCACGATTTCTATATTGGCCAGTTCCCCTGGATCTATCTCACATACTGTGCGGTAGTCCTTAGTCCCATACTTGGAGCACTTATTACTAGAGGTCGAATCAGTAGAACGACTCGGTAGAGAGGCACAGCCTCGTTTACGTCGCAGCTCGCAAATCCTCGGGAACCATAAAGATCCACACGTAGGGGGGCGCTCTGAAGGAATGTTAGTTATCGCGGCAGATGCGCAAGGGTCAAGTTAGGGCCAACAAGGGGCCTCATAGAAGATTTGAACCATTGATTTGACCGCACCTCAAGGGTACGATTGACTTGCTGCCTCGGTAGAGGGTGGTGGGCAGTCAAAGAGCGCTCACAGCCGAGGAGTTTTCTGTCAGCTTGCTTGAACTGGCTTTATCATGAAGCAAGGATGGATTGACCCATACGTAGACAACAGGTATAAGCTACACTGGACTCTTACAAACTCTTCTACAGGATAAGCATTTATATGCCCGACGAACTCATCACAACAACTCTAGATAATTACTTTGACAATTTCCAAGTCTATGAGCAACGCAAAACTTTTTTTGAAGAAGCGACAGCATGAGTCAATACCACGAGACGTTATCTAAAGTCAGGCAACAACCCGACCAAGTTGACGGAATAATTGGTAAATACTACCCTTGCAACATACGTACATAGTCGGAGCGAGCGTACAGAACACGTATAGCATAGATAGCATCTCTGTTATATCGATATACGACCAGATAGTTATCAACGATCAGATAGCGATAGTCTTCTAGGCGAGTATCTATTGCCGCCATTGACGCTCCCAGCTGTGGTAAGTCGGTCAACTGCTGCATACGTTGCAGTATTTTTTGCACTACATTTTGTGCAGCTACGGGATTAGCGAGGTCATCGTGAATATACAAGAATAGTTTTTCGATGTCCTGCCCTGCCGCAAGCAGCAGGCGTAGCTTCACAGCGATACGCCTAGTTTTTGTGCAACGTCAGCAATAGACATGGTAGCGTCAGAGGCTGTGCGTTCCCCTTTCTCGATTTCGTGTATAAGTGTTTCTACGGTCGCTTCTCGATCATAGTCATCGATTTTTGAGATAACATATGTGCCGCGACCGTTGCGTGTCAGATACACAGGTTTACCAACGTCTACTTGATCTAGTACTGCGGTGTAGTTCCGTAAGTCAGAGATTGGTAGGATTGTGGGCATACTAATTCTCCTTATTCTTAAGTATGAATCCATTGTAGTTTTATTCACGTGCTAATACAACAGCAGATATATACCGCATCCAAAAATCAAGTAGTAGTATAGGAAAGTGCTGCAAGTTGGTTCGTCCTTTATGCCCTCAAGATAGCCAAATTAAAACACCCCATTTTACAGGGGCGCTTTACTGAATTTGAGTTCTTGTGCTCATGGTGCAGCATAAAGGACGATTATAGAACTTTAGCCGACTTGGGAGGTGTTAGTGTTGTAAGTTTTTACGCTGACTTTGAAGAGAACGATTGCGACATTCCTGCTATGTAAATATATTGACGCTAAAACGTCTAGACATTATACTGTCAACATGAGTAATGACGATACTAAAACTACTATATATCTAAGTCCTAGCGTTCGACGCGCTCTGAAACGGCGCGTAATTGACACCGATCAGACCATGTCGGAATATGTCGACCGAGCTATCGCCAATGCTATTGCTGAGGACTTGGAAGACATTGAAGCGATAGAAGCTAGGCGCAATGAGCCTAGCGAATCTCTTGAGGGGTTTTTAAAGGCAATCAAACAAGATGGCCTCGTATAAAGTCGAAATCAGTAAGAGCGTTCGTAAGAAGGATTTACTATCTATCCCTAAGCCGGATATAGCTAAGATTGTGAAGCGTATCGAGAGTCTTGCGGATAACCCATTCCCGGAAGGTGCTATACGACTCAAGGGTCGAGAGGAATGGAGAATACGCCAGGGTGACTACCGGATTCTCTATGTAGTGGAACATGAGATTGTAACCGTATTTATTATAAAAGTCGGCCATCGCCGAGAGATATATAGAAAATAAAAGTTTGCGAGCTTGGATGATAATGCCTGTGGCTCTGCAGATGTCTTGAGCCACGACACTGCCTAGAGACCCGTTAAGTATTTTTGGCTAAGTATGCTTCGATAAGTTCAACGTCATGCAGATGCTTAGGTTTATTCTTCCATTTTTTCCAAGCAATCAGTCGTTCTAGGGATACAAACGGCACACCATCAATAAAAAACTGATCTTTCTTTAGGTCGAGAAGATTTGGCCTACCATCCTTACTATTCCAATCTAATCCTACTTCATAGAGGCCGTTTGTTAGGTAGTAGGTGGGATCGTCGTCAAATACCTTCTTTTCCCAACCACTTTTCTCAAACTTATAAAAACTTATAAAAAATATCAGATTTAACGCAAAGATCAACATCGTCAGCTTGACGAATACCAAGCGCACACATCCCTCCCGAGCCAATGACAATGTAGTCTTTGGGGTTAAGGTTAAGCGCACGAACTGTATTGAGAAATTGTAATGAATTCATAATCCCAGTATAAGTCGCCCATATAGATTTAGAACGTAATCTATACACATAAACAGATATAAAAATATTCCACAACGGTACTATTAACTGGAGCTGTGGAATATTTTATACTTGTGATTCATTTATGGTGCCGCAGAGAGGACTTGAACCTCCACGAGCTTGCGCCCACTAGTACCTGAAACTAGCGTGTATACCAATTTCACCACTGCGGCAGAACAGGGGTAATTGTAACCTACTATTGGGTTAGTGACAAGTAGGTCCTGTACAGGGTTGAGGCCCGGCGCAGCTTACAACAAGTCGATGGTAGCAAAATAGAAAGCCTGGACCCGGAATGTATCAGGGTGACATAAAAGGAAAGTGTGGATCAAGACGACAATCCATGTAGTTGAACAGTGTGGTATGATAACTGCTAGAGTTAATCTGACCCGCGGGGTAACATATTTCATATGAGCAAAGTGGCGCACTATTTGCAGGAACATTTAGTAGGTGAGGTGATGGTTTCCCCGGATGCACGGCGCTATTTTGCAACCGATGGCAGTATCTTTACTATTACCCCAATGTTAGCGGCCTACCCTCGCAACGAGAACGACGTCCGCAAAACTGCTCGCTTCACCTGGCAGTTGGCCGAACGTGGCCGCGTAATTCCCATTACCGCGCGTGGCGCAGGGACCGACCAAGGCGGTGCAGCCTTGGGGTCGGGCATTATTCTGGCCTTCCCCGCACACATGCATCGCATTTTGGAGTTGGACGACAAGAGCGGGCAGGTAATTGTGGAGCCGGGCATCAACTATGGCAAATTACAGCAAACGCTGCACACACATGATCGCTTTTTACCACCCTTTCCGGCCAGTTTGGAGTACTCTACAGTGGGTGGAGCAGTAGCCAACAACGCCAGCGGCGAAAAGAGTGTGAAATATGGCGCAACGCGCGATTATGTCAAGGCACTCCGTGTCGTACTGGCGAATGGCGAGGTAATTGAGACGGGGCGGGTCAGCAAGCGCGACCTTAACAAGAAACTTGGCTTAGCCACCTTCGAGGGCGAAATATACCGGGCGATTGACGCTCTCACCGAAGAAAACCAAGCTATTATTGACAAAATACACTTAAGTGTAACCAAAAATGCGGCTGGCTACGACCTAGCAGATGTCCGTAGCCGCGACGGTTCGCTCGACCTCACGCCTTTATTCGTTGGCTCCCAGGGCACGCTCGGCATCATTACTGAGATAACCCTGCAAACAGAGTCGTATTCACCCTCAACCACCCTCTTTTTGGCTCACTTTGATGATTTAGAACGTGCTCAATCTGCCGTACTGGAGCTACGGGCATTGCCTGAAATGCCAAGCGCCATCGAAATGGTGGATGATCAGTTGCTAACACTTGTCGATAAACTCAATCCTAACCAGCTCAAGAATGTCATGGCTAAACCGTTCCCGCGCGTTGCCATGCTGGTAGAGTTCGATACTGCCAACGAGCGGACGCGCAAAAAAGTTATCAAAAAAGCCGGCAAAGTGCTCGATAAGTTCGCCTCGCACGTCGTGGTCGAAACCGATCCGCATCTACAGGAAGAACTCTGGAAAGTCCGTCATGCCTCGGCCACTGTCGCCGCCCATGGTGAAGGCGGCATGAAGGCTTTGCCGATTATCGAAGACGGTGTCGTGCCGCCGGAGCGCTTTCGGGAGTATCTTGAGAGCGTATATCAACTCTTTAGCCGTCATCATTTGCAGGCTGCTGTCTGGGGCCACGCCGGCGACGCTAATCTGCATATGCAGCCGTTCCTCGACCTTGGTCAGGTTGGCGATCGCCAAAAGGTCTTCCGGCTCATTGACGAATACTACAATCTAGTTATTTCTCTGGGCGGCAGCACTAGTGGCGAACATGGGGATGGTCGCTTGCGCGCTCCATACCTTGAGAAGTTATACGGGCCAGAAGCCTACCCGCTTTTCCAAAAAGTGAAGCAAATTTTTGACCCATATGGCACGCTCAATCCTGGAGTGAAGGTAAACGTCACGCTCGACGCTATCAAACCGCTGGTTCGCAACAGCTATTCGATGGATCATCTGTACGACCACATGCCTCGGTCTTAAAAAGGTAGCTCTTGAGTTTTTAACTCAAAAACCGTAAAATACCAAGGTTATTTTGCGCGAGTGGCGAAATGGTAGACGCGCTACTTTGAGGTGGTAGTGGCCGCAAGGCTGTGGAGGTTCAAGTCCTCTCTCGCGCACCAAAGAAGACGAATAGCTTTATTTAGCTCGGAATCGGCCTCATCATCTCTATTGATGGGGTCGATTTTCGTAGTTGGTTCGTTATATTTGCCTCCAATTAATTTTGGCATTTCCAACGCATTTTGAGCGTCGACTCGTGCGAATGCGACATAACTAACGGACATAATATCGTTATCTAATTGTATGTTTTTGAAAAGCTGGGTTATTATTAGGCGTTTTTGTTGTGGTGAACGTGTAGCGTAAATTTGAGTCGCTTTTTGAGACAATTCTAGAAGCACTAGAACGTGGTCGAGGCGTTTACTGGCAGCTTTGTCGATAGCGTCTAGTCGCTGGCGTAGCGCTACCTACCTCTGTCTTAGGTTTTTACTTTGCGAAATTAAGCGAAAATCTTAACTAATGCTGCCTCAAGCTGTCTTTTTTCTTCCCCGCTCAAACGATCTAGGCGCTCAGAGTGGTAGCTGACAATTCTTTTGGCGATACGCTCTCGCTCTCTTTCACCTTTTTTTGTAAGGGAAACTATCTTAATGCGCCGATCTGAGGGATTCTCTTCTCTCGATATATAGTTATACGCGAACAAACGATCGATCACTGCAGTAACGTTTGAAGGCTCACAGTTTAACAGGAACGCCATGTGTTTCATGGTCATCGGGTTGCCAGGTTCTAAAAAGCAAAGAGCCATCATCTGGATTAAAGGCAGATCAAACTCGGCCGCCAAACGCATAAAACCCTTCTTAACCTGCAAAGAGGTTGCCATAAATAGCCATCCCACATTGTTTTGTAAGTCTAGCTCGCTCATGCGTGGATTATACTTCGAATACATGATACTTGACAAGTATATCTGTGAGACAATATAATAGTTCAGTAATATAACTAATCTAGCCTAGGGCTTGCTTTTGGAGGAGAAAACCATGGATAACCACAGCGCACTACTTGTCATGGATATACAAGATCCCATACTGAATGGGATAGCAAATAAAGAAGACTATTTGCAGAAATTGCAACAGACTATTGCTGCCGCACGATCAAAAAATGTCCTCGTTATTTACTCCATTGTAGGTTTCCGACCAAATGCACCGGAATTCAATTCCCGCAGTAAGGGCCTCAGGTTTATGAAAGAGAAGGGTATTGTCGACGCGCTAGTCGATCCAACACTTCTTGTGCCCGTTACAGACGAAGATCTCGTCGTAACGAAACGCCGCGTCAGTACGTTAACCGGAAGCGATTTGGAAATAATCCTCCGCGCAAAGAATATTGACCATCTTGTTCTCACGGGCGTGTCGACAAGTGGCACCGTGCTTGCGACACTCTACGCAGCTTACGATAAGGATTATGCACTGACGGTACTCTCTGACTTGTGTGTTGATCATGACGAAGAGGTACAGCGTGTCCTGACCGAGAAAGTATTTCCAAGGCGCGCCGATGTCCTGACTTCAATGGAATGGCTTGGTACACTGCATAGCGCGTAACTAAAGGAAGGGCGTATCCCTCATTATTCAGAAGGTGTACATGTAAAGCCATTATAGAATCAGTACGATTATCTATAAGGAGGCTAGAGCATGAAGGGTAATTTTTTGGGGCACGATGATGATGCAGTGAGCATTGCACCAGAACTGCATACGGTTCTTTTTGAAGACGAGATGGTTCGGGTAGTAAAACTCGTCGTTCCGTCGGCCGCAAAGGAAGCCATGCACTGGCATCCGAGGAGCGTGAGTTACGTTTTATCGCCCGGCAAAGTTCGCCGTACGAAATCAGACGGGACGGTAACTGAAGCCACGCTGGCTGCAGGCATGGTAACTTCTTCGCCGGAACGACTGCATGCGATGGAAAACATCGGCGAGTCCACGGTAGAAATGATCGAAATAGAATTTAAGAACTAGAGGATTTGCATATCAGACTATGCAGATCTTAATGTTACTTGTTTGGCTTTTCACTTATCACATCACTGTTGGCTTTGTAGGTGAGGGTTACCAGTTTGTTGCCGGAAGCAAATTTCCACTGCGAACCTTGAGGAACTGGGTAATGGTCGACATCAAGGGAAGCAAGAAGAACCGTCGTGGCGCTCTCTTTATCGTAGAGGGCAATACTACCCAGCTTAGATTCGCATTTCCCATTGAGCACTAAGGCGCCTGGCTCATATACAAGCTGGTCGAGCGTACCCGAGGGAGGCCCTTCGCTCGCATTGTCGGATTTCTTAAACGACACCGGTGGTATATCGATGACTACCGTTTGCCCGTCGAGCGCTGTTTTACAGTCGACTTCTACCGACTTATTATCGCCTAGCTTAGTCACGTACGTTTTAACAGGCTTTTTGAGTTCACGGTATGGCCATTGCAAAGAATCTAATTGCGGAAGGCTGAAGGATAACTCGTTTGGCCGTGCTTCTACGCCACTCATCGGATTCGGTACCGGCCCTGCTTCATATACATAATAAGTGAGTTTGGAAGCAAGTGCTGAAAGGTCGGTAACAGTATTTGGTTTAATCGTCGTGGAGTGTACGCCATCTTTGAGGGCCTTCCCGGCATGACCCAGCCCTACTGCATGCCCTATCTCATGTTCGATCGTACTTACCACAGTACCATCACCAATCATAGGATAGACATCCATACCACGATGGCGTAGTTGGTCGTCAACGCCACCTACTCGTGTGTTACATGGTGCTTTACTGCTTAGGGCTACGACAAATGATGCTTGGCGTAGTTCCTGTGGCATGACCTCTTGTGCGATTGAAGCTGCAAATTTTGGAGTATTATTAATATCTACACATGATTCTGAATTAAGCGCCGTTTTCGCTTCACCGCTGGCGGGTATGATATTAAAAGTGAGGTTTAAAATGCCGTGGCTGGCATGCGTAAGCCCTTCCTGTGCTTCGGCAATCTGCGCGCTCAGATTGGGAGTATTGCCAAAGTCAACAACTGCAACTTTTCCGGAGTAGGCGTCGAGGCATTCCTGGGCACCTTCTTTTGTTTCGTATCTTCCTGGTCTGCACGGCCCATAGGGCAAGCCGCTATAGGCCTGAACAGTGCCTGGCGGAGCTGGTGAATGCGGATTCGCCACCTGGCTAGGCGCAGTCGGCTCTTCGGGAGCCGGCGAATGGCCTTCGGATGTGCATGCACCCAATAGCGCGCCTGCAGTTAGAAATACTGCTCCTGCTGTTGCTACGGATTCCAGTCGCCTCATTACTATACGCTAACATAATTACAAAGGTAGCACAAATATGCTATCTAGACGACTAGTGTCGTTGCGAATCCCGGCTACTACACCATAATTTTCATTTTTCAAGGACTGGCCTTGGAATGGTTGGAGCTTGGAGTTAACTATCTTCGGGCTGGCGGGGGAGAATTGCATCTAGTGCCTTAAGATATTTTTGTAAGACATCTCTAGTATAATCTGTATAGTATGCGATATCCCGCCTGGATTTTGGCGTGTTGTCAAGACGGTCAATTATAGTTCTAATGCATCGGGCGGGATTCCCCAACTAGTCCCTTTGCTGTGTTTACCAGTAAAAATAAGCTGGTCATTAATCCTGTAAGGCGCATACACGCTTTTTCCGGGGTATTCGTCTGGAGCTATAGCCTCTTTTATAGAATTGACTAGTTTAGCGTACTGCGGGGCAGTCAGCTGCGTATATCCCAGTGATAAAGCGTGACGCCTGAGTGAGTGATCGGTAACTACTTCCACCAGGCCTTCACCATCTAGATCAACCTTATCTAGTAGCAGATCCCTAGGGTCGAGCTCTTTTAATCTAGCCGATTCTGCCGCGGCCTGAGCCGCTGCATCAGGCTTAAGCTTAGGCGGATGTGTAACCGGAAGCTTTCTTTTTAGCCCAGGGAATGCGTGATTACAGTAATCTGCCAAAAAACTAATGAATGTAACCCCCAGGTGTCTAATATTCGGCTTGGCGTTTACCCATTGGCTCGTGTTATACAGTATGCCCACCTTATCGAGCGAAACCTCTGTCACTCTTCCGGCATCACGAGTTATAGTACGAAGTTCGCCAAAATCTTCTGCGGTGGTGTCAGTTTGTGGCGTGTAGTCTGATAAAACGTTTACTTTGATGCCCCTTCCTTCGCGAGCTAGTATATTAAAAACTTGAGAGCCTACGCCCTTATTGTAGCCTCGTATTTCAGCGAAAGCGCACAATTCATCAATATCGCAGATAGGAGAATCGATACCAATAAGCTCCTCTATAGTATGTGGATATTGCTCTGCAAAGGTGATGCCGGCCCTAAATGGACTATTTGGGACCTTCATTAGCGGAGACGAGGCGTGCATATAGCTATTAAGTTTAATTTGGGCGTCCGCTAGGTCGTTTTCGAGGTTGGGGATGACTTCATCTGCGATGGTAATGCCGTCTATTGCTAGGCTAGCGACTTCGCGTACTCTTTGCAAACGCGTCTCGGCAGTTTTATATCTGTCGAAGGCGCTGTTGGTATCGAGCGCTTCTTGCCAGGCGCTATCAATCATCTCGTTGGTATATGGTGAGGATTCGGGCATTGCGGTATTTGCGTGATTTATCTGTTGATCTTTTATTTTACTACAGAGCTGTCGGCTTTTAGTGGTAATTCCAATATGCGTTCGTCCCGCCAGCGAGTGAGTGCTATTAGAGCTGACGTCTGGCCTGCTAAGGGTTTATCTTTTGGGAATTAAAAATCAAGGTAAAAGTTAGTCCGTGCCGCTCATTCTTAGCCGATATACGCCATCCCTGCTGCTCCGCTAGCTCTTTTACAATAGCTAGTCCCAGCCCTAAGCCGCCCGAAGCTCGATTGCGTGACTTGTCTACCCGATAAAAGCGTTCAAATAGATAAGGCAGGCTTGCAGGAGGTACGCCGTTGCCGTTGTCCGAAAAAACAAGACTGTCTGCGGTAACCGCAATTGTAAGCTCTGTTGCTTCCGAATAGCGCAACACATTTTGTGTGAGATTTGCCAGGATCTGTTGCAGCGCACTGCGGTTTGCGCGGAGGGTATAGTCCTCCGGGATATACAACTGTACGGTTATTCCCTTTTGCTTGAATTCTAGGCTAAAACGCTTAATAAACTCCTTGCAGAAGTGTTCCAAGGCTATATCTTCGGCCTCATGGGCATAGATCATACGAGCTTTTGTGTAGGCGCTGAGCTGCTGCACGAGCTCTTCCAGCCGTTCGGCCTGTTCCTTCAAGATATCTACCCGCTCTTTTGTCATCTTGTATTTACCTTCTTGCACAGCAGTGAGCTGTCCGATCATTATAGTCAGCGGCGTGTTTAACTCATGAGACGTATCTGATACCACATCTTTGCGCAGTTTTTCCTCCTGCTGCAAACGGTTTATGAGGTTATTAAATTTTATAAAGACTTCGTCAAACTCCCGAATGCCCGCTGGCGAAAGCTGAACTTTGTAATTGCTTTGTTCCACAGAATCTATAGCTTCGTCAAATTGGCGCAACGGCCGCCGCACGAGAAACGCTGCTAGCAGCCCGAGTGCCACTGGACCGCCGAATATGATCAGCAACGTCTCTAGCAAATAAAGATGAAATGGTAATCGTATCCTGTCAAGGAGAAGGTCATTCAAGGCACGGGTAATAATTACCGTGATTGGCCCCGATAGAAATATGAGTACAATAATGCGGGTACTTAACCGCCTGTAAAGGTCTTTTACAAAGATTCCGAAAATCGCCAAGAAGGTCACCGCGATAATAAAGATATACAAATATTGGTGCAGGCTTAGTTGTCCGGGGGCGCCTATCATTTCTCTGGTTCTCCAATAAAACGATAGCCACTGCCTACTACCGTTTCTATATATTGCGGCTTTTTCGGGTCGCGTTCCATTGACTGGCGCAACGCTTTTATGTGCGCGTCAATGGTGCGGTCGTACACAAAGTGGCTTGATGGATCGCTATATATCTGATCAACGAGCTGTGCTCTAGAGAGCACCACACGCGGACGGACGGCAAGCGCAAGCAGGAGGTTAAACTGTGTTGTGGTGAGCGTGATGGATTCGCCCTCCCGGATAACCAACATAGTTTCGGGATTGATCACTAGACCATTAAAACGCAATTGTTTCGTTGTATCGTGTCTGCGGAGGAGCGCCTGCACACGCGCAACAAGGACGTTCGGGTTGAACGGTTTTTTAATATAATCGTCAGCCCCCATAGAAAGTCCTTTGACTTCGTCTTCATCGCTATCCCGCGCGGTGACAATAAGAATTGGTATAACCGAAGCCGAGGAACGAATAGTCTTGCAAACTGCAAATCCATCGAGCTTTGGCAAGTTAATGTCTACAACCGCAAGGTCAATCTGCTGCTCCCGGCATATCTCTAGGGCAGCCTGTCCGTCGGCTGCCTCAATCGTTTTATAGCCGGCATCATTCAGATATGCTACTTCAAACTCGCGTATGGACGGCTCGTCTTCAACTACCAGGATTGTCATAGTTCTAGTGTACCAACATATTTACCCCCTAACTCTATAACCTTGCGGTGAAAATACTATGAATTCTAAAAGAGTTACCGGAAGAACGATATTCATACCATCTTCACATCAGTACGCCAGGCTAGTGCAGATGAAGGTAGATACTCAAATCATGACAAAGAAAGGAATCACGGCTTACGGCTGTGGTCCGAACGAAGTCCTTCTGTTTCGAAAGATAGCAGACCGCAATGATGTTGCGTTAACTATCACAGAAGCAGCATTATCTGTAACCAATCTTGAGCTGGCCTCCGGAAACCAATGTATCAGTGTCGATCATAAAACGCACATTCCCGATTCCATGCTGCGGGCGCTCAGCCGGATCGGCGTAGCATATATCTCTTCGAGAAGCACTGGCTGTAATCATATTAATGTAGCCTACGCCAAAAGTGTTGGCATTACCGTCGGAACCGTCACTTATTCGTCTGGCAGTGTAGCCGACTACACCCTTATGCTCATGCTAATGTTGGTACGGAACGCCAAAACCACTATCAGCCGCACGGCTATTCGCGACTATCGACTGCCTGAAGTGCGTGGGAGAGAACTGCGCGATCTAACCATCGGAGTAATCGGGACAGGCCGCATCGGGGTAGCGGTTATAGAAAGGTTGCAAGGTTTTGGTTGCCCAGTACTCGCCTATGATAGATATCCCAAGACTTCCGCCGTCTACGCCCCGCTCGGTACATTATTACATCAGAGCGATATAATCACACTCCACACACCACTGAACGCCGATACGCACCATCTCTTAGATCGCTCCCGTATCGCTCAAATGAAGCGCGGAGCACTCGTAATTAATACAGGACGAGGCGCACTACTTGATACAACATCTCTTATTGAGGCGCTAAAAGACGGCCGGTTAAGCGGGGCGGCACTGGATGTACTCGAAGGGGAGGAAGGAATATTCTACTCGGACTACCAGAACGACCCTATTAAGAACCAGCAGTTATTGTGCTTACAAGAATTGCAAAACGTGATTATTACACCTCACACTGCATACTACACCGACCATGCCCTGAGCGATATGGTAGAAAATTCTATTATGTGTTGCCTGAAATTCGAGAAGAAGCAAGCGACATGGACAAATTAAAAAGAGAAAGTAACATCAGCAAATTACAAGTGGCAATTATATTCGGAGGCGCTGGCGAAGAACACCCTGTTTCGGTTAAATCTGCCGTAGAGGTCGCCAAGAACATTGATACGGAAAAATATGAACCGTTTTACATTGGGATTACAAAAAGCGGCGAATGGAAGCTTTGCGAGAGCCCTCTCACAGATTGGGAAAACGGCAAGCCAGTTATGCTATCCCCCGACAGAAGTGTTCATGGATTGCTAGTTATAGAACGGGGGCAATACAAAACGATTCGTATAGATGTAGCGTTTCCTGTTCTCCATGGCAAGCATGGGGAGGACGGCGCGATACAAGGTTTGCTGGAACTTTCTGGTATACCTTACGTAGGCTGTGATATTCAAAGTTCCGTACTCTGTATGGATAAATCACTTACTTACACCGTCATTAGAAACGCGGGGATTGCCACGCCGGACTTCCGACTTGTCGCAGCAAACGAAGCGGTAGACGCGAGCCGGCTTATCTATCCTGTTTTTGTAAAACCAGCTCGTTCAGGCTCGTCTTTTGGCGTTAGTAAAGTATCCCGGAAAGAGGACCTGCCAAATGCGTTGAAAGATGCGGGGCAATATGACACAAAAATAGTAATCGAAGAGGCTATCGTTGCCAGTGAAGTTGGATGCGCGGTACTGGGAAATAATGGAGATCTGGTAGTCGGCGAGCCGGATCGCATTTCTTTGTCCCATGGCTTTTTCCGGATCCATCAGGAAGCTGAACCCGAAAGCGGTTCTGAAAATGCCACGTTTATCGTTCCCGCTGACATTTCCGCAGAATCCCGCTCGCTTATTCGCCAGACCGCAAAAGCCATATACTGCGCGCTGGGTTGCCGAGGAATTGCACGAGTGGATTTATTCCTTAGGCAAGATGGAACAGTGATACTGAATGAGGTAAACACGCTGCCAGGCCTAACTTCATATAGCCGCTATCCGCGGATGATGGCAGCCGCAGGCCTGCCGCTTAGCGAGGTCATTGACCAGCTTGTATCCTTGGCGTTGAAATGAAAGTACTCGTTCTCGCTGGTGGGTCGGGCGGGCATGTTACCCCCGCTGTCGCAGTCATACACAAGCTTACCCAGCATTCCCCTGAGGTAGAAGTAAGAGTGTGGTGCGACCGTAGATATGCCCCACAGTGCCGTAGCCTCGTGCATAGCTTGGACAACACTATACCCGTACAAACAATCTTATGCGGTAAGATACGGCGTTATTATCACCTCGCGTGGTGGCAGCATCTCACGAGCCCATCAGTTATCTTCCCTAACATCCGGGATATATTCCTGGTTATTGGCGGTTTTTTGCAAAGCTGTGCAAAGTTTGCCGTTTGGCGGCCAGATGTGGTATTTGCCAAGGGGGGATTTGTGTCGGTGCCAGCAGGGATTGTAGCATGGGTTTTTAAGATCCCGCTGGTTATTCACGACTCAGATTCCCGTCCCGGTCTGGCCAACCGCATACTCGCGCATTTCGCCAGTTACATTGCTACGGGCACACCACTAAGTAATTACCCGTATGATAGAAAGGTAACGCATTATACCGGCATCCCTATACACGAAGATTTTCACCCCTACAAAGATGCCGATCGCCAAAAAGTGAAAGCCCGGCTTGGCTTTGCACCAGATAAACCCCTGGTGGTTATAACGGGCGGCGGACTTGGCGCTGGACGTCTCAACGACGCTGTGACAAAGCAGCTTACGCCCTTGCTCGCCCTCAGTTCAATCCTGTTGCTGTCAGGTACCGGTCACTATGCGGAAACCCATGCACACACGCCGCATGATGACAAACGTTTTCGGCTCATCCCATTTGCCGACAGCAGGGAAATGGCGCAACTGTTGGGTGCCGCGGATATTGTAGTTTCTCGCGCTGGGGCAACTACCATTCTGGAACTAAGTGCACTGGCTAAGCCCACAATCCTTGTTCCGGCGGCGCAGCTGGCGGGTGGCCACCAAATAAAGAACGCCGCCGAATGCGCGAAAGCAGGCGTCGCTGAGATAATCGACGACGACGCGCTCGCGGCGGATCCGCAGATGCTACTAAACACAATCAGCTCGCTGCTGGCCAATCCCGCAAAACGGAGCCGAATGGCGCAAGGCTTTTACGCGCTGACTAAGCCGCATGCCGCAGAACAGGTAGTACAGCTAATCGAGAGAGCGGCCACAAAGAAGAGTTAAATCTATGCTTGGACAATACAATGCAGGACAAACTACAGCTGTTGTACATCGTCCGTGTTCCAAACCGCCGTGCAAAATTAGATTCATACCATCTTCACAGCCTTCCCTTACGCTGTCTGCAATAGGTTAATGGAGAAGGATTTTATGAAACGTGCGTTAAAAGCAATCGTTGTCGCAATCTTGGCTCGCCAAGTGCGCCACCTGCGTAGCAAACATCACTTTAAGATTGTTGGTGTAGTTGGTGGCATCGGTAAGACAAGCACTAAGTCAGCGATTGCTAAGTCGCTTGGCAAAACATTGCGAGTGCAGTATCAGGAAGGTAACTATAACGACATCGTCAGCGTTCCGCTCATATTTTTCGGCCACGCTCTACCGAGCCTGCTAAATCCGTTTACTTGGATTAAAATATTTCTCAATAACGCCAAGCAGATTAGGGGCGAATACCCCTATGACGTCGTTGTTGTTGAATTAGGTACTGATAGAGTGGGACAAATAGCCGCTTTTCGGCAGTACCTAAAGCTCGATTATGCGGTGGTAACTGCGATTGTACCCGAACACATGGAGTACTTCCATGACATGCATACCGTTGCCAACGAAGAGTTAACAGTTGCAGCGTACGCCGAAAAACTCATATATAACGCTGATCTTGTAGCCGAAGAATACCGACAGCCGCTTCGGACAGCTATTTCATATGGCAATACACAGTCCGCAGACTATCTTCTTGTCAATGTAGAGCATACGGCAAAAGGATTCGAGGGAGACATTAGGCGTAAAGGCAAACCGTTGCTACATTTTAAACATGATGCCGTATCGGCGGTCCAACTGTACTCCCTTCTTGCGGCAGTTACCATAGGGGATGAACTGGGTCTTACGCCTACACAGCTTCTCGATGGCGTCAGCGCTATTACACCGGTCAGCGGGCGTTTGCGGCGGTTGCGAGGTATCAACGATAGCCTCATCATTGACGACACATATAACGCTATTCCTGAAGCTGTTAAAGCGGCGCTCGAGATGTTATATAAACTCAAGGCGCCTCAGAAGATCGCAATCCTCGGTAACATGAATCAACTCGGCGCTCTGTCGGCCCAGGCGCATTCAGAAATCGGTGAGTTCTGTGAGCCGGTGCAACTGAGCCTGGTCGTGACGATCGGGCCGGATGCAGCAGCATATCTCGCTCCGGCCGCTGCAGCCAAAGGCTGTGCAGTAAAAAGTTTCTCTACCCCCTACGAGGCGGGAGCGTACCTGCAGCATAGAATAGAAAAAGGCGCAATAGTATTGGCCAAAGGGTCGCAGGATAGAGTGTTCGCCGAGGAGGCGGTTAAATTGCTCTTAGCAGACCCTAAAGATGCATCCCAGCTTGTAAGACAGTCTGCATCCTGGCTTGCACGGAAGCAAAAAAGCTTTAATGGAGTGCACATATAAACGCGCCTATGCAAAAACTTTCTAGCAGAGTATTAGCTCTCTACGTCCTCACCCTCCTATGGCTGCTCCTTTTTAAGTTCTCGTACAACCCCTTCTCAGTATTGCTTCATTACCAAGCTCGAGGCCTTAACTTGATACCATTCTCGGGGGGCAGTCCGCAGGATGCCATCTCAAATGCAGTTGTTTTCTTCCCTCTAGGCCTGCTCTTAGGGGCCAATCTTAAGCAAATCGGCTTTTGGCCCAAGGTCCGCTTTATTTTTTATGTTAGCCTTGCTGTGGAAATACTCCAATTTATATGTGCGATCGGGGTAACGGACGTAACAGATACCATTATGAATACAGCTGGTGGGCTCGTGGGGCTGGCATTGTATGGTTTGTGTAGCAGGTATATGCATAATAAGGTACTGGACTGGTTTGTTGTCGCCACCTCCGTAATTATCGTCATGCTGGTAGTATGGCTCCGCATCTTCGTCTTTAAGGTGAAATACTAGCTTACATCCTTAAGCGAGTTCCTCGCCGCGCTTAAGGCGAGTTCGATCTGAGAGTTTTGCACCACCGGCTTGCGGCATTGCAGGTATGGGTCGGGTTAGGCGTCCACCTCAACAGCGTATTACTACCCGCCCGCTTTCTTGAGGATAGCCGCCAGGTTGGCCCCCTTGCCCATTACCGGCTCCCAGAGGTCGCCAGTCTTTTGCAGACGTTTGAGAGCATTCTTAATCGTGAAATCGGTTGGGAGTAGTCCGGACCGCACTTCGTTCCAATGGAGCGGCATCGACACGGTGGCATCTGGGGTAGGGCGTACTGAGTAAGGTGCAGCCAGCGTTTGGCCGGCACGATTTTGCAAAAAATCAAGATAAATCTTGTGTTTGCGCTTCTCGGGGTCACGCACCACGCTGGTGATGTCTGGGCGCCGAGCATTCACTGCCAGCACAATCAGATGGGCGAGATTTTTGCCTTGCTCGTAGGTGTATTTTGCACCCATGGGGATGAAGATGTGCAAGCCGGTCTTGCCGGACGTCTTTGGGTAGGTCGGAATGCCCCACTCGTCACATACCTCTTTCACCGTTTGGGCTATCTCGATAACTTTGGCAAACGAGACACCTTCGGGATCGAGATCGATCACGATCCAATCCGGTTTTTCGAGTTTGCCCACACGCGAACTCCAGGGATTAATCTCGACACAACCTAGCTGCACCATGTACAAAAGCGTATCGAGATCACCGCCAACCATCCAGTGCAAACTGGCATTATTGGAGTCGGAAAATATATCGGTGCTTGGAACCCAGTCCGGCAGATGTTCATTATTTTTTTGGAAAAAACCTTCGCCGGTGATGCCGTTGGGCATGCGCAGCATCGAGCAGGGGCGATCTTTGAGGTATGGCAGCATATACTTAGCCACTGAGCGATAGTACTCAATAAGGTTGCCCTTGGTGTACTTATGGCGCGGAAAGAATACTTTGTCGAGGTGGGTCAATTCCAAAGAGTTACCCTCGTCGGTCTGTTGAGCTTTGGTGGGCGCATCGTGCGCCTTTTCACGGTGGACCATTTTGGGATCTTTATCAGGCCGCAAGCCCCTGTATTGGGGATGCCGCATGTAACCCTCCTCAGTCCATTCGCTAAAGCTCATCTCGCATACCAGCTTCGGCTCAACCCAGTGGACGGGCGCATTCGGCTTGGGCTCTATGACAAATGGCGATTCCTTGCGCTCTAACTTCGTAAGTTGATCAAGCAAAACTTTGCGCTCCCCATCGGGAATACCGCCGCCTGAGTGGCCGGTATATTGGAACTGGCCTTTTGCATATACGCCAGTTAAAACTGAACCGAGATATGTACGGCCGCCGCGCGGCTCGGTATAGCCGCCAATCACCACCTCCTGACGCTGCTCTGTTTTGATCTTGAGCCAATCGCTGCCGCGATTGTCTTCGCGGTACGGGCTGTCGGCACGCTTAGCAACCATTCCCTCCATGCCACGCTTTTGCATTTCCTTAAAGAGTTTGAGGCCGTCTTTAGTCACGTCGTCGCTATAAAACAGCACGTTGTCGTGCAGCGGGACAATGCTTTTAAGCAGCGCTTTGCGTTCAATGAGCGGCATGGTGCGCACGTCGTGGCCATCGCACCAGAGTATGTCGAACAGGTAGTAGCGCAGCTCGCCATGGGGATTATGTTGCCATGCTTGGAGCCACTCAAAGTGGGCGGTACCGTTTTTGTCGACTGCTACGATTTCGCCGTCGAGGATAACGTCGTGCCTTAGATTGCGGAGCGCTTCGCCTACTTCCGGGTATCTTTTGACAAAATCGAGGCCATTGCGTGAATAGAGCGTCGTTACGTCGTGTTTCTTGGTGCCAATAGCCCGATATCCATCCCATTTGATCTCAAACAACCATCCCTCTTTGCTGAATGGCTCGCTCACGAGCGTAGAAAGCATGGGCTTAACAGGCCACGGCGAGGCCCGTTTTGGGTAAGCGGACAGCTCAGGTAACCTGCCATGCGCCGCTAGTTCGTCTACAGTGCGATGTGTTTTAACCGATTCGTCTTTAGCTGTTATGTCGGTAGCTGTGGCGAACTCATCGTCTTTTTTGACGAGTAGCCAGGCATGTTCGTCCGACGTATTATGCATGCGGATGAGGGCAAACTCGCCTTTCAATTTCTGGCCGTGCAGGATGAAGGTAAGGTGTCCTTTTTTGAGTTCACGGCGCAAAATCTGTTCTTCGTCTTCCGAGCCACCCTGACGAGCCTCATACCACCCCTCATCCCAAATAATGACGTTGCCCGCACCGTAATTGCCTTCGGGGATAACCCCTTCGAACTTCCGGTAATCATACGGATGGTCTTCTGTTTGTACAGCTAAATGACGCTCGTGCGGGTTAAGGCTCGGGCCTTTGGGCACCGCCCAGCTTTTGAGTACACCGTCTAACTCTAAGCGAAAATCATAATGCAACGTGCTGGCGTGGTGCTCCTGGACTACGAATACCAATTTTGATCGGCCGCGGTTTTTAGCGCGACCCTTAGGTTCGGGCGTCTGCTCAAAATTTCGTTTCTTGAAATACCTGCTCAGCCCCATGCAGCACTACTCCTTCAGGCTGGCTTTGAGCACGCTCATCAGGTCTTTTGCGGAAGTCTCTTTGGGTGCAGTCTGAGTGGTCTTAGCTGGCTTTTTGCCCTTAGTTTTAGCCTTGATCATCTCTTCTAGCTCTTCGGTATAGGTGTCGTGATAATCTTCGGAGATGAAAGGCTTGGTTTCCTGGCGGACCAGCTTGAGGGCCATCTCGATTTCTTTATCGGTTACTTCTTTATCAGTAGGAAACGACAATTCGCCCGGCTCCCGTAAATCAGTCGGGAAGCGCATCTGGTTGAGCACCAGCGCCCGGCCGACGGGTTTGACAGCCCCAATATGCTCACGCTCGTGCAGGACAAACTTGGCTAGTGCCAGTTTGTCCGACTTTTCTAGTGCTCCCCTGAGCAAGGCATAGGCTTTTTCGCCACCTTTTACTGGCTCAAGATAGTAAGGCTTTTCAAAGTAGCGGATATCGATACCTGATTCGTCTACAAATTGTTGGATATCGATAGTTTGCGACTTTTTGGCATCAATTTCGTCGAGCTCTTTTTTAGTGAGCACGATGTAGTCGCCGTCGCGGTACTCGTACCCCTTTACGATGTCATTCCAGGGGATCTCCTCGCCGTCTTTGCGGCAAATACGCGCGTAGCGGATTGGCGCATGATCATCTTTATGGAGCATGTTGAGGTCGATGCCCTCGCGGGGGTTAGTTGCGCTAAACAACCTCACCGGTATGTTGACGAGTCCAAAACTGATAGAGCCATTCCAAAGTGCTTGCATACTGTTTATGGTAGCACGGTTTGGATAGGTAGAGTGCCTATCCCACTAGCCCAAAGTGTTGCATGCCCCGAAGGACGCCAAGTGCAAAGCGGGCATCCCTGTCGGCAATGAATAGTCTTCCTTCCGGGATATTGGCCTTAGCCCATGCTATAAATGCCGCCTCAGCATTGCCGGGCACAATAGCGCAATCAGCAACCAGCAATGAATGACGGTCATTCATTGTGTCGCCCGCAGCAACAAGCAATGCCTCTGGCATACCTAGCTCTTCTGTCGTACGCATCAGGGCTGAGCCTTTGTGCACACCCTTTGGCATTAGGTCCACATATTGGCCAGCCGAACAAACGACCTCAACATCCAGCCCGCCAAGACGCAAGTAGTTAACCAGAGATTGCTCATACTCCGTGTGATCCTCCATTGCATGCTCAGTAGCTATATAGCTTATTCTATGGGGGTTCTGTGAGATAGCTGGCTGTCTCTTCAGCTCGGTACGAATCCGCATATATTCGTGAATCGCGGCGGGTTGCCAATCTTTAACGTTCGGCCAGTCAGAAACTCGCCGAAAAAGGCGAGTCTCGAAGTCCTTCAGGTGTATATCGGCACCTCCAGAAGTAATCTTAAAATCTGCCGCCGCGACAAACTCACCAAAGGCGGGATTTTGAGTTTCTATAGCCCCATGCGCTGTCGTAGTATTGCCAGTGACGGTGCCGTATTTAATAGCCAAGCCGGAAACCGCCTGCAGATCAGTTAATGTTTGATGTAACCTTCCGAGTGACTCGTTGGCTGATGCCTGCTCCTCAGGAGCTCCCCAACCTGCAGTGAGCGTACCATCAATATCAAACCCGAAAATCAATTCATTCACTTCTTCAGTACCAGCCATAGCAATACCCCTTTATTATAATCTTACCGCCAGGCGTAGCCCGTCTAAGCGCTATCTTCTCACTTCACGGATCTCCCAGTTCGAAACATTGCTAAAGCGCTGAGCGTCGTTATTGATAGAGGTCTCATCTAAGCCGTACACCGGCCCGCGGGTGAGATATAAAAAGCGTGGTTGATACAGGCCAAGTGCCGGAGCGTCGCCCTGCCAGGCTTGCTGAAAAGGTTGATATTTAATGGTACGTAGCGTCGGGTTTAGACGCGTCCTTCCGGCTTCCAGCGAAGCGTCGGCCTGAGGAGAACCATACTGCGAAAAATTGAGCCGCGACGGAGAGCGAAGGTCGATCTGAGAGCTGTCCCAGTATACATACACATCGGGGTCTACACCAATTGAGATACCATATAGTAGCGCATCGTATGTATGGGAAACGGGCGATGGAGCCTGTGATACTACACCCTGAAAATCGTCTGTACCTTTACCGGTCAGAACCACATCAGCGCCAACTGCACGCCACTGCTTGGCAAGTTCGTGTGCTACCTGCGTGTACTCATCGGTGGATTGATAATATAAGCTGAAGCTGAGCGGCGTCTTGCCCTTATAGCGGATGCCGCGAGTGCCGGTTACCCAGCCGTCATTATCAAGCATTGTCTTGGCCGCAGCTAGATTATATCCGGCCTGGGCATAGGCGGGATTAAACCCTAATTGTCCGTGCAGCAATGGGCCGCGAACCGGTAATGTAGGGTATGCTAGGTTGGCAATAATTGCGTTGGTATCTGCCGCCCGCACTAAAGCCTGGCGTACATTGCTATCTGCCAAGACCCCGTCCTGCGTACGGAAAAAAGTCATAACCGCAGCGGTGAGCGGCAGATTATAAGTACGAATGCTACCATCCCCGGCTAATGTCTTCGGCATCTGACTCAGTCCTGCTGCAGCATTCACTTCTTGTTTTTTCAGGCTGCCGATAAGCTGCGCCTCATTACGAAAGGTGCGTATTACGAAGCCGCTCAATTTTGGCTTGCCAAGATGGTAGCCGCTGAACGGCCGTAGGGCAATATGCTCCTCTTGCACATCAGCAGAATCGCCACTTACCTCGATAGCCCGCCAGGCAAATGGGCCGGAACCAACTGGCTGCGTAGTATTAAACGGCACCGAGCGCATCTGAGCCATTGGCGTACCTCCCAGAATATGCTTTGGCACAATACCGGTAGTAAGCGAATATGGGAACGAAGCCAAAGGATTAGGCAGCACAAACGTGACCGTTAGCGGATCGGGTGCCGACACCCGAATCCCCTGCCAGCTGCCATAGAGCGGCGAACGGGCGTCGGCATTTTGAATGACCTGGTAGGTAAATACCACATCGGCCGAGGTGAGCGGCTGCTCGTCTTGCCAGGTAAGATGGGGACGCAAGTGTACAGTATACGTCGTTCCGCGGGCGTCCCCCTCCCAGCTGCTGGCCAAGTCACCAGTGAGATGATTGGTGTCGTCGTATTTTAGTAATCCTGAAAACAATAACTGCGAGATACTGGTATCGACCAAGCTAGTTGCATACATGGGGTTGGCGTTAGTGAACGAACCAACAATGCCTTCAGTATACGTCCCCCCCGGTGCAGGAGTGAGCGACTGATAATAGTTACTCAAACCCCGGGTCTGCGCAATTACCGATGCCGTCAGTAGGATAATCGCAATTATCCAAGCAGATAGAAACCGCCGTACGGTGCCCAGGCGCTCCAAACGCTTAAAGAAATCATCCTCTAGGCGGCGCTCAGCCTGCATCCCCAGCTCACCCACCTGGCGCCGCTGCAAACGGATCGTGCGCCTAAACCTGAGCTTGAGGGCGCGCTTACGATCGAGCTTATTCATACAATCCTCTAATCATGCATAGAAGCGAGTGGAGCGCTCCAAAAGGCGTCACGTTTTATGCAACCACAATTCCGGCAAGCAGGGATGCGGCAAAAATGACCGCGACAATAATTGTCATCTGGTAAATCGTCTTGTCGGTCCCCCGGCGCTCGGTGTTTACCTCACCACCATTGCCAATACCAGATCCTAGGGATGCACCACGGGTCTGGACCAAAATAAGTAAAGTCATGACCAGCATGCTGATGATTGCAACGTAGTTATAGGCACTTAAATGGCTCATCGTTCACGGCTCTCCAAAATAGTTGTCACTAAGTAGTTTACCAGTCCGATAATCACCCCTGCAAGCACCGCGCCCCAAAAGTTGGTTACATGCAGCGGCGCGTACAGCCAACTCACCAGTGCAACACTAAAACCATTAATAACTATCATGAACAAACCAAGCGTCAACAAAATGGCCGGCAAGCTAAGGAGAATGACTAGCGGCTTGATCACCGCGTTTACGATCGCCAGAATGAGGCCGGAAATCAGTACCGCGCTCCATTTGCTACCGGTAGTGTTAAAGCTAATGTGTGATCCAAGTAGTCCGGCAGCGATCCATAAGCCCAGGCTACATACGAGCCATCGCACTAGAAAACGATATACAACGCCCTGTTTTTTCATCTTATTATAATCATTGTAGCATACCCCCATGTCTAAAAGGCCGAAGCCGCTACGCACACCTTTGTTCCATGTTGGCTAACACATCCTTGCCGCCTCATACCTAGCCGCCCTTCCCGCCATCTCGTCGGCCTTGTCACTCTCTGGCTTGATCCGGGCCCATAGAAGAGGGCTGGATGCCGTATCAAATCCGGTACAACGAAAGGTAGAGAGAGGAGTGAGCCGGATAAAAAGTAGCGGGATGGGGTGGGCGACAAGTCTAATGCGCCAAAAGCCGAGCAATAGGCAACCCGCTGCTCAAGCGGATCGCACGCACACCCAAGTTAAAAAGCTGCGCCGAGTGCGATCCAGGATCCTCAGCCTCTGGCTCAGTAACGAGCAATAGCCCACTCCGTGCCAGCTCGGGCACGATCTCAATAGTTATATGGGTGTCATTTTTGGGTATAGTAATTTTCTCGATAAAAGAGCAGCCAACGAAACTGCCGGGTGAAAGGATAAACCCCGCTGAGGGATCGATTTGTATCTGGTCGAACTGCCCTGGATCTGGTTTCCGCGCATCAATAATGTCGCCGGGACGTTGCTTGAAAAGCAGCGGCGCAAGATGGAGCATATACCCCCTGCCTGCGACGCTTGTTGGGTCAAAAGGGCTGATGACGATCGTGCCAGCCTGCACAGCGACTGCGACATCAGTTTCGGGCAGCATTATACGAGCTCCCTAGATAATTTCTTGCTCAGCACCTCGCAGCCAGTTTCCGTAATCAGCACGTCGTCTTCGATGCGCACGCCGATCGCTTCGTCCCGAATATAGATACCTGGCTCTACCGTCATCACTACGCCCGGCTCCAATGGGCGTTCGTAATCGCCCACATCATGCACATCAAGGCCCAAATAGTGCGAGGTAGCATGCGGAAAGAACTCGCGTACTGCATCGCGGTTGATCGATTTAATCAGCCCTAGCTCGCGTAATTTTTCGCCAACAAACGCCTCCATCTGCTTTTCGTATTCCTCGATGATCACGCCTGGCTTTAGCAGCGAGTAGGCATAATCCTGAGCCTCGCATACTGCCTGGTGAACCTGCTGTTGACGGCGGGATGGCTTGCCATTTTGAATACAGGTACGAGTGATATCAGCAGCATAGTGATGATATGCAGCCCCTACGTCCAGAATAAGCAGCTCGTCGCTGGCGAGTGCGCTGTTATTGGACATGTGGTGCAGCGTGCAGGCATTGATACCGCCAGCGACTATGGGAGAAAAGGCATGGCCCTCGGCTCCGGCACGCCGGAACCCGCGGCTTAGGTCTGCTTCAATTTCGTACTCGAAGGCGTATTTCGCCAGTTGCTTGGGCCGAGTGCTATCGCGCACTGTGTCGCAAGTGATATCAATGGCTCGTTGCAGGGCAGTACACTCCATAGGTTGCTTTATCATGCGCATCCGGCTAATGTGCTGACGCAAATCAAGTAACTCAATATCAGGGGCGACCTGCTTCATCCGCCGGATGAGACGCCGACGCGCCGGATTCGTATACATCCCTGTGCCTGCGATGTACGAAGGGTTGGCGGCCAGCGTAGCTACGTGACGTACCTTTTTAAGGCGTGCTTCGAGCATTTTCCAGCCCTCTTTCTCATTCACGATGTCAGTGATACCGGAACGACGGGCCATTATCTCAACATCGATAGCGCCATCAAAAGCCTCTACTACTGCCTCACGCGCGGGCACAATCAGATATTCCCGCCCTTTATCTATCACCAGGATAACGCCAGGATCGTCCACGCCGGTTAAATACCACATGCTACTGTCTTGCCTGAAGGGATAAGACTCATCACTAGTACGCTGCATCAACCCATTGCCAGTAATAACAATCGGTGCCGTACCGGTAAATAGCTGTGTCAACCGAGCCCGGTTGCCTGCAAAGAAACTGCTCCCAAAATCCTCATCCATACTCATAAGGCAGTATAGCAAACTACGAGCAATGCTCGCTTTTTATGCTATGCTTCGAATATGAAGCTTATGCTTAAAGTCCGCTTGAGCTGGTTTTTCTTTATCTTTTTAGCCATCTACCTGGGCTCGACGTTTATCGTTAAGGGGGCTGTGTTTACACCGGCGGCACTTACCTTATTCTCGATTAATTCGTTCCTCTATGGCTTCTACATTTCACCGATCTTAAGCGTGCAAAAACAACGTATCGACGATTTGAGCCGGAGCATTCGTGCCGAGGCCAATGCCATCTTCGATATTCTTATTAAAACCAAAAGATTGCCGCGCCGCAGCCGCAACATCATGCAGGACATGTGCGAAGATTACCTTAGCGCCAGCTTTGCCCAGCGCAAGCCAGCCGAGGGCGAGGACGAGTACGAACGCTTAATCACTTACTGTCTCAACTACTCTGGCCATGCGCCAGAGATCATCGATAAAATCCTGGAAAAACTGGTAGCCAACCAACAAAATCGCTCGGCGCTCGCGATGCAGCTTGGCAACAAAGTGTACAGCAACGAGTGGTGGATAATGCTGGTGCTGTTCAGTATTACGCTCGGCTTTGTGCTGTTTCTGAATATCCAACACGACAGCCTGATCATGCATTTCGTAAAGGCCCTCCTCTGCACCGGCCTCAGCATGCTGATGATCAACTTGCTCAAGCTGAGCACGCTTACTCACAAAAAAGCTAAAAACATCTGGGACCCACTCGATAAGCTCAAAACCAGCCGCTTCCGCCGGATCGATTGAAGTCTGGTTTTACAGACTATCTCTCGTTTGGATGTTTTCCGGTCTATCGCTATATACTTACCGTGCCGTCACAGTTTTCACCACCATTCCAGCCGACAATCTCAGAGAAATTAAAGATATCATCGCCGACTCCGAGGTTAAGAATGCTGGCTTTCCCCAACGCGTCTACAATCCGCACGCGATTATGAGTGAGGTCTACGCAATTGATGTCAAAAGAGTTTCCCTTGCCCAGATAAAAAGGTCCCGCTGGAATCAAACCGACTATTTTATCTGGTGCCGCAATATCGTAAAGAGTTACACAAGCCGAGCCGTCATTATAACCATAAGGCCCTGGGCTATCCTTGTTATTGTCGGACGGGAGAATGCCAATATCCCGCTCTTCTATCGTTGTAGCGCAGTGGGCGGTATTATCGCTTATGACATCATATGAGCCAACACCAATTATCCCAAGAAATAGGGCACCTGCAGCAACGCCACCTATATCTTTTTTTGCTTCGCCAGAGAGTTTCATGGATGTACCATAGCATATCCGTTCAAGGCTGCTCTGCTTACATCAACGCGGGCACCTCCATGTAAAAATATACCACTGCCAAACATGCTATAGTACGCCTTTATGATTTATACGGAGTTTCGTTATGTCCCGTCATTTTAATATACTTACCGGACCAGTTGTCGCTGCTGCTATGGGGGCCGGGCCGTCATTTATTCCTGTAGAGTCGAATCAATATGAGCATCTCGTCAAACCACCGGCTCGTATTGAAAAAATAGAGCGGGCAGTGGGAAGCTGCCTTCTACCAGATCTGAGCCGACCCCCTGTGATAAAAACCGTATTCCTTCATATGGCGATCAAGACAGACAAAGACAACCCATGGCAAATGGTCCGAGGGGCCAACCCAGGTCTCAGCGAGACAGAAATCGCACAACTCGACCAACAAGCGCTTGCCTTGCATCATGTTGCCGATGCCAACACAATTCCCAACGGTACCCAACTCGATATACCCGTTAAAATTGGGGTCCACACAGCGAAAGTGGTACCCTGTGCACCCCAAAGTGCCCTGGCTATCGGTATCAACACGGCCGAATACGCGCTGCTGAATGCCCAAACCTGGACCATCGAGGACGGATCTGAAGGCGCCTATTTTAAGGCGATAGCATACGGCTCTACGCCCGACAAACGACCCTTTGCCGACCTTGCCGAATTTCCTCTTATCGATGGCGCGCCAATTATAGACAATCCTATCAACACTTCACATATCGAGGGCCCATCTCCCGAATTGACAGGCATAGAGATTGATACGCATTGGCCACTCCAGCCCCATATCAGTAGTGTCAGTACTCGCTATCACGATTGGGTCAATGCCATTAGCGGCAACACCACAGTCCAACTATAGACTTCATAAAAAATACCCCAGGCTCCAAGTCCAGTCCTTAGAAGTTGACATTTATGATGTAGCTACGCATGACACTCATTGTAACTTTAGTGCGCTATTCGCTGTACTTACATTCCGCATAGCATTTCCATGAAAAATGCTTATAATAAAAACCTTAAAAGAGGAGTGCCTATGGCCAGTCGTCGTCTACTAGCAGGAGCGCTTAGCGCAGCGGCGAGCCTTAATGCGTTTATTCCGCTGGAGCACGGACCTCAGCACCCGGAAAGCCGCCCGGCAATTCATGCGCAGGTCACTTCTCGCCATGCAGCTTCTCTCATGACCGCAGCGTGTGTTTACCCGAAGCCCAATACTACCCCGGTGACGCAAATCTTCTGGAACACTGCACCGCTTCCGAAAGGCAGCAATCCTTGGAAGGAGATACGTGAGCGCAATCCGGGTGTCTCGGAAGCCATCATCAAAGGTCTTGTCGACAATGCTATATACATGAATAACATTTCCGATGCGAAGAGACTACCTGTCGGCGAGACACTAAACCTGCCAACAGTAGTTAACATCCAAGAATTACGGCGAACACCCTGCACGCCGACTGAAGCGGCCGTGCAGCACATGGCCGACGCGATTAACTCACGTACTTTCTTGCAGACCGCCAGATCTATTGTCAAAGACGGGCCCCTTGGCCGCACAGTCATTGAAGAAGCTGACCTTACCGTTGAAAAAAACACAAATGAAACAGTACGGCTTGCAACTACGCTCCCGATAGACGCCCAAGGTATTCCTAACATCGATAATCCTCTCCGCACTAATATAGCTACCTTTGGACCAGAGGGTGTACTTGAGGAAGAGATAACCATTACCAACCAGCTGTCCCCGTTCAACATGCATGTAGAATCATTCAAAAAGGAGCAGTGGGCACAGTATTCAGCAGCGGATGGCAGCGACGAAACCTACAATGCAGTATCAGCCATGGGCGGAAGCGTGACGGCAGTGCTGGAAGGCGGACTCTTAGCTGCAAAGTAATCGAGGTCGGTTTAAACCTACTTTTGCGCGATGATTGCTCTTGCTTTTGCAGCGCCGACGACGGCTGCAATATCTGCTTCGCTGGCTTGGGATACCCCCCGGAGCGAACCGAAAGCGCGCAGTAGCTTTTTACGGGTTGCCGGACCGATACCGGGAATGTCGTCCAAATGCGAGCTCGTTTGGCGTTTTACTTTAAGTACCGAATGGTAGCTGACGGCAAAGCGATGTGATTCATCGCGGATACGCTGCAGCAGTTTTACCAGATTGGTACTGTGCGGCATATTCACGAGGATAAAGTCATCACTCTCCGTAGCATATCCCGAGAGTTTACGCATCACCTTCTCATTCAGCACCACATTCGACTTATCTTTTTGGATAACGATTTGCTCTTCGCGCTTTGCTAAACCAATGAATGGCAGCTGGCTGCAGCCCATTTCGTCCCTGGCCCGGATAGCAGCGTCCAGCTGCCCTTTGCCGCCATCAATCAGCATCAAGTTGGGCATGCCCCAAGCTTTGCGATTCTTTTCACTTAGACGCCGCTTGATCGTTTCGTGCATGTTATAAAAATCATTGTTATGATCTTTGCGCGTTTTAAACTTGCGATACTCCCCCTTATCACTCACTCCGTTCGTAAAAACCACCATGCTGGCCACTACATCGGTCCCCTGCATATGCGAGATGTCATAGCCTTCGATGCGCGCCGGAATGGTAGGTAGACTCAGTAAATCAACGAGCTCCGTAAGGGCGTGGTCTTTACTGATATCCATAAATTCTTTGTCACTAAATATGACTTGCTTGGTCAGATTCTGGAGTGAAAATAGCTGATTGCGGAGCTTGACAGCTGCCTCGAAGTCCTGCGCCTGCGCAGCCCGCTTCATATCTTTTTCCAGTTCACGCTCGATATTTTTGCGCTTGCCCTCGATGACAGCCATCAATTTACGCAGATTGGCTCGATACTCCTCTAAACTTGTCTTACCCTCTTCCAGACCGGGGTCCAGTCCCAAATGGTAATGGAGTGTCGCCCGTTTCTGATTTACCATGCGCCGGGTGGCATAGGGGAATACCCGCCGCAGCGACTTGAGCGCCGTGCGTACACTAAGCGTACTGACATACGGGCCGAAGTAACGCGCGCCATCGTCTAGTGGCCGACGAGTAGTACTCACCGTGGGATAGTCAGAATCATAATCGATGCGGATGTAACTGAGCGACTTATCGTCCCGGAGCAGGATATTGTAACGCGGCATGTAACGACGAACCATTTCGGCCTCTAGGAAAAGGGCTTCAATCTCGCTGTCTACCACCATCCAGTCGGTATCCGCGATTTCGGTCACTAATGCATCGGTTTTCGGATCGCGCTGCCGGCTTTTTTGAAAATACTGCCGCACGCGGTTGCTTAGCCGTGCTGCTTTGCCAACGTAGATAATCTGCCCATTGGCATCTTTGTGGAAATATACGCCGGGCTCCTTGGGCAGTTCTTTTAGCTTTTGCGCCAATTGGCTATTCATGGGTATAGTATACCATTACCCCTGTTATCAAAGTGCCAGACAACTATAATGCGTGCGGGGTAGCATGTTGACGTCGCAATATAAATCGATCGATCACCTTGGCAAGTCCATCATGTCGTACATCATCGGTTACCACTCCTGCGAGATGTTTGAGATCCTCGCTGGCGTTCCCCATGGCAATTGCTAATCCGTCCGGCTTGACGGCCTCGAGGAGAGGCCCATCGCTCTCATAGTCGTCGCCAACCGCTATTGCCTCTTCAGGTCGTATACCTGCATAGTGCATGAGCCGCTCAGCTCCTAGCTTCTTTGAGACCCCAGCGGCATATACCTGCAAGCTACCCACTCGGCGTATACTCGAAGACGTCATATGGTAATTAAGCGCGCCCGCATCTTGCATCAATCTAAGGTAGTCCTCAATCTGGTCGGCGGTATCACCTTCGTTACAGAATTCTGCAAATAAGGATGGCGTATCAGCTAAGCTCCGGAGATCAATTTCTTGTGGTCTTTCTTCCCATTCATATATGTCAGGGTTAGGCCTGCAAGAGACTCCACATAAGTGGCAGCTGATTGTCGCAAGTGTATCCCGGAGCACACCTGCGGGAAGCCATCGTCGCTCCTCATATGTACCCGTCTTGATATTGTAGATCGATGCGCCATTATCAAGCGAGGCATAGCCGCTCGTGATACCTAAAACTGCTAATGGGGTATGTATGAGCGATAAAGTACGCGAGGTATCAGGTAAAATAACCACGCCCTTCTTTTGGGCGGCATCTATAGACTCTACGACGTCAGGCGTAGCATCAATTTTGTAGCCGTCTGGAACAAATGCAGTAAGATCAAGATCTATCAAGGCGCCTTTACGCTCAACGTCGCCCACAGGAACATCTTCAATAGACACGTACATATGTCGACTTATTATACTATATAAATGTAAGGCACGCTATATCCCGCCAGGTACACTGCTATGTAGACGCAATGAGTTGGTGCCACCTAGCTAGCGAGCAAGTACGTGGCCAGCTGTGGATAAGCTCGGGATAGCTGGGCAGCTCCTCGGTATGTACCCAATGGCGCTTGCGTTCAAGCGTAATGCGCTCAGGGAATCTGATACCTTCTAGATGATCGATCTCGTGAGCGGCAATGCGTGCGGTAAAGCCTTCGAAGATACGTTCCACTTCGTGACCATGCTTGTCGTACGCCTTTATCTTCATAGCTAGCGGGCGACGCACCAATCCCCAGACAGGGCCGGCGGAAAAGCAGCCTTCGCGCCCCTCTGCTGTCTCTCGTGAGCGCCAAACAATAACCGGGTTGATGAAGCACTCCAACTTAGAATACTGCTTGCGATCTTCACGCACCTTAGTATCTATAAGCACAATGCGCGAACGTTCACCGATCTGCGGAGCAGCCAGGCCGACCAACGTACGGCGGCGTTTACTTTTCCCACTGCTCTCACGCTGACTTCGCGCTACGTCGTATAGCCGCTCGATAACCTCTTGTATGGGCTTGGAAGTAATCTGACCCACCTCCACGGGTCTAGCCACTTCAGATAAGTGCGGATCGGTTAATGGCACCATGCCCCGGGCAATCTCTTCAGCAAACCGCTGTTCATCAACCTCAGTCAAAGTGTACTCATCCATGCCACCTCCTTGCCTCTAGTATACGCCTACTCTGTTACCATAGTGGCCAGCGCCTTACGACAGACAGTACTACAGACTATGTCTGCCTTTTGACAGTTCTGACATACTAAAATGAATTTGTTGCAGGTCTTGACCGAGCAGTTATCGTACTGGCTCGTTGGTGAGCCACAGTGTACACACCCGCCAATGTCTTTGGCTTCGTCAGAAAAAGCGATGTTCATCCGGCCATCGAAAACATATAACGAGCCTTCCCATAGGCCTTTGTCGCCGTACGCTTCACCATATTTTACGATGCCGCCGTCCATCTGGTAGACATCAGTAAAACCACGATTCTTCATGAGTGCGCTGAGCACTTCGCAACGGATGCCGCCAGTGCAATAGGTTACTACTGGCTTCTGTTTGATGTCCGCGTATTTGTCGCCTTCCAGCTCTTTCAAAAAATCCCGTGTGGTGCGCGTCTCGGGGACAATAGCGCCTTTGAACTTCCCCACTGCTGCCTCGTAGGCATTTCGACCGTCAAAAAAGATAACGTCATCGCCGCGCTCTTCTACTAGCTTATGCACTTCGGCGGGCTTGAGGTGTTTGCCGCCGCCGATAACGCCGTTTTCATCTACCTCCAATTCGTCGGGTACGCCAAACGTCACAACCTCATCCCGCACCTTCACACTCAACTTTGGAAAATTATCGCGTGCGCCGTCCGACCACTTAAAGGCTGTTTTCTTAAATGGTCCATAGCTTTTTGTCTCTTTAACATAGGCTTTCAGGTCTTCGATATCACCCCCTACCGTGCCGTTTAGCCCATGCTTGGAAATAAGAATACGGCCGCGCAGATTATAACGCTCGCAGAGTGTCTTTTGCCACAACCGAATAGCTTCGGGGTCGCTCAGTGGTGTGAATTTGTAATAAAGGAGGATCTTTTGCATTGGTGCATATTATAAACTAAGCGGGGCTAGGCCGCCACTATGTATCGCTATTTTAAAGCAGCGAACACTACTTCGCGCTGTGCAAAATGTGCCTGGCTGCTATCCAGTTTGCCGGTACAAGTTATGAGATTCAGCCCTGGTGTGCCTGCCCGTATAGGCGTCAGGGCGGCAGCCATATCAACGCGGTCCGCGTCGTACGTCTTGCTGGTAACGACGACGTAGACAAACACTTTGCCATCGCCGCGAATAATATTTATAGCGTCGCCAGGCACTAACGTCTTTATGCTATAAAACACCCCATGCTGGGTTGGCCCGGAAACATGACCGTCGATGAGCGCTGCGCCAGGCTGACCGGGCAAGGAGCTACCGCTAAACCAGCCTGCATCAAAAATATTGCTCGGTGTACCCAGCGCGCCGCCTGTAGTGGTGCCGAGCTTTATGATCCGAGCATCGACGCCCAGTTTAGGTATTTGAATCTCCTTTGGCATATTCGGTGCTACCGCGTAGCTACTGAGGCTACTTCCCGATGGCCGAATCTCAGAAGGGGTAGTATCGGCACCGGTCGCACCGGTCGCGGTACTCGCTGTCTGCCTAGATAAATAGCGTACCTGCGCCTCGACCTTATGATTCGCCTTAAGCCCACTCCAGCCGAGCAGTAGTGCACACGCGCAGAGTGCCATAGCGACACCTGTTAATACGCGGCTCTGTCTGCTTGATTTTGTCCTGCGCCGCTTTGGCCGTGTTTTAAGCGCTACAACATCACGGCGGAGCACTCTTGTGTGCATCGTGCGTCGACGGGCGTCCGTCATTTTACCGGGTTGGCGACGCGCCGGCGCGGCCTTTTGCGTCTTACTCTGGACAGGCTTGGAAGAAGTAAGGAGCTGGGCACTGCGCGCGGCCACATCTTGGATGGTCCGGGATTTGATACTACCAACCGGACGCCGCTCATACGAAGCACGATGGGCGCTTGTGCGGCGGAGCCTGCCATTGAATGAAGGGCGGCCTAAGTTGATAGTCGGTCCTGGCATAGTACTTTTTTGTTTTGTTTACCAATACTTAAGGTGAGTAGGTTATGCTACTAGCGACGCCTGGCGGCAAATTTGGTTCGACGGGCAATCAAAGCGATACCACCAGCTGCCGCAAACATGCCCGTAGCAGCAATGAGCGGATTGTTCTTGATGAGCGTGAAGCCCGTGTTGGGGGCAGCAGGCACTGAGACGACGGTGAGTACGATATCATTGCCATCCCCGCCCTTGTAACTAACCTCAAAGACGTTGCCGCTCACATTGAAAGTCGCACCTTCGGCCAAGCCGGTAAATGCACCTGTCACAGCGTCCGAACCATCGTTGCTAATAATAACGTAGGTCTGGCCAGCAGCTGGTTTAAAGCCATTGTACAAAGTTGTTTGCAAAGTGCCGTTAGTTACATTAACCGTGCCAGTTACTTTAAGTTGGTCGTAGCCAGTACAAGGCGTGGTGCCGCCAAGTTCCGCTTGGTAGGTACCAAACAGCGTAAGATTGCCGGTCGACAAACAGCCAGGACTATGACCAGGTGCGACAGTAGATCCAGAGGTAGCCGCCAGCGTGCCTATGGTGCCAGTACCTTTCAATGTACCGCCACTGAGCAGGTTGATATCGCCACGCACACCATCAATTGTAACGATAGCGTTTGTACCGATTTCAACTGTGTGGGACGGCACATTATCAGAAAGCGTTGCCGTAATTGCGTCAGGATTATACGTAGCGTTCGGCGTCGAAGAAGTATTGTTACTGCTGTTTACAATCAATTGCCCCCCATAATTATTGGGTAAGCTAATCTTGAACGCACCGCTTAATGCACCAGTAAGTGTGGTCTGCTTGGCGATACCACCAAAGGTGACATCACTTCCAAGCGTTATATGGCCCGAAAATGTATAGGCCTGCGAGCTGGTGCCAGCCTGCTCATAAGACTCGTCAGGCACACTTCCCGCACCGCCCCCTTGGCACAACGCCCCATCAGAAAACTTTGACACTGGCGATGCACCGCTTGGAGAGCTACTGGCTCCGGTCAGAGACATGTCGTATGGAATAGTAAACCCATCGTCACTACAACTCCCGAAAGAAACGTTGCCGCCATTGTTAACGGTCAATGCGTTTGACGAATTGCCGAGCGAATTAGCAAGCGTGCTAGCGAGCAGTCCCGACGAAACGGTGATGCTCCCCGTAAAAGTATTGGCCCCTTCTAAATAAACTGAGCCTGTGGTTGTAAGATTGCCGGTACTACTTATCACACCAGTCAGGGTCATGTACGCATTGGCATTGCTGACATTCAGTGCAACGTTGCCGCCTAAAGCAATATTGGCCGAGATAGTTGGGTACGTAGCGGAAGTAACATTAATAGCCGTAGAGACAGTCAGAGCATTACCGCTGATAGTGAAGCTATAAGAGCTACTATTAGTTCCCTGGAAGGTAATGCTAGCCACTGACAAGCCGGTAATATTGTTCGTGAGTGTAGTTGCCGCGCTCAGACTTGTTGCATCAAAAATTAGACTATCGCCGGTTTGAGGGACTGTACTTCCACAACTCGACCAGTTAGCAGCAGTATTAAAATTATTGCTACTTGAGCCCGTCCATGTGCAGGTATTCGGTGTGGCATGCGCCACAACCGGGGCTAATAAAGCAAGTACCGAACTGACACTAAGGATTAGTGCCGAGAAGAGCAGTTGTATTTTTTTCATATTTTCTCTTTTTACTTTTAGATACTATTCTTAGTCTCCGATACTATAAGTACTTTGTCAATCATATTCAGTAATCGCATCTTTTAGCGATCGCCCTTCCGAAAAGGACGACAATCTCTCGCACATCGGCGAGTGGGAGTACTGCATCTTGACATGTCGTTGTGTTTAGAACTACATATTTTTATCTGAAACATTGACATGCCTGCTATAATCAAAGCTAACGTTTACTTTAAGGAAAGGGCGACAAAATGAGTTCACATGCCTCCGGTGTCTTGGTGCAGTATTTGTTGGCCCGTGCGGGCAACTAACGCCGCTCCTTTTTACACTCGATTTTTCTGGGCAAAACAATCCCAACAACCTCAATTAAACAGCTAAAAGCTGGAGACTATCACTATGGCGATTTCAACTTCGCGTGCTACCATTCGCATATTCACAACCCATACGCTCAGGCACAAGCGTGATTTGCTGCGTACTATTCTCTGTACACCCGTTGCCGAGCTGGCAGAGGACTTCCTGGTCCCCTTCCTGGTTAGCCGCATTTTAACACAGTTAGCCGTGGCTAAGGCCACCGGGCATGCACTGCATCTCGGCACGTTCGAACCCTACTTGCTCGGGATAGCTGCTGCAGAAATCTTCCAGCTGCTGCTCTGGAACTTCGTCGTGCATGGCGTCTGGCGAATGGAAGAACAGACTATGGAAGACCTAGCCATGACTTGTTTTACCCATCTCACTACCATGAGCCAGCGCTTCTTCAACAACCGTTTTGGCGGATCACTGGTAAGCCAGGTAAACAAATTTATCGGCGCCTACGAGCGCCTAGCGGATGCCCTCATCTGGAGTATCTATAAGCTGCTCATCGCTATTGTCTTTACCATCGCCATATTGGTGCGGCCAGCGCCGCTGTATGTACTGGGCCTGCTCGTCTTAGGTAGTCTGTACGTCTTTGCCGTTTTCCGTGTGAAGCAAAAGGAGCTGCCCTATAACCAAAGGTGGGCCGGACTGGAGACCAAACGTACCGGACAGCTGGCGGATTCGATCACCAATATCACTGCCGTTAAAGCCTTCGCCCACGAAGATCTGGAAACGAAGCTCTTTGAGAAGCGAGTAAAAGCCGTTACCGAGCAAAGCCTCAGCACTATGCGGCTCACCATGAGTCACGAGCGTATTACCAACAGTGTACAACGGATAATGAACTTCACCGCCATTTTCCTGTCGGTTAGCCTGGCGATTGCGGGCAAGATTCAGGTTGGACTGATCTACCTAATTTTGACTTATACGCTCAGCATCATGAGCCGTTTGTGGCAGCTCAACCGGACATTTCGGGATATGAACCGGGTGTTTGGCGATTCGCGCGATATGACGGAAATTTTAGCAATCGAGCCAGAGGTGAAGGATCCACAACACCCCGAGCCCAGCCGCATCCACCGAGGCCGCATCGAATTTAAAGATGTACATTTTAGCCACCCTGACGGCGGCACGAAGGTATTTACAGGACTTAATCTGCATATCACCCCAGGCGAAAAGATTGGTTTAGTAGGGCCAAGCGGTTCCGGTAAAACAACCTTTACCCAACTGCTTCTACGTTTAAGCGATATCCAAAAGGGGCAGATCTTGATCGACAATCAAGACATTACTATGGTTACTCAAGCCGACCTGCGAAAGTCTATCGCTTCTGTACCGCAGGAGCCGCTGATGTTCCACCGCTCGATCATAGAGAATATCCGCTACGGCCAGCTGGACGCCTCCGACCGGCAGGTAAAAGCAGCCGCCAAATCAGCCAACGCCCACGATTTTATCCAGACACTGCCAGATGGCTACGATACGCTCGTCGGCGAACGGGGTACGAAGCTCTCCGGTGGACAACGGCAGCGGGTAGCGATTGCCCGCGCTATGCTCAAAAATGCCCCCATCTTGGTGCTGGATGAAGCGACTTCAGCACTGGATTCAGAGAGTGAAGTACTCATCCAGCAAGCACTCTGGAAACTCATGGAGGGCCGCACGGCCATTGTCATCGCTCACCGCTTATCAACCATTCAAAAAATGGACCGCATTTTGGTGCTTGAGGATGGCAACATCGTCGAGCAAGGCAGTCATCACGAGCTGCTGAGCGCCCGCGGCGTCTACGCCAAACTATGGGCTCACCAATCCGGCGGTTTTATAGAGGAATAACTATGTCTGCTCAAGAAAAAACTGTATCTACCCCGCACATTGTGCGCTACTTTTTCGGCCATGCCTGGCGCTATAAAGGTTTCGTCATCGCTATGCTCCTATCGGTGCTCTGCGCTGAATTGACGCTACAGTACATTCCGCCGCTCATTGTGTCGCATATTATCGAGCGCCTGAGTACCGGCTCGTTCGTGCACGGGAATGTCTGGGCCAGCTTTGGCTCGTCGCTCGTCTGGTACGCCATTTTTAGCGTCTTGGGTGGCGTTATACTGTGGCGCGTAAGCATCTACTTGGTGTGGCGGACCGAAATGCGCGTAGTACGTGATATAAACCGCGAAGTGTTCGACCACCTGCTGTCACTCAGCGCCACCTTCCACGCCAATCACTTTGGCGGATCGCTAGTGAGCCAGGCCACCAAGCTCACCAGCGCGTACGTTCGTTTCGCCGACGCTACCATCTTTGACCTACTGCTTATGGTTTTGTCGTTTGGTTTCTCGTTCGCTATTCTGCTGCCGCGAGTGCCAGGAGTGGCTATCTTCTTATTTGCCTTCTCGTTATTCTATATGCTGCTTGCCAGCCAAGCCACCAAACTTGTCCGCCGGTTTCTCGTAGCCGAAGCCAAGGCCGAGAATGATCAAACGGGCATCCTGGCCGACGCTATCACCAACGTCCTAGCAGTCAAAAGCTTCGCCAGTAGCAAGCGCGAACGGCGCTTATTTGCTGATGCTACCGACGCCAGTATGCACGCTACACACAAGGTGATGGTTGCCAGCCTCAAGCGCGACACTATCTTCTCGGTTAATACTGTCTTCTTGGGTATCATGGCTTTGATCTTGGCAGTCATTAGCGCTGTCGATTACCATGCCGACATCGGCACCGTTTTCTTGGTTGTTACTTATACCATTATGGTCGGTCGGTCGCTGTGGGAGTTTGGCGAACATGTGCTTCGGGACTACAACCGCGCGATTGGCGATGCGCAAGGCATGATGAGCGTCTTAAGCTTAGAGCCGGATATCAAAGATCCAAGCCGGCCGCAAAAGCCTCGGATAAGCAAGGGAGCGATCACCTTCGATCACATGAGCTTTACACACCCTGATTCGGGAAAAAACGAAGTGCTATTCGAAGACTTGAACCTGCACATTGCACCCGGCCAGAAGGTGGGCTTGGTTGGTCATTCCGGTTCAGGGAAAACCACGCTCACCAAACTGTTGCTCCGCTTTAATGATATAGACAACGGGCAGATATCCATCGACGGACAAGACATCGCTACTCTGCGTCAAGACGATTTGCGAGCGCATATCGCCTATGTGCCGCAAGAACCGCTGCTATTCCACCGCTCTATCGCCGAAAACATCGCTTACGGCAGGTCCGACGCCACAAAGGAAGAAATCCAGGCTGCAGCAAAAAAGGCATATGCCCACGAATTCATCGAGAACATGCCAAAAGGCTATGACACTTTAGTAGGCGAACGCGGCGTGAAGTTATCCGGAGGACAGCGTCAACGTATTGCTATCGCGCGTGCACTGCTCAAAGATGCGCCGATTTTGGTGTTAGATGAGGCGACGTCGGCGCTCGATTCTGAGAGCGAGAAAGTAATCCAGGCAGCGCTGTGGGAGCTTATGAAAAACCGTACAACGATCGTCATCGCCCACCGTTTGAGTACGATTCAGAAGATGGACTCGATTGTCGTGCTCGACCATGGTTCGATTATCGAACAAGGCAGCCATCAGGCACTCCTCAAACAGAACGGCACCTACGCCGCCCTATGGGCTCACCAATCAGGTGGTTTTATAGACGATGAGGTACAATAGGACAATGTCCAGCGCCAAAACAGATAACTACAACCGCGACACCATCCGTATATTTTGGCGGACCGGCTTGCTATATAAACGCTTATTGGTCCTCGGCTTTTTGTTCCCTGTAGGCGCTATTTTACTGAATGTCGTCACCCCGCTTTTTATCGGTAAAACGCTCGCCACCCTAGCACAAGCGCACGGTCACCCTAGGAAATACTTAACTTACTTCGCCATTTCGGCGCTCGTAGGCCTTGCTGCTAATCGGTTCGGGTTTGTGTGTTTGCTGCGCTGGCAGGCCACCACGATGAGCAAACTACAATCGCTCGCACTCGATACCTTGCTAAGGCGCGGCATGAGTTTTCACAACAACAACGTTGGCGGTAAGCTAGTGTCCGACGCCATCGACTACCCCACTGCGTTTTCGCAATTGTCTAGCGCCTATTTTTCTAACCTGATTCCGCTGGGGATTATCCTAATAAGCGGCACGGTTCTCATCTCGGCGGAGTCGTGGAAGCTAGGCGCATTAACTGCCAGTATGATACTGGTAACCATGGGCTCCGGCGTATTTGACAGTCGCCGGCGTAAGCCGCTACGTGCCCGACGTCTGGTTGCCAGCAAGAAGATGATCGCCCATCTGGCGGACACCATCACTAACGTCCAGACTGTCAAAACCTTTGCCCGCGAGTCAGAAGAACTCGCCCACAGTGACACACTCAACGCTACACTACGCGAGTTCCGCCTCAGCGACTGGGCATCTGCGGCCCGCACCGGTAGTAACCGCATCACAGTATTGCTCGTATTTCAGTTCATCATGGCACTTCTTATCATCAAGTTAGTGCATTCCGACCCGGCGCTACTCGGCGTAAGCATCTTCTCATTCTCGTTCACTATTACCCTGAGCAACCGTTTGTTTGAGGTGAATACCATGCTCCGACAAATCGAAGATGCGCTACTACAGGCCTCCCCCCTTACCGAAATTATCTTGGAAGAAGCCGAGATTACAGACAAGCCCAACGCCAGCACACTACAGGTGAAGGGCGGCGATATCGCATTCAGCCAAGTGCATTTCCACTACCAGGATAGCAATACCCATCAGCAGGTATTTTCCGATCTAAATGTACACATCAAACCTGGCGAAAAGATCGGCCTCGTTGGCCCCAGCGGCGGCGGCAAAAGCACGTTTACACGCTTACTGCTGCGGTTTGAAGATATAGAAAGCGGCAGCATTACCATCGATGGGCAAAATGTGGCCGATGTGACACAGCGTTCACTCAGGTCGCAGATCGCCTATGTACCGCAGGAACCATTGTTGTTTCACCGTTCCATTCGTGAAAATATTGCTTATGGTAACCCTGGGGCTGCCCAAAAAGATATCGTCCGGGCCGCCAAAGCGGCGCATGCTGATGATTTCATTACCCAATTACCCGAAGGCTATGACACCATCGTGGGCGAACGCGGCGTGAAGTTATCCGGAGGACAGCGTCAACGTATTGCTATCGCCCGAGCCATCTTAAAAGATGCGCCGATTTTGGTGTTAGATGAGGCGACTTCAGCCCTGGATTCCGAAAGCGAAGTCTTTATCCAGGATGCCCTTTGGAAACTTATGGAAAACCGTACCACCATCGTCATCGCTCACCGTCTGAGTACGATTCAAAAAATGGACCGCATTTTGGTGCTTGAGGATGGCGCCGTAACCGAGCAAGGCACACACGCACAGTTGCTGAAAACGAAAGGCACCTACGCAAAATTATGGGGCCACCAATCCGGGGGTTTTATCGAGGAATAGGCCTAGTCTTACGCCTGGGTGAGTGCTTCTTCTTTCACCTTTTGCCATTCGCGCCACACCAGGCCGATGATGACAATATCCAGCACCGTCAAAAAAGCCATTCCAAACGTTGGCTTCACAATCAGCAAGTACACCTGGTATACGAGAAACAAACCAAGCACACCAAGCGCCCATGGGTAGGCCCACAGCTTCTGCTGAAGTAGGGCAATCACTAAAGCCACCTTCACTAACCCGTGTGTGGCTAAAAACAGAATAGCGAATAGATTGTGCCCTTTAGCCAGCTCGTTGCCTAAATGGGCAATATGCGTAGCCGTAAAATCGTGCGGATCATTAGCCAATTCGTTTCGAGTCAACGCTTTCGTTAAAGATAGAATGGCCGAGGCGGGGACGAGCCAAAGTAATAAGGCTCCAATAAGTTCAGCCGTACCGTCAACACCCTTAATAACCAACCCAATTTCGTAGGTTTTATCCAGTAGTGTCTTCGGGTGAAACCATTTGCTGGCAGTCTTTTTTGATTTTTCCATATCATTCACTATAACAGGCAAAATAGAATATGAACCATCCCTGGAAAGGCGAAATAATTCCTTTTCTATTTCTTCTTGGCCCAATCCTAGCACTTGCTGCTTCGAGTAGTCTCCTCAGTAAATCCTAACCCGCGAATGCATCCTCTTCAATGTTCCTTTTTGTCCCGCAAAAAAGGAACATTACAAGGATTGCAGTTCGCGGTTACAGGATTAGTGAGGAGGTTTGGCGAGGGGATGGTGCCTTAGAAAGAGGTATTGAGGAGTTACCATAGCCAAAAACAACAAAGCCCCGCAGCAGGCGGGGCTTTGAAAAAGATATTAAAAAATATTTGTTAGTCTTTCTTTTCCTCAGACTTCTCAGCAGCTTTTTCAGCCGCAAGTCCTTCGGCGGCCTCGCCGGCGTCGACGTCAGCAACTGCTTCGTCTTCAGTGGCGTCGCCACCTGCGGCGTCATTAGCGGCCTGGAGAGCGCTGGGTTCAAAGACAGTGGCCAGCGGGTGCGAATCGTCAGTTTTTACGGTAACCCCTTCGGGAACGATAAGGTCGGCCACGGTCACATGGTCGCCAACGACAGCCAGCACTTCGCCATTAAAGAGCAATTCGTCTGGAAGCTTGCTGGGTACAGCTTCTACCTCAACGGCTTCAAGCTGATGCAAAACGACCAAGCCGGCACGCTCGGCGGGAGCCGATTCATTACCTTCATCAAAAGTGATGCGCACCGGAATCTCGGCAGTTACCTTTTCGTTAGCGTGCACTGCATTAAATACGACATGGCGCATACCGTGCTTTTTAGGGTCAAAGTCGACACCCTTAATAAGCGCGGTGAATTGTTTGCTGCCGGTTTTGAGCTTGACGGTGCGGTGTTTCCCGGCCGTGCGATATGCCTTACTGAGGTCCAGCAAGTTGCCCGTCACATGGATAGACGGCTTGCCGTGGTCGTGAATAACAGCAGGTACGAGGCCATCTTTGCGCATTTTTTTAACTGCTTTACCAAGTACGGTACGAGTCTCTAAGTCTAATATAATATCTTCCATGGTGGTGTGTATATCCCCTCACTTACCTAATTGCCCACTCCTTAAAGTATAGCAAAAAATGGGTCAGCACGCTAAGCTAGAGGGTATGAATCCAGCACATCTCATTCAAAACGGCAGCTATTTTGCCATCGCAGCAATTATATTTGCCGAATCCGGCCTGATGGTGGGCTTCTTTCTGCCTGGAGACACACTACTCCTAAGCGCTGGCATTTTCGCAGCGCAAGGCAAGCTGTCGTTGGCGCTGACTATCGCCGTGATCGCCTTTGCCGCTATTCTTGGCGATAACACTGGCTATACTATAGGAAAAACTATGGGGCCACGTCTTTTCCGCAAGAAGGATGGTATTTTATTCCGTCACGAGTATGTAGCCCGGGCGGAAGAATTCTATGAAAAGTATGGCGGCAAAACGATGTTGCTGGCCCACTTTATCCCCGTAGTACGTAGCTTTGCGCCGCTGGTGGCGGGCGTTGGTAAGATGTCGCGCTGGCAATTCTTTTTATTCGACGCGATTGGCGACATTGTGTGGGCTACGCTCGTCACGCTCATCGGCTACTGGTTTGGCGGACGCATCAAGAACATCGACCACTATATTCTACCCACGTTCATCCTAGTCACCTGCCTTACCTTTGGCCCTACGCTGTGGCACGTCTTCGGCGACCAGGAAACACGGAGGCGCTTGTTTGCCGTAGTGCGCCGCAAGAAACAAACGACAGAGCAAAAAGATTAAATTTCGACGAAATCGTCGTCGTCCAAGATACTCAGCAGGCGTATAGCGGCATGAGTTGCTTCCGCGGTCGTTTTAATAGTCGGCTCAAAGGTGTCAATTTCGCTAATCGGCACCCATTTGTAATCGGAGTACTCCTCTGGATTGATCACAATATCGCCGCCTTGGTAGATGGCAACATGGTGGGGTAATACCATAGTATTGCCATTCTTTTTGACATACCACGTTTGGTAGCAGCTCATCATATAACAAATCTTAAGCTTGGCATCCTTGCCAATCTCTTCATCTTTTTCTCGTTTTAATCCTTGGAGCAAGCCGCCGTCGGTTGTTTCGGTCTTGCCACCGATGAACGAATAAATACCGTCGTAATCGGCTTCACCGGCACGCTGAGCCAGCAATACAGATTTTTTATCGGCCGAAAATACGACTTGTTTGGGACAGTAATGAAAGAATAGTGTTGGATCTTGCATAATCTCAATGATACCAGCGCCCTATGCCACTCGCCTAATCCAAAACGCGGAAAATCGTTTCTAGATATCGTGTTTGATAGTCCTCAGCCATAGCTGCTGCGTGAGGTTGTATATCAGCGCCCAATATGCCGTTTGCGGCGGCATAAATTGCCTGTATAGCGATCATCCCTGCACCCATGCGATCAGGAAAAACTAGGCGAAAGGGCTCTTCGAGCTGTGAACCTTCAGCTTGCCCACATGTTACGACTCTATTCAAGGCTTGCTGGGACATCCCTGCTAACACGTTCTTCCAAGGATGACCGTGGGCCAACATATCCGCGGTGCGGACTAGAGCAATTCCCGCCGTATAGGCTTCCTGGGAGGTATTAAGTTCTACTCCCATCACTTCGTATGGCTTCATACAATATGAGCATGATATATTGACATATCAGCAATTGCAAGCGCAGCGAGGTGTTGCATTTTTTCGTGCTATATGTTAATGTATGCGAGATAAAGGAGTGGAGTGCCCGTGCATACTGGTATTATTGAGCAGACAAATCTACCACCTGTGCCAGCTGAGCTGGCTGAACATATCGGAAGGCCCGAAATCGGAGAAGCGCTGGATAGTATCCGGCAAGGAGACCCCCTCGACATATTTGCCCGTCGGTTGCGCGGCACCAGCGCACTTGGCACTCGAGCAGTTACTATGGCCGGCTTACCATCGGCAAGCTTAGAGCTCTTGAGTCATGCCGAAGATTTTGGCGCGCAGACTTTCCTTATAGGCGGATCTGTGGTTGTAGCCACTGGCGCAGTAGTGAGCACTGTTGCGTATGGGCTAGGACGGTTGCGCCAAGGGTCCCGGGCCGATCGAGCCGACGCAGCCCAGGAAGCAGTGCGCGATACCTTAGGCGAGCCGGTCGATGTCATCCGTGGCAACGGAGGCGGTATGCGCAAAAGCAAAAAGCTAACGCTCCGTTGGGCAGGCGCCGATACCGCATATGCGGATGGTCCCGTACGCAATTTGCCAGGCAGATTCGATAAGGTCGTTGCCTTTGCTGAAGAACACGGCATACGCGAAGTCGTTGCCTCAACGAGACTTCTTACAGCGGTCAAAACAGACATCTCAGGGGAATACGCCGATAAGCAAACAACTACTCAAGACCTCTTAAAGGCTAAAAAAGGGATACCCATCAGTGACGCCAAGGCTGATGAAACGTTACTACAGTTAACAACCGCAGAAGCCCGACAATTAGCCGAAAGGCTTAAAGCCGAGGGCATGGCCAGCAAGACGGAAATCATTGCCGAGTGGCTACTGCAACTTAATAGCGGGCACCCCCTTGCTGCTGCATATAAAGATTGGCTTAGCCGCGGTAAACCGGACGAACTAAAGCCGGGCATGATTGAGATTATTAGAAGTGGCTTAGATCGCCATTTTAATGGTGACCGCCGAGGTAATCCTAGTATTAAGGTTCGTGTAACAGACGGTGGGACAACGATTGCACACCAAAAAGTCGCCGTAGATAGCGATGCTACCGTGGGGTCATCGGGAGTACATAGCATAAGTAGTGGACGCGCGATCAGCGAACAGGGAGTCAAGCACGCATCGGTTAGTATTATGTCGTTTGAATCGATTGTGGGCGGTGATCTGGATACGGATTTTATCCCGGATCTCCTTGAGCGAGAAGGCGAAAAGCTTGGATCTCACGAAACATGGCAACTTGAGCTAGCCTTATACCACCTTTTGCGCAACGAAAAGGACGAACCAACGGCCCAACTCCGGCAGACCGACGCGCGTGGTGCAAGCGGCAGCGGAAAAATTCCTGAGACCCTGTACGCCCGACTAATCAACGAACCACCGCGAACATTTCCGCGCACCTGGCTGCCCGAGCGCGGCAAAATTAATAAAGAAGATCAAACCATTGGCTACAATCGCCTCTTCTTGCGCAATGCAGGAAAAAAGGGAGCTGCAATGGTTGCTGCAATTGTAGTTGGAGCCGGTATCGGCGGTACCTGGGGCGCTGTGTGGGATACATACGGTGCGGCCGAAGTCCTCTGTCACCCGTCAGAACATTGGGGGCTTAATAAGCCACTGACATCAGCCGAACAAGCTCACTGCCATTCGCTTTCCGTAAAATTATACGACAAACTCGGGGGCGTTGCAGAGGGCGTCGCGCGGGCTAATGATAACCTAGAGAACGCACTCTTACTTCAAGCGTATCACATGGGAATAGTTGATCCTCAGAACGACAGCTGGCTTATGAAAGGCGTCAATCAAAAATGGATGAGCGAAAAAATAGCCGACTTCGAGCAACGTTACAATCTATATGGGGGCGCTAGCTCTACTATGGGCGATGTACATTTGGACCCCAAAAATCCCGCTATTTGGGGTTTGTCCCCAGTCAATGGCGCTTCGACTAATGGATACTGGATAGAGAATGTCCAAGATCGCATCTTCGTCGATTCGGCAAGCGGTGATATTCCCCCCTTTAAACAATTAGGGATCACCTTTGAAACTTCGAGGGATGCTATCGTTCCTATGGGCACAAGTGTGCCGCCCGAAGCACAAAGTCAGGTAGAGGCAGTACGCGAACTCAATAATCTGCCAAACGCGGTCGAAGCTCAGGGCCGACAGCTCATCATAGTAAACGGCCGCCAAGCACTTGCGTCTAAAAATAGTAATAGCGTACTATACGGCCTGCCAGACGGGCCCCAGACCTCTTTCCAGGATTTCAGCCTGCCTGTGCTGCAAGGCGGTGACATTGTGGCAGCCAACATTACCCTTAATGATCTTACCAATAATAAAGTCATTAAGGCACTGCCATCAAAGATCTACCAGCGTACAGATGGCACCTTCCACTTGTTAGTGAGCAATCAAATTCCGAGCAACCAAGGTTACCTGGCAATTCAGTATACGCTAGATCCCCATGCTACCAACGCCCTCCCCGTTCACGCAGAACGCCCTATGGAGATGCAAAGATATGCGTCGACTAGCGTGCCGTTGAATACGCTTCCTACGCAAGATGTTGCCAAGATACGTCAGGAGATTGGCGTGCCCACAAACGCTACTGCGTCACAGGTTGCCGCGGCTATTGCCAATACCCGGAGCTACAGTTATACCCCATACGCAGACGCTAAACCTCAAAAGTTAATTGCTGCTGACGATAGCCTCGCAATAGGCCCAATCCTCGGCGCAATAGGCGAAAATGCAGCAGAAATGGATAGCGCAGACTGTAATGTGGCTAACTTCACCGAAGTCCTCGCAACAAAGGGCGTAGGCGGCGATGATAATTTCCTTAATCTAGCCGATGGCTTCCATAACGACGGCGACAAGGTGCTCTCACAATCCGAATCACATCAGTTTGTTGTCGGCAAGAACGCTCAGATCATAGACGCCACACCAACCTCAGGCGATGTCAAGACGCCCGCGCCTACACCGTACGAAAAACCATCCACCTCTCATCCAGACATTACAAAAACAGTTATCGAAGGCATTGGCATACTTGCAGGCTCTGCCGGTAGTTTACGCCTAGGAGCCGAGATTTCTCCACTTGCTGCGGAATATATACGGCGTCGACGACGTCAGCAGGCTGTGGATTGGTTTACGGGCGATAATCCATGGCTTGAAACTGCTCTGGAAGTCATAGGGCGTGTCCAGTTTGGAAGCCCAAATACCCCTATTGATGACCGAACCATATTTACCCGCCAAGATCAAAATACCGACGCACCGCGATCTGCTCAAGTACGATTGTCGGGAATGATGTCTGCCGAGAATCTGTCTTACAAAGACATACAGGCACGCATGCAAGAAAGAAGTAGCCGGGCGAATATTACCGACGTCATATCACGCCAAACCAAGCGCGATATGCGCCGCGCCCTCAGGCGAGCTGCCGTATATCGTCGTACGAACTAAAGCATGCGCTTAAGGTACTGGCCTGTGTAGGATTTAGGGTTCTTGGCCACTTGCTCTGGGGTGCCGAGCGCTACCACTTGCCCGCCGCCCGTGCCACCTTCTGGACCCATGTCGATGACATAGTCGGCGCTCTTAATCACATCCAGATTATGCTCGATGACGACCATGCTATTGCCGGTATCAACCAGAGCCTGGAGGACATGCAGCAACTTATCGACATCCGCCATGTGCAGTCCGGTAGTCGGTTCATCCAAAATGTAGAGTGTGCGGCCGGTGGGACGGCGTGAAAGTTCACTGGCGAGCTTAATGCGCTGTGCTTCGCCGCCGGAAAGGGTTGTGGCTGATTGACCAAGGCCAATGTAGCCCAGGCCCACATTTACTAATGTTTCCAATTTGCGGGCGATGGCCGGCAGATTAGCGAAAAATTCTAGGGCTTGCTCGCAGGTCATTTCCAGGATATCGCTAATGGTTTTGCCTTTGTAGTGGATCTCGAGTGCTTCGCGGTTATAGCGCTTGCCATGGCAGACTTCGCAGGGCACATATACATCCGGTAAAAAGTGCATCTCGATCTTGATAATTCCATCGCCTGCGCAATTCTCACAGCGCCCACCCTTGACGTTGAAGCTAAAGCGCCCAGGCCCGTAGCCGCGTAATTTTGCCTCGGGAGTCTGTGCAAACAGTTCGCGGATGGGAGTAAACAAGCCAGTATAAGTTGCTGGGTTACTGCGCGGCGTACGGCCAATCGGCGACTGGTCGATGATGATTGCTTTGTCGAGCTCTTTGATGCCTTCAATTTCGTCGTGCTTGCCCGGGACAGTGTTGGCGCGCATCAGGCGAGCTTGTAATTCTTTGGCCAAAATGTCATTGATGAGACTGGACTTGCCGGAGCCAGAGACGCCGCTCACCACTACAAGTACGCCTAAAGGGATTTCTACATCAAGATTGCGCAGATTATTCTCGCGTGCTCCTTTAACGATTAGACTCTTACCATTGCCCGCCCGGCGCTTTTTAGGCGTAGCGATCTTCTTTTTACCCGCCAAATATTGGCCGGTGATACTGTTAGGATCACGCTCCACCTCTGAGGGGGTACCACTGGCAACGATATGCCCACCATGCACACCGGCACCAGGGCCGATATCTACCAGATAGTCGGCGGTACGCATGGTGTCTTCGTCATGCTCGACGATCAGCACGGTGTTACCTAGATCGCGCAAATGCTTCAGTGTCTTAATCAGCCGGTCGTTGTCGCGCTGGTGCAGGCCAATACTCGGCTCATCCAACACGTACAGCACGCCCTGCAAGCCAGAGCCGATCTGCGTAGCCAAGCGAATACGCTGCGCTTCACCACCAGACAGCGTTGTCGCGCTGCGGAGTAATGTCAGATAATTGAGTCCCACATCTTGCAAAAAGCCCAACCGGGAACAGACTTCCTTAAGAATGAGCGCCGCGATCTGCATTTCTTTGTCGTTCAGCTTGAGCGCTTTAAAGTAATCGATGGCTTCGTCGATGGACATTTCACAGATATCCATAATGGAATGGTTGGCTATGGTGATAGCCAGCACTTCCGGCTTCAGACGACGCCCTTTGCAGGCATAGCAGGGTTTCTCGACCATAAAGCGCTCGATATCGGCACGCATGAACTCGCTTTCGGTTTCTTTGTGGCGGCGTTCCAGGTTAGGCACCACGCCTTCGTAAGTGGTCTCGAACATCCGGCCACCACCAAGGGTTATCTTGAATTTTTCAGTGCCAGTGCCGTACATCAAGCGCTCCAGATCGGCTTTTTTAAGTTCGCCGGTGGGCACGTGCAAACTAAAGCCATAGCGATCGGCCACCGCCTGCATCTTCTTCATGTACCAGGCGTCAGAATTGATGCGATTAAAAGGTCGGATAGCCCCCTCAGCTATCGTCAAACGCCCATTGGGGATGACTAGCTCGGGATCGACCTCCAGTCGGGAGCCTAAGCCTGTACAGACAGGGCAGGCGCCATGCGGCGAGTTGAAGCTGAAGGTGCGTGGCTCCAGCTCGGGAATCACAACTTCAGGGTGGTCAACACAGGCGTAGAGTAAGCTGTACTGCGCTTCTTCGTTCGTATCGGCATTCACGACCACGATCTTGCCTTCGGCAACTTCCAGCGCTTGCTCTACCGATTGCGCCAAGCGGCTGCGGCTGGCTTCGTCGTTCACCAGGCGGTCGATGATGATGTCGATGGTGTGTTTGTAGTTCTTGTCCAGCTCCGGAAACTCATCCAGTGCATAAATTACGCCGTCGATACGTGCGCGGGCAAAACCGGCGCGGCTATATTGCTCGGGAATGTGCTCGAAGGCGCCTTTCTTGTCAGCCACGACGGGAGAGAGGATCATCAGGCGGGCATTCTCCGGCAAATGGGCAATTTGGTCGACAATATGCTGCGTTGTTTGGCGCGTAACCGGCTTGCCGCAAATCGGGCAGTGCGGGATACCAATACGGGCAAACAACAGGCGCAAATAGTCGTAAATCTCTGTCACCGTCGCGACGGTTGAGCGCGGATTGCGGCTGGTAGACTTTTGATCAATCGAGATCGCCGGAGATAAGCCATCAATTTGGTCGACATCCGGCTTCTCCATAATGCCCAAAAATTGGCGGGCGTAGGAGCTGAGTGACTCAACATAACGTCGCTGCCCTTCGGCGTAAATCGTATCGAAAGCCAGCGAAGATTTACCGGACCCAGACAGGCCGGTAATAACCACCATTTTGTTGCGCGGCAGCTCAACATCAATATTTTTGAGGTTGTGCTCCCGCGCACCCTTAACCACGATCTTCTCACTCATAAACAGAGTTCAAGTATAGCCTAACTGAGCATCTTTTTCCATCCGCTGACCCGGCTATGCGATATTAATCACATCGTTGGGCCTTAGGTTACACAGACAGGCAAGGTGCCTCAATGTCCTACCGCCTCGTTGCCTATGATTTGTAAGGCCGACGCTTATATAGAACAATCTGCAATGTGGCAATTGCCACCACAAGAAGCGCAAGCACATACAACCACCCGCCGCCAAACCAACCCATACTATCGTCGGACAAACCCTTGTTGTCGGCAGTAACGGCCGCCTGATAGGTGTTAATTACTACAGCTATTATGGCAATATACAGCACACCTGAAAATCACCTTGAGCACCGCATTGTTTTTCTTAGAAAGAAAAACAAGCGTTACGCCCGAGCAAACAAGTGCCAAACTAACGATTATCGCAGCCATACCTTTTAGTATACTTGCCTCGCGCTCAGGGAGATCTTTTGGACACTCGTGGACGCCGTTTTACATAGTCTGCGTTGTTGAATATAAGCATAAGTACTAAAAACATACTTGCCCACAATGCAAATATGTGTAGAATACTAAGTAATACATTTTCATTATTAAAGGTTGGGCATATGTCTAATTTTATTGTACTGGGATTGATTCCCGGCACAGGTTTTCAAGTGACGTTTAATTCCTGGTTAATTATCATAGGATTACTTGCAGCGTATGCAGCCGCAAAGCGGCTTCGCTCACTAGTGACAGTGCTTCATATTGCCCTCATTATGCGCCGCAGTAACATCCAGATCGCGTAGCTGTGGGAGACCTGTCCCCTCATTCAGTAGAGTCAAGCGTAGTGCAGCCAGACCGACTTTAGTCGGCCTGCGTGTAACGCTCTACTGAATGAGGGGACAGGTCTCCCACTCACACCTGCTCTGGCAGGATACTTTCTGCGTACAGCTTGAGTTCTTCTAATAGGTATTCTTGATGCCCGGTGAGGCCGCCGCGCGCGGCAACCTCTTGCAGGCGAGCAAAGTAGCGGGCTATCTTACTATGCTGGCCGCCGCTCAAAAGCTTATGCGCGCGGAATTGCTCCCAAGTTTCGCGCTCCTCGCTACTCAGACTCTTGGAGTAATTGCGAGCTTTGTAGAGTGGCAGCATCGCTTCGAGGCGATGATCTTTAAAGCGCAGTCCCAGATTGGATAATTCCTCTGGCGAAGCGGCGCGCACTACCTGCATCGCATGCTTGTCTTCTGTGCCAAAAAAACCATCATACATGGCACCATCGACATCTTGCTCGGTGCTTACCAGGCTGGCCTGCGGCTTTTTCTCCAAAATCTCCAGCGCTTTACAGATTTTACCAGCGAACGCCGCATCTTCGCGGAGCAACCTATGATGCACGGCGACCCGCTTCACGTCGATGTGCAGGCGCATTTGGCTGGCAGAATCCAACACGCCCAGCGGCGCCACCGCCGGACAGTGGTTGTATTGCAGCTTCTTAACCGGCAAGCGTGGCTCATTACTATCCTTTTTCCAACGCCAAGCTTCGGCCAATTGCTCTGGTGTTTTATCGAGCCAGTCGCGCGGATCATTGCGGAGGTCGTACACTAGCTGTGTCCCGTTACGGTCAGGCTGCGGGCAAACCTGTACGGCAACGGTTGTTTTCTCGTACTCTGCGGAGTATTTGCCGCTGGTGTAGATGAAGGGTTCGCCCTTTTCCACTAATTCGGCCACCTTCTTTTTGTCGCGCATAGCCAGCAAGTAGTCGAATAATTTGGATTGTTTGTTGCGAATGAGACGCGCCACCTCGATAGTTGCCTCTACGTCGCTGAGGGCGTCGTGGGCATGCTCGTGGGACAATTTGTTGAGCGCGGTGAGTAGCTCCAGCCGATTGGTGGCCTTGCCCTGGGCGTCAAACGGCCAGGCGATACCGTCCGGGCGTAATGCGCGCGTCATACGCACCACGTCGAGCAAATCCCAGCGCGAGCGGTTATCCTGCCATTGCCACTCGTAGGGGTCGTAAAAGTTACGGTAGTGCAGCGCACGCATAAATTCGTCGTCGAAGCGCACCGTGTTAAAGCCCAGGAAAATAGTCCCTGGAATGGCAATTTCGTGTTCAAACCGATGCAAAAACTCGGCTTCAGTAATCCCCTCGGCCAGCGTCTGCTGAGGTGTGATACCGGTAATAAACACAGCATCCACATCAGGCAACGAGTCATCGCCCATTTTGATGAGCACGTTGACTGGCTCCCCCACCGGCCGCAACTCCATATCGGTGCGCATACCGGCAAACTGCATAATACGGTGATCCCGCGCGCTAAACCCGCTTGTTTCCAAATCGTAAAAGAAAAAACTGGCAGCCATGATAGCTACCAGTGTAACGTACTTTTGTAAACGATGGCAGTCACCTCTATGCTGGTTGTTCCTGCACTGGGCCTGCGGCGATCGCATTCTGGGGCGAATCTTGGCTTGTTATATGCAAGTATGCAGCCCACTCACCCTCGGTATCTACGCCCGCTCGTACTCGTATACTCCTACAAACATAGGAACCAGGCTCAAGGCCTTTACAAGTATCGGGACGAGCGGGATCTTCATGGGAGCTACACACCAGTTGGCCTAAAGCGTCCTCGGTCAGGTGCCCGCAATCATTCTCGAGCGTATAGACGTTTGTCTCTGGATGACGCACACTGACTAGTGGCAAAAGGCGGCGTTTTTGATGGCGCGTACCTGGTTCTTTAGTAAGATCGGTACCGGCAGTTTGCATAAAATCAGCTTCAGAATCGTTTAGTCTCATCTGTATACCGCTTCTACAGCATGCAGCTGTACACGTATCACAATCTACTTGTTTAACAGCAATGCTTTTCTCTTGGCCTGTAATAACCGCCATAATGTGTAAACTATAGCATTATGAAAGGTAATTGTCAATGTGACAAATAGCACATGAAATTATTAACAGGAATTAATCCTGAGGTTCGAACCTTCGGAAGATGGGTGTAATGCTGCCGGACAGATGACCCCGAGGCTGCACTACCCGGGTCGTGAAGGAGCCTAAGGCTTTCGCAACAAGATACTTTAGAGCACTGGGAAGCTCCGCGCGAAGCGTAAAGCGCCAAACAACCAGATCATCTTGGTTGAGCACTGCGCCCTCCCTCCAAGACGGATCCTTGACATGGGGATTGTCTTCCTTGAGCTCTAAATATTGGATAGAGTCGCCCGGCTGGACGCCTAGCCATCCCTTCAGTATGTCGCTCTGGTTAGGATCATTTAGGATGTCGCCTATTTCTTCTAGATAGGGCCTGCAGTCCCGGAGCTGCGCGGACACGCTGGTCTCTCTGTACAGCCCACCCCCTTCACAAAAGGATTGCGTACTCATACTATTGGTAGTGTCGTAGCAGACGGTATATTTGTCAATGTGACAAGCATCACGGGTAATTGTTAACGAAAATTAATAAGTAATTTCGCCTTTGGAGCCGATGCGGATAGAATCGCCGGGAGTTACGCCTTGCCGCACGAGCTCGTGCATAATACCCTGTTTTTGCATGATGTCGCGCAGACGCTCGACACCTGCGGGGCTGTTAAAGTCGGTGCGTACGGCAAAGCGCTCGATCTTGGTGCCGTGGACTTGGTACCCATCTTCTGCTTTGGTTACTTCCCAAGCGTCGCCTTCGTCTTCTAACGTTAGTACCGGTATAGAGGGCGCAGCGATGGCAGCTTCTGCCGTACGCTCTTTGGTACGCTCGGCCTCGACAATATCGCGCAAAGTACGCAGCAGTTCCGGCATGCCTTGCTTGGTATGGGCAGAAATCGCTGTGAGCGGCGTGTCTTTGGGGAGTACTTTCCTAAGCCTTGTGAGCTGATCCTTAATGATATCGCTATCAAGCCCCTCGATTTTAGTCAGCGCAACTACCTGCGGACGGGTGGATAGGTCCACCTTGTAAGCCTGCAATTCCCCCTGAATGGTCTTATACGTTTGGACGACATCTTCCTGATAGGCATCAATAAGGTGCACGAGTACTGCGGTACGCTCCACATGGCGCAAAAAATCGTCGCCCAGGCCCTTGCCTTCGGCGGCACCTTCAATTAGCCCAGGGATATCGGCCAGTAGGAGGCTATATTTTTTATCGACGTCAACTACCCCAAGATTAGGCACAAGCGTAGTAAACGGATAATCAGCGATCTCAGGACGGGCATTACTGATCACGCTGAGAAGGGTTGATTTACCGGCATTCGGTAGCCCTACCAGGCCGACATCGGCGATAATCTTGAGTTCGAGCGTTGCCGCATAAGCCTCACCCGGTTCACCCTTTTCAGCAACCTTCGGCGCCTGGCGTGTGCTGCTAACAAAGTGAGCATTGCCAAAGCCCCCCTTGCCACCTTTGGCGATGACGATCTGTTTGCCATCTTCGTTCGCGTCGGCCACAATGCGGCCAGCTTCGTCGATAACCAAGGTGCCTACGGGCACGGGCACCAGCACATTGGCACCATTTCTGCCATGTTTACGGCGCTTGTCGCCAGGTTCGCCTGGGGGGGCCACTACTTCTTTTTGATAACGAAAGTTGGCCAGCGTATTTTGGTTGCGACTGCCGACCAGGATAACATCGCCGCCCTTGCCGCCGTCGCCGCCATCGGGGCCGCCCTTGTCGATAAATTTTTCGTGCCGGAAATTAACCCGGCCGTCGCCGCCATCGCCCGCCCGGATCACAATACTTGCTTTATCAATGAAGTTCATCTGCTCTTAGTAAAACAGATGTCTGGCTACTAGTAAACGTAGGAATAAGTGCCGGCTAATTCGGGCGGGATTAATTTCCAGTCCACCGTGCCCCAACCGCCGCGGCCTGTGGTATCCGTCATTGATGCCTGGCCGTAGGAGTTCATCTCTGAAATCCAGAAGCTGCCGTCGGCGTTTACCGACTCCACAAACGCCACATGGCCCGGGGGGCCGCTGTGTTTCACTGCCGCTGCGCCTACTTGCGGTGTCGACCCCGTGGCAATGCCAAAACTGGCGGCCAAGATTGCCCAGGTATTAGCATTACCCAAGTTAGATGGCAGCGGCCGGCCGATCTGCGCCCGGCGGTTGGCGACGTACCAGGTACAAAAACCGTAGTCGTAGCCGTTATAGCTGTATACCGCCTGCGATGCGCGGTACGTAATAACAGGCGCCGGCTGCTGACCGTTAGGGACCAGGATAACTTCGCCTTCGTGAATGCCGCTAATCTCGGCATCGTTATAGGCAATCAGTTGGTCTTTGTTGGCGCGGTACTTGGAAGCAATGCTGTCTAGCGTATCGTTGGCCTGCACGGTGTACACAATCCCGTTCACTGGCGGGATCCATAACGTGCCGCCCGCTTTTATCGAACTCGACGTTAAACTGTTCGACCACATGATACTGTCCGAAGTGACGTTAAATTTGGCCGCGATGTCCGCTACCGTATCATCAGCCGGAGACACATATTTCTTGATATCTTTGTTGCTCTTGAGAGCGGTAGCTACCGCTTGCGGCTTAGCCACTACGACAGTGTCTGCAGAAGCAATGGCCAGGTCGGCTTTGGCACTGTCGGCTTGGTTGATCACTGCAGTTGTTTCGGGTAAATGCGTAATCAGCGAGGCATTCGCGGCAATATCCGCCGAAGATAGTTGGTCGAGCGGTTGGCTGGCGCTCTTATTGTTAGTGTTCAGCACCGCCTGTTGGTTGGTGGGCAAGCCCGTGCCCGCTCCACGAAAAGCGAATACGCCAATAACTACCAACAGCAATACGTTGAAGGCAGCAAGAGAAGAACGAACCACACGGCGATTGGCCATGAGCCGATGAAATATCTTGTTTAGCTGTCGCCAGAAAGTGCCCGGCCGCACCACATGCACATGAGCGGCAGCAGTTTGTTCGTGAGCGTTACTAATAAATCTATCTCCAAATGTAGCGATGATAAAGCTCATATCCAGAGACCTATCTCTGGATGCTACGCACCTAATTATATCATAAACAGCTTCAGTTTAGTCGTCCTGCAGCTTCTATCACTCTTGGTTTGGCTAATCTTTGGGCGGGATTGGCTCAAGCGTTTTAGGCATATAAAAATTCCCGGGATTCTTTTTTATCTTGCCAGCGAACGTGTAATATATTCCTTTCATACCTTCGCGGGCTCGAGCGTCAAATAATATTGGACACCCTAACCACGGCGTGCCACCGGCTGTCATGACAATTGATTTGAGCCTATGCTCCAGCTCTGGCGAAGCGGTAACCGTACCGTTTGGGGCGAAATCTACCAGCCTGGGATCTATCATTGCGCCCGTAGGCGTTGTCACCGTAAATTCCTCACTTCCGTCAAAAACAGTCATTTGTTGGCTAGCAAGCAGAAGTACGAGTCGAAAGCCAGTATCGAATAGCCTACTTTGCACTTCTTTTTTAGGAAAAGCGTCGAATGTACCGCCATATCGTTGCGCGTAATAGTAGGGCAATGAACGCATAGCGGCTATACTGGTTATACTCCCGGACCCTCCTCCGGCCACTATAGATGCATACGCATCTCCGATACCGCCACGAGCCTCCTTATGTGCCTTGTTGGCATATTGATATCGGGCAGGGTAAGCTTCTTTGTAATATCCAGCAGCTGCTGCATAAGCGGTCAGGATTAGCTCCTGGAACGTATTAAAACCCACCTCTCTAGAAGGAGTCTCAAGCGCGTTATCGATTAACGCTTTAACTGTAGGCGACATATCGCCGATTACCAAGCTATGGGCGGCGTAGGATCTTTCTTTCGGTGGCAAAGCGTCGAGAGTTCGCTCGTATGCGGCCATAGGCCGCTCGGGTCGGTTTCCACTTCCCACGATACACCCAGGGCAGACTTTACCGCAGCATGGACTATGCTCCGCGCATTCCTATCTGGATATATAACTAAAGGGGCGGAGTTGGGCAGCACTACCTCATGCTCCTGGGAAGCATCTGTATTGTCGGCACGCAAGCTATAAAGCCCCTCAGATGGGGTGATCATCCATATATAGTGACATATTATCGCAACTTGCACAACTATCGTAACGGACACTCGGGTTATATAAGATCCCGCAACCTACCACATCACAGGACCGGCGTTCTGTGCTGCAACCCGAATCGTAGCCGCCCCTCACTGGCGTAAACGCCATTACCGGGGATATTGATAATACATACCTATTATGCTAGTATGGGACATCTAAGAATGACAAACGCAGATACTGCAGCGACCGGCGAATTCCCACCCACCGTTCCAACGCTCCCCATAGAAGAAGTTGCTGGCTCTTTATGTGCACTCGTCTTTGAGCCTGACGGAAAAGTGCGCAACCCCGTCAATGGACAGTACGTCGGCAGAGCTGCCGTCAATGCAGCATATGAGGCTGGCGAGGATGCACGGAAGGCGCATAACGAGGCAAAATTGGGTTATAAACGGGTCGGCTCCTCTAGCATTTCATACACCCTCGATGCACACGCGGCCCCATTCGCTCCCGAGGAAGGCGAGACGTCTAGGTCGCTTTCATTCTTTACGGGAAGTGCCGGTAAGGCAGAAGCAGCGAGTCAGGAGCCCGTCATGACCAAACTCTGTGATCGGAGCGGCTTTAGCGCCTTCAAAAGGCGGACGAAAGGGCGTCATACTCCCAGCGCACGTGCCGCCAGTTCCTAAGAAGAGCCACGCGTATCCTATTCTGAGCATAGTTTGTGGCAGTACTGAGCGGTAGCTGCGTTGTGTTCGTCGAGGGTGTTTGAAAAGTGAGTAACACCATCGTCGCCGGTTACAAAATAGAGATAATCGGTTTGGGAAGGGTGGGCAACGGCCTGCAGCGAGCGGGCACTCACACTGCCAATCGGGCCGGGCGGCAAGCCGGTATGGAGTCGCGTATTGTAGGGTGAATCATATTGCAGTGTATGCCCCTTGCCCGCTATGAAGGCGCCGTAATAAGCGGTAACGTCCGAACCGAGCGGGATACCATTTTGCAAACGCTTCAGAAACACTTGTGCAGCGGTGGCACGGTCACTCTGCTTAGATACTTCTTGTTCGATAATGGAGGCGACGACAATGCCTTGGTAGGTACTCAGGCCTTTTTGGGCGAAGGCAGCGCGTATGTCTGGTGTCAGCTGTTTGCCCATTTCGGCTAGTGATTCGGTAATAATCTCACTCGGTAAAGTCGTAGCATCCTTTTGGTACGAGTCAGGATAGAGGTACCCTTCCAAGCTCGCACTGGCGGGTTTATCCACGAGTGCCGGGTTGTCCTTATACGTTGTAGGATCGAGCGCCGCCTCCACCTGATTTTTGCTAAAACCATAGTTAATGAGCATGGTACGTACTTGGTCGAGTCGTTGCCCGGGGATAATGGTCACCAAGTCGGTAGCCACCTTGCCATGAGTAAGCTGTGACACAATTTGCGCCATGCTTTGGCTGGGGCTCAAAGAGTACGTGCCTGCCTGCAAGGAGTCGCGCGCTGCCGAGCCGGTGACATAGAGTTTAAAGGCCCACGCAGAATGAATCAACCCGGCATCTTTCAATTGCTTACCAATGCTATCGGCCGAAGCGCCCTTTTGCACGGTAAACAGCTGCGTTTTTTGGCTTCCTGGAGTTACCGCGCGCAAATCTTGGAAGTATATACGGCGCACCACGGCTGTAGCGGCCGCTAGCCCCACTACGAGAACTATCGACAAGATAAGCAGGCGCTTAGGCCATGTACGCTTTTGGGGTCGGGTAGAATACCTCATACGATGTCCTCTGAATGATCTCTGAGAAAATCTTCTAATATATACACAGCGCTCAGGGCGTCAATATCGCCCTTGGCATAGGGCTTGCCGCGGGCAATGAGCTCCGCTTCGGCCTGACGAGACGTCACTGCCTCGTCTATCCAGTATAGCGGAATCTGTACCTTTGCGGCGAGTGTTTTGCCAAATGCTTCTACAGCACTGGTCTGTGCAGTGTGCTGACCGTCTAAGCCACGGGGCAAGCCCACAACGAGCGCCGTGGCGCTATGCTTTTCAAGTAAATGCTGAATATCCTGCGGCGATTCTTCGCTACGGAGCAGTGTCGTGAGCGCACTTGGCAAACGTGTTTCTAGACTGGCTATTGCCACGCCGATACGCCGCTCCCCCACATCCAGTGCCAGGATTGTGCTAGGGCTTGGCGTTTGCATTGGTGGTTGTGGTGGTGGTTGGTTTATCAATAACAACCGTGATTTTGCTGGCGTTCTTTGGAATAGAGCTTACCCAGAACGGGCTGTATGTAACCGTAACGTCAGTAACACCCGGGTTTGCTTTGATGACTGCAGTTGCATCTCCCGCCTTCTTACCTGCTACTGCCTGGATAATCGGTCCAACTTTGAGATCGGGACCCGCAATAACAGTTGCCTGCATAGTAGCTGTTGCACCATTTTGATCCTGACTCTGTACCGTAATGACTGGATTAGCCAAGCCGTAATCGAGGATGCTCTGCTTGGATGGATCAATCTTCGTATTGACGTCGCTCGCAACAATCTTTTGCAAATCGCTTTCGTGGACGCCAAACATAGTATAGGCGGTCACTTCGGTAACAGTGAGCGTATCGGCAGTATCACCCACGTTGGCGCTCGTTTTAACGTCTGGCGTGCCAGCATTGAAGGTCGCATCCACGGCGTACAATCCCTTGGCAATAAGACTGCTCTTGAGTGCTTGCTTGATTGGATCGGTTTCTTGCGCCGTAATCTTTTGCTTTGCACTGTCGATATCTGCCTGGGTAACGATCTTGGTGATATTGTCGGTACCGCCTGTAGTGTCAGTGCCTACGCCGGTGATACTGGAATAACCTGCCACGCTGTAGTTAGTAGCCGACTGGTTCGATGCAGTACCGGCAACCTGTGCCGTCATGCCAATAGTAGAGCTTGGCAGATCGCTCTTGCAGGCGCCCCCACCTGTAAAGTGGCTGGGCGGTACAATCACATCCTGATTCGTAATAAAGGTATGGCCATTGGCTGTCACGCCAGTACCAGCTGGAATAGTATGCATGGTGCCGGCAAGTGTATCAGCCTGGTTACAGTTATAGAACTTAATATTGCCTGTCGCCTTGGTACCGTTATTCTGCTGACCGGTAGCCGGCACTTGCTGGCTCTGTGTTTTCTGAGTTTGCTGGATGCTCGCTAACATCCTACCGCTCTTTGTGTCGAGCGTCGTTGCCGGATCTATTTTTAGTACTAAGTTAGTATTACTGGTGATGGCCGAGCTATCTGTCTTAATAACGATATGGGCTTTGGGTAGTACTTTGAGGCAAACGTACAGCGCTATAATCAGGCCTACAAGCAGTACACCACCAAGTATTAGGAGTAGTCGGAATTTGTTGAAGTTGGGTACTCTTAGCTTTTTATCGGACCCTTTCTTAGGTTTACCCATATCAACAACCGGTGTTTCGTCGTCACCAGGTTCGTCTTCGTCACCCAATTCGATGGTATCCTCAGCGTCGTCGGCTTCTTGATCCATAACTGCCGCACCGGCCAGTTCGCCAACGGTTTTTGTCTTGTCGATAGGCGCAGACAGGGGCGCTTCATCTGCAGGCTCGTCCTCATCAACCATTTCCGGCTTGTTTTCGAAACGGCCAGGTCCATCAGGAACTTCGGGCCTGCTCTGTAAACTTTTGGCCACATGCAACCCCACGGTGCCGGCAAGAGGCATAAGCCCTGCTTCGCTGGTTATCAGTACCAAATTCTTTTTAGCCTCGTCGGCACTTCGCTTGAGCAGCTTCATATTGACAATACTTTGCAGCACACTGGCACGCTTGGGGAGTACCAGTGCTACAATCTTCTGCTGGCTGCCGCGCACCTTATCGATGATGCTGGTAATTTCGTCCTCAACATCTATGTATATGACATCTTTGCCGTTGTTGGTGCCTGCCGTATTCATGCTTATATCTTTAAGATCCTATCAATTTTTTCTTTGACCGAGCCGGTGGGAGTGGCCGAAAATTGGAGCGTATCGAGGCCTACCCTCAAAAGTCCCATTGCGGTTATGAATGTATGGTCGACGATCGTCGACGTTTTGTCAATGATGCCTACGACTTGGCCGGGCTGCATATGCTGCACGCTCGGTTTCTTGGTGAAGGGCAATTCTGTATACCAATTGCTATCTTCCAGTTTTTCCATGAGCAGATCGAGGCTGGAGCCGCCGCCGCACAGTAGTAACTTATGTGGCAGATGATCTATTTTGTCGAACTCGCCAAGTGCCAGCTCGACACCGCTAATCCAGACATCGAGTGTTTTTTGCAGAGCACCCTCAACAGCTGCTATTTTGTTGGCTGGCACTTTATCGGTGCTTAAGCCAACTTTGAGCGCTTCGGCTTCGGAAAATTCGATACTTAAATCCCGCTCCACCGAGCGAGTGTAGGCCCGGCCGCCAATGCCAAACATTTTTGTACCCTGTACGCCGCCATCGGTAATAACGGCAATGTCGGTTGTACCACCACCAACGTCCATCAGGATGGCATTCATGCTGGCGCTAGTGTCGTCACCAATGACTGACCGCGCGACGGCAAATGGCTCAGCAGCGACTGCCAATAACTCAAGGTCGAGTTGCTGCGCAGTACGCTCCAAGGCGCCAATATGAATCTGCGGTGCAAAGGCCGTATAGAGTTGTACGACCACCTCTTTGCCTTGGAAGCCGATGGGGCTAGTCACCTTATAGCCGTCAATCTCAATACCTACTAGCGCACTGTTTACTAGACGCACTTCAACTTCTTTACCGCCTAGCTCCCAGGCCAGCTGCTTGCGTGCTTTGGCTTCGGCGCGGGCCTGTACTAGCTTGATAATTCGCTCTACCTCATACATATCGAGTGGCTTTTCGCTGATTTTGCGCTGGACACGCACCGTGGTCGTCATGCCCTTCACCAGCTCGCCAGCAATGCCAATAACAGCGCTGCGCGCACTGACGCCCGCCTGCTGTTCGGCCTCGTTTAGAGCTTTGTCGCAGTTTTCGACTACGCCGGCAATGTCTGCAATTGCCCCGGCTTGCATGTCGCTTAAGCCCTGATGCGCGCGGCCGACCCCAATAACATCAACACCTTCTTCGGTTACCTTACCGACAAGCGCCTTAACAAACTCGGTACCAATGTCCAAACCAACAACATATTGGTCCTCTTCCTGCTTCTTAGCATTCTGAGCGACCTTAGTATTTACTTCATTGGCTTTAGCGGCAACCCTGCCCGCAGCGCCTTGTAGAGAGCTTTTGAACTTATCTAGCATAATCGGTTCAATTATAGCACGCCCGAAGGGCTACTACGGACAGCAAAATGCGTAAAACGTGATGTACAAAAAGCATGCTTACAATTCAAAACATTTCATACTAATCTTGAGTGATGGCAAGAGAAAATATTATCTCAGGGATTATCGATCAGACCCGACAACAATATGGCGGTGTGGATACACCCACCATAAGCTACACCGGGGCCTATAATACAGTTATCCTGCAGCCAAATGCCCCTGAGCCATACATAATAAAAATACCAAAGGGCGACTCTACCGAACATGCCCTCCTTCAAGTTCAGGCTGAAGCTGCAGCCCTACAGGCCATAAACGAGGCAGAAACAACCAGCCCCTTAACCGTTCCCAAAACACTTGACGTCGCAGATGCATCCTGTGATTGGCCCTATTTGGTAACCTCATACATTCCCGGTAATGCGGAGGTACGCAGTAAAAGAAGTATATCGACTATGTCCCTCCAGCAAAAAAAAGCATATCAGCGGACAGCTTGCCCAATTTGCACTTTGGTTTGGGGATGCAGTAAATCCTGGCTTCCTAGAAAGTGGAGCAGCTTCCCGTAATCCGAATACGATAAACTGGGACAGTCACTTCAAATTTTCCAGTTTCCACGACAAGCAAAACTACCCTTCTCTGTCGCGACTCGCTGCCGACATGCAGGCAAGGTACGAACAGTTCTATCCCAGCGGCATAACTGCAGCTCAAAGTCGGCCAATCCATGGAGACCTTCGGTTTGGTAACCTTATATTCACCGGCGACACACTTTCAGGGGTTATCGACTTCGGCGGAACACGCCGTGGCGATATTATGGAAGAAATGCGAGGACTATACCGTCTGGGCAGAAGCTCTATTGGGAGCTGTAATGAGACACTGCGAACGAAGGGTTTAGAGGTAACTTTCGAGCAGGTTGAATTTTGGGGCGTTGGGCGCGTTGTGAATGGATTGATCCATACCCTACAAGAAGAAACGTATCAAGATCTCTTTCCAAGCAATCGAACATTCCTGCAGACCTGGCGTCCCGATATGGACTGGTCGGAACTTGATGCCTGGCAATCTCGTCTTGAGTAACGCCGCAGGGACTCCCTCATAGAGTGCGGTTAACTACTATAGGTACCGCTATTATTTACTGTAAAACTGCCTTAATACGGCGCACGCCGGCGGAACTGGCTTCTTCTTTGACGATTTTGAAACGTTTGCCATCTTCGGCCAATTGCGCGGTATGGTCAACATGCGGGCCGCCGCAAATTTCGAAACTGAATGGCTTGTCGGCGCCATCGGCGATCATCTTATACACCTTCACGGTGTCACCATAGCGGTCGCCAAATTGGCCGAGCGCGCCGAGCGGACCGCGGGCTTCTTCGGTAGGATATTCGGCCCATGAGACTTTGAGATCATTACCGATCTGCTCGTTGACGATGTCTTCGACCTGCTTAAGCTGCTCCGGCGTCACTTTTTCGGGATGAGAAAAGTCAAATCGCAAGCGTTCTTCGGTAATATTGCTGCCACGTTGGATCACGTGATCGCCCAGTACCTGCCGCAACGCCTGATACATTAAGTGCGTCGCAGTGTGGTACTTCTTATGTTGCAGGGTATGGCCGCCCAACCCGCCCTTAAAAACGCCCTTGCTAGCGGTTTGACTGCGCTCACGCTGCGCTTGCATGAGTTGCTCGAAGTCCTGTTTGGCAGTATCGGATAATTGAATGTTTTGTTTATATGCTTCTTCGTAGGTCAGCTCAACCGGGAACCCATACGTGTCGTATAGCTTAAAAATCGTCGCCCCGGTGAGTCCTTCCTGAGTAAGCTTGCTAAATTCGTGCAAGCCCTTGCGTAGCGTCTGACGGAAAATCTTTTCTTCTTTTATGAGTACGTCGATTACCTGCTGCTCGCGTTCCAAAACCTCCGGGAAATCAGCCCGGTAGAGTTCCGCAATAACGGGGATTACGTGTTCACACAACGCTTGCTCGATGCCAAGGTCGAAGGCAAAACGGATTGCACGGCGCATGAGGCGGCGCATGACGTAGCCCTGCTCTTTATTGCTCGGCACCACCCCGTCAACCGCCAGGAAAGCGGCACCGCGTAGATGGTCGGCAATCACACGCATAGCTGTGGTGTACGAATCATATTTCTTGCCAGACAAGGCTTCTAACTTCTCGATGATAGGCCACAACAGGCTAATTTTGTAGACATCTGGGCTGTTGATAGCCGCCATGGCAATGCGCTCCAAACCGCCACCGAAGTCCACATTCTGCTTGGGGAGTTTCTCAAACCTGTTCTCGCCTCGGACATACTCCATAAATACACTGTTGCCGATTTCCACAAAACGGCCGCAGTCGCAGTTAGGATGACAATGTGGGCCGAAATCGGCGTTATGCTCTACGAAGTCGAATTCGTAAAATACCTCGCTGTCGCCGCCGCCTGGTTCGCCGACGGGCATGTCTTTGATTTTGTTGCCGCGCCACCACCAGTTTTTGCTGGCATCGTAGAAAAAGATGCGTTCGCCAGGCTTCATGCCACGTGCGTAACCATCGGCTTCTGAACCGATATCGGCCCGCTCGGCAGCTACGCCTTTTGCGTCGAACAGCTTCTTCCATATGTCGGCGCTGTCATTGTCTTTAGGAATACCGTTTTCCTCGTCGCCGATGAAACACGTCACATATAGCCTTGCAGGGTCGATACCCACTACTTCGGTCAAAAACTCAAAAAACCACGGCAATTGCTCGGCCTTAAAATAGTCGCCGAGCGACCAATTACCCAGCATCTCAAAAAAGGTGGTATGACGATTGTCGCCCACTTCTTCTATATCCTGAGCACGCAGACAGGTCTGGCTGTCCACTAAACGGGTCCCTTCAGGGTGCGCTTCGCCCAACAAATATGGCATAAGCGGTTGCATGCCGGAACCGGTAAACAGCGTAGTTGGATCGTTTTGGGGTACCAGCAAGGCGCGCGGAATCACTACATGGCCATTTTTTTTGCAAAAGTCTAGGTAAGCAGCGCGAATTTGTTGTGCATTCATTATTTGTATTATAACAGAGTAACAACGCTTGTATTAAAAACGGGATATCTGCCTATCGCCAGCCAGATTATCGCCCATTAAACCATTAGGCGACAGCAGCGCCAACATATCTATCACGCCGCCAATGCCCATATGGCCTAAGGCACGAAACGCACGGCCGGTGAGCGCTACCCTATAAGACAACTCGCCGAGATCAGCCTGATCTTTTTTAGCCACCCTGGCGTATACATCATTCACTAAGTCGCGTTCGTCAGTAGCAAAAGTGGCACTCGTAAAAGTAGTCTCCGGATGTATAGCACTACCGCCGAAAGCGGGATTAGTAATGTGCTCAACGTCAAAATAGATAGCGGGGAGCGGCGGCTGAAAAGCAGCCCTAAAGTACATGTCCCCGTCATCCGGATTCTCTCCAGTGAAAAAGCCAACACCCTCTTCGGCAGGTACTCTTTTTGTGGTTATCGTATGAGGACCTAACATGCTCACCTCCTAGCATAATAGCACTACGTGCGTGGCGTAATAAAAAGGCCCACGAAAAAACGCAGGCCTTTTTATTTCTTAGAGCTAGACTACCAGCTTTTTGGTGGTACGTCTGCCTCGGAACCCGCTGGGTCCTCTGGCGCTGGCGTGCTCGGCATGCCAGCAGGCGTCGCGCCATCTTCTGCTGGTGGAGTAGCAGAAACGTCTGGAGTGACGCCCATAGGATCGCTTGTACCCATTGCATCGCCGCCGCTAGCAGCTGGAGGCATTGGAGCGCCTACAGGAGGCGTGCCCACGCCCGGAGCCATTGGTGCGCCCGTGTCTGCTGGGGGCTGCATGCCACCCATATCAGCAGTGCCCATCGGCTGACTGGTGTCCACGCCGGCATCTGGTGTAGCTGCGGGAGCCGGTGGGACTGCCTGCGTTTGATCCTGGCCCGCGGCCTGGTTGTCATTATTGTCGTGGTGACCGAAGAGGCCCATAAAGCCCTCCTTTTTTTGAGTTTTATGTTATTTGCTTACGCTTTTTTAGTATAACAGATGGCGCAAGTACGACTGATCAATTAGCACCTTGAGGTGGACCGTCTATCTGCTTGTGCAGTACTGCCTTATGCGCCGAGGACGCCATTCTCTCGTAGACCTCCCTGATACACACCGGTGTGTAGACGCTGCTGAACCACACTACAGCAAGGTCATTCAGCCTCAACGGGATATTAGCCAACGAGTACCGCTAGCTACACACGATGCCACTACCTACCACCCGATCGCCCTCATACAGGACTGCCGACTGACCCGTCGTTAACGCCCGTACTTCGTCATGTAACGTGACATGCCAGTTGCCATCCTGCAGCTGCCGCAAGCTCGCAACATCCAATAGCTCAGCACGATACCGCGTACGGACCATGTAGGCCCCGCTCTCGTTTGGAGGTCGATTAATCCAATGTATGCTTGCGAGGGTCATCTCGTCTGACCATAAGCGGGCGTCTTGCAGATCAGTGCTCACATACACTTCATTCTTTTCCATGTTTTTGCCAGTGACGTAATATGGCAGACCACCACCCACCCCCAAGCCCTGACGCTGGCCAATGGTATAGAATAATGCGCCGTCGTGCTGGCCGATGGACTTGCCTGATCGGTCAATAATCTTGCCGGGCTGGCTCGAAACAAACTGCTGCAAAAAATCCTTAATACCTACTTTACCTACAAAGCAAATGCCCTGACTATCTTTCTTTTCGGCTGTTGCTAGGCCGAACTTGCGTGCCAATCCGCGCACCTGCGGTTTCTCGTATGCCCCGATAGGCATGAGGCTTTTACGCAATGCGGCCTCACTCACACGACACAAAAAATAACTCTGGTCTTTATTACCATCGACGCCAGCATGTAGTTGGCCGTCGATACTTTGCGCATAATGACCAGTGGCGATCATATCCGCACCGTCCTCGAGAGCTGTCTCTAGAAAGAGCTTAAACTTTACCTCCTGGTTGCACATGATGTCGGGGTTGGGAGTACGGCCCGCTTGGTACTCGGCAATCATATAGTCGACTACTTTATGCCGATACTCCTTCTCGAAGTCGTACATCTTGAAGGGGATGCCGAGCTGCACGGCAACCCGCTTGGCGTCTTGGTAATCTTCCTTCCACGGACAGCGCATGCCGGGTAGATCCTGGCTCCAATTCTTCATGTATACACCGGTCACATCATAGCCCTGTTCTTTCAGCAGGGCTGCAGTGACAGACGAATCAACGCCTCCACTCATGCCGACATATACTTTTTTTGTCATATTAGTTCTATTTTAGCAATTCTTCACCTCTTTGTCATGCCGGCCTCGGAGCCGGAATCTACCGTTTTTTGACACATAACGATGAGGTATATGAATTTCTTTTTCTGCGGATGCCCGGATCAGGTCCGGCACAACAAAAGGGATTCGAGATGAGAGAGGGGATCGCAAATATTAACGGCGCTCGAGATGGCGGCGCAAACTCAATAGTTCGAATCGTCTGCCCAGCCAAAACGAAATACCAATGAGAGGAATACTGGCTGCAGCCGGAATCCACACCACGACTGTCCTGCTCGCGCCACTTCCGCTGTTACCCGACGATGAAGTCGCCGACTGCGTGACCGCGCCGTTGGCCTGCCCTACAAGCTGCAGAAAGGCCGTTAATCCATTGGCGTCGGTTGCCTTGGCAATCACCACATAGGTACCTGGAGCACTGTAAACGTGCGTCGTCGTGATCGTGCCGCTAATCGGCGCACTGTACAGCGACGTCGGTTTGCCGTCACCCCAGTCCATACTGAGCGCGTATGGGGGCGTACCCCCGCTAATGCTAATGGGCCATTGCAACTGCTCACCAGGATTGGCACCGCGTCGCGCATACACACTGCTGAGGCTCAAAATAGGAATACCCGTCGTGGCGAATTGGGTATTGTAGCTAACTGTTACAATATTGGAATCCGGCCCAGCCTGGTCTAAGCTGTCAAAAATGCGAGCCACCAAGTCATTACGTCCATCCAATAGAGACACTTGCAACGAATAGCTGCCGTTCGCACATAATACCGACCCTACAAACACGTTATTAGCAAAAATCTTTACCAATAAGCCAGTGGTACATAGACCGGTTACCGTAATAGGTGTTGTAGTGAACGACTGGCCATTGCTAGGAGTGCCAATAGTTGCCGGGTTCTTGGGCGGTGGTGTTTGGACCTTGCCTTGCAAACCGACCGATCCAGAGGCCGGACCAGGCGGAGGAATAGTCGCATGCGCCTCTAAGACAGGAGTACAGAGCAGACAGGTAACCGTCAGAGCGGCAATTATCGCTCGCCAGTCACCGACTCTCTTCACATGCACCCCCATTATCTCAAGTTGCCTAGCGCCGCCGGTTGGCGTTGCGGATAATCCGGCTGTTGTACGACCGGATGAGTTTCGGTAGGACAAAAATCAGTATAACCAACCCTACAATAGCTGCACCGATAAGGATTATCATCGTAACCGGAATAACATAAAAGGTTGCCGATGCAGATACCAGCTGGCCAGAGGAGCCATAGCCGAAATTGCCGCTGAGAGTAAATTTACCAAACGAGCTCACTTTGTTGAGTGATGTATCAAAACGACGAATACTGTCGGGCAGTACGCTACCACGTGGTGATTCGTTGTTAATTTCGTATTCGGCGACTTGCTTGCCGAAACGCTTCAAGATAACCTTGCCGAAAGGTTCTAGCTGCACGTTACCGCTGTTTTGAAAGCGTACGACGTTAGTCAAACCTTTGCTGCTGGTGAAGAAAAAGGCGCTCTTCTTATTTTGCTGCACATCAAAGCTGGCGACGGTCATTTTTTCGGTGATCGTGCCATTCACCTTGAGTAGCACCAGCGAACCGACACTAGCAGATAAGTTCAGGCTCCTGTCTCCCGACGCACTTGCCGGTTCAAAACGGATGGCGCCGTAGTAGCCACCGCCGGGAGCGGTCTTGGGGATGTTAACCGCTACATCAATCTCTTTAGTTTCGTTGCCCTTGAGCGTGAAGTCCTTAACGGGTGTAGCGAATTGTTTGAAGCTGTGCGTAGGGGCATACTGATTCTCGTCGAGAATAACGCTAGGCTTGCCACTTTCGTCGCCGCTGGCTACAAAGTCGTTAATCGCCATGTGTAGTGTTGTGGTGACGCTTGTGACATTGGTAATAAAGACGACCAGCTTCTTGCTCGTCCCGGGGTCCATCGTCAGGTCCTGGCGCACCGGCGAAATCTTGAGCGCGTTACCGCCCACCAGTGACGTTTGCGCTGCAAAAGCCGTACCTTTAAGTGCCGGCACTACCGCACTGACAGCAATCATAACCACTACAACTGCGGTCAGGATTCTGCGTTGAATCATGTTTTCCCTCACTTATATTTGCATTTATGGTAACAGAAACATTAAAAATTTGCTAAACAAACATAGGTGAGCGTGGTGGAATACACACCGCCCGGCTGATTAGCGGCAACGTCGATAACATAGCTAACGGTATATTTTCGATAATCGTCGGCAGATGGCGACGAAGCGAGGCTGTCGCCCGAAAGGAACCTAAAATGATCTGGCTGGCTATAGCCACTCGTCACAGCCGCAAAGCCGGGGCCAGACGTATCCTGGCCCACTGCAGGCACAGTATTAGCTCGTAGGTTCAAGCCAAATTGGCTCGTCCCCTTTTGGGCCGTGTTGCCGTTCATGGCCGTGAGCGTATGATTACCTGACGTCATGGTATTGCCGAGTACATACATGCTATAACCATTGCCAGCATTTGTAGCGACGAGTAGTTGTGACTGCGCGGCGCTCGTTGTAGTCGGAGTAAGATCACCCAAGTCGGAAAATGGCTCGGTAGCGCTCGTGCAATCCAAACCCGTGATACTTTCGCCCACACAGAAGGTCAGATACGGTGGCACCTCAGCGCTTACCGACAATGATGGGTTGATAGCAAAAGCCAAGCCTCCGTCGTCGGTTGAGGCGCCTGATCCGTCGCTCGATGCATAGGTATAGACGCGGGCATAATATGAGCCACCATCAGTTGGGTTGGTAATATTGTCGAATGTATAGGTCGCTATTACCGGAGCCTGCACGATGGGCGGACGACTTAAAATTAGTTCATTAGCCGTGGAGTTATTCGAGATAGAAAATCCAGCCGCTCCGGTTTGAGTGCTTAATACCGCACCACTATCATCAAAACCCACGGGCGCCACGCATGGATCATCGGTGAGCGATGTATTGGAACAAAATTGGACACGCACCGAGCCAACGGTCGCCGTCGTAGGAATACCCATTGCTACTTTGTAGGTCACACCATGCTGCGCACCTAGTGAATCGCTCAATGTGAGTGACCTCGGCGCGATCTGATCAGCCCAAATATGCGCCAAAGAAAATGGCCCCATCCCGACAAAAGATGCAGCCATCAAAGAATAAAGTGCTGTTTTGCTTATTATGTTACGCGAGAAACAACCCATCCATTTGGAATCCTAAAAGGTACCAGTCGCAATCAGTTGTTCTGCCGCAGTGTACGTACCGGCGGGCGTGGTTGCACTGGCGGTAGCAGCAAAAGTGACTGTGCTCACCGATGCCGTAGTTGGACCGCTTAACGTAGCAATCTGTCCGCCATAGGTACTGGTGACATTAGTGTTTGGCGTGTTACTCGTCGTTATATCAAGACCATATTGCGTACCAGAACCGTTGTTATAAGGTGCTGTTGGCGTAATGTTTGTGCCTGATGTCGAGACCCGCGCACCAAAAGCCGCTGTGCCTGCTGTAATTGTTGCAGCAGAAGAGCCAGCAGCAGCAATAGTGTTAGAGCCCGATTTGAGGGTGTCACCTTTCATACGCACTACTACACCCCCGTTGGCATTTGTCGAAATACTAAAGTTAGCCGGCTGCGTGTCCACAGCAGTACTATCGATAACGGTGGCGGTACCGACAGCGTGGCCGAGGGTAAAGCTGGGGTCATCGCCGCAGGCAGTCTTGTACACACAGAAACTCAGCGTTTCCTGCACCTTGGCTGTAATGTTAATAACTGCAGCTGTCGACAGTGCGATACCACCATAGTCTACGTAGCCACTTGGGCTGTTGGTGCTGTGGCCTTGAGCTGCAGCAGTCGTAGCATAGGTGTAAATGCGTGCGAAGTAGCTACCGATAGCGGTTGGATTATGGAACCCTGTCGTTGAACCATCCCCCAAAGGAATGGATACGGCCGTACCCGTAGATATCGAGCTGGCAGTCCGGGTTAGGATCAGTTTGTTGGCAGTACTGTTAGTTGTGTCTATAGAGTTACCAGTAATACCCACTTGAGTACCGATAGTAGTGGTTGATTTGTTAACGTCAAAACCTGCCGGTGCAGTACACGAGTCCCCAATAATAGGGTCGTTGGAACAAAAATCAACCACAATACCGCCAACATTGCTTGTGGTAGCCGTTGTAAAGGCAAGTGTATAGGCAACATTGTTCGTGCCGCCATTGGAGTTGCTGATAGTTATGCTTCGTGCCGTCACCTGATTAGCGGATGCATGCCCAATAAAGCCCGAGGATATTCCGGTAACAACCAGCAAAAAAGCAGCGACCGCATACAGCGTGCGTCCCACTTTATTCTGTATTTTCATGTGTTCTCCTCTGTTGTTTGGTTTTATTGTATAACTTATATCATAATAGTAACATGCTTATGATTTACCAATCAATAGAACTTTTATACGAGATATTAATAAATCGTTAAAAACCCGTTTGGGAAATGTAAATATCGGCATGGCCGTTAGAATCGCCACCAACCCTTAACTAATTCCCCTTATGGTACGGCCTGGAGTCTGCACGGGTCAATAAACAAATGGTTGCTAAAGCCCTTCACTTCCGAAGCAACCTCCTATTGTCATACCGGACTTTAATTCAATATCCTGTAGTCCGATCATGTGGAAGACTGATAGAAGGGGTCCCGGATCAAGCCCGGGATGACGAAAGGAGAGGTAGAGATAGCAGCCATTGCTCATTTTTAGATAATGTTCTCTTGAGAAAAGGTCAAGGGTGAACTATTATGCAAACAGATGGAGCCGATACTTTTTTATACGGTGGGCTACCCTGGAGCTGGCAAAACGACGCTAGCGCGCAGTTTAACGAGTGTGTTACAAGGAGAACACCTACGTGGTGACAAGATTGGATTAGAGCTATTCCGCTTTCCAACGTACTCCGTCCATGAGCGGCGGATAGTGTATGACGAAATGAATGAGCGTGCCAGCCGCGCGCTGCGAGCGGGCCAATCAGTATTATATGACGCTGCAGCTAACACAGTGTCGCAGCGTACTGCGATTGCCACGCTCGCCCATGAACACGGTGTCTGGGCAGTGGGAATCTGGCTACAGGTTCCTGTGGCGACGGCCAAAGCCCGCGCCGGCACTGCTCGTGACGCAGGCTTTGTCGACCGGGTCGTGCGGATTATCCCCCCGCATATTTTCGATCAATATGCCGCCGCATTTGAATCGCCCCAATCTAACGAAAGTATCATAACGCTGTCAGGTACTGCGCCATTTTCGCTTCAGTACAGACGTCTAGCCAGGCAGCTCAATAAACTCGCCGGATATCGATTACCACCACTTGTATAAAAAACTAGAACGTCGAGGTTGCCACAAGTGTCCCGTTAAACGTATACAATCCGTCCGGGGTAAGCGGGCTAATATTGTACATAAATGACACCGTATAATCGGTTTCGCCGGAACTTTTAGTAGAACTGGCGATAGTGTCGCCCTTGGCATATTTAAAAAGGCCGCACGTGCCGTAATCGGAGGCAACCGTTCCAAAACTGAAGGTATTATCGGGCACCTGTACTGGCGCGGCGCCAAAATTAGCCGGAGCATGATGGATACCATCGGCACAGTTCACATTATTCTGTACCAGGTTCAGACCGAATTGTTCTGATGAGATGGCTGATGCCGTTGGGGACGATAGTGGCGTCAGCTGATGAGTAATTGTCCCGTTCACCGAGGGCGGATTAGATACGAACTGCACGACATACCCACTTGCTAGATAGGTTTTTACCGCGAAGGTGCTGGTGGTCGTGGCCGTTGCAGCGGTGCTAAGTGTACCGAGGTCGGTTGAACCCCCCGCAACACTAAAAGCCAAGTAGGGATCCCGCTGCGTGTTAAAGCCGGCTTGTGTTTTGAACGCCGTTCCGGCAGCGTTGCCTGCAGCAATTTCGCCGGCGGTTTGTTTTGAGCAATAACTTGCGGAGCAACTATTGAGCTCACCGCCGCTCCCAAAAAAAACTTCGTTGACCTGGTAATGACTGGATGAAGATTGCGCTGAAGCCAAGGGGCTGCCAACCAACACAAACACCGACACCACCCCGCCAAGCGTTCCTAACCCCCGTCGCCATCTCATATTGTACGTATTTTCTAACATTGGCCGGTAAAACACAACCGGGAAGGCGGCTTTACTGTAGAGCAACAAGCTCATTGTGCGCTTCTTCGAGTTTTAGTTCTCCTGCGGCTACCCCTTGGGCGATTGCAGCCAGGCACTCGGCATGTTCAATCGTGATGCCTGGCTCCCCAATCCGCCAGCTTTCAAACGGCTGGTGTTTTAGGAAGAAGGCTTTGTTGCCTGCGATGTGCCGGGCAGTCGCCTCGCGGAGTGTCATATGTTCTCCATTCACCGTAGCCGGAAAATCGGGATGAGCATCGATCAAGCGGAATGCATCGCTCGCCGAAGTTATACGAATGGGAGGAGTACCCGCAGGCTGCTCTGCGTTCAGCGCCTCAACCAACCTTGCAAGCGGTTGGTCGTAGCCTGCACCAGTCCGGCCCAAATCCTCAGGAGCTAATCGCAGCGCATTCAAGGCCCCATCTTTCCGTCTTAAGCCCGAAAAATCGCTGCCGGCGGTGTTTTCCTGGATATGTACATACCCTCTGCTCGGGTCGACATCCTGCCTTCGGGTAATCTCGTTGTAAGTAGTTGCCATACCGCCAGCATGAGCTCCTTCGAGCACGTTACCCTTGGTTACACCTGCCGCTTCTAAGTGTCGAACGGCGAGATCGGCCGATTGCCGTTCGTCGTGCCCCTCGGGATTAACCCTGCGGCGTCCATGGCCGAGAATAGCATCGTGACACGAGTAGCCAACCAGCGTGGCCATGCGATCGTCGTCCGAAAACAGAGGCGGGCGACCTGCGTTTACGCACTCCTGGTTCAATACATCTATGTTACGCTGGCCGTCGCGCGTGCCAAGCGCAGTGTGGCGCCAGGCATGGAAACTGGCTGGCACGGGCCCCTCTTCGGCGCTGCCACTATAGGTGTGGATCTCGCCATCTTCATGCCCGAATACCGTGCGCACAATATATAAACCATTGGCGGCAACTTCTAATTCTGGCCGCTCGTGGAGATGTTCTGGCACACAATCGGTAATAAACGACCGCTCGCCTGCCAACATTACTGCGGGCAATAGACGATTGCCATACAGATGACCGCGGAGTTGAGCCAGATCGCGCTGGTCTTGCTCGGTACCGCGTTGCTGTTTGTGCCCATACACATCAGGCAATCCGGCAAACGCAACACCTTCCTGCACATAGCCGCCTTGCCGCAGCTCGCGTGGAGTGCGTCCGGCCCACTGGAGACTGGCGGTAAAATCATCACCAGCAAGGCAATAGTCGCCATTCGACAACACCGTCTCTTCTACCCCTGGCTGCACTCGTATATACCGGTAGGCATCTTCACTTAATGCCACTTCGAGCGTATCGGCACGGTAGACATCAGCTCCGAGCGCCGACTCCAATGCTGTATCTCCAACGACTACTGCCGACTCGGCAGGTATGCCAAGGCTCAATACTCTGTTTGTTATGTCAGTTTCCGGAAAATTGGACATACAAAAATACACCTCCCTTTCGGTAGTTATGCCGACCTTTTGGCCATGCTTCACCCCGGAGTGTAGGCAGTAGGCGAACAGTAATATATCTGTTGCGCAAATATGCACACCTGTTAGACAATAGGCGGATGTCCGGCGATATTAGCCCTATGCACGAATATTTTGCCAAACTCGGCCTCGAGCCGGAGATTGCCGACACTTATTTGGCGCTCAACGCCTATGGCCCGCAGAGCTTGCTGCAGCTCGCGCGTAATGCCAAGATTGAGCGGACCCGCTTGTATCGACTTATCGACACCCTAACCGACTCACACCTGGTCGAGATCGAGACATACGATAAACGGAAGATATATAAAGCCGCGCCAATCAGCAACCTCCAGATACTTATTACCCGCAAAGAACAGGAGATACGCGATCTGCAAAGAGATTTCTTGGCGTTGCAAGACACGTTTCAGCCGCAAACTTTGCATTCACCCCTCACACATGTGCAGTTTTACCGGGGTAATGAAGGCGTTAAACAGATGTTTTGGAATCAGACCAAAGCTCGCAACGAAACCTTGTCGATACTCTACGAAAATATGCAAAATAAGACCAACCTGGCATTTTTTGAACGGTGGGTGGCACGCTGCAACCAGAACGAACTGCGCTTTCGCAGCCTCGTTGGCGAACACTTCCTAGCCACCCAACGGGATTGGTACGCGGACCACGATAACGAGAAGCTCCGCTTTTGGGAAGGTCGCCTTTTACCCGGCACCACCTTTCATATAACCCACTCTACCATCACGTACGATGATGTCGTCGCTTACTACAACTGGCAAAACGGCGAAATCTTTGGCATTGAGGTATACAACCAGGAAATTGCTAACGCCCAGCGTCATTTTTTTGAAATGCTATGGAGCTTGGGCACAGCTATTCCAGGACATGGCGAGCATGCAGTCCACGAAGAATAACGCTATTCCTCTTACGGTTTTTGAGCGGCTCTAGTATCATTAGATATAAAGAGTAGAGGCTATGGACCCATCCCAAGTACAATCCGAATCTGGTAATGACGTGCACTCGCTGGAACAACAAACCGAGGGCGACACCAAAGCCACCCCGGGTCCGCAGAACGGCAGCAGCACCGACCCGAATCTAACCGATACCACTGGCGGTCAGCAACCAAGCACCGCCCCCGAGGAACCTAAACAATCGTTTATTAAGAAATTCTGGCGTAAATTCAATATTTACTTACTGCTTTTTATATTGGTCATCGTGATAGCCGTAGGCGTTTTGATCATAAGCATCGCCAAAAGCAAACAGACCGCACAGCACACACTCACCTCGCAAGGATTATCACAGGACGATCTCAAGCAACTTGCCACTACTGACGTTACTGTGGGCAATCCTAAGCAGATTCTTACCGTGCAGGCTAATGCTGTTTTTTCGGGAGGCGTACTTGTTCGCAGTAATCTGGAGGTGGCCGGATCATTACGTGTGGGAGGCAGTCTATCACTCAGCGACCTGAGCGTGTCAGGCATAACACAGCTCGGCGACACGCAGGTCAACAACCTGAGCGTGGCCGGCACGCTCAATCTTACTGGCGGCTTGAATATCAAAAATGGACTGAGCGTAGTGGGAAGCACTAGCTTTAGCGGCACTCTAACGGCCTCTGCCGTGAATACCGGCTCGCTGCAACTCAACGGCGACCTGAACCTCACCCACCATATTACCGCCGGTGGTACTATTCCATCTATCAGCAAAGGGACGGCCGTGGGCGGCGGCGGCACGGTGTCGCTCAGCGGGTCGGATACTTCGGGGTCAATCACGATTAACACCGGCAGCTCGCCGCCAGCTGGATGTTTTGCCAGTGTCGTATTCAGCCAAAAATTCAGCAGCACGCCGCACATAGTCATTACCCCGGTCGGCTCTTATGCGGCAGACCTGCAATACTACGTTACGCGTACGACGTCTGGCTTTGACATTTGCAGCGGTAACGCCGCACCGGCAGTACAGACCTTCGGCTTCGATTACATCGCGCTGGATTGATGCTTACGTTTTTCAAGCTTGAGCACTACCCGGATCAGGTTCTCGGCAAGCCTGATTTGCTGTTGCTCGCCTACATCCGACGTAGCCTTTCGCCGGTCGCGTAGCTTAGCGGTTGTTTCTCTGTCTAAAAGGGCGGGCTGTATAGGAAGTTTGGCGAGAAAATCATCTGCGGCCAGTGGCACAACATCGCCAAGCGCAGAAGCTAATGGATCGCCTGATTTGTCGTATAGCGTATTTTGGATCGTCGCATAAGCAAGACCAATGTTCTCACTCCCCATAGCCACTAAATCATCCTCAAGAGCCGCAATACGCGATCGTCTTAAGAAATCTACCGGCTTGCGGAGTTGGCGACGACTTTTATACAGCGCATATCCAGCGGCATCAGCAACCACCAAACCAAGCGCCCAGCCACCTGCTGAGTGTGCAAATTTCGTCAGCATGGATGGCACTGGCTTTGCCTCAGGATTGGGGAGCACTTTTGCGTCAAAGTAATCGTCATATTGTCCGTTGCTACGAATGGGCGTTGAATCTATTCTCTGCCCATCTTTTGTGACATTCCAGTCGTGACCCGCATGCTTTGCAAGCGCCGACTGGTCCCCATCAGAACGTAGATAATACCCCTGTGCAACGTTAAGTTCGGCCGGATTTGCAAGAGCCAACTCTGTAGCAGCCAAATTACATACCGCTTCGCCGTTTCTAAAGTAGTGCTCTGTTATTTCTGTCCAATTTTTATAGCTATTTATACTTCTGCCATGCAACGGGTCGAGTGTGTACCGAAATGTATCCCGCACCAGATTTGCCCGCCGAAGCGGCATAGGAAGATCGCTGGGTGGCACATGAGCATTCCAGACGGCGGCCACTTGCTGCGGATCGAATGCCGGTCCTCCCTTAACGGTAATCGGGTGAAGCGCTTTTGCCCTATGAGCAGAGTCGGTCGATGCGAGCCAGTACTCAAGCTTTGCGTTTTGCGATGCGTTCGGGGGGAGAAGTAGTGTAAAGGTATTGTCTCTGTCTGTCTGTAACTGCACGGGTCTTCCACCCACATCCGCCGCCACCGGTTCGGTACCTTCGAGCACAGGGATCTTGACCTCTATGCCATTCTTAAATATGTATGTGCCTGTGGCGCTTTTCCACCGTTGCTGATCAACAACCTGTATATTGGGTGCGCTATTTTTTGGCGTCGTAGGCAGATATGCTATCGAGGCCGTATTATCATAGTCGACGACCCATTCTCCGTTTATAAGTTTTGATGCCACTCCTTGTACCCAATAACCGTCCGGACGTAATGCATTCTTATTCGATGGACGTATGAGCCACTCCGCAGTATTTGGCTCGTGTGCAGAGACCTCGCCGATCCGAACCGTGGCGCGCGGGGGGTCATCATCAGGACGAGGGAGCGACGCAATCAGCCCACCTAATGCCGTGCAACCTCCCGCGAATGCCAACGCCAATGCCGCCTGTCGCTTGCGCCGGGTGTTATAGGTAAGACTCTGCTCAATAGGGCGGTGAGGGGTTTTAGGGCTGTGATCGGAAAGCGGGTCGGAGGGTATACGCTCAAGCAGCATATCCCCCGAAGGCGACGGCACAAGTCGTGCTTCCTGAGGATTGGTTATAAGTAACTGGCAGGCAGCTAATTCTAATGCTTTTTGCCGCGCCTCACGCCCAAGCCGGGTAGATGGCGTAGGGTTATCGATAAGCCTCTGGGCGTATGCAGCACTCTGGAGCCCGAGCGCCTGGTAGGCGTCCTGTTTCCATACTCTTTTGGGCTCCGTCCATAGTACTTCTTTTCCGCCATTCTCGGTCAGAAGCCGGCCCGTTACGGCACCTGCCATTGCGCGACTCATCCCATTACGGTTTTCTACTCCTCTATAGCTGGATTGACGCTGCGTAGCCTCATTAGGGAAGCTCTCCGTTTTATCCAGATACATGCCAATCTTGGCTAGCGCTATGCGCAATGTCTTTTCCTGCTGCAGGCTCTGATTGCGCTCGTAGTCTTTATATGCTTTTACGATCGGGGAGTGGTGGTCGAGCTCTGCTAATTTTGTCATTAGCGTATCAAGCGTTCGGACATTAGCGTACCGTTTATGCTCAGCAAGTAAAACCCGTAATGTACCTGTAGTAGTGAGAATCACCTCATCCCTTATGGGATCTCGAACTTCCACTCCTGAGCCTCTCTTTTCGGCCACATGTTGGCTCCAAAGCTTTTTGGTACATTCAGGCGGCATTTCTTCATCTTTTGGGAGGAGCCGCTCGATAATGCTAGAGTCTACAGCTATCTTTATAAAAGTTGCTTCATCCAGGAGTGCTTCGAGCCTTGGCAGAATATCCTCACCTGGTCGGTCTTCGGTCAGCCAACGAACAATCAGGCCATCGTTAAAGCTATGCACTTCATAAGACTCGCCAATCCGTTCTTGCCCTCTCTGGTGGAGATAACGACCTTCTCTCCTGGACTGCAGAGCTTTACGCAGGCCAAGTGCCGCTAGACCTACCCCAGCCACTCCACTAATACTTGCCGCCAAAGGCAATTCGGACGCAAGAAGCTGTTCAAAAAAACCACCCACGCCTAAGCCTGCACCCATAAAGAGGCTAAACGCGTTTTCCTGACTATCCCACTTAAGAATATCCTCGCGTGCATCGAAAGGCAGCACCTCAGAAGGAGCCGCTCCAGATAGGCTATCGCCAGCCACTTCACCATTTGACATAGATATATTACTATAACATAATACCTTATTATATACAATCAAGGCATAGCGACTTACCATCTATTCACTACAGTTTAGTTATTTACATATCTACCGCCCTATGCTATAATATAATACTTAACTTGAGGTGCTGTGATGTCAGAAGTTAGTGGACTGCCGAACGAAGGCGAATTGAGTATGGCAGCAGCGTATGCGGCAAATGACGCGTACGATTATGCCGAGGCCGCCGGTAAAATGCTGGAGCTCACTATGCGCTATCCTACGTTGCCAGCAGACCTCGTCTCTTTACGAGCCGTTCAACAGGAGGCTTACGCGATGTTCAGGCAAAGCATTGATCGTGTCGGTGTTTTTCCGGATTTCACCCAGACGAGTGATGTGCGAGACGAAACATCTGAGGACATAGACGGATTGGGAGCGCAGGCAGATCGACTGTCACAAAGACTAACGGAAGCAGAAGTCATAGATCCTCTATCCATCCCTAAAAGATATAATAGCGCTGAGGATGTTATTGCCGATCCTGAGGTGTTTCCAGACTTACAAGAAGATCTCCGGGAAAAAGCTATTAGGGCTTTCAGCATGTTCCAGATTATTGAAGGTAAGATAGCAGACGGTGTGTTGCCAGAAGTGCACCGTATGCCCCCACTTACGACTTTTGGCGACTCACTTGCACAGCTGACAGAAACCTATGAAGCTATGAAGAAACATGGGTGGGAGCCAGAGATCGTCTACGTTCCTATGGGGCTAAGCTTTGACCAATCGAGGAAGCTCTTTAAGGGCACCTTCGGGAAGGCTACCGCCGACGGCATTGACCGTATGCACGGTGAACAAGAAAATACGGCGAAACCTTACACAGGACCACGTTGGGGTGCGGCTGTCATTAGCGGTGCTGAATATCCCGTTCTGTCAGACGTAAGTGCAGACGGACGTTTTGGCGCCAAGGCAAGACAAGCATTCGATCTTCTAAGAAACCTTCCGACTGCTGGTGCGGATGCGAAAGCCGAAGTTTTGGCAAGACAATTCTCTCCGCCAACGAGCGCATACCTAGCCCTACAAATATTGCGACTGGACCGAGGGGATATTGCTGTCGATCAAGGCACAATTACATATGGCGATGAAGATGTGAGGATTGGTGATGAAACCACCGGCAGGACCGAAATACGCACCATGCAGTTTGCCAGCCGTAATCGTACCTTGATTTACCACAGTGTGAATCCCGTCACGGCAAAAGGCGGCATTCGTCCCTGCGTGGTCGTCCCGAACGAATACTCAAACCCTGATGTCGAAACATTGTAGTTTGATTATAAGATTTGTAAACCCGCCACGATCAGTTTTAAATATCTAAAAATATCGTCACTTTGTCGGCCTTGACATGCATCAGGCCGCCGCTGATGCGTATGCGCTGTTCTGCGCGGCCGGTGAGTGGGCGGATAAGCAGTACGCAAGGGCTTAATAGTGTCATAAAGTTGTGGTGGTGCGGCAAGATATCAAATGGGCCGGTAGCGTTGACTGCAGAAATGCTGTAGCTGGTCTCGTCGTAATACGTCTTGAAGGGCGAATACACCTTAATGTGCATGGTTGGCTTGCCCTCTTTGCTAGCAGCCATCGCCTGTTTGGCTTGGGCAACCTCTTCGCTGGCCGCAGTGTGCTCTTCGATCATACGATGATTTCTTCAATGCCTTTGAGCATGTCGTCACGCTTGACGTATTCGCCTTTTTTGCCGGTCATGCTTTCCATAACGTTCATATTCTGGGTGAAGTACTCGATAAGTTTTTTGGCCTTAGCGTAATCAGCTCGGTCGGCGGGAGATAATTCCGTCTCGCCAATGATGGCAATAATCGGTTTGAGCATCTCATACTTCTGCAATAGCTCCTGCACCTGCACGCTGAGCAAGTAATGGCGATCGCCCACCACTTCAGGGGTAAGCAGTGAACTGGTAGTGTGGATAAGGTCAACGGCTGGACGGATACCTTGCTCGGCTACGGCGCGGCTTAAAATAATAATTGAGTCGAGCTCGTGCTGGATCATCTGCACCGCGGGGTCGGAGGTGTCATCAGCCGGCACGTAAATGGTCTGCACCGCAGTGATCGAGCCATTGGCGTTCGAAGTGAGGCGGTCTTGCAGCGTTTTGACATCGGTAAAGATAGTCGGCTCGTAGCCACCTTCGCTCGGGACTTGGCCAATCATGGTGGCGACTTCGTTGCGCGCCTGGATGTAGCGGTACATGTTGTCGGCAAAAAACAGGATGTCCTTCTTTTGCTCATCTCGGAAATATTCGGCCAGGGTTACGGCGCTGAGGGCGATCAGTGAACGCTGCACAGGGTTTTCATTCATCTGCCCAAAGAACATACAGGTGCTTTTTAGAATGTCGCCAGTGTTTTTGAGCGTGTCGTAGAGTTCGTGCCCTTCACGGATACGCTCACCAATGCCGGCAAAGAAGCTCAAGCCCCCGCCCTGCTTGGCAACGTTGTTGATCATCTCCATAGTGAGCACTGTCTTGCCTACACCGGCACCACCGACGATGCCGATCTTGCGCCCTTTGACGAAGGGGGCGAAGAAATCCAGCACCTTAATACCCGTCTCAAGGATTTCCGGCTTGCTGATTTTGGCCGTACCACCGCGCTCGGGCAGCGTGAAAATGCTCCGGTGCTGCATGTCGCTGTCATCGACCGGCGGGATACCGTCGATGGGCGCACCGAGGGCGTCTACCACCCGGCCGATCATCTTGTCACCTACCGGAATCTCGATGCTCTTGCCGGTAGGAGTTACCGTCATGCCTTTTTGAATGCGGAAATCGGTGCGGATGATCAGGCAAACGGCCCGGCCACCTTCTTCGAGACTGTCCACTAACAACTGCGTGCCTAGCTGGTCGACAACTACCAGCTCATGAATGTCGGGAACCAGATCGTCAAACTCGACGATCACCGTCAGGTCTTTGATAACCCGGACAACACCCTGATTCATGACTTACTCCCTACGCGTATGCCGTTAATCATTTCTTTTAAGCGCTCGTCCTGGATATGGCGTTTGGTGCGGTTGAAGGTGAGGCGCAGCTCATCGACCAAATCGTTTGCCCTATCTTTCGCCATACTCATCGCCCGAAAGCGGGCAGCATACTGCGCTAATTTAGAGTCAAGGATCACCTGGCTGAGGGCAATTTCGGTCATGGAGCTTTCCAGGTGGGCAACAACGTCGTAGGTTGAGGGCTCAAAAATATACGTTTCTTCACTAATAACTTCATCCGATGCCTTGTCCGCTACCGCCATTCCCTGGCTGGCAACCGCACTTTGGAGCTCAATACGCTTGCCCTCTTGCACCATCAGCGACACATAAGTTTGATAGAAGACTGCCGTGCTTTCGTAGCGGCGCACTTCGTCTACGAGCGGCCTGACGTTGATATTTTTGTCGCGCGAGGGCAGCGTAAAATATTTCTTGAAACTGACGTGCTGCTGAATGAGTAGCAAGGCGCCGTGGTGCCCAATGACGATAATATCTTGCTTGTCGGGATTAAAATCAGCCAGCATCATTTTGATAAGGCGTTGGTCGATATCACCGCCAAAACCACCTTCGGCCGTAATCACGATAAACAGTTGCTTCTTGATGATGTCATCCTGATTGGTTCGCCCAAAGCGGAACAAGCTGTCGACACGCAGCTGCTGATAGATATGCCAGATCTCTCTAAAAAAGGCTTGCGATTCCTGTACTTGATTTTTGACAGCGGCGATGCGCATGCTGGCCAAGCCCTCGAACACACCCGTCAGGTTCTGAATAGTATTCATGGCAATCTGCTGCTCGGCAACTTCTTGTAAACGGCTCATGCTGCGGCCTTTTCTTTGTCTTTTTTGTCGTCTTTCTTCTTGTCCTTTTCTTTTTCTTTGTCGGTGTTTGCGGGCTCGCCAGGAGCAGCTGGAGTTGGCGCAGGTTTGGCGGCAATGCTAATTAAACTGGCCTTCTTAAGTTCGTCGCGGAGTTGGTCGAAATTGCTGTCGTCATCTTTGAGCTTAACGGCCATCTCGCGAACATTTTTCTTGAGTCCTTCAACGTTAATCTGTTCGTCAATAGAGATATTGAGAGCAATATCGAGCATCAGCGTTTGCTCTTTAAAGTTATAGTTTTCACCGGGAATCTGGTTGAGTAATTTGTAGAGGAGCTCCCCGCGCACCAGATCCGTCTGTGCACTCACTGCCAGCTCCGATCCAAAACGAGCGAATTCCTGAGCCGTATGGTGCGCCGTAATCGCCTTAAACAACGCCCCGGCTTGATCTTGCTGACGCTTGGTTTGGCCGCGGCCACCGACACGTGAGACGCTCAAACCGGCATTCACGGCTGGGCGCATCGTATCGCGGAAAATCTTCATGTCTAGAATCCACTGGCCATCGGTAATCGACATGACGTTGGTGGGCAGGTACGCGGCAATGTCGCCGCTAGCGGCAAAGACCATCGGGATGCTGGTGAGCGTTTTGTGGTTGCGGTTTAACTTGCCAGCACGCTCCAGTAGGCTGGAGTGGACGTAAAACATATCGCCAGGGTAACTGTCGCGGCCAGGACTGCTGCCTGTGAGCAAGGCCATTTCGCGGTAAGCGTGGGCGTGAGCAGTGAGGTCGTCATAGATAATCAACGCGTCCTGATCTTTGTGTTGCCAGATATATTCGGCCAACGCGCAGCCGACATATGGCGCCAGATAGCTTTGTACCAGCGAATCAGACATAGTGGAGACTACCACGATTGTTTTCTTGAGTGCATCACTGGCTTCTAGCCGGGAAATAAGCGTGTCGATATCGGTACGGCGTTTGGCAATCATCACGTACACGGTGGTAATATCGGTATTTTTTTGGTTGATCGCCAGCTGCGTCGCCAGCGTGCTCTTACCCGACTTCCCATCGCCCAGGACAGCAATACGCTGACCGCGCATCAGGGCAAAAAGCGTATCCAGAACGGTGACCCCCGTCTCAAGCGGCTTATCGAGCAATTCTCGCTCGTATAACATCGGTGCGGGTGAAAAAACTGGCAAGACACCATCGGCCGCGATCGGTCCTTTGCCGTCCAAGGGTTCGCCAGTTACCGATACAACTCGGCCCACAAAATCCATGCCCACTTTAGTCACTAACTGCTCATATTGCAGCACGCAGGCAGAACCCACGCGCACAGACTTGGTGCCGAGATGCAAAATAATCATGTAAGTGTCGAATATGTGGTGCACGTACCCTTTGCTGCCATCCTCGAACATAATCAAAGCGTGCAAATTACAAGGCTGCATACCTTTGACCTTGATCATAAAACGATCTATGGCCACGACTTCGCCAACAGGTTTACCACTGGCAACGAGTTGGTCAAAATGCTTGTTGTCGCTCATCTTAAGCAACCTCCGCCGTAGGAATAGTAGGTTGCGGCGGAGCGGCTTCAGCTGCTTGAGCCACCGGCAGAACCGCCTCCGCTTCAAAAGCCTGCAGCAACAGATTTTCATGCTTGATAAATTCCTGCCCCAAGCTTAAGTCAAATTCTTTATTTGCTGTCCGCACAATACACCCTGCGGCGATAGTAGGCTGCAGCCCTACCTGCAGCAGTGCGTAGGGATGAATCTGCGTCCGCAGCCAGGTAACGATCTTAGCCGTAAAGGCCGATGATGGATCAGCCGCAAAACTGATATGCAACGTTGGTGCTTGACCCTCAAGAGAACCTAAAAAAGCCTGGAGCTGCTGACGGTCTGCCTCCTGTAGTAAATTAAGACCGTTCTCGGCAGCCAATGCCTCGCACAGCCGGCTCAAACGCGGCAATTGAGGCTGTCGGCCCGGGTCACGGATAGTACTCTGACGTAAAAAATCATCGAGCGATTCTAACTCTCTCTTCAGGCGTCGCACTTCAGGCAAGCCAAAAATAAGTGTCGGTAGTACGAATTGCCGACTTATGGCAGCGTCCTGTTTATGCTCCACCGCGGACATCCTTGATAATAGCCGCTTTGTTGGCCTCCAGTTCGTTCAGGATGTACTCCAGCTGATCATTCAAGTCAATCTGATTGCCAATGGCCGCCAGTACGTAATGGTTCACAATCTGAGCCAAGTGCGTATCAAACTGTTGAATGCGGCGCTCTTTTTCTTCGCCGACTTCTTTTTCCAGCAGGGCGACCAATCCCGCCCGCTCTTCGTCGATGGCCGTCTTGGTTTTCTCGATAGATTCCACCGCTAACTGCTTGGCATCAGTAATCGCGTTCTGGTAATTAGCGAAAGCTTCCTTCAAATCTTTGCTGATCTCGCCCTTCATGTAGTCGTTGAGCTGAGCTGTAGTCAGGCGTAAATCCTGCTGCAAAAACATTGCGTTTTCGCCCAAAATCTTCTCAAAATGCAACCGTCCACGGTTGCGCAACTCCTCACGAAACTCTTCGTTAAAGATATGCTCAACGTCTTCCTTGGCGGCATCTTCAAACGAATCGGCAGCTTTTTTTCGCGGCTTGGCTCCTCCAAGCTGCAGCGCCAGCCAAATAAAGCCGCTCCCCATCGACACAATCGCCCCGATCACCAGCGCCAACCACCAAATACTCATGTCTCTGCGCTCTCTATGATCTCGGACGCGCCAGGACCTACGTACTTGAGTGCAGTTTGGTTTGCAAGCGAGCACCGCAAAGGAGTCGTACTTAAGGTACGGCGAGTGCGGAGCACAGCTTGCGAGCCAAAATGTGCCAAGTACGTAGGTCCTCCTGTGCTAAGCATAAGCATTAAATCTTCAGTAATAAATATAACGCAAATATACCCAACACCACAACAATTAAAGCCATAAGCACCACCGTAACCATGCTCCGGAAGATCGACTTTTTAGCCAACGGGTTACGCCCCACCGCATTCATGCCGCTGCGCGCGCCGCCAAACAGAATGATACCTGCAATAATCAACGCCAAAACAAGTACGCCAAGCCCAGCATATATCCTCAGTGCAGTAACCGACCTACCGCTTACTGCGCGCGCCGCTTTCGCCAAAAATACCGGCACTCCGGGAGTGATGTCGCCAATATACGCAGGATTACGGGCAACGCCAACGTCCACTACAATACGGCCAACCGCCACTGTCTGGCCGCCCCCCAGCTTGATGTGCTCTTCGGCATTGGAGCTATCGGCAAAGTTCTGTATTGCTTTACCCAGTATCACCCGATGCTGATCGTCAGCCTTCATACCTACGCCGTTGACTGATGAGATAGAGATACGATCGCCTGCTTTGATCGGCCCGTTCTGGGTACTTACCAATGTGTCGTACTCACCATAGGTCGCGACGAAAATCTGCGACTGATTAGGATCGGACAGCGAAACGGGTGAATCCGATGAAGCAACCGTAATGCCCAGCATGCTCAGCTCATTCTTCTGATCTAGCGCCTCAACCGTACCCGGCTCACCCGGCTTAAAGCGCACAATCATACCATTTTGCAAATCGCCGCTCGGCTTGTACCCTTGAGTGACATTCTGCGCGGATACGCCAGCCCCGATGCCCATTGTCAACAATGCAATACCTATGATTGCACCACGCAAGATCCGCTTATGTTTCATCTCTCTATCAGTATAGCGGTTTTATGAAAAAACGTAGCTAGAGTAGACAAAACGGCCCCGCCATACCGCAGGTGCGTTATGCGTGTACCGATTCTTTTAATTGACGGATAGACGTCTGGCGACGACCATATACAGATACTCCACAATTTTGAAGCATCTGTATATCTGCTACAGATCCTGTTTAGAAAAAAAACGAATTCCACACCTTAAAGGCACTTAATTATGTAAAAGATAAAAGAAGATTAACGGCGATAGAGGTCAAAACGAGATGGAGTGCTAGCTTGGGGGTCTGACCTTATAGTAACTTCTTTAATTCGACGACCGCCGTCCGAATAGCAGCTTGAGTCGTAGCTCGACCCATTGTAAAGCGGAGAGAGGACTGGGCGTCGGCGACACTAATGCCCATTGCCTGCAGCACATGCGATGGCTCTTCGTTGCTTGCGCTGCAGGCCGAACCAGCTGCGCATAAAATACCTTGCTCGTCTAGGGCAAAAATCAGGCGCTCATTATCTTGGCCGGGAATGGTAATGTGCACATTGTTTGGCAGACGGCTTTTGCGCGAGCCGTTTACGATCACTGATGGAATTTCGGCGTGTAAGGCATCGAAAAATAATTGCTGGAGATGGTGCAACCGCTTGCCTTCCTCATGCCGCCGCTCCTGCACGAGCTGCAGCGCCGTGGCCAGGCCAACGCACCCAGCCACATTTTCGGTACCGCTGCGGATGTTCCCCTCCTGGCCACCACCGGTAATCTGCGGTTTGAGCCTGACATGAGCACCCACAAACAACGCGCCAGATTGCTTTGGTCCATAGATCTTGCCGCCATTAATCGTCAACAAATCAACTCTCAAACGCGCCACATGCAGATCCAAGTAGGCAGCAGCCTGGGCGGCATCGGTGTGCACATACAAAGGCAGGCTATTGCCTTGCTCCCGCCGCTGTTTCCGGATACCCTCTATAGCTTGAGTGATATTGCGCAGTGGCTGAATAGCACCCATCTCGTTATTGGCGTACATAACGCTCACCAGCACGGTTTTATCGTCAATAAGGCGCATGAGCTGATCAACGTCGACGACGCCGTCGGCAGTTACCTTTGCTTCGCGGCAATCGAACTCATGCGCGGTAGCCAGTACCGACTCGTGCTCAATGGCGCTTATCACCACATTACCTTCGGGATACTGTGCCATTACGCCGCGGATGGCGATATTGTTTGCCTCGGTGCCGCCCGCGGTAAAAATGACTTCGCTCGGCCGGGCGCCAAGCCAGTGAGCAATTGTTGCTCGAGCAGCCTCTAGCTCGGCTCGGACTTTTTGTGCAGCGCTATACGTTGCCGACGGATTGAAAAATTGCTCGACAAAAAACGGTTGCATGGCCTGCAATACAGCCGGATCAAGCGGCGTGGCCGCCGCATAGTCGAGATAGATCTGCTTCATACTTTGTAGTGTACTAAACGCGGCTGTAGATTTCGCTTTTTACCAAGTCATTGTACATAAGCACAGCTTTTTTGAGATGCCGCGCTTCGTCAGGGCTCAATATCTGATATGGATGGCCGTCTTGGGCTTTAAAAACACCGTTAGAGCGAACGTCGTAGCGCGTCGTGACGGCGTGGCGCTGGCCGGCGGCATCAACCCATTCCTCGTGCCATACCCATGTGCGCTTGTCTAGGCAAAAAAACTCGCGCCGGCCTCCTTTTGGGACTGGCCCGAAAATACGCCCACCAATCTTTGCTTCGCGCCGAATAAGGTCACGATATTCCCGAGCGTGTTTCTCGGCGTGGCGCTGGTCTGAAGTGGTGGTTAAAATCTTAAGCAGCGACATCTAACTGATCCTGTGTGTATTGAGCAGCGCGCACTATTGCGACTGCGCCATCGGTGGAAAGAGTGCGTACATCATCAGGTACGGGATTCGCCTCAATTCCATCAGGATTCGGCCCGGTATGGATAGCCTCTAGTACTTCTAAGGAGGGAACAGTTAGTTTGACTGCATCTTCCAATACATCCAATCGCTCACCAGCAGCGCCAGAAGGCGTTCTGTGCTGAGTGCGGGACTCGGGGTCTAAAGATGGGTGATTTCGCATAAGATGTCCTAAATATGGAACAAGTTACGTGCATTTTGAGTGGAGGCAGCGGCTAACGCTTCGAGCGATTCAGCGCGAAGGTTGGCCAAAAATTCCGCCGTCACCCGCACATGTCTTGGCTCACAGATACTACTACGAAATGGTTGCGGAGTCAAGAATGGCGCGTCGGTTTCAAGGAGTAACCTATCAAGAGGTACGGCTTTGGCAGCATCCAATTGCTTAACGTGTTTAGTAAATGTCATGATACCGTTCAGGCCCACGTACAGCCCTCTGGACAGTATCTGCTCCAACTCTGCCTGCGTAGCACTAAAACTATGAATAACGCCCCTGATACCCTTGTACGAGTCGAATATCGGCCAAAAATCATTAAACGCCTCGCGCACATGAAAGATGAGCGGCAGATTGTGCTCAAGCGCCAGCTCTATCTGAAAGCGCAATATAGCTTCCTGAGCTTCTTTAGGCGAATGGGCGTAGAAATAATCGAGGCCGCATTCACCGACGGCGACTACTTTTGCGGCCCTAGCTAGGGCCGCAAAATCATCCCGAGCCTTAACATCATCAACATATACCTTTGCCTCGTGGGGGTGCATACCGATACTCGCCCAGACGGTTGCGTGTTTGGCGGCAAAGTCGACTGCCAGCCGGCTATCGGCAAGTGTGCATCCTACACAGATTAGGCGATCAACGCCAGCATCTTTCGCGGTGCGTACCAATATATCCGGATCGTGAGCACCCGACTTATGCCACTTTTTCGCAACGTCATCCGTCCCCAGAATGTCATGAATATGACAATGTGTATCGGTCAAAGAAATCATGCTGCGCCCTCGCGGCGTACGACCATAATGGTATTTCCGTGCAGCCCTCGCATATCGCGCCTTTCTACTGCCGGGACCTGTGCTTGCCAATCTTCCGGCAGATAGCGCCGTGCGAGTTCAGGAAATGCAACGAATTCTACGCGGAGCCCATGCTGTTCCTGGAGTACGTCACGCGCAATCGCATAATCTTCTACTTTGTACCGGGCAACCACGCCAGTCAGCTCGCTGACATTCATATAGCACTCTTCGCCCTGGAGCGTTTTAAGTCCAAACATCATGACATCGCCGCACACGAACACTCCGTCGCTGCCCAGCTGCGCCTCAAAGGCATTGACAACCCTACGGATAAGCCCGCCCGGCACGTTTACTATATCGGCACTACTCCGCGCGATGATGTCGCCATACGGATGCGCCTGGATGTCAACTGTCTGGCGCAATTCTTCGACAAATATCCCCATATAGTCCTCTGGCGTACCACGCCTGAGCGGCGTACGCGCGCGTAACGCATCGAGCAGCTCCTCACGTCGGGGATTCCAGTCCGCCACCTTGAGACGATATGCCGACTGGTACCACTGCCCGTCGATACGGGTCAAGCGTGCATCTTCGGGCAACCACACGCTGTCAAAAGTATAAGTTGCGAGGATGGCATCCAGACGTTCTTTGTCTGGGAGCGATGGCATATCGTCGAATACGTTATATAGTGCAGTCCGGAGTTTAATGTTCCGGCTGCGCTGCAATACTCTTGGACGGGTTGGCTGCACGAAATCAGTCAACGTCAGTAGCACACGTTTGGCGCCACCCTGACGCATACCTTCAGCAATATATTGCCAATGCTCCGGGAACCAGCCGCAAGCCAACTCCTTAACGCGAAAAGATTTCCTAGGGCCGGTAACATCCAAAAGCAAGCGACCCAACGTGTAGTTCAAGGTGATGTTCATAGCGTACACATCGGCAATCTGCGATTCCTTACTAAAGGCCACACTGCTGGCGTAATACGTAGCGTTAATCGCATTGATAGCGTCTGACGAAAAACCGCTTGTCACCGCTCCTTCATCGTCGTCAATAGCAATTTCGAGCAGTTCGTCCTGAGACAATGCTGCACCCTTGTTGGCCGTGGCAACTTCTATACGATCCAGCAGCGAAGCGTTAAGCAGAAATCTGTGGCGGGGCGTGCTATCAGGGCCGAACAAATCTAGAGTGAGTGCAGCGTGCCGGTCGCCATATTCGCCGTGCCAGGCATCGGGGTCGAGAGGCTGCTTGGCGACATTTTGAGCTATGCGGTGAAGATTCTTCAGCGTTTCAAGGTCGGTGTGCGGCATAACTTCCACCTTCTTCTGGGGTACCCTCTTACTATGCTTAACTGCATCGCTGGCCCCCTGCGTTTGAGAGTTTGCCCCTGCATTCACACTCGAACCTCTTCCACCATAGCTTCTACAATACGCTGAATAGTTGCCTGCGAGAAGTGCGCCTCGTACAACTTGCGGCCGGCTTTGCCGATGGCCGGTAATTCGCTTGGGTGCTCGCTCGCCCAGGCGATCGTGTGGGCGAGCGCCATCGCATCGCCTTGGGGGACAACCAGGCAGTTTTTCTTATCAACAAAGCCCTCACTCATAACCCGATTACGGCCAATCACTACTGGAGCGGCACAGGCTAGAAACTGGAACGTTTTGGTGGCGATCACTAATTGTCCCTGCCGGGTGTTGCCGAATGGGCCGCCCAGCGTCAAGTCGGCAGTTATCGCTGCCTCTGGGATTTTGTCGAAGGGCGTCCACTCTCTAAAAGTTATATGTGCGCCTCGCTTTTGAGCAGTCGCGACTGCCTCAGCACCCTTCTGCTTGCCGCCGGAAATGATGAACTCGATATGAGGATGAGTGGCGCCAAGTTGGACTGCCGCGTCCAAAATATATGCCATGCCCTGCAATGGAATCATCTGCCCATAATAAAAAACGCGAAATACCTTGTTTTTGGCAGATAGATGTTTGGCAGCATCGGGCCGGAAGAGCGCTTCGACAGTGCCCACTGGCACACTTCGATATTGCTGCAAAGGAAGATTACAAATCTGGGCCGAATACGCCGCATGGGCCTCGGTATCGGCCAAAATGAAGCGGCACCGTTTCAGCAAAAGAGCGTACCACCATGCAAACACACGACCGAAGCGACTGTCCAACTTGAGTACGCCATGTTCCTCTAGGTACTCAGCAGCGTTCACATACTCGTCAAAAATGAGCGGCTTTCGGCCTTTAACCAGCAGCGTCAAGGGCAGCATCTCGTAGCCACGAAAAATAATCACATAGGCGTCCGGCCGCTTCAAAATCCTGGTGACAATGATCTTGAGCGGCACCTCTAGGTAGCGCAAATATCCCCGCCGTGTATTTCTGACAGTAATCATCTCCACGCCCGGACAAGCTGCAATCGCGGCCCGAAGCGTCTGAGCACGCACATAATTTACTTGATCGTAGCAGGTAATAACCGCTATCTTCATCAGCGAACAGCCTCTACTTGGTCTTGTCTTCCAGCTTGGGGAACAGGGTACCTTCGATGGGTTGCACCACGCCGCTAGCAAAGACATTTTTGATCTTCTCGGCAGCGCCAGGCAAGAATGGGGTGAGCAAATCGGCAATCTGGAGCAGGTCGGCTACCTGAGCGACGAGCACTTCATGCAGGTGCTCCTTGTCGCCAGTTTTGGCAATCTCCCACGGCTTTTCTTCGTCAATATACTGGTTGAGGCCGCGCACCTGGTCCCAAATTTCGTCGAGCGCGCGGTCGAAACGGCATTGTACCAAGGCGTCCTGTACCGGTTTGCTGTCGTGTTGAGCTTGCGGCACTGTGCCAATAACCCCATCCTCGTATTTCTGAATCATGGCGGCGGTGCGCTGCACAGCGTTTCCCAGCTCATTGGCCAGCTCGTTATTATATGCCCGATCGTACAGCTCCCAGCTAAAGTCACCATCGTTGTAGCTGGGGATGTGACGTAAAAAGAAATAGCGAAAAGCATCAACGCCATATTTGTTGACCACTTCCTGGGGTGAGACAACGTTACCTATCGACTTGCTCATTTTTTCGCCGCTTACCGTGATAAAACTGTGCACATACAGCTGCTTAAGTAGCGGAAGCCCTAAACTCATGAGCATCGCCGGCCAGATGGCCGCATGGAAGCGTGTAATGTCCTTACCTACTACCTGTACGTTTGCTGGCCAAAAATCTTTGAATTCCTGCTGCTCCGGGTAGCCAAGAACGGTAATGTAGTTCATGAGCGCTTCAACCCATACATACATCACTTGTTGGCCATCGCCGGGCACAGCAATGCCCCAATCGAGCTTTTCCTTCGGGCGGGAGATGCTGATGTCTTCCAAGCCCTCTTTGAGCACACTCAGAATTTCGTTCCGGCGTGTTTCGGGGATGATTTCGAGCTCACCCGACTCGATCTTCTCGCGGATAGCGTTGTTGTACTTGCTTAAGCGGAAGAAGTAATTTTCCTCTTCCAGGCGCTGATAGGCTTGCGGGTGATCGGGCTTCATACGGGCCGGATCAGCCTGCGCTTCAGGGACGAATTCTTCCTGACGGACATCGTACCAGCCGATATATTTAGCCTTATAAATGTCTTTTTCGAGCGCTTTCCAGATGATGGCGGCGCGCTTTTCGTGCCCGGCATCAGTAGTGCGTATAAAGCGGTCGTTGCTAATGCCCAGCAACTTGGTAAGGTCGCGGAAGTGCTCGCTTACTTCATCAACAAACGCCTTGGGCGTCTTGCCGGCTTCAACTGCTTTTTGGGCCACTTTGCTGCCGTGCTCATCAGTACCGGTGCTAAAAATAACTTGCTCGCCGCGCTGGCGTGCGGCACGAGCCAGCACATCCGCCTCAAGCAGCTCCATTGCGTACCCAATATGGGGGGCGGCGTTCACATAGGCGATAGAGGTGGTAATAAAATACTTCATGGTTGTAGTCTACCTGTTTTTATTAATCGACAAAAATAAAAGTTATGTGAAAATTATGCCCGCGGGGGCATGGTGTGGCCAAACATCGTCACAACAAGGCGAATCATCTTGTCACCACTATATCACTTTTTATACTGTTAGATGAGTTTTGACTAGAAGAGCGCTGTTTGCGGGCCTTGGCTAGCATAGTCGGACGGAGGTGTTTCAAAATCCACTCCCAGTTGCTTAGCAAGTAATTCAATAAAGATTACCTGGCCTTTGACTATCTTTTGCCGGGCAACTACCACAGGTGTCCAGGCGGCTCTGTCGTTTTCAGGGAACTCCTGCATCTGCCCAGACTTGGGCGGCCATTCCATGGTGAACGTATTACTCTGGAAATGCTCAAGATCAAAATCACTCTCTAGGGCAAAAGCATGAACTATCTTTCCGCTCGATTGTTTCGCCTGACCAAGATATAAATAGTCGCCTTCCGGTGGTGCTGTGCCTATTTCTTCAGTAAACTCCCGTTTGGCAGCTGGCAATGATTCTTCAGTTTCGTCGAATTCACCTTTAGGAATCGACCATGAACCAACATCTTTTTTAGCCCAAAAGGGACCGCCAGGGTGCACTAATAACACCTCCAACCTGCCCTTATTTTGTCGATACAGCATAATGCCTGCGCTCTGTTTTTTCATATAACCACCTACTACATACTAGTGTACCATCGCGGATAGCTAGCAAACTATCGGCTATTCGTCCGGCTGACTACTCCCCGAGGGCAGGTCATATTTGCCACCGCATATAGCGCCTATAAAAGCGCCAAACGCTTGAAACGAGTAGCTTTGGCCCATCTGGACTTTTGGAGTCACGGATCAATATTCTCTCCTCGGCATCGTCATACAACTCGGTGAGAGATGTGGATCCCTTTACATCCTGTGGATTAGTAAGGGTCGTCGTTCACTTCTGAGTGTTCAACTGCTTCAGACTCCATGATTACTCCTTATTCCCGAAAAGGCGAACAAGCCTACTAACACCGACCGCTAAGCGGGTATACTCTCAGGCAATTCTGCTATATCATATGGTTCATCGCCGTACTCTGGATCACTTATTACTTGGAATTGTATACGCGGATGTAGTCAATCTTCATAGCTTGAGGAAATATAGTCGCGTTATCTGGATTGCCGGGCAAAGTGCCACCAACAGCTAAATTAGCAATAATTTGCATTTGGGTGGCAGGCACGTGTACTCCTTGTACAGCCTTTCGGACAACCCCATCTATGTACCACGTGATTGCGCGGGGTTCCCAATCGATTGCGTAGGTATGCCACCCTTGTGAAAAATTGGTACCACTATAGGTGGTCGAATCTTTGGCGGGCGAGGAGCCGCCGTTGGGCCAAAAATAAGTCATTAATATTTGGGTTGGGTTGTCGCCCAGAAGCTCCATAACGTCTATCTCAGGTGGCCACTCATCATTTACCGGAAGGAGCCAAAACGCTGGCCATATACCAGCGCCCGAAGGAACCGCTGCACGCATTTCGTAGTACCCGTAGTTTCCGCTCCATTTAGGTGATCCTACTGACGAGAGTTTGCCCGTCGAAACCATACCAGATGCAAAGGGATACGACTCTATCGTGGTCCCATTACGAGCATTTGATGCGTTCTGGCCGATTACTGTTTGCTTTTGAGCGGTCAAAAGCAAATTGCCGTCCCGAATGCTTACTTGGCTTGGGGCATACCACTCAAGTTCGTGGTTGCCTGCATTAGTACAGCCATTATACTGCGCATCGTACCAGTCGTAACAAGTATTCCACTTGGCAGTATTCAAGGCTGAACCGCTAAATTCATCATCAAACAGGAGTTTACGGGAATTGCTCGAAACCGTCGCCCTGGGGCTCGTTGAGTGCTTTCCCGACACGCAAAAAGCCACTACCGTACTTACGATGAGTAGCAGCATTATGCTTAGTGTAAGCTTATTCCTCTTTACCATAATAAGATTTCATGTTATTTTTATCAAATCTGGAAGGCAACTCCCCCGAGTATATTGTATTACCACACCGATGAACAGGAGTCAGCACTTTTTACACACATTGTTTGCCAGCGGCGCGCTTACAGCTGTCGTCATATTTGCCGTGTATTGGTTTCGGCTCAGCCACGTTGCGCATAATTTTCACGGATGGGAGCATGTGGGTGATTTTGCACTATTTGCCGTTGTGAGCTTTATCATTTGGCTGCCTATAGTTATGAAGGTCCTCCTGTGGGCCATTGCATCACACATTAAACCTATCAAGTACTATAAGCCTGAAGAAGGACTCAAAGTGGCGTTTATTACGACTTTTGTACCTGCCTCAGAGTCCATTTCTCTACTGCATAAAACCTTACCTGCCATGGTAAAGACCCGCTATCCACATGACACATGGTTGCTCGATGAGGGTAACGACCCCGAAGTTATCAAGGTATGTGAGCAGTACGGCGTCAAGCATTTTAGCCGGGCCGGCAAAGAGCACTACAATATGCCCGAGGGCAAATACGCCCGGAAAACTAAGGGGGGCAACCATAACTCTTGGTACGACGTAGTTGGTAACGATTACGATATCGTGGCCGAGATCGATACCGACTTCATTCCTCACCCAGGCTTCCTACAGGTAACGTTAGGCTTCTTTCGCAACCCCAAGATTGCATTTGTGGGCACGCCGCAGATTTACGGCAACATAAAGCATTCTATTATTGCGCGCGGTGCCGCCCAGCAGACCTATAGTTTTTATGGCCCCTTACTCCGAGGTATGGCAGGGATGAATTCAACACTACTTATTGGTGCCAATCACGTCATTCGTGTTAAGGCTTTGCAAAGTGTTGACCATTACAGCGCGCATATTACGGAGGACCTTATAACGGGTATGAAGCTGCATGCCAAAGGCTGGGAAAGTGTCTACGTACCCCAGGCGTTAGCCATTGGCGAGGGCCCCACAGATTGGAAATCCTACTTTAACCAACAAAAAAGGTGGGCATATGGTTGTATGCATATCCTCTTTAATCACAGCTTTAAACTTTTTAAAACCATGTCTCTCCGACGTTCCATGTATTACTTCGTTATTCAACAATACTACTTTACCGGACTTGCCATGGCGCTAAGTGTTATTTGTCTCACCCTCTACTTTGGTCTCGGAATACAGGCAACAAAGATGGATCTGGGCAGCTTCTTGGCTCTTTTTATTCCCCTAAGCGTCATCATCGGGCTGATGAGTTTCTGGCTGCAGCGCTTTAATATCCGGCCAAAAGAAGAGCGCGGCATTATGTGGTCAGGAATGTACATTGGCGTAGCTGCATGGCCGATATTCTTTTTGGCATTTGCGAGCCTTTTTAAGCGAAAAAAACTCGTTTACAAAGTGACACCTAAAGGCACCAAGGCGAAAAAGGATAAATCTCTCCCTTTTAAGCTATTCCTGCCTCACCTTACCCTCGCCTTCATTACGCTTGCCGACTTTGTTTCGAGCTTCTTCACACATCGCACTGCACCCTTTATGCTATTCTGGGCGCTGCTCGGTAGCTTGAGCCTTTTGGCTGTCCCGCTCACACCTCCGCTCATGCGAATCTCGGCACGATTTGGCGACTGGATTACCACCCGATTTATATCTTTCAATAACCAATACCGCATACTAGAGTTTGGTACTGCAGATAAAGGAGCGCTACCTAAACCACCAGATGAAAAAGAAAAGTACATATATGTAAAGCGAAAATTAAGCCTCCTCCTAGTGGTTTCTCTCATCAGCTTTACGGGGGTCACAATTAGCATGACACTCTTTATCTATCACCACCCAGTTCTATGGAGTCTGGCTATCGTGCTAGCTTTTAACATTATTTATTATGCCACTTCATTCTTTGTAAATGCAGGTACGCGAGCTTTCGATATACAGGCACACAAAACGTCGATTGCAAGCTGGAAACCCGACGTATACCCATCGGTGGATATATTCTTGCCCAACGCCGGCGAAGACCTCCGTGTGTTAGAAAACACATGGGACGGCATAACAGCCATGGCTGATGCGTACAAAGGGCGCGTCACTATCTACTGCCTTGACGACGCCGATCGCCCAGAAGTAAAGACTCTGGCCGAACAGTATAACTTTATATACGAAGTACGTCCTGATCGAGGTTACTTTAAAAAAGCCGGCAACTTACGGCATGGTTTTCGGGTCTCGAATTCTGAGTTCATTGTCATTTTTGATGCAGATTTTGTACCGCGAGCCGACTTCTTAAACGAAACGCTCCCCTACTTTTCGAACCCAAAGACAGGCATTGTGCAGACTCCTCAGTATTTTAGTGTGACCCCGAATCAAAACTGGTTGGAGCGTGGTGCTGGAGCCGTACAGGAATTGTTTTATCGGTTTTCTCAAGTCTCCCGAGAGAGCAATAACGCCTCTATTTGCGTAGGTAGCAATGCCGTCTACCGCCGAAAGGCTCTCGAAAGTACCGGCGGTACCGCACTCATTGAGCATTCGGAAGATGTCCATACTGGTTTCAACTTGCGAATGAAGGGATGGAGCTTAACCTATATACCGATCGTTCTCGCCAAAGGTCTTTGCCCCGCGACCATGCCGGCTTTCTTTAAGCAACAATACCGCTGGTGCATGGGGTCTATGAGCCTGCTCTCTTCTGCAAAATTCTGGCACACCAAGTTGTCGTTCAGAGCTCGTTTATCCTATATGTCTGGCTTCTTTTATTATATTCAGACAGGCCTGATGTCGTTCTATACCCCCATCATACCGCTCATTTTACTTATTGCTATTCCGGCCAAATTGTCACTTGTTAACTACTTCCTTATATTCCCTGCATTTATATTTACGCAGATCGTCTACCCATTGTGGCATAAATCTATATATGGAGTCGAAGCTTGGACTGTACGCTCGGTATACGGCTGGGCGCACTTATTTGCGATTGCCGATGTGATATCTAATAACCACATGTCTTGGCAGCCCACCGGCACAAAAGTCCGTAAAGATAGGCGTTACACGACGTTTCGAGTACTGCAATTCTTTTTGAATTTTAGTCCTGCAGTACTCTGGGTAACGCTAGCTGCCCACTACTTTATTTTCGTTAGTCCTCGAACCTATGCCCCGATACTCATATCGGGTATTTATTATCTCTGTATCGCCTCGAAAGTGACCTTCTACACAGCTAAATCGATTCGTCTTGACACTTCAGTCAAAACTATGGCAGGTGCACGTGCGCAAAAACAATAGCCGTCGCTCCCGTTTTCGCCTATTCATCGCGAGCCATTTGGTTAGTTTTGGGGCAATACTCATCACCGTAATAGTAATCGTTGAAGGGTCGCTCTTTTTAACACAGCCTTTTCCTTCTCATTCGGTAACTCACACTTCAGCTGCGGTACGCCAGACGGTGAGTGGCGGGCCACCCGCTATCAATAGGTCCGCTTCTTTGTATGTCGATCCAAATGCATCACTTACTCATGCTGCTTTGGCCTGGGCTACACAGTCCCCCAAAGACGCCGCCACGATGAATAGCCTGGCGGCGACTCCTATGGCGCACTGGTTTGGAGCGTGGAGCGGTGATATACAATCTGCAACTAATGGATACGTTTCCAACGCGCTTGCCGCGAATCAGATCCCTGTCTTGGTAGCCTATAATATTCCAGGGAGGGACTGCGGTAGCTACTCACGCGGCGGCGCAGCAAATAGCGACGACTATAAAAATTGGATTACCAATTTTGCAACGGGGATTGGTAAACGCCGAGCAATCGTCGTTATTGAGCCTGACGCCATAGATCAGCTGAGTTGCTATACGAAAAGCCAGCAAGCTGGACATCTGCAATTGCTTGCCTATGCCGTGAACGCCCTTACGGGCCAGACAAAAGCCGCTGTCTATCTGGATGCCGGCCATCCCGGCTGGGAACCAGCCAACATTATTGCTGACCGCTTAAAAAGCGCTGGAGTCGATAAAGCAACTGGCTTTAGCCTTAACGTATCCAACTTTCACACAACAGCCGAAAACATAAGCTACGGCAATGCAATCTCAAAACAAATTGCTAACAAACACTACATAATTGACACCAGTAGAAATGGCAATGGACCGGCTACAGGCGCTGAAGCTTGGTGCAACCCCTCTGGCCGAGCCTTTGGCCAGAAACCAACACTTACTACTGACGAAAAGCTTGCCGATGCCTACTTGTGGATTAAAAACCCGGGTATATCAGATGGTAACTGTGGCCCGCACCAACTTAATACCGCACCCCCGCAAGCAGGAGTATGGTGGCCTCAGTATGTATTATCGCTTGCCCCCAACAATAAACCCTAAAGGTAAAAATACTTGGCTTGTGCGGCGTCTTTGGTGCAAGATTGATACTAGCCAGCGCCAAATCCTTGACTGATATTTTAATAGCCTATAAAAATTGCTCAATGTGCCACTTTAAAATCCGGGAAGCCACAACCTCAGACGGCCATTGGCTGTCTTCGCCCTCACGGGCCGACACCCGCTCCGGCTTCCAAAAAAGAACAGCTGGACAATGCCAGCTGTTCTTTTTTGGTGCGCGGGGCGGGAATCGAACCCGCACGCTGTTTAGGCAAGGGATTTTAAGTCCCTCGTGTCTACCAATTCCACCACCCGCGCGTGCCGTATACAACCTCAGACATATAGTCTGTTGGAGGCGCCTACCGGAATTGAACCGGTGTAAAAGGTTTTGCAGACCTCTGCGTAACCACTCCGCCAAGGCGCCATATTTTCCTGGAGCGCTCCGGAAGCTTCTAAATTTGCAAAGCCAATCGAAGACTAGAACACCGTCGAATTATAGCGTCAATAGCCTCCATTGCCTAGATGTTATAGACGATATGCTTGACTATGAGTCAATGCAGTGCGATAGTACATCAACTATGTCATTCGAAAAAGGTACACGAGTAAGCGTAAACGAAGACGATGTGCGGCCGGTAAATGAAGCACTTTTACGCGTATTCATAACTGACGCAATAGAAAAAGGACTACCATCTACACTTATTATTGCTAACCCCCATACATACAAAGAGAATAACACTGACCTAGGCCTCTCTATTCTGCATGCCGAGATAGGACGGGGCTGGGTCATTCAACCAATGGTTCTTAGAACGGACAAACTATCCCCTGGCTATGTCTGCTCTCAGGAGGGAGATATCTACACTTTTTATCCAAGCTCTGATAACACCTCACTCGTGGTTGGTTCGAATCCGCTTGACCTGGGCGAAATACCAGAGGATTGGATAGCAGCCGCAACGGACGACGTTTTAGATAATTTTAGTAGTCCTGAAAATCATGAAGCGTACGGGCAGTGGAGCATGCAGATCCCGGCCGTTCCCATACCTTTAGACTCCCCGACCCCCTAGTGCTTTAGCAGCGTCCTTGCTATAGTCAAAATAAAGAGGGCTATACTATGGAAGAAACACGACAGCGCAGTCTCAAAACCAAACGGGTACTGGCGGCTTCGCTATATATTGATCTGGGTAATCTGATATTGAGTACCGCGTTCGCGATTCTCACTGGCAGTGCCGTGATGTTGGTAGCTGCCTTTCAAAGCTTAGCCGAGCTCGGCTCTGCCAGCATGCTGCTGTATGGGCGAAAATATGCCAACAAGCGACCAACCAAGCTCCATCCATTTGGGTTTGGTAAGGAGCTCTACTATTGGCTGACATTCGCCGTCTTCGTACTGGTGGCCGCTGTAGCCGTTATTGCTATTGGACGCGGCTATAGCCAGCTGATCAATCCAGGCAGCATTCATCACGTGCTGCCTGCGATTGCGGTGTTAGTTGTAGCGCTCGTTGGCAACCTCTACTCGTTTCAACAGAGCCTCAGCAGGTTGCTCGATGGCCAGCCGGTACGTCATGCCTGGAAGGCATTTGTCACCTCGCCGGTGATCGCCGCCAAAACCACGGTCGTGCTCGATGTGATGGGTGTCACCACCGGTTTGTTTGGTATCGTTGGGCTCGTACTATACAAAGTGACCGGTGATGTCTCACAGGTAGAGGGCGTCGCCGCCATGTTGATGGGTGTGGTGCTGGCGCTGTTCGCTATCATCGTCCCTATGAGCGTACGTACGTTTGTAACCGGCCAAAGCGCCCCCCTAGAAACAGAGCGCCGTATCCGCGATGCTGCACGCGACATACCAGAGGTTGAGCATGTGTTGGGACTGCGAACCATGGTGCTCAGTTCTGATAAACTCCTGGTGGATATCGATGTGCATTTACGCGATAGGCTCAGTACCGACCAAGTAGAGACGGCCGTTGAGAAGATCAAAGAAGCAATTGAGGCCACTGGCGAAGGCATGAAAGTGCATGTCGAACCCGACGCCTACGTTGATGTGCATCGCAGATAACTGCGCTATTCTTCGCGCAAGATCGTAATCAGCTTGCGGCGTAAGCTGGCGATAATCGGTATAGTTATGCCAATGAAAGCTGATATAAGCAGTGCAGCTATTGCGCCGCCGATCCAAAGCCAACGAACGCCTAACAGATGTACGTGCATACCAGTGTTGTAAGCGCCAACTGTCTGTACGAACGAATTGCTAATGCTGGTAGCGTACATCGATGTGACCACCTCTGCGCCAATGATTGCTAATACTAAGGCGAGGACGAGCCCGGCAATAGCTAGCATAAGTCCATAGAGGTAGTAGATCTCGGCGATGTCCCTACGGCGGGCACCCAGGGAGCGGAACACGGCAATCTCTTTGGTGCTATCGGCAATGACTTTGCTAATAGTAAACATGATCAAAAGTGCGGCAACGGCCATAATACCAACGACACCGATAAACAGGAATTGTGAGGCGCGGTGAAAAATCTTTTCTAGGGCAAAGCTGATGCTGCCGAACGGCATAACATATGGCTTGGTATTCTTGGGGCTGCCACACTCGTTACCAGTACAACCTTGGGCGATAAAAGCCTTCTCCTCTGCACGGGTCGCAAAATCGGCGAAGAGTGCATAGAACTGCCCATAGAACGAATCGGGTTCTGGCTGGAGCACCGAATCCTGCGCTACCACCTCACTCGGGATAATACCCATTTCGCTATTCCCCGGCAGCTGATTTACATCGGTCACTACACGGCTGACGATATCGCCTCCGCTATATTGCGATTGGCTTGGGACATACCCGACTATTTTAAAGGCGATCTCCTGGGTGTGCGGCGCAGGCGAAGCCGGAGCTGCAAAGAGCGGTTTTGGCGCGTTTGGATCAGGATCGCTAATCACGCCGATCTTTTTGAGCAATGCTTGATCAAAGCCGCCGCACAGCGGCACATCCACTGGATTGGTCGCCTTGTCGGTATCGTGCGCCGCTTTGTAATTATAGATCTCTACCTGCTGCAGCTGCTGTTGCGCCACAGCGTTGCGATAGCAATAATTAAGCGTCTTGCCGGCATATTGTTTCATCAGATCGCGGTAGCCTTTGTTGTGGGCAGCTGCATCTACTTTGGCAAACGATCGGCCAGACAACTTCTCAAGGTAGGCATACGAGATAAAGAGCGGATATGGTTCACCCGGCTTCCACGCTCCATTCTGTCCCGGTTGTAATTGCGTGCGCAGCATTGCCTGTTCAACGTTATAAAACTGAAAGCCGCCCAACTGGTCGGAGGGATCGGTGTGCGGCGCGACCCCACCGGCCTCTTGCTCTTGCTTGAGCTTATCGGCATATGGGTCGGCCTGTGGGCTTGGCTGATACACAGCGTCGCCCGCTAAGCTCATCGGCGCGAAGTGATACATAGCCGTTGGTTTACCTAGATGCGTAACGCTATCGGTGAGTTGCTGCTGGGCGGCAGAAGCTTGCTGAACGCTTTGAGCTTGCATGCGTCGTGCAAACTCACTGGTGTAGCTGGCGTCTTGACGCGTATCGTCGGTTACTTTCACGCCTTTCGCCCGCAACTCGGCGTCCATGTCAGCATGAATCTTATCGGTTTCCGCTTTAAAATCCTCGCTAGCCCCTCCGCCAGTGGCCGAGATACTAACCAGATTGCGACCGTTAAAACCTACATCTTTTACCTGCGAGCTGGCGTCCAATACACCCTTGGCTACAAATGCACCAAAGAAGAGGATCGCAAAAAGGAGCGAACTTACTACCACCACTAGGCCGGTACGGATACGACGAGTCTTGCGCTTGGTAGCGGCTAGAATGTAAGCGTCGATTACCTTCATGCTATTACTTTCCCGTCCTCTAAGCGAATAACGCGATCAGCCCAGGCGGCCACGCGCGGATCATGCGTCACAATAATCATGGTGGTGCCCAAAGTCTCTCGGATGCCCTGGAGCAGGCTCATAATAGCGTCACTATTTTTGGAATCCAGATTGCCTGTCGGCTCATCTGCCAGCAAGATCTTCGGCTTGTTCACCAGCGCCCGGGCAATTGCCACGCGCTGCATTTGTCCGCCAGAGAGTTCTTTTGGCAAGAACGCTGCGCGGTCGCCCAGGCTCACCGCATCAACCACCTTCTGGATGGCGGGTAGGCGAGTCTTGCGTTTGGTACGGGCAAACATCAGCGGCACCTCAATATTACGATTCACCTTTAAGAATGGCTGTAGATAGAAAAACTGAAAGACGATACCCACCATCTGATTGCGATAGGTAGCGAGCGCGCCTTCATGCAAGTGTCCGATAGACCGGCCATCTACCACCACATCGCCGGCGCTTGGCCGGTCTAAGCCGGCAATCAGGTGCATAAGCGTGCTTTTGCCACTGCCGCTCGGTCCGGTGAGGGCTACAATTTCGCCCTCGTGCACGCTTAGACTGGCGTTATTCACTGCTGTAACCGTATTTTTGCGGTTGAGTTTATATGTGCGCGTAACGTTTTTCAGGTCAATCAGCACGGGGCCTGTCGGCACCGAAGTCTTATGGACAGGCATCGGCTTACGGGTCCGAACGTACATATCCAGATCACGCAGGAATGCAGCCGTATCGCCCTGATAATTATCGGCCAGAATTGTCTCTATGGTTTGTGTGGGGAGTTTTTCGTTTTGCATATACCTTATATACTGCGCACCGAGCCTAAAAGTTACAAATGTTTGTGCTTTTTGAGTGTTGCCTCAAGCTGAATACGCTATTGATTATAGCGCACATTCTACATTCGTCTGCTCGTCCAGGGTATACTTAAAAGACAGAAAGGCCATACCTATGAAAACCCTCTTCACTAAACAGGCACTGACGCAGATGAGTGTAGGCTTTGCCATTGGCGTTTTATTGCTACTGGGCCTTCGTTTTGCCACCTACAGTCCTGAGCGCGTGCACTACCACGCCAATTTTGCGATATATATAAATGGCCAGCGCGAGACCTTTCACAGCCCGTTGTACTACGAGGAAAAAGGCGGTGCCAGCTGCAATGTCTCCACCATCCTCACCCCAAATGAGCGGGTGCACATGCACGATAACGTCGGCGACGTAGTGCACGTGCATGACCGGGCCGTTACCTGGGGAGCATTCTTCCAGAATCTGCATTGGGCGGTGGGCGACGGTTTTATCAAAACTGCCGAGACGATGTATCTAGCCGACGACACCCACCAGGTACAATACCTTATCAACAGCCACGCTTTTCAGGACATCAGCAACGAAGTGATTCACGATAAAGACCGCTTGGTCGTTGACTACGGCAATACCTCTAGCAGTACCTTGCAAAAGGAATACGGCCACGTGTCGACCTCTGCCGCTACCTACGATGTTGGCAAAGACCCAGCCGCCTGCCAGGGCAACAAACCGGCCAGCTTCAGCGACCGGCTACACCACTTACTCTAAGGCAGGCCGCGCAAGACTCGGCGCCCTTTATCCTCGAAATGTTTCTCAAGTCCGTCCATTGTCTCCTCATCTATATACCTCGCAGTCGTCTTGCCTATAGCCTCCAGGCCAATCACTAATTGCGTCGCCGTTACTCCGATCCCATAGGCCGCCTCGAATCGAGTTACAAAGCCCTCGGGCGCCACCTCTTTGCGACTGGCGTGCACTTCAAAAACAGGAATATTGACGAGGCTAGCGCCACTCACAGCCATAACTAGCTTTTGGATGTGAGGGGGGAACTGGTCTAGTCTAAAATCTCTACGCATGCCATCAGTACGCGGATCGGCGATTACTTTGCCGGCGCTATAAGTGGTTTCCCCAAAAAGGGCGGGAGACAAGATCTGCCCCCTTCTAAACCGCAGAGCTTTACCTGTTTCTCGGCGACCGACCTTGACGGTATCACTTAAGTCGACAATCTGCGCGGTAATCAGATTGCCCTGCTCGTCGTATGTACGTCGCGACGTCCGAGCCGCACGCTGGCCAGCTATCATTTCTGAATTTGTTACACGTAAGTTGACCATACAGGAAAGGGCCGGTACGTTCCACCCAGTATGTATATCTACGAAGGTAACGGCCTGGATCTCGCCTGCCTGCAAAGCACGGAATGTTTCGTGATTATCTGTCTTACCACCATGCACAGATACCGTCTTGACTGAGAGCTGACTTCCGTCGGGCAGATCAATAGGTTCGCTCATCATCTCAGCGAACGCATTAGCCTCATCGATGGTGTTACATGAGAAGGCAACCCGCCGGCCATCCCTTAAAAATGCCCTACCGATGTCGGCAGCCAGCTGATGACGTATGTTGCTGTTTGCAACACGAGCTCGCTCGGCCTGAGTAAAATCACCCTCAGAGCTGTCGCGATATACCGTTTCGCCTGTCCGGCAAATCCAATGTTGCACCGGCGACCCGTTGCCACTCACAACAAGCTCCCGCCTCTCAAGAGTACCGATTTCATATTGTAGGAAGTCGGATACACTCCTCTTACGACTTAGGCTAGGCGAACCGGTGAATCCGTACGTGCGGCGCTTAACTCCGCTAAATGCAGCCTGAGTAACCTCCCCGAGTAGCCCTTGTGTTTCGTCACTTAAGATAATGTCGTAGGCCTCTAACGATTCTGGATCTGCTTTGAGCATCGCAAGCACTGATTGAGGAGTAGTAATCACTACCTCTTCGTTGCCTTGCTTATGATCTTTGTCGACTATTCCCGGTTTGAGATGGGGCGCATACTTGCCTAAGCCGCTTGCACCATCCGCACCCCGCAATTCTTTAACCCCCTGTTCTATCACCGGCGATAATCAATACCCGGTTGGGATCCCTGGGATCCTCACATCGCTTAAAGCCTGCCGCGGTCATCGCAATCATCCGGCTCTTACCGCCCCCACCGGCAACATTAAAATATGCCCCTTGCGTTGACTCAGCAAAAGGATCATGAGATTCAAGATCTCCAATAATGTCTCTTAGGCCCTGCTCTTGATGGGGATAGAGCGGCTCGGGGCTGTCCGTCTCCTGCGCCTGCACTTCGGCTAAATAGGTACGCAACCCCTCAATGCCGCGCAGATAGCGCCGATGAGGTCGGTGCGCCTCAAAAATCTCTGCTGCAGCTTCGTCTGAAGGCAGCCAGCTCTCCCGGTCAAAAGCCACTCTTGCCCCTTCAGCTACGGACCGATCTGCTAAGACAGCCTTCTCTAAACCGTTCACTACAGATAACAACGTAAAACGTTGGGGTTCATTTAGGGCAACAACTTCCCCATCAGATGTTAGAGTGCCCAGCGGATAGTCGAAGACCAACTCGGCACGTACAAAGTCATCTGATATAGGTATCTCAAGCGCCATATGGAGAGCTACTATATCATACATTTGCATGTATAGCGGTAAAGATAGCGTTGTATTATTAGGCTTTTCGGGCGGCTTCCAGGATCTTTACCGTCGTATGAAAGAAGCGCGAAGTGTTGACGTTGCCAATCGTGTCTTTAAAAAAGTTCTTAGGGGGTGATGGCGGACGGCCGTTCACAATGTGCCACACTACGAAAGCTTCATGCTCAGTAACGCCTATTATTTCCATATCTTGCTTGGGCGTTGTAATGGGCAATTTCAGGCCTTTAGGGATGGTGCTATTTGTAAAGACGATGCAAAAACGCAGGTCGGGTTGTGGGACTATCTTATTAAATGGGTCGAGGGCAATTAATTTCTCTACTTCGTCTACGGTGCGTACAAAGACAGGTACGTCATAGCCCAACGTTTGGTGCAGATGCGTCTCGATCTTCTCCGCCAAAGCTTCATCGTTTGCTTCGTCCGTTTCGAAAAAGACATTCCCACTCTGAATATACGTCCGGACATTTTGAAAGCCCAGTTCGGCAAACAGTTGGCGCAAATAATCCATCCGTACTGTATGGCCGCCAACATTAATGCCGCGGAGCAAAGCGATATACATCATAGATGACAGTATGGGCGTACCTGCTTTAAAAATAAAGAAACCACTACCACGCCGGACCATACATGAAACATAGATAGCCCTTGACATTATGGCCCTTAAGTGTTAGAATTGACCTTATGAGTACAAACAGGCCAAATACCTATCCCCCTCCTCCCACTCGTCGCGGAATCGGTAAGCGCGGATGGTTAGGAATCGGGACGCTTGCTCTCGGATTCTTTGGAGTGTATACGGAAGCCAATGCCCTGATGACGTTACATGATATACAACCAGTAAAATCGTATATAGATGAGACTGGGAATACTGTGACGCCACACCTCGCACTTGAAGAACATGAACATGGACAAGAAGTATTGGGAGGGGTAGAAATTGCTGCGGCGCTCGCTGAAGCCGCGATACTTTGGGGGACGAGACCCTCTAAATATCAGAATCCGCCGCAAACCGTGACCGGACCCATGCAGTTCTTACCATAAGCCCTCCAAAGCCCAAGCTGGCTAGTGATTCGGCAATAAAAAGTACATGTGTTAAACCGAGATATGTTAGAACTCCTAGCATAAAACCTAGGAATTGCAGAGCAAATAAGAGCTTATTTGGTAGGTCAGTAACCAGTATCCAGGCGAACCAGATTGAGGCAATCGTTTCAGCGATAACTAATGCCATGCTGGTGTACGAATGGATAGTTCCCAGCAAGGCATTGAGCTGGTAAGGATAGGTGGTGAGCAGCACAACCAGTGTGAGTACCCCCAGCAACGCAAGTACCCGATACAGCTTGCGATAGGCTTGTATTTGTTTTGGCAGGGACCCGGCGGCGATGATCATCGATAGACCGCTGGCTAAAAATCCTACTGTAAACGGAACGACTGTTCTAGCATAGGTGCCATAATTGCTCACCCCACCTTCATTAGCCTCAAACAAAAAGTGCGGCATCAGAAAAACACAGACCACTAACGATAGCAGTAGTATCATCTGACCTATGAGTAGGATTCGGGCGGCTTTCATGTTATTAGTAAAATCGCCATAACGGCAGCGAGCCTATTGTGTCTTCTTGTAGTCGGTAAAATAATACGCGATAGCTACCAAGGGATGAACAAACAGCATACCTATCACCCAGAGTAGCCTAGTGTTGGATGAAATATACGGATTCTGCCAGGCACTTATAATCATGACTATTTCGAAGGCGAACATCGCCGCAATCAACGCAAGGGGCAGGATGATCAAAATTCCTGAAAACCCTAAAAAAGCTGCATGCTGTATAAGCATGCTTTTATTTTATCATGTGGTCAGTGGTGTGGAAGTTGCTCGCTCTTCTCGTATGCATCACGGTGACGTTTAAGGGTATATACGCCGAATATTCACATGCTTAAGTGGGTACGGATGTTGAAGTAGATGTAGCATAAGAGTGACAGAAGTAGGAAGGATACACGTTTGGGTCACAAAGATGGTTAGAATACCTACCAGCATACGTACATCCAATCTCAAATTCATGTGATATATTAAGCCTTCATGGAAAAGGATCAATCAGACGTAGTTGCGAAGTATACGTTTACGGATAGGGATAGCGGCGCTATAGAAAGCACCGTATTGAGGGAATTCTTCGACACATTTCCATTTGACCCGAGCATTGCAGAAGCATATGGACGAGATATAGGCGCTCTCTATGCCACAGGGTTGCCCGTTTTGGATGGGGCATTAGAAGTTATTCGTGCCAAAGGTCGGCCGGCGACAGCACACGACTTTGATCAAGACTACAGGGCTGTTGCAGATAAAGACTTCGCAGGGCGAAAATCAACGACAGGCTTCACTTATGACCACGATTGGAACGCTAGATTAACATCTAATGAAGTGCGGGAGAATCTACAGCTCTTAGCCCTCAACCCAGGTCCTAGCCTGTACGCTGCACGGGTCTCGGGCAGTATCCTATCTCAAATGTACTATCACTACGCCCCATATATGCGAGTCAGACCATCAAAGGAAACCAATACTCTAGCGGCTTTGAATCTTACCCACTCTTATCCAGAAGAAGATTTCCCAGAACAACTATCCCCCATCGAAATAAGTCAGTACCTCTATAGCAAAGGGTTTGGCGACCTGTCCGAAACAATATTATTGGATCGCTTTGAAACCTTTCTGCGCATTGCTAACTTTGAACTTGCTGCCTTTGGTATTGGCAATGTACGGGAACTCGGCAGACTAGGCGACGCACAAGGGAGACGTGCCTACAGGCTATTTGAGCAATACAATGCCTCGCTCTACACCACAGACCTTGGCGCTAAGCTAAACCTCATTGAAAATATCCGCGACATCTTCCAAGAATACGCCAACCCACGAAGTCCTAAGAAAAGAAAAGGCCCACCTGAATACATGCAGACCCTAGCAACGAGAGCAGACAATCTCCTGGTGCAGATGCACACCTTCTTGGAGGATATGCAAACAGTCTTCACGTCCCTGGGGTATGCTTCCCCAGATGCGCTATTGAGCCTTCATGGCATAGCGGCTGCGCCTGAAGCTGTAACTCCAACCGAGGTTCAGACGGAAGTTGATCCCATCACTACCACGCCCGAAGAACTCGCTACTCGTGGTGCAGCGCGGGCGCGTCTTGCGGAGCTAGAGAAGCGGATTACCCGGCACTTAGATCGAGTTATTCTCCCCACCGATGGCACACAGGTTGTATCGCCTCAAGAATTCTTCGAAAAAATTGTAGCCTCAGAACTAGAAGCGTCAGAAGGAAGGCCTACTGCAGACAAAACAGATGCCGTACAGCGCCTGCTTGACCTCCATACTATCGGCGAAATACTTGAAGCCGAGATATTCCGTACAGAGCAAGGTGCTTTAGGGAAACGAAGGCGCACCTACTTTGCATGCATAGGAAACTTTAGGGGCCAGATTGTGGTCATTGCCGAATCTATTGACGTCGACAATGGCACGTACGCAGCAGTAGGCGATGATGCTTTAGAAATATTAAGCCTTCCTAAACAGGAAGCTCTTGACGCGGGCGCCGTAATGATTTCACACAGCCCTCAGGCATCTGAAAGCCACCCACAAAGAGTAATAGGCAAACTTGAAGAACTCATACCTGAAGCTGAGTCCCCAGGAGAATAATGCCAACTACTACTTGGTGTCTTTCGCGATATACTGCACTGCTTCGAGCAAGGAAGGAGCCGTGTAGATCGCTTCCCGGCTCTCAACCGTCGGGACGCCCGTTTTTACCAAGATAGCTTTAGTACCGGCATTGATGCCGGTCATAACGTCCGAAGGGCGATCGCCAATCATCCAGGATTGTTTAAGATCGATGCCGAATTCTTTTGCGGCATCAAACAGTAGTTTTGGCTTTGGCTTGCGGCAGTCGCAGGTAGCGTTTTCACCATGAGGGCAGACATACGATTTCAGGACAGTAACGCCGCTGGGACGAATTAGCTCCAAGATCTTATTGTTAATTGCTTCGAAATCGTCCCAGGTAATAAGCCCTTCGGCTAAACCCGCCTGGTTGGAGACGAAAAAGATTGCATACTTAAGGCTGGCGAGTAATGCCAGCGCCTCAAGGGTATGCGGTAACAACCGGACTTTATCTAGCGAGTCGACACGCTCGTAGGTCGGCGTGCCAATGTTGACCGTTCCGTCACGATCCAAAAAGACTGCCCTTCTCATACTTGAAGTGTAGCAAAGGTGCCCGCTGACTTACATGGCGGGTTTTGACATATGTATAAGCATTTCCTACAATCGAAGCGTGAAGCTTATATGCTTCTCGCCGTTATAACCATAACGAAAGGAGAAATATCATGAGCAGCCTTGTACGGTGGGATCCGTTTGCAGAATTATCTGCCCTGCAAAAACAATTCTTAGGCGATGATTGGACCAGCCCGCTTAAGGGTCTCAATATCCCCACTACCGATGTCTATACCAAAGATAATGAGCTGGTTGTGGAGGCACACCTGCCGAACTTCGAGCAAAAAGATGTCAATATTGAGGTAGAAAATGGCGTGCTCGTCATCAGCGCCGAGCGCCACGAAAAAGATGAAGACAAAAGCAAGCAGTATGTGGTGCGCGAAAGCTCCAGCAGCTTCTACCGCCGCATTGCATTACCAGACCGGGCTGATGCCGAAAGGATTGCCGCCCATCTGGACGATGGCGTTCTAAAAGTAACCATTCCGCTCACTCCGCTGCCCGAACCAAAGAAGATCGCAGTCTCAACAAAGAAGAAATAGCCTTCGACACCCCGGCGGAAGAGGTATCTTTATGGATCGCCGACATAGAGCGAAGTGTATTCGTGCCGAAACGTGCAGTAGTTGCCTTAAAAATTGGCCCTAAGGGACATCTGGTTCATTCCCAGCCGTCAGCTCGTTCCGAACGCCAGCCAAGGCAAAACGAAAGGCAGCAATAGCGCGCAGATTTCGGATACCTCTTGCAGACGCCTCTATCCTTTGCCGCGCCTGAGGATGTGCTTCGTCGCCGGAGGCCTGCCGGGTGGCGGATTCGGAACGGTCATCCGGGCCAAGCAATCCAGACTTGGGCATTGGATAAGTAAAACCGCTGTACTCGACTTCATCGACCTGCATAACGATAACTTCAACCAGGCCTCTACTCCCCCCTGCTTCTCCTGCGGTCTTTTGAGAACCATCGTGAGCCTCAAACACTAATCTTTGATAGTCAGCCTCGCTCTTATCTTCAGATCTGGTTATGCGGCTATTTATGACTGAGACCGCTGTATCAGGATGGCGTCCGGAAGGCTCAAAACCGCTCGCGAGCTTCTCTCTATAGCGTACCCCGGCGCCGGTAACTTGCAGCGCTCTCGTTAGCGGCTCGCCATTTTCTATCCGTGCAGCGACTGCAAGCATCGGCTTAGTGCGCACACCGGCAGTTATGGCAATTACACCTTCAGGAATGGCGGCCGCAACGTCGGGATACGCCCGACGAAATTCCGCCAATCTGTTGCCCATTATCAGGGTACTCGATTCCGCCCATTCAGCCTCCACTGCTTCGCGGGGCGCACGGACCGTGATGTCATACAGAGCACCATCCGGCAGAATAGTGAAGGGGTAGATATACGCTGCCGGTAGGTTATCTTCGGGCCCACGGTCAGCTATAGAATCGAGCGGAGGAAAAAAATCAGCCTGTACCAGTTCGCCCCCTCCGGAGGGGTTGACGTCCCGATATACTTCGACCGCAATCGTCCCCAGCGCCGTATCAACGGCCAGACATCGATTTGCCGTATCCACACGGACTTGGTCAAGCAACTCCGAAGGCGCGGTCGTTGGGTCTAATAGTTGATAGGTAGAACCATGCACCATCAGCAGGTCATGGGAATCGATACCCATAGGACCTTCGCCTGGGGATGGTACGCTAGACATACTCCTAGTATAACAAAAATAGGCGCCTGGACGGATTCTCACCGATTACGACAAGGAGTGTGCTGTATAATAGCGAACCATGGCTTAGGGGGTTGATCGTACATATGGCATTTATCCCAACCGTCGAGATTAATGGTACCCGTATCGGTACGTTTTATATAGGCGGCCTCGATCCAAACACGCAAATACTGACAGATGCACCACGCCTCACCCCTGCAGAAAGCCGCGACCTAAAGCCAGCCTTTATCAAGGAGATCAACGAAGAGGGGTGGGGCGCACTAGCTGAGAAGATGGGCCGCTTATCAGTGGATATTAGCCACGGGGCCATGGCCTATCAGAAGAACGAAGCAGGTTTAGTAGTAACACATGTGGGCGGTACGCACGTACGCCAACGCGAAGAGCCCTTACCTTCAGAGCTGCCCCCGCACCATCTGAATTCATGGACTATTGTGCGCGAAGGATTCCAAGGTGGAGTCGGGCATGCGATTCGTGCCGAAATACGTCTGCAGGCATATGCGAGAGGCGCGAAGGCTGTCCGCTCATCTGTAGCCGAAACAAATAGTAGGTCCAGAGATGGCCTCCTGGCACTTGGTGCCGTATGTATCGGTAGAGATAGGGACGACCTAAGCGGCAAGCGGTGGATATTCATGACCGTTGCCCCTAACGAGCTTGATACGTATTATGCTGAAGCAACGGAGTCTGGACTCATAGCTCCTTCCGCCCAACTATACGAAGCGTTAGCAGCCGGCATAGATACATTTTTAGAGTCAAGGAATAGGTACGAGGCAAAGGTCGTCGATCCCCCAGAGATGCAAATCGGTAGTTACCCCCCTCTTTCCGCAGAATCAAGAATATAGCATAATATATAAGTTATGAGTTACTCTGGACCGGATAGGTCTTACGACGGACTACGGGAGACACTGGAAGCGGTTCATAATGCCGGTGGTCTGGTAATCGGCTCTATTGGCCGCTCGGCAATTTTTGGAGAGATGGACCTTGATCCGCTGCTAGAATTCAAGACGCGCGGCGAAGAGCTACTGGTCAAGAAAGACGGAACGCTTCGCGACGTTGACGTTATCGGCGAATATGGTTTTACCCGTAGCTTACCAAAGTTACCTCACCTGGTAGACGGCACCGCATTCAACCGACTACGGACCATAGCCAAAGGTAAAGATGGATGGTCCTATATCGACTTCGAAAACGTGTCCCACACTCTCGACCAGGCGTGTTTCGAGCCAGTCGAAGGAAAGCTAGGTGAAATTCCTTGTCGAACAGTGAGGCCTGCCACGCACATGGTGTTGCGCTCCTCGAGAATCGGCATTGGCCATCTCCTGATGTGGAAGTATATCCCTCCAGAAGAAAGGGCGTTTCTAGATTCCGGCGTATATGGACCACTGTGGAGTAAGCGTACAGCACAACTTTTGACAACCCGACTTGAAGAACAAGGCTGGTCTTAAAGATCCACACCAAAGGACAAGCCTGCTTACTGCCACACACAACAAGCTATACTCTTTGCATGAGACCATACAATACCTTCTTTGAGCTGCAGCAGCTGGTGAACGACCTGGCTTTTATCGAACGCAACCATCATTTAATCAATAGCGAGCGTCACGAGAACGACATCGAACATAGTTTTATGGTGGCGCTACTCTGTTGGTTTATCTGTAGCCAAAACAAACTCGATCTGGACTTAAGCAAGGTGCTGCGTTATGCGCTGGCGCACGATTTTGTGGAACGCTATGCAGGCGATGTGAATACTTTTGCCAGCCAACAGGAACGGAATAAAAAGGTCGCGACGGAACAGGCAGCACTCAAGAGACTAAGCCAAGAGTTTAGCGGCTTTGCGGATCTCGTCGCCTGCCTGAACGACTACGAAGAAAAAACCGACGATGAGGCGCTATTTGTATGGACAGTCGACAAAATGCAGTCCTTGGTACTTGCCGACATGGACGGTTGGCGTCCGTATCAAAAAATCAATATCACGTATGATCGCTTCATACAAAAGCATAGCGAGCACCTGGCCGAAGGTTCACCGTATTGCAAAGAGATTTTCGCTAGTCTATTCGAATACTGCAAAACGACATATTACGACAGACCAGCCAAATCAGAAGGAACTAGATAACCTACTATTACAACTTACATTCTAAGAAGCGATCTTAAAAATTCTACTACTTGCCGCAATATAATGTCTCGGCAACAGCTTTGCCAATTGGCAGACCCGTGAGTCTTTCGATGAACCCCCATTGGCCGTTAGGGTTATTCTCCAGGAACCAAAATTTCCCTTTCTTATCTGCGACTAAATCTACGGCGCCAAAAGCCAACCCCAACTTCCTGGTGTGGGCAATACACATATCTGCAATATCTTGTGGAAAATTCTCGATAGGCTCAGTGTATATCTCGCCCTCAAAGTGGCCAACACGCCAATCGCGTACTTCGGTGTGTGGCTTAAGGCCGGCGTTTCGGATCGAAGCTGCAAAAACCTTATCACCAATAACCGTCGCACGAACATCATAGAGTGGATCTATAGCTTGCTGAAAAATCATCGGAGATACATAGAGATTTTCCAGATTAGGAAGCTTCTTGTTACTTATGAGTGTTGTGTAAAGTAGTTTGTGAATACCGTCTACTGTAAGGGCAAAGTGCGTCGAGGTCTTCATGACTACTTTGTCATGCTCGCTTATGAAAGCTTTCGCTCTTTGGGTGTCGGAGGTAACAATAGTAGCTGGAACATGAAAGCCGACTTCTTGCGCGATTGCAAGCTGCCATGTTTTGTCGCACGCCTTTATCAAGGCGTAATAATCAGACATCCAAAGAGCGTCAGGAAAAGCGGTGTAGAGCGATCGATAGTGTGCTTCGAGCGAATCCTGGGCATAGGCCCGATAATCTTTATTTAGAGGTATCTTGTCTAATGCGATTGGGGTAGGCTTTCGAAACCACACTCCATGCACATTATCCAAAGGGAGACCATTAAAAACAGTACGGATCCTGCCATTAATCATTTCATAGGTCAGTGTTTTGCGGTGCACAAGACTGTTGGAATCCAATACAATCATCGGCTCTTCCAAGTGCTTCTGCACGAAAGGGATATGCGCATCGCCTTCGGTGGTGATGACTACGATCTGACGTTTCTTTTTGGCTCGCGACATGCTACGGTATTCGACCTTCAGCTATAGAATCACTGCTGCTAAATCAAGGAAGAAGAAACCTGTTGGTATTATCGTCAACCTTATTAGTGCCGGCAGCTGAAAGGCACGCCAAATTTCCAAGCTGTACATCGTTATATCCCTCCCGTTTAGTGGGGTCAACCGATGACATAAACTCAAAACCCACTGGCATTTCATCAGCAAATGCGTCTACGCCAAGCGGGTGTACATCAGGCCGTCCTACAATCTCATCAAACTCACCATCTACGTCTTTAACGCTATCAATCTTGTCAAACTCTGACATACGCACCTCGCCTTAAAATAGACTTTAACTATATCGACGAAATACGAACTAGTCAATGAATTTCACGGCCACAATCTAGTATACGCAGTAGATTCAGAAGCTTACCTGTCAGGGCATTACCCCCTACCTAGCTGTCCAGGAATTCTTGCAAGACGTCAGCTAAGATCATGCCACCTCGGGTGTTGAGGTGTACACCATCTACATGGTATTTCCAACCATTCATCTCCGCTATTTCGTCAAAACTGCGGTGCAGGATAAACTCGCGCCAATAATAATCGCGAAAGAAGGAGCGGAAGCGAAATTCGGTAAACGCCTTGCCCGGCTCGGCCTCTACCTGCTGCTGGAATGCTTCGTAAAAGGGAATGTAGGCAACCTTTTCTTGTTGAGCGACGTCCTTAATAATTTGCGAGAACTCTTTAAAAAGCCGATTCAGTGCAGCCTGCTTCGGGTCTTTGGAACTCGGATCTTCGCCAATGAGTGCAAGCGAGGTGAGCCCGATCTTGGCAGATGTTTTGGCCTTCAGTTCGCGTACGATGGCCTCTATATTTTGCCTGAACCATGCTGGCGATGATTTTTCTGGCAGCTTCTTCCATCCGCCAAGCATCTTTTGTACATTAGGAAAAACCTGATTAAGAATGTCGTTGGCGCCGATGATAAGAATAATACGATCGGGATGCACTGAAATAGTTTTAGGCAGACGTTGCAGCGTACTATAGGCCACGTCGCCCCCGACTCCACGATTTACAAACGTAAAGCGCTTATTCTGCGGCCGCTGCTCTAACTCCTTCATCCAGTTAAAAACACCTCGCGCAGCTGCCGTGCTGCTGCCGACACAAGCGATTATTTCTGTTTTAGCATCTTGCATGTACGGACTCCTGTTAATCCCTGGCTTGTTAGCCCTCATGTTTACTAATACCCACCCGGGGTATATATTTATAGTATGCTACAGGCAATTAAAAAGCGAGCTACTCACCGCTCCAAGATTATTGAAGGACAATGCAAGGCGCTGCAAAAAGCGATAGACAATGAATCGTACTGCATTGACATTCTTACGCAAAGTCTGGCCATCCAAAAATCCCTAGCTTCTCTCAATAAGCTTATCCTAGAGAACCATATGCGGACACATGTAACGGATATGCTAAACAGCGACGATGAAAAGCAACACGAAAAAGCGATCGGCGAACTACTAAGACTCTACGAACTGCATATTGTAAGGGGCGCCTAGTGCAAAACCAGAACGCCAAGATGCCTATGTCCACAAATACGCACACATCGCATGGCGCGGCTGGAAACATGGCTTTGAGTGCGACACTCCACTGCTTAGCAGGTTGCGCCATTGGTGAAATTATAGGCGTTACCATCGGCACCCATACTGGCTTACATGCAAGGCAAACGATTACCCTTGCTTCAATTTTATCCTTTCTATCTGGATATTCAGTTTCTACCTGGCCGCTCGTTAAAGCAAAACTATCATTTAGAAAGGCCTTGCGATTAGTTTTCGCTGCCGACACTACATCGATTCTAGCCATGACCATTGCCGACAACCTCACCATACTAGTCATTCCCGGTGCCATGGACAAAAATCTCGTCCACCCAGTCTATTGGCTGAGCCGCGTTATTTCCTTGACAGCTGCCTTTGCAGCCGGCTACCCCGTCAATGCCTACCTGCTCAAACGCGGCAAAGGCCACGCACTCACCCACCACTACCACCACTCATAACCACCCAGCCTTCCAAAGCCAGTCATTAGGATTTGAAAATTATGATATAGCTAGTCCAGCTACGGGCTAGAGTACTATTACATTATGTCTATCCGCAAACATATCAATACGCTCTTGGGCAAATTGGAGAGAGAATATGTTACGCACAATCGTATCGAGGTCTCGGAGTCGGCCATCCTCCACAATCTTGACCTGTTTGAAAAGATAAGTGATAAGCCCGCCATTCCCGTGCTCAAAGGGAATGCCTACGGCCACGGCATCACCCTGGTCGCAAGAGCCCTCAAGGGCCGCAGATTGCCTTATATCGCCGTCGATGGCTATTTCGAAGCCGTACGCATTCGCGAGGTAAGCAGCCAGCCCGTACTAGTGATGGGCGCTATTCGGCCGGAAAATTACAGACACCTCAGGTATGACAACTTTGCGTTTGTAGTGCATGACGAGGCAAGCATCAAAGCCCTCGGCGATACAGGTAAACATATTAGCGTGCACCTCGAGGCCAATACCGGCATGAATCGCTACGGTGCAAAACCGGATGAAATAGTAAGGCTTACGAAGCTCATTCTTAGCTACAATCACCTCACTCTTGAAGGCGTGATGAGCCACTTATGCGATAGCGACGGCGACGATCCCGCCACTGTCGATATAGCAGTAAAGCAATTTGACGCCTGCGTTGAGGCAGTGCAAGCAGCCGGAGCGAAACCAACAATCTTTCATGTCGCCCAAAGCGCCGGCAACCTTAAAGCCCGATCAAAATACGCTAATGCCTCCCGCCTCGGCATAGGTTTGTACGGTCTCAACCCGTTCCCAAAAAATCACGCCCTTCACACCCATCTAAAAGACCTGCGCCCAGCGCTAAAACTCGTAAGCACTATTACCAAGGTTATTGAGCTAAAGAAAGGCGACAGAGTCAGCTACAACTACACCTTCACCGCACCGAAAGACATGAGAATCGGCGTACTGCCACTAGGATATTATGAAGGCGTCAATCGGGCGTTGAGTAACGCTGGTGTGGTTAAGGTGGGCAAACACTTCACCCCTATTGTTGGCCGTGTATGCATGAATCACACCATGATTAGCTTAGATGGCCTGGCAGCCACGAAAGTTGGCGATGAAGTTACTGTGTACAGCAACGATTCCGCAGATAGGAACGCTGTGGATGCTATTGCTCATGAACACGCGCTATTTAATTACAATCTGCTCACCGCTCTAAGCCATGATGTACGGCGTATCTTGGTACAATAGCTTACGAATGCGGGCCATGAGCGCTAGTTCGGCTGGCTTCAAAAAATCTACCTAAGCAAACGTAAAGCGAGGGGTACAGAGGAGCATGAAATTTGCAACGTATAATGTTGAAGTCGGTGGATTTAATAGTTACCAGGACTACGAAACCAAGTATCCGCCACGTATGGACGCTATTGCAGAAGTCGTGATAGGGCTTGATGCCGACGTTGTCGCCTTAACCGACACCTTCCGGTGGCATACTTTCGACCTGGCATACTTACGCGAAACTTTTAGCTATGGTCATGTAGTCACGCAACCGATAGGCGATAAAACGATGGGCGTCTCAGGCAAGAACATTGGCCTGACATTACTCAGTAATCGGGAGATTATCAATCCGTCCCCTGTCGATCTGGGCGAGAGACAGGCGCTCAGCGCAGATATTGAGTTTGATGATAGCACTATTGTTACGTCAATCACTGCCTATCTGCATCACGCCGACGAAGCTAAACGAACACAACAGGTGGGCGGACTCGTGGGCTACGCGACACGCACCGGAAGACTTGAGAGGACTGTAGTCGAAGGTGATTTAAATACAATAAGCCGCCTCGACAAAACGGCGCAGCAACTGAGACACCTGCTCAGGCTGATACCGAGTGGCGTAAGGCCAGAAGCTATAGCAAATGTACTCGGCAACCTTGAGGGCACGGCTTATCAGCGCCTCATGAAAGCTGGTTTTAGAGATGCGAACAAGGAGAGAGCAGCCACATGGCCGACCCCGAGATATGGCATTCTCGGTGGCCGAATCGCCGTTCCGGCTATGCTGCGCTTGGACCATATCCTCCACTCCCCAGACATCACGGCCGTATCTCATACGGTACCGAGAGGCAGGGCCTATCGCCTCGGCTCTGATCACTATCCGTCAGTCGCAGATTTAATGTCAGCCACTTAAGCAACGAGGTGATACAGCACGCTTTACCGACAAGGACAGTATCCTTGGAAAAATCAGTAGTGTGCATTAACCTAAACGCAGTGCGCCCTGATATCGCTAGCTCGTCAAATGCATACCATTTAGGGAACGGATGATCGCCGCTGCTTGCCCAAGGTCCGAGACCATGTATACAGCCCCCTTTTGACGGCCTCTTTTCAACCCTAAGGACCGATCAAGCGTGATCTCAGCAAATCCATCCGGAAGATCTTGATCAGGTCTGTCATCGATGAGCACGCCCCGACCACCAGGGTGGCGTTCTGCAATATGCCCCTGTTTTTTACGCATAATAACATCAAAACCTATCTTATGATTCGTGTTGCCAGCTAAATGTCCGAGTGACGACGTAATTTTTATCGCCTGGAAGCGCTCCTCGCCAAATGAGAGAATGTGCGGTGTATAACCTTCGTCGTAGAGTGCCTGCATAAACTCAGGGCTATCTTCGTATAAATAATTATGTGTAGCCACAAGTTGCTCTAGCGCTGCCCACATAGCGTTGGGGTCGAGATCGTAAGATCGTATATGGCTTTCGTAATCATATCCACCCAAGTTAGGATCGGCGACAAATTGCCGCGTATCCTTTACCACTTGCTCAAAGGACACGTGCGCCTCGTTAGAGATCAATTGCTTGAGGTCTTGCCCGAACTGCGGCGTGTCATACAGAGTGGAGTCAAAATCTACGTACACTATAAAATCTTTAGCCATCGCAATAACTATATCAGAACCCTCTCGTTAGGGAGGCTAAAAAGATTGGCCGTAGCAGCAATTCTGCTCAGCGCCTCAACCTTACATGTATTTACTTGTGTAATTGATACTCTTCAACACATCACGAATCGCAGCGTGTACGTTGCTGTTTGAGACAATAGCGCCGTGAATGTTTGTATCGTAGCGCTGCTGCTTACCGAATAAATCTGTTACTTTGCCACCCGCCTCTGGCACGATCACTGCCAGCGCAGCAATGTCTTCCGGCTTGCCCTGGCCAAAGATCAGCCCCTCATACGCTCCTGATGCGACCAAACAACCCATAATCACCGAAGAACACTGTGTAGTTATTTTTACTCCCAGCTTATTGAATGCATCTTTTGGATCATCAAAGGTAACTCCTTCGTCGTCATTGATCCAAAGCTCCTCGTCGATGTATGCGCCATCGAGGTCAGATTTTTCTGAAACATGGATCTTCCGGCCATTCAAAAAAGCGCCGTTACCTATAACAGCTTCGAATAGCCGGTCATAAAATGGATCATAGACGACGCCCACAACGCTTTCACCCCTGTCGTTTACCAGCGCAAGCGAAAAAGATGAAATCGGCATGCCTTTCGCGAACGGCATCGTGCCGTCTACCGGGTCACACACCCAGGTGAACTCCGAACCATCAATAATCTTGCTCTGCTCTTCTCCCCAAATGCTATAGCCGGGCGTCTCCTTGGTAAGCACTTTGATGATGTGTGCGTTTATTTCCGTATCTGCTTGGGTTACAATCGTCCGGTCTGGCTTTGTAGTTGGGTTTGCAGCTGCTGAATTGAAATAGTTCAGCATTATGTCGCCCGCGTCTTTCGCAAGTCTTTTGGCGAGTTCTAGCTCATATTGGAAGTTGTTCATATGCTCATCTTATCAGATGCAAACAAGGGGCGGTGAGTTAGGAGGTGCTTTCTTGCTAAGCCACTTCGTCAGATGCCAGAGAAGTACGTCGCTCGCCATCGGCCCAACATTCTAGCGCTTTTAGAGCGAAAGGCCAAGCTCCAGACGGGCCAGGGCCGCATCAAAAGCCTGAACAGAATTAATTTCCTTCGGCCGCATGTACGCTTGAAGGAGGGCCGCCATGCCCACGCCCATGATTGCCCCCGCCAAATTTCGTACGGCTAAATCATTCGGGTCTTTATCGGCCCGTTCAGCTATCATGTCGGCAAGCATATCTATATTGCGTATCATTTCATCGAGCATAGTTGCTCTTAGCTCCGGGATGGTTCGTACCAATTCGAAGCGTTTCATTTCCAGGGCTAGTCGCTCCGACGGGAGATCGCGAAACGTTTGCATACTGGCATTTCGGAGTGCTCGTATAACGGACACATCCGCAGGCTGAGCCTTAAAAGCCTCCAAGATAATCGGGTCTAGGCTGTCGTATAGCACCACCGCTTCCTTTGTTTGAAAGTAGCGGAAAAAGGTACTTGGCGATACCTCGGCTGCCGCGGCGATCTGCTCGACCGTAGTTGCGCCGTACCCCTGCTTGGCAAACAATTTTAGCGCCTGCTCCTGAATTGTAGCTTTGGCTTTGGCTTTTTTACGTTCGCGTAGACCCGGGGGTAGCTGCTGCTTGCCTTTTGGGTCTCGATCTCTTAGGGTCATCTTCATTACTCTCACTCCGTAAGTTTGGAAGGAATACTAGCGCTATAACTACTGCACAGAGTGCTATCCCACCGCATACCCATAGCATAACATCAAGTCCATGTACAAACGCCGAACGAACTTCATGCAGCAGGACAGGCGAACCAAGCTTCTGGGCGACTGCCACACCGGCTATGACGCTGCTGTGTACCGCAGCCCCAACTTGATTCGGTAGGTTCTCGACATGCAACTGGCTCCGATAGCTCGCGCCGATCAATGTGCCAAGGAGTGCAATACCAAGTGTCCCACCGACTTGTCGTACCGAACTCACGAGAGCCGTACCAGAACCGCTTCGCTCAGCAGACAGCGGCGATATAGCGGCAGTCGCCACCGTCGGCATAGCGACACCCAGCCCCAACCCGATCATACCGCTCCATACAATTATGAACGCGTTACTGGCCGATAATGTAGTTTGAGCGCCCAGCATGAGTCCCGCCGCCATGATACCAAAGCCAACCGCTACAGCTAGCTTCGTGTTGGCCTTATTTGCCATTTTGCCAGTAACCACTGAACCGATCATCAAACCCCCGATCATCGGCAATAGATAGTACCCGGCCCTCAGCGCATCATCTCCACGGACTGCTTGCAGATATTGTGGGAGCCCGAATAGCAGACCAAACAGCGCAAAGTTTACCGAAGTCATAAGCAACGTACCCCAGGTGAAGGCTCGATGGCTAAAGAGCTTTAAATCTACTAATGGCTGACGGCCCCGGCGCAAGATACGCTTCTCCCACGCATAGAATAACAGCAGCGTTATAGCGCCGAATACAAGAGAGGCGACTACCCGCGCGTTGCCCCAGCCGCTCGATTCAGCCTCAATTGCCCCATACGTTATGCCCGTCAGACCAAGGCTCGATGCTACGATGCCGATAGTGTCGATAGCATGTTGTTCGCTGCTTTTGTTTTCGGGCAACAGGAACGCGATCGCCGCGAGAGCAATGAGTACGACCGGGATATTAATAAGAAAGACAGAACCCCACCAATAATGCGTCAGTAGCCACCCACCCAGGATTGGTCCAAGCGGATATGCGAGGAATACGCCGCCCATGAGTATGGCGAGCGCCTTGGTGCGTTCTTTTTCTTCAAAGAAGACAGGCATGACGGACATGCCGAGCGGCAGGATAAATGCCGCCCCCACGCCGAGCAGCAAGCGGGCCGCAATGAGCGTGCCGACCGAGGTTGAGTACGCACATAATGCAGAGGCAATGCCAAATATTACTAGAGCGAAGAGCAGAAATTTTTTCCGGCCATAGCGATCACCAAGCATGCCAGCCGGCAACGTTAGCACGGCTAATACCAGCGCGTACGCATCGGCGATCCATTGCAACTGGCTCGTTGATGCGTGTAGATCGTGCGAAAGCGTGGGCAGCGCTAAGTTAAGCACGGTCAGGTCCAAGCTGAACGCTATGGCTGCCAGGGAAATCGCAGCAACTGCCCACCATTTACGATTACCGATATCTTTTGTAGCCCGCATACCAACCCTCTTTGTATTAACAGTAAACTACTGAGAATCTATGCCCTTTGGGAGTCACTGTCAATTTTATTTCATCCCTACATCTTTTATTAGCAGCCGACCAGAGTCTACTTAAACTTTTAGAGCAGCTCTAGAAGTTCGTTTTCTGGCAGAATCGCAGCCCTCCAATATAAAAGTTATTACTAGACAGCAGCCCTTTATTGGCCGCATATAATCTCGACGTTTCGTAATGGTGACCGTTAGGCGCTATAGGGCAATCTCAATTTCTTTCATTACGGTAGCGTTGCCGCCGATCCATACAACTTCATCCTCGAATTTTCCATAAATATATGACGTTTGGCCCATAGACTTGCCCTGTTCAATCCTATACTCGTTCTGAGCTGGAAGCCCACCGTACTTTTTCAGATAACATAGGAGAGCACCATTGGAAGTTCCTGTAGCCGATTCTTCATCTATACCAACCAAGGGGGCAAAATTCCGTGCAGCAGCCAATGAGGTCTGGTCATTGAGCAAACTAATGACATGCATACCCGTGATGTTATGATCTTTGCTAAATTCAGACATAGCCGCAAAATCGGGGGTTAAATTATTTAACACCTCTTCACTATTTAGTATTACAATCAGGTCCTTTAATCCAGTCGAGACCACTTGCGGCTTAAGCGTACTGCTAAGATCACTCGGCTTAATGCCAAGTATCGACGCTACGATGTCAGCCTCTACAACTTCAAAGAAACTAGCACTTGCCTGCTGCATATAGATAAGTCCATCTGCACCCACATCAACCTTGAGCAGTCCTGCCAATGTATCTTGTGTGGAGATACCCTTATCAACTATATGGCATTGATACATAAGCGACCAACTGGCGATTGTAGCATGACCGCATAAGTCTACTTCTTCTGTTGGCGTAAAAAATCGAAGTCTCTTGGTCGCCTCCTTGCTTTTACTTATAAAAGCCGTTTCCGAGAATCCAACTTCCTTTGCAATAGCAAGCATTTCTGCGTTATTCAAGTCGTCTGCATCAAGAACAACTCCCGCAGGATTTCCTGCCTTAGAGTCAGCAGTAAAAGCATTTACATGATAAGCAACAATTTTCATATACTGATAATAGCAAAAGAGGCCTGACTGGCCTTTTTTATAATGCATATGTTTGGTGCAGCAGTTACGATGGCAAGCTGGACACAGAATTCAACAGATGTGAATTAGACGACCTCCAGTTTTTCTGTATATTACACTCTGATACGGGTCATCAGTCGTAAATTGGCAAGATACATGTGAGCATCCAACTTGGGATTAGCGTCAAGGTATCGCATATGCTTATCTACAAATGGGATCGAACCGTCTGGGTATACGGCACTCTTGACGGTGTAAGCCGGTGAGGTGTTATACGAATCATTAAGCACCATCTGGTGGAGCGCTTCCCTGATCTCCCGTTCTTCTTCGGCACCTTGAGCGTATATTCTTTTCTTAAACTGCATATCAGACCTTTACTTTGGCTGCCTTGATTCTGTGACTTCTTTTCGGCTCTTGTGTTTTGACATAACAGTTTCCTTCCATTACTAAATGGGGAGTCCGACAACGCGAACTCCCCCCTGTAGCGCTACTCGGCTTCGGGCGGCACAGGCACTGACGGATCAGCCGGTTTCGTATCGTTTTTATCCGGCGTATCCGCGGTACGGATATACTGGGAATAGTGAACCTTCGATTGATACTGTTTTGTGGGAGTAAATACAGACATGATGATGTCCTTTCGCTAAAGATGCTTAGTGTGTCAGGCCAACAACAATCTTTACGTCTGCTCCCTACGAGTCATTTAGTGTTGGGGTGGGCTGGTTACCTTTAAGTATAGACCTACTCTTGACGATTACCTAATCTCATATTATGAACTATATATTAAGGCATGGGTTGGAATTGAGAACCGCCAGACGCTTGACACACTTCGTTTCGAATACCTACTGAAGCGGCTAAAACGTAGGCATCAAGAGCTTCTGCGATTAGGCAAATGGTCAGCGGCATCTCGTACATTCAGATGCATCATTGCTCTGTACGTTTCACCTGGCATGGCCAGTAATTTTACCAGCTCGTACTCACCACCGTTTGCGAGCCGGGCAGGATCGTCCCCTCGATGCTTCTCTGGAATGACGCCATATTTATCATATGCGACCTCAATACCATTCATATAACTATTCCTGGTCTGCTCAGCAAGTTGGAACAATGGCTCAACATCTAGGCCCACTTCAGTCGCTAGAAGTATGTGCCCCATACGTGCGAAGCCGCGCACAGCCGCCCAGTTTAATGGTGCCCAAACGTTCTTACTTCTCGTGCCATTCCTCTCACCACCATCCCATTGTTGCGTGCTGTTTTCGGTTGTGGTAGCAATAACGCCGCCAGGATACAGTAAGTCTCTAGCTACTGTTTCTGCAACACCAAAAGTTTGCTCGGCATTAGCTATACCAACATACAGAGGATACGTCATCGCCGCTGATACAATTGCAGTTTGGTGGCCGTCAACAAAATTGTAGTCACGATATATTTTACCTTCGGGATCCCAAAGATACTTATTAATGGTCGCCACCCTCTGACTAGCCATTTTTCGATACATTGCCGCGCGCTCAAGACATTTGTCCCTGTCATCGCCGCTGACATCCGCGGCAGCCTCGTAGGCCATAGCTAGTGTCTCTTCGTTGTAAGCCATGAGACTATTGTGGTCGGTTAGTACAAGATCTGTTGTATTAATAGTACTGAGATTGCTGCCATCCTTAAACAAACGGCTGCTGTAGTCCCATCCGCTTGCTGCGCCAGCGCGTAGATCCTTATAGAGTTTCTCCAGCCTTGTGGCGCGTGCCACACCGCTCAAACCAGCCACAACGAGTTCTCCAAGTTCCACGTCTTCCTTATATGACTCAAGCCTTGGTCCGTCAGCATCATCCCAATAACGATTCAGAAATGTACCGTCTGGCATGCGCACTAGAGTACGATAGGCATGCGCCTTACCATCCTCTGGTATTGCAGCCAACTCATGTATGCCATCCATCCAATAACCCATATGATCTTTTTCGAGCATTGGGAGGTAGCGGACGAGCACTTCCGGGCCAAACCTATCGGCAAGCATGCGTACTTCATGCGAAACGTAGTCAGGCTGCGCACGTGAAGCATAGAAAATGGCATTAGCATTTAATGGATGGCCGAACTGATTAATTTGATGCTCGTTATTGTCTACAATATTGCGTACCAAGTCCCAGCGACCATCGGCGGCATAGCCTATGGCTATGTGGTATCCATCCCAAAGATAAGCTTGACCGCAAAACCGTCCTGCTCCTGCAACGGATAGATCATATGGCAGCCAAGTATCGGAATAACCTAGCTCAGTATTCGGGCGGATAAACCGGGAGCGTATAGCCAGCGTATATTCATCGAGAGTAAGTCCGGGCTCAGTAACGAACCGCTCTTCATCTTGGGGCGTTACGGCAAAATTATTATTAAAAAACGCTACGTCAGAGAAGCCTGGTTCTTGAGATTCCTGGGCATACGCGGCCACTACTTCTTGGTAGGGCTTATGCGGACTCGCGCAAGCCAATGTCATTCCGTCAGGATATGCTTCCCGCGCCCCAATGTACATTTGCCCCATTTCTCCGGGATCAGGGACTACTGATAAGGGGTTTACTGCTTCTACAGGGTAGGGTGGTCGTAGTTGAATGTTTTCTATCATACTGTTTTAGGGTTTGAGTTGCCTCTCAAGACGCTACATGTCATTATGCTAGATGCTAATAAATAAGAATAAAAGGACCGTGCGCTTGCCATTAAGTAGGCTAGTGCCTCATACCCGATTCTTGCTGAGATAATGGACGCATTATGTGCTCAGGCATCCATGCGTGTCAACAATATTACGCGAGAACCTTATGCGGCTATGCTAGGCACATTCAGAGAGGCTATACTGGCCCGATCGAGCAGAAGTTGTACGCTGTGATCCCTCCCGGTCGGTGCTCGATGAATTGGGCAGAGGAACCATATCTTTGTCTCTTGGCAGACCGTTTGGGTGTTTAGAAAAGCCTGACTCTTGGCAACCAGAACAACGGCCCCAAATGACGCCAGAAATGCTCATAGCCCCTTCGCTAGATGATCCAAGAATTTAGGATGCGACCCTTAAAACCCCGACCTCGGCTACGCCTGATGATATAGATCTCTTTAGCCATGGCCTTAGCGTCTATGCAGCTTACGCAGCCTCAGGCATCCTCTAATAAATAGCTCGTTCTGCTGGCTATTGGGAATTCTGAGAACCTTCATGCTCGCATCGGCTTTATCCCTTGGGTCGCCACCAACCCGCTCAGCATGCACATCTCTAAATAATGGCGGCCAATTTTGTCCGTAGTCATATCATCGACAAAAGCCCACTGGTCATTGGGGTCAATCTCAAGAAACCGCGTTTTTCCTTTTTATCTCGCACCAAATCAATGGCGCCGAATTGCTTGAAAAGAGATCGGGGAAAATAACAAGGGCGACTAGTAACCACGAACCTCTGGAGAATTAGCATGATCAGGGCATATCCCAGTGGATCCACTTTGCTGAAAGTCAACTCCCGGCTCACCAAGTAAGTCACGAATTTTTCTTAGTGGCATCCAGTCCCCGAGCACTCCCTTAGCTTCCTCACTTATCTCCCCATCATATCCATGGGTTGGTGTGATTTGCCACGCATGCGGCTCATAGTTCGTGCTTCCAGGAGGGGATGTTGCAGGGCTTGCAGGCCTTCCAGCACTATCTAAGTTCTCTCCCCTAGAACATGGCACTAAGGTTACGGGTGGACGTATTCTGGCTTCCGGATTTTCTCCAGGGATCTCTTCAGCGCGCATGTTACTATTATACAATCTACTGATTACCCCGCAATAGGCTAAAGAATTGGATCGAAAGCTGGAGTTACTAACAAATGCTAACTTTGACTATCACCGATTACCTGCTTTAGGTATATGGTCGCCATTAATCTTCTAAAGTGCTAACCCTGCCGTTTCGCAGGCTCAAGAGTAAGCTCTTTCCGCATAATATAGAGCAGCCTGTTCCGGGAGTCTTCGCCTTCAAAATTATGATTGCCATCCAGGGTAACAAGCGAGATGCTCGGATCAATTCCTTCCAAGCTGACGTCGCCCAACACTTCGTCTTGTCTGGCGTTAATAATGCGAAGGGTCGTAAACCTCGCCAACCTGTTGTACAACTTTGTGGGTTCTATACCCACCAGGCTTTGCCAATACTCAGGATGTATAACAGTAGTGCTGCCATCGGAGCGTAGAAGACGCGTCCTGGTGCTCGTGTCAATCGCCATTTCGCTGCGTGCACTTAATTGCCTGGTAACCGTAGCTTCACGTACATCGTCCGGAGGGGTAATCATAATAATCTTACGTATATATCGTGGTTTAAGAAGCGCCGCTGCAATGCAGCCTTGAGAATGACAGACCAGATCGATAACTGCACCCGGATATTCTATCCGGGCAGCGTTAATAACCTTGCGTAATTTCCTTACCTGTTTATCTAACGGCGTTGCAGCCAATGTGTTAGATGCTTCGTTAATAGGATGGTAATTGAACAGCACACTCCTGACTTCCGGTAGGGCATTGGCGATTGCAGTGAACAGACCACGGTCTTCCTTGCGAACGCCAAAACCATGCGAAAAAATAACAATGTGCGGAGTATCAGAGACCATCAGTACATCATACAGCTTCTTTAAAATTTTTACCGGGTGTTAGCCTAAAACCTGCTCTAAGCTATAAGAATACTCACAGCTCGCTGCCCGGACGCCTTGTAACATAGCCCAGTAAATTAAGGGGAATTATGGTACACAAGAAAGCTTTCAGACATGTTATTACCTCACTCAGTATCATTGGTATGTTGTTCATGGGCGCCATTGGACATCCCACCACCGCGTCTGCAGCAGCATTATCATCACCCCACCTACTTAGGCCCGAATCGACTCGTTTTAGCATGAACCTATCGTACGTAGCGCTGGGCGACTCTGTCGCTGCCGGTCTAGGACTGCCGCCAGCTGCAGGAGCCAGCGCCGTGGATATCGCTTGCGGCCGATCGCCGCAAGCATACTCCAGCACTGTTGCCGCTCATATTCGTGACGCCTTTTCTGGAACCGGAATCCATTTATCCGACCAGAACGTTGCCTGCCAGAGTGCAACTACAGACAACCTTACTACCCCTCAGCCCGTAGGCAACCTCACTGTCCAACCCCAGCTGGATCAAGCATTTGCCCACGGCACACCAGCGCTCCTAACAGTTACCATGGGCGCCAATGACGTACACTGGGCAAACTTCATTCAGGCCTGCTTTAGTGCCAGCCGATGCGATACAGCCACCAACACTGCTTTGGCGAATGCATATATAGCAACAATGCAAGCAAAACTTACCGGTACGCTCGCTGGCATCCAGGCACGTAGCCGCTTTATTGCGCCGCTGACTATCGTAACCGGTTATTACCACCCCGTCTCAGCGAACTGTATAAATGCCAACTTAACAACAAGTGAAGTCGCTTGGCTTAACAAAGAGGCTGACGCATTAAACAATGCTCTACACACGGCAACCGAGCAGGCCGGCTGGTTCACCCAGTTTGCACCAGTGGACTTTAGCGGGCACGACGTCTGCTCCGCCGACCCCTGGCTGCAACGCCCAGGCGTTCCAGGCGAGCCAGCGGCATTCCACCCAAATGCACAAGGTCAGCGGGTAATGGCCCGAGACGTGCTCAAGCAAATCGGTATATAGCCCTGTACGGCATTACCAACGCCTGACAGAATAAAAAAGACGCCCTACATGGTGCGTCTTTTCTATTATTCAAAACTGGTGCACTTTGTTTCGAACACCTTTGTGGGTGGACTACCTGACCAACGTTGTTATCTAGCACCTATAGCAAAGATATCTGAGTATCGTTAGAATAGTGCTCAACTATAAGGAGAAATTACATGGGCGAAGCCCGACCATCACCGCAAGAACAGTATTGGGAGTCAGAGGTATTCCCGGCATGGAGCGCAAAGCTCACTTTCTCCCCGGGCAGCATGCCCTACGAGCAATTCCGTCAAACAGTGAATACAACAGCAGAAGCGCAAAGACACCGCTACACTGGCCTTATCACCCGTGATCCTGCCATCGGCTACGTCACCTCGTTCACCCGTACTATATATCCTCGTAAAAAGTATCCCGTCACTCGCCCAGAAGATTGTGCGGCGGGCATGGCACGACTTGCCGAATCATTTGGTACAGCAGTGGAAGACGATAATGTAGCGCCCGATTCCTATCGTATCCCTATCGGTTTATATATAGGCCAGGACGACGACAGCTATGATCGCCCTCCCGATCATAACGTCGTGGACATACAACATACCTTAGCATCACGCGGTTTACTGAGCACCGCTACACTGGCAGAGGTATTCACGGTGCGCTTTACGGAAAACGGAACGGCAAATTACATCGAGCCGGTTGCCGTCATTATCGGACCGACACACGAAGCATCCGCTGTTTGTGATCTTGCTGTCGAGCTAGGCCAGGAGCGTTTTACGCTAGAGCAATTCCCCCTACACACCGCACCCCAAGTGCAGATGGTCGAAACTACCCACTGCCGAGAGCCAGAATGGATAACCGACGCTTACTGAGCAGCAAATTACAGCACACCAAGGATGCACATGTGAGTCTTGGCGCTTAATGAATACGCTATATGCGTCGCAAAAGCCGTAACGTTATAGTCTACCTCGAAATTTAAATCAGGCCAATTAGCTTAACACTAATTTGGCCTGATTTATAGGTGTTATTTGACAAAAAGATGAATTGGTCCCGATTGGTGCGAACTTACAGAATCTACTTAAAACCCCGAAACCAGTTAGAGACCTATACTCAGTAATCACTTTATTTATTGCGATGGCGCAAGGGCCTGGGCTACACGCTGGCGACGGCCAGGCAAGCCCGAGAGGCGCTGCAGCTGGTGCACGCGCTGTGCGAACCACAGTTGAGAACCGTACATGTTGCGTTCGCGGCCAGGTTCAAGCACGCTCATACCCTCGTGAACCTTCTGGGCTTCGGCTGGACGGCGCATAGCGTGGATTCGCCTCATGGCGTGGTGAACCCCCTGCAAAGTGAGTGGCTCCTCGCGCAAAACTGCCGAAGCGTACGTCTCTAAGTTACCCATAACCAAACGGCCGGTTGCCTGGTCCTCCAAGAAACCAATAGCACCAAAAGCCCGTGCCGCTTGTCTAAACCTAGTAAACGCCGGAACATCGGTAGGCTGTGCGGCTGCCACGGCGGCCATTTCGGCAGTTGCAGCACCAGCGCCCATGGCAATCTCCATTAAACGCCGCGGGTCGCGCCTGCTAGCTTGACTTTCCTCGTACTGCGCCAGTAGTTGGCGGTTTAAATCTTGGAATATCTCGTCAATCGCATCGCCTACGCCAGCGTTGTGTTCCAGGCCGAGCTGGCCTCGCACCGTGGCTGCGTACTCTAACGTAGCCATTCCGTAATCATCATCTCGCAGCGACGGCATCTCTCCATTCACCAACGCACGGTGTGCGTCATGCAAAAAATCTTCAGAGCCTGTGCGTGCATACTGGTTGGCAACCGCACCAACATACAACATCGTATGGGCGCTTCTGGAGCGAGCGGCACGCCGCTCTTCTCGGGTCAGACTGGGGTTGCTCATTTCCGCGTAAGGTGCACCAATTTCAGCCAAGCGGCCAGCCTGCTGGTAGCCTTCAACCTCTGGACGGAGTAACTCGGGTACTAATGGCGCAACGTCACCACGGACTTCTCGTAGACCGCCAGCCACCATCTCGCGCCATAGTAATGCTGCGCCATACTGGCCTGGAGTAAGTGGTGCGCTTAACATTTCAGGCATATGCCTTTACTCAATCACTATTGCTATCTGCTGTCAATCTAAAAAGCCTTCGCGTCTTTAGCCTTTTCTGGTGCACTTGATGCGCTTTGTTTCGAACATTTTTTTGGGGTGGCTAAGTCATATCTCCCCAGACTCCCAAATACTAACTATCCCTGCAATACCTGTGCCTGCCAGTAAAAGGTCATGGTGCCTGACGGATTAGCCGAAAGATTGAGGGTAAATTGCGTTGAGCTCACACTGCTGACCCACCAATTAAGACCGCTGAGATTACTCTGCGGCGTAATGAGAACGCTCGTGGGGGTTAAAGATAGCCCGTGATTAACCGTCACCGTACTTTGCGAAGACGTAATGCTGGCCACACCCACGCCTAATGTCGGGAATCCGTCATTACCTGAAAGGTTATTATGGCCGCCGCCCGTATTGAGCTTTATCGGCGCGTACTGCCATGTCCCCGTCGTATCATCCAAGCTGAAGACGTTGTTGCGAATGTCGTTGTTATCTGCCGTAAAATCAGCCCAGATGCCAGCGATAGCAAACCCGGAACCACTAGCGATTGGTGTAAACACATTGCCGATTGCGATATTGCGTGACTTGCTGTCGAGGTACAGCCCTGATTTCGGATTGCCCGACGCCGCCGCGCTTCCAATATTCACAAACATGTTGCTTTGGATGATATTGGCATTGCCGTTGATGTGCAACTGCTGGCCTGAGCCGCCATCGAAGATATTGCCTACAAAGACATTTCGGCTTCCGATTGCGCGCAGCTGCGTTACTCCCGAGCCGCCATTCACGAAAGAATTGTTGAGGAAATGCTGCAGGCCTGCAGACTCGAATACCTGGAAGGGTAACCCACCGGGCTGGGCGCCATTATGGTATGCATACGCGTTGCCCGGGTTGCCATTGTCTCCAAAAGTACAGTTTACGATATAGTTCTCATCCGAAAGAAATATCTCCAATGCTTGTCCCGGGCCAGCCGCGTGCTTGCCATTGTTAAACCAACAGGAATCGATGGTATTGTCTTGGCCAAAGCCGCCGACACCGTTTTCGTGCAAATAAATGCCGTCATAAAAAGGTGTATCGATCTGCAAATTTTCAAATCGGCATGACACCGCACCATGCGCATCAATCCCCCCGCTATCAGCCGTCTGGTTCGCTCCGTTGCAGCTCAGGAACAAGTCCCGTATGACAAGCCCGGGTGTATAGGTATTGTTGAGTGTAAATATATAACAATTAGCATTATTGGTGAGAGAGATTTGACTATCCCAGCCTGCGCCGTAAATGTACAGCCCTCCGGGGAAGCCTCCGCCAACGTTCAGGGTCGCCGAGATAATGTAGTTGCCCTTTGGAAAATACAGCACTTGTGTATCTGCTTTGGCGACCGTGATGGCGTTCTGAATTGCCGCGGTATCGTCCGTGCTTCCGTTGCCAGTCGCACCGTAATCCTTTACATTGACGACCATACCGGCCGGGCCGATCTTCCAGCTCAAACCTGTAGATTGCGTGGAATCAGCTGTCAGCGTCTGCCCGTCGCTGCCGACGCCCAGTTGCGCAAACGCGCCCGTGGCCGTCCCAGCCAAAAGGCCGCCCTTTGCAGTAAAGGCGCCGACGTTAACTTTGGACGCTAGGTCGGTCGCCAGACCATTAATGGCTGATTCAGGAAAGCTGCCACTTGGTACCACGGGCGCAGCTGAAAAAGTTTTGGTACCCGAGATTATCTGATTCGTTGATAGGTCAACAAAGGAGGATTGCCCAGCTGCAGCAACAGAGCTCGACTTTAATCTACCGTCGCTGTTATGCGCTTGGTTTAGAAAATCATTGAGGACGTTTCCCCAAACTCCGTCGTCGCTATCCGGTATCGGTAGGCGTGCCATATCACCCTCCACCCTATAGCTTTGATAGTAACATAAGCAGGATAGGCATTGCGAAAATTGTAGCCGCTCATCAGGTGAGTGCAACAAAAGTAACAGTTCATCCAGCAGAGATCAGCCGCTCATTACCTCAGCGACAAACAAAAAAGCGCCAAAGCGTTCGATTACTCCCATTTGGTGCACAGCGCGGGAAAAAGTTTACACCCAATCACCTTAGAGATAGCTCGTTGTAGAGATATCCTAGCGGTGCCATATCAGGAGTATTTGCTAACAATACAATAAGGAGAGGGAGTTACACTGGTAAGCTAGGGTACTCTGTTGAGCTTGGTTTCGGCATGCGCGGCGTAAAAGCTAACGCCGTAACTGAATAGGCCTAGATCAAGGTTTGTGAGCGGATCAGGCGTGTCAAATGTCGCCCGCCACTTGCCTTGTTCGCTTGGTCGGGAGCTAAAACAATCCCGTCCGTCTTTTGGGTTTCCTGCATGATTCGGTTGTTGTCTTTGCCCTGCATAAAACCGAAAGGCCTACCGATCGACATGACAACCGCACCACCGCCTAAGTTTGTTAGTGTCAGCTCCAACATAGAGAACGAACGATTAAAGATCATCAGGGGTACAAAGTCTCTGTGGTCTAAGGGTAGCTTTTGACGGGCCACAATTAGCCGCTCTGGCTCAAAATGGAAAGATGCCGATAACTTAACATCAGCACGTTCACTCATGACTTCCCATCGGTTCCTAATGTAGGTACGGCAAAGTTGAGTTCGGGGTTAAATTGCGGTGCATATATGTGGTTAATAGGGAAAGCCATAATGAACAATATTATAGCAATCGCTGTCTGAACATGTGCTACCTCTTTTTCTTAGACCCGTGCAGAGCATGAGTAAAAATGTTCGGATGGTATTTCATCTCATGCCATCTGCGCATACTATATATCGGCCTGCCAAGAAGACCATAAAGCGGGTACAAAAGGCGATATTTAACCATGCGCACTAGGCCGTATGGTGTGGACGGCTTTCTTATTCGGGCAATCCCTTTCCCGCTATCAACAACCGTGACATATCGCTTCCCCGTAACATCCCGAAAATAGATAATGAGCTTTATCGGCTTCTTTTCACGATTGCGGATTGTGAACGTCATTAGATCTGCTTGATCAACTATGGCGCCCTGACGGTCGGTAACCCGACGACCAAGTAAACGCGATTCGCCAGCCAGTAGGTGATCGGGCCTTAGATTCATCTTAAGTCGCCAACGATCTTTAATGTCTAAGAACTCTATTGTGACATCGTCAAGGTGTATGTCGAATGCGGGGCCGCTCCCTACGTTCTTGAGGCGCATTCCCTCTTCTGCATTCATGCCACCCGTTGTTCTCTCGAATTCAACAAAGAGAATTGGCAGTACGGTCAGTATAGCGGCTTGCGCCGTGGCTTTTCGCGTTTTGAACGCTTGAACGGCAGTATATGCCAAGATCGCTAATGAAACAAAAGCGAGTAGGTCGGTCGTAGCAAAAGTAAGACCATGCCATACAAGGTATTTTTGCTGAATTACGGTGGTAACGCCCAGCAGGTCTTGTTGCATATGCTTAAATATTATACCATCACGGACTTCGTGTCGCACAATGTAGATTGAACGTTGTACCCTAACAGGGGTAAGAGTTGATTTTAGTGTCAACTTTTAGTTTTTCCAGGCGGCTTTTTTGGACTTCAGAAAATAAAGTTTACACCCGCGATGTGAGCCCTCTCATCACCTTATTTTCAAACAAAAAAGACGCCGAAGCGTCTTCTAGAACTACGATGGTGCGGGTTAGGGGACTCTAACCCCTGGCCTCGTCCTTGGCAAGGACGCGCTCTAAACAACTGAGCTAAACCCGCATGTAACGAGTGCTATTGTACACTACGCGACCTCTGTTGCGCAAGATTTTTTCTATTCTTAGGCCTGGGACGCCCGGCCCCCATCGTCCGATACTAAACATATATGAAAACGCTTTGGCTACTCGCAGTTCGTTAGGCGTCGTTATTTGATCTTGTTCTGCGCCGGGTGTATTTTTATGACATGGCGGAAGCATTCGAAGATGGTGTAGATTGGAACTTCCCGGGTAACATCCCCGAACAAGTGGGGCAGGCCCTGGATCAATGGATCGTCGATGGCGAAGCGCCAAAGGTTACTATTCATGAACTGTTGCTAACAGCTGCCAATACTACCATGATTCCTCCGCCTGTTTTTCAAGATTTTCGCAGCAGCCTTGAGGCTAGCGATCGGGTAAGAAGAATAAGAGGTTCGCATCCGACGACTTATGAGATTGCTCCGGCTACTTCTCCAGATTGCACCTTGTCACCTACCTGGGGAGCAATCGCTCGCGGCATAGCTCCCCATTCTGAAGCTCTGCAAGCAGAGGCCGCCGCCAAAACCGACACCCTTATCTACGCGGTAGGTATGTTAAGTATCGCGCACGGCGTGATTGCGACGCAGGACCTAAGAAGATTGTTTGCGAATGATGCGCCAGAAGCACAACTAACCCAACGCGACTGCGACCATCTGACTGATCTACTAAAACGGCCCGCTATCGGCGGTCGTTTCGCCTTTCAATATAACCGCCATGAGGGCGACGTATTCGTATTGCGCCAGCAGGCTATCCACGAGCTATACATGCAAGAAGATGCAGGTGAGGCCAAGCTAGCATTATTAGACAAATACGGCCCGAAAATAGATGCCGCCATTAGAAATGGGAAGCCTGGCAAGGTTCTTAAGGCCACTACAATAGCTTATAGTCTACCGGATGGCAGAAAACATATCGATATTGTTGATTCATATCTGTTTGAATCGCCGGATGTGCGCCGGGTCGAGCCCCATTCATACAAGAAGGTCCCTACGGTAGGCCTTTCTCAACATAGGTCCCCTCGACTGTCTGGCCCTAAAAGAAAAACAGATCTCGGCATTTATCCAGAGGGAGTAAATAGAGGGGACTTCGGTTCTAAGTAAAATGCTAGGGTGGCCTGTGCAAGCGGTGCCACCAAGCACTATACCCGGCCACCATAGACACAATCTTTAAAGTCAACTATCATAAAGGCAAAAGGGACAAACGGGATGGGCAAAAAAGACAGTCCGAGGCAAAGAGATACACGGGCCTTGTTTGGTCGGGCTGCCCTGCCGGAAACGGAAACAGATCGGCAGAGCGATAACCTATCGGGACGGATACTGGCTGGGCACGAAAAGATTATCCAGCCTACTGCGTCAGATTTCTCGCCCGATCCAACACCACCGCGTCCGGCCGCAGCCATTCAACCAGACCTACCTTCTAAAAATACGCCGCAGGCAAAACTGCGCTCGCCAAACCTTACGAATATCTATCCGGAGCCATTCAACCGAGTCACGGCCTTAGAACGCGAGTCGCAACCACACCAACGACCCGTCCCGCGCTACGATGATACTGCCGATCATAGCACGCTGCTGCAAGCGTGCTGCATCACATTGCTGGCAGCAGGTGCAGGTGCACTGTTCCACTTCTGGTTCAAAACTGCTTTCGAGCAACTCCCTGCTAGGTGGGCAGTGTGCACCCAAAACGGCATAGCTACTACAGCCTGCCCCAAGACGACAGCTATCACGCTGTTTGTGGATGTCACCCTGTTTTCAGTACCAGCCTTCCTATCTTTTGGATTGCTACGCAAAAGTTTTATGCCCGTATTTTACTTGGCTGGTTTCTTAACGGGAATGTTCTTTTTCTTGCAGCCCGCTCTTGCCCGGGATGCAGCTGATTTTCGCTGGCTATACCACCCATCGCTCTGGAATAATTGGATTATTCCTATGGCGATCGCTGGGTTGGTTGCTCTAGCCGCATTTTTCGGTCTGAGGGGAGCAAAACCCCGGCGCGTCGCCATCGTTTCCTGGAGCATCGCCAGTGTAACGGCCGCCTCTATTCTGTGGTTGCCATTGTTCGTCAATTACGTGCTCCTGCATTCATTCAGAGCGGATGCACAGGTCGCCAGCAGTCGTCGCATAACCGCTATAAAAACGTCGGACGTGCCGATCTACCTGCCCAAAGATAGATCGGGTGCGCTCCGTTTTACTGCAATCAGTACGACTATCGGCGTGCCCGGTCGCGTACCTGGCTATATCACACAATATAACGCCACTGGCCCCTCGGCTAGCCAAACGTATATGCTCCTTGCGTACACCTACCGAGGTTCATATGTCAATTTTTCTCCACCTTCTACTTGCGGAAGCGGCGTCGTCCTAATAGTCTCCAGCTCCCGGTTATCGGCAGCTCCCTACCCATGCTCACTTTTTATGACTACACCAGGGGGCCGCAAGGTCTACGGATATATTCCTGCTTCGCGCGCAGACTCGCGCCTGCCGTATTTTGAGGCGCTTAATAAAGATCAACCGAGTACTTTTTATGTACCACTGGGTGATTTTGTGATGTCATTCTCAGATCCGGTTAACGGCCAGGACAAGAAGAGTCCGCTCACCCCAGCAGTTGTCGGTGATTTTGTAGACAGCCTGCAGCAACTTAGCGGTAGCGACCGAACCGCCTTCTTGCAGACATACTTTGCGAATCGGTAATTTGCCTTCGAGTATTACTGGGTCGGTGAAGGCGTGGATTGCAACAAACTCTATCTTATAGAAACAAGCACACCTGCAACCATAAGAATGGCCCGGATCGCTGTCGACGTAATATTCGACCTTGTTGACGCCGGAAAGGGTTGTCACTTACTTTCGCCGAAGGCTGGTAGTAGCAATCATAATACCAGCGAAGTCTCCAGAACAGTGACGTCATCGCTCCATCTCCGTTACAATAGAGGTATGGACGTTTTTCCGCCACCCCTCATCCCCATCCTGCGAGATATGCGTTGCAAGCCTATACGCAAGGGGCAGATTATGCTTTACAGAGGCGACCGCACCCCCGATGTTTATATTATCCATAGTGGAATTGTCAAAATATACGATGTCGACGAACAAGGCAACGAAAAAGTGCTACAGCTCGTAAAAAGGCCAGCGGTTATTCCATTTGCTTTCTTTTCGGGCAGCACTGTTGCCGCTAAATGGTTTTACGAAGCGCTGACCGACTGTGAAATCTATGTAGTGCCGCAAATAAAACTCATTCAGGGGATCCGGGATGACAGTAATCTAGCCCTGTACCTTATGAACTGGTTCTCCGGTGAGGTGCATGAAATATTGCAGCGTTTGAGCAGCCTCGGCAAAAGTACTGCTCGTGATAAATTGTTTGCCGCTCTACTGTCACTGGTCAACCGCCATAGTACCGAGCGGCGCGGCCCATGGCGGCGCATCACCTTTCCGGTCAATCACCAGCTGCTAGCCGACATGACCGGCATCACCCGCGAGAGCATTACCGTGGCAATGAAAGGGCTGCAAGACGATGGAATGGTTCGACATCCACGCGTCAATATTCTCGAAGTGAATACCAGTAAGCTCACTACCCCTGAATAAGCACGTGGCTTTATTGTTTCGATCGGTGTATGGAGCGATGGCTAGATGAGTAGTAAGAATGGAAATGGCCAGAATATACTTGGCAATTGGGGATGTATCTGCGTGGCGAACTACACTAGCTCAGATGGTTGCCGCCTGTGACGCCCAACACTTCTCCAGTAATGTAGCTCGATTCCGGTGAGGCCAAGAATACATAGGCCGGTGCCACCTCGGCGGGCTGTCCGGGGCGTTTCATGGGTGTGTTGGCCCCAAACTTGCGTAGCTTCTCGGGAGTTTGACCATGACTAGGTTGCAAGGGCGTCCATATAGGCCCAGGCGCGACTGCGTTGACCCGTATACCCCTCTCAACCACTTGTTTAGCAAATGCTTCAGTAAAGGCTTTAATCGCAGCCTTGGTCGGCGCGTAGTCCAGTAGCCCTGGAGACGGTTGGTAAGCCTGGATGGATGTGGTATTAATAATCGCTGCACCAGCCGGCAGATGGGGTAACGCATACTTGCATAGCCAGAACATAGCATAGAGATTGACGGCGAAGGTGTCTTGGAGCTGCTGGGTCGTAAGATCGGCAATACTCTCCTGGAAAATTTGTTTGCCGGCAACGTTGGCTAAAATGTCCAGGCCGCTTAGTTCGTCAACTGCCTTCGCAATCAGTTCTCTACAAAAGGCTTCGTCGGTCAGATCTCCCGGAATTGCAGCTACTTTTTGGCCCGTTGCCTGTAAGACTTCCATTGCCTCATCGGCATCGATTTGTTCCTGCGGCAAATAGGTAATGACCACATCCGCCCCTTCTCGAGCAAAAGCTATGGCTACGGCGCGGCCGATGCCCGAATCGCCGCCGGTCACCAGCGCTTTGCGGCCCTTCAAACGGCCGCTGCCTTTATAGCTATCTTCACCGTGGTCGGGCTTTGGATGCATATATTTGGCCAACCCCGGTTCGGCCTGCATCGGCGTATCGAAAGGTGGCTTCGGGTTTTGCTCAGTCGGATTCTGCAAGTTGGCTTGGTCTTTTGCCATGGCATCTCCTATTTCTTAGCGAGTTGTTCTCTCGCGTTTACTGTGGCCGGTACGCTCAATCTCTGCCTTCTCTTTCTCTAAGTCTTTGTCACTTTCTTCTTCGACGCAGAGCAAATCTTCCGCGGTAATGTTGAGCTTCTTCATGATGGCTACAAGCTTGATGTTGGCCGCAAGCTGGTCGCGATTTTGCGTGTTCTGAATGATAAACACCATCAGGAAGGTGATGATCGTCGTGCCGGTGTTAATGATAAGCTGCCAAGTGTCAGAAAAGCCTAAAAAGGGGCCACTCATTCCCCATAGCATTAAAATGCCAAGCGCTATCACGAATACCCAAGGGCGGCCAATACCTATAGAAACAGAAGTGGTAAAACGGGTGAAGATATCTGTGTCGCGTTTTTCGGCCATACGCTTCCTTTCGTCGTCTGATTAAGGGCAGTAATGTTTGGTATGCCAGCCTTGCGCATCTTTTTCGTACTTTTCTTTAACAGCACTCCGGGCCGCGCGATGTGCGGCCTCATCTTGGCTGGCGTCCTGGCGGCGCTCAGCACGATCTTTATATTGTTGCCAAACGTTGTTAAACGCTTGCTTATAGATGTTTTAGCGTGGTCAGGCAGCACACATTTCACGCTGTCCAGCAACTCCTTGATCGTTTGGTAGGGCATGGGGGCGTTCTCCGCCTATATGCGGTTATGGGCCGAGCGTCCCTGGATAGCGTTCAAGATCAGGACTAAGATCAAGGCTCCCATAAATGACCAGAATAGCGCGACCCACGAAAAGGTCAAGTAAGCTTGGTCGGCACCCGTAAAAAGCCTGGAAACGTAACTGCCGATAAACGAGCCAACAATGCCGATGATAATGCTCGCAATGACACCTTCATCCCGTCCGGCAACTTGGCCTGCTATCCATCCCACAAGACCACCAATAATTAAGAAAAGTATGATGTTCATGGTAATCTCCTTTTGATTACACTGCGCTGAGCGCGTCGTGATGCTGGACAATCTTAATAACTACGCGTTCACCCCACGCAGACATCCGAAAGCACGGGAATGATTCGTCTCGAGCGGCCGTAGCAGAGAAAACCGGGGGGCTATTTTCGGCAGGACCATGCAAAGCGCTTACAGGGCTACCGTACGGTGAGCCAATGAGATCTAAGGCGTAGGCTGGCAAGGTAACGGTTAACTCTTCCATTTGTGCCTGAGAATTTTCGTCGGTTTTTGCCATTTTGCTTCTCCTTCGATTTATCTTTTACATCTACAGGCGCTTCGCTCTGGGGAGTGAAGCCCCCTTAGGGGCTCCACTCGTAAGTTCTCGCCTACGAATTCTTGTGGCTGTTCTCGCCACCGCGGCGACGGGCTTCCTCGGAGAGGTTAGAACCGCTGCCGCTACTTCGGCTAGAGCTGCTCTGGCCACTATGACTAGCTTTACCACCCTTCCTGGCGATCTCACGCTGCTTGCTCTTTGACATACCGGCAAAGCCACGGTTGCTAGTGTTGCTGTCGTTGTTATTTTCTGCCATGATAATTCTCCTTTGTGCTTACATGCGGTGCTTTCAATTCGGCTCTTATGAGCGATCGGCGAGTGCCATACTGAAAGCGCTACTCAGCCTCCTCTTCAGTGTTCTCATCACCGCTTTGGTTGTCGCCTCGCTCGGCTTCAGTGGACTGCGCTTCACCTCCCCGCCGTCCAAGTTCGGACATATCTTGTTTGGAGCTACTTGCCTCCCCGCCTCGCTCAGCCTGCTCATCGGTATCATCGCGATTACCGAACTGCCCTGGGTTGTTGGTGTCTGTCATGATAACCTCCTTTCTTACGCTAGCCTTTATAGTGTAGAAAGAAGTGCGGCGCTCCGCTGTAAAATAGGGAACCGTTTAACAGCGTAATAATCCACCTGCGCAGACAAGAAATCTCCCATTGACACCTGTTAGAACGTATGTTTACCCGCCGCGTTTCAGCAAAAATAAACAAAGAATAGCCATGCACAACCTTAGGCGGTTGCGCTTAGAGCGCGTTTCACTATGCGACCCTTTTCAACCTATTTACCTAACGGCAAACAGGCCACTTCTCATTTACAATCAAATGGGAAGTGCGAGATGCGCCTCAAGGAGGAGGTCTCATCTTGGTCAATCAAGTGATCCAGTTGCCGCTTACCGCACAGAAGTTGTATTAAGATCCAGCTCATTGTATGCATCCTCAAGCATGCAATTCGCCTTCTTCATTAGGCATGCTGTAGACCTAAGCTATCACAAAGAAGGGTTTACTTTACTATTGCAAAAAAGCGCAGTTTATCGGCGTCTTTTTTTGCCCCATCCGGAGCATAGGAAGAATTAAAAACTGAAACTGTATCTCTTTGATCTACAGATTCCATGCAACCAATTAGAAGAATTAGACATTGAAAAAGATTATGGGCGGTTGATAGCAGTAAAATCTTTGGAACTGATAATTACTATTTTTCTGTGTTTTTCTAACACAAGCAAGTCTTTGTCTGCAGTTACGAGATAGTCAACGTTTCCCCTCACGGCAGCAGCTAACACATAGTCGTCAAAAGGATCTCTGCAGATCTTTTCTACTTTTATCGGGTGCACCATTACCGACTGGTGTTCTAGTAATCGAACAGTCGCTTTAGCTTTTTGGTTAGTAATCTTTAGTTTCTTAACAAGTACTGCTTCAACTTCAGCCAAAATGAATGGCGATGAAATGTGCACGACCCCATCCTCTAGTTGCTTTTTAAATGCCAGTATAGACTCGCGCCTTGACAGCATAGCAACCAGCACATTGGTGTCATATAAGATGCGCATAGGCTACTTGGGCTTAGTTAACGCTTCAGCACGCACCTCTTTTGTCGCACGTACAAAATCATCATCTGTTTTGTAGTTTTCTTTCTCTGCGTTTTGAGCAATTTCTTCAGACAATGCCTCGAGTAAGTTCCAACCGTCAGCCTGCACCTTATCTGCGCGAAGCTTACTGACAAGTGCCTGGCGAATGTAGTCACTGCGACTTGCAAATTCAGCCTTAGCGACACTATCTACTTTTTGTACTAGTTCTTTAGGGAGAGATATATTTATGGTTTGTGTGGACATATACTTTATCCTTTTTATATACAACAATTGTATTGCTATTGTATATAAAAGTCAATCTTCGCTCTGACTAATCTTTTAGCATCAATGACTTCGATAAGGTATACCGCTGAGGATACTACCACCTGTCCTTTCTTAAAATTAGCGCCTTCTCTTTCTGAGACATGTGCTTTATGACCCGGTCCAATAAACTGAGGATACTGAAATTCAACCCCTAAGGACTCGAGACACTGGTACAACTTGTTATGCAGAGTTACTTCTGCCGGGCTACTTATCAGGTGAGCTATGACCTTCTTTGGGCCAAGCTCGTTTGTATCGCCAAAGGTTAAGACGATCGGACTAGCTTGCTCAAATATGGGCTTGACCGCTGAAGCCACCTCGTCATGTGGCATCTCAGACTGAAAACGACTCATTAAGGTCAAATGAGAAGGTAGATCATCATACACTTTTCCAACTTCGAGTGGATCAATCTCTAGAGTAAATAGATATAGATGCCTCATGGCGACCAATTGTATCATAGGCCACTCATGAAGATCATCATACTATGCCAGAATCCAACTAAGACAACAGGGGTGATACAAAGAAAATAGTTCCAGGACATGCATCCTGGAACTATTTCGTATCGGTTGGATAATGTTGGTGGCTCCTCCCAGACTCGAACTGGGGACACAAGGCTCTTCAGGCCTCTGCTCTACCAACTGAGCTAAAGAGCCACGTATTGCGTTGGATGAAAGAGGTGTAACTTCGGTATTTTACCGTTTTATGGGTTCCTTTTCAACTAGCGACCAGATTTTGCCGGCATAGCCTACAACCGGAGCGTCTTCATCACACCACGGGAGTGCTAAAAATTCGTCACGGGTTATGTAGCGTGCCGCAATCATGCCATCGCCTGGGGTTAACCCACCGTCGGCCAAACTCACCGGAGCAACTAAGCGAAGCATCCAATATTCGCGCTCGCCAAAGCCCCGGTAGGTAAATGCTATAGCGCCTACATCTGTTACTTCTCTGCCGACCTCTTCTCTGAGCTCTCGGCGCATGGCGGTCTCGAAGTCTTCATCGTGCTCCCAGCCGCCGCCTGGCAACTCGTATTCGTGATCTTCGTTTTCGACTACCAAAATGCGTTCTTGGTTATCAAACGCAAGAGCCCGTACAGAAACACGGTAAAAAGGCGACGGCAAATTGCGCGGGTTAAAGGCCATGTCCAGATCCTTTGGTGTATATCGACCAGATTCTATTAGCCAGATCATTGACGGTCTGGTCGAAAGGCTGGTCATTCAGGGCGAGCCGCAGCTGCAGAAAATCGGACTTACTGACAAACTTTGCGGCGATTGTGTCGTCGTCTGGCACAAAGCGATCACTTCTGAGCGTGCAGTGAGCAACGAGGCGGAGTTCGGCGTAACCCCGGCTGCTCATTGCTCTATAGGTAAACAGAATCGGACCAATAGATGCTACCTCCACGCCTACCTCTTCCAAAAATTCGCGCCTGAGGCAGTCGGCAAAATCTTCATTGTGCTCCCAGCCACCGCCGGGGAGACCCCAATTTTGCTTGGCATTTTGTACCATCAGCAGCTTGCCGACATCGTTAAATACGAGAGCCTTAGCGGCTACCCGATAAAATGGGCTGGGTGGATCGACGTGTTGTGGGAGCACGCGCTACTGTTCTTTACTCATAAAACTTTTGATGGACGACATAGTGTCCATAAACTGGGCTGGGAAAACGATAGTGCTATTCTTATCGCTGGCGATTTCGGTAAGCGTTTGTAGATTACGCAACTGCAACGCAATAGGATGCGCCGAAATGATATCGGCGGCTTCGCCCAGCTTAGTGGCGCTGAGCTGTTCACCTTCGGCGGCGATAATCTTGGCGCGTTTTTCGCGCTCCGCTTCAGCTTGCTTGGCCATGGCGCGCTGCATGGTATCGGGCAATTGAATATCCTTCACTGCCACAGTGTTGACGTACACACCCCATTTTTCGGTGGCACCATCCAGGATACCCTTAATGGCGTCGTTGATTTTATCGGTCTGGCTGAGCACTTCGTCGAGCGTGCTCTGTCCCACGACGTTACGCACGGTGGTTTGGGCAATCTGATAAATGGCGGCGACCACGTTCTCGATCTCCACCACCGATTTGATCGGGTCCACAATCTGATAATAGGCGACGGCCGCAACATCGATGGAGACGTTGTCTTTACTGATGATCTTTTGCGAGTCGACAGGCAATGTTACCGTACGCATTGGCACTTTACGCATCTGGTCGATAATCGGGATAATTAAACGCAAGCCTGGCTGCTTCACCTGCCCGCGTACTTTTCCAAGCCGCAGCACCACGCCGCGCTCATACTGGTTAATAATCCTCACCCCATTGGCGATAATAATAAAAAGAATAACAAGTACTATTATTCCGCCTGCAGTCATAAATCCTCCTTCAATCTACCCCTATTGTATCCCCAACTCTTCCTCTTTACAAAACAGTTCACGCGCTCCAAGCCTTTCTCCTCCCTCCTATACGTATATACTGGATATCTTCCTCTAGAGCACTTCTCTCTCCGACTAGTTCTGCCGTAATGAAAAACTGATTAAGAATAGACCTCTTCTGATCGGATATAGCCGAACTGCAGTAGTAAACTTAAAACAAGCTTTGTTGGCTCTTCTTTAGCTGCCGCTTTTTAAGCCTCCGTTGATCATCCGCCAAATGTGGATCAACTACTTTCGGCAATACCTCGTCTGGCAGTTCGCGTACGAACGCCGACAGCTCGCTGGGCTGACCACCACGATGCGTGGTATACAATATATCTAGATGGGTCTTGGGCCGGGTAGCGGCAACGTAGAAGAGACGCTTCTCCTCATCTCTGTCAGCTTTGCTGTGCGGCAGCACCCCTTGCTCGGCGCCAATCAAAAAGACATGGGCGAACTCCAGACCCTTACTGGCGTGGATGGTCGAAAGTGTAATAGCGTCGGCATTTGCGTCGTAAAAATCCTGGTCACTAAGTCGGTCGAGGTATGCAACTGCCGACACGACGTCTGGAAAACGGACCAAGCTACCAACGAACTGTTTGAGCGCAGGATCACCTTCGAAGCCGAGTACCTGCATCAGCAACTCGGTCAGAGCGCTGGGAGCGGCGCCGCTAGCATCGGCCAGCTTGTCGTGCACCAGATTAATTTCGGAAGACGAAAAACCTTCCAGCTCGGGCAGCTCGCCAGTGACTGTTGAGCGCAGTAGCGCGATCAGCGCCTGCACTTTAGGCTGCTCGTACGGTGAGCCCTCGCCCACAATCTGGTATGGTAAACCCGATTCGCGGATCGCCCGCTGTGTAGCCAGGGCCACTGCGCGGTTACGATACAATATGGCAAAATCTTTAAGCGTTACATGAGCCGAGGGATCGTCGTCACTGATCGCTCGCAGCATATCGCCGCCGCCAATAGCACGCTGGATTTCGGTGCATACCCATGCAGCTTCAGCGTATTCATTCAGCACTTGAATCGCCTGTACTGACCCGTGCGTTTGGGAATACGCTTCCAGTGGCGTACGGCTCGTGAAAATAGCATTCGATGCCTGCACTACCTCTGGTACTGAGCGGTAATTTATAGTCAGCGTAATGTCTCTGTGCTGCGGGAAGTCGGCCTTAAACTTATCAAAGATATCACCGCTGGCACCACGGAAGCCGTAGATTGACTGCTCTGGGTCGCCAATCACAAACAGATTATCATTACCACGGAGCAATTGAAGCAGCTCATATTGCAGTGTATTAGTATCCTGAAACTCGTCCACCAATATATGCGTATACCGAGCTTGTAATTCAGTCCGTTTTTGAGCATCCTGCAGTAGCAGTTGCCGAGTTCGCACCAATAAATCGTCAAAATCGATCAAGCCTTGTTGGTGCAGGTCTTCGTCGTAGGCGGTCACAAGCTGTGCTATTTCCGGATCGTCTTCAGCCATATTTTTGGCGCGAGATATAAGCAACCCTAGCTCACGTGCCGACAGACCTTTGAGCCGGACCGGTCGAGTTAACTTCTTGATAATTTGTAACCGCACCGGATCGCTTGCATAGGTAACGTCGTTACCGAGCAATTCATGACAGAGGGCGTGGAAGGTGGAGATGTGAGCGGCTGACTGACCCTCGAGACCAGCAAGCAGACGTGCCTTCATTTCTTCGGCCGCTTTTTTCGTAAAAGTTAGGGCCAGAATCTGAGCTGGGCGAGCCCGGCCACTCGTGATGAGGTGCGCAATGCGGGCGGTAAGCGTTTTTGTTTTGCCGGTTCCCGGTCCGGCAATAATGACCACCGGGCCATCACCGGCCATCACGGCGCGCTTTTGCGATTCGTTTAACTCTCTTAAGCTCATTACAATAAGCTTAGCTGGTTAAGTGTCTTTTGTCGCTCCTCGTTGTCTTTAAAAACCCTTATAGTGCCGTACACACCGTCGTACCCTGGCTCGCGAATGACTGCTCCGGCCCGTAAACGCTCGATAGCGATTGCAAGCGAAGCAAAGCCTGCCCCACGAATAGCCTCAATGGGGACACTTCTGAGCACGCTAAATTCATCACCCAGAGCTTCAAGCACTCGGTGGTATAGTGCATTCACTGCTTTGCCTGTTGTACTTTTTGTGTGTTCTAGTTCGGCAATAATCTCAGGCAACGGAATAATATACTCCACGCGCTTCGGATGCTCTGGCATAAAGTCGTGCGGCCGTTCGGCTAAGCCAGATACACGATTCTCTACGCCAACCACCAACGGTTTACCACATACCGGACATATGCCGTTGTGTGCTTTGGTTTGTTCCGGTGTGAACCGGATATTGCAGGCGCGGTGCCCGTCGGCACTGTACTTGCCCTCTTCCGGGAAAAATTCGATAGTGCCTACCAGCCGCGAGTCGTTGGTCTTAATCGCTCCGATAATCTGATCATAACTCAGATCGCTTTGTACTACAGTGGCTTCGCGCCCCAATTTTTGGGGTGAATGCGCATCGGAATGGCTGGTAATAGTGACGTCGTCCAGGCCTTTGACACGCCAGTTCATGCCGGGATCGCTAGACAGGCCAGTCTCGATAGCGTAAATCTCAGGCGCCAGCTCATCATATGCTTCGGCAATAGCGTCGAAGCCCGATTTGCTGCCAAACAGACCGAACCAAGGGGTCCAGATGTGCGCCGGCATATATAACCCACGAGGTTCAATCTCCAGCATGTGTCGCAGCAACTCCTTGGAGTCCAGCCCTAAGATCGGACGACCGTCAGCCTTTATGTTACCAATGCGCTCCAGCTTAGCATTCAGCGCACTTACCGAGGCGAAGTCCGGCAGCACAATCAGCTGGTGTAGCTTACGCACGCGATCACCTTTTTTGTAGATAGTGGCAATCTCAACTGTCGGTATAAAACGGATGAGGGCCTGGCGGAACTGCGGCGGCAAGCTCTTGTCTATCGGCTCACTAAACTCGTCTTTCAATCTGAACAGACCGCCCTCGGCTGGTTCCAAACGGTCGCGCATTTCATTAAACCATTCCGGATGCGTAAAATCGCCGGTGCCAATAATGCTGATGCCCTTCAACTTGCCCCAACGATATAACCCCTCGAAATCACAATGTTTACTCGTAGCCCGGCTGTAGTGCGAGTGCACATGGAGGTCAACGATAAGCTCCTGCATGCTTTCCAGTGTACCATTGGCTCGTAACCGGGGATGTAATTTATTACTAATACATTGCATGCCACAAACTTGATAAGACGTTCACGATATTCTACTATCAATGCATGAGAAGACCGATCGAAAACACGGGCTTACTAGTCACAGGCCTTAACCTTGTCAGCCCGCGCGATGCAGGCGCTAACTGGACGACTACGCCAGTAGATCAGCTAGTGCTTGATATGCAGGGCCTTAGAGGCAGAGACATGTTTAGTCCCTACCTCGATCGTCACTACGGCGCTACTCGGATCGTCCGAAATTCAGAATCAAATCTCGCTGGTCGGACGGTAAGAAATGATAGACAGGTGTCAATTGTAGAAACTGGCGACATGATAACGACAGCATATCTCCTCGATCTACCGATCCAGCGCATAGAAGATAGGAGCCAAATGCCTATCGGACGCTTCATGGCAGGTATATTTGCAGCTAACATCCTACTCGACTCTGCGTCCGGAGGTATGGCTGATATAAATAGCACTTTTCAGCCAGGCAGTATCCTGACGTTTAGCCATGAGCAGGACGGCGTCACTGGACTTGTTCGGGTAACCGAGTACAACCGACCGTGTCGTCAACCCGCGGGACCACTGATGGCCGAACTCGGCAACCTCGGTATAGACCTAGGAAAAGATCTGAAAACACTGGGTGAAGAGGTGAAGAGTGCCTCTGAAGATACGAGAGGCTGGGTAGGTTCTGTATATGCGGAAGGGCGTATAACCACTGGCAACTCTGTTGCAATCCAGCAGCCATTCCACCCTTATCAGTAGCTATTGAGCGGCTGGCTCGCGCGCCAGTGCAATCTCCGTTGTCACACAGTTGCCCAACAGTCCCACGCATGAGGTATCGCCCGAACGCAACTCTGAGCTCCAGTGGGCGGCTGGAGATCGGGATGGTGATGTAGTAGCAGAAGGGCTGAAATAAAAAACGAAGACTGGTGCCCTTTGCCGACTAGACAGTGAGACGGGAGCGGCTGGGTCAGACGTCGTCTGGCAGATCGTGCAACACGCTGAGTAGCGCCTCCCTGGGTATCATGACAATCCGTTCCGTGTCAGAACAGCCCCCATCCGCGGGCAACACCAGTTGTTCGCCCACTTCCGTACCAATGATTGCAAAATCTCCAGATGTGAGCTCGAATACGCGTGGACGGTCGGTGGGTTCGCTGCAATCCATCTGCTCACCGGGTACTCCTAAGCGTCGAGCGATGCGTAACTCGGCTCCATCTCCGTTGATTGCCTCTTTTGACATGTATACATCCTCACCCGGCGTTACTGGCGGTGTGGGTGGATGCCGGAGATCTTCCCGCCGCATTGATAAGAAGTAGCAATTCAATCAGAATCAAATAGCTACCTTAAACCCAATAATAGCATGCTGCGCAAACGGGGAGTCCGGTGTCAAAAAGTATTGCTATTAGCGCCTTAGCATGGAAGTGCACGAAATAGCGGACTCGTAGATGTAACCCACCGCTCTCTTGCCTGGATCCTAAAGTTATCGAAATACTATAGAGGGGCTGGGCGCTAACTTCCTTATCCCAATTCTTGGCGTACGCTAATTACGCCTGGAGCCTGCCTACCCAAAAAGCATGGTTTCAAAAATTGCCCACATGGAGGCGATGGTGGGACTGCACGGACTTGAACCGTGGACCTCTTGAATGTGAATCAAGCGCTCTAGCCAGCTGAGCTACAATCCCAGATCAGGTAAATTATATCATCGTTAAACGGGTGCCAGCCACCAAAGGCATGACTTTACAAAAGACCAGATAATCTTGGTGCTCAACAAAGAGCTATGCCACAGCCAGACAGTGCCCAATGCCGTCCAGTATAATCTGCAATCCCTGTTCGAACATGAAGGCCGGATCTTGCTGCTGTTTCTTGATGAGCGGCACCAATGTTTTGGCAACGAGCGGATACTGGCCAGCGTTTGTTTCTAAATGTTTGGCGCGCTCAGCAATCCGCTGCTGGCGGATAGCAGGATCGGCCTGCTCCTCAAACACACACCCAAGTGTGTAGCGAATAACGACAAACACTCCCTGCATGGCCAATTCGCCGCTAAATCCTTGCTCAGCCAGCCGGCCAAAGAATGCTTCTAACCCTTCAAGCATGCTAGTTTGGCGCATATTGGCATGGGCCATGACCTGCGCACCATCGCGATGCAAAAGCAAAGCCTTGCGATTGGTACGCGCCACCCATGCGAATAACTCGCGCCAACTCGATCCAGCCGGGGCGGTCGTTTTAAAAGAGTCGAGTACAATGCTGGCTGCCATGGCGTCGATAAGATCTTGCTTATTTTCGAAGTGCCAATAGAGTGCCGCTGCTTTCACCTTCAGACGAGTAGCCAATGTTCGAAGCGTCAGGCCGGCAAAGCCAACCTCGTCGATGAGCATTAGCGCTTCGGCGACAATTCGGTCACGCTCCAGGTTTCGTGCGCGTCCACTCTCTTTCACTGCAGACGCCGCTTCCATACATCTATACTGCCTCAGTCGCTTGGCTTTTACCAGCGACCTGCATATCTCTGTCGTCCTGATGACTGCGTAAGCGCATCTCGGGCAGGAAGAGCGTACATACAAAACCAATGAAGCAGGTGGCAGCAGCCGCCAGGAATACCACATTGGTGGATTTAGTAAATGCTTCAAAAATGGCATGCTGCGCGGTGGGCGGTAAACGATGAATTGCTGTTGCGTCGCGCATGCTGATAGCACTCCCCGCGCCGCCGCCCAACAGCTTCAAATGATACGCGAGCTGTGCAGTAAGAAGGGCGCCAAATGCCGCGCTACCGATTGCGCCACCAAGCGACCGAAAGAAACCGGTTGCCGCCGTGCCAGCCCCCATCTCCTGCACAGGAATAGCATTTTGCACTGCCATGGTCATCACCTGCATTACCATGCCGAGCCCCATGCCGAGCAAGAATAGGTAAGCGCTAATGTTCCACGAATTCGTATCGACCTGCAAACGCGACAGCAAGAGCATGGCCGTCGTAATCAGCCCTGTACCAATAATCGGAAATATCTTGTACCGCCCGTGTTTGGCAATATAGCGGCCGACAAACATCGATACTGGAATCATGCCCAGCGTCATCGGCACCAGGTGCAGCCCGGCATTTGTGGGGCTGAGGCCATTTACAATCTGGAAGTAGAGCGAGACGTATACGAGTGAGCCAAATAAAGAGGCGCCTATCACAAACAACACCGGCATGGAAACATTCACCACACGATTTTTAAAGAGGTGTAGATTAAGAATTGGCTCTTTGGCCCGCGATTCTCTCAATATAAATAGCGCTGTTAATATGGCGGCGGCAATGCCAAGGCTAATAATCATCGCGCTGCCCCAAGCGTATTGTTGTCCGCCCCACGCCGTAAAGAGCAAAATTGAGCAGGCGGCGGCAACCATGAGGACTGCACCAGCGTAATCGATCTTGTGCTCGGTGGTACGGTTTGGTAAATGCAGTACTTTTTCGATTACAGCCAAAGCCAGCAGGCCGACAGGCAGATTAATATAGAACACCCAGCGCCAGCTAGTCGTGAGCCCCAAGACGTGATGCGGATCAGTGAGATAGCCGCCTACAAGCGGACCAATCACACTGCCCACGCCAAAAACCAGGCCGAATAAACCAGTATATCTTCCGCGCTCACGCGGTGCCACCATATCACCGATGATCGCCATAGCCAGGCTCATCAGACCTCCTGCGCCCAAGCCCTGCAAAGCACGAAATGTAATCAGCTGCGTCAGATTCTGCGAAGCGCCGCAGAGGAATGATCCGAACAGGAAAAGCAAGATAGAAATCATAAATATCTTCTTGCGCCCATACAGGTCGGAAATCTTGCCATACAATGGCTGGCTAGCGGTAGAGGTAAGTAAGTACGAGGTAATTACCCAGGATAAATGAGTCAGACCGTGCACTGGGTCGAGGTCGCGTACGATAGTGTACAGTGCAGTACCAACTACCGTCTGATCAAGTACGGCCAAAAACATGGCAAGCAGCAGCCCGATGATAACCAGCCATATCTGGCGTGGATTCATGCGCGGCACTTCAAAGCTCTCTCTGGCGGCGGAATTGTTACTCATAATTTAACGTTGTTAAGTTATGGTACATCCGTCGTATTTGCGTGTCAATGCTGCTTATTTTTCGCGGACTCCTGTAACATCATTTTTTCTACGGTTGCCGCGGCCGCTAAGCCTACGAGCGGCCACGAGGCGAACGATTGACTATAGGCAGCATTTTCGACTGCAGGAAGACTTGCCTCTGTTGTCGTCTGATCTTGCGCTTGCGCTGCGATGGCTGGAGTAGCAACTGTAAGCGTCTGTGTTGGCGGCGAAGAAGTCGCCATTTGCCACCACTTCCGTGGCATTGCTTCTTCAGTAGTAGCAGAATCGGGCGCTGGCACCCCTGAAGTACGGGTCGCGAGCGCATCATCTACTACCTCAGGAGGCGGCTCAGTCGTTTCCTCGGGGTCTGGCGTACTGGGTTCCTGTTTTAGAGTATCGGCCAGTGGCGTAATATCATCCTGCCCCTCAGCAACAGCAGGTGGAGGGTCTTGTGGCGCGCCTAACTCAGTAGGGGCCACAGGGGTAGTAATTAGGGGATCGGTTGGCGCAGCATCAGCAGGCGGAGCTGCGGCCGTCTGCATAGGCACTGCAGCTGGTGCTGGGGGTGGAGCTAGTGGCGTTTCGTACACCTCAAAATGGATGAAGCCGCTTAGCCCGAACATAGCCGCCGTGCCAAAAACATCCGAATAATTGCCGTCGCCAGCATAATTAAATTGCGTTACCTCGATAATGCCCGCCGGATAACCGTCAGGATTCACTGCCTCCACAAATGCAGTATGCCCATAGACGCCCGTAGTTGAAACACCTACCGAGCCTACCGCCGGTACGCTATCAACTGCCAAGCCATGCGCTGGAGCCTGCGCCACCCAATCCTTGGCATTACCGAGTCCTTTATAGTGCTCTGGGCTAACGCCGAGGGCGCTCACCTTCCAGGCGGTATAATCCGTACAGTTCCGATAGTAGTAGCCGTAGGGAGACAGCACGTTTGTATTAGTGGCATCGTTTGGCACATCCCCAAAATCGTAATCCGCACACCAGCCAGTACCACTCCCGCTCGAGGCATAAGGTGCCCAAATGCATGGCTTGGAAGCGTACGGATAAGTAAGTGTGTCGGCAGCCGCATGCCGCATGCCAACCATAAAGCTCGCCACCACGACTATAAGCAAAAGGATCAAACTACGATGCTTACTCGCTAATTTGACAGCACATTCCCACATGACTCGGAGGATAAGCACAGTTCCCCGGCATTGCAAGCCTTTTTACTGGCGGCTATCGGGCTGCCACAAGTAGAGCGTTTTCGCGCAGGCCGACTAAAGTCGGTCTGGCTGCACTACGCCTGACTCTACTTGTGACAGCCCGATAGCCGCCGCAACGCAAAAATAGAGTATCTATTTTACTTCAGACGGATACAACGTGCCCCAAGTAGCCATCGATTGCAAAATAGGCAACAAATCTTCGCCTTTTTTCGTCAGTGAGTATTCAACCCGCGGTGGCGCCTCAGCAAATTGCTGCTTAATCAAAATACCCTGCTCTTCTAGATCATCCAAGCGCTGCGACAGTGTGCGTGGGCCAATCTGCAGCCGCTGCTCCAGTTCACTAAAACGACACGGCCTACTCATGAGCTCGCGAATAATAAACCCGGACCACTTATCGCCAATAATCTTAAGTCCGGCTGCGATATTGCCACAAACAGGTGAATCTGGTTCTTCCATATGTTCCTACAATAATACAACGCTTTACTTTGTATAGTCCAACGAAGTGCTGTATAGTGAAATACATCAACAACTATACTTTGTATAGTATAGCAAAGGAGAAGACGTATGGATACCTACGCAACAGTTGCCAGCGACGAAGTGATTGAGAAGACGAAAAAAGCGCTGGAGATGAATGGTTTTAGCATATCCGTAGTAGCCGACGGTGAAGCGGCTAAACAATACGTACTAGACACACTGCCTAAAGGTGCTGAAGTATTTACCGCCACCTCACAAACGACCCAGGATATTGGCCTAATGTCGGCAATTGATAAATCTGGCGATTACGACGCCATTCGACCAAAACTAAATGCCCTTATGGGGGATGAAAGCAAGGCGCGCGAGCGCCGGAAGATTGCCACTGCGCCCGACTTCGTTGTCGGCAGCGTCCACGCCCTCACGCAAGACGGCAAAGTGTTGGTCGCTTCCAATACCGGCAGCCAGCTACCCGCCTACACCTATGGTGCCGGGCATGTCATCTGGGTCGTTGGTGCTCAAAAGATCGTTACTGATATCAATGACGCCATGGCCCGGCTTCAGCAACATGTCTTCCCACTGGAAAATGCGCGGGCTAAAGTAGCATACGGCGGTGACACCAGCATCAACAAACTCGCAATCTTTCAAAAAGAGGGGACACCGGGAAGGATTGAGATCGTTATCGTGAAAGAGACGCTTGGATTCTAACGGACCTCAAAGGCGTCAACGACAAGCGCCAATAGTACACACTTTAAGCAAACAGCCAGGTTCATATGCTATCAATACTAGAACTCATCTCAAAACCTGCTTTTTAGCCGGAATGAGGTTTTGAGATGAGTTCTAGGCTGTTTGCTTTTTTAAGGCTTAAAGAGCATATAATATGGTAGATATTTCTAAAACATACAAAATACAAGGTAACAATTAGCATGGAAAACACTCCTATTTCCCCCACAGAGCAACCACCAACAACCGGGCTGAATGTCCCGCCGCCCTCTCTAGGGACAGATCCTTCATTGAAAAGCCAAGATTATAAACCCTACGGGGCACCGCCTGACAAGTCGAAAAAGACAGGATTGTGGATAGGCATTGTGCTCGGCTTGCTGCTCATACTCGGTGTTGTGTTATACGTTGTCATGCGCGGCAATGGCCATTCGACCGCCAAGCAACCAGCAGGATCCTCCGCTGCAAATAGCAGCGCTGGCACACCGACTTCGGGTACTGACAATGCAAGCTTAGATCAGGATATGAAAGATCTCACCACGAGCATCAATAAAGGAGATCAAGACCAGACTGGGGTTACTACCAGCGTATCCGACCAACAAAATCAAATTCAGGTACCCACCAACTAAAGGACGAATCATATGAAACAATTCCTGCAACGAATGTTACGCACTTTATTCAGCAGCATTATGCTACCCGCTCTACTGCTCGTACCTGCCAGCGCATCCGCGGCAGCCACTCCAGTCAGCACGAATACCGATCAACTAGCAACACGTCTGACCAATATCAAGACGAAGGGTGATACGGAAATCGCCCGGAGGCTTAAATCGCTCGACACCCTCTCATCCAAAATTGCCAGTACCACCAAGCTCACTGCTGCCGACAAGACTGATTTAACAGGCGAAGTAACCACCGAAATCACGGGCCTAACTACCTTACGCACCAAGCTGGCAGCCGAGACCACCATTGCGGGTGCGGCCAGCGATGTACAGAGTATGGTTACCGAATATCGTGTCTACGCGCTCGTCACGCCTAAAATCCTGCTTATTAGTACCGCTGATTATCAGCAAGAAGTACAGGCCAAGCTCACCACCCTGGTTGCCAAACTGCAAAGCCGCATTAACGACGCTGCCAGCAAGGGTAAAAACGTCACTGATTTGCAGACCAAAATCGACGATATGGAAGCCAAGATGTCGGCTGCTGAAGCTATATCGGGCAGTGTTGAACAAAAAATCCGTACGCTAGAGCCCACCGACTACAATAACGATCACGGTATCTTAAGCGGCTATCAAACTCAGTTAAAGACTGCGCATCAGGACGATGCCGCTGCGCTAGCCGACGCCAAAGCTATCGTCCAAGGTATTAAAGTACTATAAGACTAGCTCTACCTAATGCCCAAGCACCAGGAGTTTTGCCGCAACTACCAGTAGGACGCCGCCGAATACCCGCGTCACAGTATGTTCGGGCATTTTAATGGCGTAGTGCGAACCGACGAAGGCGCCAATCAGGAACCCCGCACCGATCCATAGCGCCGCCTTTAGATTGACATACCCCGCCCGATAATAGGTAAGGGCCGCGAGTAGCGCCACAGGCATGCATAACATTGCCAACGTCGTGCCCTGGGCATGCTTCTGGCTAAACCCGGCCAGTAAAACGAGTGACGGCACGATGATAATACCACCGCCTACACCCACCAAACCACTCAGAGCGCCGGCAGTTATACCAATTGCAATCAAAACCAAATCCATACCCGTCATATATATGCATTGTACGGCTTACGTATAAAAAAGATAAGCGTAAAAGGGAAGATGCTTGCTTACAAACTAGTAGCCATAGCCGTAATTCGAACTTATCGGCTTACGACTCTCCAGGGACGGTCTTTCTTCCAAGGCAGGCTTGGTAATGTCAAAACAGTGACGGATCCAAGTCCGTTCTCTGGAAATTGATATCTCGTACTTCCCAGCTATTACGCTATATCTCTTGGCTACCAAAGTTTCGAGCAACGCATCCATAGACTGCTTATCGCTCCCTGTCAAAGAACTATGGTCAAAGTCACACATAATACGCCCCAAAGGAGTCGCGATACGTGCCATCACTCCTAAAATCTGCGAAGGAACATCTGGATAATGTATGGCTGCATGAGCTAAAACCAATTGGTAACGATTGCTATGTTGGGCCAAATCCTCAGGCCTGGCCGCCCGGTAGCTAAACCGACCGCCTGGAGCAGTCATAGCTTCACGAACGTGCAGATCACTGCTTCCAGCGCGATCATCATAAAAATTAATACCGGCAGCCGAAACATCAAGTTCCGAACCACCTGGACGTGTCGATAACACAGCATCCACTAGACCATACAGTGCTCTTCCGGTGCCTGCAGTCACATCTGCGATAGCTAATCCCTTGCCCTGCGTAGCCATCTCTCTTGCGACAACAGTAGGAGTGTGCGCTTTACCAAGCGCCATTTCGAAACCTTCATCAACGATCGAGATAGGATAGTCCCTTATTCGATCACCATATGCAATAGTCATTGGGTACCTCTTTACAAGCCTAAAGGCATCCCCCATTAGGAAGATGCCTTTTTACGTAGATAAGTATACCGTAAAACGCAGCTAATACTACCGGTATTCCGGATTGTGAAAATCGAAGCGCGAACCAGCATCCCATGCTGCCCGCTGGTTGCCGTACGCGGGAAGGCCGCCGGCACTTTTAAGCATCTGGGCCAGATGCATTAAATTCCAGGTCATGAAAGTTGTGTTACGATTGGTAAAATCATTATCCATACCTGCAACGCCACCCTCGGAGAGCCTATCCCCATAACTTGGGCCCGGACCCGCCTCGCCAACCCAGCCGGCGTCGGCTTGCGGGGGGATAGTGTAGCCAAGGTGCTGCAAACTATAGAGCACATTCATAGCGCAGTGCTTGATGCCATCTTCGTTCCCGGTAATCAAGCAACCACCGACTTTGCCATAATAGGCATACTGGCCGGCGTCGTTCAGGAGACTGGAACAGGCATATAAACGCTCGATGATCTTCTTGGTCTGTGAGCTGTTGTCGCCAAGCCAAATAGGGCCAGCCAGGATGAGAATGTCTGCCGCCTGCACTTTTTTGTACAGCTCAGGCCATTCGTCTGCTTTCCAGCCATGCTCGCGCATATCTGGCCAGACCCCAGTGGCGATATCGTGGTCGATTGTCCGAATAACCTCTACTTCCACACCGTGTTTTTCCATAATCTGCTTGCTGATGCCGATGAGCAGATCGGTGTGGCTTGGCTCTGGCGATTTCGTGAGCGTGCCATTGAATACAATCGCTTTAAGTTCATCAAATTGCCATTTGCTCGCCATACTCTACCCCGCTATTACCCAACTATAATAACAGATAGCCGTAAGCACTACTTGCGTGCAGGATTGCGAATAAATAAAAACGAAAGAAGGCCTGCGGTGCAGGTAAGTCCCATACAAAGCAGGATCGTAAACCGATAGGTATGTGCAACGCCAAAGATGCCCAGGAGCGCAATCACGATCAACCCCGCGGCCCGGCTCACCGCATTATTAATGCCAGACGCAATGCCTGAATCGCTCTGGTCGACCGAACTCATAACCGTAATCGTTAACGGCGCTACAAACAGAGCCATCCCTACACCAAACAAGATGGTGCCCGGAAAAATATCATACAGATACGACATACCTGGGTGCAGCCGGTACAAACACGCCATGCCTCCAGCTACCACCAGCGGACCGATGGTCATGAATATCCTTGTGCCGTACTTGGCGGCTAGACCGGCGGATCGGCTAGAGAGTGTTAATAGCAGGATGGAAACAGGCAACAAGCTGGCGCCTGCCCTAACCGCCGAGTACCCCATAGTTGTCTGCAGGTAGATAACCATCCCAAAGATAAAGCCGCTCAGCGCACCATACATCATAAAAGTCATAAGGTTGGAACCAGTAAAATTGCGCGACCTGAAAAGACTGAATTGTACCATGGGGTCTTGCCTGCGGCCCTCGACAAGAATAAAGCCAAGTAAGGCTAGTACACCTACTCCCAAAGATAGCAGCGCCACCACTCCCCAGTGTGTCACGGGCCCCTCGATGAGGCCAAAAGTCAGGCCACCGAGGCCAATAACCGTTAGCCAACTACCGGGAATATCAAGGCGGCGCGGCTCCGTATCACGCGTTTCGACCACGCCTGCCTGCGCCAATACAAAACAAATTGCTACCAGCGGGACGTTAATAAAGAATATCCAGCGCCACGAGATAGCATCAACAATAACGCCGCCGAGCAGTGGCCCGATTGCCGCGGCTAGCGCCGACCACGCCGACCATTGCCCAATTACTTTGCCGCGCTGCCCGGGCTCAAAATTAGTATTGATAATTGCCAGGCCGCCCGGCACAAGCAATGCGCCAAACACGCCCTGTATCACACGCATACCAATCAAAAACGCACTGGTAGGCGCCAGGCCGCATACTAGCGACGCAATACCAAAACCGGCCAAGCCGATCGTATAGATACGCTTACGCCCCAGCACATCTCCAAGCGAGCCGCCGAGCAACATCAATGCGGAGAGCGACAGCAAATACCCATCAACGATCCACTGCAGGTCAGCAAAGCTCGCATGTAGGTTGCGGGCAATACTAGGCAATGCCAAATTCACGACCGTACCATCGAGGATGACAATGCCACTGCCGAGTATAGTAGCTAGAAGTGTAAAAAATTGTCTGCGCGTCATGTATTAGCAACCTTCTGTTTTTAACTCGTCTTATGGGAATAGGGTATCAAAAATAGTCTAGCTTGGATATTACTCATTCCATAAAACGTGCAAACGGCTTGTGTCAAAGATGCTTCAGCTTGGACGTCAGGCCAGCGTTCGGCATGGGCATAGGAATAGTGTAGATTTGAAGACGAAATAAAAGAAGCCCTTATCGAGGTGGCTAAGGGCTTCTAGCAGTTGACGAGAGTCTATTGACTGATGAAGGTCAAAGCGTGGCCAACCTTGCCCGCCCGACCAGTACGACCGATACGGTGGGTATAATCTTCGTAGTTGTTCGGTGTGGAGTAATTGATGACGTGCGTAATATCAACGACATCAATGCCGCGGGCGGCCACATCGGTCGCTACCAGAATATTGACCTCATTGGTCTTAAAACGGCGAAGGGCGCGTTGGCGCTGCCCCTGGCTCTTGCCACCGTGGATGGCGTCAGCCATAAAACCGCGGGTAATGAGGTCGTTGCTCAGGCGCTCTACACTACGCTGCGTTTCGTCAAAAATGATGATCTTTTCGACGTCGCCGCGAATCAAAATATCGTGAAGCTTTTCCATCTTATCTTCTTTAGATCGGTAAGTGACGACATCCTGATGGACATTTTCACTAGTATCGCTGGTTTTGACCGAAATAGTGACCGGATCGTTCGAGAACGTGCCAATAAGCTGGCTCACTTTGGCGTCCATTGTAGCTGAAAAGAAGAATGACTGGCGGCTAGGCGGCAGATTGCTCAAAATCGTCCGGATGTCGTTAATGAAGCCCATGTCCAACATACGGTCGACCTCGTCTAAAACCACCAGATTCACATCATCGAGACGCAGCGTGCCGCGCTCCATGTGGTCTTTAATGCGTCCGGGCGTGCCAATGATAAGACGGGGCCGCGCGCGTAAGTCCCGCAATTGCGGACCCATCGGCTTACCGCCGATCAGCAGCGCGCCAAAAAAGCCGCCGCCCTTGCCAAGCGCACGACATTCCTGCTCGATTTGTTCGGCAAGTTCGCGCGTTGGGGCCATGATGAGGGCCTTGCTATGGACATCGGTGATCAATTTATTGAGGAGCGGCAGCGAGAAAGCCGCCGTTTTGCCGGTACCGGTGTTAGCGATGCCAATCACATCCTTACCTTCCAGTCCAACTGGGACCGTCTGATCCTGGATGGGCGAAGGCACCTCGTAGCCCTTAGCCTTGACGTTTGCATGCAGCACTGGTGCTACGGCGAAATCGTCAAAGCGGTGCAACGGCTCGTATTTGACCTCTTCGCGGGGGCGAGCCTCTTGTACGAATTTAGTCGGATTAATGTAGGTTTTGTTATTTCCCCGTCCGCCACTAGAGCGACGAGGACGACCGCCGCCAAAGTGTGCGGCACGTGGTCCAGATGCAGAAAATCTGCGATATCGAGTATTATTTATAGGCATAAAAAATGAATCCTTTGTAGGTTGGTTAGTTACTTAAAGCGTCGAAATTGAAGCCAAAAGTAATCACCTGCCTTACAACTGGATTCAGCGTATCAACTCTTTAATACTAGCACTATCTCTACGAAAAGTCAAACGTCTACTGGACGTCTGGCGTGTCAAAAAATCCACCCGGCTGTAACGTGCCATCGGCAACTAACTGTTTGCAGTGCTTGAGCGCCCGCGAGATCCTTGATCTTACCGTACCCAGCGGTACACCCTGTTCCTCCGCGATTTCCCGATACTCCATTTGAAAGGCGTGATGCATGACAAACGCTTGAAGCATGTCTGCATCAAGTCCCGAATTACGCAACCCCTTCACTAACTCTGTAAGCTCAGGAACCTCTGTCAAGTTGCTATCTGGCGCGGCCATGGTATTCCAGACACTGTACATTCCGGAGTCGGGTTGCTCGAGTGTAAACCACCGGCGGCGCGCCATACTGGTCAAGCAGTTATTAATAGACCGGAACATGTACTTTCGCCCCATATCTTCCTCCGATGTGAAAACCGGTGTATATGCTTGATTAGGATCCACAGGACGCATAACACGCTGCAATACTCTTTCTACCGCGCCAGCCACAAGGTCCTCAGGCGATATCTTATAGCTACCCATCAAGCGACGCATCGCGTAATTCGTAAAATCATCCCAATCTCGAGCGCAAAGAGCACCGATATGCTCGGGGGTAAGCGCAATTACATTGCTCTCGGGTTCGATCTCAGGCCGCTGGGAGTCTTGCGGCAAAGCCATATCTTCTATGTACGGCGTCTCAACAACTTGCTCCGCCCCATATAACCCCGGGGGTGAGCAAGCCAAATCTTTCATAGGTAGACAGCATTATACAATCTTTTTACAATAAGTACAGGCTTCCCGTTTGCACACCCCCTAAGACCTACCGATCCCATAAAAAAAGGCGACTACAAATCGCCAAGATACAATCTTGGTGGAGCTGCCGGTTACTGCCACCGGGTCCGTCAGTTTATCTGATTAGTCTATCCTACAGGTTTAGGTTGTTTAAAAATCTTGAAAGCCGAACGGCAAAACAACCAAAACGTCGACTTCCAAAAGCCCTGGTCTTAGTGCATGCACCGGGCATTGCACACAAGCATCCAGATGATATGGCGTGCGCTAGCGCTATCTGGCGTCACTCTAGGCACGGCGATTAGACTAAGCTAAAAGCTGGTGTGTTGAAGCTGAGCTTGCTCTTAGCGAACAAGTCTGCAACAACACTCTTTGTAGATTTGGCATCTATAAAGGTTTTGCCTATACGCTGACAAGCGACCTGCTGATCTAACCGATAAAGTCCAACGTCGAGCTTAAAATTCAGCCCCACATATGTCCATTTATGGACGTGCATATTATAGCATATCTGTTATGGTTTGAGGAATTGGGCTTGTACCTATATTTCCCACCCTCCAGAGGACTGGCATTTTTTATGTGAATTGATCCATTGGTAGTTAAGCGGTCTTGCGCAGCCCAGACTAGCTCGAAGTGCGGGACTCCTAAAAGCAGAGAGTAAGCTGCTACATCCTGTGATTTTCCATAAAGGCTTGGGTCTCGACAAGGAATTTGCGTTTATCTTGAGGCGATAGACTAAAATAGCCGCGTAGGACTTCTGGTGCATCCGGCACGAAACCAGCCATAGGATCATAGTCTAGGTGTGGCTTTTCAAAGACTATGGTGTCTTCTGGCTTGGAACCTGGAAAACATGTATCGCTTGCGATTACCGACCAAACCTGACGCCGAGGTATTGTTCCTTGTGACCGAGCTACAACCTGTTGCTGCATACAGCGCGGTGCGTGGCTGGCGCATGCGATCTGCGCTACCGCTTCAACACTCGACTGGTCGAAAAACTGGGCAGCCGCAACTATTTCATCCATAGTTCTAACGAGTTCTTGCCCAAGCGTAATATTTTCGACATGCCTTTTGAGGGACGAAAGCTTTCCGTGGTTATTCTTCAGCAAAGGTTTGAGAGACGGAAACAATGCTAATTCGTCCAAATGGTCCATAAGGAATTGCTTGGTATAAGCCCCTTCACTAAGGTTGTTCTTGGTAGAGGGGCCGCTAAAAATGATGATCTGTTTTGTAGTTATGTCGGAGGGCTGCATGAGAAGCAACTCACAAAGTTTGGGCAAACAGCCAAGCAGGTTTGTTTCGGGATCGCCCCAAGCGATGTACTCCCAATGAGGGTCCTGAACGTTATACACATGCATTAAGATACCAATATCCATAAGATACCCCTAGGTAGTTGGGGCGCTTGCGGGCTGCATCAAATTTTCAATAGCACATGTACCGTTCTTTATGCCAAGATGATCGACGCAAGTGACTTGCATTAGGATAGGACCTATAGCGATACTGGGGCTGGGGTTGTCATGTTGCCAATTTTCGGGCGTGCCGCCACAGCCAACGTGAATGCTGTATGCGCTAGAATGGGGAATACTTGCTGTAAAAGTTGCTCTATTTACTTGTCCAGGCTCTGTAGCAAGCGTTGCCCAACCGCGGTCGGCATGATCGTTCGGCTCGATCCAGGCACCGACTACCGCTTCTCCATTTGGGCACACAATCTCGCCAGCAGCCGCACCGGCAACTGGCTTGCCCAAAAGGTCTTGCCAGATGTATACACCGGCAGGCACTCCCGTTGTGAGCATACCGGCCAAAAAGAGTGCGGTGCGGCCAGGCCAGCGCCGGGTCTTCGTTTTCTTAGGAAGATCGATGGGCTCTTCTGGTTCTGAGAATGATTGTTGCTCAGCCATTCTCTTACTATATCACCTCGTATATACCTTACCTTGCGCCTGACCCATCCTTATCTGATCTCGGAAGGTTAGAAGCGGAGTAGGTACCCAGCACTTTCCACTTTGTGCCAAGATGCTGCAAGTGTGTCAGGGCGGCTTGCATCTTAGGATCATGCAATCCGGCGGCGCAATCGATATAGAACCAGTAGCGCCAGGCGACACCATGTATAGGGCGCGACTCAATCTTGGTGAGCGTAACGTTTGCTCTCGCAAAACAATTGAGTACATGGGCAAGCTCGCCAGGATGAGAATCATCGGAATCGTTGCGTAAGCGCTCTATGAGCAGCGAGGTTTTGTCAGCAGTCTCGTCATGCAGGTCGACCGTTTTCTTCTTGAGTATTAGAAAACGTGTGTAATTTTCAGGGTTGTCCTGAACTCCCCGCACAGCTATCTCAAGACCATGCAGCTTGGCTGCCGCACTGCTCGCAATAGCCGCCATGGATGGGTCGCCCGCTTGTTTTACCAATGCGACACTGGCAGCTGTATCTGCTTCAGCAACGATTCTTGCTTCTGGCAGTTGCTGACGTAAAAACTGCAGGCATTGCCCCAGGGCCTCCTTCTGAGAATGCACGTGTCGGACGCCGTCGAGCGTCGCACCAGGTAATACAATCAGGCAGTGGTCAATGCGTAGATAGGTTTCACCGGTAATAGTGATGTCCGGGAAAGATCGCAACAGATCATACACTGCGCCAATCGACCCATAGAGCGAATTCTCGATGGCCACGACGCCCCCGGTAGCGCTGCCGTCATTTACTTTAGCAAATACATCCTCAAACGAATCCCCATACAACAACTCGCACTTGGCACCAAAATACTGCCGTGCTGCTTGCTCGTGATATGAGCCGGGCTGACCCTGAATAGCAACAACCTGGCTCACCTCACTCCCTTCCCCTTCCAAGGTCAGTCCTTGGTGTAGGCAAAATTATGGTTTTATATCAAATGGACGGTCGCAAGCAAATGGATTGCCGGGCGCGCAGATAGATTCGTGCAAGGTATTCATCGAAATAACCAGTTGCTGGCGCTGTTTGTCGCTCAGCAAGTCAAACAATGGCGTATGATATTGCTCGAGTATCTCCAGCGCTGCTTCGGTCATCTTCAGGCCCTTAGCCGTCGGCAGCGCGATGTGTTCACGGCGGCTTTTAGGGTTCACCCGGACAAGTAGCAAACCTTTTTCGCTGAGTAGCTTCGTTTGGCGGCTAATACTAGCTTCTGTCTGACCTAAATATTCTGCCAGTTTGCGCTGCTGGACATTTGGATTGGCTTTGAGCATCATGAGAATTCTAAACTGCGACATGCCGATGCCCAGGCGCTCTTGCAGTACTTGGTCTGACTGCCGCATCAAAATGATGGCAGTATGTTGTAACATATAACCGACGGTAACTACTGGGCCCATCTCTCGTTCCCTTACTATTTCTAAAAACACGGTTGGCGATAGGTAACGTGTTAACTAATCTTTATGATTTACGCCGTATCTTAGGTAATACATGAGCACTTACTCATATTTTACCTCGCTATGGCAAATCGTCCAACACGAGTTATGAAGGACTAAGCATAGCACGTTATTCACAAACTGCGAAGAAGTCAGGTGCTAGGATCGCCGTTCGAACGTTTTATACAATACATGCCACTGCTGCAAACTCAAGTTTTGCGCCCTAGTCGTCGGCGCAATCCCTGCACTCTCCAGCCATATGCCTGTCTGCTCACGCGAAAGATGCATGCCGGCGCCCAATGAGTTGAGGAGCGTCTTACGGCGCTGTGCAAATCCTGCCTTCACTATGCGGAAAAATAGTTTTGGGTCGACATCTGGAAAAAGTGGCATTTCACGGTATTCCAGGCATAAAATCTGCGAATCAACCTTTGGTGGCGGTGTGAATAAGGCCGCTGGCACATTGAGGCCTAGCATGACATCACAGTAAAACTGTACGCTTACGCTCAGTGTACTCATATTACCCGGCTCGGCACACACACGTTCGGCCACCTCTTTCTGCACGAGTAATGCTGCCAGTGAAAAAGGATTAGAACTTTCGCATAGCAAGCGAATTAAATTACTCGTCAAATAATAGGGAATGTTGGCAGCAATCTTAAAATGGGCCGGTAGAGTCCTAAGATCGAACCGGAGGATATCTTGCTGGACTACGGTCAGATTGGGCGCTGGTACCCTGGTGGGCAGACCCCGCGCCAGATCGGCATCGAATTCTACTGCGATAACTTCTTTGGCCTGCACTACTAGTTTACTCGTCAATGTACCAAGGCCCGGGCCGATCTCCAGCACTGTATCTTCCGGGCTAAGGTCGATACTATCGCACATCGCCTGCAAGCTATTATCGTCATACAGCCAGTGCTGGCCTAACGCTTTCTTAGGTAATTGGACATCGCTCACTCTCACATCCTATCATGGCCGTACGCTGCCGGTCTGAGAATCACCAATTGTGATACGCCGACCAATGATTGTACGCCGCCGCCCAGCTGCCGTAACGCTGCAAGGCATAACTCGTGGCCCACCTCAGCTGTGTTACCGGGTTTGTTTCCCAATCGGCGCCAAAAGATGACATCTTACTGCCCGGAGTGGCTTGGCCCAAACCATACCCTAGATAGCTCGGTATACTGCCCGGCGCGTATGGTGGGCAGTAACCTGCCTGGCCTTGCAGTTTCGTTGGGCACCAACCAGACTCATGGCTTACTACGTAGTCTACATAGGCGTAATCGCCGGAGCTGATGCCGGCAGCAGCCATCACTGCTTGTTTGTCGGAGGGAATCTGCACCGCCTTACCACGCGCAATGATCTCAGTTACTGGTTGTTGAGTGACGACCTCTTGAATCTCTTTACGGGTCTCAACACCGTTCTGCACGTCTATAAGATAGGTGATGAGTTTTTGACCGTCCGACCCCTGCTGGCGGACCGCCGTAGTGCCAAAGGTTAGGCTACTGTCTTCAACGATCTGTGTCGGCATGGGCAAGGTTGTGGCCTCAGTGACAATCTTTTGCCCCTTGCGCAGTACAAATATCTGCATATTGGCCGAGACGAGGGTTGTTGCTGCCGGCTGCACTACATCGCCCTGCCCTAGCTTTAAACCGCGTTCAGTGAGCAGACCGCCAACTGTCCCCGCATGGGTACGCATCACCACGGGCGTCCCGTAGAGATTGACATGCACCGGTGTTGCCCGGCTAATTACCACGCGTCCTCCAATCGAGCCCTCCACTAAAAAATTATCTGTGGGCACCTCTGTAAGATTATCTTCAGGGTAGACTTCTATCCCCGCCTGCTTGACTACACTGCGAGGCGTCCGTGCTGCCGAGTATGCGAATGTCTTCTGCTCGCCATCGACGATGGTCACGGGCGCGGCGCGGTATACATTGACACGGAAGTTATCGGTCACGATCTCAGTATTCATATCCGGCTCTACCACATCCCCCTCATGGAGAGGGATGTTAAAGCGTTTAAGCACGTCCCCCACTGTTTTAGCCAAGGTTGGCACCGCCTGCTCGGTATGGTCATGCGAAATAATAACTATATGAGTATTGGTATTTCGTAGCCTAGGAGCGCCACCCGTAAATATTGCAACCCCCACTGCAGTAAGTAGTAAAAGTGACGAGAACGTTATGAGCGGGATCGTAAAGGCTGGATGGCGGCTGACGCGCTTAATAAGTCGGAACCTTTTATCGCCTGCTACAGTGTAGTGTGTATTGGATCGAAAACGCTTTAGCTTGCTCATTACGGATCGACCACAAGAGGCCACCTTAATTGTGCGGCATCACGAGTCATCTTAATTGTAGCAAACCCTCCGGGTCATCGCCTTTTCAATCCGAACCTCGCCTGATCCTTGCCTTTTATAGATAGCCTTCAGCACCTACGACTACTCAGAAAAACTACTATTTGCCCACATTTTCATTTTCTAAGGATTGGTCTTTTCGAGTTTCGTCATTCCGGATCAAGTTCCGGACAACAGGGCTGAAGTTAGCGCTGTAATTTGAAGGGGGCTATAAGAGGAGGTGGGGTCTGCTTTAAGTATGGTGGCAGGGACTGGAGGCTACCTCTGAATCCCGGCAAGTTTCAGGGCCTGGAGGGTGTCATTCGAAGTATGGGGGATTGTAAGCGCCCGAAGCGGCAGCCACTGTGCTTCGGCTATCTCGATACGCTGTCGAGTTACTTGCACCTCATGCACCTGCGTGACATAGATATGCATCCAAAAGCGGAAGCCATACGATCGGCATATTTCCTGCCCCAGGGCCGCCAGGTCGGATGGTCGTAAACCAATACCCACTTCCTCTTTTAACTCACGCAATGCGCCCTCCAGAGGCTCCTCTCCCTTGTGCAGCCCACCGCCCGGCAATAGCCATTTGCCGGAACTAATCCACTGTTTAAGTACCAGGACTTCACCTTGCGGATTGGTGACGACTACTCTTGTGCGTCCTGGGCTACGCTTAAAATAGATCCAAAATACCGGCCAGGCGCACCAGTAAGTAACTCGCCCCAAAGCCAGCAAAAGCGTTTTCATAGTTTTTTAAGTGGCGCAAAAGCGATATTGAGCTTCTTGGCGCCTTTTCCTTTGAAAAAGATTGTGGCATTATCGCCGTCCAGCTCCACCACGGTGCCCACTCCGAACACTTCATGTTTTACCCGGTCGCCTTCGCTGAGTTCGGGGACGTAATGCGGTTCGCCGTCGTCCTGATGGGCAGTCAGGTCTTCGGCGCCGGCAAAACCAGTGGGCGCAAATGAGATTGGCGAGCCATAGGTACTGTCGGGTGGCTGAAACTGAGCATCGATTTCAGCCAAAAAGCGTGACGGCGGATTATGCTGCGCCCCTCCATACAGCATGCGGCTGGTGGCGTAAATCATATATAGTTCTTCGCGTGCTCGCGTCATGCCCACGTAGCACAAGCGGCGCTCTTCTTCCATCTCAAATTGGTCGTACAGTGCGCGGGAATGAGGGAAGATACTCTCTTCCATGCCCACCATGAACACGACCGGGAACTCCAAACCCTTGGCAGCATGGAGTGTCATAAGCGTGACAGCGTTCCCGTCAAAATCGGCTTGGTCGATGTCACTCACTAGTGCAACTTCTTCCAAAAACGCCGCGAGGCCAATCTCCTGATATTCCTGCGCCACACCGATCAACTCTTTGACATTCTCCTGGCGCGATTCGCCTTGCGGCGTATCGTCATCTAAATATTTGAGATAATCCAGACGCCGGATGAGGCTATCGATGATCCCAGCTGGCGGTGTCGTATCAATAAGCTCACGCAATCGGGCCAACAACTCCGCAACTTCTCCTAACCCCTTTTTAGCTTTGCCTGTTATGGCGCCGCACTGATCGACAGTACTGAGCGCCTCGAAGAGTGTTTTGCCGGTGGCGTTCATCCAATCATAAAAGTTCTGCAGACTCTTAGCACCCACCCCACGCGTCGGCACATTCACAATACGTGCAAAACTGATGCGGTCTTCAGGTTGGTATACTAGGCGCAAATAAGCCAACAAATCTTTAATTTCCTTGCGGTCGTAAAAACGCTGGCCACCCACAATCCGATACGGTATGCCGTAATGGATACATGTCTCTTCTACCGAGCGCGACTGTGCGTTGGTGCGATACAACACGGCAAAATCTTTGTAATGCCTGAGTCCCCCGTCCACAGCGTTACGCACTCGACGCACAATCGCCTCGCCTTCAGCCCGCTCGCCGCCCACCTGGATCATCTGCACCGGCATCCCATGGCCAGCATCGGTCCACAATTTTTTGTCCGAGCGCTGCAGGTTTTTAGTGATTATACCGTGTGCTGCTTCTAGAATTGCACCGGTACTGCGGTAATTTTGCTCCAATTTAATGACTGCACAATCTGGGTAATCGTGCTCAAAATTCAAAATATTCCGGAAATCCGCACCTCTCCATGAATATATGCTTTGCCAATCGTCTCCAACTACTGCAACATTTCTATTAGGGTTTGTCAATAACCTTACAAGCTTATACTGGATAGCGTTAGTGTCCTGGTACTCGTCGATCATGATGTAGCGGAATTGGGTTTGCCACTTTTCGCGAATGGGCGGTTGGCTGCGCAGCAAATGCACAGTACGGGCGATAAGGTCGTCAAAATCGAGTGCTGAAGCCTCTTTGAGCGCCTTCTGATATAACGGATATACCTGCGCGGCTGTGCGTTGAGCTGGAGACGAGCCGGGCAAATCGGCGAACTCACTCGGGTCCGTTGCCTCGTTCTTGGCGCTGCTGATAATACCGCTTAAAGTACGGGCGGGGAAGCTTTTTTCATCAATATGCAATTGCCTACTGGCTTGTTTGACGGCTGCCTGGCGATCGGATTCGTCAAAAATCACGAAACTGCGCGGAATGCCGATATGTTCGCCATCCTGCCGCAAGATACGCACGCAAATAGAATGGAATGTACCCATGTAGGGCATAAAACCCCGATTATCAGCGTTTTCACCAAGGAGCATAGCCACACGGGCGCGCATTTCTTTGGCGGCTTTGTTCGTAAATGTCACGGCCAGAATGTTAAATGGGGTAGCCTTACCGCTATCTATCAGATGTGCAATACGATGAGTCAGCGTTTTTGTCTTGCCAGACCCGGCTCCAGCCTGGATAAGCAATGGCCCCTCGGTCGTTTCTACGGCACGGCGCTGCTCTGGATTCAATCCGATTAAGAGATCTTGTTGCATACCTCGGTATTGTAACAAACACTCCCGGGCCTGACTGTTGTATAAAAAAGCCCGCTTACGCTTATTTTCAAAGGCAAACGGGCAATAAAAAACGCCTCTGCTGCGGCGTTAACTATTTTTAGACGGTCGCACGTGCGGCCTGTAGAATGGCGCTGGCGATTGCCTCTGGGCTGTCACCGGTAACACTATTCCTCAGGTTGACGCTACGAGAAGTTATCACTACGTCTGAGGCGCTAGCATCGTCCGTAAAACGAACACGACTACCGAGTTCATCGCGTTGCACCAGGTCGACAATTTCGCCGTACAAATCCTGGTCAACAGGAGCGGTGCCTGCGAAAATGAGCTTAAAATTCTCTGGCAAATAGTAGAGCGAATGGATCGCCTCGAGCACTCGGTTACCTTTAGTTAGAGTCGGACCCAAGATAAAAAAGTCGTTAACGTTTTTTGTACTCCGTGCCTTGCTCATACTGCCCACTTTCCGAGCCGAAGCTCTTGATGTATAATTGCTCACTTGTAGATCGCCAACACTCTTCGTTCATGAGAGAATTGCCGTTCATAAAACCATTTGCGACGATACTCGCAGATGCGTTTATGCATATATCAAGGTGCATGTATATGATACGTTTAATATTCGGAACATGTCAAGAGCTAAATTAAGGTATACTACGGAGATGCAGGAATCGTTATGAAATATTTCAAAAATACCGAACTCGCCAAGATTTATAACGTCTCGGAAAAATCAGTCCGGAACTGGATCGAAAGTGCTCAGGAGGGCAAGATAGACCTGGAATTGTCCCTCTACAACGACAGACACTACGTTGCCAACACCTCTAAAAACACAGCAACGATCAAAGCTCTAGTGGAAAACGGTAAAAAATATAAAAATACCCGGGGTTACAAGGTAATCACTCCTGCAGCGGATTTCTACCAAATCTTTAACTCCAAAGAAATCTTCGACATTATATCTAATCTGGACGTATACCGGGAGATGCCTCTTCAATACAGCTACTTTAACGGCGGAGCTACTATTTGGAGTGCCTACGTAGAAAAACTGTCAGAAGAAAACACTCCAAATAGTCTTACGAACACCGTTTCATTACTGGATTACGTCACACCCTCCCTTGATGAGCTATTAGACAAGTGTCAGAGTATTAACATTATTGACGTAGGACCTGGCAACTGTTTTCCTGTGCGCAAGCTGCTCGAACATCTCATCGCCCAAAAACGGCTCAATCGATATATTGCCATCGATGTTAGCCGCGACATGCTCGACATTGCAGAACGGAACATCCACTCTTGGTTTGGCACTAAAGCCAACTACGAAGGCTACGTTAAGGACATCAATTATGAGCGGTTCGACGATCTACTGGTAACTGATTCTTTTGGCGATGAAGAAAAAGCGACGCGAAATGTAGTACTCTGTCTCGGCAGTACACTGTCTAATTTCCGCAACCCCGACCAGCCACTCTATACTCTCCACGAAAGTATGGGCAAGGATGATTTACTCGTATTCTCTAAACAGCTTGATACGCAAAATGCTCGGCGCTACTTCGACTTCACTACAGGTCCAGACAATACCTCCTCGCTCACTCCTAAGGCCAAGATGACACTCGATCTACTCGGTCTGGAAGAATCTCTCTATACCGCCGAATTTTACTTCGACGAGAAGACAATGTCACGACAGTGTCAAGTTCAGCTCAAAGTGGCGCTTTCCATAGAGTTTCAATTGGGCGGCAAGACAAAAACGATTGATTTCAATAAGGGCGAAAAGATCTTACTCTGGCGTCACAATCACCTAAATACACTGCAAACGATAACTCAGTTCGACAAAAACGATTTCGAGCTACTCCAAGCCATTACCTCAAAAGATGGCGAATATTTGTTATCCATATCTAGAATAAAAACATTTCACTACTAGCGCAGCCTGCTTATGAGAAAAAATGGGTATGAGGTACGCCGGAAAAGTTAAAAAGGCCTGCGTCAAGCATGATGTCCAGAGCAACAACCCCTACCGCGATAATTACGAGTATAATCAGTGACAGCTTCAGCAGTGAAGTGCTGTTGCTAAGGCGCGAAACGATTACCTCGCCGCGGTCGATAGTCGGTGCAGCCGTACCAGCGACAGTGTCGGGTACCGACGCTGACTCGTCTACCGCTCTAGCTGGGGGCGATAATGGCGTTGAAATCGGCTCAGAGGCAGGACGGGCAGCTTCAGCAGTTGGACTGTTATCGGGCGTACCGCTCACATCAGCTGTGATGTCGGCCTGCGCTGGTGGTGTATTCGAAGCTTCGTGGGCTATGGGTGGAGATGATTGCTCAATCTTCTCTTCTGACGCTGCCGGTTGAATAGTCACACTCTGCTTAGGATTGAGCAAGGGACGGGCCTCGCCGATCCCTCCGGTCCCGGAGAATGTGTCCTGCACCAATGGCTTATGGCCAGAAATGACCGGTCGCGAGGTAGGTGAAGCAGGCGCGCGTCCAGGACGCCTGATATCAAAAACGGTGCCCTTGCTTGCTTGGTGTTTCTTGGACGATTGCTTTGGCGCGGGGTCAGGCTTCATGCGCTTGGCTCACTTGCATGCGGTAGGCTGCATCGATAATCGCAGCAAAATGGTACGGGTTAATGCTCTCGTGGCCCACGAGTGCGCCGTCGCACTCGGGAAGTTCCAAATAGCCGCGCACGGTCGAACCATCAACACTGCCGCCGTAAATAACGCGCACCGCTTGCGCAACATGCTCGCCATACAGCTGGGTAATCTGGTGGCGGATGTAGCGCATACACTCAGCAACGTCATCCGGACGGGCATATTCGCCTTGGAAGGTGCTAATGGCCCACACCGGCTCGTAGGCAACGACTACTTCCATAACTTCACGGGCGGTGAGATTTTGCAGTGCGGTGGTTACCTGATCGTGTAATACCCGGCGAGTAAGACCCTCGCGGCGCTCGTGCTGCGTCTCGCCTACACATAATATAGGGGTTATTTCGTTGCGCACGGCCGCCTTCACTTTGTCGCGAACCATTGGCAGATCGTCGTGGAAGAATTTGCGGCGTTCGGAATGGCCGACAATAGCGTAATGAACCAGGTCGCGCAGCATAGTAAAGGACACTTCGCCGGTGAAGGGCCCCTCATCCTTCGGATAAGCGTTTTGCGCTGCCAGCCGGAACTTACGCCGGTCGATTTGCAAACTCAATGGCTGCAAAGTGAGCATGGTTGGCGCGAGCACAATCTCCAGGTTACGATGCGTGCGCGTGCGCTCGTGTAGCCGCTGTACAAGCAAACTCGCTTGGCTCACGTTCAGATGCATTTTCCAGTTGCCCACTAGCAGAATCTTGCCCGACATACTTTCACTCTCTCTTTAATCTTAGCTTAGCATAAGCGTTGTGAGAAAAGCTAGATCCTGATTATGGCTTTTGTGTGATATACTGTGCGTTCTATGACAGGCGAATGGAACACGAACCATCCTCGGTGTGGCTGGATTGCCAAGCTGGGAGCAAATGGACAATCATCTTTGACAGATTTTGATGCTGCACAGGTAGTACAGCAGGCTGAGGGCTGTGTTGGCTTAGCCGAAGAGAAAGGAATTGTACCCGACGGAACATCTGAACTGCCGTACGCATTGCGCGCAAGCTGCCTTGGCATGTGCGCATTCACTGAATACAGAAATGGTATAGACGGAGCAGCTGCCGCGGCTTAATCTTTACTTTCGAGTGCCTCGACACCGGGCAATTTGCGACCAGCCATTAGCTCCAAGCTTGCGCCGCCGCCGGTAGAAACATGATTGAATGCAGCGGTTAACTCGCGCTGCTCAACATAACCCGCCGTATCGCCGCCACCGACAAGTGTAAATGGCTTATGCCCGTAGTCGCCCACCAGCGCGTCAATAACTAGCTCTGTGCCATGTGCAAACGGGCCTATCGGCCCTTGCAAGCCAACCGTCTCAGTAACACCCATCGTGCCGTTCCACACCACAGTTTCTGCCAGCTGGGCGCCGCCAGCGATAAAAGCGCCGCTAAATGGCCCGATATCGAGGATCATTTCGTCGTCACTCACAATGCGTGTGCTTTCGGCAGGAGTTTTGGGGTAGCTCTCGACTTCGGCAAAGACATGCGCATCCCAGTCGACAATGCGCGTCTGGGCGGCTTTATCCACCTTGTTCGCGACTACGCCATCCTGCGGCAAGTAAAATACGAAATTGCCTTCCTTGGCCTTAGCAGCTGCTTTAGTCAGAATATCGCGCGCTTGCGGCAAGCCGTCGGTGTCTATCTTGCTCTTGGCCACATCAATGCCCTTGGCTGCTAGAAATGTATTGGCCATAGCGCCGCCAATGGCGATGAAATCGGCAATGTCGATAAACTTCTCTAAAATCTCAATCTTGTCGGAGATCTTAGCCCCACCTACAATTGCCATTAATGGACGCTTGGGGTTCTGCATAACTTCAGTAATCGTGTCTACTTCTTTCTCAAGTAACAGACCTGCAACGCTGGGCAAATGATGCGTAATGGCATCCGTACTGGCGTGCGCACGGTGTACCACTCCAAAACCATCTTGGACAAATACGTCGGCTAGCTTGGCGAGTTGTGATGCAAATGCGTCATCATTAGCCTCTTCCTCAGCGTGAAAACGTAGGTTCTCAAGTAGCAAAATTTGACGCGGCTGTAGCTCGCTTGCTGCTTTTTCTACCTCGGGGCCGATACAATCCCTGGCAAAACGAACTTCTTGCCCCAGTAGCTCACTAAGGCGTTTAGCAACGGGTGCGAGGCTGCTTTTTGGATCTGATCTGCCCTCAGGCCGCCCTAAGTGCGAACAAATAACTAGCTGTACGTCCTGGTCGAGCAGTGCCCGAATAGTAACGAGCGACTGCGTGAGCCGATAATCGCTCGTAATCATGCCGTCCTCAACAGGCACGTTATAGTCGGCGCGCAGCAATACGCGCTTACCCTTCAAATCAATATCGTGAATCGTCTTTTTAGTAAACATACGCTCATTAAACCATAGCCGGGATGAGCGCGAAAGAGAGCCGTAATGTAGCAAAGTATCTCGCCATGATCCAAAAAGACTGCCTAGTTAGCCTCATCGCAAGATTATTACGCTTTACTATTTATTCCGGTTAGCTGATTGAACCCGCACTGCTGCATTTGTAATAGATCATTATTTATGCTATGATAAACTATCATTGCAAGTAGGAGGTACCCATCAATGCGTTCATCTAAAGAAATGCTTCGTAATCTAAGTATAGCAGCAGCACTAACAGGAACCCCTTGGCACTGTCGCATGCAGTAGCTCAGAAAGCACAAGTACCCACCCCACTGCAACAGCGTCAGCTGAGGCTAACTGTCTCACTCTCGATTCACTTAACCTTATAGGTGAGAGTAAATCTGGTGGCGAAAATGCAGCTAATACGGGCGAATGTGCGGCTGTATCCGACCCTGCAAGTCTCAAGGTTATTGGTGAAATCGCAGCTGGACAATCTTTCGTCATTGACTGTGAAGCGTCAAAGCCAACCAGCTTTAAGGTAGAAACTGCTGCTGGCGTTACGGGTTACACCAACCTGAACGGCGCCGCCCTCCAACAGTTCAATAGTGGCGCTTTTGCAGCTATTCCTGCTTGCTAGAAACTAACCATGTGGTGTGAAAGACCGCTCGTTTGAGCGGTCTTTCATTCCTAATAGTGTTGCAAGAAGTCCATACATTGCCGTCCTCACACTCGTACGTGTTTGTTGCTTCTTGTCGTTTTCTAGTCAACACCTTACTATTGGGTAGTTCAGCGCGAGAAAGGAAGCTCAAACAAACCTTCGCTGGTGTCGTATGATTCGTGGTCGACCTTGTGCTCCCTGTTCGGAAATAAGAACCTCATAACAACATATACAAGCCCTAAAACGTTAATGATAATGTCGCCAGCTACGATATTCAGAAACGCCCCACCCCACGAAAACCCAGCCTGCCGTAACCAATCCCGGCAGTAAGCCACCACGTAAAGCAACAGCGAGATGACAGCCCAGGTAATTCTCTCGCTTCGACTAGCTTTTTCGAAGGTCCGTAGCACAATTTCAATAAGTCGTCGCATTACAGTCTAGCTCCCTGCTAACGCAAGGAGCAAATTTTAGTCTATAACGCGAACTTTGATGGTATCGGTGGTTCCGATACGGCCAGGGTAGCGGCCTGAGACAGTCACGACTACGTCGCCAGCTCCGAACACTTTATTTTCGTACAGCCAATCGGTTAACTTTTGGGCAGCTTCCGGATCCGCCGGACGCACGTAGCTTTTTGTGCCATACACCAGCGCTAATTGTTGAGCAGTGCGGGCTTGATCGGTTACGGCAATCATAACCGTTTCGGGACGATGACAGGCAATCTGCAGCGCTGTTTGGCCGGATGTTGTTTCGGCTACAATCGCCTTGGCGTCGATATTCACTGCGAGATTGATAACACTGCTGGAAATAGCATGTTTCATGCTGCGCTCGCGCTCGTTGGGGTAAATTGTCTTGAGCGGCGGGTGCTGTTCGGCATAGGTGATCACCCGTTTCATTGTTTGGACGGCATCAATCGGATATTTACCCACAGCGGTTTCATCGCTGAGCATTACGCAATCGGCGCCAACGAAGACGGCGGTAGCAACATCCGATACTTCGGCGCGCGTTGGCTCTGGCATATCTACCATGCTTAGCAGCATCTGTGTGGCCACAATGGTGGGCTTGCCATACTTTTGGCCGAGGCCGATAATTTGGCGTTGCACTACTGGTACCGATTCGGCGGGTGTTTCGACGGCCAAATCGCCACGGGCAACCATGGCTACATCGGTTGTCTGCATAATGGCATCAATATTATCAACAGCGGCACGGGTTTCGACTTTGACTATAATGCGCACGTCTCTGTGCAGTTTATGCAGCAGGTGGCGTAAATGCTCAATATCTTCGGCCCGCTGTACGAAGCTGAGTGCTACATAATCAATATCCTGGCCGACCCCCCAATCTAGATCTAGCAGATCTTTTTTGGTTAAAATATCGCCGCCAAAGTCGGTATCGGGCAAATTCATACCCTTGCGCTTGATCAAAATACCGTCATTATCGGCTTTAGCATAGACCACACCTTCACGTACGGCAGTGATACTGGTGCGCACCTTGCCGTCAAAGATATACAGACGTTCGCCCGGCTTCACCTTGGTACTGAGATCGTATTGCGTAGGGATATGCCCGCCTTCTTCGTACGCTACGTTGTAGGCGAAGCTCAGGTGTTGTCCGGCTTTTACAGGGATAACTCCGTCAAAATCACCTAAGCGAATCTTCGGCCCCTGTAGATCCTGGATGATCGCTACCGGCTTGCCAAGTTCTTTTGATGCCTGACGAATCAGGGGAATCTGCTGTGCCCTTTCTTCGTTAGTGCCATGGCTACAGTTGAGGCGCAGGCCATTCGCGCCAGCGGCAATTAAAGCTTTAATTTGCTCGTAACTATCGGTAGCCGGCCCGATAGTAGCGATGATTTTCGTCCTTTTAAAAGAACCAATAGGCCCCTTTGGGGCCTGCTCCGTTATATACATGGCTTTCATTATACACGACGAGCAGGTACTTTGGCGGGAGCCCACGCCGGTCGCGCGAGATACTCGATAGCAACTACGATAAGTACGATCGATACGCTGCACACCGTGATAAAGAAATATTGCAGCAAATTGTTGTTGTGTATACGAAGAGTTAGCTCCATCAGTGAACCAATGCCGAATACTACCCAGCACCCCGCTATGCCAGCAAAAAAGGCGCGCACCAAGCGTGGTGCATGAGCATCATACAGGGCCTTGACAATGAGCATAACCGCAACAAGCAGCATGACAACCGACAGGATACTACAGATGCCATGCAACAGTACTAATGGATTATGGATAAGCGGTCCGCACGATCCTATCACCTGCGGATCACAATGCAGCGGCATTAGGGCCGCAGTAGCTACCAGGCAACCGAAAGCTATATAACATGCCACGCCAATTTGCAGATCGCGCGTTATATTGCTTATCTTGATCTGCAGTAGGCCAACTCCTAAGATAAGCACTCCAGTGAGCACATCGAGCGCCACAAATACCCAATCATAGGGCTGATGCGGCGCCTCCAGCTCGCTGGCCAGCGCATGCCGACTGACTACTGGATTCAAAATGAAACCAAGCGGCCAGGAGCTGTACACTAAGGCTGCCAGCGCGCCGAGCGCTACGGACATTCTCGCGCGTAGTGCATAAAAAGCGCTATATTGCCTTTTTATTTTTGCTGCCATCACTCATATAGTAACATCTGGGGCGCTCTATATACTATTGGTTGGTAGGCCCGTATATCTGCTATGATATGTCCATGAAAACGAACAAAAACCATAAACAACTTATCTACGTCGCATGACTCCCCGCATATTATTTATTCATCGCTCGTGTGGCAAACGGCTACTCAAACAAGGCCGCGTCCGTGAATTGCTGCCAAAGCACGAACTCCAGTTCAGCGACTATGACAATAACGCACACTTGCTTACCGATGCAGACGGACGGAGCCGACCCTATACGGTCCTGCTTACTGGGGATAATACAACACCAGATGCCTACGCCACTTTCTTTAGCGACTACAATCAACACGATCCGCAGCTGCAAAACATACTACGCGACTATGACACCGTTGTTATCAAGTCCTGCTATCCGGTAAATGCTATCAAAAGCGATGCCGAGTTGGAGGAAGTGCGCGATCAGTACACAGCGATCATGCAATTTTTTCGAGCGCGCCCCGCCCTTTGCCTAGGGATCGTAACCACGCCACCGCTCGCGCCCAAGAAGACAGATAGCCAGGAAGCTGCCCGTGCCCGCCAACTCGCCACATGGCTTGAAACCAGCGACTTTGGCCAAAATATCCGGGTGTTTGATTTTTATAATCGCCTAAGCAACAGCCAGCATATGCTTAAAAAAGAATTCCGAAGCACTTGGAGCCGCATCGGCTTTCCCGATAGCCACCCAAACAGTCACGCAAATCAAAATATCGGTCCGGACTTTACAGACTGGCTTCAGGGCCTGCCAAAGCCAGCCCTCTATAACTAGAAGCAAAAAGACCGCCTCTGAAAGCGAGGCAGTCTTTTTGTAATTTCACAGTAGCCGGTACTCTATCCGTACCGCCAGAAGGCGAGTACTGCAAAGAGCAAACTGAGCAACGTAAAGCATACAACCAGCAATTGAGTGGTCTGCTCGCTAAATGTTGTTTGCTGTGCTGCTTTCCGAGGGGCAGATTTTGCCCCTCGCTTACCCTGTGCGGCTCTCTTTTTGGTCGCCATACAGGCTACTACTTCGTTACTTGAATGGTTTTACCGTTTTCCACACCAGGAGCGTTCACAACCAAACGGCCGTTCACATCTTTTGCGATGGTATAACCCACGCCGTTGGCGTTACAGCCCGTAGGACAAGACGGGTCTTTTGGAATCGCAACTAGATATTTACCATTTGTAGTAAGTACTGCGAGGTCAACCAAACCAGTACATGTTGAACCGGTAGTCACACAAATTTCAGTAGGGGTAGTAGAAATTGCCACGGCGCCAGTACGTGCGCCCACAGCGGGCAAATTGCCGTTGTTGTCCAAAATGTATTGGTATGTACCGTTGATGATGGTATTTACATCGGCTGAACGCTGTGAGTTACGCGCATCGCCGAGGTTTTTACCAGGGTTGATCGCAATAATAACGATACCTGCCAAAATGGCGATGATGGCCACCACCAGTAAGACTTCCAACAGCGTGAACCCCGCCTGTGCTTGTTGTTTAATATTTTTAAGACGTCGCATACAGCCCGAACCCTTTCTTTTATATGCTTACTGCATTAGCCGATCCACTATATCTGAATACCGCTTATGCTTACCGACCAATTGTAGCATATATATGTAAGCCCATCCCCATTTCGTCATCAGCCGGCTGCAGGAGAGATTTTTGAAATGGTCTCTTATTGTCCAGCTGCACGGAAGGCAGCAGCCTGCATTACCCAGTTACCGCTGGCTGTAGCAGTAGCCGTATATGCTCCGGCCGAGCTAACCACCTTGTCTTCGGCAATATTATTATCAGTGGGCGTGAGAATACGTTGGGTATAGCCGGAGCCAGCTGCACTAAACGCAGTCTGGGCAGTGCCAGCGCCCACGATCAGATCAGTCGGGTAGTTCGTATTTACCGTGCCGCTACTGCTTGCTGCAGTGTTGCCCACTGCCGATACCGACGAATCGAACGGACTTGTCGCATCAAGCCCGCCGTATTCCATAATCCGCAAATCTGGAGTGGCGCTGGCAGCGCTAAAGGTTACTGTAACAGTCGGCGTCCCACCGGTAATATTCTTTGCGTAATAGATCGCCTGGCTTACATTGGTGCCGCGCGTCAATTGTGCAGCTATCTGATAGGTGTTGCCGGCCGAATCAACAACCGAGCTAATCGTCGTTGTGGCGTTTTTCCATCCAATTATCACCACGTTGGTGTTGCCGGCCGTTTCAGCAGCGTAGGTTGCTGCGACCGAAGTCGGGCTGGTTTGCGGCGTGGCGCTCACCACTTGCACGAATGTAGGAGTAGAAGGCCCGTTGGTACTTGCCTCCTTCCATGAGCTCACGGTGAGCGTTGACGCGCCGACGGTTGCGGTGGCGGTAAGCCGCTTAACCACCGTGCCGACCGTGCCGGTTGCCGCCACCGTCCGGGTTGTGGCGGTTGTGCCAGACACGATATAGCTGCAGGTACCTTGGCCAAGAGAAAGAGTATTCGTTCCCTTAAAAGCAACGTTGTCGTGCACCTGCTGCAACGCTTCCTCACCGCAAGCTATCGCTAATGAACGAGCCTGCTTGGCTTGTTGCAAAACCAGAGCCGACCGCTGGCTGTCTGCTCCAATCGCGAGCAGAGCCAATGCGATAGCCGTAGCGACCGCACCGACTATGAGCACTGCTAGCAATGCGACATATCCAGCTTGACGTTGCCCCTCCATCACCACCCCACCTCGGCCGAAGCAGTAAACGTTTTTTGATAATCGTACTCGTTGCGGCCCAGCGGGTTTAACCGTGAGAGTGTGAAGGTGATCTGTATAACACCGGGTGCGCCAGTCCGGGTAAGATTCCTGAAATTGAGGCCACTCAGCTGCACATTGCTGTCGGTAAGCGGCACCACGCTGCCCGACCCCTCTTTAATCCGAATCGCACCTGGGGTATTGGCTGGGTCGATCATCGCGTACATCGAAAATTCTGTACTTTGCGTAGTGGGCGTCCACGAATTAGGCCAGGTGCCAAATGTCTGCGCCAAAAAACCGGACTGCCCGGCAGAGCCGGACCGCTCACGCAAGTCATTATCGCCAGTGGCCAGGCCGTTGGTGTTATAAGCGATCCAATACGTCTGGCCACTAGTAACCGGGGTAGTAGGAATGGGGAAATTATTCCAGGTGTTAGCTTTAAGCGTTACACTGGAGCTCGTTGCAAGAAGCGTTGTGGGCGTGGTGCCGCTATATAAGGCCATCTGTGCCTGATTATTTGGACTCGCGGCAACGGTTGCCACGTAGGCATTCAGCGATGAGATTGTGCCCGTTGCTCCCGCTACAATCTTAGTAGCGTTCATGGCGTCATGGTCACTCGTATCGCTCGTACCACCGTCAAGGTTTAGACCGAACAGCGTACCGCTCAGATCAAATACCGTTGGACTAAGCGTGCCCGTCGGCACCACAAGCGTTAAAGCCGGCAGGCTGGCGCCGCTGGCCGGACTGGTGATTGACGTAGCGTTACGGATGGTCTGTGTCAGCGTATCCATGATGCTCGCGCCTTGGTCATTCACCTCACTTATGGTTTCGTTCTTGAGGCGCGATTCGACGGTAGTACCTAAAAAGAACACGATAGCCGTAAGCAGCGAGCCGACGATGGCAATATAGAGCAGCAGCTCAACAAGGGTGTAGCCGGTCTGATTGTGTCTTCTGTATTTCATACTGCTAATTCCTGTTAAAGATGAGCACTTCTTGCGTATCAGAGGCCGAAGCGCCCACCACAACATCTAGTGAACTGGCATACGAGACGCCGCTAACAGTGCTGGTGGTTCCCGTTACATCCACGGTTTTCAGTAGAGTCATGGCTGTTGGTGTCGTAATGTTGATGGCTTGAAATTCGCCCGTAGTGCTAGCAGTGCCTAGAAAGGCGGTTGTATTCAGGATATCGACACTAATATCGTTGATTGCCCCGACTGCCGTAAACGAGCTATACAATGCTGGCGTCGTGGGCGTCGTCACATTGATGGCGCTGAGCGTCGTGCTCATCCCGAGCAAGACAGTATTACCATAGCTGGCAATTGTGGTAGCAGCCACGCTTGTGGGCGCATTATACGTAGCACTTAAGACCGGAGCGGCAGGGACTGCGGCATTCACGACCAACATCTCCTGAGTGGTGGAACTGGTGGCGATGAAGGCATTGGTGCCGATCACCGTAACCTCATTCATCGAAATGTCGTTGTTGTAGCCGCCAACCACTACCGGCGTAGTGGGATTGGCAACATTAACGATAGTGAGCTCGTTAGCGCTCGTGGTAACATCGGCTGCGCGTACCACATAGGCGTACCCATTTGACACATATATGCCCTGCCCGTTGCCGGTGCCCGTCATATCAACGCTGGCAACGACCGATGGTGCAGCCGGGTTAGTAATATCGACTACTTGCAATTCGGCGGTGTCGAGCTGATTAGTCACGTAGGCGTAGTTGCCTGCCACAAAGATATTCGTGGGGGTACCGGCAATCGAAAACGCAGTACTGGTTGGGGCGGCTGGGTTAGTCAGATTAGTTACCACGAAGTTATTGGTGGTAGCCACGTTCAACACGGTGTAGGCGTAGTTGCCGGAGGTTGCAGTTTTGAGCCCATTATTTGTACCAGTAACGTCGTTACTGGTACCGACGACTGTGTTAGACCAGAGTTTGAGCGAGGCGGCCCAGTTCACCAGGCGGGCAGTTAGTGCAATGGTGCCCGTAGAGCCGCCAAATTCCGGCCAGGTGACCGTACTGGTGATCGTTTTGCGATTAGTGCCCGCCGTGGCGATGGTTACCTGTCTGGTATAAACGCCTGTGGTGTCACTCGTGCCGCTGCCTAGGAACGACCATGACAGGGGACTGCCGCTTTGGGTTAAGCCGTATGAGCCATCAACCAGATTGGCAAATGAGGCATTGGCAATATTGCGCGTCGCTTCGATACCTTCCTCGGCCAGCAATTGTCCGCGCGCCGTGTCGCCGGCATTGGCCGTAGATGCACGGCCATATACGATTGCGCCAATCAGCCCGGTGGTCAGCATCCCGAATATAGTTACTGCCAGCAGTAGCTCGACAATCGAAAAACCGCACTCTTTGCGGTCCTGTCCTAATCTAGTAATCGACCATACCTTTGGCATTGACAGAGATCGTCCTTGTATCGTTAGTTGTACTGCTAAGTGTCACTGTGCCGGTGGTGTTCGGCACTGCGCTCAATTTAGTAAATTGTATTTCGCCCAGACCACTCAACGCGATGGAAGCTGGCACGCTCATCGTTTCGTCCAGCCCCGTATTACGGCCTGCAAAATTCGTTCCAGCAAACAAGGTTACCGTGGACGGCTGGAGTTCGACGCTCCAGGCCGTGTCTCCATACATCGTTCGCGCATAGGCTTCCGCCCGGCGAATAAGCGCCACTACCGATTGCGTGGTCAGATCCAAATCGTTGCGGCGCACGAAAGATTCATACACCGGTAGCGATGCGCCGACCAATATGCTAATGATCGTTACCGACAAAAGCATCTCCACCAGCGTAAAACCACCCTCACGTCTCATTTTCCCAATCCGCCCACTAAGCTATAAATTGGCAAAATAACGGCAATCGCTACCAGCATCACGCCGATTCCGACGCCAACGAGCATAACAGGCTCGATAATCGCCTCCAGGTTGGCCGTCGTCACATCTGCCTTTTGTTCATAGGTCCGACCTACCGTAAGCAATACTTCGCTGAGCGAGCCGGAGCGCTCGCCAGCAACCACCATCTGCTGCACTGCGCCAGGCAGCAACTTTGCACTCCCCTTATAGCGCTGCAGCGAATCTTTAAAGCTGAAGCCGTCGTCCAGAGAATGCGCCAAATAGTGATAAAAATCCTGGTACTGCGGGGCAGCCGATGCACCCACCAGCAGCTGCAAAGCATCGGTAATCGACAAGCCAGCTTCCAGCAACGTACCGAGCAGATAACCGAATTGGGCGATCTCGACCTCGCGCATCAGCCGGCCGATACCAGGAAAAGCAAACAATAGCAGCTTGCCTGCTTTCTTGGTTTTGGGCGCTAAAAATAAGACATAAAACACGGCGGCACAAAACAAGAGAAACAACGGTATTACTACCAGCCCATGCGCCTTTAAAAAGATGCCGGCGCCAATCATGACCCGCGACACCAAAGGCAAATGGACATGCAGCTGCGAAAACGTCGAACTTAGGCGGGGAAGCAAAAACCAGGCTACGCCAAGACCAACTACCCCCGTCAGCGTAAGCACAAAAGCCGGATAGATGAGCGCTGAGCGGACTTTGGCGCGAAAAATATGCCGCTTTTCTTCTTGCTGCGCGGCCAGCTGCAAGTTTTCTACCAGATGCCCGGAATGCTCGCCCAGCCGCACCAGCGCCAATGTTTGTCCTGATGACAAACCGCTGCGCTCCAGGGAGTCTGCCAGCGGATACCCAGCGTCGATATCGATGCGCATGTTGGCCAGTGCCCGCTTCATTGGCTTGCTGCGTACCGTATTTTCTAGCGATCCTAGAGCGTCGCCCACCGGAACCGCCGACTTAAGTAAAAGCGCCAGATTCTCAGTAAAATACTCCCGTTCCTTAAATGGCAAACGGACCTTTTTAAAGGTCTCGGACTCCTTTTTGTCGCTGGCCGCCACTTTTTTAGGCGACATCGTGGGCTTCCTTTTGTTTTTCAGTCGGTGGCGACACCACGCGGAGCACTTCGGCTAGGGTGGTCATGCCCCTTTTTACCTTATCGATACCATCTTCAAACATTGGACGGCTGCCTTGTTTACGCGCCAGCTCTTCGATTTCGCGGTTCGAAGGAGCATGCAGCATCAATTCCTGCATTTCAGGCGTCACCTCAATCATCTCAAAAACCGCCGTCCGCCCCTGATATCCGCTACCGCTGCATACGTTGCAACCCTTACCGGCATACACATTATCGCCCTTTCGGAAGTATTGCAGCACATTGAGCGCAGATGTATGAATCTGATTAGCCGCATCCTCGATCGAAACGCTGTAGCGGCAATGTGAACAGATGAGACGGACTAAACGCTGGGCGATAATAACCTCGACCGTTGAGGCCAGCAAGAATGGTTCGATGCCCATATCCACCAGGCGGGGCAAGGCAGTCGCAGCGTCGTTGGCATGGAAGGTAGACAACAGCAGGTGTCCTGTAAGCGCCGCATTGACGCTAATTTCGGCCGTTTCGCGGTCGCGAATCTCGCCCACCAGGATAACATCAGGGTCCTGGCGGACAATGGCCCGCAGCCCTTTGGCAAAGGTCATATTGCTGGCGTCGCGGACCTGAATTTGGTTGGTACCGGCCATCCGGTACTCCACTGGATCCTCGATAGTCGTAATATTGACGTCCGGCTTATTGAGCATCTTGAGCAGCGAATAGAGCGTGGTGCTCTTGCCGGAACCGGTGGGGCCAACGGTTAAAATCATACCAAACGGCTTGACGATGTTGCGCTCCATAATCTCCCGATGAGCCTCATTCAGACCAACGTCGCTAAAGGTAAAACCCTGCACGTACGACCCCAGGACACGCATCACTACCTTTTCACCCTCGACTGTCGGCACTAACGATACACGAAGATCGACCGAACGGTTATCGTAGACACGCTGCATAGCTCCATCCTGCGCCGCCAAGTGCTCGTCGATGCGCATCCCGCTCTCTACCTTGATGCGGTTGAGCACGTTATCGTAGTACTCTTTAGGGAGCTCTCCGGCTTCACGTAGCGTGCCGTCTACCCGAAAGCGGACCATCACTTTTTGGTCGCGCGGTTCAAAGTGGATGTCACTGGCTTTAAAACCGAGGGCATCTTTAATAATCTCATCCACTACTTCTGGGGCGACACGCCGACTTTCGGTAATAATCTTCGAAAAACGCGTGGCAAGCGGCTGTTCATATAATTCAAAGGCGGCGTCCAGATACTCTGGGAGCGTGTATGCAAGTCGCACTTTTTTACCAGGAAAAAGAGCCATAATCTTGGCCGGCTCGATCTTTTCCGGCGTATCGGTAGCCACCACCACATTTTTATCTTCCACTTTGGCAACAGCCAAACGCATAGCCCGGGCATTGTTTTCCGAGATTAACGCAACCTGCTCCTTAGAAATTGGCACCGTGCCAAAATCGGCAAACGGCAGCTTATAGCCCTCAGCTAGAGCCTGTCCTAGCAATGGCCTGCTCAGTAGCTCCTGACGAATAAGATAGTCAATATATCCTGCGCTGTCTTTAGCGGCCTTTTCTGCAGCCGCGCTATCCTCTTCCGAGATGTAGCTCTCTTTGAGCAGCAAAGATTTTATTTTATCGATACTTGGATACATGCCCACCGCACCTTAAGTTACTACGCCTTTTTTACCTCTTCGATAATCACATGCAGCGACACATCAAATCTTTTGAGTTCAAGCATACACGCCAATGACTTTCCGTCTTCGACGATTAAGACATGTTTTTGATCCGCCATAGGTTTGCCTCTGCTTATTACATTATTGTAGCATGCCGCTTATGGCTTTTGACTGTTCGCGTCTGGCAGCTTATTGACCTTTTTATGAGCATACTTGGCCGTAAAAGGTGCGACAACATAGAAGATAGTGCCTGTCTTTTCAACAGACTAAAAAAACCATACACCTTATTTATCACCCAATTATTACTGTATGACTGCGTAATACCACTTATAGGTTGTAGTGTCTGCAATAGTGCCACCGCTTACCTGCAAATCGAATGCCGTCGGACTGATTGTTGCACTATCTATATACGTCGTTAAACCAGCCGCATTGCTATTGGCTGGCGTTAAGAACACGCGCGGAGCGGCCACAAAGGGAGCGAAAAAGGTGCCAGTTGCCAGCTTGCCCACGCCCGCACAGCCTGTGCCGGTGGTTACTGTCAACAGCCCCGCAGTGTCATCGCCTACCGCAGTAACCGTTGGCGTAGTGCATGCTGCTGGTCCTGCCGTTATAACCGGTGGCTGCGTGCCGTTGGTTATGATATGCCCGTTAATGGTTATGTCGGTATTCACGATTAGCTTGGAAATCGTAATCCGGGCGTTTATCGTATCCGCCGTAAAGAGTGGTGTGGCAGCGGCATCCTGAATGACAAAACTAGCGCCGGAATCGGTAGCATTGCGGAAGGTATTGATGCCCGTAAACGCCTGATCGTTGCTCCGTTTAGCAATGTCATAATTATTGGCAAGCGCCGATGAACTGATTTGCGCGCCAGCAATCTCAAAACGCCCTGGATTAGAGCTCGGCGTGAACACTACATCCACCCAGTAGTTAGAACCTCCTCCGCGTTGGGTGCTCGGAAAGGTACTTGTGTTGCTGTATTCAAATACCCCGTTGGTACCATCTGCGCCACTCTGAAGAGCGTGCAAGGGCGGATGATCGAACTCATGCCCTGCAAAGTACAGCGAATCTGCCGAATAAAACCCGACATTGGTATGATACGAAACAATATACGTAGTGGCAGGATCAAGTGATACGGGCGAACTGAAATTAGCCTGCTGCCAGCCCGAAGCAGTTTCGTTGGTAAAGTTCACCGTAGCCAGAAGCGTACCAGTTCTTGTCCATAAATTACCCACGTGCGCCCCGGTATTTTGCGTTCCCTTATAAAAACGTATACCGGTGGCCAGACCGCTGACGTCGCTCTGAAATTTTAAACCGAGTTCCACGGCGTTAGCGTCAACAAAATTAGGCGTAGCGGGCACCGTCGTAGGATCCCAGATCGTCATTGATGTTGCAGGCGCGTTATTAATAAGATTAAGGTTGCCACCAACATTCAGACTGCCGCCCACTTGCGACACAATCGAGTCGCCCACCGTCTGGCCGCCGGTAAAAATCGGCAGGGTCCCTATTGTGCCGCCCGGACTAGTAACTGCATTGAGCGCACCGTTAATCGTGGTCGTGCTGTTATTCACCGTGGTGCTCTGGGAGGAGGAAGCGCCGCTCAGTGCCACAAATTGCGAGCCATTATAATAGGCCAGCTGGTTAGCGCCTTTATCATAATACAACTGCCCTGGGCTGGCGGTAGCTGGTTGTAGCGAAGGAGTAAGAATAAACGAACCGTCAGCCTGCAATCGACCACTCACCGTTAGCGTTTGCACTCCCTTCTTCGGTGTTGGACCAGTTTCGGCAAAATCGTCAAGGGACAGATGAACGGTATTAAAATTGCCCACGACAACCGGTGTACTCGGGGTATGATGTCTAAAAAAGAGGATCCCACTCCCCGTAACGACGAGTGCCGCCAATATAACGAGACTTAGGCGCTTTAAAGACCAAAAGCCAGCGTTTGGCTTTTTAAGTATCGGCGCCTGGGGTAATGGCGCGGCAGTGTATGGCCCTTCTAGCGCGTTTTGCCCTGGACCAGTCAAAGCGCCAGGAGAAACCAATACATCCGGAGCAAAAACCCCCGTACTAGCTGCAGTGGACTGCTGCGTGTCATCAGCGCTAACAGATCGCGCGTCTAGCTGCTGCGGTTCCATGATCCTCTCTAGCGCCACCTCATATGTTGCTTATGTATACTAGTATACGAGATAACTGTGTCTGGCACCAAACCAAAAAACGTCTATAACGTGAGAATCAAATCGGCGACGATAACCGTAAAAGCGGCAAGCAACACCACAATGCCGCCCACTTCTAACAACCCCCGCCGAATAGCGCCCGCCGCCAGTGGGTTGCGGCCAAGAGCGATAATCCCCGAACGGACAGCGCTGGAGACGAGCGTAATGGCACCAATGGCTCCCAAGATCGACACGATGCTGGCCGCGAATACCCGGAGCAGCGACACTTGCGTACCGGCAATAGCATTGGCTGCATTTTGCACAAAGGGCGGCAGGAAATTGCTGGTGGATGCCGCGTAATATGACACCGCGATTTGCACCGGCAGTTCTTCGATATGCACAGTGCGCTGCTTGCCGCCCTTATCACTAATTGTCTGGCTTTTTGACGCGCCGGTGTCAAAGTTCGTAGCCGCGGTGCCTATAATCTGGGCGCTGGCCGTTGCTTTCATGCCCACCCCAGCAATGGGTGAGGCAGTTATCCTGTCGCCAGCCTTTATAGCTCCATTAATATCACTCACCAGCGTATCGGCAGTGCCGCCGATAATCACCCGCACACCTGGCACACCCTCAGAAAGTGTGAGCAATGGATCTTGCCCGATTACACCTACCATATTTGTAGCAGCGAGCGTTGCCGGCTCTACCTGCAGGGGCACCCTAGGCTGCGCGCTCACAATCGTGCCAGCTGTTGACGTGCCAGCAGTGGCTGCAAATCCTTGGGCAACTGCCGTAGATGCCGCTGACACCGTAGCCACTTGGGCAGCCCATAGCACAGCCGCCACAGCACCACTGCCTGTGGCGATCAATTTGTTTACTCTAGTTTTTATTTTGTATCTGTTAAACATCTTTCTTACACAGTATAGCATTCTGCTTATAGCAAAAATGTGCCAGGCATAAAAATTAACAACGGCTACTCTCGCCGGTGAGCGAACTGTAGGTTATGGCTACAAGAAGATAGTATACTGGTCACATGGGAGAACTCTCTGAGGCGACCAGATTGGCAGTTCTAGTCCGTCACGCAATCACACCCGTCAATAAAGCAAGATATGAAGGGCGGCCCGACAATCTTGTACAGGGGCTTAGCCCAGACATGCCTATTGATGCACCTGAAGGTGTCATTCAATCGCATGCCTTTGGCATAGCATTCGGAAGGTTCGCAGTCCGAAATAATATTCAGGTTGTGAGTGTCCACGCCGCAGACACTCGCCGTGCAAAAACAACGCGTGATCTGGCGCTTACACACACGCCTAACCTCACTATCGTTCCGCCAACCCTTCAACTCGGGGAACTACAAAAAGGAAGCTTTGAGGGAAGGCGGCGAAATGAAGTATATCCGGAAGCCGTAAAACAACAAGCTGACGATGACTGGGATTTTCGACATGGTGAGGAGACACCCACCCGAAAGGCGCAAACACCGCGCGAAGCTGGCGAGCAATGGCTGCGATGGTTCCAAGAAACGAAAGAGCGGCCAGACTTTCAGCCACGCACAGATCCTACGCAGCCCCTGCCGACAATCCTGGTATTTGGCCACAATCTCATCACTGCATGCGGCATCACACTCCTTACCCACAAGGGAGAAGCCGAGTTACCACCGGTTTCTGATCGAACCTATAAAGTAAATAATGCGACGGGCTTACTCTTGGCTGAGCATGCCAACCTGTGGTCGGTGCCTGGACGAATCGTGCCCACGGCGGCTGATTTCGAGCAAGCGAGAGCAATCGTTACAAGGTAACAATCGTCAAAGGTAGCATGGTTATTCCTTAATATATGACGCACTCTTACGGTAACCATTGGTCGCCTGTTTCCGTGCTATGAGTATTGTCAGGTTTACTACTCCATCGGCAACAAAGAGATAGAGAGGATAGAGCAAAAGGTCCAGAGACAAGCGATGGACTGCTAGTGCTGCGCATAAACCACCCATACTATCCAGTAGCCACGACGAAAACGTCTCACTGTCTGGATCGCGATAGGTTTTGATCACGGTGAGTGCCACTCCGATAGCGTCAACGATTATCGTAATCAGTAGCGCTGTAAACGGCTGGTCGGTTATATACCACAAAAAGAGCCCAAGGGCTGCAAGTGTGAGCGCTCCTATGTCCAGTCTATTCAGGCCGCCGACGCCGTACCCTAACGACTGGACAAAAATAATCAAGGTTGCCACCGTATCCGCCGCCGGAAGCAGCAGCGACCAAGAGGCCCCTTGCGCCAACTGCGAAAAGAAAGCAATACCACCCAAGATAGTCCAGATGAGAAATGAGCCACGATGAGGCTTCGTCTCGTGTCTTACAATATCCCGGATATAAGGAATAGACCCTAGTAGCGGCAGCAAACCCGATAAAAATCCAAATAGCGGAACCATTCAGGATAAGTATGACATAGGTAAGTAAGGAGAACCTACTTTAAGACACCCTCTACGCACAGGCCCGTAATGCAAATACAGACTACTATTTATCCTCAACAAGCTTCTTGAGATTTTCTAAGACCATGCTCCACAAGCTAACCGACTTGTCTCGTGCTTCAGTGCTAGCCAGATTTTCCTCGTGGATAGCTACGGTTGTACTCCCATCCTGTTCAGATAGTTCAAAGCGTACTATTTCGTAGTTTTCTGTGGTGTCCTCTTGGCCGGTGCGCGAGCTGAGGTGAGTATATTCCAAAACTTTAGCCGGTTCGATTTTTCGAATAACACCCTTATCTTCATATGCCTGACCGTTCCATTCCCCTCGAAATACCAGTGGACTGCCCACCTTCCAGTCGGTCTCAACCGTCGTGCCAAAAAACCATTGCTTTACCATTGCCGGATCAGTAATAGCCTGCCAAACGCGATCGCGGGGAGCGCTTATTTGTATCGATGCGTCAGAAGTAATGTTCATAAAGTAGCCTCCAATCTAATAAGACGACCTTATTCTAGAATATAAGATCGCCTTTGGAAATAGGTCTGCTACAGCAAATATCACGGCTATCTGTATTAATCTTTTTCGGGAAGATACTTACGCTTCAGCTTTTCTCTCATCGACTGCAACTGGGTCTTGACGCGTGCTATAAGCCGTGGGCTCTCGCTTTGCACCGTATCAGCTTGCGGCGAGTCATGCTGGGCGATTTCGCTTTCAGACCCATACTCGGTAGTGCTACCAAGCTCGGCTTGATCAAGGACTGCCCTAACTTCTACAAACAACGAGCTCTCCTCATTCGCAAGGTCCCTTATCCGCTGTCGTTCGTGCCTCAAGGCCTCAATTTCATCGGTATTTTCTCTTACGATTCTCTCCGCCTCAGGTCTAATTACTTCGCTTACTATCTGCCCGACACGTACTTTTGATAATTGGTAATCATCATTCTCGTAACTCCTAACTAATAAATCAAGGTATCTACGAGCGGTGGCTGAGCCAGCTAGCGTGTCTTTATAAAAATCGGAGTCTTGTATAATAGGCCCAAAATCTAAAAGCCTAGGGAATAAAGCGCTCCCTACTGCCTCTCCAAGGTTAGCTAAGTGCCAGCTGAAGTTGGGATCTTCTAGCTTACGCGAATGGCGCCAGTCCCGCTCTGCTATGGAAGTCGCTATTGCGGCTGCAGTTTCCAGCGATAACGAATCACCCATGCGCTGTGCGTACTGGTCGAACTCTAAGGCATCAAGGGCTGAATAAGCTTCTTTGGTGTCAAGGGTAAGCTCTCCATCCGGAGATAAAAGCCCGATAGCCGCAGACTGTCTAAAGTCTACAAAATGCCCAGATACCGGATTATCCCACTTCGCCTCGGTGTCCGGATGGCCTAACATATATATCATACTGTAGTAAGGGTACGGAACAGGAAGCCCGTCTTCGTCAACAATAACAACCTCGACACTTCTACTTGGATACACCCCCGTAGGCACTAGTAGACGATTAGCAAGCTGAGTGGACGCCATTCTAGAGTCCACATCATCATCCGTGAGAGTTACAGGCGTCAACATCCGATCGCCGTAGTAAGGAATGGATGCGCCTGGATCTGAAAATTCTCCTAAGATATCTGACATATAGTATAATTATGACACCATATATAGTATATGTCAACCGTCTTCCTTGACATCTATGTAGCTCGCCCACTAAGGCCGGTCTGGTGCACAACGTTTGACTCTTGGTGAGTGCGCAGATGCCTTTCCGCTAGGAGCGGTCAAGCGCATTTGCTGCTAATCAGCTAGTTACCGGCATCGGGCTAGCTATTGATCATCTCAATCTTTAGCGGGCGAAAGAGTTCAGCTGCAGCTCGACACCACTAAGCCAATAGCTGTGGGAGCGAAATTCCTCGAAGCAAGAGCGATGACCGAGCGTCTACTCATTAAAATAAGATTGCGTAGCGGCAAATATTCTACTATCATCTCGAATACATGTCTGATATAGAAAACGCTCTTGCTGGGATCGAGTCCCGATTAGGTGTGTCCGTAGTGGACCTGCGTATAATGGCTGCCGAATCGGAGGGCGTTGACTATTACCCAGGCTTGTTACTTCCTGGGCGTTTGGCGCATGGCATTAGCTCCCTAGAGGTGGGACTTGATGCTACAGAAATCGAACCCATACTTACTTGGCACACCAAAGAACAGAAAGAGCTAAAAACTCGGTTCGATCTCCCTTTCTCTGAAGATGAACGCGGCATAGCGACAGGTTTGCTCGACGAGCTGGAACCACTCAAAGAGCCCGACCGGTATGCGTTGCGAGATACAATTCTGGCAAGATTCCCTGAATCTAAAAAGGAGATCACGCTCTCTACTATTGGCCGGCTTAGTATACGGCAGGTGATTAAAACTGGCACGCGGACCACGCGGCATCGGGGTACCTTTCGCTTCGTAAAATGGCATACTCCCAGGTACGACGAGATTACATTCACCAAGGAGACCAGTTCTTAGACTCGCTAGAACAGCCGTTTACTTTACTCCAACAGACGCACTAGATAGTATTTCCTTCCGGTTGTACAGATTATGCACTGGATCGCAGGATCTCATGCGTTTTAGGCCACATTGCCTTGAAGGTGTCCGGCCAGACCGAATTTGCCGACGGCACCAGTTCCTTCGCATGCTGAGCCATCTTTTCTACAAGATCGGGCATAGTGAACCACCGAATCCTGGCAACTTCATTCATATCTATGCGAATGATCTTCGCTTTTGCTTTAGGAATAGTGGTAGCGTAAATACCGAATCTGCGGACTTCGCCGTCGGGATGGCTGTAATCTATTTCTAACAAAAAACGGGGAGTATAATCTGCTGTTTTTAGACATAACTCTTCTTCTACCTCGCGCGCCAGTGCTTCGTCGAATGTTTCGCCCGGTTCGAGCTTCCCAGTTACCGCCGGTCCCCACACGCCCGGATCTTGCGCCTTATGCAGTGCGCGTTGCGCCAACAGTACCTCGTCATGCTCGTTTATAATCCAGAGAACGGCAACTTTGATCATAAGTAGCAAACTCCTACTATCAGGATACCAAAAAGATATCCGGATGTGCGCTCAGATTTTCATGCCTAACTCCCAAACAGCTTGCATAACTCTATAATAACGTCGTCGGCCATCGGCCCCATGCGTAGGTTTTTAAACTCATCGACGCCGTACCATGCGTGGGTAATAACATCTTCTGTGGGTTTTATTTCTTCTTCTGGCACGCTGGCACGATAAAAGATATTGCATCTCGGGATACCATTTGCAATTGCCCCTATGGAGATAAAAGCCGGCGCTTCGTCCACGGTAATATGCTCCTTGACGACACCTAACTCTTCAACCACTTCGCGGATCAAGGCATCGCGGATAGTTTCCCCGTAATCAACGCCGCCGCCCGGGAAGCTCCACCAGTCGTCATCTTTTTCCCGGACTAGCAGTACCTTTCTACCCTTGATAACAAGTACTCTGGTGGCGATACGGTAGAGGGCGTCATCTATTTCGGTGAGGCGAGGGTCTATATGCATATAGCAATCATAGCGTATCTGTAGTTAAGCTAGGTAGAGATTACACTGATACTAATCCCGACTCTCTGAAACGATCATGCAGCGTGTTGATCCGCTCTTCATCTCGTTGGGCTGCTGATCGCTCCCCGGGCGGGGTCAAATGCTCTACGAGCTTAGCCCCTTGCCACGACATAATTGCACGGGCAACCACGTGATAGGGCCACTGCTCAACTTCGGGCGGCGTTAGTTCCCGATGTTCCTGATACACTTGAGCGTATCGCGTAACCGCCTCAAAGCTTCCCGTAGCTACGTACAAACCCCAGACAGACATACCTTTGCACAGCAAGGGTGATGTATGTTCTGTCTCGTTAATGTCATATAAGCCTCTTGGCCGACCATCTAGGAACGGCACGTCGCCCATCCACATACTTACCGGGACAACCCCCTGCGGCAAATACGGAAAGTTCTCATCAACGACATCGAGTATAGCCCTCCATGCCTCCGGCATCTGAGCGATTATTTCCGGAGTTTGGCGCGTAAATCGTTCCATGTACCCGTCTGTATTGGTAATCTTTAGGCTTTCGTCGTCCCCAACTGCCCTTAGAAGCTTGGGATCTTGGAAATGATTGTGCACTTTGGCGTGCATCTCTGCCAAACGGTCAAACTCTAAGGGCGAAGCATCGCCGGACAGTTTTTCGCCAGGGATGAGGCGGGCTAAAATTGTGGGGTTATTTCCATGCCATGCCACCGCGTCGCTCGAAACGATTGTAGATAAGTACTTCTGCACCTTAATGCGCTCTGGATCTCCATCGACGTGTATGTCGGCAGCATTTAGGACATCGCTTAATGCATCCGCCAAATATAATCGGCTGGCCGGGACTTTATTGGGAAATGCCTTAAATACCAGATCTTCCCCCTCGGCAATTTCAGCTTCTACTGCGTTATCACCGAATACGACCCCTCGCGTAGCCATACTCCTCATGGTAAATACCCTGCCAGTGTGGCTCGGCCTTTCCATAACGTCACCCACAACAATGTCCCACTCTTCGTGTACAAAATCCGGTACATCAGCTTCACGTATTCGAGATTGCTCGCCAGGAGTTATATAGCCAGTAGTCATTTTCTTGCCCCCTAAGTAGTAAAAATAGTAATAGCTGCAAATTGGCAATTAAGTGTAGCGTTTAGCTCTTGTTGTAAGAGTGACTTTTCTTACAGTTTTGTGCCCGAATTATGATACACCATATTGCACTAACCTTTGAGTGTGGTACCATGCAGGTTGATATAAAAATAGTAGTAGGGGGGCATATGAAATTTAAAAAACTACTAATTGCGACTGCCAGCATCGTCAGTGCGAGTCCTTTACTCACGTCAGTGCCGGTTTTTGCTAGCACGCCGCAACCGGTGACAACAACCGTCACTGTTAGCAGCGACTGCAGCTCGCCGACGGCTATAAACGCAAATCCGCTCGGCCGTTACTCTAAGGTCAAACTCACCGTTGCCTACAACGACATCGACGATCCAGATGACGCAACCGAAGGCGAAACACTGCATGTCTACGACACGGGGAACGTATTCGACCAAACTGTACAGGTGGACTCGCCTACGGTGACGTTTCCAACATTCGTAACACCAGATAACGACAATGTATATGGCTGTGTCAACGGCTATGATGGCGATGAAACCGCCACTATAACCGCCGAGATCACTCCCGGTCCTTGCCAACCCAACACCACGCTAAGCGGTTCCTCCTGGGTTAGCCAGTTCCCAACCAGCACCTCAACGAGCGACTTAGTCGACCCGTTCCGAACCAACGCCAACAACTTCATAGGTGCATTGCAAAATGCCGGCGCTTCGGTGAGCATTTCGGCAACATACCGCCCACCGCAGCGCGCCTACCTTATGCACTACGCATACGAAATAGCCAGAAAGAACATGGACCCGACAGACGTACCACTCCGCTCCGATGTTGCAGTGTGCTGGGTGCACACCACGTCTAATGGCTCCGTCGACCATGCTGCATCGAAAAAAGCAGCTGCGGATATGGTCAAGGACTACCAGATAGTGCACGAGCCATCACTTACTTCTAATCATACGCAAGGCCTAGCAATCGATATGAACATTTCTTGGTCGGGAACGATGACAATTACCGACGGCAACGGCAAACAGGTCGAAATCAAAGCGCCACGCAGCGGCGCTACTAACTCCGACCTCTGGGCCGTAGGAGCCAGCTACAACGTGTATAAGCTCGCCAGCGACCATCCTCACTGGTCTGTCGATGGACATTAGTACCTCGGCTAAATTATACTAAAGGACTAACATCTTAAAATAAGGCGCTCCTATGGATTTTCGTAGGAGCGCCAGTAAAATTCCAAAAAAGGGGAACAATGGCCGAAGTGTTTCAGCCGACAGTTGTCATCGAAGGTCGTGCACCGTTACCTAATCAATTAGTAACACGTCAGACATACCTATCGGCTGCGTTAGCGACTGGGGATATCCGGACATTTCTTGTAGATGCCGGCGATCCAGATACATATGATACGTCAGGCCGTATTCGCTCTTTAGACTTAGAACCAGGCCACTATGCCTGGCGTCTACGGGATATAGCTTGGCCAGACGGAGACCCATCTGCATATACACCCGGCCATGGATACAACTCGGCTACCGCACGTACCGAACTCGCCACACGCCAAGGCTTTGCGACTGCTCTGAGCGAGCTGGGACTTGGAGAATATGGCATCGAAACCAGACCTATCTCCGACCTCAAAGATCCGGAGGCCGATGAACTTATTTTTATAAAACCAAACAAAATTAGCGACGTTAGCGAAGCCCCGGGAGCGCGGGCGCAACTTATAAAAACAGCGGACTTTGGTGAGCAAACTAAAGAGTCCCCTGTTAGTACTGCTATTTGGCAGCGGCCCGAACCGCTTATAAACGCACAGGAATTAATAGATCAACTTGGCCTCACCGTAGACATTCCGGACTCAAACGTTGACTATCTGCACGCGCTACGTGTCTTCAGTCCATTGTGGCTACCGCTAAGCCAAGTACCCGCAGTTGAGCTACGCCTAACTGACCCTCATAGCGACATAGGTAAACAATTTGCATCCCAATTAAAGCTCGCCGAGCCCGAACTTGTATTTCATAGACTTCCTCAGCTCGCAGTACTCCATGCGTTAGTTGAAAGCGCATTTGCAGCAAAATATGGCCGTCAAAACTACCTTACATTCGATTATGTCGTGCGCCAGGACGGCTCGGTCAGGGTATTGAACGGGTTAGTAAGGGGCCTAACGCCTAATCTGGAGGGGCAAACCGAGGATGTACAGCACCTAGCCAAGGCCACCGCCGATGTGGAAGTGACACGATTAGCAAGCCTGGCCATGCAATTCGCAAGTTCATAGCCCCAATAACCTCAGGTTGGGGAGTTGAAATACGAAACATAAAACACGGGGTTCCGGGAGCCTCCAAAATCTCGCTACATGTCATCCAAAAAAACAATAGACATCCGAAGACGGAATGTTCATAGTAACGGCTATGAAATTCTCATCCGGGCCAAGACTGCCACAACCCTCAGCTCGTTACCGAAATTTTGACGGCTTCAAAGATGACTATCTGCTTGGCGGTAAGCTAACGCTACCGACAGGAAGCAAAGCGCTGTATGTTCAAAGCTTCCCGGATATATATCCCGGGGATGTTCCTCTTGGCGGCGATGCACAATCGACAGTTACAGCGGACTATAAAAAATTTGCCGCCAATTTTCAAAACACCGCACGGCTCCTGGTAGTGCCGGGGCAAACGGGACAGAAAGACCCATTGCTAGACTGGCAAAAACGCGTATTCGCGGGAGTTGAGGAAGACGTGCGCGTGGCCCGATTGGGCGACATAGCTTTGAAGCTTAGAGTTTGGGCTGGACCTGCCAACCAACTCTCGAACGCCTACTTCGAAGGCATAGAAAACGGCGTTCCAAAGGTTGGCTTTTGGGACGTCCTCCCACCAGGAGGCATAGAGCAGTCCAACATCGAACCACTTGCCCTTGGCCTTATGAGCTATAACAAAGATGCGGAATCATCTGAAATCAGCTTTGGTGGTATCGATGTATACGAGCCAGAGTTCGACTCAAAGCTCCTCCGTTTCGAACAAGCTTGGCGCAATATATTCACCCATGCAAGCACACCGCTTCTGGAGTCATGAGGCTTTAAAGAAGGGCGGCTGCTATTATGGAGCTTGATTCTAAACGCGGGAGTAATTACAGATTCAGATTTAGCGTACGTTCTGGCTGAAGCTGAGAGGCCTTTTCGTGAGGCAATGAAAGATGATAATTCAGAGCGCACGCCTGACGATGCCTACAGGTTAGGATTTGAAGCTTGCACGGTAGTTAGGGCCGCCTACGATGCATATCAAAACGAAACGCTCGAAGGTGCACACGCTCAAAGCGAAAAACCCGAGCTAAAGAAAATCGACAATGTACCGGTAGCGGATCTCCATGATCTACACTCGTTCGCTACAAAAGAACTTAAGCTAACTCAAGGTAGGATGAGTTCCGTCACACGAGCATGGGGGGCTCTCTACAAACTTAGCCAAAATAGCAGAGAAGAAGTGCGCCGCCACAACATCGGAAATGAACCATTTGTCTTTGACCATACTGTTTTCTTCGATGAAGCAGCAGCACTTGAAGCTGGCTTGGAGGGCAGTGTCTACATTAACCTAGATGAACTACATATAATGATCAGGTATCTACTTCGTAGCTATAGTCGTGCGCCGACAACTTTTGATACCAATGTTATACACTTCGGTATTGGCGGCGTCATCTTACTAGCACGCTTCCTGAATTATCACTTACGCCCCGAGGAACCTCTGGTGATTCCTAATAAGTCGAAGTGATAGCCAGGTTCGTAATCTGAAAAACTCCAGCCGCTAGGGCAACTACTGCCTCAATGTTACATCTTCAACTTTTACAAATCCGGCGTGGTGATTGAAGGTAATCTCGTAGTAGCGTTGCTTGCCGACGACGATCATGTGGTCATCTGGCAAGCTGTAATTAGCGGTCGCATCGTAGTAATAGTCGCTGCCAACGCTTTTAGCGTCTACGGTGTATTTCTGGCCAGCCGTCATAGTGTAGGGCGTATTCTGAAGTCGCACGGGTATAGCCGCTGGATAAGCCGAGGCTTCGGGATAGGCGCTCGTGTATACGGGGATGGAGCTACGGCCCGCCCGCGGTGTGACAGTGGCGCTAGAACTCAGGTTAGCAACCCGATGAGCACCAAACGGATTGTTGAACCACCCAATCTGGCCTGCATACCATATTCCTACCCAGTCGCCTTGCACGGCGGCAACTACATACTTTTCTTCGCTTGACGCTTTGTCGCCCCAATCATTATCCTGAGTCGTCCCCGCCGAGCCATCAGTGTGCAGGTAGGGGTCACTTAGCAGTGGGGCATTGCTGTTGGGCCAGGCATGCAGGTACGCAAAATTCGTTCCCTGCTTAGGCAGCGTAATGCAAGTGCCGGTTTGGCAATCGGTGACCACGGGCTGGTTAGTTGCAAAATGCGGCGCGATCTTTACGACATCACCTTGTTGCAAGGGGTAGGCTATGTCGGGCGTAACTTCGGGAGGGGTATCACCTTTTACGAGATCCATAAAGTAATTCCAATCCCAGTAAGGGCCTGGGTCCCAATGCTGTGCAGCTTGCTTAGTGGCAGATAGGCGCATTACGCTATCGTGCCCTAAAATATGTTGACGGTCGAGCGGGATATGGTACTTGTTCGCCAGCCAGCGCACCAGTGTCGCGGATTGCTGGTACATTGCAGGAGTGTACCAACTTGCACCTTGGGCAGCAAACCCTTCGTGTTCAATGTTAATGCCGTGCATATTCATGTTCCAGTTGCCCACGCCCCAAGAAACATGCTCGTTCAAGACCATCTGAGTAATATCCCCTTGGGTTGAAATGACATATTGTGCACTGTCGAGCGCCGTTGGATCCTGGAAGTGGTTGATTATGCTGTCGTAACTACCTTCGCCGTCATGGATAAAGATATACCGGATCTGCATGTCGTGAGGCCGGTTAGCTGGATCGTAGTTACCATAATTAGTTGGGTCGTTGGGATCATTCTGCGCATAGGCAGCGGGGATAAAACGGCAATGCACCGTTGATGGACATTCAGGATTACTACCCAGCACATTGTGAGCGTTTAGAGAAACACTTTTGAGGCCAAGCGCACTGATAGTCTTGTTGGGGTGCAAACCCGGGACAGCCTGCAGGTTCATGGCTTGCCCGCTGGGTGTTGTTAGCGACGTACCACTACCAATACTGGCGTAAACATCGTCAGCAAAATTAGTAGCGCCGCTGTTAGTTGTAGCGCCGCTGTACTGTGCGACAGTGCTATACCAGTCATTTACCGATGTAGGCAGTTTTCCACCATTGAGCTGACGTGCTTCTTGCGCTAAAACCGCTGCACCGCCGCGAATGTTTTGCTGCTCGTTTGTCTTTACTGTGTCTTTAGAAACGCCGAGCAAACTCGCGGCCTCATCAAGCGTGTAATGGTTCGCCTGCTGCCTTGGAACAGAGACAGTGTCTCCGTCGCGGCCGCTTACAGCCGTTGAAGCATAGGTACGCAAATCCATGATGCCATAGCCACCGTCAGAGCTCATGCCGGCATTCGACTGCCAGTGCGACTCATTATACGAAACAGCCAATAGTATGCTCTGCGGCACGCCAAACTCTTGAGCGGCTGCAGCAAAATTGCCTGCCAGACTAGTCTGAGCCGAAGCAGCAAGCGCGGGCAGCGCTGCGCCCACAGCCAAAGCCACTACGGCGCATATTGCACTAAGTGCAAGCATTACACGTTTACTTTTCGATGCGACAAGCTTAATAATCATTCGCTCTTCCTTTTACGTAGCTAAAGTTTCTATTCACCCTTTGTTGTAGCTAACGTGGGCGTTGGCCCAGATGTGGGCAACGGTGCAGCTCTCTTTTGCAGGTGCTGGTAGTCTATGACCGCCCCGTCGGTGTCTTGGAGTGTCCAAGTGCCACCCCATGTCCAGCCGCGTGCATCCATCAGCTGGATGAGCGGGTTGGCGGCAAAGAGTGTGCCTGGTTCGCCCGGCTTCCATAATGCTCCGGCCGGGGCAACCACCGGGTTCCCTTGGTCATCAAGCGTTATGTACGGATTCTCGCGGGGATTAAAGTCGCAGGCCCTCCCCAGGCCGTGTTGTGACGGCCGGTTCGTGCCGGCAATCGTGCGGTAGTTAAAGCACGAGGTGATATCTGATGCCATAAGCTTGTTGTCGTCCCACTGGAAGCGGGGGTCGCTGGAAACTGCCACTTCACGGATCGGGAAATTCATATAATAGGCGTATTTGAAGAAGGTGATGACATCCCCCTCCAGCTCGCGATTAACCTCTACAATGCCCTGGCGCTGCCGCCCCTCAAAGTCGTGATATGCCACATTCAGCGACACTAACTGCGCCACCACCTCCGGCGGTGCTGGGTTGGCCGGATTAAGTGTGATCGTGCGATTTGCTTCTTCCCATACTGGCGCCGAATGATGATTGCCAGCGCTCAGCTGCGCATGCGCCTGTCCGAGACTATTGCTCGTAAGCGTCACCGCCGTCAAAATTGCCACGAACATACTTGCTATACGAAATCGTGCACTACTCTTTTGCTTCATCGCCCGCCCTTTATGAATTAGAGTTAACCCACCAACGGTACAAGACTTTGCAGGTGCAACCTATGAAAAATCTTATTGCTTTCAATGCTATTTAGTTTAAGGCAGGCCAACGGATACACTACCGGAGGACTTCAGCTGTCCCCCGAAGGCCATGCCCCTGCCTCCTTAAGGCGCGAGATTATCTCTACTAAGAGTCGTAATCCCAAAACCTATACGGTGAAAACTTGCGGCATTCTTTCTCTAACTGTCGTATAGTAATCGACCATCTCTGGCAACGAAGTAATCCCTATATGACCACCACCATCCATTACCTGCAGGTGGTCAGCCGGATCGCGTGCTCCATTAGGTGCTCCATCTGGCGCCATGCCAATTGCTATGCTGCTATGGAGCACTCCGCCGTTTTTCCCATCAATGATGATAGCCTGAGTCCCAAAAGGCAAAGGCCGGTGCACATCTTCCATGGGTGTAGCCTGGGGGCGCAAGCGAGTAATTCCGGCTATTGAACTACCTAGGGTTTGTTCTTTGCCGGTTTTCATTTCCAGAGCAAAGCTATGACATATATAGCTGGCGTTTGCGGCTAGGGCATTTTTATCCACCTCTGGGTCCCGGGGCACCAACCATCGGCCTACAAAGTTTGTAAGACGCCGAGAAAATTTTCGTGTGACAACCAGTCCGGATACTTCACCCGTTAACAAGTCGCCGCCTTTACAGATAAGATTCCCCGCGGGGCTAGAGACTGCAATTAATCTTTCGTAATCTACGGGGAATTCGGGCAAGCCTTCTTGAATAAACCTACTAGGGACCGTCGTTATCTTTACCAACGAAGAACGCTTCTTCATAGATATACCCTATAATATACTTGCATTATTATCAAGCTGGTATAAAACCGCGTAGCTCAGGCTAAAGTAATTTCACGAATCGCTAAGGTCGCCAGCGTATAGAGGGCACGCGCTAATGCAGCGCGGTCGCCGTAAGCTTGCTTGCGCCTGCGTAGGCGTCAGGCCAATCATTGAGGTCATGCCCATCTCGGTAGCCCCAACGCAAATATGCAATTAGCGGATCAGGACGTTGTGCATATTGGGCTTCGGCGCTCTGCAACGCTTCGGCTCTGAGACCATACTAATAAGCTGGTGTAGTCGATCATAAAGCGTGAACGCTGGGCATTTCAGGGTTACTTCCCCAAGCCAACCCTGAACTACTACAGTTCTACCCCTCGGTGGCCAACCCGATGCCTTCATAATTCGTTAGGGGGTCGCCGTTCAAAATGGGGGTGTAGGCTATATTGCCCTTAGAGTTCACAGGTACCGTAACGGTAACGGCAGCTCCACTCTTATCTCGGTTTGTAGAGATGGAGGGTATTCCGTTTCCAATATTCCTGCGAGCAGTATGATCCCCTTCTCGTCGTTGAGTGCCACCGCGGTAGCCCGCTAGATAGGAGGGATCGGATACAATATCGACACGGTGGACTCCGCCAACTTGAGACGCCACTAACCAGCCGCGCCTGCTTCCAAAGTTCTGAATGCTCGCATCATGGACGGGGAATCCGAAGCGTACCGCAACTAGGTCACCGCCTTCAGTGATGGACGGAGGTAAAACCAGCCCCCCGATACGCTGCTGGTACCAGAATAACGGGTTGTTAAGCGTCTCCGCAAGGTATTCGTCAAACCCTACTTGTACATCCGATTCAATTGACATGTCCTAAACCTCAGTTAAAACATTACAATACAACGTGTAGCGAGCTCTGTCTATTAATGGACCACTGGTCGACCGCCTTCGATAGAGTGGAGAAGCGTTCAGCTTACTATGCTAGGAACCGATAATACCTACGCCAGCACTGTATGGGCAAGCAATTGCGCAATATGTTCTTCGTCGTTGGCGGCGGATAGTGGATTAGCAATTTTAGCACCCTGCCATGCGGTAAATGCCCGTGCCGCCACCATATACCACAGCGCTTCTTTTTCAATATCTGTCAGGGGAACTTCGAGGCGCTCCAGCTCTTCGCTGTAGGCAGCCATGTACTCTGTAACGATTTCGAACTTACCACCACTGCATACAAAGAGTCCCCACACCGTCACCGCCGTGTCCCACAGCCGGGGCGCCTTCTGGGTATCATTAATATCAAAAATACCTGTCAAGACGTCATGAGTTTCGCCTGCTTCGTCCGTTCTCGCTTCTACCATCGTGTTGCTATGCCATAGATCAACAAATCCCACACCACTCTCCAGAAGAGGCCAATACTCGTTTGCTTTTTGTGTAATCTCTTGCCAACGCCTAGGAACGACGACATCTTCCGGGAGCGGGCGTAGGAATTTCCCGGTGTAATCTTCGACGCATGTCAGCTCTTGGTCGCCTAGTTCATTGGCAAGTGCTAAAAGGCTTGGTTCTGTACGCATAGCATGGGTAGCCGCTTGGACACGTGCTAGCTGAGCAAGGTATTTCGGTTGCTCAATGCTCGGCACCTGGCCCTCTGGAGCTTTGCTGCTTGCTGGCGTACCGGGCATTTCCTTCATAACGACTGCCGGATTTCCGTACTCGCCGTAAAAAGTCATAATGTCTCCCTGGTTTGAGCGGGTAATGACTGGTTCGTACCCCACAACCGCCACAGGTGGCTCCATGGCTTGCAATACGGGCCTAAGCAAGCCGGCAAAAGCATGGCTCAGGCGGAGCCGCCGAGCTTCAATACGATTACGTGGCTCGGCAGGTTGTTCGATGTCCACTGGAGATACCTTAAGTATATATCCTTGGCCGTCGGGCCCGCTCTCGCTGGCCCCATGAACCGTCCTGAACAAGACGCTCGTAAAACTGGGCACCGCCTCCCATTTTGCAGTGGGCGCAATGCCAAATTCTGCGGCTAGGACGGCGACATTTTGCGGATCAAGGTTGGCATGATGGCCAGGTGTTATTTTCTCGTTTGTAAGCATGAACCTTATAGTAGCATTTTAAATACGGTAATAAAGAATAACTCACTAGTAGTCCATATAATTAACCCGGATGCCACCGAACCTACACAAATTCGAGCCTGAACCAGCCATCGCAATCAGAATGTAGGACGCCCCGTCACGGCAAGCCAGATTGATTGTTCTCAATTAACCTTAGTAACCGAAGTAGCGCGCCCAAGCAGGGCAAAAGCTATTGCAAAAGCGATCATAGTACATACACCTCGCGGCCAATAGATGTGCGAATCTAAAAACGATATGCTAGCTGCCACCAATAGCCCTCCTCCGGCCAACACAGCCCAGCGACTTTGCGAAGCAAAGTAGCGCCGTACATACCACCCGGCAACCAGCATACAAACTACAAGATACAGCCACACACCAATATTCCCGAGCTTATTGCCAATACCCAAAATCGCCACAATACTATCCTTTGAGCCCATCACCGAATAAACCCCGTGATGCGTTACCATGGTCATAGAAGACGTTTCACGGTAGACATGTGCAGCACCGACTCCATTCAGCAGGTCAAGCGCCGTGTAGAGAAAAACAAACCCATATAAGAGTATGTTCGCCATCCAGCGCAGCCATCGGCCAGCTGGCTTCAGCAAGATGTAAGGACCCACGGCCAAAAGCGGGAATACAAACAACAAAACAACGTGCATATTACGCCAGTAAAGCGCGGTATGACCGTTGAGATCCATGGGGTGAGTGACACCAATAAGAGCTAGCAATACGCTCGGCCCTATGAGGCCCGCCCATGTTGTCGCAGATTTTCTCTGAGTAGCCATCTACCCTATGATACCAAGCGATTCTACTTAATCCAAAGTGAAGCCATCATTGACGTATACGCAGAGCGCGGAAGTAGCATTGCAAAAGCCCCGCAAAGAATCATGAAAGGCCCTTACCCGCGCTTCAGGCGCATAATTGCATCATGGCGCCGGCAGCGAGGCTCTTCTGCGAGTTAAGCTTTAGAACTGTACTCGCCTAAAAAGCCACCTCAATATAGAAGATTTATGATCTTCTGGCGACGTATCATGCCCATAAGAGAGTCATAATGCCTTTGGCCACTTCTCCCATAAGTGATTTAAGGATTTTTCTGTTCCCTCTTGGGTAGTCGGTAGCCAGCAGTAAACACACCAATACCCGCGGCGACCACAGCAGATGCACCGCCTAGCGCTAATCCAACGCGCGGATTACTGTGATCTGCGATAGCACCAATAATCGGACCACCAATGGGAGTCGTCCCTTGAAACGCCATAGACCACAATGCCATAACCCGGCCACGCATTTGTGGCGTGCTCGTAAGCTGCGTTGTTGTATTATTGAGCGATATAAATAGGATGGAGAGCGCTCCAACTACGACCAGGAGCATGAGTGCAGTTACGAGGTTGGGAGCCACGGCAACGATCATCATGCTTAAGCCGAATAATACTGCGCTTAGTATAAGCCGGCGCAGAGAAGAGGGTGGCCTCCCCGCCGTATACAATCCCCCACCAACTGCACCGAGCCCCATAGCAGCCGTCATGAGGGCATAGGCAGTCGCATTACCGTGGAAGGTTTTGGTTGCAAATAATGGCAATGCGACCGGGAACTCGTACGCAAATGTTCCGATTATTATCATCATAAGCAAAGATGTACGAAGGGCCGGGGTAGAACGAACGTACTGTAGCCCGGCGCGCAACTGACCCGGTACCTGCGGAGCCGGCTCTACATGATGCAGGTGACTCCGACGGATCATGATTAGCGCGACAAGTACCGCTACAAACGTGCAGGCATCGATAATGAAGCACCAGCCGATTCCAACCCCTGCGATTAATCCTGCAGCCATAGAAGGGCCCACCACGCGAGCGACATTTATCATAATAGCATCGAGCGTCACTGCATTCTTCAGCTGCTGCTCACCTACCATCTGCACAAAAAACGTTTGTCGGGCCGGCGTATCTAGCACCGTTATAACGCCAGAAAACACCGCAAGCACATATATTGCCCAGAGTTCAATCGAATGCGTGATAACCAGTATGCCCAGTAGGAGCGAGATAACGCCGAGGCAAATCTGCGTAAAGATGAGTAGCCGTTTGTTATCTGTACGGTCGACAATTACACCTCCGAACATACCCAGTAGCAAGACTGGTAAAAATTGAGCTGCCGTCACTACCCCAAGTTGTACACCGGAATGGGTCAGCTGTAGCACCAGCCATGATAAAGCAATCGTACGCATCCACGTGCCGCACAACGATATACCTTGCCCGATAAAGAACAATCGAAAATTACGAACTGCTAGCGAGGTAAACGTCCGGCGCAGTGCATTTTGCATAAAACCCTTTGATATTACTTTATCTGGTATTGCGTATGGTATGAGTTATCTTACCGATTCTGCTCATGGTAGGAGCTTGCGCGTCTCGCCCGATCAACTTCAAACTTTGAAACTAGAAAACGGGGTTGACCACCCCGTTTTCTAGTTTCAAATTCTGTGATCTTAGTTGGACGTTACATCAACGTCTTCAACCTTTACAAAGCCGATATGGTGGTTGTAGGTGATCTCATAGTACTTCTGGTTGCCCACCACTATCTTATGGTCATCTGGGGCGCTATAGTTCCAGGTCCAGTCATAAAAATAGTCGCTTGTGATAGCTTTACCCGTTGTAGTGTATCGTTGTCCGGCGGGTATCGAGTACGCTGTTGGCTGCGGCTGTACGGGGATAGTCGAAGGATAAGCAGAGGCTTCGGGATATGCCAGCGTATACACCGGGACCGAGCTTAAGCCACGGCGCGGGGCCAGTGTTGCGCTCGTGCCGCAGTGCGCAGTACGTCCTTCGCCATGAGGGTTGTAGAACCAACCTATTTGCCCGGAATACCAAACACCAGTCCAATCGCCTCGTATATCAGCAACGACATACTTAAAGCCACTCGGAGCTTTATCTCCCCAATCGTTATCTTGGGTATTGCCAACCGGACCGTCTATGTACAAATAGGGGTCACTTGTAGCCTGCGAATGTAAGTAAGGGTCGGTCAAAAAGGGTGCGTTGGTGTCGGGCTGTGTATGCAAGTACACAAAATTTGCGCCTTGTTTCGGCAGTGTCACGCATGTACCTGTCTGGCAATCAGTAATAAGAGGCTGGTTCGTCGCGAAATTCGGCGAGATAGTTACAACATCGCCCTTTTTTAGCGAGAAATCAGCGACAGAAGTCTTTGCATAGTCAGCCGATGCCTGTGCGGGCGTTTTACCCTTCACTAAATCCATGTAGTAGTTCCAATCCCAATAGGGGCCCGGATCCCAGTGCTGTGCCCATTGCCCTGCCGCTGGACGAAGCATTATGTTGTCGTGGCCGAGAATGTGCTGACGGTCGAGTGGGATGTGATACGTACTAGCAAGCCAACGCACGAGCGTAGCAGAGGCCTGATACATCGCTGGTGTGTACCAGCTAGCGCCTTGGGCGCCAAAGCCTGCGTGCTCGATGTTAATCCCGTGCATATTCATGTTCCAGTTGCCAACACCCCAAGAAACATCTTTATTGCGTACCATCTGAGTGATATCGCCTTGGGAAGAAATGACGTATTGCGCACTGTCGTAGGCCGAAGGGTCTTGGAAGTGGTTAACAATACTGTCGTATGAGCCTTCGCCGTCGTGGATGTAGATGTATTTAATCTGCATATCTTGGGGGCGATTGGCAAAATCATAATTGCCATAGTTGGTGGGGTCATTTGGGTCGTCCGGCCCATAGAAGGCAGAAATGAAGCGGCAGTTAAGAGTACTGGGACATTCGGGAGTTGAGTTAGATATATTCTTAACCGGATTCATAGATGTCGGCTTGAATTCCAGAGCCGACATACCCTCTATGTTTGGCCGCACGGAAGGTGAAGCTGGAAGGTTCATTACCTGGCCGTCAGGCGTAGTAAGACTGATTCCACCCTTGATGGTGGTAAAAACATCGTTAGCAAATGAACTTGCCGATGCCGAATTGACAGCTCCGCTGAACTGCGCAACAGCACTGTACCAGTCACCCAGATCTACTGGCAAATTACCGCTATTGAGCTGTTTTGCATCCTGGGCGAGCACTGCGGCCGCACCACGAACGTTTTGCTGGTCGTCCGCTTTTAGGATTGCTGGCGATACGCGCAGTAGTTGCGCGGCCTGGTCGAGGGTATAGTAACTCGCCTGCTGCTTAGCAGGAGTGACGGTCGTACCATCGCGGCCACTCATGACTGTACTGTGATAGGTGCGCAGATCCATAAGCCCGTAGCCACCGTCATTGCTCATACCGGCGTTCGATACCCAGTGTGATTCGTTATACGAAAGTGCCAGAAGAACGCTTTCTGGCACTTCAAATTCTTGGGCTGCGCTAAAGAATAATTGTTGGCGACTTGTTGAGGCGCCTTGGGCGAAGGTTGCCATGGGACTGCTAGAGACGAATAAGAGACCCACCGCAGCGATGATGGCCCCAAGCGTCGAAGCCGGTCGCCGCAGTTTATGTCGTGCCAGTAATAGTGTTTTTACCATGCTCACCCCCTACACTAGTTTTATATTTAGCCCGCCTAGTTTAGCATGCGTATTTTGATTGAGGCAAGCACGTCGGGGGCCGGGGTCGACGCCTCTTTATAACGCATGAAGATGACGGAGGAGGTGCCGCAGACCTTCTGCCTATCGGGAAAAAGTTATACGCTCAGGCTAATCCGTTGACATCCTTGCTTTACCTTGATAAAGTGACGCTCATGCAACCCTCCTCTATCTCAGTCTGGGAAACGGGAACTGCACGGCAATTATCTGCTGTGCTAGCTGCTATTGTCAGCACTCAGACTATGCAAAACTTCCTTCGCGATGTTATGACCGAGAAAGAAATCATAGAAATCAGCTCACGCCTCGAAGCCGCTCGAATGCTGCAACAAGGTAAGAAGTACACGGAGATTATCGAAAAGACAAAGCTCAGCAGCCGCACCATTGCCCGTATTAGCTATTGGATGCAGAACGGTGAAGGTGGCTACGAAGCCGCCCTTAAGATCGTACATGCTCATCACGGGCATATACCGCCAGATCGTGCCGGGCAGTAGCCAGTCTTCTTAAAAAGGACATACGCCAGCACGATGCTGGCGTATGTAGTATGCAACAAACTTATTTAGGAACCTTAGTTTATGATTACCCCAGAATTAGATATAGGCGCGGCGTCTCGGATCGTCGTGCCAAGTGGCAGGGATTACGATTGCTGCTTAAAAGCATTTGAAGAAATATATGGCGTCGCTGCTCCACGATTTGACGACCGCCGTCTTCGTCTACGAAAGGACGCATGGGAATATATCCGGGTCAAAGGCAAAGACGTGCCCGCTATTGTAGCCGAAGGGTATGCAGATATAGGGCTGGCGGGCACTGATGTGTGTGAAGAACAAATACCAGAAGACCCCGGTGCTTCCAATCTTCTCTACGGCGCGATTGGTGAACCAATGTGTTCATTTAACCTCTTACTGCCACGCCAAAGTGCCGAGACCCTCAACGCAAGGCTGCGTGACCCTGAAGCGAAGCCCGTTCTCGTAGCAACCAGCTATCCGAACTTCTTAGATCGCAGTATCAAACGCGCGCGCGAGGCTGACTCGCCACTGAATATAAGGGTAAGCCCCTTTAGGCCAGCCGGCTCTGCCGAGATAATGCCAGCACTTGGCGTATCCGATGCAGTCGCCGATTTAGTAGAAAGTGGCGATACGGCGATAATGAATGACCTGACAATCGGGCCAAAGCTGGCCGACGTTTCGCCCTCTATTGTGTGGCGCGCTCCAAACAGAGTTACACAGAGAGAAATATCGTGAAATGCTATAACGTTGCCCAACTCACTGGAGATCAGTTGCAGGCGCTCTGTAAGCGTCCGGCAATCCGCTTCGATACAGCCACACCGGTTGTTGCGTCGATTCTAGACGACGTTCGGCGGAATGGTGACAATGCCGTGAGACGCTACGAAGCCAAGTGCGGCGACAAGAATGCTGACGGTCTCCAGGTTACCGACCAAGAAATAGACAAAGCCTGCTCGCGTATACCTAAAGAGGCGCAGCGCGCCTTCGCGCAAGCAGCCAAGAATATAGAAATGTTTCACAAAGCCCAGCTAAAAGCTGAGGTAAAGATCGAAACTATACCCGGCGTTACCTGTTTTGCTGAGATGCGTGGTATTGAAAAGGTGGGGCTATATGTTCCTGGCGGCACTGCCCCGCTTCCCTCCACTCTGCTCATGCTTGCGATTCCGGCAAAACTGGCCGGCTGCAAAGAAATTGTTGTTTGTACGCCGAGTAAAAACGGTGTCGTTGCTGACATTGTTTTGTATGCTGCCCGTCTCTGTGGCGTAAGCGAAATCTTTAAGATTGGCGGTGCGCAAGCAGTCGCAGCTATGGCGTATGGGACCGAAAGCCTACCGAAAGTATATAAAATCTTCGGCCCCGGCAACCAATATGTCACCGCCGCCAAAATGCTCGTCTCTATTGATCCAAATGGGGCAGCTATTGATATGCCTGCTGGCCCTAGCGAAGTGCTGGTCGTTGCCGACGAACAGGCGCGAGCGGATTTTGTGGCCGCCGACCTGCTTGCCCAAGCTGAGCATGGCACGGATTCGCAGGTAGTATTAGTTTGTACGAGCAGCACGAAGATTGACGCAGTAGTATCACAGCTGGAAGAACAACTCGCCTCGCTACCGAGAAAAGACATCGCCAGACAGTCACTTGCGAACAGCTTCGCATTGCTTGTGCCTTCAGTCAAAAGTGCGATAGATTTTTCCAATCGTTATGCGCCAGAGCATGTAATACTCAATATTGCTGATGCCAACGGGTTGATCCCTGATGTTATTAACGCGGGGTCTGTTTTCGTCGGTCCATACGCCTGTGAATCAGCCGGGGATTATGCCAGCGGCACGAACCACTCATTGCCAACGTATGGCTATGCCCGCGCCTATAGCGGCGTTTCAGTTGCCAGTTTTCAAAAGCGCATCACCTTTCAGCAGGTCACACAGTCTGGCGCTGCAACCATTGGGCCGGTTGTGTCTATGATGGCCGCCGAAGAAGGTCTGGATGCCCACAGACGGGCTATGGAGTTTCGTTACAAAGAAGCCATAGAGGTGCTATGAACTGAGCATGAGAGCAGGCCAGGCACACCGGGCACCCTGCGAGCAATGGAGCAGTTTAGAGCGATACCAGAAGTCCTTAGGGGAGCAATTATGAAAAAGTACGCGTTTATTGACCGCGACGGCACACTTATTTTCGAGCCGCAAGACACCTATCAAATCGACAAATTAGAAAAGCTGCGCATTCTACCTGGCGTCATTGAGGGGTTACTAGCCCTGCGAAGAGTTGGGTATATGCTCATGATGATTTCAAACCAGGATGGGCTTGGCACTCCCTCCTTCCCTCGGGCTGATTTTGAAGTAGTACACCAAAGAATGCTCGACATATTCCAAAGAAAGGGGATCGTCTTTACCAAGACCTTTATCTGTCCGCACCTTCCTGAAGACGACTGCACCTGTCGTAAGCCAAAGGCTGGACTGCTCGACGAGCTTCTGGCCACCGCTACACTGGATGTGTCTTCATTTGTCTGCGGTGATCGTGAGAGCGATAGATTGTTAGCCGAGAATATAGGCGTCCGGTTTTTGCCTATGGAAACGAACGGCAATTTCGATAAGGCTGTTAGACTTGTACTATGAAGAATCTTCTATTAGTTCCGGGCAAGCCGACCAAGGAACGATATGAGGATCCCGCCGAGCCCAAACCTCATGAAGCTAATTGGTTCCCATGGATGGCCACTGAAATAGGGAAAATTGGCGTACCCGCCACAATAGCAATCATGCCACGCCCGTACGAACCGGTGTACGAAGATTGGAAAAAGGTCTTTGAATCCCTAGGCCCAGTTAACGAGAATACAAGCTTGGTTGGTCATAGTGCAGGGGCAGAGTTCCTGACACGGTGGCTCTCAGAAAATAGAAATCTTTGCGTTGATCGGGTTGTATGGGTTGGACCTTACCGCGATAGAAAGCGTAGGTATGGTGAGTTCTCGAACTACGAGCTCGACACTGCGTTAACTGAGCGCGTTGGCAGGCTTACTATCTTTAATTCGACAGACGACGATCCGGCTATCCAGGCATATGCTCATGAACTTGCTGGAGCTCTGCCCTCAGCTCGACTCATTGAGTTTGAGAGGTATGGCCATTTTAGGATTGGCCACAATATGCCGGGTCCTGAGTTCCCCGAGCTATTCCAAGAGCTAGTAGAATAACTCGCTGCCGCGCCAGACCGTATCGCCAAAGTGAAGCCACGGCTATCTTTTGACTTTTTGGACCGACCCGATAGCATGCTAACCTAAGCGTACGACCTCGGCGGCGGTATGAATACCTACGACCGGTACAAAACTCTGAAGAGAATACCGCTCCTTAACATTTATACCGATCAAATTGTCGCTGATAAATTTCGTCAGATGCTAAGCCCGAGAATATACGCAAAACTAGTTTTTCGCATACCATATTAGCTAAGATGGGCGGCGCTCATGGGTAACATTAGGGATGTTAGGCTGGCAACTTAACGATTTAGGGCACAGATAACGAATAGATCCTTGTTATCATAAAAGAATGCAAATAGACGTCCACCTAGTTAAGTCGTTCACTCAAAACCCCGAACAGGGCAGCCCCACTGGAGTTGTATTAGATGCCGACCATCTTTCCGATGTACAGATGCAAAAGGCAGCTACTGAGCTTAACTATGCCGAGTCAGTATTTGTCCAATCCCCAACTATGGACGGGGCGGATTACCGCCTGCGCTTCTTTGCACCGAATCAGGAGGTAGACCTATGCGGCCATGCTACTATTGCTGCTTTCAACACATTATTACAACAAAGGAAAGTACAGGTAGGCGAGATGGGCAAAGTAGCTCTGGTACAAGAAACCCGTGCCGGGAAGCTGGATGTAACTTGCTATGACGATGGCCGAATCGTGATGAAACAAAAAGACCCCGAATTTGGCGCTATTGAACAGAATAAAGGACGTGTCGCACAGATGCTCGGCATCGCCGTAAGTGATTTTGTTGAGAACCTACCTTTGCAAGTAGTCTCTACAGGCACTCCAAAACTACTTGTGCCGCTGAAGAGCCTGCAATCACTGCGTGCAGTTCGCTACGATCGAGGCAGCATAGAAGCGATCAAAGATTATTGCCGCAGTACAACCGCTCGCGGCATTTACCCTTTTACGGCAGAATCACCGATTGACGGAACGGACTTTTACGCTCGTCAGTTCAATCCTTTGGCCGACGAGAACGAAGACCCGATTACGGGCGTAGCAGCTGGTGCGCTAGGTTGCTATGCGGCCAAATATAACTTACTAGACAAACAGCAATTTGAAATAGCCCAAGGTTATGACTTGGGGATGGGAGGCAATATGGTGGTAGACATTTCGGACGGCGTGCAGGTTGGCGGGTATGCAGTGAGATATGGCGAAAGAATACTTGTAGCAGCCCCCAATCGATTCGATCTTTAGAAAAGTATTTTTTTGGGTTATTACTCTATACTCTCACTAATTTTAAAGATGTCGAAATTAGGCATTTTGAAAAGCGTATCGTAAATTATGTCGGCGATCCTACGCCGCCCGATCTATAAACAATTATCGCTGAGATTACTCATGGGAATGAGATTCTGAAATCCGTAAAATATCGGGGTACTTTGCAATTAAATCGTCAAACGACATGACCCCTTCGGCTTCTAACCGCTTTCTATCTTCTAGCACACTATCAAACTTGTTCTTAAGGTCTTCGTTGCGCTGTATGTTTGCGTCAGAAATCGCAGGTAATCCATCATCAGCAGACTTTGCTAAATGAACATCTACGTCTTCGTTTCGTGATAATTTAACTGCTATCAAATTATGACCATCAATCGCAACTAAGCTACCTTCATCGTCTTCACGGACTATAGGATTCGGTGGTAATTCATCAAGATTACCCCTTCTTATACAATCCAAAATAAATGTGAGCGTCTGCGGCTTAAGAAAGTTCTGCGTAGGCAGTATGTTCTGTGGGCTTACTTTCATAGTGAATAGTATAAGGGAGCCAAACTATTTTACAGATTAGATTTGGCGATAAACTTCTAGAACTAAAATTTGTAAATCTTATTGTTAATTTCAATATGGTGTGCCTAACTACTCAGGTCGAACCCCTCTTCGGTGAGTTGGAATATATTTGGGTACGGCTGAAAGCACTCGAGATCAAAGCTCCGTCAGAGCTCGCATAAAGCGCTCAATGACATCGAGTTCAACATCTGAAAATTGTCCTAACTTATCTTGAATCTTTTCGTCTAACGATGAATAATTGACTTTCATCCTTTTGATACTGGCAGGCCGTATCCTAATGATAGTGCTCCGCCGATCAGTATCGCTAGCCGCTCTCTCTGCGTACCCGAGGGCGACGAGTCTATCGATTACTGCGGTCGTAGCGCCGGTAGTGAGATTCAGGCGGGTTGCAAGACTGCCCGCCGTCATTTCCCCGTGCGTATCCAGTAAGTGAACACTATGAAAATCAGTCGGATGGAGGTTCATCTTGTCAGCGACTTGTTGCTGGAACAGATAGGCGTATGTGCTGAAAGCTCGAAGTTGGGATCGGATAGTCGCTATTTTGTTTACTCTTGACATTGGAATTTCCTCTGCGTATTGTTAGACACATAAAGATACTTTATATGTAAAGCATTATAGCATCAAAGGAGCCTATATGAAAGCCGCGCAGATCACTCGTTACATACCAGCTAAAGACATCGAGATTAACGAAGACGCCAGTCAACCACCTATCGATGCAGGTTTTGTACTCGTAGAAATTAAGGCGGTGGCGCTCAATCCCATTGACTGGAAAATGGTTGAAGGTGAGCTGAGCCGCTTTATGCAATTGCCATTCCCCTTCACACCTGGCAGTGATTTTGCGGGCATAGTTAGAGAAGTCGGAGCCGAGGTCAAGCATATTAAAAAAGGTGATGAAGTCTACGGCATGGCCGGCTATAACCGCAATGGCTCCGGCTCGTTGGCCGAGTTAGCAGCTGCTAATGCGTCGTTTGTTTGGAAAAAGCCGGCTAGCCTGAGTTTCGAGCAAGCAGCAGCTGTCCCGATGACCGGCTTACGGGCTTGGCATGTGCTCGTTGAAGTATTACAGGTTAAAGCTGGCCAGAGGATCCTTATTCATGGTGGCGCAGGTGGTATTGGCACCTTCGCCGTGCAAGTAGCCAAGCATCTTGGGGCGCACGTTGCTACTACCGTTAGTGGGAAGGACAAGGATTACATCACAGACTTGGGCGCCGATGTTGTCATCGACTATCAGAAAGAAGACTTCATTAAGATAATTCGCGACTACGACGCGGTCTTCGATACCATTGGCGGTGAAACCTTCGAAAAATCATTTGCGGTGCTGAAACCAGGCGGCAAAATCACCACTATGTTGTGGGAGCGCCACCCGGAACTAGTGCAAAAGTATGGCGTTATGTATGTTGAACAATCCGAGAGTGTGTCACCTCAGTCATTTATGGGATTAGGAGCATTAATCGACCAGGGAATTATAAAAGTACAAGTAGCCAAAACATTTCTATTTGATGAAGTCGGTGACGCTTTTGACTATCAGAAGGATGGACATCCCCGAGGTAAGGTAGTAGTTAAGATTAAATAATCCCGCTCAAAACAGCAGTCCATTCAATAAAAATACGCCTTGCATGGTGTATTTTTTATCTATTGCTGAAAAGGGTAACCCTAAATAGAGTCGAAATGGAACCTACTCTGAGAGGAGATTACCGGATGGAGTAAGTTACTAGGTAAACAACAGATGTTGATCACACCCCAGCTATGAGTAGAACCGTACCTTACTCTAGCTTGTTTTTCGTCGTACCTATTGTTCCTTATTATTAAAGTGAAGAGATTGTTAGGACCCTATAACTATATTATACAACATCAGGTATATATACATTTGTCTACATTCGCGCTGGCACGTATATACCAAGTATACCTAGAGCAGAAGTGAGTATGTTTTCGATTAACCCGACTGCCCAAAGACGCCTTTCTCGCACACCATGTTCGGCTGAAAGGACTTGATGGTTTTCGTAGTATCTGTTCAGTGCTTTAGCTAATTCAAAACAGTACGCAGCGATTACAAATGGTTCATTCTGAACAGCAGCAGATTCTAGTTCTCTGGGGTATCTATAAGCCAGCCAAAGTAGTTCTCGTTCTGCTTCCCAGTCGTAGCCCTCCATAGCTACGTTTTTTGAATCGCTCACTTGTTCTGCCTTTTGCAAAATAGCCCTTGCTCGAACTGCTGCATATTGTAAATACGGTCCAGAGTAACCAGTCAGGCTAAACATTGTATCCCAATCAAACAAAATGTTGAGCTTACGAGACTGTGAGAAGTCGGAAAACTTGATTGCTGCGTTGGCTATCAAACGTATATCGTTATCAGACACTCCGCTGTCATCTGGCAGCATTGCACGAGCCTTGCTCTCTGCCAGATCAAGTAATTGCTCTAAATAAGATATGCCACTTCTAGAACTCATCTTTCGGCGGTTACCGTCTTCGTCTATCTCTTCAATCAAACCAAACCATGCATGTTCAAGCTCAACCTTATAACCTAGCTTATTAGCTAGGGCAAAAACTTGCTTGAAGTGAAATTGTTGTTCTTGACCAACTGAATAGATTATTTTCTCGGGCTTCCACCGCTCTGTACGATAGTCAATCGTCAATATGTCCGTACTCGCGTATAGGTAGGAGCCGTCACTTTTTCGTAACAAAATAGGGGTGTCAATACCATATTCTTCTAGCTTAACGATTATTGTGCCGTCGTCTTGTTCAATCGCTAGCTCTCTTGCAATCAGGTCGTCTAGGTATGCTTCGACTTTTGGTATGTAAAATGACTCTCCGATATTTTCGTCAGGGGTAATATCAAGTCGCCGTAGCACCTCGTGCATGTGAGCAATCGAGATTGCTGAGAAGCGTTCTTGTAATACTATAGCTTCTGGGTCTTTAGCTTCTAACTTCTTGAGCCAAACCTTTGCTTCGTCGAGTAGTTCTGGCTTGTCTTTACTCTCTTTTCGGAATAACACGTACAGCCGCCCAAGCTCGTAGACACCGTCTTCTGCCAATTTAGCTTCGTCACCCCATAGCGTAAAAGCTGCCGCCCACATTCCAAACGGTGTACCCCAATCACCCAAGTGATTGTCCCCAACAACGTTATAGCCCAATGCTCTATATAAATTAACCAAAGCCCAGCCTTGTACAGTAGGTCGCAAGTGACCCACGCTAAAGGGCTTCGCTAGATTCAGTCCTATAAAATCAACAATGACCGTTTCTGGCTCTGCCTTACTAATGAAGCCGTAGGTTTTATGTAACTGTGAGTCCTGAAGCAAAGTTTTTGCCAGATAACTCGCTTTCAACTTGATATTAAGGTACCCAGACACGGCTTCGATACCTGCTGCTTCGGGAATACTTAGTTTTTCAACTAAACTGCTCGCAATCTCTTGGGGGCTAGTCTTAAGTTGTCGTGCAAAGCGAAAGCAAGGTACAGCTAAGTCGGCAGATATTTTCGTCTTGTCAGCTTCTTCAATTGTCACCTCTGAAACGTCTACATTAAGAGTATCGGCTACGGACTGGCCTATATACTGTCGCAGTCTTGGATAATCATACGTTTTATTTTTTTGATCAATCATACAATAACTATAACTCACCTCTTATATAACACCTACGGCGAGTGAGTATTTGTTAAAATATAAAGAGGGATGAATAACAAAAACTACCCAGACCTGAGATCTGGGAAGAAAGGTCAATCAGGCAATCCTAGTTGTCGCAAGCCTGGCTCTAAAGATATATCTACAATTGTTCGTAAGCTATTATGAGCAAGATGCGGAGAATGGCTTACTGCCCAGTAGCGACTTGACTGATCTGGCTGTACAGGACGAGGGGCCAGGTTTTGATATTAAAGCCCCTCCGTTTGTACCCGGCAAGCGGCACGCCACCAGGGGGGGTGGCCTAGGACTAGCCGTAGTTACACAAAGGACCGATTTAGTATATGCAGACGGCCCGGCTATAATTGCGGTTCTCGAGGCAGATCAGCTTAAGATATACCTATGACAAACGCACACCCGCTTTATTTTGCAACAACTAGCGCCTGGAAATACCAACAAGGTAAAGAGTTCCTGGAAAGGCACGACATTTCCCTGGAGCAAGCCAAGATAGAGCTCCCTGAATCTCGCAGCGAAGATATACTAGAAGTAGCAAGGGGCAAGGCAGCATTTGCCTATGAACAACTCCAGAAGCCGGTCATTATTATTGACGGTGCTTTTCACATTAAGGCGCTGGGCGGTTTCCCTAAGACATTTGTGAAGTTCACCGAAAAGTATATTGGCGCAGCGGGGGTCCTCAAGCTTATGGAAAGCGTGGATGAGCGTTCATACGAATGGCCCAATGTCTTAGTATATCGAGATGACAAGGTTGAAAAACGCTTTGTTGGATACATTTGTGGTCAGATTGTTGAGAGTATTCCCTCTGGCCTGCAAGGCAATGACTTCGGCCTTATCCAATTACCCGATGGCTACGACAAAACCTTTGGGCAAATGACCAAGGGGGAATTGCATCATTTCGAAGCTAATGTTTGGCAGCCAGCCTTATTTGACGTATTTGCAAAATGGTACAGCAAGGTGAAATAAAATTCGAAGTATTTAGCAGATAAGAAAAACGCCCGATCTCTCAGAATGAAATCTAGGTGCTATCTCTAAGGTGTAATTTTCTACTGGTGAGCCTAATGACTACTCAGATCGAAACCCTCTTGGGTGAGTTGGAATATATTGAGCCCCGACTGAAAGCGCTAGAGTTGGATATCGCCTGAGAAAGATGGATGCCAGTCCTTCAGCATGGGGTTATACGCGGAGCGTCTTCAGTAGTCCGTCAACCGATGCACCCAGGCCAAACTCACCACCCGCAAGCTCACGCTCTTTTTTGGTGGCTTGGCCAAGGGCAACGGCTTCGGCGATCCCGGTCATGAGTGCACGGGGGTTGCGGGGTTCGACCAACGTGAGCAGCCCGCAGTTTGTTTCCGGCAAACCACCAATATTGCTAGCAACAACTCGACAACCAGCATGTTGAGCCTCTACAGAGAGCATTCCGAATGGCTCGGCAAATACAGACGGCACGAGTAGCACATCCGTTTGGGCGAGTAGTTGCGCCATTGCAGCCACTGTTTTCTGCGCAGGAATAAGTTTAGCGTATCGGTAGTCGTGCAGCATTTTTGCAATAGTACGCCCAGTCTCAACATGTTGGCCTGCAGCCACAAGGCTGACACTATAGCCATTGTGTCGCATTTCCTTTTCGTGCATCATCTCTAGAATTGTGTAGATCCCTTTTTCTGGATGGAAGCGTCCGGCGTACAATATACGGATTTTCTTTGCCGGTTTTGCTCGTTTGATGTTACTGAAAATGGGGTCTGCAAATGGTAATACGATGTGCATTCGGCTGTATGGCACATCGAGAGATAGGGCCCATTGCTGCCCGCTGTAAATACTTGTGGCAATGAGAGTGTTGCTAATAATATCCTCCCGCTTCACTTTGCGTCCGCCATTATTTGGGGTTACGCAGTGCAGGATAATGGCCGCTTTGTGACGTGTCGGCACAACGTAGGGGCGATTGACGAACACGACCGTTCCGGGCAGATCGCTAATTTGTCTTTCATCAGTCAGAGACAAAAAGGGAATATCGCTGAAGTCTTTGCGGCCATCCTTTAGACCATGGCCCACCGAGACAACCTGGGCAGCGATGCCACGGCGTAAAAGTTCACGTACTTGGCCTGCAGTGTACGTCTCTGAACCTCCTGTGCCAGCAAGCATAGGCTCGCCGGCGGGCCATACGAATGAAATCATAAAAACTCCTTTAGTTATCTGCCAAAAGGGTTTAAGAAAGCAGATTTGCTAAAGGAGTATTCTTAAGAGGATCTTCTAACTGTCTATAATTATAGCATAAAACTTCATATTTTCCCAGTGTATCTACTATGTTTTCCTATTTTGCGGTAATCGGGCTGCCGCTAAAGCAAACGAGAGACGCGTGGTTGCGTCTTGTTGTTGTGTATCATACAATGGTAAGGCTAACGACGAGTCAGGTCGAAACCCTCTTCGGTGAGTTGGAATATATTCATTGTCAGTTGAAAGTTCTTGGGAGCTGACTACAAGAGTTTAAGTCACTTGACAGCTCCGGCCACTCTACGGTCAAGCCCGTCATCGAACTGACTATGTTGGAGTAGATCCTTAAACGTGTTATCATAATTATGATAACTACGAAAGGATACGCTACTATGCTAGACGTTAGACCCATATCAGATCTGAGGAATCGCTTCTCAGAAGTCGAAAAAGAAATACACGACAACGATAAGCCCATTATATTTACCACCAACGGCAAAGCCTCTATGGTTACTTTAAGCTTTGATAAATTTAGCAAAATGGCACATCTCGATTATATTGAACGCTCCTTGGACGAAGCCGATGCTTTTACAGAGCGTCACCCAGAGGCATTGACACACAAGGAGGTCTTCTCAAAAATCAGAAAGAAAGTTAATGGCTAACTTCGAGCTTCGCTACTCACCACTTTTTTACGACGATTTAGACAGGGTCACAAATTATATGTTGTTAGATCTCAAAAATGAGATCGCAGCAAAGTCATTCATTTACGACATAGAAAGAGCAATAAAAAAGCGCCTCGAGAACCCTTTGCAAGCAGCAGTATACCCCTCGATGCGTCGGAGGGAACACGAGTATCGACGAATTCTAGTAGGTAGCTACCTGATTTTCTACGTCGTCATAGAGCACACAATGATAGTGAGACGCTTACTATATGGACGCAGAGATTTAGGTAAGATTCTTTAGGGCTGCCTTGATTTGACAAAAGGCACAAACACAAAACTCCTGATATCCGGAGTTTTGTGTTTGTGCGGCGGTTTCGGGAAAATATTATTGGTACGAAATGGTGATCCCACGGGGATTCGAACCCCGGTTGCCGGGATGAAAACCCGGTGTCCTAACCATTAGACGATGGGACCATAACGTATAAGAGTATACGCTGTCTTTGTTTTTTACGCTTCAGTCGACGCCTCCACAACCCTGAATAGCTCGCTTATCATCGCGTAATCAACTGCGCTATTGTAACATAACAGGGGTAAAAAGAAAATCCTCTTGCGTATTGCAAAAGGATTTTCGAGAACTTGAGCGGTCAGTCACGATCGTTATATATAACTTTAGCACACACTTGCGAATATTGCCACTCTTATCCACAGAAATCTTAATAGCAAGCTAGCTAGCCAAATCTCGATATAAATGAAATACGCCCGGTCAACGGTCGTATGAATTTATATATACATATACTATTACTTACGCTGCGAGGTCAACGTCGCTCTGCTGGAGTTTTTTCTTTTTCTTCTCGTCTTTTTCAATGAGATCTAGAGTGATACGGCGCTGGCGCTCCGCTTGCTGTGCTGCTTGCGCTTGGCGGCCGGCATCGGAATTCAGGTAGTCGAAAGCTGCCATGGACATCGTTTGGTCGATATCAGCTAGGCGCTGCTGTTCATCTTCGGCCAAAGTTCCGTTAAACGATGCGGAGGCGATACCGGCTTCCTCTAGGAAAGCAAGATCTGAATCGGACAGGAGGCTGTCTGTCGCTGCAAAGTTATCAATCTCTTCCTGGGAAACGGTGCCTTCCAGGCTAATTTCCCCCAAAGAGTGCACTACTGCAGTAGCAGTCACCTCGCCAGTTACACGACTGTCAAGAGCGTCCATCTCAGCCGTGAATCCAGGACCGAAGAGATTATCAAAGTTGATTTCAGGCGCAGGTCGATTCAGTAACTCTGTTGGCATAATGGTTATATCCTAGCACAGAAACTATTAAAAAGCAATAAACTTCCTGCAAGTTTAAGAAGCCCTTATTTCGTTTCTATCAGCTGCAGCTTGTCTTTGGCAAACGTGAAGCCAAAGGTGCTGCCGTGATCTTCCCTGCTCTTGAAAATAATCGCGCCGCCTTGGGCGATAATCACCTTTTTTGCCATAAATAAGCCTAAGCCGGTACCATCCGGCCGAGCCCGTTTGGCATTCGGCGCACGGTAAAATTTTGTGAAGAGATGGTGCTGCTCGTGAGTAGGCACACCAATACCGTCATCGGTTACGGTAAATTCTATGGTTTTAGGCTTATCGGCAATGGTGATAGAAATATGCCCACCACTGGGAGTGTAGTACATGGCGTTGTCGATGAAGTTCATGATTACCTGGCGTAGCTTGGTCTCGTCCAGCATGTATGTCGGGAAATGCTCTGGCTTATGGTAGGTAAGTTCCAGGTCGCGGCTTTTCGCCGCCTCGACCAGCTGCTCAATTTCCTCTTGGACTACCCGAGCGAGGTTAGTTGGTACCGCCTCAATAATAAACTTACCCGTACGCAATCTTGAAACATTGAGGAGGTCAGAAATCAAGTACACCATCCGCTGCGAGCTAATAAACGACTGGTTGAGCAGCTTACGCTGGAGGCTGGTAATTTTGCCGGCATCCCCATCGAGCACCATACTTACATAGCCCTTCACCGATGTGAGTGGGGTGCGCAGCTGATGGCTAGCCATGCTAATGAAGTCGTCTTTAGTTTGATCAAGGACCCTTAAACGGTCATTGGTGTGGCGCAGCTTACGGGTAGCGTCGTCGATCTTTTGTTGGAGAGTGAGGTTAAACCGCTCAATTTCCTGAAAGCGCAAAGCGTTCTGAATAGCAATGACCAGCTCATTTACAACAACGTCCAAAACTTTTTGATCCTGACTACTGTATGGATTACCGCTTTTCTTAGGACCGAGGAATACATATCCTAAAATCTCGTGGGCCTGCTTAATATTAGTGCCAATACTGCCAAGCATAGCAATATCGTTCGACTGTAACAGCATATAGAGCCGCTTGTCTTGAATAGTATCCAGACTATCCGTAAGAATAACCTTGGTTTGAGCCACTCGTGGCACAAGCCGGGCGATTCTTAGTAGCTCACTATCCTCGAATTGTTTGGACGTGCCAATAACCTGTTTGCGCTGCTTAGTTAATGGGAATAGCGCAAAGATACAATATTGAGCTTTAAGCGTGTCCTGGAGAAGTTTTGAGGTGTCGTACAAAAGAGTATCAAGTTCGATTGTCGCCACCAAAATGTGATTAAGGCTGTCTATAAGTACCTGAGTGTCATATGCATCCCTATAAAAAAGTTTATTCGTGATGCGATCAAAGAAGCGCTTTACCGGACGGAAGATTATCGCCAACGCAACAGCCAAAGAGGCCGAAACTACCCGCTCTGAGACTGAAGCAACCTGCCCATTTAGAACCAAAGTAACAATAACAAAAGCACTGGCGCCGAACAGGGTGCCGAGCGCTACTATCGACAAAATATAGCCAATGGAGCGAGCGATAATAAGGCGAATATCGAAAAGTTTATGCTTTACGATGCTATAAAGGGTCGTGGACAAATATATACTAGTAGCCAGTGGCCCTACCCAAATAAGGCGATAGTTGCCGAACCAGGGCAAAAATAGATTGAAGAGTGTGCCAAAAAGCGCAGATCCCATGGTTCCGTAAAAAAATATTTGGGCCTGAACGCGACTTATGCCCCGCTCTTTCTTCATCTTGCCGGCGAGTATTGTCAGCATCCAGCAGAATCCAAAAACGATATAGGCTGAATACAATAAATAGTCTGGCTTATTAAGTAAGATTTCCTTGCCCCAACTCCGATAAGCTATACCGGCAGTCACAAAATCGGGCACGAATAAAAGGGGTACTGTCACACTGATTAAGGCCATTATGAGAAAGGCCATCTTCTTTTTGTGAATTACATTGCCGATAGGAAATAAGTCCGCAACAACAATAGAAGATGCGACCAATAGGACAGGGGCGGCGTAATAAAACTTTGCCCAATCTAGTGCAGATTGTGTGGTATTCACCGTCAGAAAACCGACTATACCAAACACCCAGGCCGCACAACTAAGGGCTAGCACGAAAAAAGCAGCATTCACGAGCTTTCGATGATCGCGCGCCAAAACCATAAGTGCGAGGACAATATTGAATAGCCCCACGATGACGAGTAATGCGATTCTTAGCGTCATTCGTACCCCCTATGCTTCATGAGGTATTGTAGCGTAGAGGTCTTGGTTTGTGCTAGGTATTCTGAGAAGCAGTGGCAAGACTACCGAGTGCCAGGGTGCGCTTTACACGCTGTATCACTCGTTCACGGCGACTTGGGGCACTACGCTTATCTACGATATACCGAGCGCAGAAGCCGTCCCCCACAATTCGTACGTCAACCTGGCTAAGTGGAATGCCAGCCTCTTTTATAGCCCGTAGTACCGTCGGCACATCACGCAACACTACATGTCCCCAGCCTATGGCATCGAGGAACTCTGGATCTGGCCCATCAGGCAGCATCTGGCTGAACATAATTGCATCTTTGGCATCGCGGTACACTCTCTTTAGGAAACGAACCTCTGGTTTTTCCGGTACCTTCACACCCTTGGAACTCCATATGGCTTGTAGCAAATCGCGGTCAATGTACTCCCAAAAGCCTTCGGATTCACTGATATGCGGACGCTTACCTGTCAATCGTAACTTCAACCCTTCCACTGCCATCTTGAGCGGATTAAGAAGATTCATCACTCGTTGCGTTATCGGGCCTTCGAAAGCCATATCCCCTCGCGCCAATTCCCTAGTGGCATCTATAGCTCGCGGGTTAATATCATAATGCCAAAGATGAGGGTCCCTAGCATCAGGATTCTTTCTTCGGATAACCTGGGCACCTTTCATTGGGCCTGGCGCCGAACCTGATCCATGGCTAGCGATACGCTTACCTTCTAGTGTGCCACCATATCCTTCTGCCAAATTTACAAAGGTATAGGCCTCATCGGTATAGCGCGCACGAATACCACGAGCAGCCGGTGCGGCAGTAATCACTAAACGACCAATCTCATCCATAGTGCCTAGGTGTCGACCTTTATCGTCTTGCACCTCATGTACGTGTGAAATATCTTCGACGATCTCAAGCGCCCGACCAGTTGGCAGCGTACCAAGCCAGGCTTCAGCTCCAGGGCCGATATCCGCAATAACTCTTTCGCGAGTCTCCTGATCGCCCCAATATTTTTTAGCCCGGCCGTTTATATGCTGGCCGTTTGCGTCGAGATAAGTACCACCTGCGGAACCAGGCAAGCGTGTGTAGACACCTTTATCCTTGCGCCTCCTCACATATGTGGATAAACTATGTACCCACTCGCTCACGGCAGCAACGTCATCTGGGTCTAGCGCCTCGACCTGGGGATCTTTCATCTCTACCCGTACGATACTGCGTGGTCGCAAATCCTCGGGAATGTTTAGTGTATCGGGGTCGATAGGAATCTCGGCCGTAATCGTATTGAGCGGAAAGGGCTCAAGACCCGCTACATCATCTACCTGATCCTCGGCAAGGATAGTACTTTCATTAGGGAGTACCCCGAAAGGTAGCAAAGGCGATATGTCGCCCCCAAGGGTATGCCCTGTCTGTCTGTCAGCTGTAAGGCTCATACAAATACGCTTTCTCTAAAGAGCACTAATTGTCAAAACTCCGATATAAAAATAGACACCATTCTCTTCTTGAAAGATGGTGCCTATCTAGTCTTCTAAGCTGCAAGCCCTGTTCAGACTTACTGCATATTATTATCTACCTTTTTTCCAATAAGTCAAGTTGCAAACTGGTGATAAATGTCACATAACATGCATGTTACGGATTGGCCCCGTATCCTGCCAGGTCTATAGAAGGAGCATCGTACACTATGGAACCGTCGCGAACTTGCAGTTCACGGGTGGTAAACCTCAGAGCTTCCGCATCATGGCTTACCACTACTACTGTGGCGTCCGATCGCGCAGCAAAGTCGCCGATTACTTCATATATATGTGTTTTGCCATAGGTACCGGCGGAGTCCAGAGACGCCGTCGGTTCGTCCAGCAATATGAGTTCCGGATCTGGCAGCAGCAATCTACCGATCGCTACGCGCTGTTTTTCACCACCCGACAGGGTGTGAGCGATTTGATCCAGCTTGTCGTGCAGCCCTAATGATACGACGAGGCTGGCCAGCCTCCCGTTCTGCTGGCGGCGTTCAGTCCGGCTTAGGGAGCGGGTCGTATCTCGCAAACTCACCAGATTGTCATAGACAGTTCTCCCCTCATCAAGGTTTGAGGTCTGAAAGCCTACACCGACTCGTGTGCGTACCAACTCATCCCGCTGTTTCTGGTCCAACTCGGCCATATTATTCCCAAATACATACGTTTCGCCGGCACTTGCAGTTATAATGCCGTCCATTACACCTAAGATAGTAGATTTACCGGAACCATTGGGTCCCGTAATCGCGAGTCGCTCTCCACGCTCAACCCCCAGTGAAACGCCGCGGAGAATAGGCTGATCACCATCGGTCACCTCCACATTACGGAGTTCGGCTATAGGCTGCGAGACAATGTTACTCATTATATCCTCGTTGTTTCCTCAGGATTAGCAACTTCTCTTAGTCTCCTGAGCTTAAATGCAGCGCCGCCCACCGAGCCTGCTAGGCCTACGGCCATACCTACGGCAGCTTCCCTGACGCCTGCACCCGCATCAAAACCTTGCTGGATGGCATTTGGGATAATCGCCAATGGTATGCCCACTATAGCGCCACCTACGCCGGCAACCACTCCGTCTTTTGTAGCTCGTACGATTTCCGCAAGACGTAATGTATTCACTGAGACCCCTGCGGCCAAACGGGCACCCAGCTCACGCCGGTTACGCAGCAAGCGGCTGCCCATGGCGCTGGCCATAGCCATCCCGGCAAGACCAATAGCTGCGAACGACAGCACGCTGGTGATTGGCTTCACATTTGCATCCCAGAAAAGCTCACTATTTTGCTTCTCTTGGTCTTTCGTAATAACTGCCGCCGGAGCTGTTAAGCCAGTTTCGGCGTGCGCTTCATCCACAAGCTGCTGTGCAGTATCGGGATCGGTTTCCATGGTCATGCCGTACGGGGGTTTATTGGAGTCTTGCTCAAGGCATGTCGTCAGCGCCTTTTCGTCTATGATGCCGCTTACACGATTCATAGACGATGTACGCTCAGTAGTCCCCACCACTTGGACAGAAATGCCGTTTACCGATAGCTTAGCGCCCCTAGGAACCCCAGAAGCGCTATCAAGAATTACCGGAACATCGTTACAGTTTGCCCCATTCCAGTGCACAGGCGACGTCTCATTCGTCTCTACACCAGCGAATAAATCAGTGTAAGCATGCCCTTTGTACTCGTATGTGCCTAAGTTTAATCCGAAGGCATGTGTAGGGATGCTTTTCTTTGCTGCGTCTTTCCTTATCTGTTGCGCAAGGGCCACGTTCAAGCTGCTCTGCACCATAGGCATCGCTTCCTTGTATTGCACCACTACGCTATTGCCAGGAACAAGTGCATCAAATGCGTCTATGGGACGATCCGGGCCACGCCCCACTTCAGTAGCAATGCCCGCCGTAAAAGTAGCGAGTGAGGCACCAGCCATCGCCATACCTACTCTCCGACGAATGCCACCAAAACGACGCTTGCGCTCTGAGCCATCAGCGCTAGGCTCACGAGCGGAAAAGCCATCGGCGAAACGGGCAGCGCCCTTAAAAGGAGCGAGTGCTTTTACAGATGCGACGAATCCAATGGCAGCTGGAATGCCGTACTCTCCTACAGGCACGAGAGTATCATCTACATTATTAATAGCCTCTTGCGCCTTCGCCAAAAACGGCAGCGTATGGCTGAGGCGTCCATCGATGCCGTAACGCTGGGCGAGAACATCGCCCGCAACGAGGCCAACCGCAACGATGCCGAGGCCCACAGCACCCAAAAGATGCCGACGATCTTGGTCTCTATCGCGGCGGTCTAAGTCTGCCTGGACGCTTTCAATTGATGGTATACCGTCGGGAGGTAATAAATTATTATTTGTAGTCATAGTAAGCGATACCTAAAAAAGCAAAAAACGACACCTGGGCGTATGCTCAGTGTGCCGCTGTCTTCTAATTTCCAACTCCATTTCAGGAATATAAAGCTATTTTAGTATAGAGTAGCTAATAAGTCAATAGCCTCCTCACGTAGCCGGGCTAGAAACAGTGCAAGCCATATGCGCCTTAACGGCATGGGAATAAATATTTTCACCTAGGAAAGATTATTTTCTGTTGCAAAGAAGGTTCAAAAGTTAATAATTCCCTTGCTCCCTCCGGCCACGGTGTGGTACTACTGATAGTTAGGATTTAAAAATATAACGGGGTATTACAAAAGTACTCTATGCTATCACCCATAAAAGCAGTCGTAGTCGAAGATGATGACGACTTGCAGTTTTTGTATAAATTAAAACTGGAGCGCGAAGGTTTTGAAACCTACGCGGCCGGCAATGGTATCGAGGGTTTACGCATCATCGAAAACATCCGGCCGGATATCGTCCTGCTGGACTTACTAATGCCGGTGATGGGAGGGTCAGAAATGCTGGCCCACCTACGATCGAAAAGGTGGGGCAGCGACGTTCGAGTCATCATTCTCACCAACATCAGTAAAGATGAAGCGCCGCCAGCGCTTCGTTTTTTACATGTCGATCGCTATGTCGTCAAGGCGCATCATACGCCGGCGCAGATCGTCGCCATTGTGCAAGAGGTATTAGCCATGAACACAGCCTAGACAGAAAATAATTATCAGTGAGCTAAAGTGATACACTATTACGAACAGAAAGAGGGGATATGAGCAAAGTTGCAATTGTCGAAGATGACGCCGCCATCTCGCAAATGTATCGTATTAAATTTGAGGCCGAGGGCTACACCGTCGAAACGGCCGAAAATGGCAAACTTGGCTTAGCGCTTGCTGAGGAAATGCGCCCCGATATTATTTTGCTCGACCTGATGATGCCCATCATGACCGGTGAAGAAATGCTCGCCAAACTTCGGAAAGCCGCTTGGGGCAAGAACATAAAAGTGATTATCCTTACCAACCGGGGCGAACAAGAGATTCCACCGGAAGTCCGCACCTTGGGCGTTGATGCCGTCATTCTCAAGGCAGCCATGACGCCACGCCAAGTTGCCGAACTCGTGAAGCTCAAACTGCACGAAAAGTAGCAAGCCGTCTGTAGATCTATTCGATATCGAAGCTAGAGGGTCAAAATCCCTATCGCTTGTTTCGCATTTCGGATATTGCTATTACCATTAGGGGCACAGCCATACATATTACAAGAATATAAAGTAGGTTCCGGAGTGTATGATTCTTAACCACAAGTGTCGATAAAACAGCTAGGCTCATACAAAAGCTAAGTAATCTTCCAAAAAGCGTCATATTCTTCTTTCTGCCTATCTTTATCCATTACACCACGATACACCAAGATGCATATGAATCCACATACCGTTCCCATGCGCCGAGCACCAGCTCATCGCCCCACTTCCAATCGCGAGCGCTGCAGCTCCAACGGCAGCAGCAGGTGTGCCTGCACCTCCCGTAATTGCCGCCCCCAAGCCCATAGCTCCACTGCCAGAGGACATTAAAGCGAGCATTCGATTAACGACAGGCTGTTCGATATAAATATTTACACCATACCAATGCCAATCGAAATATGGATCAGCTATAACTGGATACGCAATGCCACGCACAGTATGTTTGACATGCTGTGTCAGCGTAACACCGTCAGTAGTGAACCATGTTTTAACGGCCTTCCCGCGGGCATCTTTGGCCCAGGGTGCATTCACGTGCGCTAGCACATTATTGCCAACGTCCAGGATAACAGCCCCGCCGTCGGATGTAAGTGCCACACGGCCGCCGTCCGGAACGGTGATCTTGTAGTCATACGTTCGCGATGCTTTGGCGTTATCTATCACTGTGAGCATTCTGACACTGCCATCGGTATTAGCCTGCACTGCATTGGCTGAACCGTCAGAAGAAGAGTAAGCTATCACGCCGGGTGCAACCTCCTGTCCGCTGCCGGCTTGGTCAGCGTTTGGCAGGCTGATGCCCATGTCTGGCCCGTCTTTAGGCGTGACCGAAACTCCCTGTGTGGCATCTTTGGGAATATCAACCGTATCTTCTGCGGTGTTTGCGGTAACTACCGATCGATCATCAACCATATTGGCTGTAGCCGAAGCCTGCAAAATCCCTGAGGTATGACGAAGTGTATCGACCACCTCGCGGGAACTGACTTGGCTGGAGTGATCGGTATAGGGCATATCGGCGGCCGATACAATCGTACAGAGTGGTGGCGTGGCACTCAAAAGTAGGGCGGTCGTTACAGCGGTAGTTGCAAAGCGGCTAACGGTTAGTAGTTGGGTGGTCATTCGGTACATCTCCTTGCCTTTCGTTTTTAGGTTACGATCGCGATACTAGCAATGGCTCGCCGAACTTACAAGCATTTTAGTGTGATAGTCTGGGCCCACATAGCAACAGCGACTTGCAGTAACGCAATCACGCATAGTATGAAGATACTAATTGCCGCCTAGGCTAGAGAGGGATGATTCCTCCTTATATACTGGCAGACTAGGGAGCAGAGATGAATTCCATAGTAAGCCCCCTGCCAGTCATACGAGGCTTGCACTATACAGGGCTGTCCTTACTGCCCGGACGATTGCCGGGCGGCGCGAATGACGTTTTCGAAGAGAGCGCACACCGTAAGCGGGCCCACACCACCTTTGGTGGGGGTAATCGTCAAATCGTCCCGTTCATAGACATCAGGAGCTAGGTCGCCCACTGTTTTTCCTTGCTCGCCGGCCACCCCGGCATCCACCACTACTGCACCTTGCTTGATCATGTCCGAAGAAAGCAGGCCCGGGTTGCCAGTAGCCGTAATAATGATATCGGCGACTAGCGTTTCCGCCTTTAAATCTTTGGTAGAGCGGTCGGCGCTAGAAACATCGACGCCAGAGGCTACAAGCATGCGCTCCAGGGGCCGGCCCACCAGCTTACCGCGCCCAACTAGCAACACTTTTTTGCCATTTAGATCTACGTTATAGCCGGCGAGCAGCCACAAAATTGCTAACGGCGTGGCTGGCTCAAACACTGCGTGCTCACCCAAAGCATCAACATCTTTTTCGGGGGCGACTAAATTTACAATCGTCTCGGTTTCTTCAGGTCGCTCCAACGGCAACTGCACGATGACGCCGTGTACGCTCACATCTTTGTTGAGCTGAGCAATCACTGCTGGTGCATCGTCTTGTTTGACGCGGTGGATGTCGACATCAATGTCAATGTCGGCGCCGTAGCGCCTCTTCATGCGCATATATACATTGATGGTCGGATGCTCGATAGTCAGCACAATAGCCAATTTTGGTTGCACACCCAAAGATTGGCGCAGCGCGCGCACCTGCTGCTGCTGGCGCAGCTTTATATAACCTGCCAAATCTCGGCCATTCAGCACTTTCATTGGTGATATTGTAACAGATTGGTACGAGTTTCTGGTTGAGCTGTCGCCGACGGTCGACAGATAGCGTAAAATAGCACTATGCAGCCCATCCGCCTAATCCCCGACCAAGCCATTGCCGAACTCGATAACACGCGCACCGATGCACTCGGATTTTCCAGCTATGCTGACGTCATCGCCCGCATCGTCGAAGGCACGCGTGGCCCGTTTACTATAGGTATCTTCGGCGAATGGGGCATGGGCAAAACCAGTCTCATGAAGATGGTTGAACAACGCGTCCAAAATATAGGTACCGAAGACCATATCGTCGTGCCGGTCTGGTTTAACGCCTGGATGTTCGAAAAGGTCGAGTACCCGATCGTCCCGCTCATTAAGAGCATCACCGAAGCCCTCAAGGCACAGGAAGATCTACTGCTGCGAACCGGACACGCCGGTAAGACCTTGATTGACGCGCTTGAGGCATTAGTAGGGGCCTTCAAGCTCAAGGGCAAGCTTGGATTGCCCGGCAGTTTTGCCAACGTTGAGGCAGAGATCGGCTTTGGTGCCGCTAGAGAGACCTTCAAACACCTTCGCAAGACCCGCATGTACGGTTATGCCCACGATGATCCGTACGAGAACATTTTTGATGCATTCCGTTCCATCAGCAACAATGCCGTGCCGCGAAATATTACCATCATGGTGCTTATTGATGATCTGGACCGCTGCTTCCCCGAAAATGCCGTACGCTTATTGGAAGGTATTAAGCTGGTCCTCTCGCAGCCAGGCTTTATCTTTATTCTGGGTGCCTCACGCGTGGTCATCGAAGAATACTTGCAGTCCAAATATCAGAAACAGTATGGCATCACTCATTATGACGGCAGCGCCTATCTCGACAAGATGATCCAGCTGTCATTCGACATTCCACCCCACACCAACCGCATCGCCGACTTCACCAAACACATCATTGCCGACCTGGGCGATAAACGCACCGCCCGCGATCTGGCGCCAATTTCCTCTGTTATAGGCGGCGTCTGCCAATACAATCCGCGCACCATCATTCGCTTTATTAACCGCCTAATCACCGATAGTGCTATTTACCGGCAAAACAGCGGCAGCACCTCAGCCAGATTACCCGTAGGCATCTTTGCTGTTACCAGGAGTTTGCAGCTCAGCTGGCGTGATTTTTACGGGCTCCTCATTGGCGACGACACCCATGAGGACCGGGAATATTGCGAGATTGTCAGCAGTTGGTCTGCCGATGATATTGCCGTCTGGAAACTGTATAATCCAGCCTTGTCAGATCAACCAACCGCTCTGTCTTTAAAGATGCAGAAACTCAAGCACGCCGATCCCGAAGTGCTCAAACGCTTAGCCGACCAATTGGCGTCCGATCGCATCCTGCGTACACTCATGGAGGGCAAAATCGGACGGGAATGGCTCACAGACTATGCCTCGCGGGAAATGAGTATTTCCTTCCTCACTACCCAATCGCCCACCGAAGAAGCTCCCGCCGTAGACCCAAGCTCATTCATTCCGCAAAACTGGAATACGCCAAACACAAACAGCCAAGCTGCCGACGAGGCACTTTACAAAGAGGCGATTCGAGTTGTGGTGCTGGGCGGCAAAGCTTCCACCAGCCTCCTGCAGCGGCGCTTACGCATCGGCTATGGCCGGGCTGCGCGGCTCATCGAGGAAATGGAAAAACAGGGAATTGTAGGACCTGCGGATGGCGCACGGCCGCGCGAAGTACTTATTCATTCTATCAACCAGATACTTGACCTTGGGTTAGATCCCAATACTCAACCAGTGGCTGCACAACCAGCAACGCCAGCAGCCCCCAAGCCCAACCCCACTCCCGCCCCAACTACCGAGGAATATGACCCTTACACCTACGGTTTTATCGGCCAATAAAGAAACAATCGTCTTCGAGGCTACAGTACGCTAATCGCTCTGGCTGCTACCAGCACCACGACCAGCAGCACTAGCTGCACATGCCATAAAGGATCGAACTTGTGATGTTTATTCCGAAAAAGTTGCATACATAGGTACTAAACACCTGTGGTTGGGGCCGGAGGTACTGGAGGGTTTGCCGGGGTCTGCGGCGGATTCCACCCCATGTTCGCCGGACCTCCATGGTACTCTGCAGGACCAAAACCGAGAATTGGGTAGCCAATAAATGGCAGCAGGAAGAGCAGCACTGTCATTCCCATCCCCTTTCCAAACGCCTTCGCTAGGTCGTTACACACAACAGCCAAGAAGTAAATATTAACGATCGGGATGAAAAGCCACAAGAGCCAATACCAGGGTCGGCCCACTATTTCGAGCAACACAAGGGTGTTGTAGATAGGTACGATTGCCACCCATCCCGGCTTACCTGCCTTGGTGTATACCTTCCACATTGAAATCAACATACATACCAAGAAAAACAGGTACGCGAGGACGAGTACTAAGCTTATCTTGGACGACGATGCGGTCGTTGTAGTGGTATACGTCGTATATGACTGTGCAAAAATGGTGGCAAACATAGAATCCTTTCTTCTACTGCTTATCTTAAGTTTCATTGTACAGGAGCCTTTCTCATAACGCACGTGAACCGGAGCGACACACCTTACGCTTGCAATAACAGGGGTATTTTGGTATATTAGCTTCGTTGTAATCCTTTGTTGGAACGGCACGGGCCAGTAGCTCAGTTGGTTAGAGCGTCTGCCTCTTAAGCAGAATGTCGAGGGTTCGAGCCCCTCCTGGCCCTCCAAATATAGTTATAGATACGAAAGTGTTTCAAGATTTATTTTTTGGAACACTTTCTTTATTTCTGTTAATCACAAGATACAAATGGCGCTACTGGGCGTTATTAAGTTGCCTAAGCAAGTCCGGCAATTCGGATAACGAGTTAATCGTATAGTCTGCCGTAATGTTTGGCGTTGCTATTGGCAAAATAGCTACCGCCTTTACATTCGCCGCTTTTGCGCCGTCCATCTCATACTGCTGATGCCCTACAAAGATTGCCTCGTCTTGTGTTGTTCGTAAAAGTTGCAGGCAATCTTCATAGGCTTCACGCGCATCCTTTAGCCTCCTAATGTCATATGAGCTCACCATGTAGTCCAGTACAGTATCTAAACCGGCAGCTTTGAACCATTGCCACTTTTCTTCTGTCGAGTAGAAGCTATCAGTAAGCACGCACGTTTTAAATCCTTGAGACCTCAGTAGCTTGAGCGTAGGGATGGCATCACGAGTCGGAGTTATGTCTGCATGCAGCTTTTTAAATTCTTTCGCAAATTTCTGTAGGTCTAGGTCTGAAAGCTTAATATCTAGACTATGGAGTATGTGATGAATCATAACTGGCACCGATTCCGATCGAACATATGCCTTGAATTTTTCTTGATCATATGCGGCGTTGAACCCATTTAGGTTTCCAAGGTGCCCATACTTATTCAAATGCGCTACGTGGTGGTTGGTAAGATTATTTGGATAGCCATATTTGTTTAGGAGTGCAAGTTGTCGCTCAAGGACTTCTGGACTTCGATAGTACAAAGGGCCGTCCGCGTCGAAGATTATTGCTTTTATCATAGTTGTATTATATTCCTTGTAGCTTCTCCTTGTAGCTTCACTTTAGTTTCCATATAAGGTAGGTAAACTTTGCCGCCACGATACTCCACGCCCAGATCAACAAGCCTGGCATAGAGTAATATTGCTAATTAACTTCACTATTTCTAATCACGATCAAAGTACCGAAGAAACCGCCATTCAAGTAATTAATTACTTAAGCTGGAAAGCTTACGTTTAGTTGCGGTAGCATCTACTGCGGCCCTCCAAACATACGTGTTATAAAGACCTCTATTTCGAAGGTCTTCTTGTTATTATCAATTCATGAATCACCTTCAAGACCTAAGGAAATTATATAACCGTTACTATGTGATGCGTCACGGACAAAGTAAGGCTAACGTAGCCGGCCTGATCATTAGCCATCCCGAAAACGGTACTCATCCAGATTACGCGCTTAGTGACATAGGGTACGATCAAGCACTTAGCTCTGCTGAAAACACTCATTTAAACAGCGACACCATCATTTTCAGCTCTGATTTCTCGCGAGCCAAAGAAACGGCTGAAATCGTTCGCAGTCAACTTAGCGTCAAAGAAGTTCATATTACTACTGCATTACGTGAACGAAATTTTGGGTCGTACGAAAAGACTGATCATAGTAATTACCAATTAGTCTGGAATGATGATGCGACTGACGCAAACCACAAAAACAATGGCGTAGAGTCAATCGAAGAAGTCATTGAACGTGTTACTTCACTAATCGGGCAGCTCGAACAAACATACCAAAATAAAAGTATCCTACTTGTCTCCCATGGTGACACACTGCAGATCTTGCAAACTGCGTTTCAGAAAGTCGATGGCTCAACACATCGCAGCCTGCCTCACTTAGAAACCGCTGAAATCCGCGAGTTACAGCTTCATTCATAGCTACATTTCTAATTTTAGTTCCAATAATCTCCACGAAGGCCCTCCAAACACCCGCAGTACGAAAGATCTCTTTGGAGGTCTTTTTTATGAAAGCAGCATAATTAACGTACCGACCGTCATCACGATACTACCAATCAACTTGATTCGAATATTCTTCTCGTCAAGGTATCGCCACCCCAGAACTACTGATATCACCGCGTCCAATCTGCGCACGCTGGTCGCATAGCTTGTATAGGTATTGGCGAGTGCCAAAATATGGAAGAAGCTGCCCGCAAAAGAGCCTAGTCCTCCACCGATTACGCCCACTCTATTCGAACCCTTGATCAGCTTGAACTCTTTACGCCTTGCAACAGGTACATTCAGCAGTAATAGCCATCCAACTAGGGTGGTAGCGTACAAAACAACAAAGGCATCATACCCATTATTTGTTAATACTTTCATGAGCACAGTGTTGATCGCGTAGCATAGCGCCACTCCCAAGCTTAGTTGAGCACCCGCGCTCGTCAGGAGTCGCTTCAAAGGATCATACCAGTGCACTCGCCCAGGTTTGATACTAACTATATAAGCACCAACTACTACAACGAATACGCCGAGGAGACCGAATTTTGGTGGCGTCTCATTCAAAAATGGGATAGCAATTGCGAGTGTGAATAGCGGCACAAATGCATTAAGCGGAGCAGTATATGATAGGTCTTCGCGTTTGAGCGCCTCTAGATTCAACTGCGTAGCTACCATATACGAGGCAGCCGCGCCAAAGACAACCAAAGGAAAACGCAACAGGGAGTCTTTGATTGCATGGAACTGCGGTATCATGAACGGCGTAAAAGCAAGCAGTATGATCGTATAACCAATCCAAATATACATTGGCCCACTGACGCTTTTTGCAACTTTCTTCCGGAAAAATCCCGAATACGACTTACCAAAAGCCCCGATGAGCGCATACATAAACCACATCGAAGACAGTATAATCCAAACCTTACTATCTATGCTGGTTTATCTGAGCAATCTCTGGTTAAATGGTCTGCTGCAATCTAAAGCAGCGCTCCTTAAAGTACTTCGAGCACAACTCGCCACCTCTTGAATTCATCAAGAATAGGTTTAAACTTTCTACGAGTGCACCTCCAAAAAGATTACATTCAGATTGTTATAAAACCGCGAGGACGGTTTGTATTTATACCTATTTGATCATGCGGAATACGTTTCCTAACCCTTTAGCCCAAGCCGCGCCCCAAGCGTATGGCCCTACTTACTATGATCAGCACTATGCATCTGGTTATGATCCCGATAGAGATACCGCCCGAGCTCAAGCCATAGTTGATGCGGTGGGGCTACGGTATGGCGCCCGAATTCTCGACTTCGGCTGTGGCACTGGAGCTCTAACTGCCGCCTGCAATGAGCTGGGCTATCGAGCAATTGGCGTCGACCCCTCCCCCGATGCTATTGAAAAAGCAGTACCTGAGGCTCGTGGCCGAGTCTATCTTTTGGGCGGTCCAGACGGCCTATCCTTATCAGATCTTCCTAATGACTCGGCTGACCTAGTTATAGCTCAAGATGTTTTCGAACACGTTCCAGAGAACCAACTGCGCGAGATGACAGAACAACTGCAGTGTATCGGACGAAAAGTACTTGCCATCATCCCAATCACTGACAGGCATGGAAACTTCGTTAGTAAAATATACGAACAAGACCCAACGCATGTGACACGGCTCACGAGAGAACTATGGCTTGGTTTCTTCTCATGCAAGACTGCTACTGATCTTAGAGATCTTACGCCTCAAATTCGCCCCTCCAAACGCCAGGCAGCCAGTACGATATCCTTACTTCTTGAAGATGATCCCAAGGAACGGGTAATGCTTATGCATGAGCGCGCTCACTATCCCACGTTCTGGGGACGACGTCCCCGTACGTTTGAAGTTGGCTTTGATGATTTATATGCAGGGAGGGCAGCAGCAGCCTCTCACTAACTTTTGCTACTATACTCGCAGCACGGCGCAAGCCAACGACCACTTGCCTATACCAATTGTGGCTATATCTACGATAGAATTCTATTAACGATCAGGTTGACATGCCTATACTGCCCTTTTTGATACCCGGCACCAAAGCCAACCAGCCTGGCGTCGTATAGTTATGTTAATTCTTCAATGAGATTACTGAGGAGCTGCGGCTCAAAAGTATATGCGGGCCCCCAAGCATAAGCATTAGAAAAGTCCTTTAGTGTTAGCCAGAGAGATAGTTTACTTAAGGCCAAGAACCTTAGCCCTGTCTGGCTGGAAGCAAAAATAATTATCTTTTTGTGTAGTGCTAGCATCGATCATTTTAAATGGAATCAATTGGCCTGGAAGATGGCGTGAACGCTCTAAGACGTACACTTCGTACCCATGCCGCTGCAAGACATCCGTCACGCGGTTGTCTCTATCGGTTGGATCATACTCAATAATCAAGTCCGGCTTATGTACACCGAGCGTTTCCTTCGCACCGATAAGCACATTATTTTCATAACCCTCCACATCCATTAGCATCAAATTCACATGATCCAGACCGTTGGTTTTAGCAACATGATCAAACGTATCGACAGGTATATTGTGCTCAGTGGCGTCCGCCGACGTCGAAATATGGGCAGCGCCACTATTCCCAGCGTTTGTTTCGATCGAGACCGTTCCTTGTTGGTCACCCAAAGCTAGTGCGAATGGCGTGATAGTAGTGCAGCTATTTAGCTCGAGATTGGCTTTTAGCACCTCAAACATATGTGGATTTGGTTCAAACGAAAACACCCTGGAGGCGCTACTAATAAGGGCGGCGTATAAGGACATCAGCCCATTATGAGCACCAATATCAACGAAGGTTGTATCGCCTCCCCAAGATGAGAGCGAACGATGTATAACTTCAAGTGTACCTGCTTCATAGGTACCCAAAAAATATATGTTTCGTTCGATAGAGCCTTGCATACTTGCTGTATGGGATTGATCAAGATCAATCAAAAGCCGAAAACCGTATACTGTTGGTATAATCATACGACCAGCCGATTCCGGTAGAATTCGCTTGGCTATATCATGTTGAATACTGATACTTACTGACGGGTCGAAGGGGTGCTTAAGAACCTGCGTATTAAGCTGCCGGATAAGTTGAAATCGGGGATCATTGGTAAAATCCTGTACTGCTTTCATAGCTGTAGTATATCCTAATTTCAGTTATGGTAATGTCTATAGATGTTACATCTGCCGCCGGATCCAGCAAGCATTTGCTTCCTGCAAGAGAGTGGCATACGCTAAGTCTCGGCCTGCATTTTCAGCTGTACCTGATCTTGTATGCATATATAACTTATATCATATATCACGATTAATGCTAGCGTTGCCCTCTTCAGCCGTTTGTTACGATTACTGCGTAGTTAAATTTGTCCTGCATCCTGACGGCATCAAGCGCCAACCCGAAGACACCCTCCAACCACCAAGTCTCAATTCTCTGACCTAGAGACGTCAACATGGGAAGTGCTCATAGAGCTTAATAGGACACCCATTCAATTCTAGAGCCTTTTTGTTATATTTGAAGTATGCAAGACTTGACCGACCTCCTGAGCCTGGAAGAGATAAAGCGCTTGTCTTTACCGTCTAATTTCAAATATGGAGAGGCTATCTTTAGCCGCGGTGGTGTCGAATTTATCCTCAGTGAAGCGCAAGAGGTAGAGGCGTGGGTTGGCGGGCTGGACGGCACGGTTGCCGAGGGCGGCAGTTCGCGTCGTCGCACCTGGTTACATGCGACTCCCCAGGGGCTGACATGGCATTGCACCGGCAATCCAAGAAAACACGATATTTTCTGTAAGCATTGTGTCGCACTGGCCCTTACCCTACTGAAAAATCAGTGATTTGTTTTCACTTCTGACTTCAGCAGCGACTATATGTACTGTAAGTCTCTAGAGACTATAGTGAAAATAACGGAAGGATTTGCTCTCAGTTAGGAGCGTAACATCTACCGTGGCGGCGGCCATAACTACAGAAATGGAAAAGCTTATGTTTCTCTCGTGTAAGGAGTTTTTTATTGCTACAATAGCACCATGGAAAGGTTTATGATTATGTCTCAGGCATATTCAAATTCGGATGCCACAATTTGAGGCGAGAGCACTCTATGCTCCGGATCGACACCACCTGGAAAAACGTAATAAGCAGTATGTATCGCGAAGAACACCACGAAAAAATGTTACCTATAGCCCATGACCTGATTACCCTCATAGAAGGCCGCCAAATATGACGACGCGTCTACCCTATGTTGGGGGCGATGATGGCGACTGGGGGCAAGTCTTAAATTCTTTTCTTCAGGTCGCCCATAATGGTGATGGAACGCTCCAGCCGAGCGCCGTAACTACCGCCGGAGCATACAGCAAGCCGGGTTCCGGCATTCCCGCAACTGACTTAGACGGCACTACACAATCCGCTATCGCAGCCATAGCTGCAAAGTACTCGAAGCCTGTGAGTGGCATCCCCGCCTCAGACTTAACCTCCTCAGTGCAAACAGCGCTGACAGCTGCGGGGACCGCACTCCAACCTAATGCCAATGGGCTTACCGACTGGTTCAATGTCAAACAGTATGGCGCCGTAGGAGATGGCAGCACCGATGATACCCCAGCAATCCAAGCCGCTCTGAGCGCTGCCGCTACTGCCGGTGGTGGGGTGGTTTACCTCCCCGCTGCGACCTATGTCATTTCGAATATAACGCTCGACACAAATGTCACGCTCTGCGGCGCTGGATGGGCTACAATTCTCCAAGCAAAGGCCGGGACAACCGGCTACCTCATCACCCTGACCCATCCGAGCACTAGCCGCCAGGTAACAATTCGCGATCTCGCACTCAGCACTCCTTACGGCGGAGCCGCTGCGGGCCATATCTTACTCGATAATACCGGTTGGGCCGGTGGTGACCCTTTTGACTGCATGCATCGAGTGCTCAACGTATTCAGCTTTAACTCGGATGGCGATGCGTTTCATTTTGGCGCCAACACGCGCGCCTTGTTAGTCAGCGGATGCAGTCAGTACCAAGCAACAGGTACCGGATTTTACTTCGAGGGCGGCTGCACGGACTCGTTTATCAGTCATTGTAATAGTGGACCGTCGGGGGGCCATGGTTTCTATATGGCCGGCTGGAACAACATGGTTACAAGCTGTAAATCGTTTTGGGCTGGCTATAATAACGCGACGCATGTGTGGGACGTTACAAAAAACGGTTTCGAGCTCGTCGGCAAGAACAATACATTTGAAGTATGCCAATCCCAACAGTCTTCTAACCATGGCTTTAATCTAAACGGGTGCCAATATACCAACGTCAGCGGCTGCGAGTGTGATAGCAACTCGACAGGCAGCAGCACCGGCGTTGCGATCAACATTACTGGTGCGACATACTGCAGTGTTGCGAATAACGTTGGCATTGCCAGCAGCGGCAGTTCGGCAGGGCCAGGGCCTGGCCAGCAGGTCTACGGTGTGCAGACATCCGGCACGTGTACCGGGACAACTATCTCGAGTAATGCTGCTACGGGCACCAGCGGTCCGTATAATCTCTCTGGCACCGGGTACGCGTTCGGCCCCATTGAGGGGGCAGTCACTGTCAGCCAGTCAGGGGGCAATGTCACGGCAGACGCCTCGCTGGGAAGTGTGTTCCGTGTGACCCTCGTGGCCTCTGGATGGACGATTGCAACACCGCTCAATCCCATAGATGGCCACACCATCAGCTACGAGATAACCCAAGATAGTACTGGCAACAGGACGTTTTCCTGGGGAAGTGCATTCGTGTTTGGCACGTCTGGCCAGCCATCACTACCGTCCACGGCTTCCAGTATGAGCAAGGTCGCCTTCTCTTACAGCGCCAGTCTTGGCAAATGGCTGTTCCTCTCCGTTGTGACCGGTTATGGCGCAGGTTTGCCCCCGACAACCACAGTGTCCGTGTCGGTGGGTAGCGGCCAAGTCGCGGCTATGAGTGTTCTGGCCTTCACCAATGCCGCCTCCGCTCAAAACGGCCAAACGGGCTCGACAGATGGAGGTTCGGCCGGACAGGCGCTCACGACCACTATTACACCCTCGGCAACCGGCAGCTATATCGTCGGGGTCAACCAAATCTTTCCCGGTAGTGCAGATCCGACACCAACCTCCAACGTTACCGTACTTTCTGCCGGCAGCGGGGATGGCGGCTGTAGCTATCAGACATTCATTACCACATCGAAGACGACTTCCGGGACTCCCATTACCGTCGGAGCGACCAACGAGCAAGGCCAGTTTAATGGCATAGCAGCGGCCGAAATCCTTGCAAGCGGCACGCTTAACTACTTAGTCAGCGGCACCAATGTCGACCAACAACAATCAACCGACAACATCAGCGCTAGCATTAGCCACGGGACGTTACTGGTTGTACTTGCAGTCTGCCCAGGCGGCGTTCCCACCGTCTCGGACACTACCAACCTCACCTGGACACCTCTCGTGACTGCGAAAAGTGGCGACATCGGTGTATGGGCAGCATATATAGCTTAAAAACAGTACATGATCTCCGGCCTCAGCAGTGTGTCAGTCTGTTATGATGGGTGGCATGGACGAACAGCTACTCATACTCGCCCGTAAGCTTATCTCTATCAAATCAGTAGAAGGGAGTAGCCAGGGTTTGCAAGATGCTATTGATCTGATTGCCCACGTTGCAGCTTCAGACCCAAGCATTACTGTTGAGACTTTTCTGCACAACAAAAAGCCCAGCTTCTTAGCGTATGCAGGCACGAGCCGGCCCAAACACTTTAAGCTACTCCTTAATGGTCATGTTGACGTCGTGCCAGGGAAAGATAGTCTTTTCAGGCTGCAGACGCGAGGCAATGTGCTAAGCGGCAGAGGAACCGTGGATATGAAATTAGCCACACTTGTGCTGGCGGACACCTTTGCCAGGCTCGCTCCGCGCCTACCTTACGCTATCGGACTACAAATAGTAAGCGATGAGGAAGTTGGCGGCTATGATGGTACGGGCCACCAAATGAAGTCAGGTGTTACAGCAGACTTGGTTATAATGGGCGAATATACCAATCTAGATATTTGCACAGAATCAAAAGGCCTCTGTCGCCTAAGATTAATCATGCATGGTAGATCCGCGCATAGCGCCAATCTATGGAATGGTGATAATGCTGCCGTTCGACTGCTCCGAGTACTCAACCGTACACTCGCTCGTTATCCGATTCCTGATCAAGCGTCTTGGGTGACTACGATAAACATAGCGAGCTTGGGTACGGAAAACCCTGCGATCAATTTAGTGCCGGAATATGCGGCTGCCGGACTGGACGTCCGATTTATAAAGGACGACCAAAACTTTGCCAATAGGCATTCGGTTGTCTCCTTCTTTGCAAGTATCGATCCTCGCGTCGAGATTGTATTTATAACAGGAATAGAGCCGCCCATTGAAGCAAGCGCCAACGACCCGCTTGTAGAACGCCTGGTTGATTCTATCTCAGAAGTAACCGGCCGTTCTCCTTCCCTCATTCGCAAACACGGTTCTTCCGATGCCAGATTCTACTCGCCGCATGCCATCGTATTCGGCCCATCTGGTGCAGGTATCCATGGGGACGATGAACAAGTTAGTCTCTCCTCACTTCGCGAATATAGTAAGATACTCGAAAACTTTATCCTCAGTCTGGCTTACAAGTAGCCTAAGGGGTGGATATCGCTACAGTAACATAGCCCAATTGGGGCAATCGTGGCCGCTGAAGAGGTCTTTTTCATTACGGCTGCTATGACCGAGTAACCTGAGGCATCGGCAACCTCTGATTCCCCATTATGATGCCTCGGTAGTCATAATTGTAAATGGCAAGAAGAGCCTTAAACAAAGATCTTTTTGCTATGATGATCCCATGCCAAACAACTTCTTACACAGACAGCTGGATCATTTTCTTCAAGTTGAAATCATCTCCAGACTAGCTGCAACCGATAAGCCGATACGATTTAGCGACCTCAAAGATGCCGGTATCGAAAACAGTTTGTTTATGTACCACGCCAACAAGCTTATCGATCGTGGCTTGATTCGTAAGACAAAGGATGGGTTCGGGCTTACCCTTAAGGGCACACGATGGGCGAATTATGCCGGCGTATTTCATGATTTTGCCGTTTTAACCCCGCGTCCTCTTGTACAGTTCATCATCCCAGATAACCACGGGAACGTCTTGCTAGCGGTGCGGAAAGGCCAATTGCGACAACAGCTGAACGACCTACTGCTACCCGGCAACATCTACCGCTATGGATTAACGCTCGAAGAAAGTGTAAGCGCCATCCTGGAGGAGATCTTTGGCCCCACACAGCTTCCAGCCGCCCGACCAATCACCACCGCTGACACCATTCATACGTCAGAGGATGGATTTGTAAACCACGTCATTTCTTATATCTTTATGTTGCAGCCGATGGACGCCCCTCCTGCACGCATAGCTCACCCCTTATTTACAACCGAATGGTGGCCAGTAGATGATATACGGGTCGATAACCCACGATTTGAAAAGAGCATGTTTGTAGCTACACTATTTGATCGGCTGCCTTCCGTACAGCCGCACGAGGTCTTTCGGCTGATATGTAAGTAAAAACATATTTACTTACTCCCGCAACGTTCTCCACTATGCTGTGCTCCGTAATTAAGGAGTACTGCAATGCGATCGCATACACAATTAGTGGGCATCGGAAAAGAAATCGTCCGCGCCGCACCGCAGCTGTATATAGATTTAGACGTCGAAGCAGACGGCATACCAGGCTATGGTTCTCTGCTCAGTATTGGCGCGGTCACCCCCTGGGGCGACACCTTTTATGAAGAACTACGCCCCAGTAGCGACAGATATCTGCCTTCTAACCGTAGATTCACAGAAGCACATTCCCTGGAGCGCGAACGTCTACTGGAAGAAGGAACAGATCCAATAGTCGCCGCACTGAGTCTAGGCAACTGGGTCAGCGAGAAGACCGAAGTATATAACAAGGAAGTTCCCGTGCTAGCCGCATTTAACGCAAGTTTCGACTTCCCATGGATTGACCTGGCCATGAAAGAAGCTGGCATTGGGCCTAATCCATTTGGCGTTGCAGGATTTTGCATAAAGAGTTTAGCCATGGCCTTACCCGGTACATATGACTGGCGTCAGACAGCAAAAAGCCAATTGCCTGCAGCGCTTGTACCTCCGGGCGACTTCACACACAACGCTCTGGAAGACGCTATCTATCAACAGCAGATTCATTTTGCTCTGGCTGGTAAACTAGCACTCCAGAACGGCAATGCATTTTGGAGGCGATAACACCTTAGAATTGCTTAATAAGAGTTTCCTTAAGTTGCCCTAGAAACTATATTCTAACTAGCGATACGGATACTGCCTCAATTGAAATTTTGGGAAATATGCTAGGGACTATCCTAAGGTAACTCTCCTGGTTATCTCAGTTCGATAATTAAATCGTTTATGGGGGCCATTTTAGAGCAATGTCTGTGACAATGATTCTCTACATATTTGATAGTATATAGATGGCCTACCTGCACAAAACTATGGAAACCTTTGCCGACCTACCACTTTTGCCGTTTGACTCCCAGAAACCCTGGGAAGCATGGCTCGAGCTCCAACACGCTAAGTCCAAAGGCGTGTGGCTTATGATAGCGAAAAAGGCTTCGGGCGTGCAGTCAATCACTTATGAGCAAGCGCTCGAAAGCGCTCTCTGCTACGGATGGATCGACGGCCAAAAACGATCATACGATGATACCTTTTTCTTGCAAAAATTCACACCAAGACGGCCAAAGAGCGTATGGTCGAAAATAAATGTCGACAAGGTGGCGCTCCTTACTAAACAAGGCAAAATGAAGCCATCCGGACTAGGGGAAGTTGAAGCTGCGAAGCAAGACGGCAGATGGGAGCAGGCCTATGCATCACCATCACAGATGAGCGTACCTCCCGATTTTCAGGCCGAACTCGACCGCAATCCTGCTGCAAAAGCCTTCTTCCTATCGCTAAACAAAACAAACCGATATTCATTCCTATGGCGTATCACTACCGCCAAAAGACCCGAGACCAGAAGGGCAAGGATAGAAACATCCATTACCATGCTGAGCGCGGGCAAAAAATTCCACTAGCAATATACCATGGGAGTCTATTTTTATAATCAATGGTATGACGTTCTAAATAATTTTTCCGCCAATGCCGTAGAGATCAATGGTGTGCTATATCCCACCAGCGAGCACGCCTATCAAGCCGCCAAATGCACCGACCCGCGCGGCAAGAGAGAAATTCTGGCAGCAAAAAGTCCGCTGCAGGCGAAAGAAATCAGTAATCAAACATACGGGTCCGCAAAAGATCCTCATTGGAATGCGAAAAAGCTGGCAGTTATGGAGTCCATACTTCGCGCCAAGTTCGAGCAGCACCAAGAGGTACGTGATGCTTTGGTGCAGAGTGGCAATCAAGACATAGCCGAAGATTCACCTGTTGACACCTTTTGGGGGCGCGGTAAGAACGGCACGGGAGAGAATCACTTGGGTAAAATATGGATGAAAATCCGATCCGAGCTATAAGAAGGGTTTTGTTATACTGCTTGCATGGCTGACATCACCTTTGTTACCGGCAATCAAGCCAAAGCCGACCACCTGGCAAAATACCTTGGGTTTCCGGTGAAGCATCGAAAAATCGACCTCGACGAAATTCAATCACTTGATCTGAAGACCGTAGTAGAGCACAAAGTCCGTCAAGCCTATGATATCATTGGCGGCCCCGTCCTCGTCGAAGATGTCTCGTTGGAATTTGAGGCCTTGGGACGACTGCCTGGAACGTTCATCCGGTTTTATGTCGACGAAGTTCCGTTTGAGACCATCTGCCGTACCCTCGATGGCCTGAGCCGCAATGCTACCGCAAGGTGTATCTTCGGCTATTATGACGGCACCACTTTAGAATTCTTCGAAGGCAGTCTGCAAGGCATCATCGCCGACAACCCCAGAGGGGAGCATGGCTACGGGTGGGACAAACTGTTCATCCCACAGGGCTATACACAAACCCGCGCCGAAATGAATCAAGCAGACGATAAAAAAACATACCTGACGATAAAGCCTTTCGACCAGATAAAAGCCTTCCTCGAACACAAATGACCGCGCACTAACTTATATAGCAACAGCCTTGCTATAGTAACGACATGGAACATTCGAATACTACTTTTCAACTCCCAGCGACTATACCGGACGCTTCAGATATTGCCCAAACCGCCCTCCAACTTGCCGCCCTGTCGTCACGCCTGGCGCTCGAAGAACGCACGCTCGTAAACCACATCACCGGCAGAGCGGAAAATGTCGCCGAGCATTCAGCCATGCTCGCACTTGTAGCGCCCGCCGTTGCCGAGCTATATTACCCTCATCTAGATGCTAATTTAATATGCCGATTTGCAACGATTCATGACGCCGTCGAGGCGTACGCTGGTGACACTGCCACTCATATTATAAGCAAGCAAGAATTGGAACAAAAAGCGTTGAGGGAAGCCGCAGGTCTTGCGCAGCTTAAGAAAGATTTTGCCGCAATGCCCCGTTTTGTGCAGCTTGTCGAACAATATGAGGCGCAGAAAACCCCTGAGGCGCGTTTCGTGCGCATCGTCGATAAGTGGACGCCTATCCTGGTTCATTTTGCCGACAAAGGAGCGACACTACGCTCATATATAAACCCGGATGAATTGTTGCAAAATTTTGTCGAACGGGCTGCCCGTTTAAGAGAGCAATTCCCTGACCTACTCGAGCTAGTTGCTGTTCGCGAAGAGCTAACCAACTTGGCAGCAAAGTATCTGTTTCAGCCGTGACGACCTATCGGACTTCTAAAATCGCGCACGTCCACCAGCTTTTGCTATGATGTTTTTATGCAGCAACGTGAAGCGTACATGAAGATAGCAATACAAGCCGCCATGGATAGTAGTAAAAATGGCGGCGTGGCAATTGGCGCGGTGCTAGTGGATGCTGCCACTGGAGAAGTTGTTGCAACCGGTGGCAGCCAGGTGAGAATCAGTAAGGACCCGACCGCCCATGCCGAAATCACCGCCATCCGGACTGCTGCAAAGTTGCGCAGCACTGACGACCTATCCGGGCTTATTCTTTTTAGTACCCTGGAGCCCTGCCATATGTGTTTGAGCGCCGCGGCCTGGGCACGTGTTCCCCAGATATTCTTTGGAGCGTACCGCAAAAATGTGGACGAAACGTTGTTCGATATTAAAGGCGATTTTAGCGACGAGCAAGAGGGCAAACGCATGAATTTACGGGAAAATCTCACCATGAAAGTCAGTGGCGGCGTGCTCGAAGCCGAATGCGCCGAACTGCTGGCGACGTACCATGAACCGCCCAAGCACGCCTTCAAAATAGCCTAGCTCACCTCCTCGGCTCAGGACTTTTGCGCCAATACATGCTTCCCGGGTAGCGAATGAAGCCGGGCATGAGGAAGCTGTAGCTTCTGGTATCATAAAAGGTATGTCTGACCTCCCTATTCAAATTGTTGACGAACAGAATAACCCGAGTGGCAGCGCCTCAAAACAACAGGCCTGGCGGGAAGGCCTTTCACACTCATCGTTCACGACCCTTTACCCGTGTTCCCACTCCTCCCAGAAGAAGTGGCCGCCGTCGAATGGATGGAAGTCGCAAGAGTGAAAGAGCTCATCAAACGCCACTCCAATCAAGTAACTGATGGCTTAGAGCAGGTTATCAACCGCTTTTTCTAATTTTGGTATACTTATATGCATGGTCGCTAGTGAATTACAACTTCCTATTCCGATTGATGAGCTGCGTGCTATGTTGCGCGAAAACGGCGTGAAAACGGCATCTATTTTTGGTAGTTACGCACGGGGCCAGGCAACGCCAACAAGTGACCTGGACTTGCTCGTGGAATTAGCTGAGGGGAAAACCTATCTCGATTTAGGTAGACTACAGTATGAACTTGAAGAACGTTATGCAGTGAGGGCAGATATTGCTACACGATTGAATCATCATTTCGAGCCTTATATCAGATCCGAACTAGTAAACATCCTGTAACAGAAATGAGCGAGCCCAAGCCAAATCTCAACTCCATCCTAGATACCCTGAGGGTTATTCAGACTTATACACCAAAAGATAAGACGACTTTTATGCAGGATCCGAACGCGCAAGACGCTACGCTTATGCGCTTGCAAGATATAGGCGAACAGCTTGTTCGTATCCGCGATAAATTTCCGGATTTCTATAAACTGAATGGCTCGGATGAATGGCATAAGCTCATCGGGCTTCGCAACATCATCTCTCATGGCTACCGCGAAATCGACTTTGAAATCATTTGGGACATTGTTACTCACAAGTTAGGCACCTTCACAACTGAAATTACACGGTTGATTGCATGAAGCCCCGTTTTGTCTTTGTCCACGGGAACGAAACAACCCACTGGTCGTTCGGATGGGCGCCATGGCTCAAGGCTGAGCTTGAGCGGCTGGGCTTTGAAACGTTCTTTGAAACAATGCCCGACTCGATCATTGCTCGTGCCACATTCTGGCTGCCGTTTTTAAGAGATCATGTGCGCGTTGGTCAGCACGATGTCGTTATCGGCTGGTCTTCAGGCGCCGTAGCCGCGATGCGCTATGCTGAAGACAACAAGATCCGCGGCTCAATCTTGGTATCCCCTAGTTATACCGATCTTGGGGGCGACGAATTGGAAAAACAAAGCGGCTATTACGACAAATCATGGGATTGGGAGAGGATCAGAGCCAATCAGAGCAACATCGCCGTGGTGTGGGGTGACGACGATCCTTACATCCCCCAACACGAGTTTAGCTTCATTGCCGATCAGCTCAACGCTGAACGGCTTGAGATTCACCATGGCAAACACTTTATCGAGCGGACCGAGTTCCCAGAGCTACTGAACCTCATAAAGCATTTTTACTCATAGCTCTTGCTCAGCCAGCTCATCATCGTCATAATACGGTGCTTATGCTGCGCCTCGGCCCTAACACCTCCCCACCTCAGGATATCCATTCCCTAACATTGTTTATCCCGGGTGGTTCGTCATACATTCAGGAAACCTTCCTTCCGCGCGACGAATACGATCCAAATGGCGGGTATAACAACCTTTCCTTTACGTATAGACTTGCTGAACGCTCCGATCAACGAGCCCAGGCGGCAGCAGACATATTCAGGAGCGGCTTTCATACCTCTGCCGTCTTTAGCGCTGGATACCCCGGCACAGCAGCTAGATGGATTACCAGCGCAGGAGAGAGTCTCGCACCCGCACCAGGCAAAGGCGAAGCGACGAAAATGGCGGAGCCGCTACAATATGCCCTCCTACAAGGCTCTAGGCGCGGCAAACCAATGATTGCTGATCGATGCGGTCACAGTGAACAAGAGGTTAATAAAATCGTCAGAGTCTACGACCAATCCAAAGATACGTTTGGCGACGTCATTGGCGCCCTTGAAAACGACTGCTTCGATCTGGGCCAGCTCCGAGACGACCCCCACCACGGTATTCAGATCCTGGCCGGCCGGCAAGCAGTGCGCGTTGGCGCCATCCTAGAGGCCGCCACCGGTGTTGCCCCGAATCGCATTTTCGGTACGCGTATACGCGACCAACTTAATAGGAGGGGTGGTGGCAGATATGGCCCACTCCCGGAAAGAAGCCGAGCCTTTTACAACGCACGCGAAATAGCCGGAGCCACCCTTACAAAGATCGCGTTAAGAGAGGCGAAGGTTCAACCAGGGGACATAAAGAGCTTGTATGAAGCTCAGGAACTCTTTGCGCAAATGGCGACTGGCGGCCTACATACTGTGGTTTGGCATAGAAAGCAAGAAGCTCTATAAGCCGTCGACGATTTGCTATACTTTCGACATGAATGAACCGTGCTTTTATCGTGTGAGTGTAAAAGCCTTCATTACCGATGCCAATGGAAAATTCTTACTGGCCAGGGAGGGAGACACCTGGGACCTCTTAGGCGGCGGTCTTGATCATGGTGAGCACCCCTTGACAGCACTCAGACGCGAAATTATCGAAGAGACAGGTCTCACCGTAACCGACATTTCGCCTGCCCCTGTCTACTTTATAACCGCCAAGAAACCACGTCTGGATGTATATATGGCTAACGCGCTCTATAAAGTAACACTCAAGGATCTCGACTTCACGCCTTCCGACGAATGCCAGGAGCTCCGCTTCTTCAGTATCGAGGAAGCTCGCAAAGAGAGGTTACTTCCAAATGTTGAAGCGCTACTCCAAGAGTTGAGTCGTATAGAGGCTCTAGCCCAGCTTAGTCCATAGGTGGTGTATGCTTTAACATATGACACGCTAGATGTACGCTAATGGTTGCGTCAACTAGAATAGTGTGTTATAGTAGCTCGATGGAAATTATCGGCACGGCAGTTCTAGACAGGTCGCCACTAACTGAAGTCCATCACACGGACGAGGTTATAGAACGCCTCAAAGAGCTTAGGTTGGGTAAGGCTATTGATGATAGCATGGTCGCCTCTATCGACCGTGTCAATCAGGCCACCATAGACGATGGTATCCCTGTTAGACCTGTACAGAGCTTTGTAGAAAAACGTCTGAAGGATGGGGGGACGCCCGCTGGAGTTCGCGACTGGCTCGAACAACAGGTAGATAAAGTGGTGGCAGAATCGGTATTAAGTGAATACTACTTCAGCGACATTCTAACTCGACTGGTTAGTCGGGCCGCTCACGACCATCCTGAATCTAATGTTGAAGCGTTATTCGACTTTGACGGTTCTATCATGCCGCTTGCAGAAGATTACGACACCAGGAAATTAGTCATTCTGCGGCCGAGCCTTCCGTTTGCATTAGAAGTTGCGAGGGAGAGGGCTAATTTGCAATGGGCAAATGTCCTAGGCTCCCGCACCCTAAGTGTCGTACCCTTTTCGACTCGGCCCAAAAGCAACATACTATTTGCTTCGGCAGCTATAGAAAGAACCATGCCGGATGCCGGAGGTCACTTAGTAGATCATGAGCTGGCGCTCAGTACCCGCTTGGATGATGAAGTAGACGCGGAACATTCGCTCGAACACGATCCATCGCTCGAAGAAGCGTACAACATATTATCGATTCTAAAACCCGACTTCCCAAGCCTCAACCTCGACGTCCCAGACCAACAAGCCCTCTACTCACGGCTACAAAACCTGCGCAACTACTTGCTGCAAGGTGTGACACCGCCGGAATCGGAAACTATTACAGCAGTTACTGAGTTCCTAGGCACTCTTGATGTATGGACGCGGGGGAAGTTACCTATGCTTGCGCAACTGCTACGCACCGCTGAATCGCGTAATGCTGTTATAGTATACGTCGACGACGGAGAAACCCCGGATATCGTACAGCACGAACGCCTATATACAGAACGGCTTCGAGGGAGTAATGACCGTTTTGGCCAGCGTTGGTATAGAGTCGATTCCCGCTACCGGGATCTGAATGATGAGTCTTTAGCCGAGGAGCATACCATTCGGCCCGACGAAGTACAGGCCATACTACTCGCACGCGTAAGGGCTCGCCAAGAGGCCCAGGCACCTTCTATGGCGTAGTTGCCGTACCACTGCCATCAGATAGACTCGTCACGATCGCATTTACTCACGAGCGATTGTGGCTGTATAGTAGATATAAGCATGAGCAAAATAGCCAACTACAAAGCTATTCTGTACAAAATGCTCCTGGTGGGAGTTATTGTAATACTTTCTTTTGCCGCCCTTACACAGCGGCAGCCCCGTCACGCCTATGGCAGCAGTAACGGCAGAATCGCGTACGTGCACGCCGATAATTCCTCAATCGCCCAGATATATTCGAGCAACGCCGACGGTTCCGATGAGCAGCAGCTTACACACAATAGTTTTGGCAGCGTAGAGCCGTCCTGGTCGCCGGATGGAAGCAAGATAGTCTTTGCTGCCGATCCGAATAACGATGGCAATGTACAAATTTTCGTTATGTACGCTGATGGCACCGACCAAGTAAACCTTACTAGCGACAACACCTTCAATATCGAGCCAAAGTGGTCGCCGGATGGCGCCAAGCTGGCGTTCACCCATGCCGATGACAATTCCAGCCTAAGCTACATTTACACGATGGATGCCAATGGCAGCAATCGCACCAAGATTACCAACGGTGCAAATGGTGACATGTCACCCGCCTGGAACCCAAATGGAATGCAGTTGCTCTATACCTGTCCGGACGGCACCTACGACCAGCTTTGTCTGGTGAATGCCGACGGGGCAAGCCCTTCGGCTCTTACGTCTGACGCTCAAGATCACGATACCGGTGCCTGGTCGCCGGATGGCACGCAAATTGCCTTCACTGCCAATATTCACCCCTACGACCACCATCTAACGGTTATGGACGCTAATGGCAGCAATATGCATACGTTGTCCAGCGTTAATTACGACAATCGCAATGTGGGCTGGTCGCCGGATGGCACGAAGCTGATTTATGATGGCTTTGGCGGCGGCAGTTTCCAGCGCATCTATGGCATCAATACCGACGGTAGCAATGAAACAGCAATCACACCGGATACGCAAGACACCTCCATGCCATCCTGGCAAATCTTTAGTAATGATAACGACGGCGACGGCATAGCGAACGCTACCGAGTCGAATGGACCGAATCACGGGGACGCTAACGGCGACGGTATTACCGACACCTACCAAAGGCAAATAACCAGCCTAGTAAACCCCATCACCAACAACTACCAGGTGTTGCAGTCGGACTGTACTGCCAACAGTGGCGTCTCTACTGGCAGTCTGCCTGCTAGCTATAAAGATACCGCTTTTAGCTACCCAGAGGGATTAACCAACTTTACCCTCACCTGTGCCGCGCATGGCCAAACGGCAACGGTCACCCTCTACTACTATGGCCTGGCAGATTCGAACACATTCGTGCTACGCAAGTACAACACTACGACACACACCTATCAAACGATCCCTGGAGCGATTGTAAGCTCAGCAACTATTGGCGGTCAGACTCTCACTAAAATAACGTATCAGATTACAGATGGTGGCCCACTCGACCAAGACGGTGCAGCAAATGGCACCATTGTTGACCCCGTTGGCATTGCCAGCCCCGCAGTTGGCGCTCCCAGTACAGGGCTAGGCGGCACACCGCTATAGCCTATCTGTATCGTCGGCTCCACGGTCGTAAAACAGCAACACTTCTTCAGGATTCCGCCGATTGCCTGCTATAATCGCCGAGCTCGTCGGTTTACCGTATCGGAACTCCACCGTATGCAGAGTACAGTCTGAAAAAGGAGTGCCATCCGGGCGCAGCGACAACAAGTAAGCGAAGCTATGCCGTCGCAGATCTCGCTGCCACGTTATACTCCGTAGCGATTCGCTGGCTTGCAAACAGCTGCGCAAAGGCATCACATTCTGGTCTGCATGCACAGTAAGGGCCTTGATAGGTAAGACGCGCCAGTAATTCCCCACTAACACTTCTTCGGGATGTTTTGCCAAGGCTTGAGCGACGAGTTGATTGCGGTGGCGAAGGGGATCGTGCGCGACCTCCCTGCGGATATGCCCAGTGAGCGCGGTAAGCCCGCACATAATTGCCAGCGCGAGTATGCCTCCAGCAGCCAACAGTATATTTGACTCCAGTTCGACGCTCCTTAGGTATGTCGCAAGTGTGACAAAACCCGCGAATAACGAGATCGTCAGGTAGCGCGCATCAGCAGCGTAGGGGTGATCAGTACAAACAAACAGTATAATTGCTGCTGCCGTACTAGCGACAAGCATGAGAGACAGGCCTTCCGCTAACGTGGGCTCGTCATGATTGTGCAGTACCTGGCGCGTGACCATAGTGCCCGCGGCCGCCATCGCTGCCCCTACCATCAGATTAGTCGCGGCAGGGATAATCGCTAACGGACCATCTGCCCTTGTTATGCCTAAGTTAAGCAAGAGCGCTTTAGCAGCGAAATGCAGGCCAGACCATAGCTCGTGCCAATTGGAAATAAATCCATATGGGCTGGTAATATCGCCTATTACATGTACCTGCCGTCCTAGCGCCAAAAGAAGCACACGCGCCAAGATCCAGGCGAGACCCGTTCCCCATAGCCAGCGCTTAGCAACATCACGTAATTGATAGCGGTGAATAGCGGTGACCACCATAAGGAGCAGGCCACCACCAATGCTCAAAGGTACAAAAAGCTGATCGCTGGCAAACAGTACAGCCAATGCAAGCGTTGCCGTAGTCCAGCGTATGCTCCAATATGCCTGCGCCCTTAGATAGAGGACGAGCACGCCGAGATAGACGACATACTCAACGTTCCGGCCGGTAAGCATCGCCATATTAAGCGGCGCCGTAGGTCCATGGAAGAGTTGCGCCGGTACTAAGATCAATACACAAGCCAGCCCAAGGCAAAGCGTACCAAATACCAACGAGTTAGATGCTATCCTGTGCAGCCCATACGCCAACCCTGTAACGCTCAGTAAAACAACCAAGATAGTCATACACGCATAGATGGGAGCGGCGTTGTGGAACATGGCTAATAGCAGAAAAATTAGCCACTTGAGCAGCAGTGTATGTGAGGCAGGAAATAAGGCTCCAGCAAAGCTCTTACTATGTTCAAACAACAAGCCGTCAGCCAGCTGATCGGCATTCCCTTGCTGTTGCCATGCTCCCAACAGTGACCACCATATAGCAGAACAGAGTAGTATAGTCAGGCCTAGCCAGGCGTACCAGTTGTAGTCGGTTCGCCAGCGTTTTTGATATGCCCAGAGCGCCCTCATCTTCTTTTAGTGTAACAGGGCCAGTGCTTATCTTTGTCCGGTGATTCATATAGACTAAGACTATGAGATTCAGCTTCAGGCAGCTTAAACAGGGAGCTGCACTGCTTGCCTTGGCGCTACTCATCGGCCACGTTTTCTATGCCCCGAGTCCCCGCAAGCAGCAAACGAAACCTGCCGTCCAGCTAACCAGTGCCAAGGATGTTATTACGTACTCCAGCCCCTCACCGAGCGAAGTACAGCCAAACAAAGGCGCCTACGCATCGACAGCCGGAGCGACCGAACCAAAATACATCACATTACCGACCATACAAACCGAGGGGTACATTCAAAAGATGGGCGTTGATCAGCACAACCAAGTCGCCGCCCCGAACAATGTCAATCTGGCAGGCTGGTATGTAAATAGTTTAAGTCCCGGCCAGGCCGGCTTAAGTATTATCGATGGCCATGTAAACGGCCTGCACGGACCAGGTATATTTCTACATCTCGGTAAGCTTTCTGCAGGCGACGCTTTTACGATTGAGTTAGGCAATGGAACAAAAGAGCTCTTCCGTATCAAACAAATCATCGAAGTAAGAAATGAGGTAGCTGGCGCTGCACTATTCGCTCGCGATAACAGCATCAAGAGCCAGCTCAATCTCATCACCTGTGCCGGTGATTTCGACAATGCCACTCACAGTTATAACCAACGCACTATTGTCGTCAGTGAACTGATTAGCGCACATTAAAGTAAGTAGGTTGCAAGATCAGTATAGACAAAGAAATCGGTAGCATCGTTGAATATCGAAATCAATTCAAGGAAAAGCAAACTTCCTATTGCTTCCGCGCACGCAAAGTTGGTCAATCGGCTGCATCGTCTTTTACTGAACTGGAAGTAGCCGATGATTTCGCAGTTGTTTGGGCCGACAGCCTAGAGATAGCTACCGAGCTAATGGCCAATGCCCACCCGGCGAACTACGTGGGCCGCTTTATCCAAAGAAGAGATCTGTTATTTTTGCAAGCCGCACAGCAATTAAGGTGACAGTGCTAAGCAGGATTATTTTTGATATAGCCAGTTCATCGCCTGAGTGCGGTCATCGAAAAAGCGCAATTTATAGCCTTTGCCCGTAGCCCTCAGCATAAGGTTGGTACCAAAACGCATCACACCCCCTTCTTTACCAAGCAGCGCGAGTCTGTCGTAATCGAGTTGTTTGGCCAACTCGACAACTTTTTTTCGCCCCTCGGCGTCTACATTGCCCATTTGCAGTAAATTATCGAGCACCAGGCAGGGCTTGCCCAGCGCCTTCAGTTCGGTCAAATAAGCATCGGCTTGCCGTGCCATATGCTCAATCGAGGCAACGTCTTGATCGCCCACTACCTCAATCTCGATCACGTTATCTGCATTCAGAAAAACTCGATTACCCATAGTGCTATTTTAGAAGCATGGTACCGTTTTCGTCTAGGCATAGACAATTTGCTATGATGGGATAATGGAGCAAATGCCAAATCTTGCCAGTTCTTCTGCCAAAGAAGTTGCATATTCGCTTGATCTGGTTAGCGGCAAGCTTCTGTGGGGCGACACACTCTATTCGGTGTACGGCTATCAAACCAGTGAGCCGGCCAATACGATAGAATGGTGGACAAACCACGTTCACCCCAGTGACGCCATGATTCTAAACCAAGCACTCGAAACGGTAGAATTGAATAAGGCAAACGAGTGGTCGGTTGCCTACCGCTTCCGCAAAGCCGACGCCGGCTATGTACTGGTACGCGACCATGCCACAATTACACGTGACGCCGATGGCACTGCCACACACATTAACGGCACGATCGCACCGATGTAAATCTCTCGACGTGATCCATACAACCCTTTCCGTGTTTACGCTTGACCACCCTCCTGTCTACATCGAAGCACTGAAAAAGAGTGCATAATAACACTGACACCGGCGACATAAAGACTGTTGAAACGTGCAATCGTTAAGTCATAAGACGCGCACGGTACTTCATCGAACCAAGTACATCTTTTTTAGTTGTATCAGCAGATCTATACCTCCACGGTTTTGATCATCCACATGTCGCTGGCCAACCCTTTACTTGTTAAGTATTCAAACGGCAGGTAGAAGTGGCCTTCATCGCCCCAGTCTGAGCCCCATGAATTGCGGACAATGTAATGCTTTTTCCCTACATCGTATCCCACAACTAGCACGGCGTGCCCGCCGAGCAATCGCTCTTCTGGCTCCGGCATAGGAATAATTCCCGTTCTCTCGGTATCCGGAGTTTCAAAACTCTCGTACACGGCAATACCAGTTACAAAAGGATATCCTTCGTTTAAACAGGCTAGCATATCGTGGCTCGGATCATCGTGCGGCGTGACGATACGACGATACTCTAGGGTCTGGCTCTCTTGGGCGTCCTGGTAAGACTTCTCGGATGGTTTATCACGAAACTTGTCAATGATGTACGGCCAGTCAATCTCTGGGGGTACCCCAGATACATTCAAGCTTTTGATGCCATCGCGCAGCGTGGCACCGGCGTCGGTATCTATCGTGCCCTCCATGTAGCGCGAATTCCAATAGACAAATAAACGGCTCGGGGTCATGAATGAGTGCCCCTGTTTGCCGCGGTCAAAATCGAAGGCGCCAGCAAGCGCGTTGGCCGTACAACTTCCCAGCTGACCTTGATCGTACACTGGCGGACACTGGTCGCGCAGGTCTATCCTGGTAACTGCGGCCAATCTAGTGAGTTTGAGCGCTTCGGGCAAAGGCCGGAAAATTTTGTCACGTTGGTCGGGTACATCCGGTATCCACCCGAGTCCGCGTTTCTGCGGTGTAATGCGAAAACTTAGCATATACCCTCCCCCTTACTTAGTATCTACACTGTAATGAGAAGGCTGGGCTTGGTCAACTGCTAATGTTTTTTAGTACAGGTCGGAGATGGCTGAGCATGTAGATTGAGCCAACAGCAAGCAATATGGGCTCAGGACGCTTGAGCAGTACACGCGCCGCTTTGGTAATATCGGGTATAACTTCAAAGGTATCAAAATGCTGCTCGCGGCAGCTTGCGACAATTGCTTCAGGGTCAACAGAGGTGTGGCGGATATCCTGCCCGCCTCCATACGAGGTAATGATCAGGTAATCAATGTTAGGCAGGAGTTCATGAAGGGCGGCGGGAAAGCGAACGTCACCGCCAGCTACGAAACTCACAATAGCCGCCCGTTTTTGTCCATGGTAGCGCTGACGTAGGCTCTTTACCAGCGCGTGCATTTTTTGACCGTTATGGGCGCCATCCATAATGAGTTGTCTGCCCCCGACTCCAATAATCTCCATCCTGCCTGGCACATAGGTATGAGCTGCGTGCTCGATCTGTTCATCAGCAAGCAGAGCCTGCCCATCATGTGTCAGTGCATATTGTACCGCTTGCAGGCTGAGTCCAAAGTTCCGCTGCTGAAAGAGAGGTAAAAAAGCAAACCGGGCTTGATCCGCCTTAGGGTCGAGTACATGCAAGTCGGCCTGTTTTTGTGCCGCTCGGTCGCGGATGGGTCCCATTGCCTCATCCGATTGCCGATAGCAAAAAACAGCATTATGCAGTTGGATGATGCCCGCTTTTTGTGTCGAGATCTCCGGGAGCGTTTTGCCCAGCACGTGGGTATGATCGAACCCAATATCGGTAATCACCGCCACCTTATCCTCACGGTTTACTACGTTCGTGCCATCCACGAGACCACCCAGCCCCACCTCTATTACGGCATACTCCACTTGCAGGCGGGCAAACTCCCAGTAGACAAACGCGATTAGCAGCTCAAAATATGATGGTGTAAATGGCAACTTCGCAATGAGGTCCAGAAAGATGCTGAAATCACGGCAAAACGAGGCTTCATCCAACGGTACCAAATCGATCTGCACACGCTCGTTTATTTGGTCCACATGCGGCGAAACTGTTAGCCCTACGCGCTTGCCCGCCGCCTTAAGCAGCGCGGCAGCATAATAAGCAGTCGAAGTCTTGCCGGAAGTACCAGCTACGTGAATGACTTTGAGGCTATCCTGCGGGTTGCCCAAATATTCCATGAGCTGCACCATGTATTCCAATGTATAGGCATGCCGGGGCAGATTCGTCGGCCAGTGGGCCTCGAGGACGTGGTTTACTTCAGCAAAGGTTGTGAGCGCAGTCATGTTTTCTTATTGTACCTAATTGTTGACAAGATGATGGTAATGACCAGCTACGTCATGAACTCGCAAGTAACGGGCACCATTGGCTATTGCTTTGTCTGCAGCATCCAGATTCGGCTGTAAATTCATACGGTGCTCGCCTAGAAATCGCTTGCGGGAGTAGCCAATCATAATCGGGCTGTCGCGAATGAGACGCCCGAATGTTAATAATCTTCTATTGAGTTCCGGGGTTTTGCCAAAACCGATCCCAGGGTCGAGGATTATCTTCTCCTTAGGCAATCCTAATTCTACGAGCTGATTGCGGCGTATAAGCAGCTCGCGCAATACCTGCTGTTCGTCGTCGGCGTCTGCTTCCCTATGCGCCCGCATAATGTCGATTCCATACTTGGCAGGCAGATGACTCACAATGCATTTGAGGCCGAAGCGGGCCACAACCAAGCGCATAATTGGATTATTCATTCCCGTTACGTCATTGACAATAAAGTTGGCACCGAACTCGTTTGCCACTTGCTCGATAGTTTCTGGATGGTAGCTATCGACCGAAATACGGCCAGGATGTCGCGGTAATAATTGGCGTAAGACGGGCCGCAATCGCTGCCATTCTTCGATTGGCTCTAAGGGTTTAGCCCGAGGATTGGTTGCCTCCGCCCCAATATCAATATAGGCGGCGCCCGCCTCAAATAACATTTCTGCATAACGCACCGCCGCCAAAGGCTGGGCATATTTGCCGCCATCGCTAAAACTATCTGGAGTAACGTTGAGTATGCCAAAAAGCTCTACCCCACCCTTTAATCGGGTAAGTTCGAGACTCCCGAGTCGACGCCTTTTGTTTACCATCTTAGGTTCTCAATCTAACTTACATCAAACTACTCAATCCCGACTGCAGATAGCTAGGCAATACTCCGCCAGCAGCATTGATCTCCTGAAGCACCTTACGCGATGTCGGTACCATGCCTTCGCCAGGTTCCCAATATGCAATCCAGTTCGCAAGGGCCACATTCGCAATTCGGGGCGCAAGATCCCGCCCGCACAACAAAGGATCCGCCGGCTCCAGCATAGCATGTTCCGACACGCTTGGATTATAAACACCATATGCGTTCAGTCGGTCCGCTACCATTTGCGGGTCATATCCGTAGTCAAGAGCACGCTGGGCAGCGTCAGCAATCGGGCCAACCGGCCACAATCCGTCCCCCAACCCTTCTATTCGTATACGTTTAGCCATCAATACTCCAAAAACTAACAAATACGTGCATCTCTGTGGTGCCGATGCACGACTATAGCACAATCGCCCATATTTTTATAGCGATATCAAACAGACCCTCTGATACACACAGTGCGAACTATCTAAGGTATAGTAAATGGAAATGAAACGAATATTTCTGATTGCCGGCTTGTTGTCGGTGCTGCTGCCCGCCTTTCCGGTGAGCGCGCATCAGGTACTGAGCGACCACGGGGTGCAGGGTATACTCCATATTAACCCAAACGATACACCGGTCGCCGGTCAGCCAATGCAGCTCATGTTTTATCTGAACTCTAGTGACCCAACATTTTCGGTACCAGATTGTGGCTGCCATGTAGCTATTACCAGACAAGGCAAACAAATAGCTACGCCCTCTACTAGGATCAGCCAGGGTCTGCTCACTGCCAATGTCACATTATCTGCAGTGGGTACCTATACTGTGCAGCTCACCGGCAGCGGTTTTACCCTGCCCTACGATATTCGGGTGGATAAAAATCCGTCAGCTCATACGAGCAATGAAATTGCAGTGATTACCGCGAGCACCATAGGATTTCTGGCCCTCTGCGTGCTTTGCTACTGGTATGTCCGCGTCATTCAGCGAAGGGATAAATCCTGATAAGGAGCTACTGGTAAGATTAGCCAGCGGCAAAGATCTCTACATTACTGTAGCGGCATTGCCGATGCCAGCGCTTGATCAAGGGCCTCGGTCACGACCGGGCGCCACAAAGCATAGCCTCTGGCATTAGGGTGAAATTTATCGGCCGCAAACAGGGTTGGGTCAGCCGCAAAAGCAGCGCCTGTTTTAGCAGCGATTGGCGCGAAGGTAAGATGATCACGCGCGGCTAATGGTGCGAACACTCCGTCATTTAGACTCCGCGTACGCGAACCGGCAAGTTGTTTAAGCGGCCACGGCAATCGCGGGATAGACCCCATGGCCGGTGCGCCGGTGAGCACGATCTTGACTGCAGGATTGGCGCGCCTGAGTATGTCGATAACTGTCTGCATCGAAGCGGCAACCGATGTATTACTAGTGAGATGCGTGACGTCATTAGCTCCTACCGCAATCAGGACGATGTCTGGCTTGTAGGAAGCGGCTTGTCCTGCCTGGGACGCTGCCACGTCTTGTGCCCTTGCCCCCGATACACCGAGGTTCACAAATTGGACCCGGTGATTCTCTGCCAAATGTTCGGCGCTATACAGTGCATAGCCCTCAGCATATGGTGCACCTTGCGCAATTGCTGTACTGTCGCCCATCACGACATAGCTAAGCGCAGGGCCACTGCCGAGCATTTGCGGGCCTCGTGGAATAGACGGCGCGGGGACCTTGGTACCATTCAATACAACAATCAAAAATTCTGCCAATACAAACACCGCTAACGCCAAAACTATACCTACCGCAGCTACGAGCACATATAGTTTAATGGTCATTACCTTAATAGTACGCTAATTTGCGGATATCATCCCGCCAGGAACGCTCGGAGTCTTTAAAATAATTTGTAACTTTATCTCATCTGTAGTGGTATATAGGATATGCAAGAAGACGAGGCAGATCTTATAGCCCGCTCACTCCGTGGCGATAGCGGCGCGTATGGTGAGCTCGTCGACCGCTATAAAAACGCACTCTATTATCATTGTTTTGCTATTGTGCGCGACGAAGATGCCGCCGAAGATATTGCTCAAGAAACCTTCATTAGCGCCTACTATAAGTTAAAGCAGTACAACAAGAAGTACCGGCTAGCGACCTGGCTATTCAAGATTAGTACCAACAAATGCCTCACCTACCTCAAAAAACGAGGCCGTGAAATTGCGCTGGATGATACGCTTATTGCTACAATCGCTTCGCACGAGCCAACCCCGCATATCCAGGCAGAACGCAGCGAACTGCACCAGATGGTTGCGCATCTCCGGCCCGAATACCAAGCAGTGATCAGCCTCTATTATTGGCAGGGGTTAGACTATGCCACCATGGCGGCAGTGATGCATGTGCCGATTAACACGGTTCGTGTATGGCTAAAACGCGCCAAACAGGCGCTCAGAGAGGAGCTCACATGAAAGACGTTGAGCAGTTGCTGTCGAAACACATACCTAAACCTAGTCGAACACTGCGAGCCAGCTTCACGCAGTCAGTCATCGCCACTATTCAAGATGGACCAAAACAACACAAATGGCGGGTGCTTCGTAACCGCCTGCACACACCATTACTAAGCAAAACCAGCCTTCTCTCACTCGCAGGAGTAGTACTGCTTGGAAGCGGGGCGGCAGCAATTGTGCTATGGCCAACGCCCTCCGTAACACCTACCATGAGCCAGGCGTTGCCGAGCGGCAACCATATCGTGGGATATAATGCCAAAAACTGTAATTACTTTGGTGCTCCAAGCGATGCAGTCGGCCATTCGGGTACAAATGAGCAACTATACTATGAGGTCCGCCAAGGTTCCAAACTCACCGACCAACAGCTGCAGGATGCGCTGGAGGGCGTTTGCGAAGAAAATGTGAGCAATGCTGAAGTCACCAGCATCATCAAAAAACTTCCGGGCAATACATCAGATGTAGTATCCTCACTTACTGAAACAATCCACGGCATTACCAAAGACACTATCTCCCTTGCCTTAGATCCACATTACCCTGCCACTATCCACTCAAGCCAGCCTGGTATCACATATAGTCACTTCGCACCCACATTGCTTATCTATAACGAAAGTAATCTTGCGTCTTATAGTGATCTTAAAATTGGTGACTCGGTTAAAATTGTCGTACGAGATACCGCCGAAGCAAAGGGAAACTACAACCCGCTCAACCACTCAGAAACAGCTCAGGTTCTTGCCATTATAAAAGTTCCGCCACTTACCGCTAACCCCGAACTCTTTTACGAAGCAGTCGGTGGCGACTTGGTGCGACTTGAACCGTGTAAGAACAGCCCGACTGGCTTTTGCCGCGCATATAACTTCATCAATGAGTCCACAAAATAACTCTTGCCTCCGTACACCGAAGCTACGCGGGGATCAGCTCAAAGCGGATTGCCACGACGCCCCATTCTTTTTCTTGTTCGGCGGCATACAAACCCCGATACACCTTGAGCGCAGTTTCAATACTGGTCGCATACGGAATGGCTGACTGATAACCGAGCGTCTCCATCATCTCAGCAAATGTTTCGAAATATAATAACTGTGCTACTCGCACCTGTGCGGCGTGTTCATGAGATACAGTCAATTCGCCTTCTTTGTACACATCTTCACGGATGGAAAGTGTATCGCCCACCCTAACCTTCAGAAATGGCGGGGTACCGGGCACCCCTTCGATCGTTTTTGTGCCGTCAAGAATAGCCTGCACCAGAGATAATTCGATTCCTAACGCTTGCATGCTACAAAGTATAGCAAATGATAGATCTAATACTGGCTCACCTTATTAAACTCATAACCGGCCCTCAACAGCCCTAAACCCATAAACGTCACGAGGGTAAATAATACATAGGCCACCGGACCTTGCATAGTAGGAGCCGCGAACAATCGTAAGACATACTGGTAGCTCGTCACAGCCAAGATCGGAAACAACGACTGCAACAAAAGACGTATAGACGGCTTATACAACTCTGGCAATTTGCGTATGGCCTTTGGCAAGAGCATTGTCGAGGCGATGGGCGTGAGTGTAATCCATGCCCACATCGTCGCCACCAGATCATGGACAAATTCGGGCTCGCCTGTATGGGGATGCGGCATTAGGCAAGTCAAAACAGCCGACAGTACGAAGGCAATAAGTAACGGTTTGGCAGTCGTCCACACACTCTTTACGCCAATTAGCCGCACATACATGATGTTACCCGTATGAAATAAGATGGCGGCGATCAGAATAGGCAACGTATACAGAACACTGGTGAGCGGAAAACGCCGCAAGTCATAAATCTCCATAATCGGTTGGCCAAGCATACACAATCCCAATAGGGCCACTGCTATACAAATAATCACGAATGCTCGGCGCAATGAAGATTGAAAGGCCGGTAAAGCCGTCAAAAAAAGCCAAGCTGCGCCAACTGTCAGCAAGCTAAACACCGTAGCACCCCCCGTAAGTCCCCGTTGCTCTGGGTTGTCCAGGTGAGGGACCAGCGCAGCAACCAACGCCAATACGATTGCTAACACAATAACGATACTTAGTCGTGCCTGGCTCTTCTTGCCCACATTGCCTTGCAGGTGCTGCTCGATCTGCAGGCGAAGTGACTCGGCAGTGAATGAACGCAGTGTTTCCTTCTGTACCAAATACTTTTCTAGCTCGTGCTGTACTTTAACAAGCTTGGCATGGTCACTCGAACTGAGCGGTTTTGCAGGATCGATACGAACAGTCACGTCACGGAAGGAGTCCAATATGCTGTCGATAGCCTTTGGATTTGTCGCAAGTGATGCGGTATATGTGATGCGTTCAATAAGTGAAGATGCGGGGCCCACATGTATAGTATACCAACCAAATTGCTTATACTGCCAGTTATCAACAGATAAAACTATCGCGTTCTCTGCGGTTCGCAGCACTCTCCCGGGGCTTCAGGTAGAGTCAAGCGAAGTGCAGCCAGACCGACTTTTAGTCGGCCTGCGTGAAATGCTCTACCTGAAGCCCCGGGAGAGTGCTATATCTTAGGGCCTATAACTTCTTAATCTCTTCAACAATCGTTGTAAGCGGCGTGTCGGACTTGATAAAGAATTTGCGGGCACCCAAACGGATGGCTCGCTCGTCATCTTCATGCTGGCTGAGGTTAGACAGGACAAACACGATTGGCTTATTGCTTTTGGACTTTAGCTGCTCAAGTACCTGAAAACCGTCCATAACCGGCATAATGAGATCGAGCAGTACCACATCAAACTTGTGGCTATCGATGAGGTCGAGGCACTCTTGCCCATTACTGGCAACCGTGACGGCATAGCCTTCGTGCTCCAGCTTGAGCTGTAGTGCATGGGCGAGCGGCTTTTCATCTTCTACAATGAGGACTTGTTTGGAACTAGCGGCCATTATTTTTCCTTCTTACCTTCCTTACCAAGAGTATCACCGTCTGGCCCATTCGCCGCAATAAAGTCGCGGATCATGGCAATGATTTCATCCAACCGGTACTCGGCCTTGAGAATATACTTCTTGGCGCCCAGAGCAAGCATGTTATGCACTTTGTCCGGACTGGCCGAATTGCTCACTACGAGCACTGGAATGGCCGCCCATTTTTTGCTCTTTTTGAGCTGTTCCATGAACACTAAGCCGTTCATATCCTTCAGGTAATAATCCAGCCAGATGGCGTCAGGCAGCTCATCAAGGCTATCAAGGTAATCAATAGCTTGCTGCCCGCTGGCGCAGGAGAGCACATCCATGCCGCTAATCTTGAGTTTCTTGGTGATGGCCTGCAACAGGAGGGTCTCATCCTCTACCACCATTATCGTTGGACTTTCTTTTGACATACGTTTTATCCTACCACGCTCATTATCATTACTCCCCTTATATACGAGATCCGGTGTTGCGGCTTACTATGCATCGAGCGTCACCTCACCTTTCTTGGCCTTCATGCCACTCATCGGAATACTAAACCAAAATGTCGTTCCCTTCCCCTCCTCACTCTCAAACCATATCTTACCGCCCGACGATTCGATAACCGCCTTAATAAGATACAACCCGAGGCCCGTGCCGTCTGTCTCCACCTTTACTGCATTAGCTGCACGGAAGAACTTCTGGAACACGCGGTCCTGCTGATCTTTTGGTATGCCGTACCCATTGTCTGTTACCTGCGAAATTACTTGGTCGCCCTTACGGGAGATAAATACCGAGATCTCGCCGCCTTTGGGAGTGTATTTAATGGCATTGGTCAATAGATTGAGGTACACCTGGCCAATCAGGCGCGGATCGAGCTTAATCTTTGGCAAATCCTGATGGACACTAATCACTAGCGACTGCTTTTTCTGCTCAGTTTTGCCCTTGAGGTCGCTCACAATACCCGACACAAGTTCCTTCAGGTCGGTCGGCTGTGGCGTTACCATAATCCGGCCCGATTCGATACGTGAAATATTGAGCAATGAATTGACCAACTCGATCATACGCTGAGTAGAGTCGGCAATATTCTGTGCAAAATCAACCTGATCGCCTTTGAGCTTACCGGCGTCGCCAGAGAGCAGCATCTCGCTAAACCATTTAATGGCCGATAGCGGCGTCCGCAATTGGTGTGAGGCGAGCGAGATGAACTCGGTTTTCATACGGTCTATTTCCCGCTCTTTCGTCACATCGCGGACTACTAAAATAGCTCCGATTGTTTTTTCGTCGAGGCGGATCGGATTGGCGCTCACATTCAGCAGAAATTTCTCGCCGCTAACTTTATGGAATGCGAATATATCGCTGACGGCACGCCCGGTAGAGAGCGCACTATGCACAGGCTGTTCTTTGAGCGGTAATGGTTTGGTTTCCTGCACATTTTGTGAATAGAGTTTGAGAATAGTTTTGCTGTCTTTGCCAATTGCTGCTTCTTGACTCTCGAGGTCAAGTAAGGCGACCGCCACATCGTTGGCCAACACCACTGTTCCGTTTTCGTCTACCGCTAGCAAACCTTCACTCATGCTCTGAAGTATTGCCTCGTCGCGTTGTCTCTCGACAGCCAGGCGGCGATAGGCATCCTTGTGACGCTCCGCCATTGCGTTAAAAGCCAGTGCTAATTTGCCAAAATCATCCTCGGAATTCACTGGAATTGGACGCGAAAAGTCTCCATCCGCGATCCGCTCGGCGCCACCCTTCAGCTTTGAGATGGATCGTCCAAGCCAAATTGCCAGAAATGTCCCTAGCGCTACCGCAAAAGCTGAGACCAAAACCGCAAACGTAGCTATCGATACTGTCAGATGGTCTGCTGTCAATGTGAGGTTATTGCTGTGATCCAAAACGAGGATTAAATAGTAGCTGCCGGCATCAACGAGCAGCGTTAACGATAGAAACGCGAATATCATCTTGGCTTGCAGCGACATTTTTCTAAACATGAGCCGTACCCGGCCCTTTGCGCTTCATGCCTTCCAGGGGCAGCACAATAGAAAAAGTACTGCCCTTATCTTCTTCAGATGTAAATCGAATGACCCCGCCCGCTTGTTCCAAAAGTGATTTCACAATGTACAATCCCAACCCTGTCCCATCAGTATCTTTTGATCTTATATTAGTACCCCTGAAGAGTTTTTCAAAGATTTTCTTGTGTTCAGCTTTTGGGACGCCATATCCAGTGTCGGTCACATCTATCCGCACACTACCCCGACTGGAAAGCGAAAGCTTTTCGGCGCTTTTTAGAATCTTAATCGTTACAGAACCACCGTTTGGCGTATATTTTAGCGCGTTGGAGATAATAATTTGAAGCATTGTTTTCGTAAGAGCAGGGTCGAGCTTTAGGTTCGACAGGTCAGGGGCGTACTCTTCACGAATGTGCAGCTCTTTTTCACTCAGCAATGCACTTCCCACTTCATTCAGCACCTTATGGCAGAGTGCGGGGAGATCAACAACCTCAGGGCTCACCGTCACCTTGTCAAGCTCAACGTTGGAGACGGTCAGCATGGCGTCAACGATCGCTGCCGAACGTTGATTACTGTGATAAATCTGCTCGATCGGCTCGCGCTGGGCGTCGCTCAGTTTACCCACATCACCATTCAACAACATCTCGCTAAACCAGGCGATAGCCGATAGCGGCGTCCGCAACTGGTGTGAGGCTAGCGTCACAAATTCAGTCTTGGCCCGGTCAATATTCCGCTCCTCGGTCACATCGCGAAACGTACCAATCGCGCCCTGCACTTTACCATCTACCATAATTGACCTGCCAGACATAACCACCGGGAATTTGCTACCATCCTTACGCACATAGGTTAGCGACAAATTACCGATAGGGCCTTCCAACGCCCGATGTATCGGACGGTCGGTTGATTTCACCCGCTTACCTTTATGATCAATCAATGGCACCATCTCAACGAACTTCTTGCCCATCAAATCGTCGCGGCTCCAACCGAGCATTTGCTCGGCCGGCTGATTCATTAGTATTACCCGCCCTTGCTTGTTTATAGCTACGACGCCCTCATCGATATTCTCTAAGATCGTTCCAGCAAGAACCTTCTCTTCGCGTAAATCGTGCTCGTCGGTGCGTGTCTGTTGCTCGAGCTGCTCCCTCGAACGCTCATATACATATATCCCGGCTGCAACCACTGCTAGGCTCACCAGCAACTGCCTGATAGTTATAAATGAATAAAACAAATTGACCACATCGGCTTGCGCCAACCCAAGTAATGCGAGCACTACCAAAAAGAGGGCTATCACCCAGCGCATACCCTGTTTCTTCCCCGCTACAAAAAAGGCACCCACCGGAAATACAAAAAACCAAAAAATACCCGTACCCTGGGTGCCACCCGTCCCTAACATCACAACTAACCCGGCCATAATAGTAGACAATAAAATGGTGCGGCCTACTACCAGATCCTGACTTGCATATAGCAACCCGATATTCAGCAACATAACTGCAGCGCAGCCGAGCTCTAAATAGCCAATCCGCGGTGTATGATCGGCGGTCAGATGTAATATGCCAAAAATCGTAAGCGACAAAAAAGCCAGCAAGCTGTACATATTGATGACATAAGCTTGGCCGTAGGGCCCAGTGTCTGGCGATAAACGGCTATGCGTAAGCGTATCCCAGAATCGAGTCCGCGCTTTTTGTGTCATAGTGCTATCTGCCCCCGGTAGCTCTGCATGCTGCGCATGCGTTACGCATCTTATTGTATAAGGATCTCTAGCAAAACCAAAACTTCTTGATTATGAATAGGCCACCACCCCTGCCTGCCCGTGCCCAAGTAGAGCGTTTTCGCGCAGGCCGACTAAAAGTCGGTCTGGCTGCACTACGCCTGACTCTACTTGGGCACGGGCAGGCAGGGGTGATTCCGGTCGCCTAGAAGTAAATGCCGTTTTGCCATTTTTTTGTTATGCTTAAGATAATGAAAAAGAACGACACAACCTTCTTCTGCTTTTCGCCACCCGTAATGATTGCTACCTTCATCATCGAGTCTGCCATGCTCGTCTACACTGTATTTCGCTATAAGATGAATACACTCACACGACTAGCTACCGCCACACTTGGCCTGCTGGCCATTTTTCAGCTCGCTGAATTTAGGGTATGCGACTACGGCAACGGTGCTGGTATGTGGGCGCGCATCGGATTTATCGCCATTACCATGCTGCCACCGCTCGGCATTCATCTAGTGCGCGTCATTGCTGGCCGGGGGCCTCGAATAGCGGTGTGGCTGGCGTATCTTTCCGGCCTATCATTTGCCGGGATCTTTGGCCTGGGCAGGCATGCCTTTCATAGCCACGTATGCGCCGGCAATTACGCCATCTTTCAGTTAGCTCCACACTTAGGTGGTATCTACTTCGGTTACTACTACTTCTGGCTCTTCATGGGCATTGGTTTGGCGCTGTATTATGCGAGTAACGCTTCGGTCGTAAAGCGCGAGGCGCTGATCCTGCAGGCCGTTGGCTTTTTGATATTCGTACTTCCCACCGGGATAGTCAACGATCTAAGCCCCAAGACAATATCGGGCATCCCAAGCATCATGTGCGGCTTTGCCGTGCTCTACGCTCTCTTGCTTACCTTTGGTATTCTGCCGCGCGCCGCAAAAGGCAAGGCTAGCACAAAATAATTAATCGGCTGACACTCCTTTTAGCCTACTAATTCAGCCAAAAAACGTCACTCAGGTTGGCAGCTAAGGGTGATACTGTATTATAGATTGCGGAATGAGCGTGATATCTCTAGAGCCAAAACCGAAGGTTGTCGGCCTGTTGAGTCCTGGGCTGGATGTTTGTAGATTCTCTCCCGACGCACACGACGGGGCCGGCACTAAATCAGCATGGAACGATAACGACCAGGCCGCTTTCTTCGGCGCACTAAATAGCTACGAACAAGGCGTACTAACGAACGAAGCGGTGTGCATTGGTGGCGGAAGCGTCGGCATTATTGATTACCTGGCCCGCACCGGCGCATACGATGTCCACGCCTACACTGTTATCGGCGAAGATGGCGATCCGGTGAGCGATATCTTTTACCGTCAAATGACAGCCCTGCCTTTTACATCCCACGTAATCAAAAAGCCTCACCATGTAGTCGGCGGCTGTGTTATTGACCTCTTTTCACACGGAGACAGTGCCTCACGAGGGAGTCAGCGTGACTCGATTGAGGAATATCTCGATCCCGAAATTGGGGTAGGCGCAGATATAGTGGTAGCTTCAGGAAAACTCGCTCTTTTGGATTTACTGTATCAGATGGAAGAGGGGCTCAAACTCTCATATACGCCGAGCCACACAGAGACCATAAAAAATCCGGAAGTAGTGCGGCGGAAGCTAGATGAACGGAGACTATTTCTGCTGGCTGTGAATAAAAAAGAAGCCGACGCGCTATTCGGCAGAGGATCGATAGAAAAGGACGCCCTGGAGGGTACTCAGTTCGCAGATAACGTCTTGGTTACCGGAGGTGCCGAAGGTGCCTGTCTCGCACAAAGAGGCGTAAAAGAAGTGGCTTCCTGCCCCGCGGTAAAAGCGAAAAGGATAGTCGATACCACCGGTGCCGGTGAATGTGCTTATGGTGCCACAGTCCATGGCCTATTGCAGGGCTGGGACTCATTAGACATCTTAAAAAGCGCGGCCAACGCATGTGCTGAAGTCATTCAGTATGTAGGTGCCCTGGGTCCCCGACAGCCTCGTTTTTACTAATATCATGAGGAATAGATATCTCCGTACAGCAACCTATCTATTATCTATTGAACTGAAAACTCCTAACTTAGGGTTGAGCGGGATGTACAGATAGCCAAGGGCGAGCAGACACCGCTCGCGGCCACTTTATCAATACCCGTTCGGATTTTGCGACTGCCATCTCCAGCTGTCCACGCATGCGTCTTCAAGTGTTTTTTCAGTATGCCACTGAAGTTCGCGAGCCGCTTTAGAGGCGTCAGCATAGCAACGAGCAACATCACCCGCCCTGCGAGCAACAACCTCGTAGGGAATGTGCTTGCCTGAAGCCTGCTCGAACGCTCGAATCATCTCGAACACCGATACCCCCTTGCCAGCACCCAAATTATAAATCTCCGCATGGCCAGCTGGACCCATGTGTTCCAGCGCGGCAACGTGCCCTTTGGCAAGGTCAACAACATGTATGTAGTCGCGCACCCCGGATCCATCCGGCGTATCATAATCGTCGCCAAAGACGCGCAGCTTTTCACGGCGGCCAACAGCAACTTGCGCAATGTAAGGTAAAAGATTATCGGGAATACCGCTCGGGTCTTCGCCAATTTTGCCGCTCTCATGCGCACCAATTGGATTAAAGTAGCGCACGATCGTGACTTCCCAGGCAGGGTCCGACACAGTAATGTCACTGAGGATTTGCTCGATCATATACTTGGTCTGGCCGTACGGGTTGGTTATATCCCACCCGCGGGACTCGTTTCTTTTAGCGGCAACTCTGCTGGTTTGCCATATACGGCCGCCGAGGAGCTGAAGATCAGCTTCTTTACTCCTTTTTCTTGCATGACTTCGCACAGCGACAACGAGGAGTCGAGGTTATTCCGATAGTAGCTTAAGGGATCTTCGACGGATTTATCCACGGCTTTCAGACCAGCAAAATGGATTGCCGCGTCTATATGGTGCTCGTCAAATATTTTTCGCAGTACTCCTTTATCGCATACATCACCTTCGTAAAAAGGAATGCTTTGGCCGGTTATTTCTTGCACGCGCGTAATAGACTCTTGCCGACTGTTCGAAAGATTATCCACGATGACGACAGTATGGCCGTGCGCCATAAGTTCTATAATTGTGTGTGAGCCGATATACCCCGCTCCACCGGTGACTAAAATATTCATATGTCGAGTATAGCAAATGGCTCGACCATCCTCCCCAATTACCGAACAGCTTCGGTAAAAATCGTGATTCGTTATAGCAGCGGTTGCCTTGCCCTTGAGTAAATCAAAAAGCCTGCTATACCTCCTGCCGAACCCCCCCTCTTTCTTAGCCAGCTTGTTACTAAACAAGAAAATTGCTACAGTGCCCGCATGACAAATCATGGAGCGGATATTCCCCGCATTGCGGAGGCAGTGATGAGTGTTCCTGACTACCCTCACTACGAGTTAGGAGGATTTTCAGAGTGGTTCAAGGGTCAAGATCCAGGAGAAGAGGGCGCTGTGCTCTCTGTCGAGCCTACTGATCATACATATACCGATCTTGACGGTAGCACAAAAAATTTTGAATCCTGCACTATAGAACTTCCTGACCCCAAGGGTGATGGCGTTTTATATGTAAAAATGAATGTTGACGAAAATGAGAAGGTGGCCGTCAATACAGCCCAAGAATTACTTCGCGTTGCAACGACCACACGGTTATTGCAACAACTCGGCTGCAGTGCGATTAGCTTCTTCGACGCTCATCCTGCCACTTCCCAATTGAATACCTGGACTGGTTTACCTAATCCCTCAATCGAGGATTGCCTCTTAGGTACATTCCGTAGTGACCAAGTGGTAGATCACACTTATCCCGTAGAGTATAGGGAAGCGGCTCAGAACCATCCGCTTCCCGCGACACGAGCGAGCATGGATATTATTGCTCACCGACTTCCGGACGTAGTCTTCTCTGGACACAACGCCTCCATAGGTGGGCAGGCTGCGTACGTAAGCGGGACATCGTTCGCTCTCGCGCGGTCGCTCAAAAACTCATTGCTGATAGTAGCCCCTGACCTGCCACTCTCGGGCACGGGCGACTTGCCAATGGCGCGTGAACTTACAAAAGGTGTATACCAACTGCCTACATTTGAAGAATGGTACGACTACAATGCCGAGCAGTATGGAGAGAGTAAAGCCTCCGCTATGAGCCCGCCGGGACGCCAGTCAATCGGCTACGCGCAAAAAATCGGCGAGGAGGCTAACAAACGGGTAAGGGGCGTTATGCTTGAAGCCGCACACTTCGCCGTCCCGCAGATCAGCGCAGTCGATCATATGCCAGGTGAGTCAAGAAAAACACTCAGTGATATGCTGAGAGAAAGTCTATACAACATAAGACGCACGTTAGACTATTGGGATAAACTCGATCTCTCATCGCTCGACCCGTCACATCAATTAATCGCAGATCAAGCACTGCCCCTAGCAAAGACATGGGAAAGCATACTACCTCTCAAGTCAAGGGAGGCGATGAGTAAAAGAGAGGTGTCCCGCGCTGTGCTGATAAACACTGCACTAACAAGCTTTTTCTATGGAAGTGTGGCTATTGGCATGACACATCGTCTCGCTGTGCACACTAAAAACAGAGCCGTAGCGGATGAGCTACATGCCATCATTCACGATAATGCAACGAAGATCGAGCAGATAGCCGCCCCGAAGCTCGTTAAGCCACAGCAACTTATCCGAGGCCAACTCGCCAGCATTTTGCTTACGCTCTATGATTCAATGCATGTGCAGGAGTGATACAGTCCATGAGGGACCTCAGCCTGCCTATGCCCAAACCTTTGTAAGGGCAAGAAGAATGCTCTGCTGTCTCGCCTGTATGCAAACCAAAGATAGAATGGGGCCCGGGCGTACCACGAAAAAACGACCCTAAAAGGTCGCTTGCTCTTTTTTCGTGGTACGCCCGGCAGGATTCGAACCTGCGACCCCTTGGTTCGAAGCCAAGTACTCTAATCCACTGAGCTACGGGCGCGCGCTGGAAAGCATTATAACAGGGAACGATAAGATACAATATAGCTATGAGCAAAGGCGAAGGTTATACCGGCGAAGGTAAGCTGGAAAAATTGACGCGCCTGGGCGTGAAAAAGAGCATCGGGCTCGCCGCACTAGCAGGAGCCGGAGTGATTTTAGCGCCGCCGGTAGCTGCCGCGGCGTTAACCGTGGTTGCCGCCGGCGAGGTTGTGCAGGCGGTCACTCTTCCTATACTCCATGATCGCCTCAAAAAACGGCGACTGCGTCACACTCAGTCACACTAGCCCCCGGGGACGCTCAGGAAGCAGTATATTTTTACATTCCAGCCCGGTATACTAGCCATTGGCAGTGTGATGTGGGCTTTAGAAATTGAAAAAGAAAAAACAGGATAAAAGCACCCGAGGCTCAGCTAAGATAGTTGTTGCTAATGATTCGCCATCGGAATCAACCGGAAGTGGGCGTGAAAAGAATCCCTCTGTGACGCCTGGGAGCCATGGCCACTCGCATCGATGGCGACCAGCCGCTATAGCTACGGGCATTACCTTGAGTATCGTTGGGCTAACCTGGGTTGCGGGCAACCTACTCTATACTCGCATTGCTATTGGCGACCAAATATTCTCCGGACATATAACCAATACGGCACTCCAAAGAGATGTCCAGCAGGCTAGTGCTAACTACCGCTTGTCCATCGCATACCCAAACCATTCGACGAAAGCGTTTCCGCTAGCGGCAATCGGCCTGCAGCCCGATATTGCACGTAGCTTGCAGGCGCTCCACAAAAATCAGCACAGCTGGCGCCATCGCTTCGCATGGTGGCAGCCGGTGCATATAACTATATTGGGAGTCATACACAGCAGCACCCTTAGCCAATTCACCAGTCGTGACGCGACCATTGTGACCGTACCTCCACACGACGCGTCTCTTCACATCACCAATGGAGTAGCTTCTCTGGATGCCGAGATGCCTGGCAAAGCATACGGTCCAGCTGATGCGGACCAGACTATTCTGGAGGCAGCCCAACAGATGCAAACTAAGCCGGTTACCATGCAACCCATCGCTCTGGCGCCCACGATTACCATGCAAAAGCTCCTGCCCGTCCAAGCAAAGTTGACAGCGATACTACGACAAAAAATTACTATACATATCGCCGGCCAGGTAATTACACCCAGCGCGGTGGACATTGGTGGATGGCTGACACTCACTAACGACAATGCAGCCGGCGTGGCCATCGGGATAGATAACAACCAAGTGCGAAGATATTTCGACGCCCTTGCGTCGTCATATACACAGCCTGCCAAGCCGCAGATTTTAGATGTATCAGGCGAGATTCTGTCTGAAGGACAGCAGGGCTTGCAAGTTAGTAATACCCAGAATACAGCAGACACACTGAGCAGTAACTTACTCAATCACACCAGCCAGGATCTCGCGCTCACTACAACGGCAACCCCTTTCCGCACCATTACCGCACCAACGACTGGCAAATGGATTGAAGTGAACGTGGCTACCAAACAGTTATACGCCTATGACCAAGGTGAGCTGGTTCGCAACTACTCTGTCACCGCCGGCGCACCAGCCACGCCCACCATCCTCGGTCGCTTCGCTATCTATGCCAAATATGTCAGCCAGGATATGTTTGGCGAGAATGTCGACGGCTCGCGTTATTTTCAGCCGCATGTTCCGTACGTCAATTACTTCTATGCCGACTATGCAATTCACGGTAACTACTGGCGGCCGGCCAGTTATTTTGGCTTGGTCAATAGCTCGCACGGCTGTGTCGGTATTCCGGTAGACGATAGTGCCTGGCTATACGCATGGGCGCCGATCGGCACGCCAGTGATCGTACATTCCTAAGACTTATTTTCTCCCTGATAGGCAGCCAGAAATGCCTCTGCCTTGCTTTGCTCGGATCGAGTGCGGGCGACACTGGCGTCAAGCCCGTCAAGCAGTCCAGTAACACTATTCTCATCTTGCAGTAAATTACTTTGCTTCAGATAGCGACGAGCTAAACGGATGTGACGATCGGCATCCTCACAAACTGCAAGCAGCGTATGGTGCCAAAACTGACGGCGCATCCGGGCAACGAGCGACTTTAGAGGCTGTTTTCCAAGGGGTATATGTAAATTAGCCAGAATTGCCGTTACTACATAGCTACTATGCCCGCGGGATACATCCTCTTCCCAGTCATGCAGGTCGTCGTTAAGCTGACGGGCAGCTAGATAATGCTGCAAGGCCTGCTTGCAGGCAATAACCGCAGGTTCGTCGAGCGAATACCCTTGGGCAACCAACACTGCCAGCGGTGTTAGTGTATGACCAAGCGAACGCTGATAGAGGTGGTTCGAGCGGTGATAACTAGGGAGTTTGGCAATGGTGATGTGTTGAGTATCGACTTGGAACCGGCAATGAGCGGCCTCCCAGGCATTGGCAGCATCAATATGGTCGAATGTTTGTCGAGCATACTTACGAAACGAGGCATCCGGCAGCGCATCTTCAAATAAATGCAGCGACTGACGGAGCGCAGCACAAGCAACTGGCACATCTTGAGGACGACCTTCATCATCCAAAAAATCATCAAAGATTGTATAGGCGAGCCATCCATACAGATTGGCGAGCCCTAGTCGTACTAATACATCATCAGAAAATGATGGCGGTTCCGTAAGTGATCGGGCAAATAAATACGGTAATAGAGTGATTTCGCGGCTATGCTTGCTCTTTTGTATTGCGCGCAGGTGTCGGATGGTGGCATAGCGCAACTCTGGATCGAATGCAGCACAGCTCTGTTCTGCGGCAACAGCGATACGCTCTATCAGTTGTGCCTCATGAGTATCCGGCATAGCTTCAACAGCCGACACCCTGGCAGGCTCCGGTGTTGTACTGTGTGTAAGCGCTTCTAGAACCAAAGCAGTCGTAAGGGCTGACGAACCGCTAAAGTATGCCTGACCTTTTCGAGAAGGATCCAGGCAAAATGCCTCGGCCGGCCAGGATCCATCGGGTAATTGCATATCGCACAAATACTGTCGTGCCTCACTTTGTGCGTCAACACTACCTAAGGCGTGCAACGAAGTTATCGAGAGCGCGGTAGCTAACACCGAGGGCCAATGTCCATTCTGTCTCTTAGCTAAAATATGAGCAATGAGTCGCGTTTTGTCTGGTCCGGCGTATGCCCGCGATACATAGTATAGAATTGAGTACTCAGAGGGATAGTAAGGAGAAGCGAACATACCAGAGATAACCGCCGTCTGCAATAAGGCGTCTACCTGAGGTAGTCTGGTGCCGACTAATCCCAAAAAATAGGCAATATTGCTATTAACTGCTAGGTCCACATCGTGCCACACCCTTTTGGCTTCTTTGGGTACAAGCCATGTTTCATACGGCCCGCCAACCCTGCTCTCTGCCGCTACCAGTAGGCGTACCACGCAGCCTAACACAGCTTCATTAGTACGGTCCGGCTCCTGCCTGTGCAACGCGATAAGCGCGCAAAAGGTATCATCCAGATCGTCTGGATAAGGTAGCGTCTGGCGCTCTGGCGCAGCGTGCGCCCAATAATTAAACGACCAGCCGTCGCTACGTTGATCGGCAAGCCATAAGGCGAGTCTGGCGCAAATGGCGGACGCTTTGGACGCCCCAGCTAAGGCCGCCAGTATGAGCGAAGGGCCGAACGTCGTGCAGTATGTTTTTTCGGCAATAAATGGCCGCTCTTTTGAGCTGGAATAACTCAGGAATCTGCCATCCGCTTGTTGGACATTGCTTAAAAAAGCTACTGCCTTTTTTACGATCTCGTCCTGCGCCTGCCCCAAAGCCTACACCTTTTTGAGCCTGACCATGAAAACGGTATGATCTTCGGTGTCGTCAACGGCAATCACGCCTTTAAAATGCTCTTCTACGATCTGCTTGGCGATAAACAGCCCCATACCCATTCCCGTCTTCTTGGTACTGTACAGCGGCTCGAATAATTGCGCCCGTTTTTCTGCAGGGATACCCTTGCCCCAATCGTGCACTTTCAATTCAACATCAGTATCGATCACTTGGGCAGTCACGAGCACTTCACGTTTTTCCTCTAAGCTACCTTCATACGAATCGATGCCATTCGAAATAAGATTCGCCAGTAATTGTCGAAGCTTGAAAGGTTCCCCGTAGCAGCGCAGCGCCTTTCGATCCCCAAGCGCTTGCCAGCGCAGGCGAACATGAGCCTCTTGCGCCCGGTGGTTTAAAATTTGCACCACCTCATCAAGCTCCGTTGCAATGCTGAACGCCTTTACATTACTCCGCCCTTGCAGCTGATCGCACACCCGAAGCACCATAGTATCGATATAGCGAATGCTGCGCTTGGCGCGGCTGAGCATACGCGAACGTGTTTGGCCTTCGAGTCCTTCGATATCGAGCGTGAGCGTCGTCAGATGATTAGCCAACTCGTGCATGAGCGCTGTACTTAGTTGACCAAGCTCAGCAAAACGGTAGAGCTGTTGCATACGCTCGAGCTGGGCGTCTTGTAGCTCGCGCGTCCGTTCTTCTACCGTTGATTCCAAAATCTCTTTTTGGTGCATCAAAGCCTTTTCGGCCCGCTGCGCCCTAAAAAGCGATTGCTCCATTTGTCGATTAAACAACCAAGAAACGAGCGCAATGATAGCAAACAATAAACAAAAACCTGCGGCGTCCCCCAAGGACGGCTGGACATTAATCCACGACAAATCAGGATGTATAGCTCCTTGCCTTGTCGCCTCCTGAATAGATATTACCCATATGCCAGCTCCTGTAGCCGCATACAATGAATAACTCGATCCAAGCAAGATGCCGGCGAGCACAATCACGAGACCAAATAATAATTCGCCTGACGGAATGGTAATACCGGATCGGTAAATAAGGTTAGCTGCAATAAGACTATAGATGGCAACAAGAAGGGCGGCGGCTAGACGAAATCGCCCTCCTCTGCGCGACAAGCCATACAGGCCCACCACACAAATTAGCGCGACTCCAATAGTGATAAGTCCTACCCGCGCATACTCGTGATGTAAAACGAATACACTAAATAGCGACAATAGAAGAGCCAAACCCAGCCCCAATAACGATGCCGCAAGGAGCGCATTGAGCACAACCTCACGATTCCGTACATCTTCATTAAGTTGCTTGGGTGCAATAAATATGTTATAGATACGCCGAATCATCAATTGCATTCGTAACTTACTCGAATAAAAATGGTGCCGATGGCCAAAACGCTCTCTTGTTACTATGTGGTATCTCTTTTAGTATACCAGTATAGTAAGTAGGCAGTTTGGCACATGCGGCACCTCGCCCTTCAAAACGTGCTCTCATAATGAGGGACTCATATCGCCAGCCGCTAGAACCAAGATGTTGCAGTTTCAGCAGTCGTCATCAATTTCTGCTCTACCACTGACACATCCCGTGCGTTCTTGTCGGTCAGAATACTCTTCATTATATCGCTCATCAGAATCCCCTCCCTTCTCCCCCATTATCTACATGTCATCAATCATGTAGCCGATGCCATATGCCGTCTTAATGAGCGGCGCGCCAAACGGACGATCAACTTTATCGCGTAGATGTTTGATATGCACATCTACTGTATTGTTCCAGGTATCTTTGGTGCCGTCCCAGGCGTGGTCCAAAATCATCGCTCGCGTAACCGGACGTCCGCGGTTACGGGCGAGGTACTCTAAAATATCGAACTCCTTACGCCTGAGGTCGATGGCAATGCCGCTACGTTCGACCCGACGACGGTTAGGATCAATAACCAGATCCTGAATAGTAAGTATATTGGTGCTGTACGCGGCAGGCGCACGTCTGAGCAGTGCCCCAAGGCGCGCTTTTAATTCGGCAATGCTGAATGGCTTGGTGACGTAGTCGTCAGCACCAGCGTTGAGTAGGGCTACGCGACTGGCGATGTCGTCCGCGCCGGTTAAAATAAGGACCGGCGTATGTACATTACTCAAACGGATGGTCCGACAAATATCGTACCCGCTCATATCTGGCAGGGATAAATCCAAAATAATCACATCCTGCCCACCAGCAAGCGCCAACTGGAGCCCTTCTTCGCCGCTATTGGCCATTTCGACAATAAAATTCTTGCCCAATTGACGTTTGAGACTCTCAGCTAGGGAACGATTATCTTCAATTAACAGGATTTTCATGTGCTGCACCGTTACGTAGGTAATCTTATCAACTCGATGATTAAATTGTCATTAACTTTTAATCTGCCAGAGGTAACTCTCCCACCTAGAGTGTCACCACATATAAGAATATATGTTACAGTTAGTACTTTTTTAATAATTGAGGGTAATAATGGAAAGTGCGATTATTCGAGGTTCGTATTTTTGCACATTTGAACATACATACGTCGCCGCCACGTTCGAGCAGGAATCGGGTTACGGGCGAGCCAAGAATAGCGCAGGATTTGCAGCTCTTCAGTGACGCAGCAAGGGCACGAGCACTCAGACTTTTTGGGTGGGCATAGCCTGAGTGCTCGTGTCGATGTTGGACACATGAGAGAGCGCTTCTTTTTTGCACGCAACTAAGCTATAGAGCTTATGCTATAACTATACAAAGAAAAGCCGCTCAAAGCTATCAATTTGTTCGGCTTTTCTTTGTATAGTTATAGAATTAGACATTAGTTTCATTACATTAAGGAAGACTCTCGACCTTGCTTGCTAATGGATTTTATTAGTACTGCCTTGCGCCGCCGCACAGTGCAAGGCAGTTTCTAGCAAATAGGGAGGCATTCCTAATGCGCGCTGGGAGCAATTTCTGGCATTGGCTCCGCGCCTGGCGCCTGTTGCTTAATAACAAACGTGGCTATGGCAGCGGCAGCAATGGCAAAACCTGCGCCTATAAAGTAGGCCTGATGGAAGCCGTGTACGAGAGCGGCATCTGGGGTGGCATGTACCGTATGCGTCAGATATTTCGTTGTGCTAGAAGCCGCGATACCCGAGAGGATGGCCAGGCCCAGTGCCCCGCCAATTTGTTGCGACGTATTAAGCAGGCCCGAAGCCAAGCCAGATTTGTTACCCGGTACGCCCGAGGTGGCGGCAATCGTAACGCTCACGAATGAAAAACCCATACCGATCGCCATTATGACGAGTGGCGGCAGAACCTGCTGCAGATAGTTTCCCTGCACGGTTATATGGCCGAGCCAGAATAGCGCAACCGCTACAACCACAGGAGCAGTCATCAGAATTCTCTTATAGCCCACTCGCTTCACCAAACGCGGTGCGTTGGTAGCAGCAACTGCAAGCACGACAGGCATGACCAAGAAGCTGGTGCCTGTGCGAACAGGAGAGTAATGTAGTACGTTCTGCAGATAAAGGGAGGTGAAGAAGAACATCGAGAACATAGCGGCAGTCATAGGCAACTGGATGAGATCGGCGCCAGTTACGTTACGAATCTTAAAAATCGACAGTGGTACAAGCGGATGCTTGGCCCGCTGTTCGTTCACCACAAAGGCTGCAAGCAGTGCCACTGCGCCGCCCAGGAACAGCAAGGTAGTGTGCGATGCCCAACCATAGCTAGGAGCCTTTACTAAACCATATACCATCAGCATCATGCCCGAGGTAATTGTCAGTGCGCCAGGCAGATCAAGGCTGTTATGCGTTTCTTCGGACTCGTGTGCCGGAACAAGCTTATACACGCCGAGCATCACAAGCAATCCAACGGGGACATTTACGAAGAAATTCCAGCGCCAGTTCAGGTATTGGGTCAGCAAACCACCGAGCAATAATCCAACCGCTGCCCCACCGGCTGCTACTGCGCCCCAGACCGATAACGCTACGTTACGTTCATGACCTTCCTTGTATGTCACCAACACAATAGAGAGCGCCGCTGGAGACATAAAGGCAGTCGAAAGCCCCTGTACAGCTCGAAGAATGATAAGCATTCCGCCGTTTACCGACAATCCATCGACGAGGCTGGCAATGATGAAACACAAGATACCGATCATAAACATCCGGCGACGCCCATATAAGTCGGCGGCACGGCCACCCAGCATCAAGAAGCCTCCGGCAGCAAGCGTATATGCGGTAATCACCCATTGGAGGTTCGTGGGAGTGAGATGGAGTGTACGCTGCATGGCTGGCAAGGCGACATTCACAATCGACACATCAAGCACCACCATAAATTGAGCTAAGGCCAGTAGGGCCAAAATGAGCCAGTGATTTCTTACTTTCTCTTTCATTTTTTCCTCACTTTAGCTTTCGCATTATTTGGTTTACAATCTAGATACTTAAATGGTAGTATACCTAAATAGTTGAGCATGTCAACAATATTATAGGAGCTGTATGGCTGCAGCATTACAATCACTGTACCAAGCACTCATTGCTTATATGACCCTGATAAAACAACAGGTTGTCCAGGTTGGCAATGAGTACGGCCTTACTGCCCCGCAAGCTTTTATGTTGATGATGATGGAGGAGCACAACGACCAGATTATGAGTGACTTTTGCATGCTGCTCGGCTGTGACCCCTCGAATGTTACCGGGCTGGTTGACGGACTCGAGCGTAAAGCACTCCTCGTACGCGCCGCACACCCCAAGGATCGACGCGTCAAAGTACTGCAACTGACACCAAAAGGCGTAGCGGTTCGAAGCGCTATCTACCAACATCTGGTAGATGAAAATGAGCGTGGTTTTACAGCCAATCTGGATGCGGGCGAGATCGAGCAATTCACAGTCTTGCTCAACAAAATCTCCCACGCTAGCCAGGTACTCAACTCAACAAGATCGTAGCATCTGACAACCAGCTATTTTCTAGGACCAACACTCCTGTGGCGTGTTGGTCCGATGATTGCTGCCACGAGCGCCACCATCGCTACTGCCAGCATGCCACTTATTACCATTATGCCACTGTACCCGTGGGCCCGGACGTCCAAAAACGGATACGGATACCAATGGACGCGAAAACCGCGGATCAGGCTGTAGGTGATATACGCCAAGGGATAGGCAAGCCATAACAGCGCCCACCGAAAGGGAATGCGTGTCTTAGGAAGGTTTGTATACCAGTCAATAACTACCGCGGCCGGCATTATATAATGCACTACTGCGTTCACCCACGGCACGGTGGTATTCAGCGATTCATTAAGTCCTGAGAGAAGCAACACGTACACAATGCCTGTTGTGGCCATATAGAGCGTTGCCGCACCGCGCATGAAACTCAGGCAAGCCGATGGCCACTTGTTCAGAAGAAAGCCTACCCCGCCGGCGATACACACAACTGCGGCAAAAATATTACTCTCAATCGTAAAAAAGCTAAAGAAATTAATGATACTAAAACCGCCGGCTATTTGCCGATGCAGCTGCGTGGCAATCGCTACTATAGTTAACAGCGCAAAGAAGATGCGGTACATCCCAACCAAATACCGTGATCGCATACTGCTTATTGTAGCAAAAAATCCTGCAGCGGTTACAAGCTGCAGGATTCTAATGCATGTTCAGGCGAAGATTACTTCGACTTTTTTCCGTCGCTCTGTTTGGCCAGCTTGCTCGGCCACCACATGGCACTGCCAATATCGAGCGTTAGTGCGGTCACCAGCACCGAACGGACAATCAGCGTATCGAGCAACACGCCAAAGGCTACGGTGAAACCGATCTCGGCGAACGCCGTAAGTGGCAAAGTGGCAAGCACCGAGAAAGTACCGGCTAACACCGCTCCAGCGGAAGTAATAACCGCCCCTGTAGCCGCCAAACCCACTAATGCCGCCTTCTTGGTATCGCCATGTCTCGCTTCTTCGCGTATGCGGGTCATCAGGAAGATGTTGTAGTCGATCCCCAGGGCCACCAGGAAGACGAATACGAAAAGTGGGAGCGACGAATCGGCACCACCAAACTTAAAGACATGTGTAAAGATAAGTGCGCACGCGCCAAACGCTGCTGCAAAGGATAGGACTACTGTAAGCATCAGTATAAATGGCGCCAGTAAAGCCCTGAGCAGCAAAGCAAGAATCACAAATACCACCACCAAAATGATTGGGATGATCAGCTGCCGGTCGTGCTTGGAAGCGCGCTCAGTGTCCAGGGTAATTGCGGTGTAGCCGCCAACCTGTGCGTTGGCGCCAGGAATTTGATGCATGCTAGTGCGCAAGCGGTCGATGGTGGCATATGCGTCTGCGCTGTCCGGGGCTGTAGTGAGAATGCCCTCGCTAAGCGCATAGCCATTTTTGACAACGGCAGGCATGACCGATGTTATTTTGCTATCATTGCGCAACGCTTGTTCGATGGACTGCGCTCCGGAGGCATTACCCACAACTACAACAGGCAGACCAGCGCCAACTGCCGGGAAGTGTGCCGCAATCATCGTTTCACCCTTTACTGAGTCGGGAGTAGTGCGGTATGTGTCTTTCGATGACAGTCCATTCGCCTTAAAGCCGACAATACCAAGCGACATGACGCCGAGAATAACCGCAGTAACCAGCCAAACCGCACGAGGATGGTGCGAGATCGAGCGGCCCACTTTTGCCCATAGCCCGCGCGAGGTTGGCACCTCTTCCCCATTCCTCGGCACGAGCGGCCAGAACAGCCAACGACCAAAGATAACCAACAGTGCGGGCAGCAGGGTAATCATCACGAGCAATCCCACGCCAATACCAATAGCGGCAACCGGACCAAGACTCTTGGTAGAATTTAACTCGGCAAACCACAAGCAAAGCATGCCCACGACCACCGTGGAAGCACTGGCGATAATTGCCGGACCAGCACGATGCAGGGCAAGCGCCATAGCCTCGTGCCTATCCTCATGGTTATGCAGCTCTTCGCGGTACCGGGCAATAAGCAGCAAGGCGTAATCAGTTGCAGCACCGAACACTAGTACCGTAAGGATACCCGCACTCTGGCCATTCACAATCAGCCCGGCGTGCTTAGCGAGCAAGTAGATGATGCCTTGAGCGCTAGTGAGCGCAAAACCGGCAGAGATAATTGGTAGTAGCCACAAGAGCGGACTACGGTAGGTGATGAGCAATAGAATCGTCACTACTCCAAGTGCAGCATACAGCAAGGAGCTGTCGAGACCTTTAAAGGCGTCGGCCGAATCAGCCGCCTGGCCGGCAGGCCCGGCAATATGCGCCGTCAGTCCGTCACTGTTATTCGCGATTTTGCGGACGTTTCCAATAATGCCGCCTACCTTCTCCCAACCGCTGGGACCGATACGCACTGCCGCCACATTCTCAGCAGCCTTGCCATCCTGCGAGAAGATTGACCCCTTGGCACTACCCCGAATGATGCCGCTTACCGCATCGATCTGTGGCACATCGGCAGCAATCTTTGCTTTATCGGCAGCTGTCAGGCCAGAACTGCGCTCGTAGACGATCACCGCTGGGGCAACGTCGGTGGACTGAAATTTAGATTCGATATTCAAAGCTTTCGTGGACTCTGCCTTACCTGGCAACCAAGAAGATGTATCATTTGATTCGGCGCCAGTCAGCTTCCCGGCGAGCGGTGAGGCGATCATCATAACGATCACCCATGCAATGACGACCACCCATTTAAATCGCCGGCCGGAAATCAGACCCGCTAAACGATGTGTTCTGCTCTTTTTCTGTTGTTCGCCCGCCGTTTTTGCCATTACTACATCCCCTTTTCGTATTTGCGCTCAGTATACCAAGGGTAGATATAAATCTCAAAGCCGTTTTAAGGCAGGGACTCTATCTTGTTGTAGCTATAGGACCGCCCTCTAATGGCCTACAGTTTGCGTAGTCGTTGGATGTGCCGAAGCGGCCGCCTTGGGGCAATGATTGTGTGCGTTATAATGGTACGCCAGTGCCCGCCGTTGGTGTGCACCAGGGTAATATCGTTATATTGTTGTTGCAGGGCAATCTCGCCGGCAACCTCATTTGGGTCAATCACCCGATCTCTTTTAGGCAGCAACATCACGACATGCTTGTCCTTCAGCGTGCCGGGAGGCGCATACATATTGACGCCCTTCCATTTCTGAGCGAGTTCTTCGCGAGTAAGTCCCCACTTCTTTTTCAGGAGCATCTGAATGGGTACATGCGAAATGTCGCCGCCGGTAATGACCAACAATTTCTTAAGCTCTGCATGCCTGCGAAGTAAATTGTAGCCAACTAGTCCGCCAAGGCTCACACCTACAATGAGGAGATCCTCATGCAAGAGCCCTTCTTTTTCCACTAGGGTATCGACCTCATCCATGAGATCAACTAAATCTTGAGGATTGTGGCGCTGAAACACCAACACAAAGTCGAGCACTACCAAGCGATAACCTTCTCGTTGCAATATCCTTAACTGCCGCCTGGAATGCCAGATCCGGCCGCCGTAACCCATCATATATAGAATGGTGGCGCCATTTGGCTTTTCAGGTTCGATTCTCTCAATACTACGGATAAAACGCATGAGCTAGAGTATAGCAATAAAACAAATCCCCGCTAGTAACAGCGGGGATTTGTTTTATTGTTTAGTATAAGCTCTAGGCTTTTTTGGCCTTAGCCTTTGTTTTGCTTGCCGCTGGCTTGTTAGCAACGGTCTTAACCTTAGCAGAAGCTGCTTTCTTAGTAACTGCTGGCACTACAGGCGTCTTGACAGGCTGTCGCTTCTTCCTAAGAGTGCGTACCAAGAGGGCTATAGTGGCAACAGCTAGTAGGATCCAGGCGATAGCAGTACCGCTCTTGCTCGTCTTTTTATCTGTGTCTTTTGCGTTGATTGTGGGGTTGTTGCTCGCTGCCTTGCTGCCCGGGGCAGGTGTAGTTGGGGTTGTAGGTTGCGCGGTTGTGGCGCCGGCGACCGCGGTACCGTTTGTCGTAGCTGTGGCCTTGCCGGTAGAGCCAGTTGAAGTCTTAGACGTTGCGCTTGGCGCAGTGCTACCACCTTGGGTAGGGGCTGGGGTGGGTGTAGGGTTTGGCTGAGAAGAAACAGGGGCCGTGAGCGTGTACGACCCTGCTGCGGCCACACCGTCCCAGTCGTTCTGGTTCGCGGTGTTAGCATCAACAATTGCCGAACTGGATAAGGTGCTGACCGATGTCGTCTGAGCCGCCAGCGCCTTAAAGGTGATGGTACCAACGATATGCACGCCGGTTAGTTTAGTGCCTAGCGCAGCACACTGGAAGCTAATAGTATTACCAGAAGCGCTTGGTGCAGCCGGGCAAGTCGTAAAGTCGCCAGTTGAGAGCGAAGTAACTTGCAATGCCGAGGCATCGTATTGCAGTTGTGCCTTAACAGCATTTACTTCCTGACTGCCGCTGTTTTCGGATACCGTTACCGTAAAACTATTGCCCACGGTGTACGAGCCACTGCCGGAGATGGCGAAGCTAGCGGTTGGACTAGCGGATGCAGTGGCGGTTGCCATCAGCACCAGGCCGGTCACCAGCGTACTGCTCAATTTGTATAGAAAGTTCATACTTATTTACCCCAATTCGTTGATAAGATCGATAGGTCGTAGATATCTACGCTCCCATCGCCGTTTAAATCGCCTTGTGCTTTGGTGGCACCGGAAAGTGTCTGCCAGTTGGTAGAAAGGATACTAAGGTCGTAGATATCGACATGGCTATCGCCATTAATGTCGCCAGGAATTGTAGGTGGTACTGGGCTCATCTGGGCTTTGATTTCGTCTAAAGCCTGGTTGACGGTTTCGACAGCGATGCCGCTCTGCTGCATGTTAGCTAATTCGGCTTCGAGGTTAGCGGGGCTTACCGAGTAATCTTCGGTAGGGGCCGGATTCGGATCGTTCTGCACCAGGTGATACACCAGCACCAGCCAAGTTTTATCGCGCTGCGCCTGAGCAACCCAAGCGGCTACTTGCGCCGGAGTGGTCGCATCGTCAACGTTCTGTACTTTGATGTTATAGATATCAAAATTATCTTTGCTGTTAAAGCCGTCGTCGGTGGAGCGATGCGAGCGGTAATACTTTTGGATACCGGTAATCACCGCCGCATTGTATTCCCCGTACGGCGTGGCAAAGTTGATCGCGGCGTTTAGACCAAAAGCGCTTTGCAGACTCGTCTTAGAATTGCCCAACTCCTGGTCCAGCTGAGTAGCTGTCAGCGTTGGCAAATGAGGATGGGTAACGGTATGCGAGCCAATCTCGTGACCATCGTTTTGCAGCGCCTGGATTTCGGCCTGATTCATGTAGTCGGGGTAGTTGGCGTTATCTAAAAAGGTACTACTGATAATATAGAAAGTAGCCTTGGCGTTGTGCTTGTCGAGTAGCGACAAGCCGGCGGTGTACTGATTAAGCCAGCCGTCATCAAAGGTCAGGCTGACTATACCTCGGTTGAACTGCGCCGGCGTGTAGAGACTCAAGCTAGCGTCATCGATTTGCACTGAACCCACCTTAGCAAGAACTTGAAAGAAGGTGACCCTTTTGGCGTTGGCCGGCGCTACAAACTGCGCAGCAGCCTGCTTCCAAACTCCAGGACTCGCTAAAGCGGTAGTTACAAAATCGTACGTGATGGTGCCGTCGGCAGCCGTCACCTGCGCATCTATCTCACTGTCAACACTCGACTGGTACCAGTTGCTATAGGCATAATTTTGGCCCGGCGTCACCGACACCTCATCGAAGTACCACTTGGCATCGCCATTGGTATAGCTAGTAATAGCTACTTTGAGGCTACGACTACCTGTGTGACCGGTGTTTTCATAGGTAGCAGTATGGGTGTTGGTGCCCCAGCTACCATCATGCCAGTGGGCAGGCGTGCCATCTGCAGCTGACGTCTCCATAGAGGGGTTGGCAATGAGATTAGTGGGCGTTGTATCTGCTGCTGCTTTGTTAGCGAGCGGTAGTACTAATAGCATAAGGGTGAGTAGGCCCACGCCAAGCTTTTTGAACATACTTTTGCTCCTTCGTTACACCGTACGTATTCACTCAATCATACATGTACATTGCGCTTCTGTCAACTTTGAGTTATACAGTATATAGCTTATGCTCAGTTTTTGCATATTTACTCCAAAAGCAACACGGCGTATAACTACGAATAATGAAAGGTACCTGGTTTCTGTTGTCAGCTTCATCGCTGTTTCTCTTTTCGGCGATGGCCACGCTTATTACCTACGTTGTACGGCGCGGATATCCGACCTATTTCGTATTACTGGGCCTTTCGGTAGTGCTGGTCGTTTTTTACAGTATTGAGCTGGCCGTGTATAAACCCACCCACCTTCGGCCGGATATGCACATTTGGCTACTTCTAGGGCTCATCGGTATCTTAAGCGCACTCGGGAATCTTGCGCTGTATAAAGCCACCTCCATCGCCCCTAATCCGGGTCTAGCCGTGGCGGTCAACGGCTTGCAAGCGGGAGTTGTCGCCCTTCTTTCTGTTCGTTTCCTTGGATCATCACTCAATAAAGTACAGGTGATTGGACTATTCCTTGGGCTGGCCGCTATCATTGTGCTGGGCATTGGTAGCAGGATGTCAAAAGCCTCACCTAAAGTATCACCTACCCTTAAAGCAGCAACACAGATCCACAAGACAGAATGACATACACTTCTTCCGCCGCGTATGAGTGGGACATCCCTGCTAAGATGCGCTTAGATTCGCCGCTCCATGAAGTCTTGGCCGCATACACTGCCGCGCAATCTCCCGGCTATCATCAGCTTATTACTGACCTTACTAACCAAGTAGTTCAGCATGCTAATGAAGCACTGCGGACTGCACTCGCTTCTAAAAAGATCGCTCAAATTGTACAGATACCCGTAGCCGCAGCGCAGGAAAAAGAACTCCAACATACACTGCTACACTACGCACACCAGGCGGATGCCCCCAATTTCATTGTATTGCTCTCCTGTAACTGGCCTGAGGGGAGCAATATGGACGATGTACGTGCCACTATCGCTACAGTGCAACAGTTTCAGCAGGAATATTCTGCGGTAGCGCTTGGATTTTACGAAATAGAGTACGCGCCGCACATTAAAATGGGTACTATTCAGAAACATATTGCCGACGTGGCTGTTGACCTCTTGCTACGTGCTGCGGTATCTCCTGGTCCAAACGAAGATGTCATGCTCATCTCGCATGCCGCAGACATTGTAAGTATGTCGCCGCATTATTTACACAGTATGTATGACACCGCCACGAAGACGGAGCCGGGCGAGATTGTCACCTGGCTCGAGGGCCGCACTTCACATGCCCCTAGCAATGGGGTTCTACCTAATTTGGACATGCTTATCGCGTGGTACGACTTTCGCGTCGCACAATCTGGCGGATACGAATTAGGCATGGCCGTTAGTCTGCGCGCCTATGCAGCGTGCGGCGGAATTAGCGGCGAGCACATATCCCGGGAATGGACCGAACTGTGCCGCAGCATTCATGAGCGCAAAACATATGGACACGCCGGGCAGAAAGTGGCCGAAGGCGCTATTTGTACCGTTTCACCCCGTCGCCTCCACTACAAACTGCGCGAGGAAGGTGCTGAGCTGCACCGCATGTGGAATAAAGACCAATTCGGCACCGAGGAGAGCTACCGCACCTATACTACGAGCGAAGATATCCTCGATGAGGTTCGTGATCAATTAATCCGCGATTTTATGCGTAGCCACGGCCAAGCCCTGCTCGACCTTATAATAGATCGCCTGCAAACCGAACGTGGTCATACAAAGGAAGATGCTAGGCAAGCCGCACTCCAACTCCTCCATGAGGCTCAGCGGACGATTGGCGACTCAGTAGACCCGCTACCCATCCTATCATTCTAGCCATTTTTTCATGCCGGGGGGGTCGCCTGTGGCGCCCTAGGCTTCTCTCTGTATCGCCGGTAGCAACAGGGCGCTGTGTCACTACAGGAGCCTGATTAAAGCGACCATTGCGTAAACCCTCAACGACCTGGGCGCCTATCCACGTCTCGGGCGAGAATCTGATAGCGTAATCAACTCGTAACTGAGCTGCCTTCTCCCGCATTATAGCTTTAAGTAGATCATTATTCGGAGTTTTACCTTCCCCCGGCCCTTCAGCCGCAGAAAGGGGGGGCCGAATGCTCCCAATTTCAGCCGCAGCCGGCGGCCGGGAGAATAAGACACGGCTAGATGTAAAAGCGAAAGGGTTAATGTGCGTAGGGGATGACATGGCATGTGCAGGTAAAGGCTCAACCCGTAAGGATGGCGCAGTGTCACCTTCTGTTATAGCCTTGAGGGCGACTCCTGCGACTTCCAATGGCAAGGTCAATCGTTCAAGTGATACTCCCCAATCTTCCTGCGGGATTATGGGCCTAGGTAATCCATCGGCTTCTGGAGCTTTAAGATTGCTCTGCAGTCTGTGGCCACTGCTCAGTTCAGTCATACTACCTCCTATCGGTATATTATTATTGGGCGCAACAAAACAAACCGGGTGCCAACCGGCCCATTCTTACGGTCATGAAATAGGGAGACCCGAGCGTAACTCTACAATTGAGTTATCTTATGTACTTATATTGTTCTGATGTAGCCTATTTTATATACATCAAAATGCTAGAGCTTAGTGTGAGAAATATCACATTTAACTGCAAACCTCTTGATGCTCTACTAATGAATGCTCTCAGGGTGGCCAAGAACAGTCGGGCGGGGTTTCCCTGCCAACTGGATCACCATTTTATCAGTCGATAGCACCTCGCGTATCAGATAACTCACGGTAAAGTCTCGCGACGGGTGAACGGCGGCGACGCCCACATTCTGAATACCTAAGCCTTTACAGGTTTCCATGGCGCGCGGTAGATGGTAACCCTGACTTACAAGGGTCGCATCCTGCAAGCCAAAAATCGCACGCGCACGGTAGCAAGTATCGTAAGTGTTAAACCCAGCATAATCCAGCGTTATTACCTGCGCGGGCATACCAAGCTGCATAGCATACCTTCTCATTGCTACTGGCTCGTTATAGTGTTTGGTGCTATTGTCGCCACTCATGAGCAAACGTTCGACGCGGTGCGCCTTATATAGTCGAACCCCTGTTTCGATGCGGGAGCGTAGATAGGGAGTGGGAGTTCCATCCTTTTGCACCCCAGCACCGAAGATAATGGCTACCTTGTGCGAAGGGAGATTTTGCAGATCGACACGAGACAAATCATACCGGCTGCCCTGCGTGCTCACGAACGTGTAGCTTATAGGGATACACAGTACTAGTAAAAATGAAATGCCAGCGGCCAGCAGTCCGATCCAATATGTTCGAATTATCTTTGTGAGATAAGCCATGGTGTTTCTGATCTTTTGCATGGTATGTCGCCTATCCTAGCGTGAAAACGCTAACCCTCTTCAATTCGGTCGCGATTAATCTCTAGGGTAGTTGTGCCGCTTTGGCTGAATGGCCGCTGCTGGAGCAGAGAAATGCCGCAAACTCCGTTAATTTAGCATACACTACCTAGTATGCATACAGAAAAACTGGCTGGTGGCGTGGCACATACTATGCCAGCAGACTTACAAAAAGCACTTACTGCCGCCCCGCTTGCCAAAAAAGCTTGGCAAAGTCTTACGCCACTCGCGCGTAACGAATGGATCTGCTGGGCCATAACCGTTAAACAAGCCGAGACACGAAAAAATCATATACAACGGGCAGTCGCTGAATTGCAGGAAGGAAAACGCCGGCCCTGCTGTTGGCTGGGCTGTATCCACCGCACAGATAAATCCATAAGCCCCTCGGTGCAATGGGTGCTCGGTAGGCGATCTGGGTCAAAAAAATAGAGGCTTGGCCGCCAGGTCTCTTACCACTTTTGACAATCCTTATGCTTAAACGCTACTATATATACATAATTAGGGGCGCAACCTATGGCACAAAGATTACCAACTCCCGGAGGAGATGATGGAAACTGGGGAACCATCCTCAACTCTTATTTACAAGTTTCCCACAACTCAGACGGCACACTGTTAGGCAGTGCAGTTCAAAACACAGGCGCAGAAATGACTGCCAATAAGGGGCAGGCTTCAGGCTACGCGCCGCTCAATAGCAGCAGCGTCGTTCCAACCGGAAACCTGGGGAGTGGCACGGCATCAAGCACCACATTCTTACGTGGAGATGGTACTTGGCAAACACCAGCCGGCGGCACGCCAAGCGGTAGTGCGGGCGGTGACTTATCTGGTACCTACCCCAACCCGACTGTCGCCAAGGTAAATGGTGTGAGTGTGAGCGGCACGCCTGCGAGCGGCAAAGTACTAACGGCTACGAGCGGCAGTGCAGCGTCGTGGAGCACTCCATCTGTCGACAATCCATATGCCACCTTCCTCTCACCCTCCGGGAGCGACGACACCGTCGCAATTAAAACAGCTATATCTACTGCGGTAACCGCAGCTCAAACCCGGGGAGATAATTATGCTGAAGTAGTGTTTACACCGGGCGTCTATCAAATCGGGGCAAATCCAACATTAGGCGGGGCAACTGGCGGCAACGCCCAGATACCGCTGCCTATCATTGCACCAGCTGTACAAAAAGTGACGCTTGTTTTGAGAGGCACGAAGGACGCCAGCGCGTTATACCACTGGCAGCAAACGACTCCTCAATTAGGGGGCGTCGTATTTAAATCTACCTACTCAGGCGGCACATCGCCGACACAATTTAACGAACCGAGCGTGCTCGGTGGACCAACGCCGGGCAACACTCCTAGCTACGGTGGAAACAACGACTTATATTCGAACATGCTCGTCGTTATCGACGGCATCATGATCTCTGTACCACAAAATCCTGAAGTGGCGGGTTTCGACTTCCGAGGTGTCGGTGAAGTTAATATCATAACCGCGGCCGCACTCGCTCGCTCAACGGGAACAGGGCATCCTGCGCAACCCGACGGCGGGTCTGGCTTATGGGCCCCGGGTCTATGGATGCCGCAGACGGGTAACAATGACATCTGCAACATTGGCAGTTACTCGTGCGAGGGCTTTACGTACGGCATGTGGATCGAAGAGCATACTCAGATATCCTCAGCCCGGCTGATCAACTGCTTTGATGGGCTCGTCGTAGTACCTTCGGGCGGCGCGCCCCACGGCAATGTCATCGATTATATCTCGATAGAAGGCTGCTTCAACAGTCTGGTAACCGGTAATGCCACTAAAGTGGATATTGCCTGTATGGATCTCGAGTGGGGTTCTGGCCATATTCTTCGCAGCCTTGGTACCGAACTCGGCGGTACAATTAACGTACGCTCCAATGGCAATAGCGCGGCCAGCTTACGTGCGGCCATGAGTGATGGTACCACTGGTGTGCAATCGACCGGTTTGCGTGTTATTTGCGGAGACCAGGCACCCGGTGCGGTCAGTGCACCCTCGGTGCCCGCAACTACCGTAGCACTGCAAAATCCATTCTGGCGGGATGCAGGCGTTTCTATAGTCGGAGGAACCGTTACCGGGATCGCCGTAGATGGGGTCACACAGTTTACAGCCACACCAGCCACCGTTTTCGTACCATCAGGCAAGACGATTACCCTCACCTACAGCGCCGCGCCAACATGGCAGTGGACGCTGCTCTAGGATAGAGTGAGCTCAGTTCGGTCCTAGGCGCTGCCCGTCACCTGCCACAATGCTTACTCCGACCCCGGCACTCACAACAACCATAGACAAAAATACGTCTGCGAACGAGTACAGGGCAGTATCCCCAATTTCGTTACGGGCCGCTTGCCTATCCTGCATCCCAATATAATCGGTTACTGATGCAATTGCATCGCCAATACGAAATATACTTGGATCGATTGGATTGCCACCAGGTACACCATTTTTCATACACTCGTGTAAGTCTGGGGTAATAACACCTTTGTGGTCGGTGGTGGCCAAGCATTCTCGGCCCGTTATAGCCTTGCCCTGCGCCACGTGGTTCGTATCTACTTGTATTCCATAATTAGTAGCCACAATAGCGCCAAGGGCCAGCCCGGCCGTGCCGAGAGCCATTACTGCTTTGACACTTTCGGGAATGTGTCGCTTTTTGCTTACTGGCGTATCGGACGTAATCACCGGATACTTGTTAAGATAGGCCAAAGGATCAGGCTCGCGAACAGGTCGGCGCAAAAACGTTTTCATAGCTCACTCCTTTCATGCGGCAAGTCAAGATACTGGCTTGGCCGTTAATCGCTATTTGCGACTTGATACTAATGCGACCTTGACCGTACCACCCCTTGATCGGGAGATCGAATGAATTTATTATGCCACTCCCTACGAGATAACACAAACTTCAGTAAAGTAGCTTGGAATGATACGCGTTCGGAATACATCCATCTTGTAGCGTTCTAGGGTATAGATTACGACAAAATCCGGCTCCTACGTTGCCTTAAAACCTCTGTAGAGCTCTCCCGGCTATGTAGGCCTCTCGCTTAAGAAGGTCGTTCATGGTGGGCTGCTAGATGCGAGATTACATCAGCGTGCACAACCCCGTTTGAGTACACTATATGGCTAAGCATTGAGAGCGCTAGCAGATCCCGTCAAGACTCTGGTTATTGCCGGCGGATATCTAGATCTAACTGCACTGTCAATATATTCTGTAGCGGACGTACATTACTAAATCGCGTAACGCCAGTTGGCTCGCCATCGTTGGTCTGGATAGCAAGTTCACAAAGCAGTCCGCAAGCTGTACATTTTCGGCTGCCAATATCCGTATAGACCGTCCAGATCACCCCTTCATCGGCGTGAGTGCTAGAGCGTGCCAACTCGCTGGCGCGATGCGTTGTGGCTTGGGTCATCTCAACAGCGGTATCACAATCCTCGAGTCGCTTGCCCCCTCCGCAGACATCAGTTTGCCGGAAGCTGTGTGCAACACCATTCTTCTCTATACGCTTCTGTTGCCTTTGGGCTTCGAGTTATAGTTGCCGCATACTCACCTTCCTTGTTAGCGAGACGCCACTCTTCAAAGTCTTTCACTTCCCGCATGAAGGCACTGGTGCTTCTAACCCTTCCAAAGAATTTCACCGGCCGATCGAGGGGGTCGACATATACGCTGCCCTCCTGAGTGTAGAAACCACCGGCGCGGTAATATGTACCATCGCCAAGTGGCATAGGCGGAACGTCTAACATGCGCTGTACAGCCGCCGGGCCATGCCATGGATCTTCAATCATTGGCCCTTCTGGATCTACGGGATCGGGAATAGAAGTATCCCAAGGGTTAAAATCTTCAGGGGTTGACATAGTAAGTATATTATATATCAACCAGCACAATAATCGCCGCGTCGCTGTAATGGGGATGGGGAGTATCAGAGCCACGCTTGGCGCTTTAATATAATCGAGATGGGGTGCCGGCCTGTAGATCGGTCCAGAACTGTTCCATTTTTCGTTGCAAGCCCAGTAAACCATCGTCGTTATGTATTTGGACGTCTACCCTTTCCGGTGGCAAGCCGCCTTCGCTCAGATGCGTCTGGAGCTCATGTGAAACGTCTGGTCTGACCACCTCCAAAACGAGTCCGTGGAGACCATGGATAGTATCTGCATCTTCCGGATGGCGCACACCACCGACCGTCACCAAGTGTTTGCCCATGTCCCGTTCGGCGCTCACAGTCGCTTCTACGGTTCGAGACCAGAAGCGCCTATCGACATGCGTCATCATTTGGTGCCCCAGCCACTGCAAGAGCGGCCGGTGCGCTTCCTTGTTATCTAATACTACCGCGCGCTCAGCCACTGGCAGCGACTGCCGAGCTGCCAAATAGCCCGCTAATGCTCCCACATCGAGCCGGGCGGCTTGTTCGGCGCTCACCGTAATTCCGTAGCGTTCTGACGCTGCAGCCCGCAGCATTTCAACTTCTCTCGGACCAGCAGCGTTCACCCACCCTATACGGCTCATCCAGTCATTCCCGAGCGCCAGCATGGCATCCGAAAATTCCACATGCCCAGCGCGTGCTGGCCCGACAATCTCGTGGAGCTTGCTGGCCGCAGTCGTCTTGCCAGAACCTATCTTACCGTTAAAGCCTAAAATAGTTGCCATACATCCGCGCTACTTCAGGTTAAGGCGAGCGAAGCTCTTCACCGAATCAAACACATTGTCGGCAGCCAAAACCTCCTCTTTACTCAACCATTCAACACCGGCGACTTCACGCTCCTGCGCCTGCAGCAGAACCGACTCGTCGGCCTCCAGCGCATACACCATATCCAAGTGAATATGCTCTTGGTCTTTGCTGTTTTGGGGTATTAACTGGTATTGCAGGGCATACGGACGAGGAATTTGCACATCCACCGTACCCTTGAGCGTAAAGTCCGGCTCGGTAGGATCTTTAACCAGAATTACTCGGACGCCTGTCTCTTCAAATGTCTCGCGGATAGCGCACTCGTGCGGCAGCTCATTTGCTTCCAAATGTCCGCCTGGAGGGAGCCACTTGCCAAGCTTCTTGTGCTGCACTAGTAGCAGTTTTGTGTGGTCTTTATTCATCACATACCCAGTTACGGTAAAGTGGCGAACGTGCTTTTCCGTTGATTCAAGTAAACTCATAGATCTCTCCCTCTATCATTAATTAACGTTACGGTGCCAGGTTTTGCAAGGCAGAAATAATCCGTTTGAGATCGGCCATTGAGAGACCCTCGTGCGTAGGCAGTGTGATGATGCGGCTGAGCAAGCTGGTTGCATTCGGACAGTCGGTCTCGTATGCGCTAAATATTGGCAACTTATACAGAGGCTGGATGCCAAACCGATATGTATCGGACACGATGGCTTGTTCGTACAGAGCTTGGGCCACTCCGCTAGCGCTCATTGTAGGGTGATCCACCCGCATGAGCATGGAGTAATAATTGGGCGTCGTGGCGTCGTCTACGTGGATTTCACGCAACCAGGCCATGTTGGATAACTCCTCACGCAGACACGCAGCATTGGCCGTGCGCTGTTCAATTTTGGCGGGTAGCTTGTGCACTTGTGAGATACCCAGCGCAGCAGACATGGCCGCCAATCTAAAGTTGAGCCCGAACAAATAACCATACCGACCTAGATAGTCCTGGAGTTCCAGCGTCTTGCGTACCGGCTTACCGAAGTCTCGAATTTCACGTACGCGGTCGGCATAGTCATTACTGTTGGTCAGAATAAAGCCACCTTCGCCCGTGGCGACCAGCTTGCGCTCCTGAGTGCTAAAGAAACCAATATCGCCCATCGTTCCCGTTAAGCCTTCTTTGCTGCGCGAGCCGTGACAGTGTGACGCGTCCTCGATAACCGGCAGTTGATGTTTTCGTGCGATTTCACGCAGCCCGCCCAACAGGGTCGGATAGCCCCACATTGGCACAGTTACGATCGCCCGGGTGCGAGCAGTTATCTTGTGTCGCAAGTCCTGCAGATCGTAGGCCATCGAGTCTGGTTCGACGTCAACAAATACAGGCACCGCACCAACCGCAAGTATCGGCAAGGCCGACATTATTGGCGCGGTCGGCGGCACGATCACTTCGTCGCCTTGTTTGATATCAAACAAGTACAGTAGCAGGTGCAGCGCGGCCGTGCCACTTGATACGGCCAGCGCGTGTTTGACCCCAAAGTACGTCTGCAATTCGTGCTCGTACGCCATTACTACATCAGCCGTGCCAGCAAGCTGGCGCGCCTCCACAGCATGCACTACTACTGCGATATCCGATTTATCGATATTGATAAACTTGTTTTCGAGGACTGAGTTGGTAGCTTTCACAAGCCTCCTCCATTTCATCCATTAGTGTGTATAAGGGAACCATATTCTCTATGCTCGTATGACTTGTCCGTTTTGCGGTACTATTGGCCAAGAAGGCGGCAAATTGGTTTTGGTAGCCGTTGCGTTTGAATCCACCCGACAACGGGCTCGGCCGCCACATATCCCTCCACCATTTCTGGTTTTCGATCATTGGGTTTGAGCGGTGCTGCGAATATACTTCCACTTCCCATAGCGAATTAATGTTCACCATCACCCCCTTGTCGCTAATAAGCTGCAACTCCCATTCAAAGAATGGCGACGAGGAGGTAGTGAGCAACTCTGCAGTAAAGGTGTGGCCACGACGATCGGCCAAACGCATATGGACATCAATGAGCAATCCTGCGCGGCCATCATAGGCATGGATAACTGGCTGGTCGTCGGTGGGACGGCCTAGGTCGAACACTAGCCCTAACGGATGGATTGCCTGCGACAGCAGGAATGAACGCGCCTTGCTATCTAGCCCCCACATCGTGCCTGTTGGCTTGTTGCCGTAGTGGCAGATGCGCAGGTAAGTTAAGTTGCCGAATTCCGGTTTGGCCATCATGTTCTTTACGAACAAGACGGGATCAGTGAAACTGAAATTTAGACCGACAGCCGTTGGTGTTTTGTAAGCCCTATTCAGATCGATCAAATCGCATAATTCGACAGTTGAAAGCGTGGGAGGCTTCTCAATAAACGTTGGAATACCGCGAACGAGTGTCGTTTGTAGCACGGCAGTGTGTACTGCAGGGTGACTGGCAACGATTACCGCATCCAGTCTTTCCTGATCCAGCATTTCAAGGTAATTTTTGTATGGCGCCGCACCGTAATTGCGTGCAGCAAGTGCACGACGGCTCGTATTCAGATCGCACACAGCCTTGATGTTCGCTTCACGCATCATAGCCAGGCTTGGCAGCAGGTTATCCCAGCCCTGCTCGCCGAGCCCTATAACGCCGACGTTGAACAATGTATTCATCATCTCCCCTTTAGTTGATGTGTTAGGTTATGCAACTATTGTGGAGTACCCGAATTGCGTTGTCTGGCGATTATTGCCAATACCACCCTACATCTGGTAGCATTGGTAAGTCTTGAACGTTAAGACAACAACGGGTCTGTGAGTTACCGCTCACAGATCTTTTTTATATGTTGAAACTCCAGATTCTTTTACTCAGAAATAGCTCTATCTTCCCGGCTCCTTTTATAGTTTGCTGGTCGTGATAATATACGTATATTATTTACATATATACATATCATTGATGAGTAAATCAATATCCTACTTATGTATAACTTGTAATGGCTGTGGAAAAATACTACGCTTAAAGGAGTGGGTGAGACACTCGATATTGCCTAATAGGAGGTGCAACACTCAGTATGTACGTACATTTTATTGCTTCGCGAAAAGATATGGAGGCAGACATGCCCTACTTCCGTGAGATTTTGAAGCTCATCGAAGAAGGCAAACATAAAGTGACCCGCAAATGGATCGAAGAAGTCTACGCCATGATCGTAGAAGGTCGCTACGACGAAGAGGTCCGTATAGCTGACTGGAAGAAGATAAACAAAGCACAGGTTGATGCCCTAGGTAAAGCTGAGGTGGTCATCGTTGAAGCCACGGCACGCAGTTTTTCGACAGGATATCAAACCTGTCTCGCTATCCAAGCCAAAAAGCCAACACTTATTCTAACCCGTGGTGGTTCATTGGGCGGTACCTTCCGCTCCAGCTTGTCGTCAGACTTCGTGCGTAACGTCGAGTACGAAACCATGGACGAACTGGATACCGCCGTCCGCTCCTTTCTGCAGGAAAACAACATTAGCACCAAAGACCTACGCTTTAACTTCTTTATCGATCGAAAAATCCACACTTACCTTCGCTGGGCATCATACAAAACCGGCAAGTCCCGCTCGGAGATTATCCGCGAACTGCTCGAACGCGAGATAGAGCGCGAAAGCTAAGAGGGAACCGCCCAGTTGCCCGACATAGGTGCCCAGATATAGTAAGGACTTTCATATATGTTTCTTAGATAGTACTAAGCCCGTGTAGTTTGTAATCGGAAATTTTCTGATCGCTTGAAATGAGTGTCAGGCCGCCTTGTATGGCGTGCCAAATAATCATTCTGTCAAACGGATCCTTATGGCCATCAATTTTAGGCAGAAGATGATATGTAGCATACTGTTCTGGAGTCGGAGTAACCATCTTTATACCTAATCCATACACACCTGCGATAAATTCCTCAGGAGTATGGCCACCTAGGTCCAGTTTTCCTAGCGAAAACTGGAGACTGATTTCCCATGCGCTAAGTGAACTTATGAACTTTTCTCCCTCTGGAGATTCTAAAGCATCGCGTTGACTTGCGTTCAACTTTTCTGGGCTAAATCGTAGCCAGAGCAGTATATGCGTATCAAGAAGGTAATTCATGAGACGAGCAATTCCTCTTCTGTCATCTCAAAGTTATTTATTTTATACGTCCACCCGGCTTTTTAAATCACCTAGCTTTACCGAAAAGTCCGGTTTACTCATCTTGCTTTGAGGGACGATAGTTGCCAAAGTCGTACTATACAAACAAGTCGTCTTTTTTAATGCCGTTGATGCGTTTGCGGTCAAGCTTATAACGATACAGGTTGGCGCAAGGCAGCGCAAGAATTGCGAATGTCATGAGGAGCGCAGTAGATGGGCTGATGCCAGGACCGAGCAGCATTACCCATCGAATATGAAAAAGTGATTCCCAGTTCACAGAGTAGATGGCGGCGTAAGTGCCGTGAGAACCTACATAGTGATGAAAGTATATATACACAGCCCAGCTTATAGTTAAGAGTACCAGTGTTAGAGCGAGTTGCAGTTTTATTGCTGACAATCGCTTCAGGCGGCCGAGTAATGTCTGCGGCCAGAAAAACAGGCCTACCACGATTATGAAGCTAGAGCTAATAACCCAGTTATAATAATTTGCCTCCTGGCTGAATCTCCAGAGCAGTGCTACCGGAATTAAGATCAGCTGTAATGCGAGACCGAGCTTAAAAATAATGTCGCGTTGCTTCATGGTTATTGTTCCTTAATTAATGTTTTTACAATAGGCTGCTGCATCAGGCCGTGCAGGTTTCGGACTACAAATTGTTCCAGTACATGAGTGCCTATTTCGGTCAATTCATATACTTTTCGATCAGGCCCTTTTTGTGCTGGCTCGGCGGTGAAGGTGACCATTTCCGCTTCTGTATAACGGCGGAGGGCACGGTACATGCTTTGATCATCAGCCGTGACAGCGTTTTGGGTCTGCGATTCTATGTACTTCTTGATATCGGCCATATATTTAGGGCCGTTTTTTAAGGCGAGCATGATCCAAAGCGTGAGCTGTCCACGCTTGTAGACCTCTTCCCAGCCTTCAAGTAGCTGGGTCTCATATTTGCTTAATGCTACAACCATACCTTAGGTACTATACTAAAGGAATAGTATAAAGTCAACTTGTCTCATTGCGCTTGCCATTAAGTGATTTGAACACTGCACCAGATAAAGAAATACTTGCAAAATAAAAGATGGCCTTATATGGCCATCTTTATCTCTGTGTACGACACATGATACGCTCAGCGGATAAAGGGTGGAATTCTTTGTAACCGGAGATCGTCAGGCTTTATCAGAACTTGGAGCGCCTTGACCTGGGTCCCTACGATTAACTTTATAGTGATTTTTAACGATCCCTACGATCTCCTTGGTGGTTGAGAGTAATTCGAGCTTCAGCTTTGGTTTGTGCGAGCCAAATAGTGGAATGCCTTCGCCGATAGCGACATTGTAAATACTCACGATAATTTCATCTATAAGATCCGCTTCAGCTAAAGAGCCGTTAACCTCTCCACCGCCGCTAACGATAACATCGCAAAAGCCACATGCTGCTATTTGCTGCAATACTTCTTGAGGAGTACCGCGAACGAATTTAACGCGTTCTTTATCTTGCTGGTCTGTACGAGTGGTCCATACAAAGGCCGTCGCGCCGCTTTTAGGTGGAAAGTCTTCGGGATATTGTTCATACGTCTTACGACCGAGAAGTACACAGCCAGCTTTCGCAATAGCTTGCGTGTAATGCTTTTCATCTTCGTCACTAATCCAGGAATAGCACTCTCCGTCTAAATCAGAGATGAAGCCATCAAGCGTAATAGCGGGATACATTATAGCTTTCATATAAAAAGTATAACTTACCGCCCGAAGGAGTATGAGACAGATTAGATAGAAAACAAACCAAAATAAAAGACGACCATTTGTGATCGTCTACGTATCTGTTATTGGTGCATGGTACAGCATTCTTACACAGGTTAGAGCCAAATATCAGCCCTACTATGCTCAAAAATAAAAATTTAAAGAATGCTCTTGGATGACAATTTATTATACGGACAATTACGTCTACTACATAGCAAAAAATCGATAGGTGCAGGTGCACGATACAGTATAGTGAGAAATTGGCACGCGTGCGCGATTAACTTAAATACAAGGAAAAACATGAGAAACTTAGCAAGATTACGCACCGCGATAAGCGGGGTGGGTTTGAGCGTGTTTTTATTGGCCGCGCTCAGCGGTTCTGCTTTTGCAACGCCGGCTTCCGGCCAAAAACCGCAGCAACCTCCGACTACTAATACGATTTCGGGACCGCAAGCCAAAGCGCCGGATGTTAAAGCAGCTAAACCGATGCAGAAACTAGGGCCGACGGCCTTGGTACAAACGGATGTAAATGGCGTGTACGAACCTACAGCTTCGAGCGCAATGCCAATGGTGGGCGCGGTCTCGAACGTAGATTTTGCGACACCGTATAACTACTGTTACAAGAATCTGGTATACACGCCAGTCAGTAACACTACGGCTGCCGCGAAGTACGTTCAAGTTCGACTGTACAATGGTAGCGGTTCTCGGGACATCTACACAAGTGTAGCGGCAAACAGCACCAGCTATCCTGCATTTTACGGGGTAGAAGGTACGTACTACGCCTACTTGTACGTATGGAATGGTTCCACCTATCAGTACGACGAGAGCCTGACAAACAGCAATGTTTGCAAAGTCGATGTTACTCGTGTCTACAACACGGGCGGTTGGGTAGAGCTCAAAATCCAAAACACGGGCACTGCCTACGCCAGTCAGCAGTCATCCGAGTTGGCACCTTACCCTCTTAACAGCACATACCCGCCATACACCGGTACTCAATATGACTATCCGGTAGCCGGGGGTGCGGCTATTTACCGCTGGTTCTGGGTCGGCACGAGCCCATACGCTATCGCTTCCGATACGCTGAACAGCACCACTTCACCGGTTTTCTTTACGGGTGATTTGTAGTTAGTCTTATCTCGTAAGAGTTAAGGCAAATACTTCCCACGCCTGTATTTATAAGGCGTGGGTTTTAATTTGGGAGCGGCCATAAAAACAGCCCCTAAGGGGCTAAACATAAACTTAATGGTACGCCCGAAGGGATTCGAACCCCCGACCTTTGGTACCGGAAACCAACGCTCTTGTCCGCTGAGCTACGGGCGCATACGTAGGCCAGTATATCATCTCTGGTAAAAAGTGTATGGGTAGCCAAATCTATTAGGCACTCCTCGCCGATAGCCCTGTCCTTCCAGCCTCCGAGCCGGAATCTATAAAAACAACTGGATACCCGGATCAAGTCCGGTATGACAAAAAAAGCGAGGTCGAGTTTAAACAGAGCAAATTGCCCAGGTTATCTAAAAATGTGGTTGACCCCGCCATGCTAGACGCGATATAGTACAAAACTTAAGCAGTTTCTCGGATAGCAACAGAGAAAGCTGTTTTTTATTTTGCTTATGACTGAATCCTTACCCCATGCAAATCCGCTTAGAGAAATTGGCGGCCACACCTGGAATAATCCGAATGAAGCTGAACGCAACGCCTGGTTAACTCAAGGTGTCCATACGGGCGCCTTTGACACACTCCCTCCTCCAGAACCCGGTCTAAAAACATACAACGCAGTGCTGGCAGAAGCCACCGGTCCTGCTGCAGCCACAACTGGAGAGTCTAGCCCTTTAAACCCAGATCCTCCAGAGCACACCGCTCCTGCAGACGAAAGGGATCTAGCTAGAAAAGAAATTGATAAACTAGCCGATGCGCTGATGGAGCCGGGTGCGTTTGAGGCTGCATTGACACGCATGATTGAAAAAGGCGCCGACCCGCAAGACATCCAAGAGACCACCATACTCACCGCTCAGCGCGCACAAGCACAGAAAGAGGCGGCACAGCTGGCGGCAAGCAATGGACTAAATATGGGCATTTTAGCTGACGTTATAGCAGGGTTGCGGAAAAAAATAAAGGAAGAAAAGGAGTCAGGGGGCGGAACTAGCGGAGAGGTCGCATAACGGCCGGAAGGCTATTACTCTTTGTGCTGGTCTGATTTTTTACCGCGAGAGCTACTGGGCAACTGCTTTGGCTCGGAGTTTTCCAGCGTTTGCTGGAGAGTGCGGAGTAAGCCATAGGCTTGTTCGCGGCTCATGCCAATGCGGGCAGTGGTGAGAGCTTGGGGTGTGCCTGCGCCCTGAGCGAAGTTAAGCACCACTCCAGCGCTGTTGGCCACAACCTGTACGCCGTCGCTGTAGATGATGCGCGGGTCAACTGCCATAATCATCACCATTGTACGGTTTTGATGCTGCGAACCGCGGCCCTGTTCGCGTTCGGCATCTTCTTCAGGGCGGTCATAGCCGGCCAGCTGCCACAGATTGGCAGCATCGTCTTCCTGCATACCAAAGTGGTTGATGAGCAGCAACAAAATGTCTTCGCTGGGACGTTCGTTGCCCTGTTCGATGCGAGTCAGGTGCTGCTCGTCGATTTCGACGGCACCAGAAACTTCGGCGACGCTTTCGTGTAATTTTTCGCGAATGCCTTTTAGCTTCTGACCTAAAATCTTAAATGGTGATTCCTGCTGCTCGTTTTGCATGATTTATATTATACCGTTTCATCTGTTGATAGCGCAATAAGCTATACTAAATGGCATGGATATTAGGCAAAACGTTTCTCTGAAAGAGTATTCGACGATGCGTCTGGGTGGGATGGCCGCCTATGCAATTGACGTACACGACCGTAATGAAGTGGCGCAGGCTGTCGCCTGGGCCGTCGAACGCAATCTACCTATACTAATGATTGGTTCAGGCAGCAATATCGTCTGGCGGGATGGGGGCTTTGCCGGGTTGCTTATCATTAACAAAATCCCCCGTTTTGAAGAGCAGCAAGAAGATGACGAGAATTATTATGTAACGATTGGCGCAGGCGAAAACTGGGACAGCGTGGTCGCACGTACAGCCGCCAAAGGCATGACCGGCATCGAAGGCCTCAGTTTGATACCGGGAACTACCGGTGCTACTCCCGTACAGAATGTCGGAGCCTACGGCCAGGAGATTTCCCAGACGCTAGTGAGTGTGGAAGCCTACGATAGTCAAACTCAGCAAGTTATCAATATTCCCGGCTCAGAATGTGGTTTCGCCTATCGAACCAGCCGGTTCAAGACGAGCGACCGAGGCCGGTTTTTTATCACAGCTATTACCTTGCATCTATTACACAAGAATCCTGAGCCGCCTTTTTATGGCGCATTGCAAACCTACTTCGACGAGCATGGCATCCGAGAATATACACCGCAAATTATGCGTGACGCCGTAATCGCCATCCGCAGCAGCAAGCTGCCGGACCCAACCAAAGTCGCCAACAACGGCTCATTCTTTGGCAATCCTGTGATCGATGAAGGCACACTTGCCCAGCTTCAAGCTGATTACGGCCCTGTACCGCACTGGCCAACTGAAGATGGACGCATCAAATTACCTGCCGCCTGGCTGCTTGAGCAAGCTGGGTTTAAAAACGTGCACGACCCTGAAACGGGCATGGCCACCTGGCCCACGCAAACGTTGGTACTCGTCAATGAGCATGCAACCTCCACTACCCAGCTCCTAGCCTTCCGGCAAAAGATACTCGACGCCGTGCAGCAAAAATTCAATATCACGCTTGAGCAAGAGCCAGAGCTGCTGCCTTAAGTATGATAAAAATATCTAAAAGGGACCTACACCATCGCCGGCTCAGCCATGATCGCTTGCTCAAGAGCCAATTTCTCAACTAATCGCTCCATATACTCATCGCTATATTGACCCCAGAATATATCATCGATAATTATTGAACATTGCTCGTGATCACGTAATCCACCGCTTAATCTGGCTTTACCGTTGCCGAGAGGTTCGTAATGCATGGGATAAAAGACTTCTTTGAGATCTTCGCGTCCGATGAACGCTTCTAGCGTACTCAAGGGGAATGATTCACTGGTTGCTAAAATCTCAGGATCACTCACCGTATTGGATTCCCTATCAAAGACACCGCCCGCAGCATAATATCGTCGTGACCTTTCTTTGCCATCATTGGCAATGGGTGTTCGCCACTCAGCCTCATGCGTTACTACGCCCCACTTGCCGTCTTTAAGCGGGAGTACCGCAACAGCTCCCCGCCACTTCTTTCGGCGCTCCACATCATCATCAAATCCCTGAACCACTCTGTTATTGTCCTCTAATGAAGTCTGGAAAGCTGCCTCGAACTCTTCTGGAGTATCAGCCTTGAACTCGCTTACGCACATTTGACCGGCACCGAATTCGCCACCAATAGGTCGATTGACCGTTGTAAACGAGCCTGGCTCCATACAAAAGAGGTCGTGACCTTTTTGTCTCTCAACACCCCTAAAGCCAAGCCTTCGCATGTTAAAGATATCGGGACCCATAAAGAAAACTTGTCGGTACGTACTGCGGAGGCTCTCCTCGCCTTCAATTTGCGGTAATTCGTCGGCTTCTACTACAATCAGCAGTTTTTGGCGCTCGCCGTTCGGAAAGATAACCTCTCTGAGCCGAAGGTCTTGGTAGGCGCTCTCTGGCCTTACCTTTACGTCCTTCTTCCCACCAACTTCGTCCTTCTTTATGCGCGGAACGGTAGCAGGCTTTACGGCGCGAGTACTGATACCCAAGGCCGCGAATCGTTTATCCTCCGGCTCCACCCACATCGATCCGTCAGGAGTGTTAATCAAGGTTCTCAAGAAAATTCCGGAGCCAAATTCACCGTCCTCAATACGAAATAGTCCACATATCTGCGGCTTGCCATCCACAATCTCTATAAAACCCTGGAAGCCGTTATACGCCTTCTCACCTACTTCATGGGCAACGGTTTCTCTTTTTCCGGCAGGGAGGCCCGTTATCTTGTGTTTATTATAAAAGTTATGACGCATCTGCGCAGCCACTGATATTCCAAAGGGGTGCGACAGATAGTCCGGCATGCCTTCTGTCATAAAGGCTGCAGGGCTTACAAAGCCCTCAATCGAAGCAGCCCCTAAATAACCCGAGATCGGCGATTCATCGAGAACCCCAGTTTCGGCATGTGTCGCCATTCTTGCAATATCGACGAGTGTAGACGATTCTACTTTGCTAGTGATCACTGTAGCTGCAGCTTCAGCCGTACCGGTCATATATCTCCCTATTCTCTTAGATGATAAAATGAGCGGCCGACCCGCCAGAAACAATAAACGATTAATACTGCTAGACCCAGGGGGACTACCTTTTTAGGGCAGTGGTATATTTATGCTGGCAGCGGATAATCTTTAGTGAAGGCTACGACCTCGTCTCTGATTGCAGCTAGTTTAGCCGATTGACCCTTAGCTTGTAAAGCATAATCGATCCACTCGCCTACCTGCTGCATCTCGGTTTCTTTGAGGCCGCGAGTGGTGAGGGCAGGCGTACCGAGACGAATACCACTAGGGTCAAAGGGCTTACGCGGGTCAAAGGGTACGGTGTTTTTATTGACGGTGATCCCGGCTTCGCCCAAGGCTTTTTCAGCTTCAGCACCGGTAATGCCTTTGCTAGTAAGATCCACGAGCAGTAAATGATTGTCTGTGCCGCCCGTGACCAGCTGATATCCCTTGTTCATAAGTACATCGGCTAATTTTTTGGCATTCTTCACAATTTGCTTGCCGTATTCCTTAAAGGCTGGTTGCGACGCTTCGCGCAATGCAACTGCTATGGCGGCAGTCTGATGGTTGTGTGGTCCGCCTTGCAGGCCGGGGATAATGGCACGGTCGATAAGTGTTGGCAGATTTTCGCGGCTGCGTTCTACGCTCTTGAGCGGATTGGAGGGGTTGCCATTGCATAGAATGAGCGCCCCGCGTGGGCCTCGTAGTGTTTTGTGTGTAGTCGTGGTAATCACATCGGCAAAACCAACAGGAGAAGGGTGTGCTCCAGCGATGACCAAGCCGGAGATGTGCGAAATATCAGCGATCAAATACGCATCGCACGTATCGGCGATGGACCGTAGCTTAGCCCAATCGAAAATACGTGGATAGGCGGTAGCGCCTACAAAGATAAGCTTAGGCTTGGTTTCCTGCACGAGTGCGGCCATCGCGTCGTAGTCTAGATACCCGTCACGGCCGGTTTGGTACTGGACGGAGTTGAACCATTTGCCCGAAAAATTCACTTTTAGGCCATGCGTCATGTGCCCGCCGAAGTACAGCGCGAGGCCCATAACCGTGTCGCCAGGATCAACCAAAGCATAATAGACAGCCATGTTGGCCGGACTGCCGGAGTACGCCTGCACATTGGCGTGAGACACTCCAAAGAGCGATTTGGCACGGTCACGGGCCAGATTCTCCACCTTATCGACAAATTCGCAGCCACCGTAATAGCGCATGCCGGGATACCCTTCGGAGTATTTGTCGGTCAGGCGGGAGCCGAGCGCTTTGAGCACCTCGCCGGAGGTATGATTCTCGGAGGGAATCATCTCCAGCCCTTCAGCTTGGCGGGTGGTTTCGGCGGCAATTAATGCCTCAATTTCGTCATCAATCATCGATGCTCCTTTTGGGTTACAAGGGTTATGCCAATTCCACCGCGTCGTTAGATCATGCCGGTATTGTAGCAAGTGGCGCAATTAATGGTAAACTAAATTCATAAGGGCATTCTTTCGAAAAATACAAACAAAAGCACAATCATTGCATACGTTATATCGTATGTGATATTATTTATGCACTATGGATACAGCAGCAAATGAGAAAATCGGTAGTTTAATAGCACAGATTAGACAGGAGCGTGGCCTCACCCAAGCAGAATTTGCCCGTCGGCTAAACACCAGCCAATCGGCAGTCAACCGTATCGAGCACGGCAAGCAAAACTTAAGTCTCGAAACGCTCGGCCGCATCAGCGACGTCCTCAACAAGCAACTTATTTCGCTCGGCGACAAATCCGTTAACCTCCGTATTGAAGGCGGTTACGAGCTCAGCGGTGAAATTACTCTTAAGAGCAGCAAAAATGCCGCCGTAGGCCTGCTCTGCGCCTCACTGCTCAATTACGGCGTAACGCGCTTTACCAACTTCCCGAAGATTGAAGAAGTGTACCGCATTATCGAGGTACTCCAGAGCATCGGCGTGAAAGTGAAGTGGACCAACGGCAACGATCTCGAGATTCGCCGCCCGGCCCGCTTGCAGCTAGACAACATCAACGCCGAATCGGCCCGCAAAACGCGCTCGGTGCTGATGGTGATCGGGCCGCTCATGCACGATTACACCGACTTTAAAATCCCCTATGCCGGTGGCTGCAAACTTGGCACCCGCTCGGTAGAGCCGCACCTGTTTGCGCTTGAAGAATTTGGGGTGAACATTGTCGCTACCCAAGGCTTCTACCAGGTAACAGTCAACAAAAAGCCGGCAAAACGCATCACGCTCTTCGAATCCGGCGACACAGTAACTGAAAACGCCTTGCTGGCAGCCGCTCGTACTCCCGAGGAGACGATCATCGAATTGGCCAGTGCCAATTATGCCATTCAGGATGTTGCACTATTCCTGCGTAAACTGGGCGTTAAGGTGAACGGCCTGGGCAGCACCACGATGACTGTCCAAGGGGTAAGAGGAGTTATCAAGAAAAATATTACTTACTCGCCTGTTGAAGACCCCATTGAGGCCATGTTCTTTACCTCTGCGGCCATTACCACCAACTCCGAGATTACTATTCGGCGCGTACCCATCGAGTTTATGTCGCTTGAGCTGCTCAAGCTCAAAAAGATGGGTCTGCAATATACCCAGAGTGAACGCTACAAGGCTACTAATGGTTATACCGATTTGGTGGACCTCACTATCCACAAACATAACGGGTCGCTCAAGGCTTTGCCGGGCAAGATCTATAGCCGCCCCTTCCCTGGTCTAAATGCAGATAATCTGCCCTATTTTGTGCCCATCGCTGGCGTCATAAACGGCCGCACCCTCATTCACGACTGGATGTACGAAAACCGGGCCATCTACTACACCGAAATGACCAAGGTGGGCATGCAAGTGGAGTTGGCCGACCCGCACCGCCTGTATATTCAAGGTCCCACTAAATTCAGCAAGGCTAATGTGGTGTGCCCGCCTGCTCTGCGCCCCGCTAGCCTACTACTCATCGGCATGCTCGCCGCCGATGGCATATCAACACTGCGTAATGTGTACACCATTAACCGTGGATATGAGGCAATTGCCGAACGGCTCAACTCGCTTGGCGCCCATATCACCATCTTCAACGAGATGTAGCTAGCGCAGGAACCACGCTGCCAGGTCGGCAAGGGTATGCGCAATACCCGGCGCCAGCCAAGTACCGCTAGCCATACGCAGTGCACCAAACCATAAGCCAACAGCGAGGTCCAACGGTGCCGCCTGCCATCCATATAGAGGAACATGCAGGGCTGCGAAAGCAAGGGCGGTTACTATAATCGCTGTTAGTTCGCCTTTCCAGGAACTAATGACTTCGTAGCATACACCGCGAAGGAAATACTCTTCGGCTAGGGCCACAAGCGTCACGACACTCGCCCACCATGGATAATTGCCCAGCGGCGGATGTGCGTTTCCAATCCATGCCCACAAAATGATAGCCGGGAGTAAGAGAAAAAGTCCGCCCAGGAGTCCCGTAAGCACCGTACGCCAGCTGGCTATAAAGTGCGGCCTAACTGTCACTACCCCCAGCGATACCAGGCTTGCTGCAAAAACCAAGCCCGCCGATGCTGACTGCGCGATGTCATGCCCGCCCAATGCTACCCGTAAGCCAATTGCAGCCGTAAATCCGGCGTATAGCACCACCGCACGTAACGGTAGGTCTTTTGCCCCGTTCTGCCGTGTCGCTACCTCAGGCATCTCTGCCCCGAGTTTTGTTTTTCTTTTCTTCGATAGTTAACGGACTTTTTTTGCGCTCCGATGTACGGATGATGAGCAAGATTGCTGTCATCGCCACCACAAACATCCCACAAAAAATAATCAAACCATAAGGAAGCATTTTGCGCCTGGTGGCTGTAACTGACTTTTGATTGGGAATACTAAGCGCATACTCACCAAAGGCGCTCAGATTGGCCTCATAAATATCCGTACCAATGCGTGAGGTAGGTAACGCGTGCCATTGACCGCCTGCCGGCCTAAAAACCATCTGACCTGTCGCCGGATACCCTTGTGGCAAACGTAAGTCGATTGTGTGCTGCGCGGTGGTATGCTGGTTTGCGATCACGAGCGCACCATTTTCGGTCGCTGCCAGTATCTTATATACATTCCCGGCAATAGGACCGCCGCCCGGCTGATCCGTTGGCGCCAATGGTTCGGCGCTTAAAGTAAACTCGGTTGCGCCCTTAGGAATAATCAGCGCGCTCCGGTCGATATAGACATATATCTGCGGCCCCAGTTCTACGCTATTAATATACACACCATATACCGGCCGGTTGAGTTGATATACCTTAGAGATGGTAGTAGGCGCTGGAGTACTCTGTTTTTGCGCTGCCGGCGATTTCACATAGCGATATGGCTCATCGGGGAAATTAACTCCATCGTACAAGGGAACGGTCGCATGGCTGAAACTTGCTACCGTTATAACGGACAACCCGGCCAGCAGTAGAGTCATACCCGCCGAAAAATGTCGTTTCATATGCTAATAATCTACTGTAATCACCGCATTAGTTTGGGCAACAGCCACAGTTTGACGGGTTGGCGCGATGCCCGTTTCGTCCGCCTTTTCTTTGACTAACGGCTGAGCCAGGAGCCATAAGCTGAACATCGTATAGGCCACCATTGCCACAATCCACGGATATTCCGACCGCCGCGCTTGCTCTTCATTCTTAGTGGCTCTACCCAGGTAACGATGCGCCAATACGACAGCCACAATGTGCACAATCACAATAACAATCACCGAGGCATACCAATAAAAAGAGCTGGGCAGCAGGTGCCGGTTTGGCTCGAAACTGTCATTGAAGGGGTGTGGCAGATGGATTGGCCAGCTTTCTTTGCCTACGGGATTACCGATAAGCGGAAATAAAAGCTGACCATTGAGCACTAAATATTCCAGATTATGCGCCAGCAAGTAGCCAAAGGAGATTGGCACCAGCGACGGCAGTAATCCCGCCAGTGCGGGTGTGGCACCCAGCTTGTGTACGCCCACTTTGCTTACTGCCAGGGCCAGTAAGCTAAATACTGCCCAAAAGACGAATGCCAAGGCTGCAAAAATAAGTGTTGCCAGCAATAGATAAGCCGTCGTCCCCACTGCCAGACCGTTCGGCAAGTGATGCTGCATGCGGCTCCACAGCGGTGTAGAAAGTAGGCCGTCGAAACCCACGCTTACTAAGAGCAGCAACACAAACGTAACGCGACTGACGCTAGCCTCAAAAGGCACCTGCAACCCACCCGCAAAACCTCGGCGTCCCGGAGCGCCAAAACGGAAAAAACCTAGCCGCCCCCACGTTGCAAATAGCACCGTAAACACTTCGCCGCACTCCAGCCACTGTTTGCCATAGACCAGACCGGCAAAAGCACTCAGTACAAAATAAATCAAGAGTCCTGCGCCAATAACTACTGGCCGTGTGACCGTCTGGTTATAAATCAGTTCGCCGCATGCCAGTATGAAAAAAACAGCAACAGCCGGCCACCAACCCACGCGAACCGGCCAGGCAAGCGATGCTTCCCGAAGAAGCGCACGTTTACGGAGTGCCCTGTTATCGGTAAGTTTTGCCACAATGGCAAAAGGGTTAACTACTTGTGTCCAGTCACCTACAATACCGGCTGAAAGCGGCACGGCAATCCATATAATCAGCCAAAATAACGTTGGCACAATATTCTCTGCAGCCTCCTGGCTGCCCGCTATACCCACAGTAATACACGCTGTAAGAACCAAAAGGCTCAAAGCAGCCCAAAAACCCTGTATACCTCGCACATGTGTTGTGTCAGGATACTCGGCAGCAGAGGCCGGAGCAACCTTTTGCCGTACCACGAGCAAAAAAGATAGCAGCACGACAGCACCGCCTCCAAGTACGAACAATACCAAGGGGATAGGCAACTCGTAGCGCGCTCCAAAGGCATGCCCCAGCGGATAGTGGGACAATAAAAAGACGAAGTTATTCATATATACGTATAGTAACCTTTCTGGATCGTGGCGCAAGAGGGGTAGCGAAGGGCCCCCTGCCACCTATATGCAGCAGAGCGTTTTCACGCAGGCCGACTAAAGTCGGTCTGGTTGCACTACGCCTGACTCTGCTGCATATAGGTGGCAGGGGGTGCCTGTAAGCCCATGCAACTTATGTTTCATATAAAATAGAGTTGACTTATAGACCATAAAGTAGTTCTATGTAATTATACTGTATTACTTAAGAGTGGGACTAAGGTGAGGAACTATCTATGAAAAAAGTAAGATCACTGCTGGCAGGCCTATTTCTTATTGCTGCCAGCCTACTGCCACTGGCCAATGCGCGTGCTGCAACCAATCTAGTCGCTAACCCATCATTTGAAACCGCCAATGGAGCATCTCCAGCCGGCTGGAACAAAGGCAACTGGGGCACCAATACTACCACCTTCACCTACGCCACCACAGGCCACACTGGCGCACGTAGTGCGACGGTGGCCCTTGCAAATTACACAAGTGGCGATGCCAAGTGGTATTTTTCGCCGGTTACCGTTACCGCCAATACCGCTTACACCTTTAGCGACTGGTACAAAAGCACTGTCGCCAGCGAAGTTGACGCCGTCGTGACAACTACCACCGGCACCACCAGCTACTACTGGGTTGGCAATGCGGCCAGCAGCAGCACTTGGAAGCAGACCAGCTACGCCTTCACTACTCCCGCTAACGCGGCCAGCCTAACCTTCTTTCATGTTATCTTTGCCAACGGCTCACTGACGACTGACGATTATTCATTAACCGGTCCAGGCAGCACGCCGACCGCACCCACTGTAGCCATGACTTCGCCTACGGCAAATGCCACAGTGAGCGGTTCGGCCGTGAATGTGGCGGCTAACGCTAGCGATGCTCAAGGCCTAAGCTCAGTCCAATTTAAACTGGATGGAGCCAACCTCGGTGCGCCTGTTACAAGTGCACCTTACGCCACGGCCTGGGACAGCACTAAGGTGGCCAATGGCACGCATACCCTCAGCGCCGTTGCCACTAATACCGCCAATCTGACCACGACTGCAACCAACGTTACGGTGAATGTAAATAACGTGTCGCCTCCGACCACACCTACAATTAGTTTTGTGGCACCAGCAGCAGATAGCACTGTTAACAGCCTGACCACCGTTACAGCCAACGCCAGCGATGCCACAGGAATCACCTCAGTCCAATTTAAGCTGGACGGCACGAATGCCGCGCTGGCAACAACTGCGCCCTACACATTTGCCTGGGATACTACGAAAACTACCAATGGCATTCACACTCTCACCGCCGTTGCCACCAACAGTGCCAATCTAACTGCCACAACCACCGAGAGTGTCACTGTGAACAACCCGACAGCACCAAGCGTAAATATTACCAGCCCCGCAAATAATGCCACCTTGAGCGCTTCGCAGACTATCACCGCCCACGCTAGCGATGCTGTCGCTGTCTCCTCGGTTCAGTTCCAGCTTGACGGAACTAACCTCGGCAGCCCGCTTACCAGCGAGCCTTATAGCCTAAACTGGGATACAACGACGGCCTCCAACGGGAGCCACACGCTTACGGCGATTGCTACCAATGGCGCGCACCTGTCTACCACCTCAGCCCCTGTCGTAGTCACCGTAAACAACTCACCAGTCACCCCACCTGCGGCAACGAATCTCATCCCGAATCCATCGGTCGAAACGAACACCAATAGCCTCCCCAGCAACTGGCACGATGGCAGCTGGGGGACCAACACCCATAGCGCCACCTACCAGAACACCGGGCATACCGGCACACACAGCCTCAAAACTACCATCACCAGCTACACCAATGGCGATGCCAAGTGGTACTTCGATGAAGTACCTGTTACCCCTGGCACCAACTATCAATACACCAACTGGTACGAGTCCAACATTGACAGCGAAGTCGACGCCCAGGTCACTGCCGCCGACGGCACCGTATCCTACTACTACGTCGGCACTGCGCCCGCGAGCCCGACTGCTTGGACCCAAGTAAAAGCGCAGTTTGTCGCGCCTGCCACTGCCAAAACGATCACCTTCTACCAGGTTGTCAGCAAGGTTGGCTGGGTACAAAATGACGATTTCAGCCTTGCGCCATACACACCTGCACAATTCAACCGCCCCCTGGTCACCCTCACCTTTGACGACGGCCTGCGCACCCATTACACGAACGCTCTGCCGCTGCTCGACAAATACGGCATGAAGGCCACCTTCTACATCATCAGCAGCACCAGTCAGGACCCCGAGTACATGACCGTGGCCATGATGCAAGCCCTTAAAAACGACGGCAACGAAATTGCCGACCATACTGTTACCCATCCCCACCTACCTACACTGACAGTTGCCAAAATTGATGCCGAGATGGGCAACAGCCAAGCACAGTTACGGACTTGGTTTGGCAATGACGGTGTAGTAGGCGCGAACTTCGCCACTCCATATGGCGAATACAATGGCACCGTGCTCACCGAAGCCAAAAAGTACTTCCGCTCACACCGCTCAACTGACGACGGCTTTAACAGCAAGGGCGATTTTGACTTCTACAACATCCGCGTCCAAAACATTTTAGATGGCACCACACCCGCTCAGGTAGCCGCGTGGGTCGCCCAAGCTCAGCACGACAAGACCTGGCTAGTGCTGGTGTATCACGGCGTTGAAGCAGACCCTTCCGCCGCCCAAGAGGACTACTCAATTACCCCAGCCCATCTGGATACCGAATTAGCAAGCATGCAGCAAGCGGGCGTCACCGTCGAAACGCTCAACCAAGCCCTGAACGAGATCCAGCCTCAGTTGTAAGATGATTGTCAGACGCCAGAACAATCGGTTCGGGCAAGCCACACAGCGGCATTCCTGGTTTGGAATTGCCGCTGTGTGTCTGCTTGCCGCTGCAATAATCGGCGGGCCATTTTTGTGGCCATTGTCCTCTGTTTCAATGCAACAGGATGAGCTAGGGCTGACAGCTACAAAAGACAGAACGTACATACCCCACCCCGGCCCCAGTTTGCCGGGCCTCTCTTCGCTCAATGGGTCGGCTGAGAATAGTAGATTGATGGCTCACACTCCCTCGGACACGTCTCAGACGGGGCATACTTTACAACCATTAGTACCAGCACCGCTGTCGACCTTCTCACACCTACACATCACCACCACCTGGTTCTGGGTAGGCGAGCCAGCCGATGCCGATAACGCCTATATCTCGAATGTACCCAGCTCCTGGGATAGCCAGTGGCAAGCTCATTACGGGGGGCCTGATGCCCCCTCTAATCGTAGCGGCTACTACCCCGCCGGTTTTACCCCACGCGAGAACCCCTTCTATTTCGCACTGCCGTATACCGACATCGCCGACAACAGCCAGCGCAAGAGCAGCGCCAGCAATTGCCCGCTCAAAAATAGCAGCAGCAAATACTCCTGGTGTAAAAACGCCTGGATTGCTATTCGCCACGGCGACAGAATCGCCTATGCACAGTGGGAAGATACCGGCCCGTATGCTACCGACGACACCGTCTACGTCTTCGGGACCGCCAACCCAATCAATACGTTCGACGCTAAAGCTGGCTTGGATGTTTCTCCTGCTGTACGTGACTATCTTAATCTGCAAGATGTCGATGCTGTCGACTGGGTTTTCGTTAGCCAGACAAGCGTCCCAAACGGACCCTGGCAAAACATTATCACCACTTCACTCGGCGACAATACCATAAACTGAGTCCATTCTATTAGCCACTATGACAGGCCGCAATATCAGGTTTAACCGGACAGCAGTCAACTTCTTAGAGACAATCAAGCAAGAGAGTAAACATTGATATCATGTAGATCATTATTGTATATGCTCTTAGCTATGGCGTTAGGGGACATCACGTCTGCTTAAGAAAATGTAGCGCACGCTCAAGCATCAATTCGGCAGATTCCTGAGAATAATCCGGTAAGTCAGGGTCGGCAAAAAGATGTGTATGGCCTTCGTACAAGAATTCCTCAAACGACGCCCCGCTCGCTCGCACACTCTCCTTAAGAGCAGCGTCATTGTCAGGATTTCGGAAGGGATCTTTGTTGTTGTAATGAAGTTGCACTGGCGCATGTTTGGGCCACTTTGCTACTTGCAACATGTCAAGCGGTAAGGCTCCATGCATAAGTAAGGCCGCTTTGGCTTGAGGGTGTGTAGCTGCTAGGAGTTCGGCTATAGCTGCCCCATTGGAGAAGCCTGCAAATACCAGATTACCGGATAGCTCTGCCGCTATCGTCTGTGCTTGCTGCATTATGGCTGGTATCCCCATAGAGAACCATTTTTTGTTGCCGGCTTTGTAATCTTCAAAGACTTCACCGCCATATAAATCAGGCGTGGTCACGACATGGCCTGCCTTCTGCAGTTGTTCTGCAAAATTATGCACACCGGGTCGCAAGCCCAATGCTGAATGAAAAAGTACAATATGTGCCATACGGGTTAGATCACTTTCTATTTAATATGTAGTAAAAAGAGTACATCAAGATCCAAGATCTGGCTTGTAAAAAATGGACAGTCTACTTGAGTGTTAACTCTTTCTCAAACGCCATGGGCGCTATCCCTACCAGTGCGCGGAACTCATGAGAAAAATGAGCATGATCTGCGTAGCCGTGTTTTGCTGCTATATCAGTTATGGTGGCATTCGTCTTTTTTAGCTCAGCGACCGCTCGTTGCTGCCTGCACAGACGGAGAAACTCTTTTGGCGTATAAGCTGTATACTGCTTGAAACGGCGTCTGAATTGACGAGGACTAATCGGTAAATCTTTCAATGAGTCCTTGATTTTTATGTGACCAGAACGAGCTTCTGACATGGAAAGGAAATCGTCAATTACTGCATCGCGTACAATACGTCTTTGAGCGACTAGAGCTACAACTAAGGATTGCAAGCGTATTTTGACTGCTTCGGGCGTAGCCATAGACTGCATGTCAGTCTCAAAATCGTTTACGAGAGTTGAGTTTGTGGCACGTCCGTAGACTTTTGTATCCTTTAGCGAAGTATAGCCTTGCTGCTGAAGTGTGATTTGACATCCAGGCCTGAAACGGACACCCACAAATAATTCACCCGGGGTAACATGAGCGGTTTGTGAAACTGACATTGGTCCAACTAGCACGACTCTATTACCAAGCGAGGTGTAGCAAGCCATAAGTTCACTGCAAGCTGTAGGCAATAGCCGAATCGCACCTTTTTCTGTAATCTGACAATGCCAAAAAGCTTCTACGTAGGCAGCAAGGCCTTCTGGGGGTGCACTTTCAATAAAATTAACTGTAGGCATTCTAAACTAAGTATAGACCTAGATCGCGAAACTCTCTATCTGTTAATCTAAAGAATTATATAGCAAGTAGCTATTTCTAACAGATTAGCCACTATAAGAAGCAACCCTCTCCTTAAAAATAACAAGATTTAGTTTCGTGATATTGTCTCGCCAGGGAGGTATTGCAAAAATAGCTATATTAATGTATACTATGCGTAATATGTCGGATAAGCCCGCACGGCCTAAAGTACCTAAGATGCCCTTTTCGTTCCGCAAGCATATCGTGCCGCCTCTTATTGGTGTGACCGTTATGGCTGGCGTACTCGGATTGCTCAACGGCGAGCTCATATGGGCACGCATTCACTATGCCTTTGCCGGGCGCAATAGCGCCGCGGCGATTATTATCCCCCATCCACCCGTCGCTTCAGCAACGATTGCATCCACGCCTAAAGCCGATCCCAATGCACCATCCTCACTGGTCGTTCCTTCTATTAACGTTAATGCGCCCATCGTCTTTGACGAACCGTCTACCGTTGAGTGGAAGGTGCAGATTGCTCTGCGGCACGGCACTGTCCACTACGGCAATACCGCCTTGCCCGGGCAGAACGGGACCGTCGTTATCGTTGGCCACAGCAGCGGCCAACCATGGGCGCCTGGCGACTATAAGTGGATATTTACGCTGCTCGATAAGGTTAAGGTTGGCGACCAACTGCAGATCAACTACCAGGGCATCGCCTATGTCTACCAAGTTACCGACACGAAGGTCATCTCACCCGACGACTTGAGCGTGCTCAACCAAGCCGCCACTCCAACGCTGTCACTCATCACCTGCACCCCTGTCGGCACCAGTACCAATCGCCTGGTCGTCCACGCCAAGCAAATCAGCCCTGCACCTGCCCATACAACCGCTGCACCTGCCGCCAGACCGACAGTCAAGCCCTCCAAAACTGATATCCCAGGCGCCGATCACAGCACCTCCCTCTGGTCCGCCATCAAAAGCTGGTTCTAAAAAGCAAACCATACTATAAAATCCACTTTGCCCAGGGTTGTCCTTGGTGGAGTGGATCTTATGGTATGGCTATAGCGTAACGGTTTGTTTGTACCGGCGGCCTTCGGTGTCCCAGGCGCCTTGAGGACCTTTGAATTTGCGTAAGAATACGACTTCGAAGAACGAGCGTAAGAATATGCCTAGCGTCACCCAACGCAGCGTATATATCTGCGGGAAGTTACTTAGAATATCGTAGCGGCCGGCACGCATAGCCGTCAGGAGTACTAAAAGGAGCAGTACAGCAACGTCATATAAGAAGGCCACGGCTACAACCGTTATAGAGTGGTGCGAAATTGCCATGAAAGGGAGCACGAGGAAATAGCTCAGAAAGAAGGCAATATTCTGCAGCACCTGATATGTCAGGTAGAAATCAATGCGCTGCGCCTTCCGGCCAATGCGGTGGGTCAAAAAACCTTGCATGAGTCCGCGGTTCCAGCGGCTTACCTGCTTGGTGAAGTCTCCAAAGGTGCGTGGATCCTGGGTGTATGCCATAGCCTGCGGAATAAACTGAATCCTGCCCAGGCGCTGGCGATGAATCTGCAGCGTGACGTCGAAGTCCTCAGTTAACGAATGGTTTGCAAAGTTTACTTTTTCGAAGACATCTGAGCGGAAAATAGAAGTGGGTCCGGGAATTACCGTTACGGCGCCCATCATGGCCTGAAAACGCCTATGGATTTCTTGGCCAAAGGTGTATTCAAAGACACGGAACTGCCCCACATTACCGCCCGGCAGGCTGCGCACAAAGCCGCTGGCTGCAGCATAGTCGGGACGTAACGCCGCACGTAAGACGGCAAAATAATTGCTTGCAAAGCCACCGTCGGCGTCAGCAATATGAATCCAACGATAGCGCTTACTTAATTTAAAGTGTTTATTTGCTTTAGTAACAGCCAAACCCTTGCCACTGCGACGCACTTTGATAACGTGGTCTTTGCCAAGTATGCTTTTAGCAATCTTGCTGGTATCATCGTTCGAATTATCGTCAACGACGTACATATCCTTGGGGTTCATACCAGCTTTGATGGCCGAACGAATAGTGTTCTCAAGCACTAGCTCTTCGTTATGGGCCGCGATCAATAAAGCCAACATAATGCGGCGCTTGCGCGGCTTACGGGCTCGCTTCTTCGTAGCAGATCGCAGGATTACTTTCCCTATTTCGTGTTCAGTTTCCGTAATGCACATATCAGAAATCCACCGTCGTTATTTGAGTATTCATCCGCTGTACTGTTTGGATAGGAGAGGCAACCGCCGCATGTGATTTGTGACGTGATGCCACAGCCTGCGCTGATGAGTAAGCCCAGTATCCGAATAATAGAATTGGCAAAACCGCTATAAAACACACAAAAAGCGAGGTTACCCCTCGCTTAATATGTGTGAACGGCTGACTAAACCACCGTGTCATTTCGTTATTCTCGTTCCTTTAAAGGATTAACGACGAGACAAAAAGCCCCAAACGGCCAAACCCGCAGCTACCGAAATAGCGACGTCGATGACCATGTTGCTGCCCGTGTTTGGCAGGATCGTGGCAACTGCTGCGGTACCTACACCAGTGCTAGCGCCCAGAATTCTTCCGTACATTGTATCTCCCTTTGTTTACCAGAACCGGAATTAAGTCAATAGAATAACCCACAGCTCAATTCTTCATTGCCAACTATACACCTTTGATGCAGATTTGTAAAGCATATTGTATACCATATATCGCTTATGCTTCTTTGTTGTGGCTTTTAGCCCATGAACCTGCTATAATCACCCCTGTTCAGTGTTTCAAATAAGCGCACATGCTCTTCCCCAACTCCTGAACGTCCCTTAGTGCAAAAGTCCCACGAAAACGAAGTTTTTTATGGAGAGGCTTACGGAGTTAAGGGCCCGAAAAAAGAGCAGCACCGGTTGCCCGGTACGGACAATTTCGGCTTCGCCGAAAAGGTGCGATGACAAAACGGGTCCCCGCGAAAAGCATAGCTTTTTGTGGGGAAGAGGAAGCATCCTGGAGCTAGGTAACTGGCAGGTCAAACTTGTTTTGGCCTGACGGTTTCCTAGCTTGGAGGGAGTGCAGTCTGCTAAAAGCTCTGGAAAAGAGCAGCCCGAGACTTTGGCTCTGCCAAAGCGCGGCGCGATGAGAAAAACCAGAGGTTTGTCTCATTATGCGGGTGTGGTATAACGGTCATTACTCCAGTTTTCCAAACTGGCTACGGGAGTTCGACTCTCCCCACCCGCACCACTTCTGAGTTCTGCAAGTATAAGCAAATGAGATGCTCGTAGGGAATTTAACTATGAAAAAGGTATCGCTCTCTACTTTAGGTATCCTAACTTTTGCATGCCTGCTTACGGCTGCTACATTGCTTTTTAATCGCCAATCATCTTTTGAGGGATGTGAAGTTTCCGGGCTTCATCAAGTCAAAAAAGGGCTTCCCTTCCCAATTATTTTAGTAAGACCTTCCGTAAGCTTGTGTAACTCAGTAGAGCCCATATCTATATTATGGAAGGGTAACGCGTATCATGAACAATATCCTCTTGGTCTAGCTGCTGATATAGTATTCTGGAGCGTTTTATCAGCTTCTGCATTAGTTGGCTTTAAGGAACTCAAAAAAGGCAAATAGTGCGTCTGCTTTTTGCCTGCAATTGCACTAAACCCGAATGCGCCCATTTTGTATCGCTAGATCCGCATGTCTCGTCAGTACATCCGGACTATCGGAGACCTGGACCTTACGTCGCCAGACAGAAGACCGATATGACCACAGATTATACTCTGGTACAATACGCTTTATGCCCCGGTAGCTCAGCTGGATAGAGCAGGAGACTTCTAAGCTCAAGGTCATAGGTTCGAATCCTATCCGGGGTACCAAATCACCTTATGCTAGACCCCACTTTTAACGGGGGAATTTTTATTTTACAACTTGAGCGATAAATACAAACTCTTTACCCATACGGTCTGGCGCTTCTCGTACTTCCACTACCTTAAAACCATTGCTCAACAAATCATTTTTTACTTCCTGAAGAGTACGAAAACGCAACGTTGAATTTGAAGTAATTGTCTCGTCATCGTTATGGAAATAATATGACCAGCAAAAACTTACGAGAGGTAAGTCTACTTTTGTCAGCGTAACCCAACCATCAACAAGACCCGCCTTAGGAACATTGATACTTTGGAATGATTTTTCTTTCGTCCAGTTTTCCCAGGCTTTGGCTTCTGGCTTGCGTGTTTCGAATACAAAATAACCGCCGTCTAAAAGAGCCATCCTGACATTCTGAATAGTATGTAACCAATCTTGAGGATCTACAATCGCTTGCGCGACATTGCCAGTCATTACTACTACATCTGTCGAGTCTGGATTCAGTACTTTTGAATCACCAATCACCCAATCGATATTACTGGCGCTTGACTTTGCTTTAGCAATGTCAATTGAGGCTTTGGCGGGATCGATTCCAACTACGTCTAGGCTCTCTTTAGCTAATTGAAGGGCCAGAACTCCAGTTCCGCATCCGAGATCAGTTACTTTTTTGACCCCCAAGCTTTTAATCAGCGCAACATATGGTTCGATATCACTACGATCAGGGTCAAAAGCATCGTAAATACTTGCAAGTTGGGGGTTGCTAAAGATAGGGTCAACAGAGGCGGTAGTTTCGATCTTCATATTGTATAATTCTATCACTTATAATTTATGGCGAATTCGAAGATTCTATCGTTGACGACATGCTTACCGTCAAACAACTACTCGCTTGACGCTTCGCCGATTGCCTGCACGCCCAGATATGGGAAGAGGGTTTGCATGTCATCGGGAACTCGGTACCCCTCCATCTCTATGGTAAATCGCATTGTGTCACTCAAGTCATATGGCGTACGTTTAATATACAAACCCTTCTCGTTGACATACCAACGCTCTTCGACGTCGCCCAACGGATAGCCGAGGAGTTGGTCGACATCTCCAGCTGGTAGGTGCACGCTACAAGACGACCAGGCACTATCATTTCCTAAATCAACAATGATGTCTGCCTTTTTAAGACCTATCCCGTCTTCCAGACCGAGGAAAACATCAGGGTCTGAGCCGCGGAGCAGCCGCATTACATCAGAAACAGCCAGCACCCCCAAGAGGCAACGACGGTCACGCTCACCGAATCTTTCTATATATTTTTGCTGGTCGGTATTCTGCTCGGGTGCTGGTCCGCCATCCGATACCAACCATAAAGTGCGCCCCATCTCGGCAGCAATACTTTTAGCCAGCAAAAACGTGCCCATGTCCATCGATGTATGTGCAAGGTGCGCAACATTCGCCCAAAAGTACCCGGATTCCAGCACAGCCTGATCATATTCATGCAAACCACCGGCAGGCACATTCACAGCCAGGGAGTCAGGTGGCGGGGTTTCGACAGTGAGGTTAAACGACATAGAGCAAACAATACTACATTTTTCTCTCAAAAAGAATGGCGATGCGCGCTAGATTGAGCGAGACTGCCTACAGCTTAACCGGTTCGCGCGGGAAGCCCTTTTTAAAGGCTTCGAGGATTGCTTGGTGGAGTTGGGGCGTACGAAAAGGCAGATTCTCGAATGCTTTCACCTCAGCCCACAAGGGCTCATGCACGTTGGCGTCGAGCTTGTTCATCATATTTTCTTCAGAATATTCTTGCAGAGCTACACCCTGATGCGGTGCGACGTTACACAAGAAGATATACTGGTGATTATATGGTGCGGCGTGTTCTTCGACATACACCAGTTGGGCGGCAGTAACCTGTAGGCCCGTCTCTTCCATCACTTCGCGAACCAGGGCTTGCTCGAGGTTCTCGCCCTCATTCAAGCGGCCGCCAACGAGCGTAAAGTACTCACTGCCGTACTTGACACGCTTCATCACCAGGATTTTGTTGCCTTCAATAATAATTGCTCGTGCTGCTATGCCCATAGGCTTTTAGTATACAGTATCTGAAGCTGAGGCCAGTATCCACTCGCTCCAAATAGAGTCAGGCGTAGTGCAGCCAGACCGACGTAAGTCAGCCTGCATGTAACGCTCTATTTGGAGCGAGTGGATACTGGCCTCACTAACAGCTGGATTTTTTAGACTGAAACTGGTAAAGTGAATCTGTTATTTTATGGCGAGCTTAGCTCAGTTGGTTAGAGCGTCGGGTTGTGGCTCCGAAGGTCGTGGGTTCGAGACCCATAGCTCGCCCCAAAAATGACTTTTCCAAAAAGACTCCTCATGGCGGGAGTCTTTTTATGACCTATACTAAAGATTATGATCATTTCACTCTTTGGACCGGATGGCGTAGGCAAAAGCACGATAGCAAGGGCTCTACAATCTGACGATTGGGTGATATTTAGCGGCACCAACGTCGCGTCATGGCCTGACCAGACTTGGCATAACGAGCTATTGTCCCAAGGCATCGACGATACCTCGATTGAAAAAGACGAACACTTTCTAGAAAAAATACGGCGAGTGCATGAGCTGGCACGTTCACTGGAAAAATTACACAGTTCGGTTATTATCGACTCCAACCCGCTCCATAAAACACTCATCCATGATTACTTGCGGGCCTTACCCGATGCGCAAGCAGGTAAACATAAAATGCGACAACGCTATCCTGAGTTGGCCACAATTGCCAGACTCCCCCATAACGGGATGGTACATGTCTACTGCCAAGTATCAGATACGCTCGATGATTGGGCGCAGGCGCGATTACTGCAAGAAAGGGTGAGTGGGCGAGGCGAACTGGCTCATTTCGACCCGGTAAATCTCGAGGCGTCGTTCCACCGTATACAAGCAAGCAAAGAACTCCAGGACATACTTATAGAAAATGGGCAGCGTGTAATTACAGTGGCAACTGATCGGCCATTCGATATTTCAATGTTACGAAACGTTTAGCTATTTTACTTCTCGACGAAAATCATGTCGAGCGTATCACCGGCCACCTGCACTGTATCGCCTTGCTCGGTGATGATATCGCTCAACCGCAGCGTCTTTCCCAGTAGCTCTAGCAGGTCGTTCTCGTTGTGGGCGCTCTGGCTTGTCGAGATGAGCCACTCAGCTAAATTCCCGGCAAAACCTCCTTGTTGGGCACGAAGATAATCGCTGCAGCGACGGAAAATCTTAGGTAAGACGAGTTCGCCCGCTGGCCCAATTGATTGCTGATTTGCAAGCGTAAAATGCTTGGTTGTGTCTTTTGCCCACACCCCGATTCGTTTGCTGCGCGCGGCCTGCGCATGTTGCACACATATGGCACGATGTGTTGGCAGGGTTGAGGTGTAGAGCGTGAGGTAAGCAAGGCCGTTGTCGAGCATATGCATGTTGAGGGACCTGGGTAGAAATGACTCTAATGCAGTAACAGGCTGGCCGTCATGAAGGTTAGGCTCGCTACCTGTAAAAATATATGCCACGGGCCGGCCATTAACCTCGATCATCTTTGCGACGATCACCGCTGGAATCTCCAGAGGCGTGGCCGATTGTACCGTTTCCTTTGTAAAGGTAATGTGCGAAAAGCCGGCCAACTTAAGCAGCGCATCACGCGCTTGATCGCCGAGTGGTTGAGCCAAATGCTCGTAATGCGTTTCAGGCGCATCGATCGCTTCGAATCTAAGTTGTACGCTGCCATCTACACTCATACGCAACCGATGGGCGAATGCTAGCTTGGCAAAATCCTGCGGAGTACCGGCCACAAATCGCATCGAGTCTCCATCGGGACTCTTGCCAACCACAACCAGCTTGCCACGAAGTGCTATAAAGGCGCTCATGCTTTTATGATACGCTTGCAGCACACTTACAGAAAAGCCTCCAAACGGCGCTGTTTAGAGGGAGTACTCATCGGGGCTAGGCGGGGCTCGACAGCAGATAGGAGAAACTATTACCCGGCTAAGTACGACTCAACAAGATTCAAGCCGGACTTGCCAAGTGTCGGAATCATATCAGGAGTAAAGCTAGATTCTGCCGCGGTAAGTAGCCGATCAAAGTCTTTCGGATCTAGTGCGTCGTTGATAGCTGGGCCGCCGTTTTCATATCCATTCCAGGTTATGTTGAAAGGATCTTTATCGTCGGCCTTAAAAGAGGTCTTATTCCCCGTGCTGCTCAACATATCTACTTCTGTTATAAAACTCTGCACAATAGTGCCATGAAGGCCGTGCTGCGGGCGTTCGTATACAGTGAATGTTGTATCTACACCCTTAGTTGTAAACTTGACGCTCTTGGTAGTATTCATGACAGCAGGGAAGATAGGGTCAGGCGCCTCCCCTGTACTCGATGATACACCTGCAGCCCCCCATTCACTCAACACAGCCACGCCAAGGGCTTTCACGCGCCTATCTTCGGCGGTGGGCAGTCGGCCAATCGTACCCTTACTCGTTTCGTTGGTCGAGGGAGTTGGCGTTGATGTCATCTTGGGAGATGTAGGACGTTCCGGATGATCGACTACCTTATGTATCAGAAAAGTACTGGCTGCCATCGCGACAACTATAGCGCCGTTAACTAATTTTTCTTTCCCAGTAGTCATTGTCGCTCACTTCCTAAAACGTAATTATACCACTAACTGGCGGTGGCACGTCGTCTCGCCCGCCAACCTCAGCTGTCGATGACAGCCACCAAAGGATTATTCTCTTGCTATACTGTTAAGTAATGAAAAAACTACTTGCTCTCATTCGCCACTATTACCTTTTTTGCACCGCCTTTGCCTCAGCTATTGCTGCGCTAGCTTGTCAGATTGCCGGTTGGCGTATTGCTTCGCATCTGATCTTAATAATCGCCTCTGTTGCCGAGCTGATGCCCCTCCTATGGGGCATGTGGCAAGATCTGCGGGATGGCAAATACGGCGTGGATATTTTGGCGGCGACGGCGATTATCAGCTCGGTGTTGTTTCAGCAATACTGGGCGGCGGTTGTTATCGTATTGATGCTCACTGGCGGCGCCGGCCTCGAAGATTACGCCGAACATCGGGCCGAGCGTGAGCTTACCGCCTTGCTTGCCCGCGCACCTCAACAAGCCCGCGTACTCCGTGGCCGCAAGGAAGTGAACATACCGGCCAGCGAGGTGAAAACGGGCGATACGCTGGTTATCCGAGCCGGCGAGCTAGTGCCCGCCGACGCTGTTATCCTAGAAGGTGCAGCTAATTTTGACGAATCGAGTCTTACGGGCGAAAGCCTCCCTCAAGATAAGCAGGCCGGCGACGAGTTGCTCAGCGGCACAGTTAACCTCGACGGCGTTGTGAGCGCCAAAGCCCTCCGTGCTGCCGAAGATAGCCAGTATCAGCAGATAATTAAACTGGTGCGTTCCGCACAGCATTCCCAGGCACCATTCGTACGGTTGGCCGACCGCTACGCCGTACCCTTTACCGTCATTTCGTTTGCTATCGCCATTGCAGCTTGGCAAATCAGCGGCCAAGGGCTGCGTTTTCTGGAAGTTATTGTCGTCGCCACCCCTTGTCCGCTGATCTTAGCCGCGCCGATTGCCATCATCTCGGGTATGAGCCGGAGCGCCAAGCAGGGTATCATCGTCAAGACCGGTGGTGCATTGGAACAACTGGCAGCAGCACGTACGTTTGCTTTTGATAAAACCGGGACGCTCACTCTAGGTCAGCTCAAGGTTGAAAAAGTCACTACCTATCATGGCTTCAAACGCGCCGATATTATCGGTATGGCGGCCAGCCTCGAGCAGCACTCCAATCACGCTCAAGCTCAGGCAATCGTTGCCTACGCGAAGGCTCAGCATGCCAAACTGTCGACCACCAAAAATGTCCGCGAACTGGCAGGCAGAGGCATTGTGGCACTCAGCCGCAAACAAGAGGTTATGGTTGGCCGGCTGAGTCTGATCGAGGAATATAATTTTGATTTGCCAAAAGCATTCCAAGCCAGCACTCATGACCAGACCGCAGCATATGTCGGTATCGATGGCGAGCTTGCCGGTGTTATAACCTTTGCCGACGAGCTACGTCCGGAGAGCAAAAAAACGCTCAGCATACTCCGCACCGCCGGCATCACTGACTTCATGATGGTTACCGGCGATAACGAACGAACCGCCAAGCGTATTGCCAAGCAACTCGGGATTAAGCAAGTCGTCGCCAATGCGCTGCCTGCCGACAAAATTCACGCTATCGAGCACATCACACGTCGTCCAGTGGTGTTTGTGGGGGACGGCGTCAATGACGCGCCAGTGCTCACAGCGAGCGATATTGGCATTGCCTTAGGTGCCCGGGGCGCTGCTGCGGCGAGCGAATCGGCTGACGTGGTGATCCTGCTCGACGACCTGCGACATGTGGCCGAAGGAGTTACGATCGCCAAACACACTCTCACTATCGCCAAGCAGAGCATCCTGGTGGGCATTGGGCTTAGCGTCGCTTTAATGTGCATTTTTGCTACCGGCAAATTTCCACCGGTTGCTGGCGCCGCTATTCAGGAACTCGTTGACGTCGTCGTCATCTTCAACGCTCTTCGCGCGCACGGTAATGCTAAGAGGGCTTAGTGCCAGAATACAAGCTGAATCTAAAAACCGTCTTCTGAATAGAGCAAACCTTTTCGGTAGTTGTCGATGATGAGAGCTGTGTTGCCCACAGGTCCGGCGGCAACTTGTCGAATGTGAACCAGCGCACATCATCACACTTCTCGGGCTCGTTAACCTTGGGCTCGCCCTCCCACTTACTGGCTACAAAGTAGACATAGATATATTCTTTGTTGCTCAAGTGATGTTGCAAGTGTACAAACCGGACATCAGACGGTTTAACAATAACACCCAATTCTTCTTTCGCTTCGCGGCACAAAGCGGCAGTGAACGACTCATTGCCGTCGATATGCCCAGCCATAAAGCCATATTTGCCGTCTTCCCAGCCGGTATCTTTGCGGCGGCAGAGGAGGATGTGATCATCCCGCACCAGCAACAATATGGCGGTTGCAGGCAGCTTGAAACGTTCAGGCGCATCACTCATTGCCTGCCCCGCTGCAGCATAATCTGTACGTCGCCAGCGGTTATATGGACTTGCCCGCCAGGACCTACCTGGCCGCTCAGCAACTGATTGGACACGATGTTTTCTACCACCCGCTGTACCATGCGGCGCATCGGCCTCGCACCAAGACGCGGATCGAAGCCAGCTTGCACCAACAGCTGTCTGGCATCTTGATCAACCGCAACGGTAACTTTTTGAGCAGCCAAATTTTTGTTGAGGCCCTGCAGAATAAGATCGACGACTTGCAATAATTCTTCGGGCTTAAGGGGACGGAACAATACGATCTCGTCAAAACGGTTCAAAAATTCGGGCCGGAAGACGTTGGCGTTAATCAGCTCATTAGTAAACTGCTCCTCAAACTGGTCAAGTTCCTGACCGGCCTCGATATGAGCGCGAATGCGATCTGCCCCGGCATTGCTCGTAGCGACGATAACGGCGTCACGGAATGACACCGTACGATTGTTAATATCACGCAAGATGCCCTCGTCAAGCAGCTGCAGCAAAGTATTGAGCACTGCCGGATGGGCCTTCTCGATCTCGTCGAGCAACACCACACTGAAGGGGTTGCGACTGATCTGCGCAGTAAGGCTGTTTTGGTCTTGAGCAGCGTCAGCAATGAGCCTTGAAACGTCGCCGGGAGTGGAATATTCATTGAGATCGAGCCGTACCAAATGCTCTTCGCCGCCAAAGAACACCGCTGCCACACTTTTAGCCAGCTCCGTTTTACCAACACCAGTAGGGCCAAGGAACAAAAAAGTGCCAATGGGCCGCGCCGATTCGCGCACACCAGCCCGGGCCCGGCGCAGCGCATCACTCACTACTTGCACGGCGCGCGTTTGATTGATCATACGCTTATGGATCAATTCTTCCAGATTGAGCAATGTCTGGCGCTCACTGGCACTATCAGCAGTGCCTACTTTAACTCCTTGGGTTTGTTCAATGGCCTGCTCGACCGATCGGTGGGTGACTAGCCCCTGCTCTGAGCAGTTGGCTGCACTTTCGAGCAACTTGAGAGCACGACCGGGCATCACTTGCTCACTCAAATAGCGGCTACTTAAGCCATACACCGCTTCGACCGCCTGGTAGGTGTAAGTAACTTTTTGATGGTACTCAAATAACAGCAATTGATCTTCCAGAATGAGCATCGTTTCGTGTTCGTCGGTAGGCGGCACTACTAACCGGTTCATGTACTGCGTGAGTGCCGCATTTCCCTGGGCAATGCGTAGCCAACGCTGTTCATCCATGGCTAAAATGATACGCAGCGCGCCGCCCTCAAGGATCGGCAGCAGTACATTGCTCAGGTTTACTGCGCCGTTACCATCTTCAAAAAATAACTGGGCATCGTCCAAGAACAAAATAATATTCTTGGCTTGCAGCGCCTCATAGCAAAGGCGCTGCACCAGCGACTCCAACTCGCCCCGTCCAGGCGACTGAGCAATAAGCGTGGAAGGGTCGAGCGCGACAATCTGATGATAGTGCAGCTCGCGTGGAATACTCGGGTTGGCCTCGAGTAGTTTTTTTGCCAGCGCATGTACCACCGACGTCTTGCCACTTCCTAAGCCCCCAACCAGCGCCACATTCCGCCGGCCACCCTGTGCCAATAGATGGGTCATTTGCTGAGCAAGCGCACTGCGACTCGGCAAATCATACTGCAGCACGCCTTTGGTATGGATATGCATACTGATGTTATAACCGAATCGCTCCAGGATGGGCGTGAAGCCAAAGGCCCAATCGCGGCCAATACCGCCGTCGTGACCTCGTTTTTTGGAGGCGGCAATGACTTCCTGTAAATGCTTATACCACTCAGCACCGGCAACAATATCGTCTGCGCCAAGTCGCCCTTGGGCCAGATACTGGTCAACACCAGGGATGGTGCGAATTAAGGCAGCAGTCAGAATAGACGCATCAATTGTCGATACGTGCAACTGGCTACTGAGAGCGCTTGCCTCATTCCATACCCGGACACTATCTCCCGGCTGGTTGCTCACAAGCGAGCTAAGGAAATCTGGGCCCAAGCCAAATCGTGCCGCAAAGAACCTGCCACCGCCACTATTCATCACAATCTGGGCTAGCTGATGCGGCGTGTGGTTCTCCGGCAGAACGCCGAGTATCTCCACCGCAAGCATATCGTCAATTGTCTGGACAGTTGGATTCGGCGGCAATTCGCGTAGACTGTGACTCCAAGCCGCCGCCACCCACAGTGGCCCGACAAAACCGGCAACGATCCACAATAGCGGCATGTGCCACAGGATTATCAGTGCTACCGGTGCTGCAGCGAGTATCAGACCAGTTGCGATAAGCAGCTGATACACCTGGCTTCGCCCAAGACGCTGCGCGATACGAGCCTGCTGTGAACGCTTGCTCCGGTAGTTATAAAAAGGCTGATTATTCACAAGCGCACCCCTGCTACAGCCAACCCAATACCAATAACAGGGGTAAGGGGCATCAGCGGCCAAGCAACCAGCAGTACCGAGCCGAAGAGTGCAACCACCAGCGAGGCAACACAACCGATAAGTACAAACAGCGAACGCACAAGGGCGCCAAAGACCCTCGAGAAGAGTCGGTCGCCAAACGCTCTCAACTGCACATCCAGCGAGCCGCCCCGCCCTGCTCCAGCACTAATCTGGCGAAATGGTGAAAATAGTGTACCGAGGAGCAATCCTACGGAAAAAGTTTCGAGTGTCGCCGTAATCCGCATTCCAACACGTTTCGCTACACGCGCCCAGCCCGTGGTATACCACCACGACAGCATCGCGAGAATCATCATGCTCTTCAGTATAATCTACTTGCCCGCTACAGGGAACTGCTGAGCATGAGTGCCACCAACAGCGGCACAACCATATTGTCAGTGCCTTCGCCCGACACGTTCTCGGCCACAGTAGCGATAAGCGGTAGCCACACGATGGTAATCGCACTGTAGGACACGTGACTAAACCCCGCAAACCAGATCATTATTGTCATAGAGGTAAAAAAGAAAGCCAAACTGCCCACAAGACTCTTAGTGCGCCCCATGATTTTATACGCGCTACCTTCACCCCATGCCAAACCAAAAATCGCCGCAAAGCCATCCGCCAGGCTCAAATGCAACATAGCCGCCGCAAAGACATATTTGTTACTGACAATGAACGCAAGCATGCCGATAACCAAGGCAAACAGTACTTCGCCCATCGTGTGCCGCTTGACACTATGAATAGCCTCAAACAAATTGAGCTTGAGCGAACCTAAAACTACAATCAAAAACGCCAGACTCATCAACTGTATCTGGCGCCAACTTAAGAAAAATGGCCAAAAGGCCACGAACGTCCCAACCATCATATGCACGATTTTTCGTGTCAACTCAGAGTGCACACCCCGCCGCGACAAATATTCGGCAAAGATCAAAATTAACAGCACGACAAAAGCCGCAGCTATGGTCCACATGCCTTTATTGTACTACGTCATTCGTCAAGCTTCGAGTAAGGAGTTCTAACATCTCACTCTAGGAATAGCTGCGCCAAAAAACCGCAGGCTCTAACGCCGCCCCGCAGTCAAACTCTCATCTGCTTTCTATCGGTGTACCTTGCGGTGTAAAGTTACGATTTTGCCAAAATTCGCCACTATACCCTTCTATGCGCAGAATTTCATCATACCCCATGTTTATGGGGTCTCTTCCTCCTATTACACGACCTTCTACCATATCCACTTCACCATAAAATCGACAGCCACCCCTGCCACCACCCATACTATAAGTACCGAATGGCATATCCAACCAGTAAGCTGTGCCATCTTCTGTTGGCTGTAGAGCTGCTGCGTATGCCGCCAGATGTGGAGCCTTTTGAGCTTCGCGCACAGCCGCCTGGCATAGCACGTCATGGCCGGCTTGGGTGAAGAAGACCACCAATCCTGGAGCAAGACTATAGTCATCATTGAGATTGCCCTCGATACGGGCGGTCATAGTCTCATCGTAAACTCTGTCACGTTCTCTGCTGAATATCATCGCCGCCACTCCAGTAGCGACTAAATCACGATGCCTTCCTAAAAATTTGCCAGCAGCCTCGATGGCCTGGTCGGCAGCTAGCTGAGCGAGCATTGCCGAGCGCTCTTCAGCCTTTATCTTCATCGTCTCGCTATTCACAGTCATAACATGTCCTTAAATAGATACACTACATTGCAGTAATTGAGGTAAAACACAAAAAGGCATATAACAAAAACCCGCGGCACCGAAGGTCGCGGGTTCCAACATTACCGATCTGGTCGGGGTGAAAGGACTCGAACCTTCGACCTCAGCGTCCCGAACGCTGCGCGCTACCAACTGCGCCACACCCCGTTTCAGCCACACGGTGCAAAGAAAATAGCTGACAGTATAACCAAAGTTCCTTGGCGAAGTGGAAGATATATAGTGCATGTATCACATTGGTCGGGGTGAAAGGACTCGAACCTTCGACCTCCTGGTCCCAAACCAGGCGCGCTACCAACTGCGCCACACCCCGTGGCGATGAGACGAGTATAGCAAATAACAGAGATGTTTGCTACAGGGAGGGCAAAATTCGCTGAATGGCTTTTACTGAACGGGCCCGGCCGGTCACGTCATCCGATTCTACCAGCAAGGCGTTGAACTGCATACGGCCATCCGTTTCCAGAATATTACGTGTCACCGTGCCGTCACGCCAGCGTGGAATGAGGGTGCTAAAACGCACGCCGAGAGATGAATCGAGCGAGCCGCACATCCCCACATCAGTTTGGTGCGCCGTGCCCTTTGGCAGCACATCGGCATCGGCCGTGGGAACGTGCCAGTGATCGCCCACCACCAGTGTTGCCCGGCCATCAAGATAGTAGCCGATGATACGCTTCTCACTACTAAAATCACCATGGAAATTGACGATAGTCGCCGCCCTTGGAACATCTTTTTCAGCTTCTAAAATAGAGTCGATCACTTTAAGCGGGTTATCGAGCGGCAACGAGGCGTCCTTGCCCACAATCTGCCCCAGCAAGCTCACTACCAACACTTTGCCTTTTTGGGTATCAATATATTTATAGCCCAAGCCGACTGTACCTTTAGGGTAATTTGCCGGCCGGATAATTGGCTGCTGTGGGCTGTTCAGATAGGGGAAAATCTCGTCGCGGTAGGCGGTATGGTTGCCGCCAGTAAAGAAATTAACCCCAGCGGCTTGCATGCGCGTAAAATCTTGTAGTCGGATTCCTTTACCATCTGACAGATTTTCGGCCTGCGCGATGACCAAATCCAGGCTATGCTCCCGGCGTAAGCCCGGCAACAGCCGCTCCACCACCTGCATGCCGGACTCTCCCATGACATCACCGATATACAGAATGTGCATGTCATGTATTGTAGTACCAATAGCCATTTATTTACAGATAGCGAGATCACTTTCAGTGAACAACCGTGTATCTTGAGATAGGCTGCGATCTCGAAACAAGCCCGCATATAGCTTTAGCCTTTTAGCGGATTGTGGATGCGTAATCCCTCAATATGGGCGTAGTCATCTTCGTTTACTGTCCATAGTGCGCAATCGTATTCCAGGGTGGAAGCGGCGACAATGGAATCGCCCAGACTCATTCTCTTCTGTTGTCGCAATCGAATAGCACGTTGGAGAATCGACTCCTCAAGATCAAGTTGCTGGCACTCGGCGAATAAAGCTTCCAGATAGCTTTGTTCGGCAACGGTAATCTGCGCATAACCCAACGCCTCGACTTTAACAATACTCGGAAAAGCTAAATCCGTATTCTTCACCTTTTGAATATCCAGAGTTCCGTTAGCGAGGTAGATAAAAATGTTCGTATCAAGTACTATCATGGAGCTTACTCTCTGCCTGGAAGCTTACGATCTTCACGTAGCTCGTGCTGCCAGGCAACAGGGTTCTCAATAGCAGCGTATGCATGAAGCTCCTGCAACTTCGCAACTATGCGAACGATTTTTGCGCGATCCTGTTTCTTTTTTTTGCTCGGCAAGGGCAAGAGTACCTTGTCGCCAAGTGCCAGACGGGCGTCAACAGCGTACTCTTTGGGGACGCGCAAAGCAACCGAGTTGCCGGTTTTGATAACGGTAGCGGTGTACGTATTCATAATATCTATTATTGTATATACATATATAGCCGCTGTCAAGCTTCTTATGCTCACTTATCTAACGTATTTGGTACTCAGTGATAGCCGAACCCTGGGGGGCCAATATAAACGCTCTACTCGACGGTGTGCGTCTTTTAGAGTTGATCAAGCGAGCGGCCCTAAGGCCTTGCGGACTTCGGGTTCGACTTGGGAACGAATCCACTCGTGCCCTTGGTCGCTGGGGTGAATGCCATCGGTAAATAAATACCGATCCGCCCAGGTATCCGGCACGGCCGCGAATAATGGGACAAATGTCGCCCCGGAGGCCAGACACACCTCTTGCACTGCTACATCAAAAGCCTCGATGCGGTCGTTCGAGAAGTACGACTTATTCCCGGTTAATGGATTAATCTTGGGTGTCACCTTTCGTTCGTCAACTGGCGTGAGGCCAAGTGCCACAACGTGAGTGCTGCATTTCTTGGCGATATCAAACAAATAGTTCGCCGTTTGGCTGAATGCTTCGGGCGTGGTTACGAATCCATCAGGAGTGCCCACCGCCTTAGAGTCGTTCATGCCAATTTGCATAACGATAATTGTATCTTCTGGGCTGGTCTGACCGATCAAACGGGCATGGATCTCAGACTCAAATCGCTCAAGCAAATCTGCCGAGTTCGTACCGGGGACGCCTAATTCATACACTTCACAACATTCGCCTGCAGCGTCCTCGCCATACAAATCGCGGTGCAATCCGGCCTTGAGTTTATCGGCCCAGCCGCCGCGCGGTCCACCGACCCCGTGCGTGGTACTCGCTCCAAATAAAAAGACATTTTTCATAGCTCCCCTATCCCAATTGTTCTATCCCAGTCAAATAGATAGGCGTCGTACTCTTTTAAAGTGCCCACCCCCTTGCCTATTTAGCAAATTCGATAGCGCGCGTCTCGCGGATAACATTCACCTTGATCGTACCAGGATATTGCATGGTTGACTCGATCTTGGTGGCAATGTCACGGGCCAGTTTGATAGCCGCCAAGTCGTCAATAGCTTGCGGTTTTACAAAGATACGCACTTCGCGTCCAGCGCTAATGGCGTACGATTTCTCGATACCGTTGAAACTGTTAGCCACGTTCTCCAGCTCTTTCATGCGTTCCACAAAGTTTTCGGCGCTGATATTGCGGGCACCTGGTCGCGAAGCAGAAATAGCATCTACTACCCGTATGATCAAGGCCTCGGTGCTGGTAGCTTCGACATCGTCGTGGTGCTGTTCGGCCGCTAGCGCTACCGCCTCCGGGGCGCCGTATTTGCGCAGGATTTCGCCGCTGATATGATGATGCTTGCCCTCCATCTTGTGTGTCAGTGCCTTGCCAAGATCATGTACCAGCGCGGCATATTTAGCGACCTTCACATTGGCACCGACCTCTTCGGCAATAATGCCAGCCATGTGAGCCATTTCGGTGGAGTGCTTGAGCACATTCTGGCCGTAGCTGGTGCGATAGCGTAACTCACCAAGCAGATGCAAAATCTCCTTCGGAATGCCAATGACGCCGACCTCGCGGGCAGCATCTTCGCCGGCTCTCACGATGTCTTTCTCGACATTTTTCTGTGCTTTTTCGACGACTTCTTCGATGCGGCCGGGGTGGATGCGGCCATCTTTCATGAGCATCTCAAGGGCCTGACGGGCAGTCTCACGGCGAACTGGATCGAAGCTGCTCAGTACGATGTAGCCAGGGGTGTCGTCGACCATAATGTCGACGCCGGTTGCGCGCTGCAGGGCCTGAATATTGCGGCCTTCTTTGCCGATGATGCGCCCCTTCATCTCTTCGTCTTCAAGCTTGACACTGGTAACGGTACGCTCTGCGGTCACCTCGCTGGCCATACGCTCCATGGCAGTGACGATAATCAGACCAGCCTGCTCCTCGGCATTGTCTTTGGCTTCGTTCTGCATTTTGGCAATCATGCCGGTGAGGTCGTGCTTGATGTCGCGTTCGGTCATTTGCATCAGCTTGCTGGCGGCATCTTCCTTCGTAAGACCAGCAACTTTTTCGAGCTTATCTTGCTGTTTTTTACGGATTTCGCGGATTTCATCCTTTAGGCCCTCTACTTCGCTTTCGGACGCGCGCAGTCTTTCGGTGCGCTTGTCGAGCTCGTCTAGCTTTTTATCGAGTGTTTCTTCGCGGGACACTAAACGCTGCTCAAGGTCTTTGAGTTCGCGGCGTCGAGCTTGCTCTTCTTTGCGATTTTCGTCGGTTAATTTGCCGGCTTCCTCACGGGCGGTTTCTACCAGCTTGGAGGCTTCGCGCTTGGCCTTACTCAATTCTTTATCGGCTTGTTCTTGTGCTGAACCGACGCGCTGCTTCGTAATAACGGTGTTGGCGCCAAAGCCAACGGCAAGGCCCGCCACAGCGAGCACTATGGTGATTGGGTCCATAACATGTCCTTTCTATCGTACAGATAGTGCTAAAGCAATCGCTATCACTTCTCTAGCTCTAGGTAACTGATCTGGAAATCGAATGAAATTTAAAAATGGTGAAGTGGGATATGCTAGACGATTCAGGCAAATCCTTATGTAAAACTATACGCTAGAAATTGCCCGCCGGTCAACGTTTTGCCATATCCGCGCTGGTAAAAAGCACACGCCTGGCTACTTGCTGTACAGTATATCTATGAGCAAGCCCCACCCCCGGCCCCATCCCTCGGCGTTGCATGAAATCGCTACGGTCATCCGCAAGCGTGGCACACCTCTTACCTTTGCTGAATTCACGCGGCTATGCCTCTACGACCCCCATTACGGCTACTACGCAAAAGGTCATGTAACCATCGGCAATCAGACCGAAGATTTCACCACCAGTCCAGAGCTGAGCCCACTATTCGGAAATGCCACAGCCCGCGCCTTGCGTGACATGTGGGAAGAGCTACATCGCCCCAAGCGCTTTACGGTTATAGAAATGGGCGCGGGTAATGGTACCTGGGCTCGCGACATTCTAACAGCGATACAGCGTGAGCAGCCTACCGAATTTGGCGCTGCCCTTGACTACATTATTGTCGAACTCAGCGCAGACCTAAAAAAACGCCAGCAGACAATGCTCAAAGACTACAAAATCTCCTGGACCGGTGTATCTGCAACAGATACCGGTTTGGCGACCAACAGTGTCACGGGTGTAGTCATCTCCAACGAGCTCAGCGACAGCTTCCCACCCCATCGGCTCATCAAACGCCGTGGGCAGCTACGGGAAATATACGTTGACGTCGATCAAACCGGTACGTTGGTCGAAGTAGAAGCTGATGTCTCCCCAGAGATCGATCCATTGTACTACGAAGACATCATGCAAGAAGGGATCGAAATGCCTGTGCAGCCGATGCTATTCGCCTGGATGGAAGAAGTGGGGCGTATCCTGCACGAGGGCTTCGTGCTTACTATCGACTATGGGAATACGGCAGAGTTACTTGCGGCACATGGTGACAATTTTGCTGCGTACGCCATCTTTGAAGGAGGACCTGAGGTGCGTAATTATGCCATCCGGAATGCACTGCGCTATCCTGGGCGTGTCGACATCACCGCCAAGGCGAACTTTAGCGACATTATGCGTGCCGGTACCGCAGCCCACCTGATCACTGAAAACTATGAGTATCAGCGCGATTTCTTGTTGCGCTATGGTTATGCTCTCGACCTACAACTCGTGCATGAGCCCGCTGCCAAAGCGACAGCCGAGCGGCTGATCGACCCTGGCGATCTTGGCGAATTCAAGGTTCTTATACAGAAGAAACAAGGGCTTGATATATCTTAAGGGGGTAGGCTGCCCTATTTGAACAAACTCAGGCATATCACTTTTTCGTTTCAGTCCGCCGAACGGATCAAAATCAGGACAACTGCCTGGTATTCGCCATCGATAGACAGGTGCGTACCCGGTCTCAATGTTTTGGCGCGGTGATATGTACTGGCGCGCCATAATGCGGCAAAGCTATACGGTCATCTGCGCCAGCATGCAGACGCTGTATGCCGGCCGTAATCCAGTCCTCGCCCATAGTAGCGACAATAGGAACGATGAGGCTATAGGCAAGCGTATCAGCAATCGTCACACCAATGCGCAGACCCGTAAAGCTACCCGGACCCTGAAAGACCACAATACCCTCAACGTCAGTGTATCTCTTACCTTGGGCCTGAATTATGTCTTCTATTTTTTGATGCATCGTGGTTGATAGTTCTCGGCCCGCTTCCCATACTATATAGCTCAGCTGCTTGTCGCCCTCAAAGAGGCCAATTTCGGCTTCTGGGTTGTCGGTTCGCAGCGTGAGTATCAGCATTATTGTACTGCCTCTACTAAGTACAACAGATCTGTCGGAGCTTGAAAGGTGAGCCTGCGGACACCTTCAGGCGTTTGGGAAATACTGATATCCAACCGTTCGTTGGGCAGCACGTGGTGCACCACACCAGCCCACTCCACTATTACAACTATTTTTGGATCGCCCAGCAGTTCAGCAAGCTCATCAGCCATAATGCCTGGATCGACCAGACGATAAAAATCGAAGTGATGGATCTCAAAGTGAGGAGCTGCATATACTTTACTAATCGTGAAGGTGGGGCTTGCGACTTTGTCCTCACTGCCGCTGCCGCGCACTAGGCCACGGACAAATGTCGTTTTGCCGCCGCCCAGGTCGCTCGCGAGCTCAATCACCTCACCGCCCTGCAGCGCCCGGCCGATTTTTTCGGCCAGTGCCTCGGTTTGTTCGGAGCTGGTAGAACTTGTTTGCCAGGTCGTGACGGTACTCATATCCACCGTATACTACCGCGATGACCGCGACTACCGCAAGCACCCCTGGATGAAGTACGCTCGGCGTAGATCCCGTACCTGTCTGCGGCGTCACCTGGGTGTTTGCCAGGCTCGTAGGCGTCTTCGTAGTCCTTGTTTTCGCTGCTGCCTTCGTTATTTTGGCAGCTTTCACAGCAGCACGGGGTGATATAACCGCTTTTGCAGCAATCTTTTTGGTAGGAGCGTTGGCGACCATGCTCTTAGATGAAGTGGCCGATACCGGCGTAATCTCATTGGCGGCATTTGGAGTCGCAGCCGACGACCATTGCCAGCTGCCGTTGGCTAAGATCCAGGACTGGCCTGCCGCAGCGATCCCATATGGGTCGGATGTAGCAAGCACACTACCGAACGGGTCCAGGAGCGTGGCGCGACCACCATTGTTGGCAAGTGCCAGCTTAGTAACTCGCGAGAAGAAGGCTACAAATCCACTCGCGGGTAGGATCGTGCCCGGCGGGAACATATAGGCATGTTTGACAGCGGTGCCTGTTTCCAACGAGAAGCCACTGAGGTCAAATATGACATTGTTCGGGTTATATAATTCGATAAACTCGTCGTTGGCATCAGCGGCAGGCGCTGCAGGATTCGGCAAAAGCTCGCTTAGCTGCGGCGCAACAAGCCCCTGATCACCAGGCGGTAACACCGGTGTACCTGATCCTGGATCAGGTGGATGAGAGCCTGGGGACGGAGGAGTTGGCGTGCACGCATCACTCATCACGGGAGTGACGGTGTACGAAAGTGTATCGTTCGTAACCGATTTATTCCGAACGCCCGGAGTCGATGTGCCGAGCACAAAATCAGCAAGATCGTTATCACTATCGCCATAAGCTTTGCCGTGCCATACGCGTTGCAACGTTTTACCCGCTGGTAATCCACCTGCATTAGTCAGATATCCCGTCCGCCCATCGAGCGACTGCCTAGCCGGTGCGCCTCCTACGGGCTGGCTCCACTCTAACTCATCAGCTACAACGAGCGTAGACGCGCAAATACCGCCAACTAAACGAGCAGCGCTATACGCTAGGCGAACATGACCGCCATTCGCTGCAATGCCAGCGCTAAACCATGACCCGGCAATATCCGGCAGATATGTAACTAACCGGGTACTAGCAGTGTACTGGCTGGCGATCACAACGTAGCTGCTGGCTGGCAGCGTACCAACAAGCGGGATGTCCCTATGTGGCTTCCCCCAGCTTGTTGCTGCAGAATCGGCAAACTGCAGGCGCCAATGCTGTGCGGCTAGGTCTATCGGTTTGCCCGAAGCATTATAGAGTTCGATGAATTCCTCGGAGGCATTGCTAGTAGTCCCGGCTTGTAATTCGGTAATTAAAACCGGTCCGCTCCGATTGTCCCCCTGCGGATTGGCCGCATGTGTGGCCTGCGGCGACAGTAAAATTATCGCTGTGCAACACAACATACTCAGCAGCCGAAATGCAATAAAGCGCTTCACGATCGCGAGCATATGCAAAGCTCCCCGATAATACAAGCCTTTGTCGCAGAATGCCGCTCGCGCTATACTAAAAGTATGTTGCAATTAAGCGGTATGATCACCAATCGGCCTCTACTAAGCCTGCGCACTGGCACCCAAGTAGGCACCGTAATCGCGCCAATTATCAATCCAACCAACCTGAAGATCGAAGGCTTTTACTGTAACGACAGTCTCAGCCGCAAACAACTCATCCTAGTAGCCCAGGATGTACGGGACGTTCTATCGCAAGGTATCGTCATTAACGATCACGAAGTACTGGTAGAAGCCAGCGAGCTCGTTCGCCTGACTGACGTGCTGCGTGTCAACTTTCAGCTCCTTAGCAAGCAGGTAATTACCAGTGGCAAATCAAAGCTGGGCAAGATAAGCGACTACGCGTTTGATGTACAGAGCTTATATATTCAAAAACTGTATGTTTCGCAATCAGTATTCAAAAACTTTAGCGGCGGCAACTTAGGTATCGACCGTTCCCAAATTGTAGAAGTGACCGACAAACAAGTGATTGTCAACGACCTTACGCAACACGTCCCGGCGAGTGCCCGGGCCGTTGCTTAAAGATTAAGCTGTATCCTGCGAGCGGAGCGTAATACATATGCGATGTTTCCAGCATGAGCGTAGAAGATTTGGTGTAGGTCTGGCTGCCGTAAAATCAGCGGCCTTCGCTTAGGACAGAGGTAATGTCATCGTAGCCAAAACCCTGGCGCATCAGATATTGCATTAGCTTTTGCCGGTCGGGATAGCGAGTGCGTTTTTTCTCGATCAGTTGACGCAAGATGCTACGTTCATCAGCTTCGTCTTCGGCCAGCACTTGTTCGATGATATCGCTTGCAACGTGCTTCTGGCGCAACTCCAGCTGCAATCGCCGCTTGCTGACATTTTTAAGCAGCCGGCGGTTCGATACCCATGCTTCGGCAAATGTTCTGTCATTGAGCAAATCAAGGCGACGCAGCCGCACCACTATCTGCTCTGCCGCTTCTCTATCAACGCCTTTACGCCGAAAATAATCCTGCAACTCCCATTCACTGCGTGACCGCATCACCACATAGCGCAGGGCGTTACTATACGCCTTGTCGAGGCCCGCAGCCTGCTTTAGTTCTTTCAGTTGCTCTCCGCTCAATTCCTGGCCGCTCACGAGCTTGCTGTCAATTAGGCCGGCTTCGCTGAGCGAGAACGCATAGGCACCATCGACGTATACCGAATATCTGTCCTGGCGTTTCACCTGCTGTTTGATGGCCGTAACCTTCACGACGAACCCGCCAGTCTTATCGCCACTGGCGCTGCTTATTTTGTTCTTCTTTGGTGCGGAAAGCCTGCTCAAGATCAATGCCAAGTGAATTACATAGACTAAGCATGACAATAAAGATATCGGCTGCCTCTCCCGCCAAATCTTGTTCACTAGCGTTATTAGCCAGTGTGCCGCCGGCTGCTTTTCGCGCAGCCTTCGAAAACTCGCCGACCTCTTCAATAAGCAGCATGAATTCATTGGCGATGGTGTTATGAAACCCCCGCTCGACAATCATGTCGCGAATATATTGCTGATAATCAGCCAGCGTTGGTTCGGGCTTCAAAAATAGTTTGCTCATACTTCTTGCGCTGTAGCATCTAGTGGCAGAATGCGAGTGTATTTATGACGTATTGCCTCTACCGCCTCCGTAATATCGCCGTCCGCCCGGAACAAGGTTACCGATTCTTCCTCAAACGGATTAGCGTGAATGTGCCACTGCCCTTTAGGCAGGCGAATAGCAACGCCTGGACGCAGATCGTAAGTAGTCTCGACTTCACCGCCTACGTTGGTAAGCGAAAGCTGGCACACACCCGCAACCTGCATTAGATTGTCATACGCTAACGCACGACTATGGGGCGGCAGTTCGGCGTCGGGCTTGAGTACAATGGTACCAGTAGTAAACTCGCGGTCACTGTGGGAGAAATAAAAGCGCGCGTGCCCCGAGGGATCCTCCCAAATTTCGAATGCGTCTTCCACCATACGATTTACTCCTTAGTTGCTGCGGCGCGTACCTTTTTGTCAATTTCGTCCATCACTTTTGGATTTTGTTGCAAGTAGGTTTTAGCAGCTTCACGACCCTGGCCGATCTTTTGCTCATTATAGGCAAACCAGGCACCGGATTTTTCAACGATGCCGTGTGCTACGGCCAAATCCAAGATATCGCCACTGCGGCTAATACCTTCGTTATACATGATGTCGAATTCGGCCTCGCGGAATGGCGGCGCGATCTTATTCTTGACAACCTTCACCCGGGTACGATTACCGATAATGCTCTCGGCCTGTTTAATCTGGCCGATGCGGCGGATATCCATCCGGACGCTGGCGTAGAACTTCAACGCATTGCCGCCGGTGGTGGTTTCGGGGTTGCCAAACATCACGCCGATCTTCATGCGAATCTGGTTGATGAACACCACGGTGGCATTAGAACGATTAATGATACCCGTCAGCTTGCGTAAGGCCTGGCTCATCAGCCGTGCTTGCAGGCCGGGCAAGCTGTCCCCCATATCGCCTTCGATTTCGGCACGCGGTACCAACGCGGCCACGGAGTCGACCACAATAATATCCACGGCGTTGCTGCGCACCAGTGTTTCGGTAATCTCGAGCGCTTGCTCACCGTTATCCGGCTGCGAAAGCAACAGATTATCTATATCTACGCCAATCCGCTTGGCGTAACTAGGATCGAGGGCATGCTCGGCGTCGATAAAAGCCGCTGTGCCGCCGCTCTTCTGGATTTCAGCAATGGCATGCAATGTAAGCGTGGTTTTACCGGAGCTTTCCGGGCCATAAATTTCGATAATACGGCCACGCGGGATACCGCCGCCCAGCGCTAGATCGAGGGAGATGCTCCCTGTAGAGGTCGTTTCTACTTTTTGGACGTGCCCCTCACCGAGCTTCATAATAGAGCCCTTGCCAAACTGCTTCTCAATTTGCTCCATGGCCATGCCTAGAGCCTTACTCTTGCCTTCGCCAGCACTTGCCGGCTGCAGTGTTTTTGCTTCTTTCGTTTTATCCGTAGCCATCGTCTGTTCCCTCCAGCTTGTTACCTACTCCACCGGTGACCAATAATACCAGTATACCTTATACACCATCTTCCCAGTGTAGTCAGGTAGTTATTCCACAGAATGAGCTTATAACCGAATCATACATCGGTGAGTACAGAGACGAGCCATCTTGTCGCCCAGTCCTGTCACGCCAAACTTGATCCGGCATGAGAGAACTGTGGATTCTTCAGAATGACATAGAAACTGAAAGGGTGATACCGGAGCGGGGAGCTGTCTGGTAGCCATGTATGCGATAGCAAAATAAGGCGAGGGTGAGGGAATAAAACTATCACCATGCTTATGGTTTTTCATATATACTAAGGTAAATGGCTACGAAAGATGGACTGATGAGCCGGCTGCTCGGTAGTAGTGAAAAATTTACCGACAAACAGGTGGCCGAAACACTGACAATGCTGGTTGCCCATGGTTTGCAGCGCGGGGCGAGCGATATTCACATCGAGCCCCACGAACGCTTTGTGCTGGTCCGCTACCGTATCGATGGTTCCCTTCGGGGGATACACAAGCTACCCCGGTCGGCGTTAGGCGTTATCATGGCGCAGCTTAAAGGATTGGCCGGTCTGGAGGTGCAAGAGTCGTCCGCCCCGCAAGAAGGACGATACGAGGTCACGGTCAAAGAGCAAAAGATTGACGTGCGTCTTTCTATCATGCCGGTATATGGGGGTGAAAAGGCCGTACTGCACCTTAGTTTGGAACGAGGCAAGCCACTCGAGCTAGCCACGCTCGGCCTATGGGGCGAAAACCTCAACATCGTGCAGCGCACCCTCACCAACCCACACGGCCTCCTGGTCGTTGCCGGACCGCGCCACAGCGGCATTACAAGTACCCTCTTCAGCTTGCTCGACGCCCTAAACAGCCCATTAGTTAATATCGCGACTGTCGAGATGCATCCGAAACACCGCCTGCCTGGCATAAACCAAACCTTTCTAGCCGGCAATGCCATGACTATGTACGAGGGCCTCCAGTCTACGCTCAAGCAAGACCCCAATATTGTTATGCTGAGCGAAATGCCTGACAGTGCCACCATCCAGACCGCCGTCCACGCGGCGGGCACTGGCCACTTGCTGCTCGCCGGTTTACATGCCGAAAGCAGCACGGCAGCGCTATTGCGCATAAAAGCCGCTGGAGTCGAGCCGTTCGTCCTCTTGAGCAGCCTGCGGGCGATTGTAGCCCAGCGACTGGTGCGTACGCTCTGTCCTGACTGCCGCGTACGCTATGCACTCAGCCGTGATGAGCAAAAAGAACTGGCCCATAGCTTTGGCATCAGCTCCTTAAGCGCCTACAAGCGGATATACGACCTGGAGCGAACCGTTGCGCCGTCAGTCTTTGGAGACGTTAAGCAGCTGAGCAGCACCCCCACTAGCATTACACACCTATGGAAAGCGAGTGAGAGCGGCTGCGAAACGTGCGACCGCACCTGTTACACCGGCCGTACGGCAATTGTGGAAGTACTCCAAAGCACACCTGGCTTGCAAAAAGCAGTGCTGAATAATGAGGTCACTGCCGCTGGGGCATTACAAGCAGCAGTACTCAAAGATGGCTTTACGCCTATGGCGCTTGACGGGCTTATCAAGGCGCTGCGCGGCCAAACTACTATTGCCGAGGTACTCCACGCAGTCGCCCCGCTTGCTTGACCAGTTGGTGCGTACCGTTATAATCAAGGGTAGTATGAATAAAACTCGGTTTTCCAAATATAGCGGTTTCACCATTATTGAGCTCCTGGTAGTTATTGTCATCGTCTGCATCTTAACTGCGCTCGTCGGTCTTACCTATAGCGGCATCCAGGCCAAAAACCGCAACACCCAACGCCAGACCACGATCGACGTACTCAAGGGTCAACTCGAGACTTACTACGCGGGCACCAACGTATACCCAACGTCTGCACAACTGAACAACGCCACCTGGCGCACACAAAATCTCAAACATTTGCCACCAGACGCCCTGCAAGATCCGCGCTGGACCTCAAAAAACACCGACTGCACGATGAGTGGCAAAGCTATCACCAGCAGCAAACCTACCAATGACTGTTATAGCTATCAAGTAACCGCCACAGATGGCTCTGCTTGCGATAACGATAAAACTCCTTGCGCTCATTACACGCTTACCGCCTGGCTTGAAGGCGGCGAAAAGTACGTTAAAAGCTCGCTGAATTAACCTCTACCATACTGTTTCTAACACGCGTGTGACCTATATCACCTAGCAATCTCTGCATTTACCACGTACAAAAAGTAGCATGATATATGAGCGGCCCGAAACGTCCTCCTTGCCCACGTTTGACGAACTGTTAGATATCCACTATGCAAAGAGAGTGCCAAAGGGCGAGATCATGGACTTCCATCTCCCCTGGCCTGACGCCTACCCCTACAACATCACACAACCCGTAGGGCAAATGCTTGATGGCGTTAGTAATCGATATCTCTTAGCCCGCATAGAGCGTAAAGACCGAACGGGCAAGCCGGTACCGCAGTCGTCAATGGTTAAATTCTGCCGGGAGACAATTACGCCGGAGGGCAAAACTGTCTGGGTAGTTGATGACGATCGACGCTTAGCATTCCTGCCAGAGGTTGTCGTGGATGACGGTTCAAATCCTTTCGACCGCGAGGCCTACGAAGATGGTGCCATGGACATAGGCACGCTCGACGGCAAGCCGCATGTAAAGATTAACGTCACCAAAGCGTGGATCGAAAAAGAACCTAAAGAAGGAGAGGAACCGGATTGGCGATATCACCAACTCTTCTTTGAAGGTGAAGATATCTCCAATCTAGTAGAGACAACTCCCTATCCGCTACACCCCGCTCTGCAACAGCGAAAAGGTACTCGGCAAGGAACCGACAACACCAGCCTGCATATTGTTCTGAACCGTCCGCGTGGTGGGGCAGACGGACTATTCTTCGCTGGACGTATCTGTTACAACGCATTTCGAGCAACTACCACAACCGAATATCGGCAAAGGTTTCCTGAGGCGCTCCTTAATACACAAGTTGCTATTCCTGGCCTTGCCGATACTGGGGAGCCGTGGTGGTGGGGGCCGGGTCCTATTGAAATATTTCCAGATGGCACTATAGGCGTTATCGGCCACATTGCCCGTTATATCGGCGGTACAAGCATGCGAGAATATTGTGGCGTTGCTCTAGTGTATGACCCTGGTACGAACACTACAACCGATCTTGAGATTATCGCAACCAAAGCGTCCTGGGAGCGTATCGGCGAACGAGAACCCAATTCAATCGTGCATCAAGTATTTTATCCCACCGGGACTGAACTGCTTGAGGATGGCAGAACAAACCGTGTATACGGCGGTGTAGCCGACTGCGCAGCGGGCTATGTCGATGTGGAGATAGAATCGTTTATAAGGCGGCGTGTGTTTAACCCGCAGCAGCTACGCCGGCTAACTAATGGCACTAGGACTTTAGCGGTCGGATTCGAATAGTGCAACGAGCTATGGCGTGTTTTGCACATTGCGGCGCATCTCTAGGAAGTCTTCGTGAGCTTCGAGGATCTTGCGAGCATAGTCGGTTGGATTAGGACAGTACGGAAATGTGAACTTGGAGCGTTCGCCTGCAGTTTCGACTCTCAGCGTACCAAAGCCAAGCAAGTGCGGCAGTATACCGTCCTGATTGACCGTCACATCCTCCAGATTATCCATCGAAAGCTGACTCACCTGACGGTTAAATAAACTATTTTGCGATACCTGCGTAATACTGTCAGTAGTGACCACCCATTCATTCTGCCAATACACAGAGGTGGCCACGCCTAAAACTAACACGATGCCCACCACTACAATACCCATACCAACATAGACCAGCGCCATCGTGCCTGATGAGTCGGTACTGGTTTGGCTCAGCATGTTGGGCAATAGGTACACGGCTAAGATGACTGCCAGTGTGATACCAATGAGTGCTGCGGCATACAATGACACGATGCCAAAAGGGTGCCGCTTAATGGAAGCGACAATACGTTCGCCCGGCTGCATAACCACCATTGGATGCAAATCTTTAGAAGGGAGTTGTGCTGGACCACTGCCAGGCGCATATCCCTGTTGTGGCGGTTGAGGCGGTTCTGGTGGAGGGGCCTGCGGTGGAGCCTGATAGAGTGGCTGTGGTTGATACGGAGGCTGGGGCTGTTGCGGTTCCATACCTCTATTATACCAGGTTGGTCTGTTCGGGCTCGTCGCGCGTCACGCGGCCAAGGTGTTGGTAGGCCTTGGGGGTCACTTTGCGCCCGCGGGGCGTGCGCTCCAATAGGCCGATCTGCATAAGGTAGGGCTCGTAAAAATCCTCGATAGTGCTACGCTCTTCGGCAGTGAGGGCAGCCAGCGTTTCGACGCCCACAGGCCCGCCTTTGTAACTGTCTATGATAGCTAACAGCAACATGCGATCGGCAGGGTCGAGCCCCAGTTCGTCAACCTCTAGTAGCTGTAAGGCTTGGCCGCTCACCACCGTATCGATAATGCCATCGCCATTCACATCTGCGTAGTCCCGTACGCGCTTTAGCAAGCGGTTGGCAATGCGCGGGGTTAAACGCGAGCGGCGGCTTAGTTCGTCGGCGGCATCACCCGCGATCCGTACCTGCAAGATGCTAGCGGCGCGCTCGATGATCTGCCGGATTTCTTCTGGCTTATAAAATTCCAGGCGGTGAATCATGCCAAAGCGGTCAAGCAGCGGGGCGGCTAGATTACCAGTACGAGTTGTGGCGCCAATAAGCGTAAACTTCGGCAAGTCGAGTCGTAAGCTACGTGCACTCGGGCCTTTGCCCAGCATAATGTCGAGCTTAAAATCTTCCATAGCAGAGTAGAGGACTTCCTCTATGGTGCGATTGAGGCGGTGAATTTCATCGATAAACAAAATATCGCCATCCGACAAATTGGTGAGCAAACTAGCGAGATCACCGGCCCGCTCAATCACCGGCCCGCTGGTAATACGGATCTGCGCACCCATCTCGTTGGCTATGACACTGGCCATAGTGGTTTTTCCTAAACCCGGTGGGCCGTAGAGCAAAATGTGATCCAGGGGATCGCCCCGTTTTTTCGCAGCGGCGATCGCTAATTGCAGGTTTTGCTTGAGTCTCGACTGGCCGATATAGTTGGCAAAGTCGTGCGGGCGCAGCGTCACTTCCAGTTCTTGCTCCTGCTGGTCGTCGTTGCTGATGCCGGTGTTAATAATACGCTCTACTGCCATAGGTATCTCCTATTGTGCCACACTTTGCCGGTAGTGATCAGATAAGATCATGATTTTTTGAGCGCTTGCCGGATACGCTCCTCGGTAGGGAGGTCTGCCCTGACGGTGTGCAGTGCTTTAGCCGCATCCTGAGGTGAATAGCCGAGCGCTACTAGCGCTTCGACGGCTTCATCCTGAGCGAGGGCAGCATCAGACTGGAGTAATCCAGTGCTAGCCAGATCAACCCCTGCCAGGCCGACTTTATCTTTTAGCTCCACTACAATCCGCTCAGCAACACGCTTACCGACACCGTTCGCTTTTTGTATAGACTTGGCGTCGCCGGAGGCAATGGCACTGCGCACTGCAGCCGCCGAACCAATGTTCAACACATTCAGCGCCATTTTGGGGCCAATACCGGTCACGCCAAGCAGCTGCTCAAACAGAGATTTGGTGTCTTGCTGCAAAAAGCCAAATAAGTCATGCGCCTGCTCGCGAATATGCTCATAAATATACACTTTTGCTAGATCGCCGCCGCCCAAACGCCCATAATCTTCATTCGTAACCAGCAGGCCATAACCCACGCCGCTGACATCTAAAATAACCATATCGAGTGTTTTTTCGGCGACCACGCCCGTGAGTAATGCAATCATCAGCATTAGCGTACAGCAATACCCCTAAGGTCGCCAAACCAGCCCCTGGTGTTACTTGGAACAGCAGACTCAGCTAGCCACAGGCTGGCCCCCAGGCCACCTGTAAAACGGTCTGCTGTTTCGGCAATGCCAGGGGACTGACCCGCTCCATGCTATACTGAGCCTAAAAGTGTAACCCTAGGATTCCTATGAAAAGGCGCAATCCGCTCACTGTTCTCCTACTCAGCCTCGTCACGCTGGGCATCTATATGCTCGTCTGGTTATACAAAACCCAGCGGGAAATCGTAGCCGAGTTGCAAGACAAAAAGGCTATTCCGCCACTCACTATTTTGTTTTCTCCTTTGTTCGCCATGCTCGGCATTGCTATTGTGACCGTCTTTGTAAAAGCGATAACCAATGGCCAAGGTGGCTGGGGCGTGACTACCACGATGATATTCGTATTGCTTTTTATCATAGCGCTCATCGTACCGTTTTTCTGGTTCTACAAATATGCCGAAGCAGTGCATCTGTTGGTGCCGCAAACCGAAACATCGTATCTCTATGTGTTATGGGTAGTTATGAACTTGCTGGGAGTTGGTTTTGTGTGGCCGCTGCTGGTTCAGACCGAACTGAATAAGTACATCGATCGCCAAAACGACGCAGGGCTACCCTCAGAAAGCCATATTCCCACGCAGCACATACCGTCGAAGGACGCTGCTGGCAGCCGCCAAGGCGAAGATCACCCAAATCATCGCTCGCATTCGCACGACGCAACGCCACCTGGTGTCTCAGGCGAGTGAAGCAGGGTGCAATGGGAGATTTTAGCGGTGCAGCCGCTTATTATGACGACTTTCGCCCTGGACTTCCGCAAGCGGCAATCGAACAGATACTGAGCAAAGCACAGCAGCCAATCAGGTTACTGGATTTAGGGACGGGAACGGGCAGAGTGTTAGCGCAATTTCTGTCCAGGGTTGAGGGTGGTTACGCGCTGGAGCCAGATGCCGACATGCTCGCTTTAGCAAAAAAGCGTATAGCTCGGTGGCCCGTCCACTTTGCGAACACAAAAGCCGAAGACATGCAGCTGCCGCCAAACTGGCGAGCATCCCTAGTAACGATCATCCGCGCCTTTCACTGGATGGACCGGCCAAAAGTCCTCGACAAGCTGAAAGGCGTCACACTTCCCCACGCTGTTATCGCCATCTGCAGTGATCGTAGTTTGTGGCGCGTCGAAGACCCTTGGGCACAGGCCGTCCGGACAGTAATTCAGGATTTTTTAGGACCTAAGCGGCAAACCATATCAGGTATCTACCAGGAATCGGATCACCCCTACGAAGAAGATTTAGCGGCATCGGCATTTTCTAGAATAGAAAGGCAAGAAACGCCCATCGAGCGCCACTGGACTGCCGATCAGATCGTGGGCTATCTCTACTCCACCTCGTATGCTTCGCGGACATTGCTCGGCGACAAGGTCGGGCCATTCGAGCAAGCCGTGCGCAACCTGCTTCAGAATTACTCTCCGTACGACGACTTCACGGAGCACAATGTGCTAGAAATGCTGCTCGCTTCCCGCTCCGATTGCTAAGGGTGGTTTTACATTAATACATTACTGAATGCACGCACCAATCCCGAAAGAGCGATCATTCTATCAGGAGCCCTGTCTACTTGCTGGGTAGCCTCTTCTAGGCTCACTACTTCCGCCCTTTCTCCAGGGATCATGCGTTCGAGTTCGCTATGCCACTCGAGCGGACGGAAATTCACCTGACAGGTTACAACTTTACCCGATGGGTCACGAGCTATATCTAGGCCCAAAAAATGATCCCATCTTGCCGGAAGACTAGTAGCGGCATACGCCTTAATTGACGCAATCGAGCCGGAGTCAGTATTCCTGATAACCACGTCTGGCACGCGTATTCTGCGCATATCATGCACAAACTGCTCTGCAATAGTGCCAAAAATATCCCCTTCTTGGCGCTCAATCATAAGCCTCTCGAGCGGTCCGTTGTCAAACCACCTCTCAGATCCGGGTGATCCTGTCGGGGGGTATGCCTCCAGGCGTTTCCATAGTGCGAGCACGTCGCTATCAAAACCGCGAAGTGCATTTCGGCTTTCTTTACTCATTCTAAGATTATATACCACGCCCTGCTACTGCCGCGTGCGTAAGGGCAGCCGCCAAAGCGTCGGCAGCATCGTCGGGCTTTGGGATTTCGCTGAGGGTAAGCAGAGTCTTCACCATCTCCTGCATTTGCTTTTTGTCGGCTTTGCCGTAGCCGGTCACGGCTTGTTTGATTTGCATCGGCGTGTATTCAAAGAGTGATAGCCCAGCTTGCTGCCCGCACAGCAATACTACGCCCCGGGCTTGGGCGACCGTCATGGCGGTAGTTACGTTGCGCGCAAAGAAAAGTTTTTCTACTGCCATCACTGACGGCTTCGTCTGCACGATAATGTCCGTCAATTCCTCGTAAATCGTCAAGAGGCGCACGGCATCGTCTTCGTGCACTGGTGTACGAATTACGCCAGCGTCTACTAGTTGCGCACGCGAGCCATTGGCCTCGATAATCCCAAACCCTAAAATGCCAGTGCCGGGGTCGATGCCGATAATGCGCATATCGGCAAGTTACCCGTTCAAAATATCTTCGGCAATATCGAAATTGACGTGCGTGTTCGTGACGTCATTCACGGCATCGAGGGCGTCCATCAGACGCATGATTTTGCCGGCTGTGTCTTTCTCGGTCACTTCGACGGTAACGTTTGGAACATAGGTGAGTTCAGCTTCCTTGACCTCGAGGCCTGATTCGCGGAGAGTGTCGCGTACTTTGGCAAGGTCTGTTGGCTCGGTGTAGATAACCGACTCCTCACCGTCTTCCTGGACGTCCTCGGCTCCGGCGTCCAAGGCTTGCATGAGCACATCGTCACCCTTGCCTGCCACGCGAATCAGACCTTTATGGTCGAACTGGAAGGCCACCGCTCCCTTTTCGGCAATATTGCCGCCGTGCTTGGAGAATGCCAGGCGCACTTCGGGGTAGGTGCGATTGATATTGTCGGTTGCCGCTTCTACCAAGATTGCCACGCCCCCCGGGCCATAGCCCTCATATAAAACTTCCTGCAGCTGAGCGGCACCTTTATCTGCAACCCGCTGAATGGCGCGGTCGATATTAGCGAGAGGCATATTAGCCGCTTTGGCTTTGTCGATGGCTAGCCTCAGGGCAAAGTTGGTGTTAGGATCAGTGCCACTGCGGGCAGCGATGGCGATAGCGCTGCCCAGCTTGGTAAACACAGCACCGCGCGCCGCATCTTTGGCGCCTTTTTCCCGCTTAATTGTCGACCATTTGGAATGTCCGCTCATCGGTCATCTCCTTCTGTTACCTATATCTGTTTCTTATCTGTTAGTATAGCACGTCTGTCATGGCGGACGCCTCAATATGATCAGCCCTGACGCAAGGAGCGCATAGGTTATAAGCATAGAAACCAGCGAGAATTTCAGCTGCTGCACAAAGGCATGCGGGATGCGGCTCAGCATAGTTGCCATATCGAGCATGTAGCTCAGCACCCACTTGGCTGGCCAGGCAAACCACCCCGTAGTCGCCGGAACAAGCATACCGGTAATTCCGGCTATGAGGCAGCACAACATAGCGAGCGGGACGACTGCTGCGATCAGCACATTTGCAGGCAGCGTCACGAAAGATGCTTGGCCAAATATATGGAGCATATACGGTGCTGTTATAAGTTCGGCACACAGCGTTTCAATCATAATGCGAATAAAAAGCTTCGGTTCTTTTTCGCCGCAGATGCGTTTCGTTACCAGAGGCGCAACAATCAGCACACCAAAGAAAGCCAGAAACGACAGCGTCCAACTCACATTTCCCCATACATACTGCGGGCTAGCATATCCCGTAATGGCTGCAGCCAGCAATAACAGCACCAGGGGCCGAAATATCCGGCCATAGTACCATGCCACGATGCTTAACATGCTAATAATGCTTGCTCGGACAATCGAGGGGCTACTACCGACGAGTAGTAAAAACAAGCCCACAAGAACAAGACAGGTAATCGTTGTCTGATATGCCGAGCGTTTGCCGAGTAATCGCCGCACGGCAGCTACCATAATTGTTAGGTTATATCCCGACACTGCAATCAAGTGCGTCAGACCCACAGCCAGTAAAACCTGCGCAGTATCTGCAGGTAAGGTCGAACGCTGACCAATTAGCAGTCCAAGCCCAAACGATGCCTGCGGCTCTGGCAACGCCGTTTGGAGTCCGGCCGTAAACCGTCGACGCAGTTCGTCAATCGGCGCTGTGCCACGCCGTAGCAGTTGAAGCTCCGCGAAGCTGATGTGTGCTACGGCATTGCCGCGCGTGGGAAACAGTTTGCCGCGAACCAAAACCGCATCGCCCCGAAAAACGAACCCTGTCCCAAAACCGGCAATTTGCAACTCACCAGGAAGGTGCACCTGCTTTGGAGCAAGCAGGTGCACATGGTCCACGCCAAACGTCAACTGCGAATGATCGCCATATATCGCATCTCCCGTTACCCGACCCGAAAGGACTACACTATGCAACGCCAGACGCTGGTACGGCAAAAATGCATGCCGCACACTTACCCCTCGACTCACACCCAGACCAACGGCACACAGTGCCAAACACACACAACATAGCACATCCTGACGGCGCCTTTTTACTACTATCAGCAAAGATAGACAAGCCATCCAGCCAGCCGCGGACGTCACACGTGCCGCACTCGCTAGCCCTATAAGCAAGCTCACGCAACAAACAATAACAACCACCGGACGTCTTAGACGGTGGCGCCACACCCTGCTTTGCACGGCAGCATACTAGCAAATGTTGGCCCTTTAGGCGAAAACAATTATGCGCCGGGCTGCAGAGCTGTCACCGAAAAACCCGGACAGGAATGGCCGTTCCATGTAGTTGTGATTGGCGTAACTGAACCTGGCAAGTACAGCTGCAAACTCGTCGAAGCGGCGCTGCACACGCCCGGATCAAAACTACCTGCTTCTGGAAAACCCAATACCGAGTGCGCTTTGGCACCTGCAGAAAGCGTTAACGAAACCGGGGAATAGAGCGGATTATCAGCCGCCCCGCCACCAAGCACTGCGCCATGGCTATCAAGCAAAAAAGCCGCCGGATATCCTGCAAGTGTACACTTATGACTGCCGGTGTTTGTTATAACTGCATGCTTATATATCGTCCCGGCAGTTCCGTCTGCAGTCCCCTGGCTTAGCACTACATCCTGTGCCTGACAGGTTGGCGCCGATGTTACGGCAAGTGTAGGCACCGTTATCGCCTGGTGTTGATGGCGATGCCATGCCCACCACCCTGCACCAATCGCCCCGGCCAGCACGATGGCAAAAAGGAGCAAGAACATGATAAAACCCGATTCCCTAGTTGCTCTGCTGCGCATAACATTTCCCTCTAGTTACCATCATTCAGTATACGCTTTTTGATATCACGAAAGCGAAGCTTCCACGGTCGTTCCTGATTTTTTCCGTAACATAATTCACTGCACCCCTAGACACATATCAGGCAAAATGCGATATACTAAGGAGGATAAGCGCGGGGGGCACGCTTTGAGACTATGAGTATTGGTCAAAACTTAGTGGCTGCATTGGCGCGTAAGCAGCAGCCGGTGAAGGTTATTTATATCTCGTCATACATACCACGCAAGTGCGGTATTGCTACCTTTACCAAAGACCTGACTATTGCGATCAACAACCTCAACCCACACGCCCTGGCCGAGATTATTGCCGTGCTCGACGATATTGAGTATGAATACCCCTGGGAAGTAAAATTCCGCATCGGCCAACATAATGCCCACGACTATTCGGCAGCGGCTCACTATATCAACCAGTCCTCGGCCGACATCGTGAATCTACAACACGAGTTCGGTATCTTTGGCGGGGTCAATGGCGACTATCTCCTGCCACTACTGGACAGCATCGATAAACCGCTGGTTACCAATTTTCATACTATTCTGCCCGAGCCGGATGAGCATAAGCTCTACGTCATGAAACGGATTATTGAGCGCTCAGCTGCAGCAGTGGCGATGACTGAATCATCGCGCAAAGCCCTGATCGAAGTGTATGGCTGTCCTGAAGAAAAAGCTATTTTGATCGGCCATGGCGTACCCGACTTCACCTTCAACCAAATCGCTATGCACAAACAGCGCTTACATATCAAAGCTAATCCTATGCTATTGGTATCAGGTTTAATCAGTCCCAGCAAAGGTATCGAACAGATCATCGATGCCTTGCCGGCAGTTACGAAGGCCATCCCCGGTGCCAAATTGTACATCGTGGGCCAAACCCATCCGCATATTCTGAAAAACGAGGGAGAGAAGTATCGCGATTCGCTCATCGAACGTGTTAAAAAGCTACGCGTAAGTCGCTCAGTAAAATTTATTAATAGATATCCCGAGGACGACGAGCTGCGTCGCTACTTCTCCGCCACCGACTTCTTTATTACTGCATACCCTAATATGCAGCAACCTACATCGGGTATGCTGGCTTGGGGCCTGGCCGCTGGCAAGATAAACATTGCTACCCCCTACCATCACGCCCGGGAGGTACTGGCCGGCGATGTGGGCATTATTGTTGAGCCAGGCAACCCTCAGGCGATTGCCGACGCCATTATCAATACCTGGCAGGACGAGCAGGGCATGCTCGATTTGCGTAAGCGCGCCTATGCCAAGGGCAGGCAAATCACCTGGCCCAACGTAGGTTCAAAATATCTGGACCTATTCCGTTTAGTAATCGGACAAACAGGAGGATACGATGGCTCATATACTGACGCACTTGCGCTGGCTCACGGATGATTTTGGCATCTGGCAGCATACCAAAGGCGACGAAATTGACTGGAAAATGGGCTACGCCCTGGACGACTCGGCGCGCGGGTTAATCGTCTACCTATTATTCGGGGATCAGGAGCGTGCCAAGGTGTGTCTGGATTATCTCGTCGCCTCCAAAGTCCCCAAGGGCTACGTTGGCTTCTTCGATGAACGGCGCAAACCCCTGGACGAGCAAAGTTCGCACGATGCGCACGCGCTTGCACTCTGGGCATTAGCCGCAGCTGTCGAGCATGACTTTTACCCGGAAGAAGCCCGGGCATTAATCGCCGAAACAGACGTAACCGAGCAGATTGAGCAAGGATACCTGCGTACGCTAGCCTATCTGCTTCTGGCCTACTGCGCTTTAGGCGATAAACAACAGGCTTCCAAGGTAGCGAAAAAACTCTGGACGGCATATCAACCGAGACTAGGCTGGTTCGAAGAACGCCTCACCTACGCCAACGCCGCCCTGCCTTGGGCACTTATCCGCTACTACCGTACATTCGGCGGCACCAAGCAGCAGGCTGAGCGGCTCAAAAAAACGCTCGCTACTCTGGAAGAATACTGCCGTATTGGCGTCATCCCTGCGCCAGTTGGCAATCGCATCTGGCAGCGCATCGGCGCAGTAGAACGCGATATTTACGGCCAACAGCCGATTGATCCGGGTTTTATGGTCTTAGCTCTTGTAGAAGCGTACGAAACATTTCAAGAGCCGGCCTATCTGCAGCAAGCACGCGAGTGGCTGGAGTGGTTCCACGGCAATAACATCTACCAAACCAGCCTCATATCTGACAAAAACGCTTGTGGCGACGGCCTCTATGCCTTACCCCGTGGTGTATGCAACAATAAGGGAGCAGAATCGACTATTATGTATGTGATGGCGCTACATGCGCTTAATCGCCACCAACCGCTATTGTAACCATGAAGCATACCGACGTCTGGACAACCAAATATGGCCATGTATGCCCACCAAACCTGGGCACAATTGTTAAAATAGCTGGTTTGGGACGCCGGGATCTCTATAATGTGGCGGTAATCGAGCAGCCGGGCGGTAATATTCTCGCTTTTCGCTCTGAACAGCGGCGCAGTTTTGCCTGGAACCCACGTTCCTATCACCCCGTCGTTCGTTTCGCTCGTGAGCATAGTGGCGTTTGGGAAGTCGATACGCACCTCCTGCCCTTCGATATGATGGAGGACCCCTTTTGCTTTACGGTACACGAGCGTGGCAAAAAGCAACTCATCTTCGGTGGCGTCCAGATCAGGCGCGAAGGCCGCGAGATCATCCCTCAAACTGTTTTTTATCGTGGCACATCACTGTTTCGGCTCGATCGTACTCCATTCGCAATCATCGACAATATGAAAGACATCCGCTTACTCCAGCTGCCTGATGGGCGCTTCCTGCTCTGTCGCCGGCCCTGGGGTGGTGAATATGGCCGCGGTAGAATTACGCTTCATATACTCGACACTCTGGAAGATTTGCAAGATGCCAGGCGGAAATTGCCCACTCTCGCCGTCCTAGACGATTGCTTTAAGGTCGCCGACTGGGTAGGCGTCAACCACTTACAGCTAGTAAGCGACTCACAGGGACAACAGTGGGTGGGATTGCTTGGCCATGTGGCCTTCAACAAACAAGGCGCTAAACATTATGCCGCTTGTACGTACCGCATACTGCTCGATAACTTGCTGGCTGGCAGCACTTCAGGCAAACCCTGCCCCGAGATTATCGCTGTACGTTCCTGTTTTGAGCCCGGCCCGGCCAAAAACAAAGGCCTTCAAGACGTCGTCTTCCCCGACCATCTCCAGCATCTCAGCGGTTACACCTACCGCCTGTGGGCCGGCCTATCGGACACCAATATCGGCACCATCGAACTCTACGACCCCTTTCACCTCGCCTCCTCTCCAAGGCCAGACCCCGGGAACTAGCCTTTTAAGCATCGATTAGGTAAAGCGGGTTGTAGTAAAATTATGAGATGGGTAATATCCCAAACATGCTGAGTCGAAAAAGGGTGGGCAGCGCACTCATTCTGATTGGCGTTATAGGTATCGGCCTCAGCTGGGTTTTGTTTATGCGCGAACCAAAACCGCCTAAGATAGCCCTACATCCTGGGTCTGTCAGCATCGAGCACGCCCCCTCTTCGGTGAAGCTTAAGCCCGAGGAGACCGCCCAATATTCAGTTCCGCCGAGTAATCCCAAATATATTGCCATCCCCTCCATCGGTATACAAAATACGCCAGTGCTGAAGTTGGGGTTGCTCAAATCCGGGGCAATCGCTGCGCCTGGCAATATTTACGAAGCCGGCTGGTACGATGGCAGTGCTCTGCCTGGACAAAACGGAGCAACGTTTATATATGGCCACGTCTCTAGCTGGAGCGCCAACGGTATCTTTTATGATCTCAAAAAAGTAGGGGTCGGTGACACTATCGTGATCACTCGAGGGGATAGCACCACTTACACCTACAAAGTAAGCGCCATAAAAACCTACCCGTACAACTCTGTCAACATGCGGGAAGTATTGTCACCGATACATAATACCCAGCCGGGCTTAAATCTTATGACTTGTACGGGCAAAATCATTCAGGGAACGAGCGAATTCAGTGAACGTTTGGTGGTTTTCTCGAGCTTAATCGCCACTCGTTAGGTATATCCTCATCGGTAGATAGGTGCCCGTTCTTTCCAAATATAACTAACCCAAAACCGACGCATACCACACTGGCTGCCAGCAAATAAGGGTACCGATCATTCGGAGCACCATAGCCCGTATCAGGATTGCCAGGCAGCTTCTGGGGGGTGCTTAGAGTTGGGCTTGAGGAACCCGGACTGGAGGGTGATACGAACAAAGCCGCATTGAAGCCGGTATAATCCACGCCATTATCATCAGTTGCTACTACGCGGCTAAAATCATAGGATGCCGTGATCGTCCACCAGCCGGAAGCGCTTCCTAAGCCAAGATTCGTATCACTAGCCCAGGTATTACCGCCATCGAATGACTCATACAGAAAGCCGTTGTTGTTCACATCTGGTGCCATAAGATACTGGCCATTAGATGAGATGATTGCGTTATAAAAAAATCCCCCCGCATGAACCGTCTGGGGTGCCCAGGTAGCGCCATAGTCAGAGGTAATATACACTTCGCCATACGTATCGGTAGCTACGGCATATTGGCCGGAAGCAGCACTTGAAACACTTTCCCAAAACCCATGCGAGTTGGAGCCTTTTGGCGTCCAGGTTGCACCAAAGTCGCTCGATACAAAAAGTTCCCCAGGCGATCCGCCATTGTCGGCTGCATACACATACTGGCCGTCCTTCGACATAGCAACGCTCGTTAGGTTCGCTGCGCCGGCTAGTGTCTTAGCAGACCAGCTTAAGCCGGCATCGCTGGAAATTTCGACCGTTCCCGCAAAATCAACGGCAGCTACATATTGCCCACTAGAAGAAACAGCAGCGCTATACCAAAGTTGTGAGCCCAGGGTTGACACCTGATTCCAGGTAGCGCCGTAATTATTAGAAAGATACAAGAAGCCACCCCGAGCGCCAACGGCCATATACTGCCCCGTCTCAGAAACACCTGCCGCGAACCAGTTATTAGAGCCCAGCGTCGTCTGATCTGCCCAGGTTGCTCCGTAGTCAGACGAAACAAATACATCGCCAGATGTATTTGCGCATGCCACGTACTGCCCCGTAGAGGAGGCACTTAAGTTTTCACAGAAACCAGTACTTGGGCCTCCAGAAATAGTCGCCCAAGTATAGCTGCCACTTGCCTGAGCCGGGAGTACGCCCCAAAAACAGAAAAAGAGGAGCGAAAGGCTGAAATAGACGCAGCCTGTGATGTTCTTACGAATTTTGACAATCATCCGGACCCACCCAAGCAGCTACACTGCTAAAGTTATACTCCTTAGGTTACTGTAATTTACGCTGTAATACAATTCGCAGGAGGTATTTTTAGAACTCCTAGGGCACTAGCCCTTAGGGTTCTAATTATTTTAGATTCTTAATAGATGCGTATCTTTCCCAGGTAACAAGAAACGAAGGAGTAAATAAATTGGGGCTTTCTTCCACCGCTCTACTAAGCAGATCATAAGAGAATGCTTGCAAGCTTTCGATATCGGTGCGGCTAAAATCATCTGACACGGGATGCACAGTGTAGTACATGCTCATATATTGCCGACGCCCGTCACGTAACACTTGAAATGTATCTCCCAGTTTTTGTGATGTAGCGTCTCTTACATGCAGCTCGTTTTCGAGCGACCGTAGGCTAGCCCTATCCGGAGTTTCGGCGTGCCTTCTGATGGTCGTCACGGTGCACCCCAATAAGCCTGCATATAGATTAGGCAGATCGCTGCGGGCCGGAATCTTACTGAGTACGATCTGCCTCTCAGGAGTTACCAAAAGTGTGAAGACAGTGTGGTAGAGATCTGTTTCTTTTTGGATATTCCGCCTCTCCTTAACCCCAAGCACAGAGCCGTACTGGTCCACTAGATCGACTAGTTGTAACGCATGTTCCATACCTATTCATGATAGCAAAGAGTGGTACCATGCTTTGAAGTCACTGCTTGAACGATATAACTGAGCGAGTAGAGTTTGAAGATTCAAAAATTAACATCTCCGACCATCTTAACAGCTGATTTATTTTCTTAAGCGTTTGCTTGTTGTGGCTCTGCCAGTATAGATAATCTTCCCAGCTGTCACTCGTGAAGCTGATGTCTCTACTCATAGGTCGGCAAGATCATGCTTCTCAACCTTACCCATTCGGGCGTGTTCTACTGAGCGTTGTAGCCGTTTGGCATTAGTGGGGCTGCGTAGTAGACAAGGGGGCCGTCGCTCACACCTAAAGCAAAAAGTTCCTACGTGTGCCCAACCAGTGAGAGACTAACCAAGAATGTAACACAGCAAATAGTCTCATATAGGAAAGTATATGGACGAAATCTTTTGACCATCATGAGTATTCCAATGAGGAGTGGACACACTAAGGAGAGACTCAAACTGATTCGCGCAGTGATGTCCAGCCTCACACCATAGAGCAAAATAAGTAAGGTCAACATATATATGGCGACTACGACTACGCTAACCATGGCCCCATGTATGCGTTTGCTTCTGCCTACAGTTGCTGGGGCCCAGACAAACACCATTTCACAAAATGCGGAGAATAGGAGAAGATAGTATATCCACTGAGATGCTTGTATAAGTGGTAGTACCCAAAACCAAACGAATGCGTAGTACAGCGGAAAACAGGCAGTCATGGTTACCGAGAAGATGATACTGGATGTCTTCGAGTATGCCACAGTCTCACTGATAGTACCAAGCAAGCTGCCAGTTTTTCGGTGATGTGTCGTCATTAGGGCGGTTAAGACTATTGTTAGAGTACCGATAGTGATGAAATCGAAGTAGTGCCAGAACGCGACAGGATAGGCGGGAAACATAGAGGTATCATACCAACACGGAACTCCTCAGAACAGATAGGAGCCTATGAGACTTATGCTTGGGAGGGCCAGAGGGTAGCGGACTTCGTCCTTTTTCGCAGAGACTGTCTCGATACAAGCATCGGCGAGAGCTTCTGCCACAGCGAAACTTATCAGAACTGAAGTTCTGGCCCTATGTACCGATAACGCGGTACAACTTGGCCATTGTGTACTACATCTTCCGTGAACATAGCAAGTGGACGTACGTCTAGAAGCCCGGTAGGCTCAGAGTCTACATAAAGTGGAATATATACGGCTAGGATTTCCCCAGTTTCAGTATGTTTTGCAAAGCCTAGTACTTGATAATATCTTTTGTCTTCGTCTGTACTTTTGTAATGCTCGTATACCCCGGTGCGGGGGTATTGTCGTTCCGGTGTTCTAGCTTTTTCCACGCATGTAAGTATATCAAACAAAAAGACTTCTCTGATTGAGAAGTCTTTTATAGTGCTTAATCTATCAGTTTGAAGTCAAATACTAGAAACTCGTCTGAATCATCAATGAGACGGCCTATATAGGCATAATAGCCAGAAAGTACTTCCCGTTGGTGCTCCTTGTTTTTGTAAGCTTCGTGGCTTCCACTGGTAATTGGGAGGTCCTTGAATAGCATCTTCGACTTACTAGTTATTTTTGCCTTGCACACGATTCTTTCTGTGGCCGAATTTTGTATTTTTACAATGTCATCCACTTCGAGATAGTTATACTTATTACCAAAACGATATGTCGTCAGCTTCAAGTTATCCTGTATAAAAGCCACGAGTTCGGGAGCGAATGCGATAACGTATTGTTCGGGCTTAAATTCTGTCTGGTTAATTGATGTTAAGTCTGGTACGTCAAATGTCATAGATAAATAATAACAAAAGAACCGCATGAAGCGGCTCTTGGTTACAATAGTGGTCAACTAGGCAGGACTAATTGGAGGGCCCAGTGGGATTCGAACCCACGACACGCGGCTTAAAAGGCCGCTGCTCTAACCGGCTGAGCTATGGGCCCATAGCTGGCAAGTTGCCAATTACAGGGTAGATCAGGCTATATTATCGTAAATTTAAGGTCAAAAGTCAATCAATGCTTGCGTTTGTCATGCTGTTTGAATGAGGCACGCTGTGTCCACAAGAAGAATAAACTCACCGCGGCGCCCACGCCAACCACCAGCGCTTCAGCATTCGACACATAGCGCCATGCTGGTTGCCCCTGAAATGCGTTACGTAAGCCGGGCGGTAATAATGGCACGGCAAGTAAAACGGCCAAGGCACCCGTGGCAGCCGCGGGTAAGAAATTGAGCATAACCTTTAGACGGCCATGCGTACTAAAAAGCGTAACGACCGAAGTAATTGCGGCGGGGATGAGTAGCAAGGCGAGCTGTATCGTGCTTGTGCTCACTGAGCTGACATGGGCCGACATCAGATGCAACATCGTATTTGCCTCGGAGGCGACATATTGCACTAAAATAGCGCCAAGGGCGAGGCTCAAAAAAACCATGCTAGCGTTAACGCGAAGTATAGTAAACACAATCGCCGGTCCGGCTAAAGCGATTAAAAGCGCAAGATTGTGAGACATCTTATTCTCATCATAGCATGAGCGGTTTAAAAGCTAACTTGCTGCCCCAGTAGTAGATGATTCCTAGCTGCCTGCCCGGCATTGAGTTCAAGCACGTAGCGGCCAGTTGCACAGAATGATGCTGGATAGGTGTCCGGACTCACGCTCGACTTAATGAACGTCACTCGTTTATCGGTACTGAGCCAGATTATATCTATAGGAAAATGCATGTCTTTCATCCAAAAGCAGAGCTCCTGCGACTGAGGGAACAAAAATAGCATGCCCTGGTCGGCTGGGAGGATGTGGAGACCGCCTAAACCTTTTTGCTGCTCGGCCTCAGTTATCGCAGGCCGCACAGCGTAACGCTGCCCATTCATGAGGGTGGCCAATAAGAATTCTTGGGTAGAAGACCCTGCTCCCGTAATAATCTGGTCCGGTTCAGCAGGCAAGATTATAAGAAGAGATGAAGCAACAATGGTGAGGATGCAGCAAGTGGATACTAGCCAGGTCTTAGGCCCCAACACGGTCTTTGCGGTGGCGCTGCTTGGCGTTCTGTTCGATGTATTCGATGATCTTGCCGGCGACGTTACGCTTAGTGAGCAGTTCTGGCGTTTTGATACTGGCAGATGAGTTGATTTCGAGTACTAGGGGGCCGCGCTCGGAGCGCATCATATCCACGCCACAAATCGGTAGGCCCATAGCTTTTGCAGCTTTAATAGCCGTCCGCTCTTCGTCGGGGGTTAATTTTACCGGTTTGCCGATGCCTCCTTGGTGCGTGTTGGAGCGAAAATCGTCATCAAGACTCTGGCGCTTCATACTGGCGACTACCTGGCTGCCCACGACAAGCGCGCGAATATCAACACCTACAGATTCCTTCACGAATTCCTGGACGAGGAATGTCACGCCCTCAACGTAAAACGCCTGCATTACGGCTTTGGCAGCTTTGTTAGTTTCGGCCAATACTACCCCGTTACCGTGCGTGCCGCGGGCTACCTTCACGATCAGCGGCGCACCCCCGGCTTTCTCAATGACATCTTCAAAGTCAGATGTTTCGCGGGCAAAAACTGTTTTCGGAACACCTACTCCAGCTTTAGCAAGCAATTGATAGGCGCGTAATTTATCACGCGAGCGGTTGATAGCTATAGACTTGGAAATAACATATACGTCCATCATTTCAAACTGGCGTACTACAGCACTACCGTATTTGGTGTAACTCTGAGCGATACGAGGTATAACAGCATCAAAACCACTCAAAATCTTACCGCGGTAATAGACTACTGGATTACCTTTTTCGATAGTCATATAGCATTTGGCGTAATTAATAACTTGTACTTCGTGACCTCGGGCAATGGCCTCTTCTTTCAGGCGTTTTGTCGTATAGTTGGCAAAACCTTTGGATAAAATAGCAATTTTCATTATTCCCCTCCCTTTTCTGGCGATAAGAATTGTTTGAGTGCGGCGCTACGCAGCCGTTCGGCAGCGCGAAGTGTCTTGCCTTGTTTCACGTTCACGATAAACTTACCCTTTAATACATTTCTACCAATTAAGATGGGATACACTTGCATAGAACGGTTAGCAAGCGTAAAGAAAGCCCGCACACGGCGGCCACCAAGCATGAAGCTAATTTTTACTTTATAGCGCTGCTCAATCGCGCCATTAGAGCTTGCAATTACCGTTTCGGCAAAATCTTTCGTGACAATCGTTTCGCCTGTATAGAATTCGCTCTGCTTATCGAATAGCTTGAAGGTCAGTGTACCATCCTTCCCCTCGACGACATCACTCGCCCATACAGCTGATGTGTTGGCGCCTGTATCAATTCTCGCCGGCACTTCACGGCCACTGTCAGCCAGAGTTACATATTCCACGCCGCCAATAGTATGCAATCGGCGGCCAGCATCTTCTGCGGTTAGCTCAACGATCATCGCCGCGTACGCCGCCAGCTTTTCTGAGGTAAGCGCACCTGTTGCTAATTGCGGAGCTCGGTTAACCTCTAAAAAGTAATGCATATTAGTCTCCTCGTCGATGACAACATCAACACCGGCCACTTGAAGCAACTCTAAGCGAGCCGCACGTTCGCAGTGCACTAAAAGCTTCGCGTCGAGCGATGATAACGGCACCAACGATGCACTACCGCCTTGCGATGTGTTGTTAAGATGAGAGCCAACTTTTCCTTTGCGCAAAATCGCCAATCGGGGGGTACCATTCAACACTAAAATACGCAGATCGCCTTTATTGGGAATAAATGCTTGGGCGATCAGATCTAGATGTGGGTTTGCAGCAAGCTTTTCAAGTAGCTCGTCATATGTATGAATCAAATAATTATCCCGTCCTTTGCTGCCATTGTCTGCCTTAAGCACCATTGGAAAGGTGAAAGGTGCAGCTTCCGCAAACACTTGCTTGAATACGCTGTGAGAGCCAAAAAAAGTAGTTGGTACCGGTAAGCCATGAGCGCTCCGCAAAAAAGCACCAGCGAGCTTGCCCTTACCTGGGGCCAAGAGGTACTGGTCGATAAAAGGGATATGTTTTGCGTCTAGGTAGTGCGCGATACTTATCGCCCGCTCAAGATCGTCGCCAACCCGGCGCAATACAACCAGGTCAAAGTCGGCGACGTCCCAGCCTGCTGTCGGATGCCACACCTTACTCATGCCTCCACCTGCAAGATAGGCCAACTCTGAAAATACTCCTGCTGTTACAGCAAAGTCGTCACCAAGCAACTGATCCATAGTCTTGGACAGCGCAGTAAAGTCCTGATTGGGGGCATTGCTAGTAGCAATAGATGTTAAAAAGAGTATCTTTTTCATGATTTGTCCGATTATAGCCGTACTATCTAAGCACCGGTGTGCCTTCAGTCTAGGGTATCCACTCCTTTGGTGCAATATTTTATAACAATATCTTCTCCTAATCGCTCTTGTTATAATAGCCCTCATGACTACCGATAACCTTCTTCATGTTCATGCGCCTACCTGGAAGGACGGCGTACTCACTTGCACTTTTACCGCTGGTGAGGAACGCCTCGTAAGCTCGTATGATTTTCCGGCCGGAGCTCCGGCTACATTAGATGAAACGGCAATGAAACTTTGTGAATGGATGGCCATCATTACCTCCTTAAGTTCGTATAGCATTGCCTACTTTACAGAAATTGTGTGCGACTTCCCTCTTAACTCCGAGGAGATTGCCTTTTTTGAAACACTTTTTTTCCACGGTTTGGGCGAGTTTAGACTCGTAAACAACATTCCCCTGTCAACACGAACGCGGCTACGTGGCAATGGGAAGCGGCAAATCATAAAACCGCCGAGCACACGTAAAAAATCGGTTACCCAAGGCCCACTCCTGCTCAATGGCGGCGGCAAAGATGGCAGCGTATCCGCTCAGCTCCTTACCGAGAGCAATATGCCTTTTACGTGGTTCCAGCGAGGAGATTCAGTAGCTCAGAGAGATGTGACGGGCGTATGGGAGGCACCGGTGTTCGTTGTCACCAGGCACCTTGACCCCAAGCGTCTTAATCGTCGCTATAGCGGTCACCGTCCAATGAGCGCCGGCATTGCCATCTTAGCCCTACTTAGTGCCCATCTATATAACTATTCAGACGTCATAGCATCTAATGAAGCCTCTGCCAACGAAGGTAATGCAGAAATTGACGGCTTTACGGTGAATCATCAATACTCAAAGTCGTTCGCTTTTGAACGCGACATGCAGCATCTGCTGGATGCGTTCGGCATAGATGTGCACTACTTTAGCCTTTTAAGACCATTGCACGAACTACAAATTGCCTTTCTTGCTACTCGACTCAAACCTGCACAGCTGGAGGCAATAACGAGCTGCAATAATGGGACCAGTACCGGCACTTGGTGTATGTCCTGTGCCAAATGTGCCTTTGTCGCCCTTGTGATAACTGCTGCCGACCCATCCGCTGCTGCAGCTATATGGGGAGATTCGACTGCTCTCTGTACACCAGGTCTGCGCAAGCACCTTATCGCGCTGCTCGACCCAGGCGTTGACAAGCCGCTGGAATGCGTTGGTACGCTTGACGAATGCCAATTGGCTGCTTATCTGGTACTCGCCCGTCATGATCTGGCACTTGACGAGCCTACTCGTACCCTTCTGACCAAATATGCCACCTCGCGGAACGACTCGCTCCTTACCACGCTATTACCATCAGCTATACCAGCTGCGTATCAGAATATCGAAAAACACATCCAAGAAATCTTAGACGAAACGGTCAGTCGACTAACTATATAAGTGCTTAGCTCCACAAGCCACGTTTTTTGGGCTCGACGTAAAATGACTCAAGTAATTCTTTTTGCTTCTTCGTCAGTTTGGTGGGCGTATCAACAATAACCGTGACGATATGCGCACCACGTGTGTCGCGGTTGAGGTGCGGAACGCCGTGGCCGGAAAGTTTGAAATCGGTGCCGCTTTGTGTGCCGGCAGGTATCTTCATCCGAACTGGACCATCAACCGTATCTACATCAATTTCGACACCGAGGGCAGCATCAACCATGCTGACGTGTTCTTCGCTTAAGACGATATCACCCTCACGGGTAAACTTCTTATGGGCCTTTACGCGAATATTCACGTACAAATCACCCTTTGGGCCGTTGGCGACAGCTTCGCCATGCTCTCGCAAGCGGATGACCGAGCCGTCATCAACACCCGCAGGAATCTTCAGCGTCAGGTTGCTCGCACGGCGCTGAGTGCCTTTGCCGCGACAGACCGAACAGACTTTTTCGGGCACTTTGCCCGTGCCATGACAAGTTGGGCAAACGCTGGCTTGTTGAATATTACCAAAGATAGTCTGGGCTACGCGCACCACCTGGCCGGAGCCTTTACAGGTATCGCAGGTCTTGAGTTCATGGCCTGGTTCTACTGTCGTGCCCTTGCAGTGCTCGCAGGTATCATCCAAGTTGAGCGAAACGGTCTGCTCCGATCCAAAGATAGCTTGCTCGAAAGATATCTCCACCCTCGTTTCCACATCGCGGCCGCGTCGGGATTGCTGGCTTTGGCTACGACTACCGCCGCCAAAAAAACTCCCGAAGATATCGCCCAGGCCCAAATCCCCAAAGTCAAAATTAATATTCTGCCCGCCAAAACCACCGCCAAACGGATTACCACCATCTGAGGCTGCGCTGCTGCCCACGCCGGCATGACCAAACTGATCATAGCGTTGGCGCTTAGATGGCTCCTTTAGAATCTCATAAGCTTCGTTGATTTCTTTAAATTTCTCTTCGGAGCCGCCCTCTTTGTCCGGGTGGTACTGCACGGCCAGGCGACGAAACGCTTTCTTGATTTCGTCGGCGCTGGCGTCTTTCGCAACACCTAATATTTCGTAATAATCTCTCTTGGCCATAAAACCTGCCTTACAAATCGTCCGTGGGGACAATAGAGGGGGTAATTAACATACTATTTAGAATTGCTTTGGCGCGGGAGTCGTCCCCCATGGGGCTGTTCACCGCGTTGGCGATGACATACACTTCATGAGCTTTTTCGACTTCCCAGCGGACGATCAGCTCATACAGCGTACTCCGCCCTTGGTCCCGCTGCAACCATACCGTGCAACGGGGATTGGCATAGGCGAAGTGCTCGAACTCCTTACCCATACTCTGGTCAAGGCGCATAGCACGCTCATTGGAATTCCAGATCTTTTGGACCATGGCAAACGCGGAGCTACTGGCAATAGCGTGCACCTGCACGGTGAGTCGGTCGGAGCTGGGGTCTTTCTTTTTTATGCCAAACATATTGTCCTTATTGTCGCTTGGCTGGGGCTGTTTGTCCAGCCAAGCGACAGATCATAGAAGCTATTTCTCGTCGACGACTTCGCCTTCTACGGCGTCGTCTTTCTTGTCGTCGCCTGCTGCCCCTTCGCCAGCCTCTTCCCCTGGTTCATCTTTGGCAGCTTCGTACATTTTGGCGCCAATTGGCATCAGCTTGTCGTTAAGGGCCTTGGTTGCAGCTTCGAGAGCGTCTTTGTCTGCTTTTTCGTCAGCTACGACTTTCTTGGCTTCTTCGACGGCTTCGTCAAGTGTCTTTACATCTTCTTCGCTGAGCTTCTCTTTGTAGTCGCTCTTCATTTTTTCGCCCTGGTATACGGCGTTTTCGAGCAGATTGCGAGCTTCAACAGCTTCGCGCTTCTGTTTGTCTTCTTCAGCATGCGTCTCTGCCTCTTTGGCCATCTTTTCAACGTCAGCTTTGTCGAGGTTACCGGAGCCAGAGATAGTAATGCTCTGCTCTTTACCTGTGCCCTTGTCTTTAGCGGTCACGTTGAGGATGCCGTTAGCGTCGATGTTGAAAGTAACTTCAATTTGTGGCACACCGCGCGGGGCAGCAGGAATACCATCGAGCGTAAAGCGGCCGAGCGACTTGTTGTCGTTGCTCATACCGCGCTCGCCCTGGAGTACGTGTACCTCTACCTGAGGCTGGTTGTCGGCAGCAGTCGAGAATACTTCGGATTTGCTGGTCGGGATGGTGGTGTTGCGCTCAATGAGCTTGGTCATCACGCCGCCCATGGTCTCGATACCGAGCGACAGCGGCGTTACATCGAGCAGCAAAATGTCTTTGACGTCGCCCTGGAGTACGCCACCCTGAATAGCAGCGCCAACCGCGACGACTTCGTCAGGGTTCACGCCCTTCATAGGGTCTTTACCAAAGATGTTCTTCACTTTTTCCTGAACGGCTGGCATACGGGTCATGCCCCCCACTAGGACTACTGCGTCGATATCGCTCGCTTTGAGACCAGCATCTTTGAGGGCTTTTTCGCATGGTTCGGCAGTTTTGCTCACCAGGTCGGCTACCAGGCTCTCCAGCTTGGCACGAGTAAGCTTGTGCTCGAAGTGCTTAGGGCCATCGGCATCGGCAGTGAGGAAGGGCAGATTGACATCTACTTCTTGGGCAGTCGAGAGCTCGATCTTTGCTTTTTCGGCTTCGTCGCGCAAACGCTGCATGGCGGCTTTGTCGTCGCTGATGTCCATGCCATGCTCTTTCTTGAATTCGTCCACAAAGTAGTTAACGATAGTGCGGTCAAAGTCGGCACCGCCAAGGTGCGTATCGCCATTCGTGCTTTTGACTTCGAAGACGCCATCACCAAGTTCTAGAATCGAAACATCAAAGGTACCCCCACCAAGGTCGTATACAGCAATCTTTTCGTCTTTCTTACTGTCCTTGTCCAAGCCATAGGCTAAGGCGGCAGCCGTTGGTTCGTTGATGATGCGTTTTACTTCCAGACCGGCAATTTTGCCGGCGTCTTTTGTGGCCTGGCGCTGGCTGTCATCGAAGTAAGCAGGGACAGTGATCACCGCTTCGGTCACTGGCTCACCCAGGAAACTTTCGGCGTCGGCCTTAAGCTTGCCGAGGATCATAGCGCTAATTTCTTCTGGACTGTACTCTTTGTCGCCCATTTTTACCTTAACGCCACTGCCGCTCTTGACCATCTCGTAGCCCATGAGCTTGAGATCTTTTTGGACTTCTTTGTCTTCCCAGCGACGGCCAATGAGACGCTTTACCTCATACACGGTTTTCTTAGCGTTTGTTACCTGCTGACGGCGAGCCACCTGCCCGACCAGCCGTTCGTCGTTTTTGTTCACAGCAACAACCGACGGGGTCGTGCGATTGCCTTCGCTGTTAGTAATGATTTCCGGCTTACCAGACTGCATAACGGCCATAGCCGAGTTGGTAGTGCCGAGGTCGATGCCTATAATCTTTCCCATTAAAGTATCTCCTTTTGTATAACGTTTTTAAGTGAAGTTGAGGGAGCATTCCAGCTCCGTCGATTAGCAGCAAATACTATTGAGTGCTAATACCATTCTAGCATAAAAAACTAGCACTCTCCTGTCAAGAGTGCTAGCCCGGGAAGAGCAGTCTGCGCTTTGGGCTTTGCCCAAGCCCCGCGCGATGAGAAACCCTGAGAGGGGTGTCTCATTACCCCCAAGAGTGCTAATCTTCACACGTAAATCCTGGGCTATGAAATATAAGGCTATAATTGACAACTGTCTCTGTATTTTGGTACTATACAGTTATCACCATGACCGGATAGGCCTAAGGTTTCGACCGACCGCCGATGCCGGTCTTTTGATACTCTATAGACTTCCTAAGTAAGTTCATATGGATGATGTATCGAGAGAAGGGCTTAAGTAATTTCGAATATTTATGATTCGGCGTCACGACGTGCATGAGCTTATTTTTCTCTTCGAGAAACTCTAAAAGGCACGCAAAATCTCCATCACCACTAACAATTATAGCCTTATCGTAGTTGGGAAACTCAATAGCTGCCGCATGTAATACAAGTTCGGCGTCAACATTCCCCTTAACTGTTTCTTTATCATTTTCAAAGTATCGAACAGTCGGCTTAAAAACCAACGTAAAGCCCGCAGCCCGCAATTGCGTATATAACGTTTGATTATTGGTAACCATGCCGATGAACATAAAGGCCTGTCCGACGCCATACTTGTTTTTTAAGTATAGACGGAACTTCTTGTAGTCGATCTGCCAACCAGATGAACGAACGCCCAAGTGTAGATTCTGACTATCAATAAAAGCAAAATTTCTTGGTTTAGGCATGTTCAGCCCTGGTCTCTCTTGACGCTCACGCTGAAGTCTATGCATATGCTCGGATTCTGTTTTTCAAACTCTTTTATATCACGAGCAATTGATTCAAGACTTACGTTCCTGCCAAGCTCATTGCTACTACTTGTTTCCAACGCATGTCTTCCTTCTTGCGTAAGCTGAACCTGCGCAAGTATTTTCGGCGTGCCCTCAGTGTAGAGAGGTTTTACGAGATCGTAGTGCTTAAGGTCGGTCAGGCGATTTGTAAGCCATTTTCTGTTCTGCTCAGAAGAGTTTAAGCTACGTCCTGTCACCTCAAATATTTCATCAACGGTACGCACAGTTATAGCCGAATCTTCAAATAAACTTCTCAGGGCCTCAACAGCAGCCTTGTAGGAAATGTACTTACCCATAATTCTTATGCTAGCACCTCGAATCGCCTCTCGCAACGATTTAATGGGTGATATCAAACGAGAGGCGCGATTATAGCATGAGGTTCGTATGTACACACTGCCCTGGCCGCTTTTTCCAGGTAGCGCTGCGCTAAAATAGCCGCAGCAGAAAGTTACCAATGGATCGCATCATTCTAGTGAGGGGATCGTTTTGATCCAAGCCAGGCATTTTTTCGGCCATCGCTACTCCGGGCGAACGCGGACCATGGCGTGGCGCAGCACCTCGTTGCCCATTTGGTAGCCGGACTGCAGCTCTTCGCTGACCACTTCTTGCTCACCGTCGCCCTCTTCCATGCTGACGGCTTCGTGGAAGTGTGGATTAAACAACTCGCCGACGGTCTTGATCTTCTGTACACCCAGGTCGGCCAGCACTTTCTCGAACTGTTTAACGACACCGGTAACACCTTTGACGAAGTCGTTTTCCTGTAAGTCTTTAGGAACATGCTTGAGCGAACGCTCAAAATTATCAATAACTGGCAGCAGGTCACGAAGTACAGCCGCCTTGGCAGTCACCCGCAGGGCAGCCAACTGCTCGTCATAGCGGCGGCGCAGATTCACGGCATCGGCCCGCTCGCGCTGCAGGGCCTCGGTTAAGTCGTCCATCTGCTGTTGCAGGGTAGCTACATCTACTTGGGATTGGTCATCTTTTGGCTGTTTACTCATATAATACTTCCTCTAATGTTTTACCTGCGCGGCCGACGAGATTCATCACCTCGCGGTAGTTTTGACGTGTGGGACCCAATACGCCGATGTAACTACGATCTGAGTATGGGCTATGAAAACGGCTGATAATCAGGCTGCAGCCAGCACTCCTCCCCACCGGATTCTCTTTGCCGATATAGACGCTTAGGGGTTGATTCGGCGCTGCTTCGCGCAACCACGGCTCAAGATTATCGAGTAGCACGGCCACCTGCTGCACCTGTCCCGCCTGCATAAATTCCGGCTGGCCGAACAGATTAGACAAACCGCTCATATACAGCTGATTGCCGATGGTGGCAATACCTAAGTTATGGGTGAGTTCTACTAGGGTGTCCACTGCATTACGAATGGTCCGCTCCGGCATACCGGCATCTTGTACGCGAGCAGTCAAGGCGCGCTCTCCACGGCGCTCGGGCTGCGCTTCTTTTTCTTCGGCCAGGCTGTTCACGTACAAGCGGTAGCCTTTATCGGTCGGTACCCGCCCCGCACTGGTGTGCGGCTGCTGAATGTAGCCCAGGCGCTCCAGTTCGGCCATCTCGGCGCGAATAGTGGCACTGCTCACCCCGAATACCTTGGCGAGCAGGCTTGAGCCAACCGGGCTGGCCACTTCAGCATACTGCTCCACAATAGAACGCAAAATCTGCTCTTGTCTGGTTGTCATACTGCTCCCATCATAAAATCTTAGCACTCAAACGTCAAGAGTGCTAGCATGGAAGAACAGCGGGCACGGGAGGGCTAGAGAACCGCGCGAGTGCCGCTTAGCAGCTGCTCTGCAACCCTTTTCGCAACCTGTTGTTGGTTGGGGTCGAGATCTTGGCCATGGGCGAGCTGATCAACTTGCTCCACGGCATGTTCAAGGTTGTCGTTGACAACAATCTTGAAATAATCACGCTCTTTAGGGGCGGCAAAAATCTTGGCCGCCGTCTCCAGACGTCTGCGATGTTCTTCAGGTAGTAATGTGCCGCGGCCACGGAGGCGCGCTTGCCAGGTGTCAAAGTCGGGCGGTAAAACCATAATAATAATTGTGTCCGGCTTGACTCCGATGATGCTCTCCACACCGCCAAGATCAACATCAGCAATCGCAATACGTTGCATGTCGTGCGCCTTCTGCAGTTCACGGATGCTGATGCCGGATACTTGCTGGCCATGGATCAGCTCTGCTTCTAAAAAATCACCGTTTTTGATGTCGGCTAGCATGTCAACTTCTGAGCGGAACCAATAGGCCACGCCATTCTGCTCCAGAGCGCCGTCGTTGATACGCGGCGGCCGGGTGGTGTCGGAAACAACGAAGTAATAGTCATCTTTTTGTAGTTGCAGTAGCCGATTAATAATCGTATTACGCCCGGAGGAGCTAGGTCCGGTAAGCAGCACCAATCTGGTTTGGTCGAGTACGGCTTGCGCTTCTGGATTCATCCGATACTGTTCGAGCGCTTGCCTAAAGGCTGCGGGATTTTGCAAATGGGGAGCAGCCGCAGGAGCTGGTGGTTCAGGCGTTATCATGCGCTCAACTATACAAAACTGCAGATGCCTTGCATAGTGGCATGTTTACGCGTAAAAATCGGGTACCTGCGCATAGGCGCGAGATATTAACGCGTACTTGACTTCCTTTGAAGGCCGACAACGAAGAACGATAAACGCTGCCGGCCTTCAAAGAAAGCGAAGGTAGACTATGTACGAGCTGCAGTGTAAGGATAATTACCCCTAACTGGCAATAGGGCGTTTAATCTGTTTGGCGTTGTATTTTTTAGAAATAGGGAGTTAAAAACTAGTCCCGTTTGAGCATGACCGTAAAGGCTTCAGCGGGAATTTCGACTTTTCCGAACTTCTTCAATCGTTTTTTACCTTTGGCTTGTTTGGCAAGTACCTTCTTTTTGCGCGACACATCCCCGCCGTACAAACCAGTAGTCACATCTTTGCGGTACGCGCTGATATCCTCACGGGCAATAAACCGGGCGCCGATTGCGGCCTGCAAGCTTACGGCGAACTGATGGCGTGGGATTACTTCCTTTAGCTTTTCGACAATCTCACGTCCCAAGCGCTCCGACTCAGTGCGGTGCACCATAATGCTCAGGGAGTCCATTTTTTCGCCTGCAACATAAAAATCGAGCTTCACTAGATCTTCGGCACGGTAGTCGGCCAGCTCATAGTTGAATGAACCATAGCCGCTAGTGATACTCTTCAGCTGGTCATAAAAATCGGTTAACAGATTGGCTAGCGGAGCCTCAAAGCTAATCAACGCGCGCTCGTCGATATAGCTGAGGTTTTTATGTAAGCCGCGCTTGCTATTAATGAGTTGGATCAGCGAGCCGACATATCCATTAGGGGCAACGATCTCACCCTTAATCCAGGGCTCGCGGATTTCCTGGATGCGCGCCACGTCGGGCAGATCTGCAGCACTCTTAATATCAATCTCCTCACCAGTTACCAGGGTCACTTGGTAATCGGTGGATGGGTTAGTGACAACCAGGTCAAGATTATACTCGCGCTCCAACCGCTCACGCACTATGTCCATGTGCAGGAGGCCCAAAAAGCCGACCCGGATACCAAAACCTAGCACGGGGGAGTTCTCCAGATCGTATTGCAAGGCTGAATCGCTCAGGCTCAGCTTTTCGATAGCATCCTTGAGGTCCTGGTAGTGCTCGTTACTTTCGGGGAAAAAACCAGCATAGACGAAGGGGTGTACGTCCATATAGCCTGGTAAAGCGTCCACAGCTGGATTCTTAGCCAAAGTTACCGTATCGCCCACCCGGGCTTCGCGCGTAGACTTCAGGTTCGTCACGATATAGCCAATTTCGCCCGTCTCGATACCGCTCAGTGCCGACATGTCCGGCTTGAGCGCCCCAACCTCCAGGGCCAGGCCTTGGCTACTATTAGCCATCATCTGAATCTGGTCACCCTTGCCAATGCGGCCGTCTACCGTCCGGACATAGAGAATGACACCCCGGTACTCATCATAGTAACTATCAAAAATGAGTGCGCGGGTAGGGGCAGAGGTGTCGCCGCTTGGCGCAGGAACGTCGCTGATCACCCGTTCCAGTACCGCTTCCACGCCCTTGCCCGTCTTAGCGGAAATCTGCAAGATGTCTTCGAACTTACAACCCAACAAGCTAACAATCTCGGCGCCCACACGCTCGACATCTGCGGCCGGCAGATCAATTTTGTTCAGCACGGGGATAATGGTGAGGTCGGCAGCGATCGCCAAATACACATTGGCTAACGTCTGCGCCTGCATACCTTGGGTAGCGTCAACAATCAGGATAGCGCCCTCGCAGGCCTCAAGGCTCCGGGACACTTCGTAACTAAAATCGACATGCCCCGGTGTATCAATCAAATTTAGCTGATACTTTTGGTAGTCCATGCGTACCGGCTGCAACTTGATAGTGATACCGCGTTCACGCTCCAGATCCATACGGTCGAGCAACTGCTCCTTCATAAGCCGCTTTTCAACCGTCCCCGTCACCTCTAACAACCGGTCGGCCAACGTCGACTTACCATGGTCGATATGCGCGATAATGCAAAAGTTACGAATATGATCTTGGTTCATTGTCGTTTATTATAACAGAGGTAGACTTTATACCTATTAGATACACTAAGATAATTATATTAATGTCCATACATTGACCTGTTGTCAATCATATAGTAAACTATAAGATATGACATTCGAGGTTGGCTGGGATGAAGTCCCTCTGGCTCCTATAATTCCTGCCGAATTGCGGGATGTTTTTGATATACTTGGCAAAAACAACAATCAATTTGTTGGCTTCCAGGACGCATTGACAGCAAAAGCAGAAGCTGAAGGCTGGCACGATCCTGACGGCCCGTGGTTTAGCATTGACGGTTACTTCAGAGCTGATATGCAAGGTCGCCAGGTCATCCTTGGAAAACACGACTTAACAGAGGATGGCAAGCCTGGAAAGTTGGAATCGCAAGAGCCCCTCTATAGCCCCCTTAGAGATGCAAGAGGGTTGAATCCGCTAATCGATCGTTATACTGATGGGCAATACGGTAGGGAGGCAGCTCAACCATTGACCGAAAAGGAAATAGAGCTGGTTGAAGCCGATATTCCGCCACAGTACAGAAATTACAATCGCGAGTTGGTTCAACACGGCGTATTTTTGGCAGCACTTCGTCAAGCTGGACGATTTGCCCCAACGGAGCGCGGACGCTACGTTATGTTCCGCGGCCAAGACGGACTACTGAAGATTGCACCAAACTTGCCAATATCCCGCGCCGCGCTTATTAAGGCTGGTTTTACAGAAGATAAAGACCGCAGCCTATTCGATGGATCGCTAGTACCAGTCATCGATGACTACCACACTCCAGTCTCCGAACAAGGGAGAGCCGACCCATATTATCTCGAGGTTGCTAATCATTGGCGGAAAGCTCAAGATACATTTATCGATGACGCTCCAGGAAGTACGCGAGTATTTCCTGTTCATGATATGGACGATACCCGAGCATTTGCCACTTACGTCGCTTACAAACCTGACCCTAAATCAACTCCTGACGTGCTTGCTGGGGTTGCTGAGCGCGGTCCAATGACTGCAGAGCTGGCAATTTTCTTAGGCAATACTGCAGCTGAGTTGTCCCGACTTGCTGGCCTTGCGAAAAGGCATATGGCATTCGCCGTAGATCAAAGTCAGGGCGGCAGACAAGGCATAGGGAGGCCAGAGGGCTTTGCGCCAAACGAGATAGGACACTTACGAATACTGCTAGCCGCCGAGCAATCGCTTTACCGCCCAGGCGATCCTGAGTATGTACTCGCAGCTGAACTGCTTGCTATCTTTACCGCAGGCACGGAATAGCACAAGCATCCTGAAGCCTAAAAGTTCAAATATTTCCAAATTGATTATTTTAGTTAAACCAATACGCGCCGCGGATGGGTTTGAGGACGATGCGCTTGAGCCATACAAAGACTGGCCGGGCTTCTTCCAGGCCAAACAAGCCAGAAATCGCAATGTGCACACTAAATACAGCAAACCCAATAGCTGCCAGCTTGCCACCTAAGGTAATAGGACCGACGTCACGCGCGCCTAAGGGGAAGACCGAGACGGCAATATAGCCCGCCAGCATACTAAACCCAGTGACCGATATAATGCGGACAACACCGCCCCAGAATACCTTGTTAAGCAACCCGCGGTCGCGAAACACCATGATTGTGCCAAGCACCAACACTTCGGCCATAGAAGCCAGCGATGCCGACAAGGCTAACCCGGCAATCCCATATGATGATTTGCGCGCCAAAACGGCAGCCAAGATGATGTTGAGCGTAATTGTAAATACCGATACGACAAGTGGCGTTCTGGTGTCTTTGCGGGCATAAAACCAGCGTGAAACAATAGTATAGAGGGTGCGGAAGAAGATAGCCACGGTAAGAAAACCGAAAATCAACGCAATCGACTTTGAGTTTTCGCCGAAGATAAGTCGGGCGAAATACCCCCGCGCGAAGTACGTAATAATGACGACAGGCAACGTCACCCAAATCATAAACCGCAGAATCCGCAAGAAATCTTTGCGGAACAAATCAGGCCGGCCTTGGCTTAATCTGGCTGCGAGACGGGGAAAGGCTGCAGTAGAAATTGCCGTGCCGATAAGTAGTGTTGGCGCCGCCTGCAATGTCGATGCGTTGTTGTAGTAGCTAATATTCCCTTCACCTAATCGTCGGGCAAAGTTGATCTCAACAATGGTCTGCAGCTGGTCCATCCCTTGGTCTAAGGCCCGCGGCGGTAGCTGTTTGAGCACCGTGCGGAAGTCACTGCTGCGCCAGATAATTCTCGGCTTCCAGGTGAATCGAGTCCCAGTCAGCCCGACACATACTACCGCGAGCTGGGCAAACGCGCCAACCATGGCACCAACTCCGAGACCCTTAATGCCGAAGCTAGAGTGCCGGAACACATAAATGCTAACGATGATCGACAAGTTATAGAACAGGGGTGCGATAGCGAAAAAGAAAAACCGGCCAAGGGTTTGCTGCACGCTGGTTAGAATGCCGGAGATGGTGAATAACAGGGGATTGAGTGCCAAAAAGCGCATGATTACCGCTGCATCGTGCAGCTGGGTCGGCTTTAGGCTGGGCGCCACTATATGGTGAATAAGCGGCTCGGCGAACAGCAAGATAATCACTGCAATCGCGCTCATCACTATACTTAGCATGTTAAGCAAGCTCGAGGAGACCTCCCACATACCCTTACGATCACCCTTTGCCAGCCTGTCGGCTAGCACGGGGATGAATGCCACACCCAGTACTCCCGCAGCGATGGTATAGAAAAAGAAATCCGGAATGCTAAAGGCCGCGAAATACGAATCAGTGTTGTGAGGCCCGGTAGCCAAAAAGTTGCTGTTCACCAGCTTGGTACGGAAGATGCCGAGCAATTGACCAACTAAGCCAGAGCCAATCAGCAACAGGGCGACATTCGAGAGGGGAATGCGCTTCTTTGTTTTTGCTGGGATAGATTTTTCCTGCATGGATGGCTGTTTTTTCGGACAAAGGTTACTCGTCTTGCCCATAAGTATATAGCTTTCGGCTTACGCGGCCTACCCCAAAAGGCTGTAAAAAACAGATCGAAATATGTAGGAGGGTAGTCTAGGAGACACCTCCTATAGCCACCTAATAGAGTCAGGCGTAGTGCAGCCAGACCGACTTTGGTCGGCCTGCGCGAAAACGCTCTATTAGGTGGCTATAGGAGGTGTCTCCAGCAAATAATCTGCCCATTGACAGTTGTTGATGAGCAGGTTGCCTACAACGAAACAGTTAGTACAGCGCAGCTGCTTTGGGCATAGCGGTACCCTTGAGCAATTGCTTCACTTCTTCGGCTTCGACAGTTTCTTTTTCGAGCAGCCGATCCTTGAGAGCTTTGAGCTTTTCGACGTTAGCCTTAATGACCTCACGGGCGCGAGTGGCTGCTTCGGTAATCAACGCTTCCACTTCGTCATCGATGACTTTGGCGGTCTCATCGGAGTAATCGCGCTCGTGCACCAAACGGTCGAGCATCATGCCATCGTCAATGTGGAAGACTTGGTCGCGCAACTTCTTGCCCATACCCTGGTTGATCACCATGTCGCGGGCCAATTCGGCAGCTTTTTGCAGGTCACTGCCTGCGCCGGTGGTAACGTGATCAAGCCCATAGATCACCTCTTCGGCAATACGGCCACCGAGCATACGAGCTAACACATCCTTGTATTCGACAATTGAGTGGTATGACTTGTCTTCGGGCGGAATAAACCAGGTAACACCGCCGGTACCGCCACGGGGGATAATCGTCACCTTGTGCACTAGATCGCTGTCAGGCAACACGTGTCCCACAATAGCGTGTCCGGCTTCGTGGAAGGCGGTGATCTCCTTCTCGCGGTCGTTCATAACCTTGCTCTTGCGCTCCGGCCCAATGGCAACTTTTTCGAAGGCCGCAGTGACATCCTCACCGCTGATCTCCTTGTGGTTCAGGCGAGCGGCAATGATGGCCGATTCGTTGGCGATGTTGGCGAGGTCGGCACCGCTGCTACCGGCAGATTTGGCAGCTAGAGCATCAAGATCGACATGCGCGGCCAGTGGTTTCTTCTGGAAATGCACCTTGAGGATTGCTTCGCGGTCCTTGCGGTCGGGAAGATCAATATTTACACGGCGGTCAAAACGACCAGGGCGAAGCAGGGCAGGGTCGAGCACATCGGCACGGTTGGTCGCTGCCAGGACGATAACATTTTGACCTTGTTCGAAACCGTCCATTTCTACCAGAATCTGGTTGAGTGTTTGCTCACGCTCGTCGTGGCCACCACCCATGCCGCTGCCGCGTTTGCGACCCACAGCGTCAATTTCGTCAACAAATATAATGCACGGCGCATTCTTTTTCGCCTTCGCAAACAAATCACGAACACGACTGGCACCCACACCAACGAACATCTCAACAAATTCCGAACCCGAAATGCTAAAGAATGGCACGTTGGCCTCGCCAGCTACAGCCCGGGCGAGCATCGTTTTACCAGTTCCCGGAGGCCCAACTAGTAAAACACCCTTTGGAATACGCGCGCCGAGATTGGCAAACTTCTTAGGGTATTTCAAAAATTCGACGACCTCCTGCAAATCCTGCTTCGCTTCATCACTACCGGCAATATCGGTAAATGTCACCTTATCTTTTTCGTTCCCGTAGAGACGAGCCTTGCTCTTACCGAAACTCAGGGCTTGATTCCCTTGCCCTTGAGCGCTACGGAGCATGATAAACAATATGCCGCTAATGATAATAACGGGCAGCAAGGATATGCCAATGCTGGCAAACGTCGACCCGGCGCTACTCGCGGGCTTGGGCTCCACATTAACCGTATTCAGGTTAAAACCCTCATCCTTGAGTGTGGCATTTTGCTCCATGTAGGACTTGAGTGTGGCATGGTCGTCACCTTTTTTGGTGATCGTAATTTGGTTGCCGTTTACTTCCAATTTGCTGTATTGCCCTTGATTTGAAGCATTCACTGCCTCGGTCAACGAAACTGTTTTGAGCGTGCCAGACTGCCCATAGGCAGCGATCACAATCAAAGCAAAAATAATGAGTAGAGCAATAAATCCGGCACTTCTAAAACCGCGTTTGCTATTCCCTGGCCGCTTGGGATTAGCACGGAACGTCTTCTTGGGGTTGTCCATATTAGGCCATTATACACGACACTCTTATGAACGGTGTACGAGAATGATGTGGTTTTTGCCTATTTCCAGGTAGTGCTGTTTATTGATGTCTGCTCGCTTGCCCAGGCGGCCCGTTTTCATAAAAACTACCAGGCGATTAATAGCCCGTTTATCATAGTGAACGTTTGCTGTGCGTAAAAAATCTACCAGTACCGCACAAGACACCGGGTACGGCAATTGTATAAACCATGCCGACTCAATGCGTCCGGACTGTACATGCCCCTGCTCTACTTGCTGAAGCAGCTGTTGCATTTCGTCGTTCTGCCGTGCGGCCTGTTGAATATAATTTAAGAAGGCGGTGCGTGTTTCCGCACTCAAGAGTGGCGTGATGGCATGGCGTATATGGTTGCGAAGGTAACGATCATCCTGATTCGTGCTATCTTCGCGCCACTTCAGGTGACGCTGGTGAGCGTAGGCCAACAGCTCGGCTTTCGATGTATGCAACAACGGGCGGGTGAGCGTATCATTTGACTGTAATGCACTCAAACCGCGGGGTCCTGTCCCTCGCAAAAGGTTAATGATAGCCGTCTCAATAACGTCGTCCTGATGATGTGCCGTAATGACAGCTACTGCGCCCTGCGCTGCTTGCACGCGGCGCAAAAAATCGTACCGGGCATTTCTGGCTCTAGCCTCGCTCGTATCTGGACCAAGTGCACCATGCTCATAGACAAAGAGCAGGCCGTAACGCTCTGCAGCCCGTTGCACGAGAAGCCGGTCATCGTCAGAATCAGGCCGGATGCCATGCTCAAAATGGGCAATCACCAGTTCGAGTCCCGTTTGTCCAGCTAGCATATCCAGCAGCGCCATCGAGTCAACACCACCGCTCACGGCTACAATGTACTTACCAGGTTTCAGTTTGATCTCCATTGACTATAATGTACCAGAGAAGTCTATCTGATGTATTGAGCACGCTCAGAAACTGCTGGCAACACTAGCCAACAGAGACAAGATCTGGTATATTTAATCCGTTCAAACTTCTTCTGATTCTAGAAGAACGACAACAAAATATGGCGGCGTAGCTCAGCTGGTTAGAGCACAGGACTCATAAGCCTGGGGTCATAGGTTCAAGTCCTATCGCCGCTACCACAATAGGATTTTTAGCGCTTTCGGGCGCTAATTTTTGTATTAACAGATACGATTTGTTCAATTCGATAGTTCCAAAACCCGTCTCAAAGTCATAGGCCAGTCCACGTGGGAAAAGTGTCCGCTGCACAGCCTTTTGTATCTGTACAGGTGCTCTGTTCCAAAACTCTGCGGGGCTTTTCATAAACAGCAACGCATTATCTATAACCTGTTCTTTTTGGTCGGCATACTCGTCGGCTTCGACTTTCTTTTGCAGGTAATCCGACAGCTCCGCATCAATTTCTTTCACGGCCGTTTCTTTATCAGCATAGCTAATCTCGTCTTTGGTAAACTTACGAATCGTGCGAGCGCGTTCAGCTTGTAGCGTTTCGATTTCTTTATTGATTTGGTGTGCGGTACTAAGCGCTTCATCATATTCATCACACCAGCGCGTCAGCACAATCGTCTTAAATACTTTAAGCCGTCCGTCTTTGTAGCGAACGCGCGACAATATCTCCGTAAACTCTTTGTGGATTTCTTCACTAGACTTACTAACTTTTTTACCAACAACAGAAGTCTTACAGTACATGCAGCCATAACGCGGGTATTTAATGCCGCTTGCACCTTTAGGAGCGCTGCCGGTTACAAAGTTGCCGCAATATGCACAGCACAGGAAATCACGGCGCAGTGGATAGTCGCTCTCATCGCTTTTAGTGAATAATTTTTGCTTGCCAGCTAAGATGCGCTGATTTTTATTGAAAGTCAGTTCACTGATAAGCGGCTTGTGGAGGCCGACATACCGATTACCATTCGTATACTTTGATTGAATGTAGCCTGCGTAGATCGGATTCTTGAGTGTGTTTTCGATAGTCTGCCAGGTGCGTTTGCCACCCTTACCGTTACGTATACCTAATTCATATGCGAGGTCGGCCGCCTGACGTACCGTATACTGACCAGTTGCAAAGGTCTCCAAAAATAGTTTCATTTTTGGCGCTAAATCCGGATGGGGTGCGATAGTCGTAACACCAAGCGGCGTCCGGTCTTTGATGTAACCAATGGGCGCATCATGCGGCCAACCACCCTGCTCTAGCCGTTTCTTCATGCCCTCGGTCGTACGGTGCGTACGAACCTCATTATCGAACTGCGCAAAGCCAGACAGCACTGTTTCCATGAGCTTGCCCGTTGGACTTTCGTCTATGGGCTCTGTGACCGACATGAGCGTTACACCGCTCTTTCGTAACACCGCCCGCAACATAACGTGGTCGTCCGAGTTGCGCGCGAAACGGTCTAATTTCCATACAATGCAGCACTGAACCGAGCCTTTAGCTCTGCGACAGAACTCCAACATGCGAAGCAGCTCTGGCCGATTCGTAGCTTTCGCTGATTCACCTTCGTCACGGAATATATTCTCTTTTGGAAGATTCCAGCCCTTGCCCTCGGCAAAATCCGCACACGCCTTTTGCTGCATATCCAGGCTTGTACCCTGCACTTGTTCGTCCGTCGACACCCTTACATATACAACACAATCCATAGTTAGAACTATAATAACACCTAAGTATCAGGTGTGTTTTCTTTACTTTTGAACTTCTGCACTTCTTTAAGTGCATACTGTGCAATTATGTCAAACTCTTCTATCATTTTCTGTATTTCTGCATCGGTCATTTCAGCCGCCTCATCACCTAATAAGACTTTGGCTTGCTCAATAGTCATAACTTGATCGCCGCGAATACGCATAAGCGCATTAAAGCAAAGCTACTGGCAAGTGAATTCTCGTGAATTTCTTAGAGGTAATTTACAAAAAATAGAAAACTTTGGTAGTAATCTTAAAGACCTCTAGACCCATAGTCATTCGCTTAATAGTCGCATCAATCCTTACAATTGTTCCATGTATCGACTTCGCCGTCATAAGACCTTTGGCCTCCTGCCCGAATTGGTCCGCCAGTTCTGCTGTGTAAAATTTTGTGGTCTTCTTCGGCGAACCGCTGGACTTTTTAAACATGTGACCCAGTAAAGCAGCTTCGTTGCCTTCGAAAGGTATTTTGAAAAAGTGGGTTATATAAAGCTCGTTCGCCTTATGATCAAACCTAAGCTTTATAAGCTCGCTGCGTACAAATACATTTTTGCTTATATCTTGTTGTAGGTTTTCCACCTTTGCATCAAGCAGGTCAATTTTCAGCTCTAAGTCCACCATCTTCATGTAGACCATTTGCAACAATCGTTCTGGGCTGAGTTCTTCTTCGCCATTATTTGCGGTCATATTCCTATTATTGCATTACTCTTCAGAAAAATTTTGCGCGCGCACCGAATACAGAACATCAAAAGGCAAAAGAGAAGGTAGGGGTATGTTTGTTTTAGCTTAGATCTGTTGGTAGAGTTTCTAGATTTTAATAGCTACATGGACAGTCGCACAAGTTCTTGTACGACGTCCTACTTCCAAGCAGGGTCATCGTACAATAGCCGCCCATTGTACGACGCCCTGGTCTGCTTGGAAATAACACCCCTTGTTTTAAGGAGGGGGGCGGAAACACATTCCCGTATAGATAGAGTAGGTTTTTTAGGTTCCTACCCCTGTGGGTTGTCTAAAGACCCCAAGCCTGTTTCAGTAGCTCATATTCAGCAACATATCCCCGGTTCTTCAACTCTCGTAGATAAACTGGTCGTGGTGGAATGTTACTGTAGTAGACATCCGAGGAAGAGGTCGATAAACCACCGCCTGACGCAGTAGATAATCCGCCACCGTGCGCAGTAGATAGACCACCACCGTGCGCTGTTGAGAGGCCCCCTCCATGGGCTGTAGATAATCCTCCGCCATGAGCCGTGGATAAACCACCTCCATGAGCTGTAGACATGCCGCCACCATGTGCCGTCGACATACCCCCTCCGTGTGCGGTGGATGCCCCGCCACCATGAGCAGTGGACATCCCACCACCGTGCGCAGTAGAAAGGCCTCCACCATGTGCCGTTGAACTATTCCTTGGCCATCCTCTGTTAACTTCCTCCATACTGTACACCTCCTTTATAATCACATATTACTCCAAAAAATGCGGGCTTAAGAGGTGTAATAGCGGTCATGCACAGCGTGAGCTACTTGAGTAGCTTGCCAGGATCAATATTTAGCGCCTTAGCAATGCGCCATAGTGTAAAGGCGCTGGGTGAATATGTACCCGTTTCGATATGCCCCACGTATGTTCTATAAAAGCCCGCCATATCTGCAAGCTCTTCTTGTGATAGCTTCTTCTTTTCGCGTTCGGCGCGCACTCTTTGGCCAATCTCTTTAGTGAGCTTATCCTTTAGGGCATCTAGCTCGCGGTCAGACATTTTACCAATAGCTTTCATTACCTCCCATTACAGGCGATATGCTATGAATACTCCACGCAGTACTCATGGAGTTTATGCGTCTCTTTGTGTATTATCGTAAGTAATCACATACGCAGTAAACATGGAGTAATTTGTGAAGCATCAAAACAACTATCGTAAGCGCCTGAATATAAAGTCGTACGCACTGAATATGCTATTCGCGCTGCCAACATTCGTAACAGCCAACATGCTTGCCCGCAACCAAAACGCCCAGGAGTTCGCTGGATTCGCCATGCTCGTAGCACTGGCGCTGGCTGTGCCAATCGTCTACTGGACTATCCAGCGTTTGCACGACGCGAATAAAACCGGTTGGTTCGCTCTTGCACTCGTACCACCATTTACTATCTTCCTTTTAGCTTACACTCTAGCTGCCAGTAGTACTGGTGAGAATACAGCTTTGTCTTTCTTCGGCATACGCCTCAAAGGCGCATGGCGCATCATTGCTGCCGTAGCAACTGCACTATTCATGACTTACCTCACTGCTCTGTTTGTTACATTCCTAACCGATAAAGGTATTACTGGCTAGCTTATGGATGCCGATGACACTGCAAAAGTGGCTGAATACTTTGAGCTATTGATGGAGATTGAGCAGTCGCTAGATACACCCTTAAACTAATTGTTAAACAGGGGTGTATACTGTCCTCAAGGAGGCGACCATGAAAGTAAAAGTTACTGATTTGCGCGAGAAAGTAATAGCTGGGGTTGAAAAACTCGGTTACACAGGAAATGACGCGGCGACCATTGCAGAAGTGCTACTGTACGCCCAACTGCGCGGCAATAACCAAGGTATTACCAAAATTGCTACCGGCGGCGTGCCAAAAGCAAGCGACATCGAGGAATTGCGCGTTACCATAGAAAACAAGTGTGGCGCCCTGCTCTCTGGCGGGCATTCAATGGTCGCAACTGCTAAGGCGGCAGATATGGCAGTAGACCTGGCAAACATGCACGGCGTCGGCATAGTCTGCTCCAATCATACATTCACTTCATCAGGCGCAATCGGTTACTTTTCGAGAAGGATCGCACAAAAGGGCTACATCGGTTTTGTTTGCGTGGGCAATGGCTCCTTTGCATTCGTTGCACCAAGCGGCTCCGCAGAGCCCAAGCTCGGCACTAACCCATTCTCATATGCATTTCCATACACTGGCGGCGAAGTTGTGTTCGATAACGCCACCGCCGCAATGGCATTCTTTGGTATCGTGGAAGCAAAGCTTAAAGGCGAAGCACTGCCCGCTGGCATCGGCTTCGATAAAGACGGCAAGCCAAGCACCGATGCGGCCGAAGTTCTCGATGGTTCTATTTCCACCTTCGCAGCTCACAAGGGTTTTGGTCTATCACTATTCGTGCAGATGCTGGGTAGCGCATTTTCTCTCGCCGGTATTTCCGGTTCACATAAAGAAGACGGCTCCGGTACGTTCGTACTTGCCATTGATGCTGGTTTGCTTGCAGGTAAAGATGAGTTCATGAAGCGCAGCACAGAATTGGTTGACCATATTAAAAGCGCCAAGCCACTTGATGGCCGGCAAGTTGTATTGCCTGGCGAGCACGGCGATGCTTTAGCAAAGCAAGCGGAAGAAACCGGCGAGATTGAGGTTGCGGACGCAATTTGGCACGAACTGTGTAGCTTTGTAGGCAATTAGGCACCACCGCCTCGTTCACTACTAATAGTAGATTTTTTGCTAAAGGTCTATAATTATTGTGAAATGGAGTTCACGAGAGTAAAGATGGTTGCTTTTGCACCCTTGGCTAACGCCGAGGCGGTTCGTGACACATTAGGAAACACCGAGTCATCACTATGATAAAGCTCTACTTCTCGGATTATTTTGGGGTAAATAAGCAAACACTGTACGATTACGGCACAATCGACATCTCCTTGGTTACCGATCTTCCTCTGTTCATAGACCCTTTTCTTCTGTTTAACAGCGAGGACAAAATCTATCGAGCCCTTCACGATAACATAATCCAGTACCTACGCTTTCTTCGGGATAAGTCCATCAGCAAAGCAACTGTTACAGACGGTGAGCTCCGAGCGTGGTACTGCTTTAAAGAAGTTCAGCAAAACTGGCTTGGCTACACGGTACTAGGCAATTCCGGCAGCGGGCTAGGTATGGATTTCGCCAGAAACTTACATGCCAACCTACACAAGATCTTCACCACGTTTGGTGATGAGGAAATTACCGCCGGGAGTCACCTCGAAAAGCTCTGCCTCGTCAAAGACAATATTGGCAAAGATAACATCAGCGACTTCACAACTAATCTTATTAAAGGCTTCCTGCTGGACTACACTGAAAAGTTTGCCGCGGCCAATATTCCCGCGCACCGCCTGCGTAAGTTCACCGTGCGACGCGTTGACTTTAATTACACGACTGAAACATGGGTTGATAAAACGTATACCCTCCCTGTCTTTAATGACGACTACGTTCTTCTGTCGCCAAGGAATATTCTGACCAAAGATGATACATGGATTAACCGAGAAGACCTTGTTGGTTATTTCGATGAAATACCATCGGCAATTTCCAACGAGCAGCTACGCGATCAGGTCAATAACTACTTCCGATCCCAACTTCCCCCGCCAACGCGCAAAAAGAAAGGCCCTACAAAGAAAGAGCGTAATAAGGCTGCCGTCGCTACCATTCATGAGTTTCCAGAACTTATCGATTACTACATTAAGCTCAAGGAACAGAGGGGCGAGCGAGCTACCGCGGTAAGCATAGAGCGGGTGCAGGAAATCGAATCAAAGGTAGAAGAGGCGCAGGCACTTACTGAACTGCTACAAAAGAACAGCGAATTCTTGACCCAACCAGCGGGGAGCTTGGAAGAAGCGATTAAACGCGCCGAATACCTCAAAGACTGTATCGAGAACAAAGACGGCTACAAGATCATTAACGACAAGCTAGCCAAAAAGCCAAGCAACGAGAAAACCGTGCAGCTACTATTTACCATGGTCTGGTATGGCACTAGGTACGACTTCAACCGTGAACCTAATAATGGGCGCGGCCCCGTTGATGGCACTGTTTCCTTTGGCGCACTCGACAAATCCATCGTGGAGTTCAAGCTCGCGAGCAACAGCCAGCTCAGGCACGGCATTGAAAAACAGACTGAGGTCTACCTAAAAGCAAATAATACTAATAAAAAGGTTATTGTTATCATCTGTTACACTGCCAAAGAGCAAGAAACGGTCAAGGCCCTGCTGTACGAGCTATCGCTCACTGATGCCAAAAACATTATCGTGATAGACGCTAGGAACGATAATAAGCCCTCCGCGTCCAAGAGCTAGCGCCTATTAATCCCTTTCAGGTATTACTTCTGTATACTGCGTACCGAGTAACGGATGCTCACGTGTTAGCTGAAGCACAATTTTATCTGCGGCCTTAAAATCTAGCTCTTGTTCGTGCGATTCAAATTCATCACGATTGATAGCCACTATATATTGAAAGCCATCTTGCTTCTGCTCAACGTCATAGAGGTAATTAAGTGATTTAACCATGTCATTCCGACCAACCGCTGCAAAAACATTGTCATGAATCAGAAAGCCCGGATGCCGCTTACTGGTATAGTTATCAAGCATAAGACGCACATCGTAGATGAAAGTTTTAATTCTGTCGGAACTTGCTCCACCGTCTAAATCAGTCCTATAGTCAATTTGCAGCACTTGTTTCTTAGCTTTTTCATTAACCGAAATACGGAAGTGACATTTTCTGTTGCCATAGATATAGCCATGGAGATCAACGAGGTTATTTTCAAATGTGTCAACGTTCGTCTTAATTTCAAACAATCGTGTCTCAACTTCATTTACAAGCTGCTGCCAGCGCGCTAGTAATTTCTTTTTTTCGATCTCTTTTGTTTCAATTAGTTCATAGTCAGATCGAAGTCGTTCAAGCTTAGAATTACTTTCTTGTTGCTGCCGTAAAGTTACACGGAAATCAGAAATCGTATTACCGTAACCAATGGTTTCGTATGCCTTAGCGATGCGGCTATCGATAGTATCAATTTCCCGGTGTAAGTCTTCAATTTCTTTGTTAAGAGTCGTAAGCTTATTTGCCATTAGGTCATTCTGGAATTCATCAATTTGCTTACGAAAATCTAGCGTCTGTTCAAAAGTCTTACTAACTAAATCACCCAGACCCTGCTTATATTTCTCATATACACGCTTGAGTTCGGCAATGTCAACATCCTCGGTGCTATGCACTAGACCTTTAATCTTTCTCGCTAGAACTTCGCGAGAAGACTTCTCAGTTATTAGCGTATCAAGCTGCTTATTCAGTTCACCTATTTCATTCAGTAACTGAGAAGCACCTTCAGCAGGCCGTAACTTCTCGACACTATAATCTAACTTCTGAACTTCAGCCTCAAGCTCATGTATGTAGGACCTTACCTCTTGCCACTTTTGTCCAGAACCTATGATCCGAGCTTTAGCATCTCGAATAACTGCCTGAATGTTCGTAGCTTGATCACGAATTTCAGCGACCAATTTAATCTTATCTAGATCAAAGCCAAACATGTACGCATGAGGGGCGATTAGTCGATCGGCACTATTTGCCGCCGATGTTGGATCCGGCTTTAGGATATCGTCATAGCCAGCCTTTTCATTGCGGATTAATATACTCAACAGTCGCCTTAGAGTAGGCTTTGTAACTGCTTCGTTAGTCAGGAAGAAGTGTGATAAATACTCTCTGGCATTCTCTATCTGCTTTTCTTCAAATTCAGAACCGTCTTCGCCAACAAAAATTAGCATTGGAAGACGCCCACCCACACTACGTTTGATAAGAATAGTGTTTAGCTCGGTAGACGTTTCGTGCTCGAGTTCTAGGCAAGCATAAGTATCACCCGTCAATACTTCACCAGGTATACGGGCTATGCGTGATCGCGAGTAATCTTTCAGTAAGCAAAAGTTTACAAATTCGATAAACAAAGATTTACCGACACTATTCATCTTCTTCTGCTGACTCGTGTCGTACTCTTCGCTCGATTTATCACCAATGATTAGATTTATACCCGCCTTGAACTCTACAGGCTCAAAACTACCATCCACTAGGACGTCAGGCTCTAGGTAGAACTTCTTAAGCCTTATCATTGCTCACAACCTCAAAGTATGGCTTCTTAAACAACACTATGTCGGCCAGGTATAGAAATGTAAGCGCGTTCATAACGTTCCCATAACTAACCCCCGAATGGCGCGAACGCAGGAATTCAAATATTTCATAAATGGTCATTTTTTTAGATTTCTCAAGCACATTAACAATACGCATACCTAGATACACGCTACTAAGCTTAAGGTCTTCGTTCTCGCCAAGAAATAAGTCATTATTACTCATCTACCGCTACCCCATTTGGAAATACGCTGCAACGCTGGAATTCCATATACACAAAGAACCGCACTGCCATCTCGCTGTAGGTCTGCTCATCGTCCATATGCAACGAAGCCTCGGCACAAAGCCATTTGACCAAATTATCGATGCCCTTGATGGGATCGTTGCCGGTCGTCTGCAATTCCTGCTTGCTCCTAATTGAAAGCAAAACATCTATCTCGTCCCGGCGAGGTTCAGTGATGCCAGAGTATTCCCAGGCAGATTTGTATTTATCTTTGTATAGCGGCAACAGTTGGGTAACTTCTTCGTCAATCTGATCTCTGTATTTCACAAAGCGCTGATTGATTTTAATGTTCCAGTCGCGCTCTTTCTTGATGTCCAGTGGCTCTGATTGTTTCTCTACTTCACCTGATAGGTAGTCTATTACAGACATAATGGCCTGTACCTCATTGGAAGCTTTTTTGGGATCGGCAAAATTAACAATGTTCTTCACATTGCCCATACCACTTTGTTTAATGGTGTTAGTTTGCTCTGGTACGCTGGTCATCGTTACTGTCGTTTCCTACGTTTTGCGTGACGTTTGCCGAGTTCCTTACGCTACCGATGCCAAATTGGTTTACTCTGTTTGTAGCTTTATTTTTCTTTTTCATCTTAAGTCGGCTAAATATGAATGTTCCGGCAGCTGCTGCTGTCAGCAGGCCAAGTACAGCCAAAATCACCTCATATACCTTCTCATCCATCTCTGCTCCTATTGTAGCCTTTTGTATCAATCACGAAAACCCCATGTTCAACTACCCTCGCTTAGACTAACCGCTGATAATGCTGTTGGTACATCTGAACTACCTTATGCATGCTGATCAGTTCAGTCTTAATAATGTTCCAATCCGCCCTACTCATGGCTACCAAATTTGAAAGCCCCAGGTAGCATTAGCTGCCTTTTTATATAGTCACGCAGCTAAGTCATGTTCCATTTTTCGAGGATCCTTGGGAATCCAGGATGTTTTATTGACGCGTAATAATAAAAGGCGGAGGCATTGTACGATCGGCGCGCACAGCCTCGATAGCAGCAACAGACTGAGGGTCAAGAGTAAAGAAAGCGCCTATCTTGCCTAATAGCGAGGGTCTAGGAGGCAGATCTAGCGGCCGCTGGCCAAGTAAGAGGCCGGTCGCAAAGTCACCGGCATGAGTTGCCCCATTCTGCCAGCTAGGAATAGATATTTCAGTAAGCGCAGGAGCACCTATACTTCTGGCAACCTTAACAAAAGCCTCCCTGTTAGCGGATATAGGATCTTGTCTATCGAGATGGTTGGCGGGAAAGAAACGTCCAGTGTTAGGGCTGCCCTGGTTTACGGGCAACTGATCGTCCCAGCGTCCTATTAAGCTTCGAGTGTCACCACTATCTCTTGTTATCGCTACCAATGGAGAAAGATCTTCAGAAGGACGCGTAAAGCCAACCTTTCGCGCGATATATATCATCGCATCAGTATCGGCCTCGATACGCACTACCCCCGCTCTTTGTGCGCCATCAAAAGAGGCGCCTGTCATGCCCAGGGCGACTAAGGGGTTACCTTCACGAGATACAATAAGCTCGCCTGTGGACATGTACACTCCATTCTCTACTTTGTTTACATATAATATCATATAATACCGTCTTAGCGACTAACCTTATGGAGAGCGGGCCGGGTTATGCCTTGAGTATCCTGGCAGGAGTAGGCGTACCTAACCCAAAGAATCAAGATACTTGAAACCTGGCATAGCCCTGCAATATGCTAAACAAGACAACAAATAGGAAATAGCATGCTGCGCAGTCGGTTTCCATCACATACATTCGAACAAACTACCCCTCCCTATATGCACTATTTTGACCATCTTCCTGAGGGTGCCTTTGGAGATTTGCTTGATGCACCCTTTAGCCGGCTTACCGCCACGCCCTTTGTTAATCATGCAGAACTTGCAGAAGCGGTCCAGCTATATATAAGAAACCGTCCGATAATCCACTTTCATCATGGTATGTATGACATATATCGTCTGCCTGGTAATAGTGCAGTCAACCAGATGGTCGTCTCCGCCACGTTAGATGGCACCGCGCAAGTAGTTTCCACCGAAATTCATCAATCACTCCAAGGAAATGGCTACGGATGGCGTTTACATCAATCAGCCCTTGCCGATCTCTGCGACCGGGGGATTTGTACTGTCATAAGCATGATACAAAATCCAGACGCGCTCCGTTTGTATGAAGGCCTGGAAGGTGCTGAACTTTCGTTTTTCTATCCCGAAGACCCATTACGTCAACTTGACATAAAAACTCAAGCAGCGGCAGCCATACTCCACGACGGCCAAGCGCGTATCGGTCTCATGGCGATACTTGATTATGTAGATACGGATAGCTGGGAACGACCAGTCGTACCATGATTACCGTCTTCCAAGGACGGCTCCCTCTGGAAAAATGAAACTATGTTATTGCTTAGGTTTTGCCAGGTCTTCAACAATGGTGACGCCCGGATATTTGGTGAGCTCTTGAGGGTTTAGGATAACTTTGCTGGAGCGATTGCCGCCACCCATCACGACGGTTGAGGCATGCATCACGGCCGTATCAACAAGGATAGGGATATTTTCTGGGATACCGAAGGGTGTGACGCCACCAATTTCCATGCCAGTCACTGCCTTGGTTTGCTCGCTACTGGCAAAAGAAGCACGCTTGACGCCTAACTGTTTGCAGACAGTTTTATTCACATCCAGCCTGGTTGTCGCCAGCACAATACAGCAAGCGTACTTCGTTGGATCAGCCTTGCCAGCCACGAGAATAGCATTTGCTGATTGGTCTAGCCGGAAATGATACGCTTCGCAGAATGCAGCGGTATCTGCCAAATCAGGGTCGCAATCGAGTACATCGTAGACAATGCCGGCCGTATCGAGCGCAGCCTGTGTTCTTCCTAGAAGCGTTGACATATAGGCAGTATACAGCAGACTGACCTTGTAGCTACCGCCTCTATTCGTCTTCTTCTGGATCATCCAAAGCCAGGACGCTGGATCAAGTCTAGCATGACAGATAGGGAGTCGGGTACTTATATACTAAAACTAAAGAAAATAAGGCCGGGAGCGCTCCCTGGCCTTATTTTTTGGAATTTTTTGGTACCAGTCGCTAACCTTTGGCTAGTATACTGTCTACCGCGAGTATTTTTTTGTTACTCGTTTTTGCGAACTCAAAGTTCAACCCGCTCTTGGTTTTGAACGCCATTTCTCACCCTTTTTTTATTTTTGTGAATTGTGTTTGTTTGTGATCACAACACTCATTATTATACACGAATAATGTATTTTGTCAATGAGCTGACCTGTACCACTGCTAGTTAGTGTAGCGTTTTGAGCGATGGTTGCAAGCAGAATTTTTTGCAAACATCAGTAGATATCCACAGCACCTTAAAGCTCCATGGTTGGCTCTTCTCGGGCGCCGATGAAGCTCACGTCTATGTGACACTCACGCGGCCCTTTGAATTCGAGTAGGACAATCCGCTGCCAGGTGCCCACCTGAAGTTCACCCTCTTGTACCGGCACCACAATACTCGGACCAACGATAGATGCGAGCAAGTGATCCGGCGCATGAGCCGGATTATGCTCGTGCCGCCACTGCAACTGCGGCAGCATGCCGGCAAGGGCATCAAGCAAGTCAAGATCGGTGCCAGCATCAAGATTTGCTGTCGTAATCGCAGCGGTGCTATGCAAGACCATAATACTCAAATGCCCGCTCTTGCCGCGGGATTGCTCCGCCAAAATATCGGTAAGATCTATAACTTGACGGCGATTAGCAGTGGGGATTGTGAGAATCATATGGCCTTGTCTTAGAAAACCTTACGCAGGCTTGGTTTTTGCCTGCTTCGGCTTCTTCACTTCCTTACGACCTTTATCTTTCGACATATGTGCATCCTCCACTTAGTAGTACTTATTGTAGTATAGTGGCCATCGTTTTGCCCACCTTCGATCAGAATCCGGCGGAGGTTTTTAGGGCCAAACAGATATGAAAGGCAGGGGTTCTTAAAAGGCGAAGTGTGATATCTTATATAAATCATGCACCGTCCTGATGATACATACCCCTTCTTGCCCCCGCACCTCCCTAACTATATGAGACCCTTCGACAGTGAGCATGCTCTACCTGACCAAGAAGAGCAACGTGAAGCCAGTGCTATGTTACGCTTGGCTGTAGAAAGTAAAATACTAGCATCTATCGATAGCTTAGGATCCTCTGCTAGAAATGCGGGGGTGTATTCCGAGCTCGCTTTAGATAGTTTCGATCTGGATGGCGCACCCATAGAGGTTTTCGTACACAGCGTCAACACAGTGGACCATCCCGATTTGCCCGGGTACTCAGTCAAGATTCTGGAGGGACCGCGCAGGCTTGACGGTACTTTTAAAAACGCGCATTACTACGCTATCCCTGGCGAAAACGACGATAGAACAGTCACAAGACGTGACGTCTCGCTACCAGACCCTTTGCCAATAGAACTGCCAACGATACACCCTAATAGCATACCTGCAGACACGATACAAAAGGCAAGCGCCCTGCTGCTCGATGCTTTTCAACGAGCTGAGCAAAACCAACAGCTAGAAAAGGACTTGGGGCTGAACGACCAACCCATTGGTCTTGCCGAAGCAAGAACCATAGCTCTCCTCCTTTCAAGAGGTACCGTGAAAGTTCCCGCTCCTCGAACGTCGATATTAAAGAAACCTACCGATTTTAGATTTTAGGCTGAGTCTTCTGTAGTTGCAGTATCTGCTTGAGGTCTTTTTTGTACAAATGGCATGAATCGACAAAATGATAATACCGGCCCACTTCCAGATTGACTCTACTTGCAATATAGTGCTGCAAAGCAATGAACTCCAACATGTTCATTAGCAACTTTTTATAGGCATCCGATGAATTGGCATGGACGTGCATTTCTAATTTACCGTGCTTTATCCTGGCCCAAATAATCTGTGTACATGGCTGGACCTTTTGGCCTTGGTCGATAGCTTTGTCCCATATAGAGATCTGGGCTTCGCCTACCGGATTGGCTGCATCGAGCCTGCTAATCAAAAATTCGACCTGGGAATAGGGCTCGTCAAAAGCCCTATGACGATACAGTTTTGTCCATTCATGCACAACCTTGCCTTCATTATTGCCGGTGACAATATAATCGTTAATGACATCCAGGTCGGCTTGAGCCATGGGGAAGCGCCTGTCGGCAGATGCAACCTGGGGATCTGTAATTTCAATAAGAGCCACCTCATCCCGGAAATACTTCTGGTTGCCCGTATCCTCACCGCGATCTATGAGCGCTCTGAAGGTTTCCAACCAGGCTTTGTTTGCAGAATTACTTATCGTATGAATCATAGTTCAAGACCCCCGTAGCATTAGCTGACTTTGGTGAATTTTTGCTCGAAAACTTATTCCAGGGAGATTAGTCTTCATCGGAAGCCGGTTCTTCGGACGCTGGGTTACGATCAGGGCTATGAGGCGTATTGTAATCTGGCCGTAAAATATTATCCCCTATAGTGTTTGGATGCTTTCTAGCTAACTTGAAAAAGAGCGCGATATTGCTTCCTGTCAGCAGATCTTCCATATCATGGCCATCTTGTACGGCTTTGGCCATAGCTTCTAAGGTGCGCTCCATATCAACCTTTTCTTCTAGTTTCAGGTTTTCGAGTCCAAAGAAGGGCCCAGTTACCATATTTGCCGGTTTTTTATTAATGATGTCCGATTCAGTACGTGAGCCCAAGCCCAAACTAGTCGTCAGTATGGGAGCGTTGGGGGTGACCGGCAATTCCCTTAGTCCTACCAGGCAATCCTCAGGGTTTACAGATAGTCTGACATAAGGTAGAACGTTCGTTAGGTTCATCATGGTCACCCAGGCATCGCGCTCCTGCAGGGCCCGGCCTAACATCGCCATATCGTTTTGCGCCAGTATATCGACGCGCCAAGGTACTATTACCTTTTTTCTAGCTAGCTCCTGTGCTTCATCAAAGGCAGACTGATCTTGCAGCGGGTGAGGACGATCTTCTCTTCGCCACTGTGTGAGCTGGAAGTCCATCTTACCTGCGGTGTCGTCTGGCCCCACGGATATCAGGCGATCGCGCCATTCTTCCGGCCCTGGACATTCACGCAGTCCGGCCACGTACTGTTGCATGAATAGGCAATTATCTGGAGAATCAGACAAAAGTATAATCGTTTCCTCTGAAGTGTATTTCAAATTTGCAGCGAGGGCGCTTTCTCCAACGAGTAAGGCAACTCTCTGCTTAGCATCTTGATATTCCCGGGTTTCGGTTCGCGCAACAAGTTGCTCGCAATAGGGCGCTGTACACACATCGTTAGAAAAGGGAAAACTTACCCGCCCCTGGTGGTAAGGATCGCCTCTTACGTCAGGTGCTACATATTGTAGGTCCATCAAAGGTACACGAAAAGATATGCCAGCAGTACTCACCAGACCTTCAACTGTTAGCCATTGAGGGCTCACTTCTAACTCTTCAATGCCAGACATATGTATACGGTAGTATATGCTGCTTATCTGTACAATGGGGTTACTAACCTATCGAGGCCTAGATGTACCCCAGATCCTTACAATCTTTCAAGAATAATTGCACGTCTGGATCATCCAGCGACTGTTTTACCGCTTCCACCCACTCGAGATTCAGCCGTGCCCAGGTAAGGTATTTCTCTTTAGCCATTTTCGTATAGAAGTACTTATCTGCATCTAGCAGCGGCTTCTGGTCTCGAATAATCCTATCTGCCCATTTCTCAATGTCTACCTTGGTTTCGGTGATATAACGTGCCGACAGTATCATAGGACTAACGGGCAGCACCTTAAAGAGCTTATCCGCATCAGATAGAACCTTTGAGGAGTCTGAAATATCGCCGCCGCTAAACTCGGTACTTGAGCCATGAACGAGGTTTTCGATATCTGGGATTTCATGCTCATTAAAGCCTGCTTTGCTTAATACCTCGGCTCGTATTTCTCTCCCGTCATCGACACTGCTCTTAACATTCGTTATGAAGTTGAGATCATGTGTAAGTGCCGCTGCTTCAAGTAGCTCCACATCCACATCGAACTCTCGAGCGAATTCGAGGCTCTTACGGGTAACAAAGGTGATGTGATGCCAGCCATGAAAAAGGAGGTCATCACGGGGGCTATAGATCTCTCTTAATGTCGTCCGGAGTGCTTCTACCCGGGGTGAGCTCATTGCTCAATCATAGCAGACTAGAAATCTATTTTCTGGAAGTGAAAATTGCGATAAGCCCTAGGAATAGATAGATACATGCTGCGGCAATCAGTGTAAACACGAAAGAAATGAGAAGATTTGAATCCTCAAATTGCTCTCCATTATTGGTATATACATACAGCTTATAGGAACAAAGGCTCAGGACTCCGCCTACACATGCAAAAAGGAGTCTTCTTTTGTCGAGACGCTTGGGCATTCGCATATCTTAACTATACCAGGCTAACAAACCCTGCTTTTCTCCGGGGTTATACTGCTTAACTAAGTTGTACAAATGCAGCCCAAGTCAGACCCTCTAACCCTTAAAAGGCCTACAAGGTAGGGCTCTTTTCTAGAGTGCTGATCTAGCCTGCAGTGCGGTACGAGAACCTTACTTCCCGGCGATACTATAGCCACCGTCCACCACTAGCACCTGACCTGTAATAAACCTAGCCTCGTCACTCGCCAAAAATACCATAGTTTCTGCCATCTCTTCTGGTTGAGCGGCTCTTTGTAGCAACGCGGTTTTTAGCTGGGCGTGCACGGCATCGGTCCAGCCCGCGCTTAATTTGGTCATAGTAAAACCAGGGGCTACGGCATTTACAGCGATATGTGGTGCAAATTCTTTCGCAAGCGCTGCAGTTAAGTTATTGACTGCAGCCTTGCTGGCCGAATAAGCAGTAATACGGTTTGATGCCATATTCTCTATACCGCGAATAGACGAAACGTTAACGATGCGGCCGCCCTTATCCTTAAGCATATGTGGTGCAACAGCTTGGATAAAATGGACCGTGCCCAGGACATTCACCCTGAATACGCGCATCCAGTGATCGTCGTCCGATTCTAGGAAAGGGGCTGCTTCTGCCATCCCGGCACAGTTAATAAGCGCATCGATATGCCCCATCTTCTCTATAACTTCAGTAACAGCAGCCTCGACAGCTGTTTTGTCGGCTACATCACATACAACGTAATCACATTTGAGTTCTTGTGCGATATCTTTTAACTCTTGGTCTTCTGTGTGGCCATGCAGAACGACCTTAGCGCCTCTTGCAGCCGCTACTCGTGCCGCTGCCGTGCCCATTCCATTCCTTGACGAGCCAGTGATTAGAACAATCTTATCTTTCATAAGGGTATCATAGCAAAGGCCAAGCAGGACTGAAACCTAATGTACAGAGGCGAAAAAAGAGACTCGCCGTAAAGCGAATCTCTATCTGTTATTTCAACTTGATCGCCCAAGTATAATCGAATCGGAACCATATCGTTGGAAACGACACTCTACAGAGGCAGGCTATCGGTCAATTGCTCTACCGCTCCACGCTAGAACCTGATATCTCGTTTAGAAGCTCGGGGAACGTAGTCATCATAGTGCCATCGGCTTGCTTCCCGAAGTGAGCACGGTTTTCGAAGCTAATCAATCTAGCGTTAAGACCTTCTGTATTTTCGAGCCCAGCAGCATACGGCACCCATTCATCATCCTTAGAATGCATAACCACAAACTCGTCACAGCAGTCTCGAATCGTGGCAAAATCATACAGGCCAGAATAAAAATCGCTTGTGTTATCGTCCGTAATGGTGGCGCTGTTGGCCGCAACCAATATCACCCGCCGTACATGCTGCTGCCGACTTTCAACCCACCTCAGTATTGCCATTCCACCTCTTGAGTGACCTACTAAAGTTGTATCAGCATCAGGTTTTAGCGAGTCAATCACACTCAACCACTCATTTATTTTTGGGTTATCGGCCTGTGGCAAATCTGGAATATCGCACTGAATGCCCTTGTTTGCCAACTCCTGTTTGAGCCAAGGGTACCAGATAAAACTAGAGTCTTTGTCTTTACCATGTAATAAGATGACTTTTGATTGGCGCACTATAAAGCCTCGACTTCCTCAAAGAATGCTTTTTTCTTGGCTTCATAATCCGCATATGGCAGCCCATCACAATCACGCTTTAGCTGCGCATAGCGTGATTGGAGTTCCGGACTCGCTTTGAGCGTTTCAAACATTTTCTTTTGCTTCGGAATATGGGATGCCGGCAGTGTAGGATCTGACAAGATGCAATCGATTTCGATATCGCCATCCATATAGCTCCAGGCAGCCATATTTTCTTTCAGCCCTTGCGGAGCACCTAGCACTGGCGTTAACACCTCCACATATCGCTTTAAATTATTTTGGCTACATAGAATATCCAGATCTATGTCGTTCTTACCGGGCAACCCGAGGGCAGCTGCGCCCATAAACAGCACCTCGAGCTCTGGCGTTGCTTCATGAATCTTGGCCACCAGTTCGTCCCCTGTGGCTTTGAGTTTTGGAGTCCATTCTTGGACATGGTAATAATCGCGCGTCATAGGAGAATAATAAGACCTAACAGGACTGAAACCTAATGTACAGAGGCGACAAGAAATAGAGATTCGTCATATGACGAATCTCTATTTGTTATTTCAACTTGGTTGCGGGGAGAGGACTCGAACCTCTGACCTCGTGGTTATGAGCCACGCGAGCTGCCGCTGCTCCACCCCGCGATATGTTAGTAATGAGACAAACACATAGAATGTCTCATCTGCATATATCATACCAAACAGGGGTACGAGTGTCAATTAGCCATTGCTACTATGGAAAAAGAAGTCCATCCAGGCCTGGAAATGCCGCTGGTAGGCTGGCTTGGACTTAGGTATGCTTGGTGGTTTCGCCATATCTTGAGGCAGCATAACAGTGTGAGTCATTGCTACCGTTTGTGGCACCAGTAATATCTTTTCTCCGGGTAGGGCGAGGCCGAAATCTTGGCGAGCAGCTATGTCCAGGTATTGGGGTGTATTAAAATACTCGTTCTCCAGCTTCTGATTCTCGTTTGCCAGCTGCTGCACCGCATTTTGCTGTTGGATCTCAGAAATTTGCTTTTGCAAACCGTAGTTAGTATCTATAGCCTTTACGCTGCTCCAACTCACCATTAAAGCAATTACCAAAAATAGGAGCATGCCAAGCACCCGGGTATCCCGCAGACTGTTGCCCACCCCTTCGAGCTTTTTTTGATATTGTTTGATTTTTGTTAACACCGTATATCATTATATAACCGCTGTTTAAAATCTGCTATACTCACTCTGTTAGCCGGTTCGCAAGTGGACCCTTCCGCACGGAGGGTCGCGTAAAACACAAGGGGGCGTAGCTCATCGGTTAGAGCAGGCGGCTCATAACCGCTTGGTGGTTGGTTCAACTCCAACCGCCCCCACCAAGTTAAAATTTTTGGCCGAATTATCGGCAATTTGTTAAATCACTGGGACGCTGCCATTCTAGCGGTTTCAAACCTGCGGGAAATATCGAGTCTTGGCCTCGTTTTTCAATACCTAACCCCGAGTGGTCCCAGAATAGGCCAATGCTGGCAGGGACTTTTTGACCATCTCGTCACTCTCGAAGTACGCCTGGCGTGCAACATGGTAAGTCGCTCGACACCACGCCAACTATCGGTACTATCTGTATAAAATAGCAACTCTAATCTGTTAAACTGATTCTCATGGACGCAATTAAAGTCACTAGACCTAGCGGTCTTTCAATGCAATGGCAGTCGTTATTAACCAACCGCACTAAACGCACGCAAAGCGGGAAGTTCATAGTGCAAGGCGTGCGCCCAATTAATGCCGTCATTGCTCAAAACTGGGAGATCGAGTCGTTATTATTCTTGTCTGGCAAGCTATCAGACTGGGCAAAAGGCATTATTTCGCAAGGCATGAAATGTAAGTATTACGAACTATCGCCAGAAATCATGAAAGAACTGGGCGAAAAGAACGAGTCAGTACCTGAGCTAATTGCAATCGTTAAGAGTCGTGATACTTCGCTATCAAAGATAAAACTCAGCAACCTGCGGAGCAAAATGGTCTTGGTCCTAGACAGACCTCAGAACCCCGGCAACATTGGCGCCGTCGTTCGATCGGCTGATGCTCTAGGTGCGAGTATGGTCGTAATCACCGGCCATTCTGCTGACATATACGACCCGAAGGCAATACGCGCCAGCAGGGGTTCGCTATTTGCCCTCTCCGTAACGCTGGCCGCTAGCCCTGCTGACTTCAAGGCCTGGCTATCCCAACAAAAGACGAACTTCAGTATAGTTGGGTTGTCCAAGGATGCTGGTCAAATACTCTGGGATTATGACCTCACAAAACCAACCGCTATTATTGTCGGTAACGAGACATGGGGCTTGAGCAAGCAGTGGAAAGAAGCATGCACCAACCTCGCTAGCATACCCATGCACGGCACTGCTAGCTCTCTAAACGCAGCATCTTCTGCAGCTATTAGCCTTTACGAGTATTCTCGACAGACACACCATTAGTCAGTGGTTCTAGGGCAGTCCCCTTAGATACTGGAATATTACTATTTACTAGTGGCTACGATCTGATACTTCTCCATCCGTTCAGCCTTGATGCGATTCCATTTGTCAACCCGATCCACAGTTTCGTACATCTCCCCGTTGGCAATTAGTGACTTATTTTAAATCGCAGTAGAATATATAGAATATGGGGATCTCTGAACAGTACGTTCCAGTTACAACAAAACAGTTCGTTGACGCCTGCGCACAACAGGGCGTCGATCTAGAAACACGCCTAAGAAGAGTCGCCAGAGATTGCCCAAGTTGGCCCGCACATATGCTTGCTTCGGCTGCTGCTGAGATACTGCGGGAAGGAGATGCAGCGACTTTAGCGAATAGAGTTATTGAATGGCCAGTGTACTCGGAAGACGACGTCTCTCGCATTATGCAACACATCATTAATCAGAGCGTGGAACCCCCAAACCTAGACACTCCGATTAGATTCCCAAGGCAGGCACGTCAAACCGCAAATACTTGTAGCGCCGCAGAATATGGATTTGCCTCTACACTTCATTCGATCCAGGAAGGCGTAGTACATAGTTTGTCGGGCTATGGCGGGGAGATATTCGTCGACGAGAATGGCGCTGCTTCAATCGTCGTCAAGGGAACCGGCTATTCGTCGGGGCTGGGAGTTACAGAAGTTCGTATTGGAGATGTAACTTTCAACCCTGGATCACTCTATTATGTAGATACCAAGGAGCATTATCAAGACTACTTCGCCTTACCGCCAGGATGGAGAGTTCGACCCCTTTCCGACATTACGGGGATAAGCTTTGCGCGATTAAGCAGCTTTGCCGTTTCACCGTCCCAGCGTCAAATTGCTGACTGGCCTACAGAAGATATGGACACGCCGGCACGTCACTTAATCACCAATATCGCCACCGAAGAATTGCAACCGCTGGTACAAACTGCCGTAGACACCCTTGGACGAATCTAGTTAGCGTCGCGGCGGACAAAGAGTTGCCAGGTGATGAGCATGCCCCCGACTACATAGATCACGAACAGCCAAGCAGCGTTTGCAACTGAAATGGTCTTAAGCGTGCCTTGGTGCATAAGCACTGTCTGCAAATCGTTAAATGGCAGATAGACGGCATTTTGCTTAAGAAGCAGTCCGACGAGCGGCTCAACCATAGCGGGAACGAGGAACATAGCCGAGATTGCTCCCACCTGTATACGGATGGCTGAGGCAAAGATAAAGCCGAGCATGGCATAGCCCCAGCCAACAAATACAACCCGCCACAGAACGTCCCACACTGGGAATACCTGATGTACCAGTGCGTGACCCTTTAGATGAATACCTAGATAGGTAAGCGCTGGGGATAGCGAGCCCACGACCAGCGAAAAAACGACCGCAAAGGCGCTTACGGTCAGTAATTTAGCTAGAATAACTTTGGTACGGCTATTGGACGCAGTGAGCGTGTACATCACTGTGTTATAGCGATACTCGTGTGTGACGAGCAAAACGCCTACCATGGCACCCAGTAAGCCAACAGCCATAATCGCCTGCTTACTTTCGCTGACGAGTAGTCCAGGGTTGTACAAGGCCTCGGTTGTCGCCTTTATACCTTCGGCATAAAAAGCAAAGAAAATGACCAGCAGTACGGTGATGCCGAAAATGATGTACGTTGAGCGCACAGTAAGTAGCTTGCGAAACTCTGCTTTGAGTGAAGATAACATCATTTTTTACCCTCCGTTTTGGCTTGGAACTCTTCACTTCCGGCGGTCAGCTCCAAAAATGCTTCTTCGAGCGATGCGGTGCGGTTAGACAGTTCAAGCACGATGATGCCGGCGGCAAAAGCCAGTTTGCCCACTTCATCCGACTTCACACCTGAGATATTCAGGCCGCCACCGTCTACTTTTTCGTATGTCCAGTTTTTGCCAGACAACTCCTTTTCGAGCTTGCTCATGTTGCTCGCACGTACAAACACGCCGGAGTGGGCGCTACCAGAGATTAACTGTGTAATCGATGTTTCGGCGATTAGCTTGCCTTTGCCGATTACGACCACGTTATCTGCCATTTGTGACATTTCGCTCAGCAGGTGGCTGGAGACGAAAACAGCGTTGCCCTCGTCGGCGTAGTTCTTGATAAATTCGCGCAGCCAGGCGATGCCTTCGGGATCTAGACCATTGGCTGGTTCGTCGAGCATCAGATACTTTGGCTTCCCTAAAAGGGCGGCAGCAATGCCGAGACGCTGGCTCATACCTAAGCTGAATTTACCTGGTTTTTTACGGGCAACTTCGGTGAGACCAACAATATCAAGCACCTCGTCAACACGGGAGTCGGCGATACCTCCGGCTGCGGCCAGAATACGCAAGTGGTTACGGGCGCTACGGGTAGGATGAAAAGCCTTGGCTTCGAGCAAGACTCCCACGACACTGGACGGCCGGGTATAGTCATGCAGATTCTTGCCATCATAGGTGGTGCAGCCAGATCCGTTATCGAGTCCGAGCATCAGGCGCATCGTGGTCGACTTGCCCGCACCATTCGGGCCCAAAAAGCCGGTTACTTTACCGGTTTCTACTTTGAACGAAAGATTATCAACGGCGATCTTCTTACGGTATTTTTTGCCCAGTTTAGAGACATCAATCATGCCTCGCAGTATACCCACCTCTCGCCAATTTCACAATCCTAGACGGCTGCTTCAGCAATCATCTCAAGCAACTGGTCGGTGCTTTCAGCCTCCATTAAACGCTCGCGTAGCTCTTTGGCGCCGTCGAAGCCGTTCACGTATACCTTACAAAACCGATTGAGCGTCGCAATCCGCCGCTCGCCTTTCATCCAGGTAGCCGCAAACATTTTGACATGCTCAGCGTACAACCCCAGCCTCTGGCTCTTGCTATACCTCTCCCAAGGCCGGTCCTTTGAAAACACAAAAGGATTGTGAAATATGCCTCGGCCGATCATCACACCATCTAAATGGTATTTTGTCGCCAATTCCTCACCCTGTGGGCGGCTTAGAACGTCCCCGTTGCCCACAAAAAGGGTCTGCGGTGCGATCTTATCTCGTAATTTGCGTATTTCGTCTACCGCATCCCAGTGTACTGGCGCTTCGCTCATTTCCTTGCGGGTGCGGCCGTGAATGGTGAGCATCGAGAGGTTTTGTTGCAACAGCGTTTCGTGCCAGGTTAGGTCGATCTCGTTGAAGCCAAGACGGGTTTTGACGCTTACGGGCACCCGGCCGGCAGCCCCCTCCTGGGTCGCTTTAATGATCGCCACCGCATGATCGCGATTATTAATCAATGCGCTGCAGCAGCCATTATGTACCACAGCCTTAATAGGACAGCCCATATTGATATCAATACCAGCGTATCCCATTTCTACTAGCTCATGAGCGGTCTTACGATAATTTTCCGGTTCTTTGCCCCAAATCTGGGCCACAAGTGGCTGCTCCTGTGTGGTAAACCTGAGCTTATTGATCACCCGTTCCCGCCCCATGCTTTGCAGCCCGTCTACGTTTACAAATTCAGTGAAAAACAGATCAGGTGCGGCAGTAGAGGCGACCATGCGGCGGAACACCGTATCGGTCACATCATCCATCGGGGCCAACACAAAAAAAGGCGTCGGTAGGTGATAGAAATTCATTAAAACTAATTATAACATCTTTTTCACCTCCCCAGAACTAGTCTAGGGTGGCGGCATCTTCTTCGAGGGTAAAACGAGTAACTGCTACACCCTCAATATCAACCTTCTCCAGCCAGGAAGTTACTGGTCGAACAAATGAGATTCGTGCATCGTAGTCTGCCCGATAGATAACCACCGGCTCATTCGTGGCTTCTAAAATCGCCAGCTGAGTTACCGTGTAATAGTTGCCTTTATAATGACGATATCGTCCGCCCACCACTACATTTTGAGCGGCGACATGTAATCTCTCATCTAGTTCGTCTAAAGTTAAGTGTTTCAACAGCTTACTCCCAACGGAATACACGGAACGCGATGAGGTAAATGATGACTGTCCAGCCGGCCATAATTCCGAGCTGAGAGAGCAAATCCATAACACCTTTACCTTCAGTGGTGATCAATCGGATCCCATCAATCACTGGAGTAAGGGGCAGGTACGCGGTGGCATTCTGCAGCCATTCGGGCATCAAGAAACGCGGGAAGAAGGTACCGCTTAAGAACAGCATTGGAAATACGATGATGTTTGACAACGGCGCTGCCTGACGTTCATTCTTGGCCCAACCGCCAATCGATAAGCCAATCCCGAGAATCATCACAATACTAAAGACCAACCACGCAGCGATCAGTAGCCAGTTGCCCACCACATGCAGATGAAAGACACCGATCGCCACCGCGAACATCACGCTCAGAGATACTAAGCCGACAATCGCTTGCGAAATCATGGTTGCCGTAAAATACTGCCACACGCGCAACGGCGTGGTGTGCAAGCGGCGCAAGATACCCTGCTTCTTTAGCTCTGGGAATACGTTGATCGGACCAAAAATGCCCATGCCGATGATCGAAAAACCGAGTAACCCGGCAAAAGTGTAGTCAAACTGACTCAGGCTTTTATTAACCGTCTGTTTGCCCGCTGCCTTAAAGGGCGTCACGGTTGAAACATACTTGCCGTTCATACCGACAAACTCGGCATCGAGAATTGAGGTGAGCGTTTGGCCGGCCTGCTGACCATTTTGGGTATATTCCACCAACGCCGTACCAGAAGGGTAAGCTTGTCCTTTCTTAACGGTGCCGAAATCTGGCGGTAGCACGATAGTGGCGTCAATCTGGGAGCGAACCATCTTGGCCTGTGCCTTATCCATAGTCGTGATCGTTTTGTCTATTTTGAGTAACTTGCTATGGCCGGCTTCACTTACAAAGCTGTGTGCCGACGCAGTGTTGGATTGATTCAACAGCGCTACCTTAAATGAGGTGCCGCTCGCCTTGCCAAAAATTCCACCGAATACAAATAGGAAGATAAGCGGAAACAAGATGCCAAAAAAGATCGCCAGACGATCACGGAAAAAGCGGCGTGTGCTTTGCCGCGCAAAAACGCCCACGGTAAACCACTGCTTTTTGAATGTACTCATTGACCCCATCTCAAACCTCCTCTTCGATGTCAAATTGTCCAGTTTCGAGGCAAGATTTGTTCAGGGTAAGGAAGTGTACCGACGGGTACGCTGACGCAGCCTGGGCAGATCTTGGCCGAAACTGGGTGGTTTGGGGCGGAGGGGAGATTTGAGATGGGGTCATAAGCTAATCCCTCAAGCCCTTTCCCGTCAGATCAATAAACACGTCTTCCAAATCGGCCTGCTCTACTTGTTGCTTCTTGGTGAAGCCCTTGGCTAGAAGCTGCTTAATTAGAGCTTTGGGCGAATCCAAGGCAATGATAACGCCATTGTCCATAACCGCCACGCGGTCGCAGAGCAATTGGGCCTCGTCCATGTAGTGTGTAGTGAGAATAACCGTGACACCTTTGCTACGTACATGCTCCACCAGCTCCCACAAATTACGGCGAGCCTGGGGGTCGAGACCTGTTGTGGGCTCGTCCATAAAGAATACTTTGGGGCTATGCACGAGCGCCGCGGCGATACTTAAGCGTTGCCGCTGCCCGCCAGACAAATTCTCGACGTAGCTATTCGCTTTTTCGGCCAGCTTCACATCTTCTAAGAACTCCATGGGGTCGACCCGCTCGCCGTAAGCGGCGGCGAATAGTTCGATCACCTCGGTCAATTTTGTTTTATCCTGAAACGCCGACGACTGCGGTTGGACACCAATGAGACGCCGAATCTCCCATGGGCTGCCGCCCACGTCTACACCCGCAATGGTTGCGGTGCCGCCATCAATAGGCCGGACAGCTTCGATCATCTCCAGGGTGGTAGTTTTCCCCGCGCCGTTGGGGCCGAGGATACCGAAGATTTCGCCCTTTTCTACTTCAAAACTAATGCCTTTCACGACCTCGCGGTCACCATACTTCTTGCGGAGATCTTTTACTTTTACAATTGCTGTCATATCTATAACTATACATAATCTAAACTTGTTAAGGAAATGCCAAGCGGCAACCCATCCCCTTGGCTGAGTAGAGCGTTTTCGCGCAGGCCGACCAAAGTCGGTCTGGCTGCACTATGCCTGACTCTACTCAGCCAAGGGGATGGGTTGCCGCCCACAGATTGCAAAAAATTAAAACGACCGCCCCTCCTAGACTATTGGTGGCGGTCGTTTGGCGAAGATATAAAAAAGCTATTTCTTGCGCTTAACAGTCATGAATCCATTACGTGGGTTAACGTTTACTTCCATGCCTTCTGGGAGCTCATCGACAGCAGTCTCTGGGCGGAGGTCTTTACTGAAGTAATAAATCTTCTGCTCTTTGCCGCCGCGCAGTACGACCATCTTAGAGTTCAGGTAGTACGTGATACCTTTAGGGTTGGTTTGCGTAAATGCCATTTGCTTAATATCCCCTTCTTAGCATTTAGTAGTGGTATCCCTAACATACTCTGATCGTTTTTCCTTTGTCAACAGTTATGCTCCAGATGACGACCTCTTAAGCTGCAGAAATGTGCCATATGAGGGATAAGAATAGCCATAAGCTACTTGCGGCCTATAAAGGACATGTATTACACTAGTGTCTATAAAAGGGGGATTTTTCTAATGGAATTTAATACGAACCGTGGTGCCCAGCCTACTCCGGCACGCGCTGCAAGCGCTGCGGGCACTACATCGAGTGCAAGTAGCAGGCCGAGCGTGAGCAAAAGCTGGAATAGTAGTCCAAGTTGGTTGCGCGTTATGTGGGTCGTATTGCTCTTCGCTATCACATGTTTAGCTATATCCATGGTCTTTTTGCTGCATTATGGTGGCACAAAAGAGGTATCCTACGTTAATACCAAAACCGAGCAGGCGGTTTTCCTTACGAACGGCCAGGTTTACTTTGGTAGGGTCACGGCCATCAATAGTCGCTTTGTTGACCTGCAAGGCGTGTACTACTTAAACGTGAACCAGCAAGTACAGCCAAACCAAAAAGATGCCACCACCAACGCCGCCAACAGTAACCAGAGTGTTTCACTAGTGAAGCTGGGTTGTGAATTGCACGGTCCGCTAGATCAAATGATCATCAACCGCGATCAAGTTACCTTCTGGGAAAACCTCAAGACCGATGGCCAGGTAAGTAAAGCTATCAGCCAATGGGTCCAGCAAAACCCCAAGGGTCAGCAGTGTTCAACGGCCACCAGTACGCCGACCACTACTACCAAGCCCTAATATAAAAACTTAAGAACCTTCATCAACCCTCTGGCATTGCCAGAGGGTTGATTTTTATACTTAACAATACAGGCGGCGGATACCCCGCTCTCTCACTCCGAGCAGAGCGTTTTCGCGCAGGCCGACTAAAAGTCGGTCTGGCTGCACTACGCCTGACTCTGCTCGGAGTGAGAGAGCGGGGTATCGTAACTACCTAGTCCTGGGTAGGAACTTTACGCTACAATAGCAGTAACTCTTATGTATAAAAGCTACCTTCATCATCTATGGACGCGTATCCGTCCTATTAAAGTCTGGTACCTGCTTGCAGTAACGATAGTTTTTGCGCTCATAGGTATCTTTGGTATGCGTGCCAATTATCAGCATATGGCGGTACTTCGTCAAGCCGTATACACCACCGATCAACATAACGGTGACGTCGAGCACGCCTTGCAAAACCTTAGAGCGTTCGTCGGCTCCCATATGAACACCTCACTCGCCAGCGCCGATGGCGTGTACCCACCAATTCAACTAAAATACACTTACGAGAGGCTCCAGCAAGCTGAAAAAGCACGTGTTGATAGTGTCAATTCTGCTATCTACACTGATGCGCAACATACCTGCGAAGCAAAATATCCCAATAGTTTTTCCGGGGGTCCACGTGTACCGTGCATCGAACAATACGTCAAAGATCACGGTACTTCGCCACGTTCGATCCCCGACGCCATGTATAAATTCGACTTTGCTTCGGCCAATTGGTCGATGGATACGGCTGGTTTCGGCATAGCCTTGAGTATACTTTTCGGCGCACTTACGCTGCTTCGCTTAGGGCTCGGAATTATCCTCAAAAAAGTTACCCGCTAAGTATCAGCTAGCTGTATTTACACGTGAGTGAAGTTATAGGCCCGCTATGCCAAAGCGGTAATAAAGAAAGTGAGCAACAATATAACGACGCCTGCCCATAGCCACGGGCTTGAAATCGCACTAGCGATCGAATGCACAGATTTTGCCGGCAACCGGTGTTGTGCATCGGCATAATCGTACCCAGTTGGCAATTGGTGGCTTGGTCCTGTCTGGCCGCTGGAAATCATCTGCTGGGGGTGCTGTGTACTTCCGCCAACAAACGAGCTACCACCCCCGGCGTAACGTTGGGATGGAACGCCCGGTTTGGTTTGCTGTTGGCCAGTTACACCGTGAGGTGAGCGTTCCTGACGTTGTTCGCGCTGGTGTGCTTCGCCATAGCGTATAGCGCCTGGTATTTCGCGGCCATGTTCATCGACGACCGCACTATACCAACCACTGCGTTCAAGATGCTGGCCCGGTTCTTGTACAACTTGCTGATCGGCCCGATTATCAGGAGGAGGTTGCCTATCTATCTCCTGAATAAGAGGGACAGTCTCCTTGTATACCGATGGTTGCGTGGACGGTAACTCAGTCTGCGTAGTCGCCTGCAACTGCGTTGCCTCACCTGGCAGGTTATTTGGCCGTGACACTATCGGTGAGAGAGTCTCGACGGCAGGCACCATAGGCTGTTTGCCCTGCGAGGGGAACATGGCCTGCGCGGCAGCTTGCTCGAACGGGGTTGCCGGCGACAGTAGTGCAGGTTGCTCAATTCGTGTTTGCGGCTGGTACCGATAGCGATCGATCTGCTGCTCCTGTGTGCGTACCCGCTCATCTAAATGAGCTTGAGCAGCGTCGAGCTCAGCAATGTGGTGCTGTTGCTCCCGTAACGCTTGCCTATGCTCTTGTTGTATGCGATGCAACTTACGATTAGATAGATGCTGCTTCACCACCCAGCCGGTGATAAACCCAGCCACTACACCACGGCGCACACCATACCTTTCAGCACGGTACGCTGCTTCGTGCACAGCAGCCTGATGCTGCTCTACGCTTATGTAGTTAGGATTGCCAGGGGGCATGGCCGCATAGCGGTCAGCGGACGGTTCGGATGATGCAAATGCTGGGTGGCGTGAGTATATTTCATCGTCATACGAAAACGGTGTAGGCTCTGGTTCTGGAGGATAGAATGCGTCACCTTCTATTGGAGGGATCGGTGGTCGTGGCGGTCCGCCGCCAGGCGGCGGAGGCAGTGGTGTAGAGAAATCAGGACCAAACCCTGACACTTCAGGCACAGGCGGCAATATAAGCGGACGCTCTGCAGATCGCGGAGGTTCTGCTGCGTGCACAGTTTCCGATGGCTCCGTCGGCTCAGACACGTTGGCGTCGACGAGTGCATCTATCCTTTCTTCTGTTTCGGCAAATGCTTCATGGGTGTCAGCGTCGAGCCGATCGATAATTTGCTGAGCAACCGATACCTGTGCTGCCTCGCGGCGCGGCTGAGTTGGGGGGGTAACGACCTTTTTAGTTTGAGTTGGCGCCTCGCCGCCGTCTTCTTCATTGTCGTCGCCTTCGGCATCCTCGTCACCTTTTTCCGCCGAGTCTGCCTTTTCTATAATTTCTGTCGCTCTATCGTGCTGGTAGCGCCCGTCATGTAGCCGAACCTGCCGTCCATCGATGACCATGTCGGGCATACGAGTGCGCAAAGGGATCTCTGCCTCGTCTGACGGCGACGTAGGCGTGGTACGAACAGGCCGTTCGCTTCTATCTTCCAGGATTTCCTTTAAAAGAAAGGCAGAAGGGCGGGAAGGGTCTAGTTCGTGGGCGCGCTCACCACGTCTAAGCATTTCAGGCGGCAAGGCTTCTTCTGCCGATTCGGTGCCAAGGGGAGTTGAAGAAGTCTCGCTCTTACTGCTGCGACGCTTGTCATTTGAGTCACCACTAGTAAACCACTCGTTACTTCTCATACTCTTCTATACGTTTTGATACAACGTTCTATTTGTATTATACCTTGAAAGAGTTTAGAACAATAGTATGACTTATCTGCCTTCTCTAGCCGCCGCCCACCTGCAGTCATGTAGAGCTAACCCCCTCGTGATGTTAGGTACATAATAATTGCCAGGCCGATCAGCAAAAACATCATAAAAAACGTTATCGAAATGAGAGCGATTGGCGTATGCGCTCCAGCGTTCCTCTTCTTCGGAGGCGTATGCTGAGCTGAGATCTGCTTGCTGCTATCTTTTGTAGTATCTGAAGTTTCGCTATCTGTAGCGGGCGCCTGTGCAACTGTCAAATTTCCTTGCGTAGACACCAGTCGATCTGGGGCCGACAATTCAGGCTGCGTGCCCGCAGGGGCGATCGGTCGGGACTGCTTGGACGGTGCCATAACGTCCATCACAGGTTTGGCTGGCGCTGATTGTGGATGCATAGATAGTATCTTCAGTATATATCACGGTACGTCGTTTCCGAGCGCAAAATAATCGCCGCGTTTTTGAATCATACCTTCAGCGGCCAAATCTTCTAAAACGCCGAACAGCCTTGTGTCATCTATTTGCTGCCGGAGACCTTCAAGCGTAGATATTCCCTGGCCGAGCAACCGAAGTACTTGTCCGCGGACCTGGCGTCGCGAACCCACAAACGTCGACTGCTTAGTGTAGTGTTTGCTTAACGTGTTAAGGTTGCCGGTCGTCTGTTTGAGCTGGGTGCCGTAGTCCATAAGCGCCCAGTACCATGTGCGGACGTCATTAGGCAGCACAGTAGCTAGAAGGTCGAGAATTGCCCGATCTTTCACTGCTTGGTGGCCAGCAAAAAAGTGATAGATAAAAACTGTCCGGATATTGGTTTCGATGAACACCACTGGCCGATTAAAGGCATAGGCAACAATGGCGCCTGCGGTGTTTAGACCAACGCCAGGCAGACGCACCAGCTCGTCTACCATCTCTGGCAGCTGGCCGTCATACGAAGCGTGAATCACTCCGGCGCTCTGCCATAAAAACTTCGCTCGGCGGTTATAACCCAAACCACTCCAGGTCTGCAGAACGTCAGCCAATGGTGCCTGAGCCAAATCATTTACTGTAGGAAACTGTTCTATAAAGCTCTGGAACTTTGGAATAACACGAGGCACTTGCGTCTGCTGGAGCATCAGCTCCGACACCAAGATCTTGTATGGGTCGAACGAGCCGTCCCCCTCGGGACGACGCCACGGCAAATCATGTCGCCCATGCGCAGCGTAGTGCGCAAGAACAATCTTTGTAAAATTAGCTATTTCCTCTGGTGCCATATACACGCTACTCGCTGATAATCAGATGTTATCTGGCCGTACGTCCAGCATACCAGATCAAAAGATACGTCTACCTTAGAGACCGCCATACCCCTTGCCGTAGCCATAGTAGCTAACAGGGGGCCGATAGTAGTTGCTGATTTTAAGCGCAGTGGCGTCGCTGACAATGCCACTCGCTGGCATGACATATAGCTCACTGGCGTCTTTTGACACCAGCAGATAGTTATCGGTGTACCAACCATATACCTGGTACGTGCTGCTGGCAGCAATCTGCTTGCCGTGTTCGCCATTGCTATCGCCGACAAATAAAGCATTTTTACCATCACGCGGCTCATTCCAAAAAGTCAACTTGCCGCTCGGCGACGTAAGATACGTAGAGTATGCCTGATAAAAACTTTCGTTGGTCAATGTTTTATTCTGCGCAATCGCCCCATCCTCATAGGTATAAAAAGTATCTGCTTGACCGTTAATAAACTGTAGATACAGCCCATTTGCCTCGTAGGATCGTGCTTGTATGTTGATGTCGGCAGTCTGCGTACCTGGTGTATACGAAAAGCTCTGGACTGTTTTCTTGCCACTGTTATCGGGTTGTACGATATTCAGCGTAGCCTGCTTGCCCGGGTCTGCATTCCAATCGTTGTAGCCATGACCTGCTTGCCAACCTTTGGTGTACACAACACCATTCGTAAGCACGAAAACATTTCCGTAATTTTCTTTTAGATAATCAGCGTTGCTGCTCCCGGTTGCTGTTGTTTCGTCCAACGTTACGAGGTTTTTGCTTGTAGCATCAAAGCTCTTGATTGCCTGCTGTTTTGGCTGCCAGAGAGCCATACCTAAACGATCCACCTCGTAGACAAAGTGATGATTGTCCCAACCGGCAAGTTTAAAGGCTGCGCTACCCTCGTCCATGGTAGTAAGTTGATCATTCGAAGTATCAATCAGAAAGAGCTTAGCGTTGTCGCCGCCATCACGTTTGGACAATAAGGCCAGATATTTCCAATCAGTGGAAGCCAACAATGATGTGTTAGTCGGATCTTCACTGCCAGTGCCGGCTAGCACCATCTGGCGGTTGGCCCCATCGAGATCAGTCTTAACAACATCAACTTTGCCGCTTAAGTTCGACAAAAAGTACAATTTGCCACTGGGCGTCACCTGGAACGTATTAACCGGGTCAACTTGAGCGGTCACCTTCACCTTGGCGCCCGTCAGCGTATTGTAGCCGTCCAGTGCGATAGTGAGCGGTACATTGCTGGCGTCGGCGGGCAACACCAATGTGACCTGACCTTTTTTGTCAGTCTTGGCCTGTGTTTTTAGTGCCGATACAACCGCATTTTCTATGGGCTTGCCAGTCAGCTTATTAACAACCGTAATCGGCACCTGCCGGCCGGTGGCGACTAATTGTAGCTGTTCTGGCTGTCTTTGTTTACCAATGGGAACGAGCACTGACGCAGTACTGCTTTTGTAGTATGTTTTCTCAATAATCAGCCGATTAGTGCCAACCTTGGCACGAATATACACTTTACCTTGATTATCAGTAGTCGCTTTTTTGCCGCCCAGGGCCACCGAAGCGCTCGAAACCGGCTTGCCCGTCTGCGAATCAGTCACTACTATCGAAAACGATCGGCGCAGTACTGTCCCAGCGAGTGTATAGCGCGTAAAGGGAATGGCCGTGAGCAGTAGCACAAGCAGCACCACGCCAGCTGGAATCGTCCACCTTTTTTGTTGCACGAGCCATACCCAACGACTATTCGTTGCAGCCGGCTTTGCGCCTGCTGCAGACGTTTCTGAGTCGCTCTCGGCCTCAGACTCCTCATTGTGATGCACGTGGCGCGCGGTATGCACGTCCTGGGCCGCCTCGTGCTCGCCCTTTACTGTTTCTGCTGAATCATGCACATCATCCTGCGTTTCTGCCATACTGTTTATCCTTTTACTATTTCCAGTCTAGCAGAAAAACATGCGCCTTCGGTTTTATGTAGCCCATCATAACCTCTTGTCGCCCTGCATTCATTTCAGAGTCCATACAGAATATCTAAACAACTAGACTATTCATGGGTACTGAAGTGGGGTAGGCCAGATTATCTTACCTACCATTGGATGCCAAAGGAGATCGGGGGAGATACAGTAAAAAACGATTAGTACAAGATCTTACGCTCTGGCGCTACAGCGTGGAGCTGAGCTAGCGGGTGCATCACTGGGGCTGGTATATCGCCAGCAAAGCGCAGGGTGTAGCGGCCCATATCCTTGAGTGATTGTTCAGCTTGCGGTGTTGCCGCCGCATTGGCTTCGGGCGCAGTGGTCATGAACGAATAGCCGAACGACTGATGGGTATGCTGATTGTAGATAATGCCGACGTCGTGGCGGTTATCGCCAGTAGGGTCATCCAAAATACCGACCTTGTTCACGAGCACGATCCAGTCGTTGCCCGCTAACTGACTGCGCACGCCATAATCGGTAAAAATATTGGTGGCCATGGCATTTTTCATGAATACAGCATAATTATCTTGTGTAGCCATTAGCTGGCCAAGCGTCCAGAGCGAATCGTGCGGTGTCGAATTGCCGAGATAAAATCTGCTGGCATCAAGCGGCTGCAAATATGTGTGACTTAATTCGGGAATCTGAGCCCACCGGGCGTTGACTGCCGCAGCGCCGCCCAAACCGTAGTTGACCAGCGCTCGTACTGCAGTGTTGCCAGAGTGATTGAGCAAATCGAAGAGTACATCTTGCAAGCTAGCTGAAGTTGGTGCGCCCGGCTGGTCATATACACCGTAACCACCGCGAACGTCACTCGGCAGCCAGGTCAAAGTTTGATTCATCTTCAGTTTGCCGCTACGCAAATCCTGCAGCACTAACAGGCTTACGGGCAATTTATTGATACTGGCCGCAAATTGTTCTGTATCTTGATCATGATTTACAATCAGATGACTATCGTGCAAATCCATAATCTGCACACCGGTCACCGTGCCTAAAGCTTCGTCTTGTCTGATAGAGCGGTTAACCAGATGGCGTAGAATGATCTCTTTCACGACCTGCTGGAGGTTGCTATTCTGCAGATTCTGCTCCTCGTTCGCCACGACCTGAGCCGACGCTTGGCTGGTGCTGTTAGTTTGTAGGTTGGGTGGAATTGTTGTGATCATACTCGAGTAACTATAGGGCCTAATTGTGTACTACCTATGAACTTTCTTACTGTTTCCGTATACAATAGCCACATAGTGAGTAAAATCTACCGACAAGCTGCCGACCATTTAACAACACACGATCCGGTGCTCGCGCCCATTATTGCCCGCTTCGGCCTAGCTACTATCCGGCCACATCGCAACTATTATCAGGAGTTAGTGGATAGCATTATCGGCCAGCAATTGAGCGTCAAGGCAGCACACACCATTCGAGAACGGTTTTGCGCGTTATTTGATAGCTCCGGCCTCCCTTCGGTCGAAGCTATCCTTACAAAGAATGTGGATGAACTCCGTATGGCCGGCCTCAGCCGGAACAAAGCGACCTATGTCCGAGACCTTGCCCAGCATATCGTCGACGGTACTGTCACGTTCGATCATCTGGAAAATATGAGCAATGACGAGATCATCAAAGAACTGACGGCCGTAAAAGGCATTGGCGAATGGACGGCACATATGTTTTTGATTTTCTGTTTGGGACGGCTAGATGTCCTCGCCCACGGCGATTTAGGTATCAGAAGCGGCATCCAAAAACTCTATCAGTTGGATCACCTCCCAGCATCTCAAGAAGTAGCTAGCATCTGCCAACAAAACCATTGGCATCCCTACGAGTCCTTAGCCTGTTGGTATATCTGGCGCGCTCTGGACAATACACCCGTGTAATATTCGGACATTACCACTTGCCCATACATACTCTGAGATAGGTCATATGCTATAGTTGCCTACTTAAGGAGCTGGCATGTCAGAGATAGAATTGTTGCCTATAGATCAATGGTTTTATCCTATTGAGGGCACCACAGAAGTACAGCTGCGTGAACCAACAGATGAAATGTACGATCCATACGGCCCCCCTTCTTGGCTAGGGTGTGCGGGCATCGAACATTTAATAGATCATGCAGATAGCATACAACTCACGATACTCTACAATATGCAGCGAACCGGCAGCGACTTGGGTGACCCTGGCGAATATGAAGCTTTGGTAGAAAGTGCGACACTAGTGGGCCATAGCGTCACCCTAAAAGGTGGAAGCGACCAAACATACCTCACCCGACGTGATAAAGCGAGTCCCGAAAAAGACATACTGCTTTTTAGTGCTGAAAATTTCCTAAATCCCAGGACCCGCGATGTGATTGCAGAAATTTCTGAAGTAGTGAATGATCGCTTCCAAAGTGCTGAATTATTCCATCAACAAATATCTCCATTTGATTCTGAGGCCATACACAGAGAGGAAATCATCCAAGCAGCGGCCGGTGCCTTGGCGACGAACGCCTTCAACTGGGGAATATTAGAAACCACCGGTTTATTACTTTCCAGAAGAGATCCGGGTGAGCAGCATGTTGTAATGGGGTTACTTCCTTATCATCTGGATATCGTACGCCTAGCGGGAAGTATACTCGGCATTACGGTAGATGAACGACGGATTAGGGAAAACGAATGGCCCATCAAGATGACATTGGAGTCACATGCTCTAAAGACAATCCAAAGTTCTGGCAAGTTTGATACTTCAATATAAACTAGCGCCTTAGTCTCTGTGTCGTCTTTGAGATTCGAATAGATCACCCTAAGACCTGCTCCTTACGCACCGATACTACGGGGCGAGGCGGTTGATATCGCGTGGGAAGAGGGATGCTTCTTTAACGTTTTGTAGGTCGAGTAATTTTTGCGTGAGGCGCTCAAGACCCAAACCAAACCCGCCTTCTGGGGGCATGCCGTATTTGAACGCTTGCAGGAAGTAGCGGAAGCCGTCAGCTTCCGGGTCGCCGCCGGCCATAGTTTGCAGCTGCTCGACGAGTTTTGGATAGCGGTGCTCGCGCATGCTGATGGTGGCAATCTCTACTCCCCGAAAAATAAGGTCGGCGCGCTCGGCGATATCGGGGTTGGCGTCGCTGAATTTGTGATAAAATTTGGCGCCTTCACGTGGCCACTCAGTCACGAAAACCGCCTCGCTATCCAGGTGTTCCTTGGCATACTCGCACACCCAGCGCTCTTCATCCGGGCGCATATCTTTTTCGCCCACAGTGTTCGTGCCAGTTACGGCGGTATATTTCTCATGGATGTCGGCCATAGTCATGCTGGGGATTTCTTTAGGGAGTATCGGCTTCTCGGCCTTCCATTCCTTAAGCTCGGCAGCACAATTCTCCCATACGTCATCGACAATGGCGTTCATAACGCCGCTGGTGAAGCTCAGCAGTCCAGCCAAATCGATGAAGCCGATTTCGACATCGACAGTTTGGAATTCAGTCATGTGGCGGGTGGTAGCACTTGGTTCGGCGCGATACGTAGAGGCAATTTCATACACGCGCTCATACACGCCGACCATTATTTGCTTATAAAATTGGGCGGATTGGGCCAGCGTGGCGACCTTGCCAAAGTAATCCATTTTAAAGACTTCGGCGCCCCCTTCGGTGGCCTCGGCCAATAGTTTTGGCGAGCTGAATTCGGTAAAGTCGAGTGAGCGCAGGTGCTTGCGGATAGCGACTTTAATTTCTGACTGCACCTTAAAGATGGCTTGCTCACGCAAGTTACGCAAGCCGACTACCCGATGGTCGAAGAGCGTGTCGAGGTTTTCGGAAACGTGGCTTAAAGGCTTGTCGATCTCGATAGGTGTCTCATCGGTAACCGGTACGCTGACCGTCAGCGTAGCGTCATGAATTTCGACGCCACCAGGGGCACGTGGTTCATCGACTGCCGTGCCGTTCACTTCTAACACGGTGCCGATTTGCAGGCTGCGCAGCTTTTCTACTTCGCCTTTGTCCTTAATGACAATTTGTGCCAGGCCGCCGCGGTCGCGGACGTTTATAAACGTGAGGCCGCCGAGCAGTCGTTTCTTGTGCAGCCAGCCCTCAATGTGTACTTGTTCGCCAATGTGTGCATGGAGGTCTTTACTCAAAGCGCGCATATCTATAATCTCCTTATGTGATTGGTCAGTTGGCTCGATAAGGGTCGATGCTCACAGACCGCGCTCGCCTTTAGACGCGGCTGCCGACCCGGAGATTCATATTGGCTATTCTTAATTGCATTGTCATTTATTCTACCACCTCTGTTGGCTCAGGGGAAGCATCTTCTCCGGTAGGCTCAACTGGCTCGGGCAACTCTGGCACAAAAGCAGCCACAGCCGCGCGATCCTCAAAGGCATCGAATCCTTCTTCACTCGTTTCGCCGAGTAGCTGGGTAAGTAACTGGGTAAGCGATAGCACCCCAACTGGCTCTTCAAATGCATTAATAACTACCACCACAGGCTGGCCAGTCAGCGTAAAAGCAGCGAGCGCCCGGTGCAGACTAAAATCTTCATGCACATATGCTACCTGCTTACGCATAAGCTCACTCACCAAGCCACCTTCACGCGCCTGAACTGCATCACTCAATTGAAGCGTGCCAACGATGTGGTCCGGCGTATCTTCATACACCATAAAGCTCTGCTGGCGACTCTCGTGCAGCTCGCCAAGCAAAATTGGTCCAATATGGTCGCTTTTGTTCACTAATCTGGCTTGCGACATCGGTAGCATCACTTCGGCGGCATGGCGGTCATCAAAACGCAGGGCGTTGCTTAGGATACGCAGGTCGTGATCGGCAATGCGATTGTCGGGCTGCTTGGTTTGTTGATTGAGTAAATCGAGTAAGTCTTCTTTCTCGAAAAGACCACTGTGGGCAGCATGCTCACGAAACCGCGATGTCATATCACTGATAGCGTCAAATGGACGATGAGTGCGCATAAGCAACCAACTCAAGGCCGGTGCAATTTGTACGGCAAAATGAGCCCGGCGTACCGTGAGGCGTAGCGATTGCAGCAGCACGCCGACGGTAACTGTCAAAAATATAACGATAAAAGCCGCCCAAGTGACGAGTGTACTTACGAGCAACACAAAGCCGCCGGTGAGACCAAAAATAAAGAAGGTCCAGAGCAGCAGACGCATACTAACCCCATATGCAACCGGCCGATACAACGCTTCAGCCAGATGATCGCCACGGGCGGCGAGCCGCTTTAATTCTTTGGCCGGCACCGAGCTATATAAACGCTGCAAGGCCAGCGCCACAAGCCCGAGTGTGATGAATAGCAATCCTAAAAATACCGTAGTCATGCCTTTCTATAGTACCTCATTTTTTATACCCCGCACGCCGCGGCACCCGGCGCCGACTCATCGCCTGCCGATAGGCTTCTTGTTCACCAATCCAATAGCTCAACGCCATAAGGCTAACTATGATATATAGCGGCCATACGACCCACATCCAGTGTTTCATCCATCCAAATAATGATCCGGTACTTGTTGGGTTTGTGCTTGCCAATGCTACTGGCACTACATTTGCCTTCACGATTGCGCTCAGCTGCAGGGTCGCTACCGTACCCACGCTATCGGTTATTTTCACCATAACGATGTAAGTGTTCGGCTGCTGATAGGCATGGGTCACCGTAAACGCCGCATTCGGCTCAGTTTGCTGCGAATGGATACCATCGCCCCAATCTACAGTTACCACATACGGTCCCGTACCCGCGCTTGCGCTAATATGGAACGATGTGGGCTGGTTCACCTGATATGTCTGATAGCGATATTCCGAGCCAATCAATAGCGACGGGCGAGTTTGGTGATGCAGGAGCGAGGCCAGACTTGCCGACACGGCAATTTCGAAAGTCGGAAGCGTCCATTTCAGCCCGTTACTGGCTGTAGCCACCACATCCACATGGTGAATACCAACCGGCAAAGCACTATCCAGCGTACAACGCCAGTTACCTGCCCAGTCGGCCGTTGTCACACACGTCTCGACAGCAGAGTGAAACGTTACCGTCACGACAGAGAAAGGTGGTGCAACGCCACTGATGGTAGGATTAACACTCGAAACGGGCATGGTGCCCTGCCAATATTGGCCGGTTTCGACCTTTGCTATCGATATATTTGTTGGAGTCGCGCTCGGCGTTGGCGCGGGCGGCAAAATAGTCGGATCGTAGTACACCGTAACGGGGGAAGATGGCGGCCCTTCTACATCAGTCGCATTAAAAACGCGGGCCTGTAATTGATTGGCGCCTATGTCCAAATCGATCTGCATCTGAAACGTCTGGGCGGCAGTACACTGAGCAACGCCACTAAAGCTGCTGCTTCGGTATACCTTCACATAAGACTGCGGCGGACAGCTACCTCCAACTGTTAAGAGCGCTGTCGAAAAATGCTGCTGATTGAGCGACGCAAGAAATATTGCCGGCGTGTGCAGTGTAGGCGCAGGCACCGTAGCCGTTACCTGATAGCTCGCTGCCCATGCCTGAAATGTCGAGCCGGCCAACAAGACACCACTGCAGAGAAGGATCATGGCACTAAAAGGATGGAGTAGTACTCGTTTATGGAGCGACCGTTGCCTGATAGGATGTTTTTTACGTGCAGGCCTAGAATGCACGGACAACTTAGGGGAGGCTTTTTGTTTTTTCACGATTTTTACGCTTTATGTTCATTTCGTATCATACCATACTGCTTATTGTCATTTCCCCTTTCCTTCGTCCGGCGTAGACTCCGGGAAAAGCTGGGGGCCGGATCAATCCGTTTGTCAAAAGTCAATGTCTCGCATCACCATATTACTGCGGCAGAATATTGTATACTACGACGTATGAGTAAAAGTTTTTGGGCGATCATCGCCGCTATCATAGTTATTTTTGGTGGTATTTTGTTCTTTAAGGGCAGGGCGAATGCACCGACGAATGCCAGCGGCAAGCCTGGCAGTCACCTCATCGGTACCAGCCCGGCCGGGGTAACTCTCGTCGAATTCGGTGATTATCAGTGTCCATATTGCGGCCAGTTTTCTCCCGTAGTTAAGCAGGTGCAGCAAAAATACAACGATAAGATCGTTTTCCAATTCCGTAATCTACCCTTAAGTCAGGTCCACCAGAACGCGTTCGCTGCCGCCCGCGTTGCTGAGGCAGCAGGTCTGCAAGGCAAGTACTGGCAGATGCACGATTTGCTGTACGAGAATCAATCAGCCTGGAGCGAAAGCAGCAATGCCCAAGATGTCTTCAACCAATACGCCTCGGCACTTAAACTGAATGTAAATCAATTTAAAATCGATGCCGCATCCAGCCAAGTAAACGACGCCATCAACAAAGACATTGCCGACTTCTTAAAAACCGGCAATGAAGAATCAACACCAACCTTTTTGCTTGATGGCAAAAAGATCACGCCAGATTTCACTATAGATACATTCAGTAAGTATATTGATGCCGAGTTGAAGGCTAAGTCACAGAGCTAGCTTCCGTCCTTGTCCTCCCACCTTGACTCCAAAAGTCATGAACGATCCTGTATACCAGATCTCCTCAGTAATTCTGTGGCCGCGAATTGCAATCTCTTCAATGTTCCTTTTTTCCCACAAAAAAGGAACCGAAAAACCTCTCGGCCTGGGGAAATGAAAAAGCCTACTAGCTGCAGGGCATTCCTGAACGAGCCTGCGGAACTCGCCTTCGGCTCAAACAGTCCTCGGCTGTATCCGATCAGGAATGCCCTGCAGCTAATCGGTTTTCCATTACGGCCGAACTACTCGGATATCTAATCCTGCGATTGAAGCTTGCTCAGTAAACACTCAAGGACTTTAGTTTCTAGCATTCCATCTCCGACGGGGTTCGGGGCCTGTAGTAAAACTGATTCGAAAATGCCAGAGCGCAGCCGATTAAGAGCGAGGACTGTTTGAGCCCAATCAAGGGCGAGTTCCGCAGCGAAGATGCTGTGCGGGGTATTTTCCAGTAGTGTTTTACGTTTGCCTTGGGGAGTTTTTGGTTCCTTTTTGCGGGACAAAAAGTGACGTATAGAGATCGCGGGCCACGGTTGGGAATTATTGAGGAGAGTGAGGATACGAGAGTAGGTCTTTATAAACAGTTGGATGAGACGAAGTTAGTAGTTTAGAAACTCGCGCCAGGACGGCCGCCGCACGGTAACTGGCACCCGGGCTGGCCTGGAAGGTACAATTTTTATTTTGACGGACATGTTTTGTCTCCCTAAAAGCAGTAAAAGGCGGTCTCTCAAAAGCCAACACTATACTTGCTTTATTTTTGTTTTTTATTCACACATGTTTGTCTTTCAGTGGTCACCCACAGAAGTAACGGAAATGATATCAGCCCAAGCTTATGCTTGTCAACTAAAACATTTGCCGACTACCACTTATGCCAGGCTCCGCTTTTATAGCCAGATTACTAACGCGCTCTGCGATAATTGCCACTAGGCCCTTAGAACGCCCCTTTTCGGCTTGCTCGCGCTTATAGGTAGCCTCCATTATTGCCGGGTGCTGCATACAGTCCCAGCATATATGACATTTCCCTACCTCAGGTTTGACAATCTTGCAAGAGTTACATTTCTCGTTTTTGTGTATTTCCCCACCATGCCAAGTTTCGTCCGTATCGCCACTCCCAGCACGGCGCGCATCGAGCATATCTTGCATTTCGGTTGGCGATCCACCTCCGCAGCCGCTCACAACTGCAAAGCGATGTCCGCTTATAAGCCAGCGTTCCATATTAACGAAATCGCCCTGGGCTGCATAATTTCGAGCCTTCTCGAGTCGTACTTGAGCTTGCGGGCCGAATACGTTTAGGTTAATATTCAAATTCGTAACAGATGCTTCAACGGTATAGTCCTTAACTAGCTCCCATAACAAATCGTTGGCCTCTTTCGGATTCTTAAACGTCCCGGCATAGCTGAACAACTTCTGCATAACCTTATCCACGGTTACATCCATACTGGCCTCACGCTCCGCAGATTTTGCAAGCATTTGGATATATTGTTCGATAGGTTGCTCAACCTCTCGACCCCGCAAGATATCTTTGGCTTGGTTGCACCAGCGCACGAAGTCTACAACACCATTCGGCATCAAGCTCTTATGAATGAATACTGGATTCCGTAGGAACTCGAGAACCGTCTTCGGCGCCTCAAGCCCCAGCCATTCGTAGACCATCCCAAATACTTCAATATCAAAACGCTGTGCTATTCGCTCATCAAAAGTCGCATCTTCAGGAGCATCGGTGCCTGCCATAAAGGCTGTCTCGGTCATTATGTCGCCCTCGTCGGTGGTGCTTTGTATGCAATAGGTCATCTCATGCAAAAAGTAGCCTTCGCCACGGTGGTCAAGCAGTTTCTCGGGCAGATCTTGGGCCACACCAGAGCAGACTACCATCGCATATTCTTTGAGAAGTCCCTCACGCATAGCCTCCTCTTCACGATAGCCATTCAACGCCTCGGCTTTGGTGTGCTCTTGGAGTAATTCGTGCCTACCCGGTCGCAGGACAAGCGAATTGTAGTGCATCTGCTCTGAAGTAAGTCCATATTGTACTATCTGTCCTACTTCATTACGTTCACGCTCTACTCGAGTAATGTGTTTATCCTTAAACACTGCTTCTAAGACAGCCGTCTTTACCGCGAGACGTACAATTCCTGTAGCGTCTTCGTCACCCTCAAGACTGCTCGATAATGCCTCGGCAAGCGTCACGCCTCCTTCAACATCAGCAGGAGTGTCACATTCAACTATCTCAGATGTGGCGGCCGCGCCTATGAAGCGCGTCTTATAAGCCAGCTGTGCTGCCTGTTCGCTTATCAGATCCCGAGCTAATAGAGCAAAAGGCGGTTGATCTGCTCCAATCTCAGGTAACACAGGTCCGGGAGGAACTTCTTTCATCTAAAATACCTGCTCTTGTTCGAAAAGAGCAGGTATGCGGTTACAGCATAGCCATTTCCTGCTCGGGAACGAATGGTTTATTGCTGTATCGGACTTATCTGTATACAGAATTACCGTTGCGGCACAGTGCGAGATTCTCACTCGCTTCCAGCATTTTTGGTTGTTAACTATCTTTAACTATAGCAATCACGGACACTATATGCGTGGTGTAGTTTTGCCTACAAACACTATTCTTCGGGCAAACGCTGTTTAAGAGCCGACAAACGCGGAATAAAGCTCTGTGCGGCGCCATCCAAGCCGAGTACCTTCAGCGCACCAACTAGCACATATAGATGATCGAGTTGATCAACCACCACTTTACCAGAGCGCTCCAATTCGCTAAAAAGATGCTCCACTTTCTCGACGAGCCATTTTTCTTCGCCAGGAGCAATGACATTACTCACCACTTTCGGCTGTTCCGTAGGCGTGACGACTTCGAGTGAGCGGGCCGAATGGTCACGTTTACGAATATGGCCTCGCCGGATAAGGTTGTTGATATGCAGCGCCACGGTTGCCACCGAGGTATAGTTCAGACCAGTCATTACTTCCCGATAACTCGGACTGTAGCCGTGCTCGCCAATGAATTGCTCGATGAATGTCAGCAACTCCCGTTGTTTTTTTGTTGGACGAATTGTCTCTGTCATAGTTTTGCCACCTCCTTAATAGCGCCACCCTGCCTCGCAATAAAGACCCAAAATCGATACCAAATATAGTTCCAAACCGTAAAAAAGCCGGCTGAGATAAAAAATCCAACGTAGGGGCTAATGCCTATAGTTTTGAGGCCCCAAATAATGAGATAGTCCAGTCCAAAATTAACCGCAGTAAGTAGCGCATACTTGCTGGCTGTGGCACCTTCGTGTTGCCGCAAACGCGGATTATTGAATGCCCAGTAGCGCTGCAGGAAATAATTAACTGTCCAGCCAATTACGTCGGCGACCATCTTGGCCGGCAGCCAACTCCAGCCAAAACCGCTATAGCAGGCGGCGAATACGATATACCCTATCCAAAAATAGCTCGCACCGCCGATGAAATATTCGGCAAATTGCACGACATCATGCCGCGTAGCGCGTAGGCGAAAAGTACGCATTGTATACACAGTATAGCAAGTAGTATCTTAAATTAACCTTAAACACCTCAGACATACTCAGCTTCCAGGCCAGTCCTTAGAAAGATAGGACTTTGCGCTGACAGACCCTTAAGGCAAGCACAAAATGATACAATCGAAGTATTCCATGAAGAATAATGCTTCACTGATATATAGCGCGTGCTTAGTAGTGGGAGATTTTTTGGCGTTGGTGGCAGCTTTCGTTGTCGCCTATATGCTCCGGGTGAAAGCTGGCGTAGGTATATCCCAACAAGCCTTTGGCCCAATAAGCGGACGTACCTACATCGACGTCTTTTTAGCTGTGCTGCCGTTTTGGATCCTTATTTTTGCGCTGCTTGGTTTATACAATCACAGCATTTATGAAAAACGCTTTAAGGAGCTCGGCAGATTATTCATCGGTTCGTTTATCGGCCTGATGTTTGTAATCTTTTGGAATTTTTTGGCTAGCAAGCCGATTTTCCCCGCACGTTTGGTGCCTATATATGGCTTTGCATTTGCCTTTATCTTCCTAGTTGTGTTTCGTAACCTGGCTCGCTTCGTACGGATTGAGCTGTTTCTGCACGACTCCGGCCTTACCCGCGTCCTGCTTATAGGCAACACTAATATGACCCACGAGCTAGTAAGTTGGCTGGCCGATAGCAAGCGTTCGGGTTACCGGGTGGTGGGCGTGGTTGGTGGTAAAAAGAGTCTGAGTGGGCACGAGGACATCCCGCTCTATCACAGTTTTGACCAATATCTGGAGCGGGCAAGCGGCGAGTTACATGGCATTATTCAGACCGAACTGTATGCCGATGAAGCGCGCAATGCCAAAATTCTTACCTATGCCCAGGAAAATCATGTCAACTATCGCTTTGTACCCGGCAACACCGAGCTGTTTGTTGGTAATATCGAGGTCGAACTCTTCCGCAGTAGTATCCCGGTAATTGTTGTGCATCAAACCGCCCTATTTGGTTGGGGACGGGTTGTGAAGCGTCTCTCCGATCTGTTGCTAGGCAGTCTGGCGCTTGTTGTCGCATCCCCGCTCCTGCTTATTATTGCCCTCATTCAGAAGATCGCCGAACCGGGTGCACCAATCCTCTACAAACCGAAACGTTTAGGTCGCTTTGGTAGCACGATAGCGATCTATAAGTTCCGCAGTATGAAGCAAGCCTATACCGACATGAGCCCGGAAGAGGGCTTTGCCAAAATGGGCCGAAAGGACCTTATCGCCGCATATCGCAAAGGAGGCGACCGCATCGACAATGACCCCCGCATCTCCCGTTTTGGGAACTTCCTACGCAAAACGAGCCTGGATGAATTGCCACAACTATTCAATATTGTAAAAGGCGACATTAGCCTGGTTGGTCCACGCGCGCTCGACCCGTTCGAGCTAGAGAAACACCCAAAGAAGAATCTGATTCTGTCCGTTAAAACCGGGCTCACCGGCCTGGCCCAAGTTTCCGGACGCCGCGATATTAGCTTTGAAGAGCGGCGTAAGCTCGATTTATATTATGTGCAGAACTGGAGCATCTGGCTCGATTTCGTCATCTTACTCAAAACCGTGCGCGCCGTGCTGGGTGGGCGAGGTATTTAGCAATCATGGACAAACCGCTCAAAGTAGCCATTGTCCATGACTGGCTCGTAGGCGGTGGCGCCGAATGGGTGGTGCTTGCGCTGCACAAAATGTATCCAAATGCCCCTATTTACACCTCCTACTGCAACGATGAGTGGCGCGAACGCTTGGACGGCAAAGTTGTCACTGGTTGGTTGCAGCATGTTGGCAAACTCCGTAAATTCTTGGCCCTAGGTCGTATCTGGTGGTTTACCCATTTGGATTTCTCGGGATATGACTTGGTGATTAGCAGCTCGGGTAACGGTGAAGCATTTGGCATTCGTACTCCTAAAGGCACAATGCATATCTGCTATTGTCACACACCCACCCATTATTATTGGCGGCACTATGACCACTACATGAAACGTCCCGGCTTTGGCATGCTTGATCCCCTCGCCCGTGTCGGACTTCGTCTGCTCATCGGGCCACTCAGGCGCTGGGACTTGCGTGCCAGCCAGCGTCCTGATTATTTCATTGCCAATTCCACCCACATTCAAGCAGATATCAAAAAATACTATGGGCGCGACGCAACAATTATATTCCCTCCGATCGATGTGGCACGCTTCTCAAGCGCACCACAAGGCAAGCGCCGCGGGTTTGTGACAATGGGACGCATGGCCACCGCCAAACGAGTCGATATTATTGTCGAGGCCTGTACCAAACTCCACTTGCCGCTCAAGGTAATTGGCGACGGACCCGACCTTCCCCGCCTCAAGCAACTAGCCGGACCAACTGTCACGTTTTTTAACCGGGTAGACGGCAATCGGATTAGCGACGAAGACATGCCGGCAGCGCTCAGCAGCGCGGAAGCTTCCTTATTTGCCAGTTTTGAAGATTTCGGTATAGCGTCGGTAGAAGCGATGGCTGCAGGCAATCCGCTCATCGCCTACAAGGCAGGCGGTGCGCTCGATTACGTGCAGCCTGGTAAGACCGGGTTGTTCTTTGACGAACAAACGCCAGAATCACTTATCAAAGTCCTAAAGTCATTCAACTCCAATCAATTTTCGTCCAAAGCCATTATGAAAGAGGCACAGCAATTTTCCGCCGAAGTGTTCACCGCTAAGATGCAATCATTTATCGACCAGGCATTGACAAGAAATAAGTAAAGTGTACATTTTAAACATATGTGCGGCATTGTCGGTTATATCGGAAGACGCAACGGTGCTGACATTGTGCTGTCCGGTCTCTCGGCGTTGGAATACCGTGGATACGACTCTGCTGGTATCGCACTCCTTGACGAGACAGGCGAGGCTACCCTTCTCAAGCAACTCGGCCGTGTAGCTGGCCTCCAAAAACTGATAGACGAAACAACGCTTCAAAAAACACCGCTCGCCATCGGCCATACTCGCTGGGCTACACACGGCAAACCGTCGGTCGTCAACGCTCATCCCCACAGCAATGCCGACCAGACAATTTTTGTAGTGCATAACGGCATCATCGAAAATTATGTCGAGCTCAGAGAATGGCTCGGCAAAGAGGGTTACCACTTTGCGTCGGAAACCGACACCGAGACCATCCCCCATCTCATCGATTACTACTACAAAAAAACCAGCAACTTTGAAGAAGCATTTGTGAGTGCCATTAAAGAGATTCGCGGCGCCTACGCCATTTTGGCGTGCAGCACTATGGCGCCAGACAAATTGTTTGCTGCCCGGTTGAGCAGCCCGATGGTTATCGGCGTGAACAAGGACGAATGCATCGTCGCTTCCGACCCTTCAGCCATCCTGCAGCACACCAAAGAAGTGGTATACGTACAGGACAACGAAATGGCGGTGATCGAGAAGGGCAGCTATCGTCTCGTTGATCTTGCTCACGACAAACAGGTGCAACGCGAAACCGAACATCTTGATTTCGACATCAATCAAGCTAATTTGGGTGATTTCCCGCATTTTATGCTCAAAGAGATTTTTGAAGCGCCGCAGACTATCCGTCTGGCCTCGCTCGGTCGGAGCAACGCCAGTACGGGGACAGTCAAACTTGGCGGCCTGGAAAGCGTGGCCGACCAACTGCGCTATATCGACCGTATCGTCATTGTCGCCTGCGGCACCTCTTACTACGCCGGCCTGGTAGGTGAGTATTTGCTAGAAGAGATTACCGGCATTCCGGTAGAAGTACAGCTGGCATCCGAATTTAAGTATCGCAACGAACCATTCTCGCGTAGCACCGCCCTGCTGGCTATCTCGCAATCGGGCGAAACCGCTGACACCATTGCGGCGCTCCAAAAGGTGCAAGATTATGGCGTGCTGCGTCTAGGGATTGTGAACGCCGTGGGCAGCACCATTGCCCGCATGACCGATGCTGGCGTATATTGCCACGCCGGACCCGAGCAGGCTGTCGCCAGTACTAAAGCGTTCATAGCCCAAGTCGTCGTTCTGCTGCTTATTAGCCTCAAGCTGTCCAAAAATGGCGATAACCTTTATCAACCATTACTCGAAGAGATCGAAGCGCTCCCAGGCAAGGCGCAGCAGATTTTAGACCAAGCGCCAGCCATCGAGCGCATTGCTAAGAAGTATAAAAAATACCGGGACTTTCTGTTCATCGGCCGGGGTTATAGTTTTCCATGCGCACTCGAGGGTGCACTCAAGCTCAAAGAGGTAAGCTACATCCATGCCGAAGGCTATGCCGCCGGCGAAATGAAGCACGGTCCATTAGCTATGATCGATAAGGATTTCCCAACATTCGCACTTGCCACCAGCGGTCCATTGCTGGAAAAGACCTGCAGCAATATCCAGGAGATTAAGGCCCGGGGCGGCGTGGTAGTGGCCGTCGCTACCGAGGGAGACAAGCTCGTTGCCAAACATGCCGACGATGTTATTTACATTCCTAAAAGCTTAGAGCAAACGGAGCCGATTCTGGAAGCGATCGTCATGCAGCTCTTTTCGTACTACGTAGCCACAGCCAAAGACCTTGATGTCGATCGGCCGCGCAACCTGGCAAAATCGGTCACTGTTGAGTAACGTACCCTGGGTGCCTTGAGTCACCTCATCACCGACAGCTACAAAATTCGGATGGGAAGCACTCCTCACCCACCGTTATGGAGAGCGTTACACGCAGGCCAGCTTACGCTGGTCTGGTTGCACTACGCTTGACTCTCCATAACGGTGGGTGAGGAGTGCTCATTATCTTCATGGAATGAGCACACATAATCTGTCATAATAAAACTCTGATGCCTAGCTTACAAAACTCACTCACCTACAGGCCGATCGAATTACGGTTCGGCACTTCCGGCCTGCGGGGACTCGCCAAGGATATGACCGACCTTGAGTGTTATATCAATGCTGCCGGTTTTTTAACCTATTTACGTAACCAACAACTACTGAATCCAGGAGGCACAGTGCTCATTGCCGGCGATCTCCGGGAAAGCACGCCACGAATCTTGTGCGCCGTACACCGCGCAATCATCGACGGCGGATTTGTAGCCGAATATCATGGCCGGATCCCCACCCCAGCTCTTGCTCATTATGCCTTCTCACAGCATCAGCCATGCATCATGGTTACTGGAGGTCACTTAAGTGGCGACCGTAATGGTCTTCTCTTGTTCCATCCGCGTGGAGAGGTGCTCAAAGCAAACGAAGCGCCTATTATGCAAGCCGTATCCGGAATCCGGCAATGGCTCTATGCCCAAGACGGAAATCAAGCGCCCTTTAATGCCCAAGGTATGTTACCCGCGGGTGATCTACCGCCGGAGCAAACTGGCGCGCGCGACGCATACCGTAATCGATATGTATCAACCTTTGGCGTACAAGCACTTAGAGATGCACGAATCATTTTTTACCAGCATTCGGCAGTGGGTCGTGACTTGCTGACAGATCTGTTGCAGACGCTGGGAGCTGAGGTCATAGCGGTAGGACGATCGGAGACATTTGTCCCGCTGGACAGTGAAAACATGACGCCTGCATATCAAAACTATTTTCAACAGCTGGCCGCGCAACATCGTGGTGCGTTCGCCATTGTTTCGACGTCAAGCGACAGCAGCTCCCCTATCCTAGCCGACGAACATGGTCAATTTCATAGCGGCGACACTCTGGGAGTACAAGTGGCCATCTGGTGCGGGACTGATTTTGCTGCCTTTCCTGTAAACGCTTCCGATGCACTTGATGTGTATCTAGGCAGTAATCATATTAGCTGCCAGCGCACTAAAGTTGGCTCCCCCCATGTCCTGGATGCAATGTATCAAGCTAGCTTAGGGGGCAAGGCTCGTGTTGTAGGGTGGGAAGCAAATGGTGGTTTTATGCTTGGCGCCGATTTGATGATCGGGACAGGATTACTCAGCGCATTGCCGACGCGTGACGCACTATTGCCCATAGTCGCGACCTTAATCGCCGCCCGTTCCCAGGGGCTCGCCCTATCCGAGCTTTTTGCTCGCCTGCCACAGCGGTTTAGCGAGTCCGGACTTATTACCAATTTCCCGCTCGAGATATCCCGGGCACTGATAACTGCTTTTACCGATGACACTCCTGAAAATCGCCAAGAACTGGCCTTCTACTTTACGCCGGCAAAGGGCTTTGGCGACGTCACCCAAGTCGATTCACTCGACGGCATCCGTATTTTGTTCAGTAATGGCGACATCGCCCATATGCGCCCTTCCGGTAACAGCCCTGAACTGCGTATATACGCGGTCGCCAGTAGCCAACAGCGCGCCGATGCGATCGTCGCCGCCGCCATTGCCGATGACGGTATCTTCCATCAGATGGCCAGCAACGTCGTACAAACGTAAACGGCGCAACTAAAAGATTTTACAGATACGACTGTTTCCCTTTTTCACGGAGTGCTTTTTGAATATCTTTAATCTTTTCAATCTTGTGCTTGGGGATGATCAACAGCACATCATCAGTATCAATCACTACCAAATCTTCAACACCGGCAATCGCCACTAGCTTGTCAGGGTTAGATGTTTTGATCAGCGTGCCCGAGACATCCACGGTTGTCGCCTTACCGTCCACATAATTTTCGCTGCCGTCGCCATCGACAAAATAGTCATATACCGACCCCCAGGTGCCGACGTCGGTCCAGCGGAAGGGGAGCAATACAACATGACCATCGCCGTTATCCAACACGTGCTTGGTGACTTCTTCGGTAGGCCCCTTTGCCATCGCGTCAAAAATCTCGCTAATGGCGGCATCCTCACCGGGCTTGTCATACACATCGCGCATTTTGAGTAACGCCTTGTGCCATTCCGGCTGGTAGCGCTCGTACGCCTCAAGCATTAATTCGGGATACCAGCAGTAGTGATTGCTGTGCGTCACCACATGAAAACTCTCGATCAACTCTTTTGTCTGTTTATAACTCGATCCACGATAAATAAACTTATCTACCTTATAGACTTCTTGGTCGGTGCTGCTTCGTACCTGCTCACCCAGCTTTAAATAATCCGCGCCCATGTTTGGTTCGGTGGCCTTAATGCCGCCCGTGAGCAGCTTCTTGTCCCGGGCAACTACCTTACCAGCGTCAACAATCATCTGCAAAAAGGCCTCTTCGGGCTTACGAATACAGTCTACCTGTACCAAAAAAAACGGCTCCTCGGGCGCTAACATACTGAGCCGCAAGAATGCCAAACCGTGACCCGGGCCAGTATCTTTTAACGTATCTGGTTCAATGATGTAGTTACGCAAAGGGATTTGTGGCGATTGCTCGGAGATGTATTTGATGAACTTTCGCTTGGTAGAAATAAAAATATCTTCTGGTTCGAACTTTTTGAGCAAGGTATTAATGGTTTCTGTGCACAGCGACACACCACCGACAATCGGCTGAAATTGCTTAGGCTTGTCTTCGCGTGAGTAAGGCCAGAGTTTTGTGCCTTGGCCACCGGCAGTAACGATAATTTTCATACGCAGTACCTTCCATTTAAAAACGGACCGTATCTTTCATCATAACAGAATGGACGATGGAAGCGGGCTGTCAAGGTGTTGTTGTTTTTTCCGGACCTTGCCTTGCTCTCTATATTGTAGTAGAGTAAGCATATACACTTAGCCTAAAATAAAAACTACCATGGTATACCGTCAAAATGTTCCCACTACGCATAAGCGCCCCTCATCAAACCGGCGCAAATTGTTCGTTATAGTCGTAGCCCTCTGTCTTCTCGTCGGAGGGCTAGTTGCAATCTTGGCGTTCACCCACACCTTCCCATTCAAAGCCAAACCAAAGCCTCAGACCATAAATACCGAAACGAAAGGCACCCAGCCGTCACCAAAAGCCAACCCTTCACCCAACTCTGGAACCACCCCTGCGAATTCAGATGTCAGCACCTATCCCTCCGACAACAAGACGCCAGGCAGCACCAATCCCCAAACGCCAACAACCGAACAGCCGCTTACTCCTACGGGCAATTTTGTGAGTGCGCATCATAACATCCCTCAAAACGCCTCACTGGCGTCGTCATGCGTTACCAGTGCTGGCGCCACCTGCGAGATCGTTTTTACCAAAGATGGAGTTACTAAAAGTCTACCAACACAAAAAACAGACTCTGGCGGTGGCACCTATTGGCAGTCCTGGAAGCCGCAGGACATTGGGCTTACGCCCGGATCATGGCATATTACTGCTCGCGCTACGCTTGGCAATCAGACCAGCAGCGCCGATGACGCTCAAACCTTGGACATTGCCTCATGAAAAAAGCGAAGCTGATATTTTGCAGTCTGATAGCCGCAGCAGGACTCACGATTGTCCCTAATCTGGCTCACGCCGATCCTTTTAACTCTGGCGACATTATGGACGACGGCATATTCGATAATTCGGCCGCGATGTCTGCAAGTAGTATTGATGGCTTTTTAAATGGCTTTAGCCAAAGCTGTATCAGTACCAATAACGGCTTCTCTGCACCAGACCCTACCGGCTACTCACCTTCAGGAGGGTTCACGTATGGTGGCAATGTGTCGGCGGGCCGGGTTATCGCCGATGCTGCGCAGGCATACGACCTCAATCCGCAAGTCATACTCACTACCCTGCAGAAAGAGCAGAGCCTCGTTAGCGGTGGTGCCGGATGTAGCACTGCGGCGTATACTAGTGCGCTTGGATACGGCTGCCCAGATAGCGGCACTACGCATAGTTATAGCGGCGTCAACCTCTACACCATTAACGGCACCACTGTCACGTCGGTTAGCAACACCTGCGTAAACAACTCAACAAAGGCTGGTTTCTCCCAGCAAATCATCCATGCCGCCTGGTTGCTTAAATTTAGCGAACAGCGTGCCAAAGGCAATGTGAATTGGGCTATTGTACGTGGTAGCTGGAATAACTCTGACGACAATACACCAGGCTCGTGCTACTCCGGCCCCATGACGCAAGGTACCTGGCAGGTGTGTGTCGGCGGTCCGTCTGCGTTCTACGACGGTACCCGCACCATAGACGGCCAGACAGTACAGATAGGCAACGGGGCTACAGCAGCGCTCTACTACTACACGCCGCATTTCTCGGGCAACCAACATTTTGATAGTATTTTCAATTCCTGGTTCGGCAGTCAATTTACTCCATCTTACTCCTGGCAAGTCCTGAACCAAGCTGTGTACACGGACAATACCAAAACTACGCTGCTTGGCTGGAACGCCAACCTCGTTGCGGGGCAAACCGCCTACGTCGTACTCACCGTCAAAAATACCGGGAATCAGACCTGGAGCAATACGGGGGCCAACCCGGTACACTTAGCCACTAGCGGACCTCAAGATAGAAATAGCCTGTTCTGTACGAATGCTTGGTTAAGCTGCAACCGGGCAGTCGCCACCGATGAAGCTACGGTTGCCCCAGGTGCAACTGGTACATTTGAGTTCCCCGTTCAAGCACCGGGCGCTGGCGGGTACAGAGAATACTTTAACCTCGTGGCAGAAGGCCGGAGCTGGTTCAACAGCGCGGGCCAGTACTTTACCTTTAACGTCCAACCGCCAACCTGGTCATGGGCTGAAGTTAATCAGACGGTATATACCGACAATACCAAGGCTAATTCTATTGGCTGGAATACCGGCAATTTGGTCTCAGGGCAAAAAGTATACGTCGTTATCACTGCTCTGAATACCGGGAATCAGACCTGGAGCAATACGGGGGCCAACCCTATAGATATAGGCACCTGGAATGGGCAAGATCGTAGCAGCGGCTTTACTTCAGGGTGGCTGAGTAGTAACCGGCCAGCCGGCATGACCGAATCCAGTGTACCTCCAGGCAGTCTTGGCAGCTTTGGCTTCTGGATGCAAGCTCCTGCGCAAGGCGGCAATTACCGCGAATACTTCAACCTCGTAGCTGAGGGTAAGGCTTGGATGAATCCCACGGGTATGTTTGTTGCCAGCACAGTGAATGCTGCGAACTATAGCTGGCAGCCGCTCGGCCAGACGGTGTTTACCGACAGCACAAAAACCACTGCCCTTGGCTGGAATGCAACCCTTACCCACGGTCAGACCGCCTGGATAGTTATGTCGGTTAAAAATACCGGCAATGTTACTTGGGATAAGGTCAGCGCGCCGCTGGTGCATGTTGGCACATGGAACCCTCAAGATAGAAATAGCCTGTTCTGTACGAATGCTTGGTTAAGCTGCAACCGGGCAGTTGGTTTCTCGGAAAGTTCAGTGCCGCCAGGGGGCACCGCAACCTTCGAATTCCCGGTGCAAGCTCCTGTGCAACCCGGCAACTATAACGAATACTTCAACCTCGTAGCTGAGGGTAAGGCTTGGATGAATCCCACGGGTATGTTTGTCCACTTTACAGTGCAGTAACTACAATGTCGCTGGCTGCCACCTGATACACGGCCGGCGGATTGCCGTCTACATCTGTAATTCGAATCTGGATCGTCTTACTAGCGTCAATCGATACGTCAACCTGCCCAGGCTGATCGCCTGTAATTTCACCGTTGGCTAATTCGATATTATCCTGCAATATGCGCCAGTGCCCCTTGAAGGCGCTCATAGCCGGTGCCGTCCCCAGAGTCAGTGTCAGTCGTGCGGGAGTGTGCTTGGTTACGAAGGCGTCTCTGTCGTTTATAACCTTCATTTCAGCATAATTTCCATAGAGGGGATCGGCGTAGCTATTTTGCTTTATCGTCGGCATACTTGCAAATGCACCATATAAATCGATAAATAGTTTGTCTGACGTAACACGGTGTAATCGATAGATACAAACCGGTGAGTATTGCTTGTCCCCGTAGGCAGGGTCTTTTTCCCCATTATAGATAAGTGTGAGCCATGGATAAGTCAAATTGCATCTTTCGCCATGAGTAATGCCGACTTGCGCACCGCGCAGCACTACATAATCAACTGCTTCGGGATTATCAATCACTACTAGGCCATTGTGTATATTTGGATCTTGCTCTGGTAGCTGCAAATTTACCAGCTTCTTGTGGTGGATCATCTGCGCGGTTACATCGTATGCAGCCGGATCCCATGGTTTCCCGATGAAGGGAAATTCTGCCACTACCGGGATATCTTTTTGCTGTGCCAGCCAGCTATAGGCCTTAGGCATGTGGTTAAAATCAAAGGCTGGCCGGTTAAAGCCGGTGGCATATTCAAACGCCAGCACGCCGATAAGCACCGCTGCTACGAGCCACTGCAGCTGGAGCGTGCGCGCCATGGAGCCATCTTTGAACGGCTTGGTCGCTTTAAAAAGTATACTCAGCGACATCGCTCCAAAAAGCACCAACAGCACATGAATAGGCAAGAATAAGCGCGTCAACACCCGCCAGAAGCTAATATTATATTTTATAAACAACTCGGGTGGCAGCGGAATGCGATGCCCATGAATCATCGCATGCAGCGGCAGCGTAAAGCTTATCAGGATGGGCACTGCAACCAAACAAAGCGATCCAATCAGCAAATATCGATTGCGCTCATCTGTGCTCAAACGACTCAAGGTCTGGCCGCGCCGCCGAATCACATACGCGGTTGTTAGCACTACACCAAGTAGGCAAAGCAAGATAATAGCGTACCCGATATAGAGCGTACTTTCGCCCGGATTAGAGCGCGTATTCTTGTAAGCTTGTAACAAATTAAACTCTTGCGAGTGACGCAATACCGGGTGATACAGCGGGGGCAGCAGAAAATCCAATGGCCGTGCTGAATAGTATGAAATCTCGGAAACAATATCGCCCCGTGCGTGGGACAGCGTGTTATTTACCTGCCCGCTGTCAGTCAGCTGCACGATACCGATGGGGGCCGCCAGCACGCCAATACAGGCACATGCCAGTGCCAAATAGCGCACCTTGCGCCATACGCTAGCCAGTGTCTGCTTATCCCAAAATAATAACTCAGATAGCAGACCGCCGCCAATAAGCGTCAACAGGAACAAGCTGGCAAACAGCAAAAAGTAGGCATCAGTATAGAAGGCTAGCGCTACAGTCGCCGCCAGCAATAACGCCCGCTTCCAGGTTTGCTTACGCCACAAACCGATAAAGGCAGCTAAAATAAGCACAAAATCGATACTAAAAATATACGAGAGGTGCATACTGGAGTTCGCCAGATGGAAAGGTGAGAAAGCCACTGCAAATCCCGCCAGCAGCGAAACTGGTGCATTATGTGTCAGCCGCTTAAGAAGCCAATACATGGCGAATCCGCCGCTTAAGAAGCCCCAGAAGGTCACCAGGTTGAGGGCAACAATTGGCGTAAAGATATGCGACAGCACCCACAAAGGTGTAAGCAGCGCCGTATATGCCACATACGTCGGGCTCCCCAGCGGTGCGCCGTACGGGTAATTCACAATGTTGGTATGGCCTGAAAGTGGATTTAGGTGATTACCCGCGTAATTAAGCCACAAAAAACCTGCCGTACCGTCGCCTGGGCCGTTAATAAACAGCTGGTGATTGATGTGCAAAACGATGTTGTCGGTATAGAGAAAGGTAAGGAGTGTGAAAAACAGAAAGACGAGCCCATATTCGAGTATCGTACCGCTCAGCACCGGCTGATATCGGCGAGCATAGTTCCATACGCCTCGTAGTCCCATGGTCTGCAGTTTCCGTGCCACACCACGCCAGATACCCGCGCCGTATACGACGCCAAAAAACGGGCTTAACCAAGCCAGCGAAGCTGCATCTTTCCAGGTTAGGCGCAGCACCAGGCCGCCGACAAACAGTGCGACTGTTCCGATAAGCAGCAGAACTACCAGCAATTTCAGGATAGCAACTGGCCACAGCAAGAGCGCCAGGAGGCCAGCGAGACTTACGGCGAGCACACCCAGGAGTGGCATAAAAAACCGGTTACCTGGCCTGAAAAAACCATCGACAAAAAATTGCCCTCGGTGATAAGCGTGCACCAAAAAGCGTTTAAGCGTGGAACGTCCGTTATACACACACGAAAAGTCAGGCGATAAATGGATTGGCTGTTTGGAGGCTATATAACGGATGAGCAGTGTATCGTCGCTCGAGAACATCAAATCCCCGCCACGCTTCTCAAACACAGACATCGCCTGCTTTAGCAATTTCTTGGGGACGAAGAAAAATCCGGTACCTTTTGGGTAATAATCAAAATCGTCCACGCCATAGCTCACTTCCCGTGGATGAGCAAAGTAGCGCCGCCAGGCAATGCACACCAGCGCGTCCCAAAAACGGGCAAATACATTGCCCTCTTTCGCCACATGGACGTGACCATTCCATACCTGGTTTGGATCGTCAGCTAGTTTTTTAGCCAAATACTTCAGCGAGTCTTTATCTATAAACACCCTGGAATCGATAAAAAGCAGCGAATCGTGCTGGGCAGCGGCCACCCCTGCCCTACGAGCCAGATATCGTCCTTTATTTTTACCGAGATCTACTATTTTATAGGTCAGACGCTTGCTCTTTGGTTGGAGCGCCTGCATCTCCGCAAGTGTGTTATCGGTAGAGCCATCGTTTATCATAACAACCTCCACGGTGAACGGCGAACGTCCAACCGCGGCGTCGATATATTCGACTGTTTTTGTAATCCAACCCTCTGAGTTATAAGCAGGTATAACAATAGAGATGGCTAACGATTTTGGCATATCTCCCCTTTGGTTGCTACTATTATAGCAGGATCTCCCGGGCCATCGTTCGGTCTTCTGATACATATGAAACAAATTGAACGTAAAAATCCACTGCGCAGCATATTTTCAGGTTCACTCCTGTTTTATGGGCTTTCTGGGCTGGCCTCACTACTGAATTACGCCTACTACCCGGTCATGTCCCACCTGGTCAATACCAGCGAGTATGGCGAGGTGCAGTTTTTAATCTCGCTCCTTACCCAGCTGTCAGTTGGCTACGTCGTGCTCAATGTGTTGTCGATTATTATCACCGCAAAGTATCAGGACGAGCATCTGCGTAGCCGTACCTTACAAGGTCTCAACACTGCCGCGAGTACCGTTATCCTGATGATTATCGCTGTTGGTTCGGCAGTACTGAGTTTTAGCCACGGCTCCTTCGGTTTTCATAGCGTATTGCCGATTATCATTATGTCGCTCAGTTTACTCGTCAATATCCCCTTCACGATTACCATTGGGCGGCTCCAGGGAGAAGGACGCTTCGCACTCGCCGGCGTTATGGGGGCGTCCGCCTCATTCTGTGAGCTACTACTGGCGAGCGTATTTGTGCTCGCCGGGGGCGGCACCAGCGGCGCCATTGCCGGTGTCGGCGCCGGCATGTTGGTAATAGTTATCGTCGCTAACATCGTCGATCGGGCAGGTTCAGCAAATATACAAGATTCTAAAGTGCCACGCCGCAGTATGCAGCTCTATTTGAGCAGACTCACGCACTTGCGGGCTGAGCGGGGGCGAGCAGTAACTACATTAGTAGCCATCGGCGCGCTCACCATTCTTTCGACTGCCGACGTAGTCATTTCTAAATTCTGGCTATCGCCGCACGAAGCTGGACAGTACGCAGCCGTTGCGACAATCGCGAAGACCATTCTCTACGCCACTACCCCACTGATGTGGCTGTCATTGCCCCTCGCCGTTGCCAATACGTCAACCGCCAATACCCAGGTGAGGCGTTTTATTAAGCTGACGATGGGCGTCGCTACCATTCTTGCGCTAATGTTCATCCCGCGGCCCAAGGTGTTTACCGAGGGGCTACTCGGGATCCAAGCCGGTTCATATACTAATTTGCTACGCCTATCGGCTGTAGCCACGGCTTTATTCGCCCTGGCCTTTATCTTGCTGGGCGTTGATTTGTGCCGCGATAAATTGCGCCAGACGACGCTCGCGGCTCTCTGTGCAGTTGCCACGTTTGGCATAGGCCTTGCCTTTCTACACAACCGGGGAGTCATGAAGGGAACAATACTTTCGCAGATTATTGCAGCGTTTACTGCTATTATGATATCAATACTAGGAAATGCGAGACATGGCAAAACCAATATCACTCATTAGCATCATTGTTCCCGTATATAACGAAACCGAAAGTATCGACTGGTTTCATAGCGAGCTACTTAAGGTACTCTACAAACTTACCCAGTACATGTTTGAAGTCATCTATGTGAACGACGGCAGTAAAGACGATTCGCTCACTAAGATTATGCAACTATCTGGCGGCAAAAACTGCAATGTGCAGGTTGTCGATCTGTCCCGCAACTTTGGCAAAGAAGCCGCCCTCAGTGCCGGTATTGCAACCGCTACCGGAGACGCACTTATCAGCCTTGATGCCGATGGCCAGTACCCCGTAGAACTCATCCCTGACTTTATCGAAAAATGGCGCGGTGGCGCTGAGATCGTCATCGGTATTCGCGCCAGTAATCAAGGCGAAGGCTTTGTAAAACGATACGGTTCTAAACTCTTCTATCCAGCCTTCAATAAACTGACAGGTGTGGAGCTTATACCAAGATCTACCGATTTCCGCCTTATTGATCGTATAGTAGCCGATGAATTCAATAAACTCACCGAGAACAACCGCATCACTCGGGGTCTTATCGACTGGCTGGGATTCCGGCACGATTTTATCGAATTCGACGCCAAACCCCGCCAATTCGGCACTCCCACCTACACCTTCAAAAAATTAGTCCAACTAGCTGTAGACACGTTCACTTCTTTAAGCGCCGTGCCTCTCTTTTTTGCCGGCTACACTGGATTGTTCTTTATGGCAATTAGCTTCGTGCTTGGTGGGTTTATTTTAATCGAGCAAGTCATCTTAAACGATCCCTGGCACATTCATTTTACCGGTACTGCCATGCTAGGCGTACTGATTACCTTCTTGGTGGGAGCTATCCTATCTGCCCAAGGGCTCATCGGCATGTATGTGGCCCGCGTATTAAGCGAAAGTCAGCGCCGCCCACTCTACATCGTTCGTAAGACCATCAAGCTCTAGGCGTGTTAGACATCCCTCCCTCTCATCAAGTAGAGTCAAGCGTAGTGCAACCAGACCGGCGCAAGCCGGCCTGCGTGAAACGCTCTACTTGATGAGAGGGAGGGATGTCAGAATCTAACACTGCAGCCGTTGTCGCTGCAGACATCATTCTTTTTATTTTGCATCGAGTGCGACGTAATGGTGTTCCGCAAAGTAGTCCACCACTACTTGCGAAGGCGAGAAGTGTTTGCTGAGCTTGGCAAATTCCTTTTTATCTCGGTGATGCTCCAAAAAATCAGCTGTCTTTTGGACATCCATGCGCGAGATATCGGCGTTAAGGCCCAACCCCTCTTCGCGTTCGGTAGTAAGCCTATGCACCATGGTGGGAATACCAAAAAAGAAAGCGTCTTCCTGTAAGCCGCCACCGTCGGTCACGATGTAGTCGGCGCGCGAGACAATGGCCATAAAATCAAAGTAGGGTTGCTTTGGAATAACCTGCAGGCCGTCTTTTTTAAGATAGTGGCCGAAGCCGTAGACATCTATCTTCTCCTGGGTTGTAGTGTGCATGGTGAAGACTACGGGCGTATGAGCAGAGGCGTGTTGATGAATTACCTGTAAAATAGCTCCAAAGTCTGCTTTATTCTCTAGCAGCTCCGTCCGGTGAAGCAAGACTAAACAATACTTCTTAGGCAGTTTGAGGCGCTTAAACTCCTCACTTACGAAGTCGGCCGACTTTTCGATAGCATCCTTTGCCGTATTGAAGGTCGTATTAATCACCTCGCCCTTCACCTGTTCGCGCGTGAGGTTATCGGCGGCTGTCTGATTGGGGGCAAAGTGCACTCGGGCAAATTTGGCAGCAATACGCCTATCCATCTCCTCCGGAAACGGGTTCTTCCAGGTGCCGCTGCGTAAGCCCGCCTCTACATGGGCAATCCTAAGGCCAAGCGCACGGCCGAGATATGATCCCGCCACTGTCGAAAGCGTATCACCGTGCACTACAGCAATGCTCTGAGTACCCATCTTTTTATCATGCGCTTTGATCTCTTTCTTGATGGCAAAAAACTGTTTGGCAAAATTGCCATGGGCAACGAGCATCATACCCAGCACCTGCTTCATATTGGCGACATCCTTGCCTCTCCAACCATGAGAAAGATACACATCTGGCTCGATACCAAATTGAGGATGAGATTTTTGTAGGCCCTCATGGTGCTGTGCCGTACAGATGAGTAACAACTCGGATCGAGGTACGCGCCAGGTTATGCCGAGCAATTTAATGAGTTCGGCACTTGTTCCGTAAAAAATAACTACCATGTCACGCTCATTCTAACAAAAGATGTCGCGCGGAGCGAGAATAAGCACCAACCAAAATCGGCGACCTTTAAGATAGGGCTTTTCTAAGGGCTAGACGCATTCTGTATACTTAATTAAATTATGCCTTATTCGAGATTCGAAGCCGCAGCCATCCTCGCCGACTATAGTACAGATACGCGATACGAGCACGGCCTGGAATTAGCCGGTATTCTCGCTACCAGCACAGCCATTAAGCCAGATCAAGCCATACAAACCGCCCATCAAGAGACAGCAGTTAGGCGGCTGCCCCTTGAAGGATGGTTACCCCAAGACCATGTCGCTGAGCATATCGAAACCCGTGTCAGATTGCAGGAATCGTTCGAAAGATATCGTACTGTGGCACGATTCGCGTCTCTGCCAGTTGTCCAAGCTATGCCAATCGGCCCTTTGGGGCGTCGACGATCAGGGTTTCATTCTAGAGCGTTTACTATACATACGCCCGAGGGGGACAGAGCCATATTAAAAATACCCCAGAAGGATCAGGAATACCGCTATGCTGGTCTGCGCCCACCAAAACTTACGCTTGCTGACAAAGTAGAGTTTGTCGAAGAAAGGATAAGACTACTCAAAGACATTCCTGTCGCCAATTCCGAGAAGGCCGTAGCCGCTAACTATGGCGGGGCAATTGTCAGTTCTTTTGTATCGGGTAAAAAGATTGATTCCCTAGGAATGAAAGAGAGAGCCAAAATCACCGACGGCCATTTACTGCAAGGAATTCACGATGTTGATACTATAGCGAGAGCAGGGGTCTTGCTTGACGATAATGGCACTAACACAACATACGATAGCGATAAGGGATTTGGCTTTTTCGATCACTTAGCCGCTAATGACAATGAAAGGTACTGCTTACATAGTAATATTCAAGCATTAGGGAAAATGCTCGCGCAAGAACAGCGCATAAGATTCCGAGCGAAGGCAACCAGTATACAGATACGAAGACAACTATTTGAACGATACGTTGGGCTGGGAGGTGATCCGTCACTGCCGACGGACACCGCTGGCATTCTTGCTACCCTTGAATACCAAAAGTACTGGGATTGAATCTAGCATACTGCAGTCAGATCGACTTTCGCCGACCTGCGCGAAATGCCCTATATAATACTGAGACTGGCCGTCGACTATACACTATCAATAAACTGGCTAACTACCTGGAACATGTCTTCCCAAGTAGTTACGCGGTAATTTCTCTTAATTTCCTGTTCGCGCCGCTGCCTGGTGGATGTGTCCAAATATTTTACAATTAGCTGAAGGCACGACTGAGGGTCGAAAGGAGAAAAATAATCCACCAGCTTGCCCCCAATTTCCGGCATCGATGAGGTGTCGGTAGAGAGCGAGACCTTGCCATAGGTGAGCCCTTCGGCCACAGGCATACCCCAGCCTTCGTAAAATGATGGCCAAACTGTCAGCAGGCAGTGCTTGTATAACCATGCGCGCTCTTCGTTATCGACCCCCTCTAAGACGATAATCTTGTCCTTAATTTCCGGATCACGCGATACCAGATAGAAAAAGTCTTCCACCAGCCAACCGTGCCGACCGGCAATAACCATTTTGGGAAGTGTAATACCCTGGCGAGCTGCCTGCTTATAGACATAGTATAAGAGCATATGATTCTTGCGGCCCTCGATAGTTCCTAGAGATAGAATGAACTCCTGTGGTCTTAGGCCGTGCACAGCGCGAGGCGTTTTACCTGTTGCGACTTCATCGGCTAGTCGAAATACAGTATGTTTTGGTATCGCTATCTTGCGCTGCTTCATAAACGCAATCGCATCTTTCTTGGACGACTCGGAATTGATCAGTAATCCATCGGCTATGCTGAAAATCTTTTCTTTATAAGCCGCAAATACTTCCGGCAAATCTTCTACGACACATTGCGGGCATACCACCGGCACCATATCATGCACGACGTGCACAAAGCGGAAGCCCTTTTGTTGTTTCTGAATCGCCATATCTGTAGCGAAACTGCCGTGCCAGATACCACCCAGCACAACGACAGTATCGCCCTGTGCAAACGGCGCATGGCCGTTCACGTGCGCCGCGTCGCTTTGTGCAAGAGGCCGAGCCTTCATAAGCTTCTTAAGCGCTCGTTTTGCAGGTGCAGGAGTAGCTTGCTTGGCTTTCTGCAAGAAACGTCTACCAACTGGTGGTACAGCCATAGTCTCGATGCGCATACCACTATGCGAAAGTTTGTCGGGGTCAAAATCAACCTTCGAAAACGAATGAGACGGTTCGTCGTAGACGAAAAAGGCTGCATCGTGATCACTCGCCATATACAGTTGCGCCATGTGGTACTGAATATGCTGAAAAGCAGTAAAGTTACCTTGCCACTTCAAAAAATCAGTGACATCAATCCAGATGATACCGCTCATTATGCCAAGCCTTTCTTGTGAAGCCACGAGCGGAGCGCATTCGGACTCTTTATCCTGCCTGACTTCAAAGTGGCCGTCAAAGCAGCGTTGGGGTTTTTAGTAAGATCTTGAGCTAGGAGCTCCTTCATAGCCACCGCGTACTGCTCGGTACTGAAGTGTTGGGAGACATACGCTTTCGCACGCTTACCCAGAGCCTGGCGCCGTTTAGCATCATGTACCAGGTCGCGTAGCAGGGGAATCACTGCTTCAGGACCCTTCACTTTTACAACGACATCATCGGGCAATTCATCATACCAACCTACTTTGCGGACAATGGCGACGACTCCTTGGCGCATTGCTTCGAGCGTCGTATTCGACGTTTCGCCCTTATATGCCAAGCGGTAATTCACAAAAATATCGAGCTTGGAAACGTTGGTCTGAAAGTCAAAATCGCTGACGTTGGTGGCAATGCTCACGTTATCATAGGCACTAAGCTCAGCCAATCGTTGGGGCGAGGCATGACTAATACCGAAAAGGCGAATGTCACAGCCATCGAACTCCGGATCTTCAGCAATGTTTTTTATAACGTCCAGGCCTTTCACATCAGAAATGGCGCCGGCCAGCCCAATCACTATATTGTCCTGCGTATCGTGCAGATTATCTGCTTGCGGGACAGCTATGGGCAAATTAGCCTTCAAAACGGACACCGCAGTATCCAGCACCTCGTTCATCGCCTCATAGGCGTAGTCGGAGTGTACGAGTATACCCAGTTGACGATTCGCCAGCGAAGTATAGTCGCTGCTTTTTGTTGTTTTTATTAGCGTATCCAAACGTGCTTCTAGTGCCGCCCGCTCCTCGCTCATCATGCCCGTTTCGTGCAGCACCCTATAGGCCTCAGCTACCGTGGTGTCATGAACTATAAGATAGCCTGGCAAGTTCAAAGCCGCCATGATGCTCTCTAGATGATAATCGCCATTCCCTATGTGGTAAAAAACTGCGTCATATGTTGCGTAGCGCTTGGCGCTAAAACTTGTGGCCGGGTAACAAGGGGCTACATACTGCAAATAGTTGGGTCGGACGCTCTCGTTCGACAAGCCATATTCTAGGTAGTAGTCGATGTCGAACTGTTCAGCAAGTGTGGGGTGTAGAATGGCGCCGGTGAGGCCAACGCCGGTGAGGCCATTTGGCGTTGGCATCAGAATTGCCAACTTTGGCTTCTTGATTTGCTTTGGCGGTGTCCAAGCTTGGAGGCCCTGCAACATGCGCTCGGCAGTTCTCGGCCACGTATAGTGGCTCAAAATCGTTTTGTACGCTGCCTTATTCACTTTTACCGCAGGATCAACGGCCTGGGCCAGCGCTTGCGCAATGGCATAGCTATTTTCGTAATTACAGTAAAAAAATGCGTCGGTGGAAATCTCGCGCAGCACGTCAATCGACGAACAGACTACTTTCTTGCCGGCATCTACCGCCTCGAGCGCTGGTAACCCCAGGCCTTCGTTTTCAGGCACGAACAGTACGGCTTCGCAGTGTGAGTACAACCAATTCAGCTCACGCTCGGGAATGTTGCCGGTAAATTGCAAATTGTGCGAAAAACGCTGCAGGTGCTCGCGCTCCCGCTTATGTATTTGCGAGGTCAATATCAGGCTATATTCCTTATCGGAAGATCGTTTAAATTCCTCAAAAGCCAGGATGCTACGAAGATTATTTTTACGCGGATCGTCACTGGTGTTTAAAAGAATAAAAGGTCGCGAGGTATCGATGTGGGCTGGTCTTTCGCTCGCCGAATCGGTATGAATAGCCGCTCCATCAATCCGGCACAGTTTGTGGCGTGGAACGCCTAAATACATATTGAGATCGTCGGCAGTCGCTTGAGAATTCGCAAAAATCAGATCGGCTTCGAATAAGTAACGGAAGCGCTTCAGATAATTTTCCCACATCATGACTGGTGCATAGCGATTGTGGTACAGATACGGGATAAGGTCATGAAACAGCAACGCTTTCATGCCCGTACTACCCTTAGGAAAAACAGCCGCCACCGGCTCCTGAAAGAGGGACGGAATAAAAAAGATACTGTCTGGGGCGGCGTGCGTTTCCATGTAGTTCGCAAGCACCGCCTCGTTATGCTTGCAGGCTTCTTCAATCTTGTGTCGTTTGGTCGTATGAAGATCAAGTGTATGGAAATCTGCCCCCTGGAAAATACGAGATAAGAGTTTCCGATCGTCTTCCTGGAATGGCAGCTCTGAGCTTACAATGAATGTTACATCGTATGTTTTTGTTGCAATCAGCGCTTGGAGCAGGCACACCGCATACCGCCCCATGCCGCGATCGCGTGCAGTGGTCTGAAACACCTGGCCGTCGACGACGAGTTTTGTTTTGCTCATTTCTGTACCTTTCGCGCCAGACGATAGGCACCTTTCACACTGGCTTTGGCCGCATCACGTGACGTTCTATATACACGGCCTACAACCCGGTACCTAAGGCGCATACCACTCTTGCTGGCCCGATAGCGAAAGTAAGCAGCCGAGTCATACCGGCGGGCCAGGCCCATAAGCTCCTGTACGTTATCGAGAGTCAGCACTTGGGGCGAGATAGGCTCAACTGTTCCTGATCTGCGTGGTGGTTTTCGGATGCGGCCTTTGCGTTCAATCCGCGAAGTGATTGCCAAATCAAGCGCACGGTACAAGCCGCTTGTCTGATGCCGTACGCCGCGCTTTTGCGATAATTCACCCTGCAAGCGCCCCATTTCGCCGTTCAGCTCACCTAGTCTTGCGGCTAGCCGGCTGATTTCGGCAACGTAAGCATTATTTGCAACTTCTAACTCTTTGATACGCGCGTCTTTGTCATTTGTTGCCATACTATCTTCGTCTATTTCTTCACCTTAACCTCTATAGAGGGCGTGAGGTGGTATGCGGTTTGCTCAGTTTTGCGAACAGTAAAGTACGTCGCATCGGTCCACCAGTCGGCGACCGTAACGGCGTCGTTATGTTCTATCGTTGCATTAATATATTGGCGGCCATCGGCCAAAATATTCGGCACGGTCCAAAGGAGTTCCCTGCTTTCACCGGCACGCACCAGACCGGTACGTATTTTTTTAATCTTGGTATTGGTGCCAAAAAGCACGTTATCGGCACCATCTTTAATAGAGAAGCCAATGATAGGATCTTGCATGTCTTTCTGGGCAGTAAACCGCGTCGAGACTATAATCTCTTTGTCGTCTTCAGTGTATTTACGCTTATTGGTAGCGACCACATCCATGCGCGCCTGGCCGCCCCCCCAGCGCTCCCCGTGCACCTTTTTAGCATCCTCGGCGACTTCTTTTTCGATAAATAATTGCGTGTAGCGCTGGGCGATGTCGTCGGCTCCACCTTTGGCAATCACCTCGCTTTGATCGATCAGGATTGCCCGGTCGCAGTACTCGCGGAGTGCACCCATGTCGTGTGTCACAAAAACGACCGTTGTCTTTTGCTTCTTTAGGGCCCGAAAATAGTGAAAGCATTTACGCTGGAAGTCGGCATCACCCACGGCGAGCACCTCATCGATGAGCAAGATGTCGGCCTGGGCGCGAACCGCAAGCGAGAAAGCTAACCGCACCTGCATGCCGGACGAATAATTTTTGAGCTTCTGGTCCATAAAGCGCTCCAGCTCGGCAAAGGCCACAATCTCATCGTACATAGTGAGCACTTCTTTTTTTGAGAAGCCGAGCAGGGCACCGTTTAAATACAAATTCTCCCGGCCCGTAAGCTCCGGATTAAAACCGACGCCCAGTTCAATAAAAGGCACCAACCGGCCTTCTACCGTCACCTGGCCTTTCGTTGGCTGATAAATACCGGCCAGAATCTTAAGCAGCGTACTTTTGCCGCTGCCATTTCTGCCCGCGATTCCAAAAAACTCACCTTTTTTAATCTCGAAGGACACGTCTCTCAGTGCCTGTTGATTCTCTGCTCCGCTATGTACGCCGCGGAACAGCCGTGTAAAAGAACCCTTGACCGATTGAGATCGTTCATGCGGTAATACAAACGACTTGAATACCGACTCGACTCGTATTGCGTTGTCATCCATTTGATCACATTATACGGTATTATTGGTATATATGCGTCCACTCCGTATCGTCTTCGATGCCAGCCCATTGCTCGTCAATAAAACAGGGGTCGCTTATTACACCGAACGCCTGATCATGGGCCTCGCGGCGCAGTATCCGGAACAAGTTGAGCTCATTGGCTTTTACTATAATTTCTTAGGTAAGCGTTCGATTACCCATTTCCCCCAGGCGCCGAATATTCGCTATAAAGCAGTTCGTTTCATCCCCAGTAAAGTGTTGTATCAATTGCGCCGATGGGGGATTGAATGCCCGGTAGAAATTCTAAGCAAAACCGCGGCCGACTTTATCTTGTACCCCAACTTCTTAAGCTACCCTAGCTTGCGCCGCACCCCAAGCGCCCCGGTTATCCACGATCTTACCTACCTAGATCTTCCCGAATATGTAGCCGATAAAAACCAGCGTGACCTGGAACGGTTTGTGCCGGTAGCTGTACGCCGTTCCAGCTTTATTATTACAGTGTCTGAATTTAGCAAGCAAAAGATTGCTGGCATATATCACCAGTCTACAGATCGTATTCTTGTAACACCTATTCCGGCCGAGCCACCTCGCACGTTTACTGACCGCGAGGAATCTTCTGTTTTACTCCACGGAGGCATTCATAAACCCTTTATCCTCTACCTCAGCACTATCGAGCCACGTAAAAATTTGCCGAGCATCTTAGAAGCTTATACGAAACTGCCGGCCACTATCCGCAACACCCATACTATGGTGGTAGCTGGAAGGATCGGCTGGAAAAGCAATGCCGAAGAGAATAAAATCCGCGATCTGCGCAGGCAAGGCTTCGATATTAAATATCTTGGATATGTCGATGAGCTAATGCGTGCCGTGCTGTTCAAAAATGCCGTGCTGTACGTGAATGCCAGCGGCTACGAAGGTTTTGGCATGCCGCTGCTCGAAGCAATGAGTTACGGTACACCGGTGGCTGCCAGCGATATTCCGGTATTCCATGAAGTCGCCGGTACTGCAGCCAGCTACTTTAACTATCAAGACGTTGATGCCATTGCCGAGTGTATCGAAAACCTTATTACTGACGAAGCCCGCCGCAACCAGCTTAGTGAACAGGGCAAAAAGACCGCGGCCAGCTTCACTCAAGAAGCAATAGCTGCCAGTGTGTACAAAAAGATCCTACGCGCCGTCGAAAAGTAGGTTTTAGCCGGGCGAGACCATACTCCCACTTGCAGAGCGTTTCACGCAGGCCGACTGGAAGTCGGTCTGGTTGTACTACGCTTGACTCTGCAAGTGGGAGTATGGTCTCGCCCGGCCGGTTATACTTCTTCAGCGAAACTAGGCGAACGTTTTTTAAAGAAAACGATTGCCACGCAGCCAATGACAGCGACGATAGCGAAAGGTATACATATAAACCATAGGTGGTGGCTCAAGGAGCTAATCGTCTCCGTTTTCTGTGTAATCGTGTTATAGCGGATATCCTGAATGGCTTGAGCAACGGGGTTCAGCAGTAGTATTTTAGCGACTGCAGGCCAATCCTTGCTCACCTTACTTAGGGGGTAGATGATAGGCGTAGCGTAAAAGAGCGCCTGCATTAGCACCTCCCAAATGTAATTGACATCCCTTAGGCGAACAAAAAGTGCACTCAAAATAAAGGCAAGCGATAACGCAAAGGCGAGAATCTCTAGTATAAACAGCGGCGACCATAGTGCTCCCCAGCCAATCTGTACATGATTGGTATACATAAAAATGCCGATAACAATCAAATTCAGCACGAGATTAATAAGGGCCGCGCAGGCTGCCGATAGAATAATTACAAACTTCGGAAAATTGAGTTTGCGGATCAAGTCGCCGCGACTGACGATTGCCGAGACGCCATTGTTGGTGATCTCAGCAAAAAAATTCCAGAACACAATGCCGGTAAGCAGATACACGGGGTAGTGGGGTATGTCGTCTCCGATATGCAAAAATCGGACGAACACCACATACATGATGACAAACAGGAATAGCGGACGGAGCAGCGACCACACATACCCCAAAACTGACCCCTGATAGCGCAGTTTGAAATCGGACACGACCATCTGGCGAAGCAAAATGACAGCGTATCGGTAGCGCTGAGTAAATGTCTTAAGACTGGCGGTCATAGTTTTATATTATACCTTATGATCTATGCATCAACTTCTTAGATCCGACAGCGCTTGTCGGCAGGCCAGCAACGAATCCGGCCAACAGCCACCACTGGGCTGCGACCGCTTCATTACTCCACATATGGAGCAGCATGTTCACCAGGACATAGGCCCAGGAGCTACAGAGAAGCATGGCCGATAGAGGGGAATCTCGCCGTCGCCACAGCTGTCGGTACAACACCACATTGATAGCCAAAAAGAGGAGGAGGCCGAGCACCCCCACTTCATACCCAATCTGAATATAGTAGTTTTCTGTCAAAAAACTGCCTGCTGGGTTTTGAATCGAAGCGAGCCCGGCCGTCCCTGGCCCGTGACCAAACGGATTACGAACTATGCCTTCAAGACCACGCTTGGCGAACACCCAGTGGAAACCGTTAGAATCATAGGCAACACCTTGCGGCGCACCCGTGTGATGGCTCACGACACTCTTAAAGACATAGGTGTTACGAGCGGTGTAAGTTGCCACCATGCCGATCAGCAATACGCTAGCGGCCACCGGCCACCACCGCCGCAGGAGCCCCATAATCTTCGATGAGTACTGCCAAAGCAGCAGCAATCCAACCGAAAGTGCAGCACCTACCCATGCGCTACGCGAAAAGGTCAGAAAGATCGCTATAAGGTGCAGTCCTGCCAGCATCATAAGCAGCGCTCGCTGTTTGTCATTAACGGCACGAAACATAAGAGACGTAAGTAAAGTAAGCGGTAAGATGAGGTAGGCCCCGAGCGAGTTGGGGTCTCGTAAACTAGACATGATGCGCGGAAAATTGGGCCGGTTATCAATATAAAAAGCCGCAACCGTGCCGCGTTTTGGTCCATATCCGAAGTGCGTCAAGAGCGTATGTGGCAAAAAATATTGTGCGACGCCCAGTGCGGCAACGATTGTGCTTACCCCAAGCACCACTTTCATAAGTGCGGTCTGGTTGAACTGTTTTTGTCTCGTAAGAAGCGCCGCTCCTAAGCCAATAAAGCCGTATAGCCAGAGACGATTGTTATACAACGTGCCCAGCAAGGCGCTTGGGCGATAGATGTGAGGATGCGCTATCCAGAGCGCTATATGTAGTATTCCATAGACTACGCCCAGTCCCAGCAGGGTATTACTCAACCTGGTGCTACGCTTTTGCTGTATAACTATACAAAAAGTGAACAGTGCTAATACAGCTGCTAAGATGTCTTTCGCTACCTTCCACTCATCTAGTCCACCCGTGACCAGGCTCAGCGACTGACTTAAGAACACATGAAACGGCATATATATAAGCAGCGCGAGTGCGCCATAATATGGTATTCGCCGGGTGGGGTGCATGTTCGCGTATAATTATAGCAAGCATGCAGAAACATATTGTCATCGACGCCCGCATCCGCCGTAGCAGTACCGGCCGTTATACCGACCGCCTAGTCGAACATCTGCAAGATATCGACCACGTGAACCGCTACACCATTCTCGTCGAGCCTGATGACAATTGGAAGATGCACTCCCCCGTCTTCAAAACGGTCCCCTGCCCCTTCCCGCAATTTTCCTTTAACCCGCTCGACCAATTGCGCTTTGCCTGGCAAGTGTATCGTCTTCGTCCAGACCTCGTACACTTCACTATGACCCAGCAGCCTATCTTCTATTTTGGCCGCATCGTGACCACTACGCACGATTTGCTGATGTTCCACTTCATTCGCCGGGGCACCACGCCCGCACCAGTATATTGGCTTAAGATGAAGTTATACCACTTCTTGTTCTGGTGGGGGCATAGAAAATCAGATCGCATTATCGTACCCACTCACACGGTTGCCAATGAGCTTATCGAATTTCAGCCTTTTACCAAAAAAAAATTGGCAGTCACATTGGAAGCGAGCGAGCCGCCCATCAAAGCAGCAGCCGTGAAGCCAAAAGATATCCCCGACAATTTCATCATGTACTTAGGCACTGCATTCCCGCACAAAAACGTACTAACACTATGCAAGGCCTTCGAGCTGCTCCATACGTCTCACCCTGATGTTCACTTACTACTTGTCGGCAAGAAGGAAAAACACTACCTCGAACTTGAGGAGCAAATTGCCTCCTTTACCTCTGCAGATCATATTCACATTACGGGATTTTTGCCCGACGAAGAGGTCAAATGGCTCTACAGCCACACTAAATTATACGTAACACCATCTCTTGGCGAAGGTTTTGGCCTAACCGCACTAGAAGCTATGGCCCACGGAGCCCCGGTGGTGTCCAGCAACGCCAGCGTCATGCCAGAAGTGTATGGCGACGCCGCTGTCTACTGCAATCCGAAAGATCCAGAGGACATCGCCAGGCAAGTCGCCAAGGTATTAGATGACGATAAACTCCGTAACCAGCTTATTGCAGCTGGCGCCAAGCAAGTCAAAAGATATTCCTGGAAAAAAATGAGCGAAGAAACACTCACCGTCTACAAAAGCATTATCGGATAACCCGCCTTTTTTCACCCCGGATCAAACCCAAACCCAAAAATAAGCAAAAGATATTCACTAACCACCTCTCCATCGCAGCCCTAGATATCCGAATAGTTCGGCCGTGTAGTCCTGCGATTGAAAGCTACTCAGTATTTACTGTATTAGGTACAATATCCACCTACCCTCTCCGACGGGGTTCGGGGCCTGGAGTAAAACCGATTTAAAGAAAGAGCTTCTTGACCAATTAGAGTGAGGACTGTTTGAGCCTCTAAGAGGCGAGTTCCGCAGCGACGGTCAAGAAGCTCTTTCTTTAAGTAGTGTTTTATGTTGGTCCCGAGAGTTTTTGGTTACTTTTTGCGGGACAAAAAGTAACAATATAAGGATTGCAGGTCGCGGGTTGGGATTTACTGAGGAAGTCTGGTTTGTGGGGTTTGGGGTGGAGGTAATGAGGAGATATATGTAAGTTCAGCCGAAACTCTATTCAGCCTCAGGCTTAAGCACAATATGCCGATCACGGCCTTCGCCGTCAGATTCGCTGATGAGGCCCCATTCTTGGGCTAACTTATGGATAGTGCGACGGTCGGCGGCATTCATCGGGCGAAGATCCATAGACTTTTTATCTTCTTTGACCTTTTTCATCCATTCTTCTGCCTGGTCGCTAAGACGCTGGGCGCGTTGCTTTTTATATTCGGCGATATCAACATTCACGCGCGTATAATCGAACCCCTGATTTTTCAGGGCGTTACTCACTAAAAACTGCATGGCGCGCATATTGTCGCCTTTTTGGCCAATCAAAAAACCGTTCAGATGCGTCGATGGCACCTCCAGCTCGATCACCTCATCTTCGGAGGTGGCATACACATCGGTGTTCAGACCAAAAAAAGACAGCAAATCTTCGAGGTACTTCTTAGCGTAACGAATGGCGTCTTCCATCTATTTTTTCCTCCGCTTTTGATTACTCTTCTTTTTTGCTGGCTTAGGTTTGGTAGGCATTGTAACAACTTCCGCCTCGACGGCGTGCTTTTCTTTTTCTTTAGCTGCAGCACGGCTTGCGTCCTTGGCAGATACTTCAGCTTCCATCTCCTTAGTGTCGTCACGGAGCGCAATCGTTTGCTGCACGAGGGCCGCCATACCACCCACCAGCCAGTACAGACCCAATGCTGAAGGGATATTTACTGTAAATAAGAAGACCATGGCGGGCAGCAAGAAGCGAGTACTCCGCGCTACAGCCGCATTCACCTCAGACTGATCAGCCTGCTGGCCGCTACTCGCACCCTTCAAGATGTCACGCAGTTTGCGAGCGTCTTTCGGCGCAGGTGTCAGTTGGCTACTCTGGTAGAACTGTACCACAGCGCTGCCGAGCACGATAAACAAGGCCGGCCAGTACACGCCCTTAGGTCCAAACGCACTGCGCGTCAGATCGACTACATGGAATAACGTATGATCGAACTGATGAATATCGCCGGCCAGTTGCTTCATCCAAGGCAAATGCCGCAAAGGTGTGTACGCAAATGTCTCAAGCTCCTTAGGATTGTGCAAAATGCGCTGGAGGCCACTATACAGGCCAATCAGAATAGGCAGCTGGATAAGCAGTACGCCGATAGAACCAAACGGATTGATGCCCCGCTCTTTGTAGAGCGCCATCATCATTAACGATTCTTGCTGGCGGTTACCGGCGGCGGCTTTTTTGATGCGCTTCAGTTCAGGCTGAATAGCGCGCATCACTTTTACCTGATGCAGCTGCTTTTTCACAAGCGGCCACATGAGCAGGCGGACAACGATGGTAAATATAATGATGCTCAGACCAAAGTTATGCCCTGGCAGTAGCGCATAAATAAGAACTAAGAGGTTAAAAATCGGCTGAATGATCAGTGTCGTAAACATTACGTGAGCGTCTCCTTATTTTCTACTATAGCACGTTCTGATCTGTTAAGTACCTTGGCCCTTTCCAGGCTGCCGATAATTGCCTGCTCTAGTTGGGCGTGCGAAACAGTGGCTACCGATTCGTCGTACACAAAGAAAACTAAATCGTATGCCGCCCCGATGTATGTCGCCTCTTTACGTACAATCTCATACACCCGTCTGCGGATACGGTTACGCACTACTGCAGACTTGCTCACCTTACGGCTCACCACTACAGCTACGCGATACTTTTCTTCGCGCTGGTTGCGGATATACTTAAGAGAAACGACTCCGGTGCGAATCGTTTGCCCGCGCCGATACACAAAGCGCAAAGAGTTCCGACCATGGAATCTATGAGCTTGCGTGATCACGGCTGGAGCGCACTCCTTATAGGCTTAGACTTTTTGCAAATTACTTAGTGAGTGCAACACGACCCTTAAGACGGCGACGGCGCAATACCGCACGACCGGCGCGGTTGGCCATGCGTGCCATAAAACCGTGCTGGCGAGCGCGGTGGCGTTTCTTGGGTTGGTACGTTCGTTTTGGCATATGCTCTCACTCTACAGGACGAGCGTCCCGCCTTCAAGGTGTTGGCTGGACACGAGTCCCCTTTAGTTTTCTGTAATTATTATCTTCTGGTGAAAATAACAATGTTTAACCCATTAATTTTAGCAAGTTTTCCACACAATCTCAAGTTCTTTCCACACATTAACAGATGTGCCTTGATATTGTGTATAAATCCCTAGTCGGCCCGTCTGTAGGATGGTGTGTTATAAACATGGTTCGAAAACTTGTGGAAAAGTAACCGTCAGGCGTATAGTTTTTAGTATTAAGTGATGAGTGAGAGGGTGATGCAAACAGCGTCAGATTTGTGGCAAGCAGTGTTAGGCGAGATCGAGCTTTCGCTCTCGCGGGGGAACTTTATTACGTGGTTCAAAAACACGGTGTTGCTCAAACAGGATGACGAACGCATCATTATCGGCGTACCCAACATCTTTATTAAGCAACAACTGGAGCGTAAATATAACGATCTGATCATCGAAACATTGCGTAAAAACGGTACGAACGTCGGCCAGGTCGAATACAAGATCCACACTGCCCTCACACCAGTTCGCGAAGAAGAAGCTGCCGTCCTGCGCCCTTCTCCCGGTGCCAGCACCGCACATGCCACACCAGCTAAACCGCAGGCCACAGGCCTTACTCACGCCTATCGTCAAGGGTTAAATGAGCGCTATACCTTCGACAACTTCATCGTTGGCTCCGGCAACGAACTGGCCTATGCGGCCTGCCAGGCGGTAGCCGCCCAGCCAGGCACAAAATATAACCCTTTGTTCTTATATGGAGGCGTCGGCATTGGCAAAACACACCTTATGCAGGCAGTTGGTAATACAGTATTAGCCGGCAACTCTCAAGCCCGTGTTGTCTATATATCAAGCGAGCAGTTTCTGCAGGAATTCGTCGACGCCCTAAGATTTAAAAAGAATACCGACTTTGCCGACTTTTACCGTGGTGCCGATGTACTAATCGTTGACGATATCCAATTTATCGCCGGCAAAGAAAAGGTCCAGGAAGAATTCTTTCATACCTTTAATGCCCTGCACCAGGCCAGCAGACAGATCATTATCAGCAGTGATAAGCCACCGCGCGACATTCCGACACTGGAAGAGCGTTTGCGCAGCCGCTTTGTGTGGGGTATGAGCATCGACATGCAAACACCGGATTTTGAAACACGGTGCGCCATTCTGCAGACCAAAGCCCATAATCACGGCATCACGTTGCCTACTGACGTTACCGAGTATCTGGCAAATAATGTTCAGACCAACATCCGTGAGCTGGAAGGTGCACTCAACCAGTTATTGGCTTTCTGCGAAATGCGCGCCCTCGATCCTAACTTGGGCATTGCTAGCAGCCTGCTCGGCAGCGCCCAAACCCGACCTAAGCACATTAGCGCCAAACAAATCATTGAGCGCACCGCACGACATTTCCAAATACCAATTGAAGACATCTTAGGCCCAAAACGCGATAAAGACATCGTGGTACCACGCCAGGTGGCTATGTATATGCTCAGGAGCGAACTACACCTCAGTTTCCCTAAGATTGCCCGGGAGCTGGGACGTAAAGACCACACTACCGCCATTCACTCCATCGAAAAAATCGAAAAAGAATCGCGCCTTGATGCCGATATCCGCAGCGCCATTACTAGCATTAAGGACAAACTGTATGCGTAAAAGCTGTGCAAAAACCTGGGAATTAGCCGTGGAGATGCCGAGGCGTGAACACTATTTGTGCACAAAATCATATGCTGCATGCCATGGACGCAGTGGACAACCCCTTCTTTTTCCCCGTTTTGCGCACATACTCCTGGCTATTTTTTCACAGGCCAAAGCATACCTAAATCATCTGTTAGTTGACGCGTTTTCCCCATCTTCCACAGGGCCTATAACAATAACAACTAATATATTTAATTAGTTACATAGTAAGGAGTGCATAACGATGAAGCTGCAAGTCACACAGGAAAACCTGAATAAAGCACTAGGTACGGTTGCCCGGGTAGCCAATGCGCGCGGCACCCTGCCCGTGCTAGCCAATGTTCTTATAAAAACCGTGAACAATCGTTTAAGCATTGCGGCCACTAATTTAGACATCGCCATCACGCATTATATTGGCGCTAAAGTTGCCGATGAGGGGGCGATCACTGCTCCTGCCCGGCTGATGCAGGATTTTGTCAGTAGTTTGCCGGGTGGTGTCATTGATTTGCAGTTAGATGAATACAAATTGCATATCGTGACTGATCAATATCAATCAGTTATCAATGGTGTATCTGCTGAGGAATTTCCGGTTATGCCGGCGATTACCGAGGGTAAGACGTGGACGGTTCCATCGGCACTCCTAAAAAAGGCGTTGCAACAAGTTGTTATTGCCGCGTCGGGTGACGAAGCTCGCCCAGTATTGACTGGGGTGTACTTCCATACTGCTGACGGTGTATTGCACGTGGCGGCTACCGACAGCTACCGCTTGGCCGAAAAAGAATTACTCAAAACGGATGAGGACATCAATCTGCTGGTGCCGGTAACGGCTATGCAGGACTTACTGCGTATTTTGGGCGACGCCGAAGACGAGGTGCAGGTAACGAGCGACGATCAGCAAGTACTTTTCCGGGTTGGTGATGTAGAACTGGTTGCCCGGCTGATCGAAGGCAAATATCCTGATTACCGCAAGCTAATTCCGACAAGCTTTACTACCAGCGCCACCCTGCTGCGTGCCGACTTACTGAATGCAGCAAAAATTTCCAGCCTGTTTGCCCGCGAAAGTGCGGGCAGCATTACACTCAATATCGACGAGGAAACAAAGGAGCTGAGTATCCGCTCTATCGCCTCCCAGCTTGGCGAAAATACCGCCAAGGCGCCTGCTAAAGTAGAAGGCAGCGGTTCGATTACCATTAATTCTCGTTACCTGCTCGATGCGCTGCATGTCCTCTCTGGCGAGGAAGTGAGCTTTGCTTTCAATGGCAAACTCGAACCATCCCTTTTGCGCGACCCCGCAGCCAGCGATTACTCGCACATTATTATGCCCCTGAAGAGCTAGCTCTCACATCCTAACCCTCCTCAGTAAATCCCCCACCCGCGAATTACGCCCTTTACCTGTTACTTTTTGTCCCGCAAAAAGTAACCAAAAACTCTCGGCGCTAAACGTAAAACATTACTCGAAAATACCAGAACACAACCGTCGCTGCGGAACTCGCCTCTTTAGAGACTCAAACAGTCCTCGCTCTTAATCGGTTGTGTTCTGGTATT